>SVFF01000014.1 GCA_015057005.1 Lachnospiraceae bacterium | reverse complement strand
CCATTAGGTGTATCTGGCCATTCTCCCTTCCTATAAAGCTCGACGCATTTCCTTTTAAATTCATATGAATAGCGCATAAAAATACCCTCCTTACTGGATGTCCAGTAAAGAGGGTACATATCAGTCGACGGCCGGAGCTTTGAAATTTTAGAGTTGTTTCAGGAATTGTGTAATCTTGTTTGCCAGGATTTCATAGCCGGCATCACAGGGGTGAAGTCCGTCGGGCATGAACTTTTCCTGGATTACGGGAACCTTAGGCTGGAGCCCGCTTGTGGCATACAGGTCCAGTACAGGGAGGGAGTAGTATTCCGCTACCCGGCGGATGATATCCACATAGCCCTTCAGAGTCAGAGACGCGGGCTCCTTGAAGCCGTCACCTCTGGTGTTGTCCTCGGTCAGTCTGTGGAGGGGAGTCAGTACTACGATAGGAGTACCGGGGTATTTCTCGATCAGGCTGATGTAAAGGGTGTGGAGCGCACCATAGAAGGAGTATTCTGTACGATCCTCAAAGCTGCCGATGGGAGCATCGCCGTGACCGAAATCGTTGGTGCCGCCGAATACTACAATTGCATCCGCTTCGTCCTCCATTCCTGCTACACGGGAGATAAAATCCTGATCCCAGCGTGCCTCTGCAGAAGGGGTGGTCTGTTTGGCAATACGTGTGCCGCCGATGCCGTAATTCACGCAGGTCGCTTTTTCGCGCTCTGCGATCAGGCTGACAAAACACTTTGATACATCGCTGGCACCGCAGCCTTCGGTGATAGAGTCACCTAAAAATAAAATTTTCTTTCCTGTTAAATCCATAACATTCACCTCATAAAAAATGTTTCAAATACTTAGATCATAATCATTTCATGTGATCAGGGCCATAGCGAAGATCTTGGCGCAGAAAGCCTCCTGTAAGATTGAGAAACTTTTGATAGTATTATAGTATAATTGTCCCCGTCCTGCAATTGGAAACATTCTTTTTTTTGCGCATAAGATAGTGCATCATAAAAAAGGGGAAAATTATGAAAAAGATTTTTCAAAGCATTGGAAAGAAAACCACAGGAAAAGCAGCAGCTATGTTTTTAGGGTTGGTCATGGCAGTGTTCTCTATGACAGGCTGCGGTGGAAAAAATGAGACGATCGGAGACAACGGGAAGACAAAAGTAATCCTGAACGAAGTGGCCCATTCCATTTTTTATGCGCCCATGTATGTGGCCATAGAAGAGGGGTATTTTGCAGAGGAAGGAATCGAACTGGAGCTGGTGACGGGCTTTGGGGCAGACAAGACCATGACAGCAGTGCTGACAGATGAGGCGCATATAGGCTTTATGGGAAGTGAAAGTACTGTTTATACTTACGCAGGCGGAACGGAAGATTATGTGGTGAATTTTGCACAATTGACCCAGCGTGCAGGCAATTTTCTGGTGTCAAGAGAACCCATTGATGGGTTTTCCTGGGATATGCTGAAGGGAAAAGAAGTGCTGGGCGGCCGTGCAGGCGGTATGCCGGAGATGGTATTTGAATTTATCCTGGAGAAAAATAATATTCAGCCTTTTACAGATGTGATCATTGACCAGAGTATTGATTTCGGTTCCACAGCAGCTGCTTTTTCCGGCGGACAGGGGGACTTTACCATTGAGTTCGAGCCCCATGCCACGCTGTTGGAGAAAAAAGGTGACGGACACGTAGTGGCCTCTCTGGGGGAGGAATCGGGCTATGTGCCCTACACTTCCTTTTCTGCTAAGAAAAGCTTTCTGGAAGATCACAAAGAGACTGTGCAGGCATTTGTTGATGCACAGCAGCGGGGAATGGACTATGTGCAGTCCCATACTCCCGAAGAAATTGCCAAGGTCATTGCGCCTCAGTTTGCAGAGACTGATATGGATACTCTTACTGCCATCGTGGAGCGTTATCATGTCCAGGATACCTGGAAAGCAGATCTGGTCTTCGAAAAGGATTCCTTTGAACTGCTGCAGAATATTCTGGACGGAGCAGGAGTGCTCAAAGAGAGAGTTCCTTATGAGGAATTGGTCACAACTGAATTTGCGGAAGCTGCGGCAAAATAATAAAAATCAATCTTCTTTGACGCGTATATTTTTGATGGCCCAAAGACGCAGGGCTTTGGCGTTCAAACTGATCTTTTCCAGAGAGTCCAGGATATTCTGGAACACAGGCTTCTCACATTCGGTGATGACACCGTCCTCAGAGACTGCAATCAGGGAACCACGCAGGTCGTCGATATCTTTTAAGGAGCCCAGCACTTTTAGAGTCAGGCGGTCTAAGTCATCAATGGTCACTTCTTTAACGTTTTCACGGCCGATAGGGCACTCTCTTGCACAGTAGGAGTTGCACAATTCCGGTGTGTTGTAGGCCTTTGCCATGGCTGCTACCTCCTCCGGGTAAGGAGAGATGGTATCCAGTTCGATGCGTGCCAGTCTGGTGCGGTCAATACCGATAACCTCCGCAGCGCTTTCCCGGCTGCTGAGTTCGGGATTGCCCTCACCGGCCTCACATCTGGCCAGATAGTACATGTTGTCTGCTGCTTTTGTTGCTTTCTTTCCCATTTACTTCAGTCCTTTTATTTGTTTTACTGCAAAAACTATAGAAATAAGTTTAGTGCAAAAGCTATTGTTTGTAAAGATATTTTCAGAAAAAAGAAAGCTTTCTAAAATGTAACCAAATCTTTGAGAAAGCAGTTGAGAGAATGTGTAAAATTTGTTATGATAGAACAAATGATTGGAAACATCCAAGGTGAGAATGATCGGAGGTTGAAATAATGGGTTTAATAAAAGCTGCAAAAGACGCAATCGGTTCACTGTTGGCAGATCAGTGGAGAGAGTATTTTTACTGTGATTCCCTTTCAAACGATATGCTTGTGGTAAAGGGACAGAAGAGAGTGAATGAAGGCCGCAACAGCAACAAGGGAACAGATAATATTATTTCCAATGGTTCTATTGTGGCGGTGAATGAAGGTCAGTGCATGATCATTGTGGATCAGGGCGAGATCGTAGAGTTTTGTGCTGATGCAGGTGAATTCGTATACGATACCTCCACAGAGCCCAGCCTGCTGTGCGGAAATCTGGAAGAAAATTTGAAAAACAGCTTTGCACTGTTCGGAAGACGTTTTGCTTTCGGCGGCAATACTGCCAGAGACCAAAGGGTTTACTATTTTAATATCAAGGAGATCAAGAGCAATCTTTTCGGTACAGCAAGTCCTATTCCCTTCCGTGTGGTAGACAGGAATATCGGGCTGGATGTAGATATCGCAGTGCGCTGCAATGGTGAATATTCCTTCCGTCTGATCGATCCTTTGTTATTTTACAAGAATGTCTGCGGAAATGTGACCCGCGAGTATGAGCGTGCCCAGATTTCCGGTCAGATGAAGTCTGAACTTTTGACAGCGCTGCAGCCTGCTTTTGCAAAGATCTCCGCTATGGGTGTCCGTTATAGTGAAGTGCCTGCCCATACCATGGAATTGGCTAAAGCTTTGAATGAAGAATTATCCTCCCTTTGGAGTGAACTGCGGGGTATTGAGATCGTTACCCTGAATATCAATTCCATAAAGGCTTCCGAGGAAGACGAGCAGATGATCAAAGATCTGCAGAAGACGGCAGTATTCCGAAATGCAGGTATGGCAGCTGCAACTTTGACCACCGCCCAGGCAGAAGCCATGAAAATGGCAGCAGCCAATACTTCTGCAGGCCCCATGATGGCCTTTGCCGGCATGAATATGGCTAATAACATGGGCGGTATGAATGTAAACCAGCTGTATCAGATGGATGCCCAGAATCAGGCGGCAATGCAGCAGATGAATGCAAGTCAAATGAGCGGTGCTTTCGAAAACCAGCAGGCACCTGTGCTTGGCTGGACTTGCAGCTGCGGTCAGAGCGATAACAGAGGGAAATTCTGCTTCAACTGTGGTGCGAAAAAGCCTGAGGCAGCAGGCTGGACCTGCAGCTGCGGTGCAGTAAACCAGGGCAAATTCTGCCCGGAGTGCGGTGCCAAGAAGCCGGAAGGAGCACCCTTGTACAAATGCGACAAATGCGGCTGGGAGCCGGAGGATCCGGCAAATCCTCCCAGATTCTGTCCTGAGTGCGGCGATGTTTTTGATGACAGAGACAGAAAATAAGGCATTGTTTTCTGAAAAAGGAAGAGGTAATATGAGCATTTATGATACTTTGAACGAGGCCCAGAAGATGGCAGTCATGCACACAGAAGGGCCTCTTCTGTGTTTGGCGGGAGCCGGCAGCGGCAAGACCAGAGCCCTTACCCATAGGATTGCTTATCTGATTGATGAAATGGGTGTGAATCCCTGGAATATCCTGGCTATCACCTTCACCAATAAAGCAGCCCAGGAGATGCGGGAGCGTGTGGACCAGATTGCAGGGTTTGGCGGCAGTCAGGTCTGGGTGGCTACTTTCCATGCCACCTGTATGCGGATTTTACGCAGATATATTGATAAGCTGGGCTATGATACCAATTTTACCATATATGATACCGATGACCAGAAGTCTGTAATGAAGGGCGTATGTAAGCGCCTGAATATCGATACCAAGATGTATAAGGAACGGACACTGTTAAGCGCTATTTCCTCTGCGAAGGATGAACTGATTGGTGTGCGTGAGTACGAGCTTTCCGTGATGGGCGACTACCGCAAGGCAGTGATCGCCAGAGCCTACAGGGAGTATCAGGAGACTCTGCAGCGGAGCAATGCCCTGGATTTTGACGATATCATTGTAAAAACTGTGGAGCTTTTTAAGGCCTGCCCCGAGGTCCTGCATTCCTATCAGGAGCGCTTCCGTTATATCATGGTGGACGAGTACCAGGATACCAATACCGCACAGTTCGAGTTGATCCGTCTTCTGGCGGACGGTTACCGGAATCTATGCGTGGTGGGTGATGATGACCAGTCCATCTACAAGTTCCGCGGAGCCAATATCCGCAATATCCTGGATTTTGAGAAGGTGTATCCTGAGGCCAAAGTGGTAAAGCTGGAGCAGAATTACCGTTCCACCCAAAATATTCTGGACGCAGCAAACGCTGTGATCAGCAACAATGTGGGCCGTAAAGACAAAGCGCTGTGGACGGACAAGGAAAGTGGCAGCAGGGTTCATTTCAAGCAGTTCGACACAGGCTATGAGGAGGCAGAATATATCGCTGATGATGTGATACGCAAGGTGAAGCGGGAAGGGGCAGAGTACAAGGATTTTGCAGTTTTGTATCGCACCAATGCCCAGGCCCGTCTGTTGGAAGAACGTATGGTAGTGGAGGGCATCCCCTATAAGGTGGTAGGCGGTATCAACTTCTACTCCAGGATGGAGATTAAGGATATTTTGGCTTATCTTAAGACCATCGATAACGGCCGCGATGATGTGGCCCTGAGCCGTATTGTCAATGTACCCAAGCGCTCCATTGGTGCCACCACCATGGAGAAGGTGGCAGAGTATGCGGCAATTCGGGATATCAGCCTCTATGAGGCTATGACCCAGTCTGATGAGATTGACGGCCTTGGAAGAGCAGAACAGAAGATCAGAGGTTTTGTGAATCTGATCCAGGTGTTTAGAAGCGGTCTGGATATTTATCCGATTTCCGATCTGATCCAGGCGGTGATAGAAAAGACCGGTTATGTGGAATATATTAAAGCTGAGAGCGACGATGACCAGCAGGCGGAGGACCGCCTTTCCAATATCGATGAGTTGATCACTAAGGCTGTAGCTTATCAGGAAAGCAATGAGTATCCTACACTTTCCGGATTTTTGGAGGAGATTGCCCTGGTGGCAGATATTGATTCGGTGGAGGATGGCGATAACAGGATGCTCCTGATGACCCTGCACAGTGCCAAAGGTCTGGAATTCCCCAATGTATATCTGGCAGGTATGGAGGACGGTCTGTTCCCCAGCTATATGACTATTGCAGCAGATGATCCTGCTGAGATAGAAGAAGAACGCCGCTTGGCGTATGTAGGCATTACGAGAGCAATGAAGGATCTGACTATCACCTGCGCCCGCACCCGCATGATCCGGGGCGAGACCCAGTACAATCCCGTGAGCAGGTTTGTGCGGGAGATCCCGGAAAATCTTTTGGACAATGCGCCTCCCGCCGCAAAACGCCGCAGCTTCGAATCTTTTGAAGATTTTGAGAGAAAATTGAACCGGGGCTTTGGCGGTGGTTACAACAGTCAACCGACAGAGCGAAGTCAAGCCGGAAACAGCAGAAGCTTTGGCAGCAGTGTTGGTTACGATTTCAGACCCAAGGCCACATTAAAGCCCAAGGTGACTGCCAAGGCCGACAAGCCCTTTATTGCCAAGGAAATGAGCAGTCTGAACAATCTGGCGGGCTTACAGAAGGGGATGGTCCATCAGGCCCCTTCGGCTCTGGAGTACGGTGTGGGCGACAGAGTGCGTCACATTAAATATGGAGAGGGTACTGTGCTTGCCATCGACAGAGAACCCAGAGATTATAAAGTGACCATTTCTTTTGATAAGGCGGGTCAAAAAATCATGTATGCATCCTTTGCAAAATTGAAAAGAGTGTAGTAATTTTTCTGAAGATGTGGTATTCTATAATAGCAACAATAGCACGAGAAAGGCGGGGTGTTTTTATGAACAAATTTGAGAATTTAATTGAAATGGCTAAGTTGAATGAGCTGTTAGGAAAAAAGGAAGAGAAGAAAACCAATGTTCTGTTGTGGGTGTTGGCGATCATCGGTGCTGTAGCCGCTGTAGCTGCTATTGCTTATGCAGTATACCGTTATTTCACACCGGATTATCTTGAGGACTTTGAGGATGAGTTCGAGGATGAATTCGATGTGGTAGAAGCAGAAGATGATTTCTTCGAGGACGAAGGAGCGAACTAAACTAATGAAAAAAGGACAGGTATGTGAAGGCATTGTAGAGAGAGTGGACTTTCCCAACAAAGGAGTTGTAAAGGTGGGAGAGGACACCGTCATCGTGAAAAATAGCCTGCCCGGACAGAAAGTGAAGCTCTCCGTAAATAAAGTGAGAAAAGGGAAGGCGGAAGGCCGATTGCTTGAGGTGTTGGAAAAATCACCTCTGGAAACCGGTCATCCGTGTTCCCATTTTGGGTTATGCGGAGGATGCTGCTATCTGTCCCTGCCCTACGAGGAGCAGCTGGCTGTCAAGTCGGCCCAGGTGAAAAAGCTTTTGGACAGTGTTCTGAACCGTCAGGAAGAACCCTGGCAATGGGAGGGCATCAAAGGCAGCCCGAAAGAGTACGAATACCGCAATAAAATGGAATTCTCCTTTGGCGATGAATATATGGGTGGTCCGCTGGCACTTGGTATGCACAAACGTGGCAGCTTTTATGATATTGTATCCGTAGAGGATTGTAAGATCGTGGATGCAGATTACCGTCTGATCTTAAAGACTGTGCGTGAGTTTTTTGCAGAGCGCAATGTGACATTTTTCCACAGACTGCGCCATGAGGGATATTTGCGTCATTTGCTGGTGCGCAAGGCATCCGGCACAGGTGAGATTCTGGTGGCGCTGGTGACTACCTCTCAGAATCCCTGGGCAAGTTGTGATACATATACCGGGATTGATATGCAGGCTTGTGCTAAGGCCGATACCATGGATAGAACTGCAGATGCAGCGCCAGATGTTGAGGCGGTAGAGCAGGATCTGATCAATGATTTTCTGAAGACACTTCTTACCCTTCAGGAGAATGGAAGTCTGCAGGGACGTTTTGCCGGCATTCTGCATATTATCAATGATTCTATTGCCGATGTGGTAAAGAGTGACCGCACGGATATTCTGTACGGCTGCGAGACTTTTGAAGAGGAACTGCTGGGACTGAAATTTGAAATTTCCACCTTTTCCTTCTTCCAGACCAATTCCTACAGCGCGGCTGTGTTATACGAGACTGCCAGAGAATACGTGGGAGATCTGGGCGGTAAGGACAAGACAGTATTTGACTTGTACAGCGGTACCGGTACCATTGCACAGTTGATGGCACCTGCGGCAGGCAAGGTCATAGGTGTGGAAATCGTAGCAGAAGCAGTTGAGGCAGCAAAGGAAAATGCGGCAAAGAATGGTCTTGATAACTGCGAATTTATTGCTGGAGATGTGTTGAAGGTGTTGGATGATGTGGAAGAGAAACCTGACATGATCATTCTGGATCCTCCCCGTGACGGTATCCATCCCAAGGCACTGCCCAAGATCATAGCGTATGGTGTAGACCATATCGTCTACATATCCTGCAAGCCTACCAGTTTGGTGAGAGACCTGGAAGTATTCCTGGAGAGCGGTTACGTGGTGGAGAAGGCTGTGGCCGTGGATCAGTTCCCCTGGACGGCGAATGTGGAAACAGTATGTTTGTTGTCCAAGAGATAAGTCGATTATAATAGAATCGGATCGAGTTTATGTTAAGCCGCCTGTAGTGATCTATGGGCGGCTTATTAAAATCCCCCTGCGTAAGGTATTGCTTGTGACGCTGCGTAATGATGTAAAATAAGCAGCGTAAGGAGGTGAAAGCTATGTCAAAGTACACAACAGGAGAAATTGCCAAGCTCTGCGGTGTGTCTGTCAGAACAGTGCAGTATTATGATTCCAGAAATATCCTTGTGCCCAGTGAATTGTCAGAAGGTGGTCGTCGGCTTTATTCTGAGGATGATCTGAAGCGTATGCGGATTATATGCTTCCTGCGTGATGTGGGAGTGTCCATAAACAGCATTGGTGAGCTGTTTGCGGATGAACATCCTGAAAACATTATATCCATTCTTCTCGACCAACAGGAACAGGTACTTCGGGAAGAAGTGAACGAACAGCAAAGGAAACTCGGTATCATAGAATCAATCAAGCGTGAGCTGAAAGAAATCGAAAATTTCTCCGTTGAATCTATCGGTGATATAGCGTATGTAATGAAAAACAAAAAAGCATTAAGGAAAATGCGTTGGATCATGGTGCTTACGGGTATTCCTGTAACAATGCTGCAATGGGTATCCATTATTTTATGGATTACCAACGGACTTTGGTGGCTGTTTGTCCTTTGGGTTTGTGTGGCAGTACCGTGGGGAACGATTGTGTCGATCAGCTATTTTAAGCGTGTTGCCTATATATGCCCCGAATGCCACCAGGTATTCAAGCCTCGCTTCAAGGAAGTGTTTTGGGCATATCACACGCCGAAAATGCGCCGTTTGACTTGCCCGAAGTGTGGTCGAAAAGGACTGTGCATTGAGGTGTATGCAGACAAGGAGGGCAAAAGCAATGGATAAGATCATGGAATTTCTTCCCTTCTTGATTCCCCTTGTAATTGCAGAATTTGCATTGTTGGGCTATACGCTGTATCACATTCTGACCCACAATACTTATAAGCGCGGCAACCGTATGTTATGGCTGATCATTACCATTGTGCTGATGAATTTTGTGGGACCGATCCTTTACTTCTTGCTGGGTAAGGAGGACGCGTAATGGATATGCTGCGCATCACCGGTCTGCAGAAACGGTTTGGTGATAAAGAGGTCTTGCGTGGGCTGAATCTTTTAGTGCCGGAACACAGCATATTCGGATTTATCGGCAAAAACGGTTCAGGCAAAACAACGACGATGAAAACCATACTGGGACTCTTAAAAGCAGATGCAGGAGAGATTATAGTAAACGGGGAAAAAGTGGTTTACGGGCAAACAGCAACCAATCGCTACATCGGCTATCTCCCTGATGTGCCTGAATTCTATCCGTTTATGACTGCACCGGAATATCTGCGGTTCTGCGGAGAAATTAGTGGAATAAAAAGAACAGAGAATGAGAAGCGCTGCAAAGAACTGCTGGAACTGGTAGGACTTGGTGACGAAAAGCACCGTATCAAAGGCTTTTCGAGAGGGATGAAGCAGCGGTTAGGCATTGCACAGGCGCTGCTTCATCATCCTAAGTTGTTGATCTGCGACGAACCTACTTCAGCCCTGGATCCTGTGGGCAGAAAAGAGATATTGGACATTCTTTTGGCTGTTAAAGAACAGACGACAATTATATTTTCTACGCATATCCTTTCAGACGTGGAACGTATCTGTACCGATGTGGCGTTTCTTGACAATGGTGTGGCAGGTATTCAGGGAAAACTTTCTGATATAAAAACCAGATATCGAAGTGAAGAATATCAGTTGGAAACGGAAAATGATACCGATATGATAATTCTCATGCAGACTTTTCCCGGTATGAAGCAAATAGGCAGAAATAAAATTACATTCTGCGAAAGTGATTATACGGTGTTTGAGGTGTTGCGCTTTGTTTCAGACAGACATATGGCTATTTTGAAATTTGAGCGGCTGGAGCCGACGTTGGAGTCTTTGTTTATGGAGGTGACACGGAAATGAAATCTTTGATTGCCTTTATAAAAAAAGAAGTATTGGAGCAGATCCGGTCGGGCAGAGTGATGATTCTGGGTATACTGTTTGTATTGTTTGGCATTATGAATCCTGCTGTTGCAAAATTAACCCCTTGGCTGCTTGAAGCAATGGCCGATTCGCTGGCTGAAACGGGGATGATCGTAACGGATGTAACTGTCAGCGCAATGGATTCCTGGGTACAGTTTTTCAAGAATATCCCTATGGCGCTGATTGCCTTTGTTCTGCTGGAAAGCAGTATCTTCACCAGAGAATACCAAACGGGGACATTAGTGTTGTTTTTGACAAAAGGACTGGAGCGTTATAAAGTTGTGGTTTCCAAAACGGTTGCACTTACTGTTCTTTGGACATTGGGTTACTGGCTCTGTTTCGGTATTACGTACGGTTACAATGCATACTTCTGGGATAATTCGGTGGCACATAATCTTATGTTTTCTGTAGTATGCTGGTGGTTATTTGGTTTGTGGGTGATTGCATTACTGATTCTTATCTCTGCCATTGCCAATTCAAACACAGGAGTGCTTACAGTAACAGGTGGTGTAGTGCTTGCATCGTATCTTTTGGGGTTCCTGCCCAAATTAAAAGAGTATGTGCCCACTATGTTGGCAGATGGAAACACGCTGATCTACGGCACTGCGGGGAAGGAAAACTATATGGTATCACTTGCTGTTACGGTGGTTGTAAGCATTGTGTGCTTTGTGATCAGTATTCTGATTTTTAATAGAAAACAATTATAATCATAAAATAAAGGCATCGCCGAAACGGTGCCTTTATTTTATGATTACGAAAATGCGGTGACGATGCATTGCGCCGATCATTTTCTGTCAAACAGTGCCCTGCGTTCTGTGGAGTGACGCATCATTGCCCTCATTCCCTCAATATCCTCAGTTTCAAGCATTGTTTTTAATTCGTTAAACTTATCGATAAAAAGATTCATTTGCTCCAGGAGTGCCTCTTTATTTGCCACAAACAACTCACTCCACATGAGATCGTTGATACGTGCAATACGGGTCAGATCCCTAAAGGAGTCTCCTGTAAATTTTTCCATGTGCTCCTTGTCGTTGCAGGTCATAAGTGTGATAGCGATACAATGAGTTAGTTGGGAAAGGAAGCCGATCATTTCGTCATGCTCATTCGGTGAGAGAGTAGCGACATTTGAAAATCCCAGGAGTCTTCCCAGTTCCATACATGTTTGAATTGCTTCCTGCGTGTTTTTTTCGGTGGGCGTAACAATGTAATTGGCGCCTATAAACATTTTGTCGGTACTGTTTTCAACGCCGGAAACCTCTCGTCCGGCCATGGGATGTGCGGCAATAAATTCCACATCGGGGCGGAGCATATCCTGGATTTTGTATACAATACTTCCCTTAACACCTGTTACATCTGTAATGAGAGCGCCGCTTTTCAAAAGCCCCTGGTTTTGTTCGATCCATTCCACGAATACATGGGGATAGAGTGCAAAGATGATAAGGTCAGCTTCTCCGATCATTCTTTTGTCCAGTTCTATAGAACCTTCGTCGATCAATCGCTCTTTAAGGGCATAATCTATAGAGCTTTGCTCTTTGGTAATAGCGCTTATATGAAATCCGAATCTTTTCAGCACCTTTGCATAGCTGCCGCCTAAGAGACCAAGTCCCACGATCAATATTTTTTTACTTACATCTACAATCATTTTTGATTTCACCTCCACGCAAAATTCAGGTGTAACTGATTCTTTCAAACGTAATGGGTTCTATATTTCAGTGTGTGGTGCAAAGGTGCCTGCCACTTTCAGTTTGTCGCACAACTTGTTTAGTTCCTCTATCATTTTCTTCCCTTCGGCGGTATCGGTGGAACCGTCAATTTCTATGTAGAAATAATACTGCCAGGAATGTTTTTTGAGAGGTCTGCTTCTGAGTGCGGTCATATTGTAACCGTATTTTCCGATAATGCTGATAGCGTTCGCAAGTGAACCGGCCTCGTTTTTGACGGTAAACATCAGGACAGAATTGGAAAGAGACGGTGAATTAGCCCGGACCTTGGACAAAACCGCAAAGCGGGTGGTGTTTTCACCGCTCTTGTTGATGTTGGCTTCCAGCACTTTTAAACCGTAAAGTTCTGCTGTTTCCAGGCTGGCAATAGCACCGAAGGTCTTATCATTTGCCTCTGCTACCATTTTGGCGGCAACAGCCGTGTTGTTGGCCTCTTCGGTATCATAGCCTTTTAATGTGATATAGTCGTGACATTGACTGAGCGCTTGTGAATGACTTGTTACTTTTCTTATATCATCAACGGTTGATCCCGGTACTCCCAGAAGATTCTGGTGGATTTCAAGTTCGTAAATTCCATTGATGAAAAGGCCGCCCGAGAAGATGAGATCCATGGTCTGCCCCACCTCACCAGCGTAACTGTTTTCGATAGGAAGTACAGCTACATCACATTCGCCATTTACAACAGAATCATAAGCAGCCTTAAAGTCTCTGCAGGAAACCCGGTTGCTTTCCGGGAATATTCTTCCTGCGGCAATATGGGCAAATGCACCTTCAACGCCGCTGTATGCCACATTCAGACCGTTTTGCATGCGGTACTGGTAAGCACGGGAAATGGCCATCAGATTCTTGATGTAGTCAATATAATACCCCTTTAGAACCTCATCCTCTATGAGAGAGGTGTTTTTTTCGATTAAGGCATTTTCTCTGGATTGGTCTAAAATCGGTAAGCCATATGCTTTTTTGTGTTCAAAAACCAATTCGGCAGCTCTCATTCTTTTTACAAAGAGACCAGCCATTTGGGAATCCACTTCGTTGATGATTTTTCTTGCTTCCTCTAATTTGTTTTCCATTTTATATTCCTTTCAGGCAGAAAATCCTGATGTTATCCTTATCAAAGCTTATCGGCAATATCCAAAATCAATTGCTCGGTTTTCTCCCAACCAAGACATGGATCGGTAATGGACTTTCCAAAGATATGTTCTCCGGGGCCCTGTGCACCGTCCTCGATATAGCTTTCAATCATCAAACCTTTCACAAGACGCTTGATGGTGTCATTTTGATTACGGCTGTGCACCACATCTTTTGCAATACGGATCTGCTCAAGATAATTTTTGCCGGAGTTGTTGTGGTTGGTATCTACGATCACAGAAGGATTTTTCAGGTTGGATTTCTGATACAGTTCCTCAACTCTCAGCAGATCCTCGTAATGATAGTTGGAAGTGCTTCTTCCGGCGAAATCGATATAGCCGCGCAGGATGGCATGGGCGTAAGGGTTGCCGTCGCTTGTAACTTCCCAACCGCGATAGAGGAAGGTATGACTGGATTGGGCTGCTACAATAGAATTGATCATTACACTGAGATCTCCTCCTGTGGGGTTCTTCATGCCAACGGGAGCATCGATACCGCTGGCAGTCAGTCTGTGCTGTTGGTTTTCAACGGAACGGGCGCCTACTGCCACATAAGAAAGCAGGTCGGAGAGATAACGGTAATTCTCCGGGTAGAGCATTTCGTCTGCGCAGGTGAAATCAAAGTCCCGGAGAGCGGCAAGATGTAGTTCACGAATGGCGACGATGCCCTTGTACATATCAGGTTTTGCTTCGGGATCCGGCTGATGCAGCATTCCTTTGTAGCCTTGTCCTGTAGTGCGGGGCTTGTTTGTATAGATTCTGGGAATGAGAATAATCTTGTCCGCAACCTGTTCTTCAATTCTGCGAAGTCTGGAAATATATTCAAGCACAGGTTCTCTGTGGTCGGCAGAGCAAGGGCCGATAATGAGAATAAATTTGTCGGAACTTCCATCAAATACAGCTTTGATTTTTTCGTCACGCTCTGTTTTGACCTGCAGCATACGTTCTGTCAAAGGAAATTCCTTCTTTACTTCTTGAGGAATGGGGAGCTTTCGGTGGAAATTCATTGGCATTTTCATTTACCTCTTTTCTTTATCCATAATTGTGGTTTTGTTTGAAAATAAAAAAGCTTTCATAGATGCTGTTTATAGCACAATGAAAGCGGACCGTCCGGCTTGTGTAATCTAAAGGTTTTGATTTCATACCTTGGATATCACAGAAAGCGGGCAGCCCTTAACAAAGTAATAAAAGAAATAAAAGAATTTATTCATAGTCATGACTACTCCTTTCTTGTGATTTTGATGGTATATTACACCTGTTTTGAGGAATTGTCAATAGAATTGGCGGGAAATATATATAATTTTGTGCAGATTTGAGTTAATGATATATTATTTGCATATTTGTGCAAAAAGTGATAAAATAACAAAAAAAGATAAAGGAGGCAGTTCTATGAAGAACTATATTTGTGCTCAATGTGGAAATATTGTATATAAAATGAAAGATTCCGGAGTTCCCGTGTTTTGCTGTGGGAAACCTATGAAAGAATTAACTGCTAATACTGCGGAAGCAAGTGTGGAAAAGCATTTGCCGGTAGTAGAAGTGGAAAATAATGTGGTGCGTGTGACTGTCGGATCTGTTGAACATCCTATGGCAGAGGAACATTTTATTGAATGGATTTATCTGGAAACCGAAAAGGGAGGTCAGTACAAACAATTGAAGCCGGGAGCTGCGCCGGTGGCAGCGTTTACTGTAACCGGTGACAAAGCAGTAGCGGTGTATGCATATTGTAATCTGCATGGTTTGTGGAAAACGGAAATTGTAGAAGCACCGGTGTGTGACCTGAAGCCTTTGGATGTACACTCAAAGGAAAACTATATTGTGTGCAAATGCAACAATGTAAGTTTCTTTGACATTTTGGATGAAATACATAAGCATGACAAGATTGAGCAGCTTCTGGATGTTTTTGAGGATGTAAAGAATACCACCCATTGTTCTACCGGATGTGGTGGTTGTTACGATAAAGTGATTTCCATTATTTCAGAATCCATGAGATAAGCCGGAAAAGCAGAGAAGAAGTGGGTAACAGATATAATGTCTGTTACCCATTTTTTAGCGGAATTCTTTTGGCAATTTATGAGTGATTTTTTTGAAAACATCATAAAAATGTTTCATGTCACTGTAACCTACATCATTTGCAATCTCAATAACATTTTTGTCGGTAGAGCTTAACAGACGGCAGGCTTCTTCGATGCGGAGTGTCTGTATGTAGTGGGTCACTGTAGTGCCGGTCAGGGACTTGAAGAGCCGGCAGAAGTTGGTGACACTGGCGCTGGACATGGAGGCCAGATGTTCCAATTTGATATCCTGGGTATAGTGAGCGTTGATATAGTCCAGGGATTCCATGATCTTGTGGGACTTATTCTCGTCGGTCTGCATCTGCAGACGGAAGATGATCACCAGAAGCTCTATCAGATACCCCCTCATAATTTCTTTGTAACCGATTTGTTTGCGCTCATATTCCTGCAGCATACGTTCAAAAATGTTCAGGATGTGGGCATTTTCACTGCTGCCGGCTTCTGCATTAATGTGGCTTGTAAAATCACTGGTGTAGAAATTGCCCAATAAAAAATGATTGTTTATATCAAAAAAGTTGCGGCTGCCCGAGAGCATTTCATCAAAGAAGGCGGGGGTAAAAATGCAGTTGTAGATGATCAGGGAGCCACCTTCAGGTACAAATTTGTGTGGGACATCGTAGTTGATCAGCGTGATGTTTCCCTTTTTTATGGGCAATTCATTGCCGTTTATGTTGTGGGTACCGTTTCCCTCTGCCACATAGGCGATTTCCACAAAATTGTGAGAATGGTAGGAAGTCGCAACGTTAACTATACAACGATTGATAAATGCGGATCCTTTTGATAAAGCTTCAACAATAATTTTGTTCTCCATAATGGTAAAATCCCCCCATAAAGTTAGTGGCAATCCCCGTTGATAGTTACTGTAACACAGAATATAATAGAAGACAAGAAAGTTGCGTAAAATTCTATGCGAAGATTACGTACAATAGAGATACGGAAAAGCTCCATTGCCAAGAAGTGGCAATGAGCGTGTGGCACGTGAGTAATGGTGGTATAAGCAAAGATACGGAGGAAAATCATGAACTCAACAGAATTGGTAATCAAAACAATGAAAGGCGAAAACCCCGGCAGAACACCGGTGTACGGCTGGGTTTCTGCAAATCTGACAGAGCAGATCAGTGCAGAATATGGCTCTGTAGCAAATTTTGAGGACAAATACGAATTTGACATGGCACATATTTTCGGTGGTCCCAGTCCCTTTAGAACGAATGTAGATCCTTTGGTAAAGCAGGGTGTTGAGGTTACTCCTGAGATGCTGCTTGATCTTGATTTTGACGAGATTGATTTTGCAAAGGATTACGAAGATGTAAAGAAAAATATGGCTCATCACAAGCAGCGCGACCGTTTCTGCTATATGCAGACCCCCGGTATCTTTGAGGCGCTGAATGGTGTGTTCGGTATTGAGAATCATTTGCTTTACATGGCTCTTTATCCCGATGAGCTGCTGGAAGTATATCAGAAGCTGGCTGATTGGAATATCAAAAATGCCAACTGCCTGATCGACTTAGGGTTGGACGGCATCCATGTATCCGATGACTGGGGCGCTCAGAAGTCCATGATGTTCAGCCCTGCCATGCATCAGGAGATGATCGTTCCCCAGCACAGGAGAATCGTGGAAGCCTGCAAAAAGCGCGGTGTACTGACAAGCCTTCACAGCGATGGCTGCGTGGCACCTGCTCTGGACAGCATCGTAGAGATCGGTTATGATTTTATCCATCCCTGGCAGGAGAACTGCAACATGCCTTACTCCTTATATCTGGACAAGTATCAGGACAAGTTCGGTATCCTGGGCGGTGTGTGCATTCAGTCCGCACTTGGCTTTGGCAATTATGAGCATCTGGAGTCTGAGATCAGAAGAGTATTCGGTCTCCTGAAAGGCAAGAGATGGGCATGCTGTACTACACACTTTGTACAGGACCATTGCTCCATTGAGGAACTTACTTTTGCTTATGATCTGATCAGAAAGCTGGCAAATGAAGCATAACAGCGAAATATAGTAGTGAAAGAAGGGCCAACATTTGATGACAATGTCAATCAGATGTTGGCCCTTGATTTGTTGTATTGACAGTTTAGAGTTTGCTATTAAATGCAGCTCTTGATAATTTTAGCCAGCTCAGCTTCCTTAGCGGTGATATCAGCAACCAGCTTGAACTGATTACGGCACCTGTCAAGGTTGTGATGCTCTCTGTGGATCTTGAAGTAGGTGTCGCCGTTTAAGTAGTCGGTCAGGAATCTGATACCGCACTCGTAGGTCATCAGCTTAACAGAGAGAGGCATCAGGGAGATTTCCTTTTCGTTCAGGGAATCTTTCATCTCGCTTAAATAGCCCTTTGCGAAAGCTTCGAAGCATTCCTTGTCGAACCATACTTTGTCCAGATCGGTCTCGTCCTCAGCAGCGGTGGAACCGCCCATACGAAGCGCATCACCGAAGTCGTAGAGCATACTGCCGGGCATTACGGTGTCAAGGTCGATAACGCATACAGCCTTGCCGGTCTCCTGGTCGAAGAGGATGTTGTTGATCTTAGTGTCGTTGTGGGTCACACGAACGGGGATGGAACCATCTTCCAGACCTGCTACAACGCTGCCTGCCCATTCAACCTGATCGAGAGCGAATTTGATCTCGTCCTGAACGCTGTCAGCACGTCCTGCCTTATTCTCAGCGATAGCAGTCTTCAGTGCTTCGATACGCTTAGGAGTGTGATGGAAGTCCTTGATGGTCTCGTACAGCTTCTCAACAGGGAAGTCAGCCAGAAGCATCTGGAAGTGACCGAAGCCTACGCCTGCTTCAAACAGATCTTCGGGAGTTTTGCTGTTCTCGATGGACTTGGTATCTACTACAAACAGATATACGCGGAACACATTCTGGTCATCCAGTCTGTAGTACTTCTTACCATCCTTGGTAGGAATAACGGTCAGAGTCTCTCTGTCAGGGTTGCCGCCTGCAGCAACGATCTTTTCACGCAGGAAAGCGGTAACGTTCTCGATATTGTCCATCAGCTCATCGGGGCTTTTGAAAATATTGGTGTTGATTCTCTGCATGATGTACATGGGAGTGGTCACCAGATAAGTGTCATTGATATGGCCGTTGCCGTAAGGTGTGATGGAAGCGGGGATATCAAACTGGTCTAAAATCTCATTTAACTGTTTCTGTGTCATGATAGTTTCCTCTCAATATTTGATAATTCCTTGTGTAACGATGCCAATTATGCGTTTCTCTTTGCCAGGATATCGATCATAGCCTGCTTAACAGTAGGCATATCCTCGCGGTAGGTTACACCGTACCAACGCTCTTCGGATTCCAGAACTCTTACGGGACGGTTCTCGTCTGCGATACGCTTGCTGATTGCGCTGGGAAGGAAGAACTCGGACTTGGGTACGTTGATCTTTTCCTTCAGGAAAGATTCAAATTCCTTCTCAAGGTAAGGGAATACATCGGGGCCCATACCCCACATGTTCATGGAAACGATGGTATCCAGAGGAATGCCGGAATTTTTGTCAAGTGCGGTGTGCTCGGTAACGCTGCTTAAGTATCCGTTTTCAACTACGCAAACGCCACGGGAAACGGTACCGTTCTCGGTCAGGGTGTTGCCCAGCTTGTAGCCTACCATGCACATATCGTTGCTGCTAACCAGCTGATCATGGATCAGTTTGTAGGAGCTTGCACCGTAGAAGTCGTCGGCATTGATTACTGCGAAAGGAGCAGAGATGTTGTCTCTTGCACATAATACAGCGTGGCCGGTACCCCAGGGTTTGGTTCTGTCAGCGGGTACGCTGTAACCTGCAGGCAGCTTGTCCAGCTCCTGGAAAGCGTACTCTACATCGATCATCTTCTCGATTCTCTTACCACATGCTGCGCGGAATTCTTTTTCGATTTCCTTCTTGATGATGATAACAGCCTTGTTAAAGCCTGCCTGTACAGCATCATATACGGAAAAGTCGAGAATAATCTCGCCGTTGGGACCAATGGGCTCGATCTGTTTGAGACCACCGAAGCGGCTGCCCATACCTGCTGCCATAATCAACAATTCTGTGTTCATTTTGCATTCCTCCGTTAAAAATCTTTTTCTTTTGGTTTCTTTATTTATGTGAGCATGCATATCTGGCATGACACTTGATAAATTTATCATATCAAAACTAAAAAGTATAATCCATGAGCATATCGGTATAAAATGTGTAATTTTAGTCCAAGTACAGCAGCGGTTTATTTGGAACGCTCTGCATTTTCGGATGTCTTGAATTCAGAAGGCGAGATACCGGTTTCGCGTTTGAAGGCTTTGGAAAAATAACTCTGGCTGCCGAAGCCGATGCGCTCTGCCACGTTGCTGACGTTTTCCCCATCCTGGAGAAGCTCCATGGCGGCTTTGATCTTCAACTTCAGAAGATACCGGTGTACGCTGATGCCTGCAAACTTTTCGAAAATCCGCTTAAGTCCGGTTTCGCTGACATTGCTGAACCGGGCAATTTCGGAGACAGAGGGCTGCCTGTGGAGATTGGAATTCAAGTAGCTGATGGCCTTACTGAAGGTCACGGCATCCGGGGCAGAAGATACGGAAGCAATGGTGCTTTCGTCTGCCAGGGAAAGGAGCAGATGATTTAAATAGGTGATGACCATCTGGGAGTAGTAAGGGATCCGGTCAAAAGCAGAGAGAAAATGATGCTCAGGCTGCCCGGCAGATCCGGCTGCGGACTTGGCTTCCATATAGGCGATCAGGGAAGTGATCAGAGATTGCTGGTAATCGGAGAGCCTGAATACCTTGTCCCTAAGCCACCCGGTAAGAGGACCATCGGCCGTGAATGAGAAGATCAAAAGGTCGGCACCATCATCGTTGTTTACGATAAATTTGTGAAATTCCAGAGGCTTGTGGAATATGAGGTCACCGCCTTCCAGATTGTAAACACGTTCATCTGCGGATACACAGATACTGCCGCCGACCACATACACACATTCCCAGAAATTATGGGATTCTCCGGGAAAGGCAAAACCGGAAGAATAGTGAATGCGAAAGAGGGAGTACATGTCGGTAATATGAATTTGTTCTTTGACCGGAAATGCCAGCCAAATTTTTTCTTCCATTAAATGTGCAAGCTCGCTTTCATAATTGGGTTTGTGCAATAATTAAAGTCCTTACCTTTTATTATATTGATAATTTGCATTATGCGCAAGAAGTTTGCGGTAAATTATGATTGAAAAGGCCCTGAATTATGTGGATATCGGAGGCCTGATATGGTACAATCATAAGAAACCATCATTCTACTGAAAGAATAGGGAGGAAGTAACCATGAAATTGAATTATAAGAGGACCTTTTTTGTGGGCCTGGCCTTTTTGTCCATCAGTGCATTCTGGCAGATGTACGACAATATTATTCCGCTGATATTGGAAAATACCTTTCATTTAAATGATGCGGTTATCGGCGGTATTATGGCCATGGACAATGTGCTGGCGGTATTTTTGCTACCCATTATCGGTACATTATCTGATAAAGTGGACACAAGACTTGGAAAACGAACACCCTTTATTATCGGTGGTACCATTGCAGCAGTGACATTTATGCTGCTGATGCCCCTGGCTGACAAAATGCAGCTTCTGGGATTGTTTGTGATCGCGCTGGCACTGACATTGTTGGCGATGGCTATGTACCGTTCACCGGCAGTGGCGCTGATGCCGGACCTGACTCCGAAGCCTCTGCGCTCCAAGGCCAATGCGGTGATCAATCTGATGGGCGCCATCGGCGGCGTGTACACCTTGATCCTGATCAAGCTTTTGGTAAAAAAGGTGGAAAATCCCAGTTATCTGCCTGTGTTTGTCGGTGTGGCGGCAATGATGATCCTGGCTATTGTTCTGTTGCTTATTACTACCAAGGAGAAAAAGATTGCTGCGCAGATTGCCCTTGAGTACCCCGAGGAGGCAGAAGAGGAGCAGAAGAAAGAGACGGCAGGTCTGGCTCCTGAAGTGAAAAAGAGCCTGGCATTTATTCTGGTGTCCATTTTCCTATGGTTTACAGCATACAATGCAGTGACAACAGCCTTTTCCCGCTATGCAGAAAAAGAGTGGGGGATGTTAGGCGGCGGTTTTGCCAGCTGTCTGATGGTAGCTACGGTGGCTGCAATCATCAGTTACCTGCCCATCGGTATCATTTCCTCAAAGATTGGCAGAAAGAAGACCATTATCATTGGTTTGATCCTGATGCTGATCAGTTACTCGGCGGTATTTTTCTATCCCACATATAATGTTACAGCAAATATTTTCTTTGCCCTGATCGGTATGGGCTGGGCCGCAGTGGGTGTTAATTCCCTGCCTATGGTAGTGGAGATGAGCAGAGGCAGCGATATCGGAAAGTATACCGGATTGTATTATACTTTTTCCATGACCGCACAGATTTTTACACCTGTTGTGTCTGGTTTGTTGCTTGAGTATGTATCCTATGGAACATTGTTCCCCTACGCGATGTTCTTTACCACATGCGCCATTATGACCATGAGCCTGGTAAAACACGGTGATTCCAAACCGGAGCAGAAGAAGGATATATTGGAAAATTTTGATGTGGAAGATTAAGGATCGGGGAGTTGTAAACTATGTGGTTTTTGGCAGTATTAGCAGTGCTTATCATATTGTATCTGGGAATGATCGCCCCACGAATGGGAAAGCGGCCTGACTACAGTGCTCTTTTCGGGTGGCACTATGCCCACAGAGGGCTTCATGACAATGAGGGTGAGGCTCCTGAGAATTCCATGGCAGCATTTAGAAAAGCGGTGGAAGCCGGGTACGGTATTGAACTGGATGTGCAGCTTTCAAAGGATCGGATACCGGTGGTCTTTCACGACGAAACCTTAAAGAGAGTGTGCGGTGCGGAAGGAAAAGTCAGGGACTATACGTATGAGGAGTTGAAGCAGTTTACCCTCTGTCAATCCCAAGAGCAAATTCCCCGTTTGGCAGATTTTCTGGAGATGGTAGACGGCCGGGTACCGCTGATCATTGAGATCAAGATCCATGAGAGAGCATCGGTGGTTTGCGAAAAAGCCGATGCACTGATCCGGGAATACAAAGGAGCATACTGTATTGAATCTTTTCATCCCATGGCGGTAAAATGGTACAGAGAACACCGCCCTGAGGTGATCCGGGGGCAGCTTTCTGCCAATTTTAAAAAGTCCGGCAAGGAGGAGACTGCGGCCATGTTTCTGGTGCATTACCTCTTGACCAATTTCCTGTGCAGACCGGATTTTATCGCCTTTGATCATCATCATAAAAACAGCTTTTCACGTGTGGTCAACAGATACCTGTTTGGAGCGCTAAGCGTGGCCTGGACTATTCGGAGTCAGGAGGAACTTGCGCAGGCGGAACCGGCATTCGATCTGTTCATATTTGAAGGTTTTTTGCCGGAGCGGTCCAATTAAAGGACTGGTATTCTTAACCCCGTCTTTATGGGGAAAATGATATAATTAAATAAAGCAGAAGGGCTTGCGGGCATATTGTCTGCAGGCCCTTTTTTGAATAAGCGGGAAAACTTTTGTACAGTTAAAGTGTTTGTTGTGAAATCGGAGAGGGGGAAGAAGATGGCGATAAGTGTATTTTTGGAGCAGTTGTGGGGGAGCCCCATGCTGGTTGTATCCACGGTGTTAACGCTGGGTGTAATACTGGTAAACGGATGGACGGATGCGCCCAACGCTATTGCCACTTGTGTGTCTACCAGAGCCATCGGTGTCAGAAAAGCGATTGTGATGGCTGCAGTGTTCAATTTCCTGGGTGTGTTCGTGATGACGGCACTCAATGCATCGGTAGCGATGACCATCTATAATATGGTGGATTTTGGCGGCGATCCAAAGGCATCCCTGATCGCTCTGTGTGCCGCTATGGCAGCCATTGTGATCTGGGCCACGGGAGCTTGGTATTTCGGAATCCCTACCAGTGAAAGCCATGCGCTGATCGCCGGATTGTCCGGGGCGGCAGTAGCCATACAGAATGATTTCTCCGGTATCAACGGTGCAGAGTGGATGAAGGTGATCTGGGGCCTTTTGCTTTCTACTCTTTTAGGTTTTGGGCTGGGATTTTTGACAGCAAAGATCACGGTGGGTACATTTCGAAATCAGAACAGAGGCCGGGCAGAGCACTTTTTCTCCAGAGCGCAAGTGGCAGGCGGTGCGGCCATGGCGTTCATGCACGGTGCCCAGGATGGCCAGAAATTTATGGCAGTGTTCTTGTTGGGAGCGGCCTTTGCAAGCGGTCAGACCGGGGAGGCAAGTTTTACAGTGCCTGTATGGCTGATGATATTATGTTCTGGGGTAATGGGACTTGGAACGTCCATCGGCGGTTACAGGATCATTAAATCCGTGGGGATGGATATGGTGAAATTGCGGTCATATCAGGGCTTTTCTGCTGATGTGGCAGCCAGCTTGTGTTTACTGCTGTCATCTCTTACGGGAATTCCTGTAAGTACCACCCATACCAAGACTACTGCCATCATGGGCGCATCAGCATCCAGAAGGATCAGAAATGTGAACTGGGGTGTGGTGAAGGAACTGATACTGACCTGGGTGTTTACGTTTCCCGGCTGCGGACTGCTGGGATTTATCATGGCAAAGATTTTCCTGATGGTGCTGGTGTGAAAAAATAAGGGAGGGATTTTATGGCAAGAAACAAAAATGATTATTTTAAATTGACAGAAGAGCAGGCGGTTTACTGTGTACAGGCTTCAGAGCTGCTGATAGAGATTTTCCGTGATTATAAGTGGGAAAAAATAGCGGAGCAGAAGCAAAGCATGCATCTGCTTGAAAACCGGGCCGATGACCTGCGGCACAATATTTTGACAGGACTGAACAGAGAATTTATCACGCCCATAGACCAGGAGGATATCCTAAGGCTGGTTCAGATCATTGATGATGTGACGGATGCGCTGGATGAGGTGGTGCAGGATCTGTATATGTTCCACGTGGAGGAGATGCCTGACTGCGCACCGGCCTTGGCGGAAGTGGTGGGCCGATGTGTACGCGCTTTGTTTGAGGCTGTCAGAGAAGTGAAAAACTTTAAAAAACCTGAGAAACTCAGGACTCTTTTGGTGGAAGTGAATACCATAGAAAGCGAAGCGGATACCGTGTATGTGGAGGCTGTTCATGCGCTGTTTGGCAGTAAAAGTGCAGGCAGGATTTTGCTGGGGCATAAGGCGGTCTATGACAGTCTGGAGCATTGCTGTGATCTTTGCGAACATGCGGCAGATGTGATGGAGCAGATAGTTATTAAGAATACTTAAGAGATAAAATCCTTTTTTGGTATGGTAAAAGCGTCGGTTTCCCTGTATAATAGAACTATTAAACCAAAAATAAATCGGATTTTTGCACAGAGGAGCCAAACGTAATGCAGAAGCATACCATTCAGCAGTTAAAACATTTATTTTTACAGCAGTCCTGTATTGATGCATGGACAGAATATGAGAGACAGCTGCGCAGCAAACGTGCCATCCTGTGGGATTATGTGGTACTGACAGCTTCCAATGAGGAGCAGGCGGCAGTTTACAGAAGTGAACTCTCATACAGACTGGAGCGAGGTCTCCTGCCTGCAAGAACAAAATATTTGGTGCTGGCTGATCCGGAGGGAAAACGTGTGGGCTCCGGCGGTGCTACTTTAAATGTGCTGAAGGCTATCGCGGAAAAGGAACAGAAGGATGAGAGCAATTTCTTTGAAAATCTGCGCATTCTGGTGATCCACTCCGGTGGGGACAGCAAGCGGATCCCTCAGTATTCTGCCTGCGGCAAACTTTTTTCTCCGATACCCAGGACGCTGCCCAACGGACAGCCCTCTGCCCTGTTTGATGAATTTATGATTTCCACATCTTTGATACCTGCCAGATTGCAGGAGGGTATGCTTGTGATGTCGGGAGATGTGCTGCTTTTGTTCAATGCCCTGCAGATCGATACCCAGTTCCACGGTGCGGCTGCCATCTCCATGAAGGAAGATGCAGAGACCGGCAAAAATCACGGCGTGTTCCTGGGGGACGATTCCGAAAAAGTCCGCCGTTTCCTGCACAAGCAGTCGGTGGAGAGTCTGTGCGAATGGGGTGCTGTGGACGGCCGTGGCCAGGTGAATCTGGATACCGGTGCCATTTTGCTGGACAGTCACATGCTCCGGTCCCTATATTCCCTGATCAGTACCGGCAATGTGGTGAATAAGGCTAAATTTGATCAATTTGTAAATGAAAAGGTGCGCATCAGCTTCTACGGGGATTTCTTATATCCTCTGGCTGAGGATGCTACCCTGGAAGAATATCAGAAGGAGACTCCGGAAGGTGATTACAGCCCGGAGCTTTCAAAATGCCGTGAAATGCTGTGGCAGGTGCTTCATCAGTATCAGTTAAAGCTTCTGTGCCTGTCTCCGGCGGAGTTCATTCATTTTGGAACCACCGCAGAACTGCGCCATATGGTGACGGAGGCTGTGGAGGATTACGCTTTTCTGGGCTGGCAGCAGGTGGTTTCTGCCAATGCGGTTGGAAAGGCGGGGTATGCCCTGCACAATGTGTTTGTGGATAAAAACGTGACCGTGAAAGCGGGCGCTTATATTGAGAACAGTTACCTTGGTGAAGGTGTGATTGTGAAAGAAAATGCCGTAGTGTCCGGACTTCAGGTGCCGGCAGGCACCGTGATACCCAGAGAGGCTGTGTTCCATGGTTTGAAGTTAAAGGACGGATCTTTTGCAGTGCGTGTTTATGGCGTACAGGACAATCCTAAGGACAGTCTGGAGAAGAAAGGCGGTTTCCTGGGAAGTACCTTGCCGGCTTTTTTGGAAAAATGGGGAATTGCCCCGGAAGAAATCTGGGACGGTCCTGATCATTCTCTTTGGACTGCCAAACTGTATCCTGTGTGTAAGACTGTGGAAGAGTGCATGCAGTATGCCAAACTTCTGCCTGCCCTTGTACGGTGGAATGGTCCCACAATTGTGGAGGCAGGGAAGAACTATGAGATTGATACAGCAAAAGTGGCCAAGCTGCGCGGGGGACTGAAACAGTGGAAGAGCAAGAAGCGTTTGAGTTTGTATGAGAGCTTTAATCAGGCGGACGGCAGTGCCCTGATCCCCTGGCGTGAGCGTCTGGGAGACCGTGTGAGAGTGGAACAGTTTGTGACTGCAATAATGAGTCAGGTGCCGGTGAATGATGCACTGAAGATATTCTGCAACGGCATCAAGGAGTCTGAAAAGCAGTTGTTTTTAGAAAAAATAGAGGCCGGCGATTACTCCCTGAAAATGCGCCTGCATTATGGTCTGGCCATTGCCGGTGAGAAACATCTGGGTGTGATGGAGCGTGATGATACAGAGGGACATATGCAGAAATGTTTCCAGGCGCTGCAGCAGGCGATTACGGAGTCGTTCAGGGAAGAAAATGAGTCGAAGCAAGTCCGGGATGCGGTAGGAAGCGTTAACCGGGCAGCCAAGCAGCAGATCCAAAAAGAGGAAGTTAACGTGCAGCTTCCCGTTCGCGTGAATTGGGGAGGCGGCTGGACAGATACACCGCCTCACTGCAATGAAAAAGGCGGCGTGGTCTTAAATGCGGCCATTTCCCTTAAAGGGAAGCTGCCTGTCTGTGTGTCCGTACGCAGACTGAAAAAGTATGTGGTGGAGCTGGAGAGCCAGGATGTAGGGGCTCACGGTATTTTTACACAGATGGACGAGATTAATGACTGCGGCAATCCTTATGATAAATTTGCACTTCACAAAGCGGCCCTGATCGCCTGCGGCATCATCCGGGCAGGTGACGAGAGGGAACTGGAGCAGGTACTGAGAGAATTGGGCGGCGGTATTTACCTGTCCACTCAGGTGAAGGGAGTACCTAAAGGTTCCGGTCTTGGCACCAGCAGCATTTTGTCCGTTGCCTGTGCCAAAGCTTTGTATGAATTCCTGGGAGAGCCGGCAGATGACGGCGTACTCTATGATGTGGTACTGTGCATGGAGCAGTTGATGAGCACCGGCGGCGGCTGGCAGGACCAGGTGGGTGGTCTGGTGCCCGGTATCAAGATGATCACTTCCAAACCGGGGCTTCGGCAGCATATCCGGTTGGAACAGGTGAATATCGCACCTGAGACAGTAAAAGAACTACAGGAGCGTTTCGCTCTGATTTATACCGGCCAGCGTCGCCTTGCCAGAAATCTGCTGCGTGATGTGGTGGGCGGTTATATCGGCAATCGTCCCGAGAGTCTGGATGCTCTGCAGCAGATGAAGCGTGTGGCAGCCCTTATGAAGTTTGAGTTGGAGCAGGGCGATGTGGATGCTTTTGCTGCGCTTTTGAACCGCCACTGGGAACTTTCCGTACAGTTGGATGCAGGGTCCACCAATACCTGTATCGAGCAGATTTTCCTCTCCATAGAAGATCTGATTGACGGCAGATTCATCGCCGGAGCCGGCGGCGGCGGCTTCCTGCAGGTGATCCTGAAGAAGGGCATCACCGCGGAAATGCTCCGTGAACGTCTCCACAGTATCTTCCAGGACAGCGGAGTGGATGTCTGGGAGTGCGAGTTGATATTCTAAAACAAATTATGTTTAGGAGTAAATCTGCGGATTTGCTCCTTGGTTTTTTTGTACGTAAAAATATATAATAACAACTTTATAATTTAAGATTTTATGAAGTGTATTTTCAGGAGTACTTCATCATGGTAAAATTAGAGTAAAAAGAAGTATTAGAAAAATTTGAATTTTCATTGACAAATTAATGGAGGAGATAGGACCATGAAATTGATTGACTTACGTAAACCTTTATGTATTGAAATACTAATAAACGGTTCTTGGAGTAAAGAAATCCCTGATGATGTGAAGATTAGCATTGCTGAAGACGGTGCGGCATCTGTAACTGCTGTGGAGACAGGGCTTACCAAAATCCGATTTTCCTATACAGTAGATTCCAAGATGCAGGATGCTTATGTGTATGGTGATCACTGGGAGCGCGGCTATGGTGATCTGATCTGGAGCAAGGAGACCAGAGTTTTGCCCTGGTACTGCCTGTATACCGATCAGGAGACCACTTGTGGCTATGGTGTGAAAGTGCAGCCCAACGCACTCTGTTATTGGAAGAATGAGAAAGAGGTGCTGACTCTGACACTGGATATCAGAAACGGTACCCAGCCTTTCTACTTAAACGGCGGAGAATTGGTTATGGCGCAGCTGGTAGCAGCAAGCTACTGCGGTGATTTGCATGAGGCAGCACATGATTTTTGTAAGGAAATGTGTGATGCACCCAGACTCCCTAAGAAGCCTGTTTACGGCGGCAATGACTGGTATTGCAACTACGGTCACAATTCTTATGAGATGATCATGCTTCATGCCAGAAGAATTGCAGAATGTGCCCCTGATACAGACAATAGACCATATATGGTCATTGACGATGGCTGGCAGCTCTGTGTAAACCAGAGTCACGGTTCCAGTGAATATTATTATAACGGCGGCCCTTGGGAGGCTAATTTCCGTTTTGGCGATATGGCAAAGATGGCTGCAGATATTACAGCGCTGGGACTTCATCCCGGTATCTGGATGAGACCGCTGCTTACCTTGGAAAGCGTTCAGCCTGAATGGGTGATGAAGCGTGACGGTTTGCGTCAGTTCCTGGATCCTTCCAGAACGGAAGTGCTGGATATTATCAGAAGAGATGTGAGCAAGATCGCAGGCTGGGGCTACAAGCTGATCAAACATGATTTCTCCACATATGATATTTTCGGTCAGTGGGGATTCTCCATGGGTGAAGAAACCTTAAACGGAGAAGTGGTATTTGCCGATAAGACCCGTACCACTGCGCAGATCGTAAAAGATATGTATCAGGTGATTAGAGAAGCAGCCGGAGATGATGTGATCATTATCGGTTGTAATACCTTGTCTCATTTGTCTGCCGGTATGTTCGAACTGCAGAGAACTGGAGACGATACCAGCGGTGTGGAATGGGAAAGAACAAAGCAAATGGGTATCAATACCCTGGCACTGCGTATGATGCAGCATAATGCATTCTATGCGGTGGATGCTGACTGTATCGGTATCACCGGAGAGATTCCCTGGGCGACCAACAAAAAATGGCTGGATGTATTGGCCAAGAGCGGAACCCCGCTGTTTGTGTCCATAGGTGAAAATGCCTACACGGATGAGGTAAAAGCAGATATAAAGGCGGCTTTTGAGAAAGCGGCCGGCGTGCACAAGGTTTCTGTACCCCTGGATATCATTGATAATCTCACGCCCGCAAAGTGGGTAAGTGATTTTGGTACAGATGAATACGATTGGGAGTAAACAAAAGCATTCTGTGCCGATAGAATAAAATTTTGGAGGATCCAATATGCTGTTAAACGGTTTTAATGGAGTTATTGTGATAAAAAAGAACTTGTTATGATTGAAAAAACTGTTTGAAAAACTGCAATAGGTCGAACAGTTAGAAATACTTGAATATATCGAACAGTTATGGGATTGAAAAATTCCAAATCATTTTTACAAAGAGGAGAATATCAATGGAAATACGTGCCAAGAAAAATCCTATCATTTCTAAACAAGGCGTCTGCGATCCTCATGTTCACATTTTTAATAACCGTGCCTATCTTTATGCCTCTCATGATGTTATTGATCGCCCGGTAGAAGGTGACTTTTTTATGATGCGCGATTGGGAGATATGGAGTAGTGACGATCTGGTTACCTGGAAAAAGGAGAGTGTTGTTTCCCCGGAGGATACGCCGATGGGGACTTCTAATATCTGTTGGGCTGTAGATGCTGCAGAAAAAAACGGAAAGTATTATCTTTATGTGTCAAACGGTATGATAGAGAGCTATGTATTGGAATCTGATGATCCGGGTAAAGGCTTTGTAGAAAAACTGGGTGAACCCATTTTGCCCTATAAGTTCACTACAACTTGTTCTTATGATCCTGCCGTGTTTACTGATGAGGATGGCGAATCCTATATTTTGTTTGGGACACCTGTATGGGCTGGCGGTGACAGTTACTATATTGCGAAGTTGAACGAGGATATGGTTTCTCTTGCAGAAAAGCCTCGCAAAATAGAAGTAGACAATCTTGCGGATGATAAACCTTTTCTGCACAAACATAAGGGCACATATTATCTTACTTGGGCATCTTTTTATGCTACGAGCGATAATGTATATGGTCCTTACAAATTCAGAGGAAATATCGGTTTGACTACTGACCATGGCTCTTTCTTCGAGTGGAATGAGCAGTGTTATATGGCTTTCACGGTGGATGAATCGGTTCAAACTTGTCGGCGCGCTACAGGACTTGCGTATATTCATTATCGTGAAAACGGAGAAATGTGTGCAGATATGCAGATCCGTGAGTATGGTGTAGGTCAGTATAATGCAGAATGGAATACGATTGAAGCCGAGTGGTACACTAAAGGACATCATGTGGAAAAGAAAGAAAATGCTTTTAATCATTTTGATGTACTCATGGAAGAGGGAAGCTGGGTAGAATATCCGAATATCTATAATTTGTCGGAGAATCCCTGGCTGTTTGTTCGAGGTGTTTCTGAGGAGGATGTTGTTATTGAAGTATATGAAGGAGATACCTTGCTGGGAATTATGACGAAAACAAAATCTGCAGTATTCCAGAGTGATTTTGCCCCTTATAACAGTGCTGTGATCCAGTTGCCGCTTGCTGCGGGTACTCATAGTATTAAATTGGTGGCAAAAGGAAAGTTAAGGTTGGACAGCATAAGGTTTGCGAAGGATTAGAGAAGCCCCCACCGTTGTGTGTATGGAAACTTGAATGGAACAAAGCAACTGAAACTTGCATCTTGTCTGTGCGATAAACGGCAATATGTAGAACAGTTAGAAAAATTACAAGTTATCTAATTGATATTGTGATACAAAAAAGAAACCTGCCCACTTTTTAATTTGTGGAAAGGTTTCTTTTTCTAACCCTTTAACTTAATGACATTGATTGGCTTAGATGTCTTTTTTGTAAAAAAATATTGAAATTAATTTTTAATTCACTTAGGCTTATTATAGGACGTCCAAATAATAGGATCTATACTGTTTGACAGGAGAAAGTGTTGATGAAAAAAGTTTTAGATACTTATTCAAGTAAAAACGATATTAATATAAAGCAGATTGTAGCCTATAAAGATAACATACTTGAAATAGAAGAGTATAAAGATGGTTTTACAAAAGACGATACAATGAATGTTATGAGCGTAACAAAATCTGTAACATCATTGTTGGTAGGTATTGCTATTGACCAGGGTTTGATAAAAAGTGTAGACGACTTTGTGATGGACTATTACAAGGAAACTTACACGCCTAAAAGAGGAGAGCAAACTATATATGAAGTTACAATCAAACATTTGCTTACAATGACAGCACCCTATAAGGGAAAGAGCGAACCTTGGACAAAGGTTTGCACATCGGAGGATTGGACACTGACAACATTGGATGTTTTGGGTGGTCGTAACGGTATCACTAATGAATTCAGATATCATACTCTCGGTGTTCAAATTCTTTTGGGAATTATCAGAATTACAAGTGGCATGAATGTGCTTGATTTTGCGAACGAATGTCTTTTTAAACCTTTAGGGATTGCACCAAGAAGCAATGCAGGCTGCGAGAGCAAAGAAGACCAGTTTGAGTATTTAATGAACAAAAAAGATCACGGAAAGGTTTGGTTTTTGGACCCGACAGGTATGCCGACTGCAGGTTGGGGATTATCTCTTTCAGCTTATGAAATGGCACAGATAGGTTTGATGGTGCTTAATAACGGAGTATATAACAATACCCGTATTGTAAGTGAGAATTGGATTGAAATGATGACAAAATCCTACGTATCTACCGATGAAAAATTTGGAAATCAGGATTATGGTTTTTTGTGGTGGCTTCCTCACAGAACAAGGGATGTAATTGCCGCGATTGGTGATGGTGGTAATATTATATATGTTGATAGAAAAAATCAAATTGTAGTAGCCATCACGGCACATTTTAAACCGATGGTTTTTGACAGAGTAGAATATATTGAAAAAAATATTGTGAAAGCATTGAAAAGCAAGCAGAGCGTTTGAAACGTTTTATGGGGGAATAAACGAGTGAGGATAGAGACTGAAAGACTGATAATTACGGAATTTGATTTATCCATGGCTGAAAGTGTACATAAAAATTCCTTGGATGAAGACAACAGAAAATTTGTGCCGGACGAAGTATTTGAAACGATCGAAGATGCAGCGGAAACCATAGAGTTTCTGATGAGCGTATATGAAACCGGAGAAGGACCATTAGTGTATCCGGTGTTGCGTAAAGACGGTACTAACATGGGATATGTTCAGCTGGTGCCCATGGCCGAAGGGTATGAAGTGGGATATCATATCGGAAAAGAATATACAAAAAATGGGTATGCCACAGAGGCGGTAAAAGCGTTTTTGAATGATATCATGCAAAGAAAAGCCTTAGATAAAGTATATGGCATTTGCGTATCAGAAAATATTGCGTCTAAAAAGGTTATGGAAAAGAGCGGTTTTCAGAAAATATATGAAGGCATAGGGGAGTACCAGGGAAAGAACAGGGAAATCACAAAATATGTGTTTTGCTTGGTACGGGATTAATAAATTGGAATTGGGGAGGTCTTAGTATTATGAACGACCGTGAACTTATTGAAAAATGGCTTGCCACCTTTGGCAAAGGTGTTGATAAAAAATTGATCGAAGACCATGTGCTTTCGTATGGAAATCATCTGTGGCATTTGTTCACATGGGGAAATGTGGCATGTTTTGAAGGTGATGAAGCCAGAAAAGCATTTGATGATTTGCAGTATACAGAAGCAATCAGATTTTATGGTGGGTATTCCAATCATATTGATGACATTTCCTATGTGAATAAGATTACCGCAAAAAGTGTTGATAAAGATAAAAACAGTGATGTGTACATTGTGGCAAAGGATTATTCATGGACTTATGTCCGTACCCATGAATATGGTCTTGGACCATATTTTTGCATGCGTCCGGAACTTAGAATACATCTCCAGGATAATGAGTGGCCATTGGAATATATAGACCATGACCGACAAATTGTGAGAGCAATTGTTTTTGATGATTCCGGCTACTTTTATTTTGTCCGGGCGGTGCGAAATGATGATTTTGGCGATGCTGCTTTGATAGAGACCTCCGGCGGAGGTGTTGAGCCCGGAGAAGACTTGCACACAGCAATATATAGGGAACTGAAAGAAGAGTTGGGCGTGAATGTTGAAATCGTATGTAAGCTTGGTGTAGTGGATGACTATTACAACTTGATACATCGACATAATATAAACAATTATTATCTCTGCAAGGTGGTTTCTTTTGGGGAGAAGAATTTGACAGAGGATGAAGTTGTAAGTTTTCATCTGTCTACATTGAAACTGTCCTACGAGGAGGCGCTCCTTGAATATCAGAAGTGTTCCGCAACAAGGATCGGACGGCTTGTTGCCAACAGAGAATTGCCGATATTGTGGCATGCGAAAATGATACTGAACAGAGAGTTGAAAAAATATGAGGGAAGGTAAATTATGGAAGAAAGAGGAAAGAAGATCATAGAGGCTTGTTTGCAAGAAAAAAGCAAAAATCCGATTGAAATATTTTGCAATATCGCCAAACAGGATTTTATTAGAATACATGGACCGGAGCATCATATTCTAGATGGAGCTGCGCTGTTGACTGCTTTTTATAATGCCGGTGGTAAGATTGATCTGAAGGAATATCTGGATGAACTTATGAGAAGAGGTTTGCAGATGCCGGGGGCCACTTGTGGTATGTGGGGTGTTTGCGGTGCTGTCAGTTCCATGGGAGCAGCATTGTCCATTATTGATGGTACAGGACCTTTAAGTGCGGATTCTTCCTGGGGGAAACATATGGAGTTTACGTCAAAAGCTTTGGCTGGTTTGGCACAAGTAGGCGGCCCCAGATGCTGTAAGAGAGACGCTTTTATCAGTTTTCAAAAGGCAGTAGAACATATAAATGAAAACTATGATTTAAAACTAGAAAGTGGCCATATCGAATGTGAATTTAGCGATAGGAATGAGCAGTGCATTAGTGAAAGATGCCCTTTTTACAAAAAAGGAACGATGTAATGATCGAAGAAAACTACAAAATAAAGAATAAAATTGTACCGTTAGTTGTGTATTGTCAAAAGGGAAATGAAGATACGAATCTGCATAATCACATGGATTTTGAAATAATTTTGATAAAGAAAGGCAGAGCCAGAGTACAGGTCAGCGGTCAGCATTACGAAGTGCAGGCAGGTGATTTGATTTTTATCAATCCCATGGAGATTCATAGTGTGACGGTGGACAAGCAGATGGACTTTGAGCATGCCTGCATGTGTTTTGATTGCTGCATGATCATGGATGAGGTGCTGGCGGATGCGTTGAAGGGTGAAAAACAGCGGGTCCGCCATGTGGTCACTTCTAAAGCTTCGGGTGCAGAGGAGTTAGCCCGGCTGGTAGAGCAGATTGTAGAATGTGACAGAAGCAACAGCCCGTATATGAAGATGGAAATGATCTCCTATGTATCGTTATTGTTTGTGAGATTGTTGAAATGCGGATATGTGGAGCGGTATCAAAAGGAGTCCAAAAGTGTGTTGTTTACTGCAAAAGTACTGCGGTATATCAGTGAAAACTACAGCAGGCAGATTACATCAAAAGAGGCGGCGGAGGCTTTAGGGTATGATCAAAGTTACTTCTGTAGGAATTTCAAGAAAAACTTTCATGCCTGTTTTTCAGATCATTTGAATATGTATCGTGTTGCTGTGGCCAGGATTCTTTTGGAAGAAGGAAGTGAAACGATCACTCAGGTGGCAGCTTCCTGCGGATTTCGTACCCCGGCACATTTTTCAGCCTGTTTTAGAAAATATGTAGGGATTCTGCCGTCGGCCTATAGAAGTGGAAACGAGAAAAAAGTCAATACAGATAAAGAAACGGGTCAAAACACCTAGTGTTGAAAATCAATATAGTGTGATACAATTACTGGTGTAGCAGTAAGTATGGAAAACTGTAAAACATACAGGAATATGATAGGTGGAACGCTTATGAAAAAAAATATGATTATTTACGGTTCTTATGAGGGAATTCAGGTTCAGGCCATCAAGCATTTGACCCAGATTTTGCTGGATACCACGGTGGAGCATCCCATTTGTGTCAGTGCCGACAAGTATGTGGAAGAGAAGGAATGCAGACATTTCTTCATCGGTACCAAGGAGAGCAACCCTTATGTGAGACAACTGTCTGACAGGGAATTGACGCACAAGGAAGAATACTACATTAAAGTGGCCGGTGATACTGTTTTGATCGAAGGAAGCGATGATGCCGGTGTTTTGTACGGCTGTATAGACTTTTATAACAAGTATTTGATGAAAGCGGAGCTGACACATACTCAGGCCTATTTTAAAGATATTTACAGCGGTGTGTTTGAGGATTTTGAATACAGTGCATATCCTGCAACGGAACGTCGTGGATTATGGACCTGGGGATATGTGACCTATGATTATCAGGGGTACATTGATAACATGGTGCGCCTGAAAATGAATACGCTGATCATGTGGAATGACTTCGTGCCCGTCAACGCCAGGGAAATGGTGGAATATGCCCATGCCAATAATATCAAGGTGTATTGGGGCTATCCCTGGGGATGGGATACATCCTGTATGGATGTGGATGTAAAGAATATTTTCCGGATTACCGATTGGATCATTGATCATTATACGGAGAATTATGCGCATTTGGGCGGTGACGGTATTTATTTCCAGTCCTTTACGGAGACAAAAGAAGATAAGATCAATGGCATGCTGATAGCTGAGGCTGTAACAGAGTTTGTAAATCATACTGCAGATCAGATGCTCTTCAAATATCCCGGGCTGGAGCTGCAGTTTGGCCTTCATGCAACTTCCGTAAAGAATCAGCTGGATTATATGAAGAATGTGGATCCCCGCCTGACCATTGTGTGGGAAGACTGCGGAGCGTTCCCTTATGATTATATTCCCAGTAAGATTGCCGGATTTGAGGATGCGGTTGATTTTACCAAGCAGATCATTGCGCTCAGAGGTGAGGAAGAGAAGTTTGGTACAGTTCTGAAAGGATTCACCAGCCTGGACTGGTCCTGCTTTGAACATCAGAAGGGTTCTTTCTACACGGGAAGTGTGTCCCCCAAGCTGGCAGCGGGCCGTATGCTCAGAAAATCAAAGATTTGGCATTTCGTGCAGGCTTATTGGCTCCGAAATGCAGACAAAGCCTATGAAATGATCAAGCTGATGAACGAGGCCAGCGATGGCAAGGCGCTCATCACTGCTTTGGTGGAAGACAGTATGTTTGAGCAGAAAATTTATTATCCCGTTGCGCTCTATGCTGCTATGTGTTGGGAGCGGGATATGGAGCTGAAGGATTTGATGTGCGAAGTGGCATTGAGTTCTTATGTAGATTTTGCGTAGAAAGTGAGAATAAGATATGACAGCAAAAGAGCGTGTGACAGCGGCTTTGGAACTGCGGCCTACCGATAGACCGCCCATTTTCCCGGTGGTGACTTTTGAGCCGCTGATGAAGGTGATGGGGAAGACATTGGCAGATGCCTGGATTGATCCCCGGTTGAGGTATGATGCTTTGTATGCAGGATGGGAAGCCTTTGGATTTGATGGTTTTGAAATCCCTGTATGTGGGTATAAAAAGCGTGATTGGGTGGAAGAAGATGGCATTTTGTACCTTTTAAATGAGGATGGCAGTAAAAACTGTTATTTTACAGATCCCAATCAGAATCCGGTGCGCGTAAACAGAACCAAACGTGTAATGTCTTACGAGGAGATCCTGGACAGACCCATAAAGACCTGTGAGGAATTGCTGGCGTCAGGAGACTTTGCACAGGCGGCAGAACTGGTGAAAAAGATTGACGGTAGGGCATTTCTGACCGGACATTCTGCAGATCAGACCTTTAATTCTTTGGTAGGCTGCAGAGGTGCAGAAACGGCATTGATGGATCCTTTTGATGAGCCGGAACTGGTTCATCAGGCCTTTTATCGATTTACCCTGCAGTCAATTGAGAAGGCCAAAGCATTCAAGGAAATTGGAATGGATGGAATCTATATCGGTGATGCCTGGTCCAGCTGTTCTTGTATCTCGCCTGATATTTTTGAGGAATTCTGTGTGCCCTATTATCGGATGGCAACAGATGCCATTCACGAGATGGGGTTAAAAGCCTGCTTACATATCTGCGGCAATTCCAGTCCTATTCTGGAAATGATGGCTGCAACAGGCGTTGATTCTCTGGAACCTTTGGATCCTCTGGGAGGAGTAAGATTGGAGAATGTGAAACAGAGATTGGGTGGGAAGGTAGGCTTAAAGGGAGGTATCAATACCTTAACTTTGCTGAATGGAAACGTACAGCAAGTGGTGGAAGAGACCCGGAGCTGTCTGGATTTGATGGGAACTGTCCCCGGGTATATATTCAGTGCCGGAGATGATATACCGCCCCACTCCTCCATAGAAAATATTAAGGCAATGTGTGATACAGTAAGAAATTATCGTAATCCGCTGTTTATCTGAGCGGATAACATAGAATTTTTAAACGGGAACTGATATTCAAATATTAAAAAAGAAAGATGCAAGCTTGTTGTTTGAAGCTTGCATCTTTTTGTAGTTGGTGTTTTTGCAGACTACATTGTTTAGCGTGTTTAGGTCTTGGGGAAAATACGTTTCCACAGGCGTGCAGCCACAAGGCACAGAGCGGTGCCGGCAAGCGCGAGGGCAAGCCAGGACAGCAGGGTGAAGCCCCAGCCTAAGTTCTCGGACAGCAGGGCGATGCCGTAGGTGGAAAGTGCGCTTCCCACGTAGGTGCAGGCATTCAGTACGCCGGATACGGTAGAAACCTTTCCAGTGTGAGAGAAGAAGGAAGGGATCATGCACACCAGCATCAGGTTAACACCGTGCATGCAGCCGGTGAGCAGTGCGGACAAGAGCACGGAAACACCGGCGCTCTGACCGTTAAGCAGTACCAGCATCAGGGAGGAGAAGAGACCGATACCGAAGAACAGGCCGCCGCACAGTGCGGGGTTGGTGAATTTCTTGCGGTAGAGTCTGGTAGCCACCTGATAGCACAGGATGCTGAAGATGGGCATGATCACACCGGTCAGGATACCGATACGGTTGCTTAAGTCATAGGTCTCAGAAATAAAGGAGGGCATCCAGGTGGTAACGCCGTCGCGCAGCATTCCCTGCAGAATGATGGCACCCATCACGCACAGGAGTACGGGGGAGAAGAGCACCTTGAATACATTCTGGCCGGAACCGTTTGCTGCAGTATTATCATCAGCGGTCTTGGGGGTGTGAACGACACTATCCTCAGCGCTGACATCCTGGCAGTATTTGGACCAAAGAATGATCATCAGGATGCCGAATGCTGCGGAGAAGATAAATACGGATCTCCAACCCCAGAAGGAAATCAATAAAGGAGAGCACAGGTACACAACGATGGTTCCTGCGGAGCTTCCCATGGATACCTTTGTAATACCTTTTTTGTATTCATCCTCAGTGAGGCAGGCGGTCATCAGCTTCAGCATGGGGGGCCACATGAAGGCCTGAGCGAAGCCGTTACAGCACCAAACTGCCAACATCTGGAAAGGGCTGGTGCACAGAGGAATGAGCAGGTTCATCAGAGAGGAGGCACCTAAACCAAGGGTCACCAGCTTCTTGGGAGAGAATTTGTCTCCGCAGATACCACTGACGATCTGGCCTGCGCCGTAGGTGATAAAGCTGCCGGTCAGTGCCATGGATAAAAGGGAGCGGGAAATCTGGGTGTCGCGCTCCATTTCAGAGATGATGGCACCGTAATTGATACGGGTGATATAACTTACAAAGTATGTAATGGTAAATAAAAGAACATATTTGGATGCCTTTGATTTCATGGTAATCTTGTATTCCTTTTTTATAATTCGTTTTGGTAAGGAGCAGTTGGAGGGAGATGATTTAGCCAAGCAGAGACTTGCCTTCCCATTCTGCAACGGGAGCGACACCCTGCAGAGCTGTGATGGTGGGAGCGATGTCCATGATGTTGGCATCAGTCAGCACCTTGCCTGCTTCGAAGGACTTACCGTAGCAGATGATGGGGATGATCATATCCTCGGGAAGCTGGGTGCCGTGGGTACGGTCATGTCCGCCGTGGTCTGCAGTGATGATGAAGTTATATTCCTCGGTGCCCAGAGTTTCAATTACAGTCTGGATACAATTCCAGCTCTGTTCCATGGATTCCATGTATTCAGCACCCATCCAGCCATGAAGATGACCGGCCATGTCAGGGTATCCCAGGTAAAGGAAGGTGAAGTCCAGTTCGTTTTCCTGAAGATGTGCCAGCGCTGCTCTGGTCAGCTTTTCGTTGGCAACATCAAAGCCATACATGCCGCCGCTGCAGTAATAGGAGAATGCCAGGTCTCCGGGAACGGTACAGTCCTTAAGCTGCTCCCAGCTGTAGAACACGCTGCACTTTTTACCATTTCTGCACAAAATCTCGCCAAGGCCGGTGACAGGTCTTACCTGAGGCATGTAGGTGTTGGTGGTGGTACCGTGACGAGCGGGCTCCACACCGAAGAACAGGGAGATGTGGCAGGGCAGTGTCACGGAAGGGAATACGGTGGAAGCATACAGAGCGTAGGTGGATTTTTCCAGAAGCTCTTTTGCATAAGGAATCTGTACCATTGCGTCAGGTCTCATGCCGTCTACTAAGATTAAAACTGTTTTCATTGCTGTTTTCCTCCATAATGTCTTGATAGGTTTAGGGTGATAAATTTTTGATTTAATGCTTGTTCTATGTCCAAATCTACGGATTGTAGATCTGAATATCGTTTTCTGCGTAAAGCTTTTTTAAGTCTTCCGGAAGAAGAGAGTCTGTGATGTAGCAGTATTCCTTGCGCATCTCATCCAGCTTTAAGAAGGCCTTCTGCTCGAATTTGCTGCTGTCGGCCAGGATGAAAGTGCGGTCAGAGATGTTCAGAAGCTCTTTCTGGACAAGAAAAAGATCCTGCTGGTAATCGCCGATACCATATTCCAGGGAAATGGCGGAAGGGAACACAAAGGCTTTCTGACAGTGGAATCTCCGGTATGCTTCGATGGTGGGATTGCCGTAAAAAGAATTTTCCATTCTCATATAGTGGCCGCCGCACATCACTACGGAAATGCCGGGATTCTCTCTGAGGATTTCCAAGGCACCCAGAGAGTGGGTCACTACAGTCAGGCGGGTGAAGCGGTCCCTCAGCGCCTCGGCCAGGAAAATCGAGGTACTGCCGGTGTCCAGGGCAATGTAATCCCCTTCATTTATGAAGCCTGCGGCAAAAGCTGCCAATTCTCTTTTCTGTTCGTTGTGTTCTTTGTTTCGCTGGGACAAGTCGGAATAGGATTTCATGGAACCGGTGGACACGGCACCACCATGTACACGTTTTAACAGGCCCTGCTGCTCCATGACCAGAAAGTCACGGCGGATGGTCTCTATGGAGACACCTAATTGAGTCACCAGAGATGAAGTTGAAACAGCACCGTTTTTCTTCAGCAGCAGCTGAATCTTGTATTGTCTTTCATTGGCCAGCAAATCCACAAACCTCCACAATTTTTCACAATTTACCACATTTTATCACGTAAAACAATCGTGGTCAATACGAAAATTTCTATAAAATAAATTTTGCTTTGTTTACTTATGAACCGCGGAATGATACAATGTATAAGCAGAACTTTTGAAAGGTGATAGGAAAATGAACCAAAAAAAATTCAGTTATAAATTTGAAAAGAAATTCGGCAAATATGCCATCCAAAATCTTACCCTGATACTGATCGCATGCTATGCAGTCGGATATGTGATCTCACTGTTTAACGCATCCTTTCTGAATTATCTGACATTGGATCCGTATCAGATCCTGCACGGACAGGTGTGGAGATTGTTTACGTGGGTGATCGTTCCGCCCGGAGGGTTGGATTTCTTTACCATTATTATGTTGATGTTCTACTATAGCATCGGTTCTATTTTGGAGCGTACCTGGGGAACCTATCGGTACAATGTTTATATTTTTTCAGGTATGTTGTTTACAATCCTGGGAAGTTTTCTCTGCATGGGCTATATGTACCTGACTAATTGGCAGGTGCTGACGGCTTCTCCGGAGATGGCAGAGCTTGTTTTTGCCTCTGGCGCAATCGCTTTCAGCACATACTATATCAATATGTCCATTTTCATGGCCTTTGCTGCCACATATCCCGATATGCAGGTGCTGTTGATGTTTGTGATCCCTGTGAAAATGAAGTGGATGGGTATCCTGGATGCGGTTATGATGTTGTGGACTGTCATTGAGGGAGGCACTTTTGAAAAGTTTGCTGTGGTGGCTTCCATGTTGAATTTCATCGTATTCTATTTAACTGCCAGAAAAAAGGTGCGCATTACCCCAAAGCAGCTGAAACGCAGAGTGGAGTACCGTCAGCAGGTGCAGAAAACCGCCAAGATCACACGCCACAAATGTGCCATCTGCGGCAGGACTGAGGAGGACGACGAGACTCTGGAGTTCCGCTATTGTTCTAAGTGTAACGGCAATTATGAGTACTGCCAGCATCATTTGTTCACCCACGAGCATGTGCAATAAGTTATTGAGAGGTAGGATAACGTTATGAATAGAGAAGTTTTATTTGCAAAGACCCTGGAAGAGGTGAGAGCGCTTGCCAAAGAGCAGGGCAATTGTGTCAGTGAGGAGCAGGTAAAAGATGCTTTTGCGGCGCTGGATCTGGATAACGAGCAGCTGCAGATGGTGTTTGATTATCTGGTGAAGCATAAGGTGGGTATTGGACAGCCGGTGGATCCTGATGAGTATCTGACAGAGGAGGAGCGTGATTATCTGCAGGATTATCTGGATGAAATCGCGCAGCTGCCTTCCTATACCCAGGGAGAAAAGGAGGCCTGTACTATTTCTGCCATGGCAGGTGATATGGATGCCCAGAACAGACTGGTGGAAATGTATCTGCCGGCAGTGATTGATGTGGCAAAGCTTTACGCCGGTCAGGGCGTTCTGCTGGAAGACCTGATCGGAGAAGGCAATCTGGCACTGGCTTTCGGCACCGGAATGCTGGGCAGTCTGGAGACTCCGGCGGAGGCGGACGGTATGCTCGGCAAGATGATCATGGATGCCATGGAAGAGTATATTCAGGAGCATGCTGCCAATGAGAAAGCGGATCTGAAGATTGCTGATAAGGTCAACAAGGTAACGGAGAAAGCAAAAGTTCTATCAGAGGAGCTTCATCGCAAGGTGACTGTGCAGGAATTGGCGGAAGAGACCGGTATGAGTGTAAAATATATTGAGGAAGCAGTGCGGATGAGCGGTTTCCAGATTGAATACATTGAGTAATACTTTTAGGAAATGTGAAGGGGGAAGAGTATATGAAGACAATCGGTTTTATCGGAGTAGGTATCATGGGCAAGTCCATGGTGAGAAATCTTATGAAGGCAGGCTATGAACTGCACATATATGCCAGAACCAAGGCAAAAGTAGAAGATGTGATTGCAGAAGGTGCCGTTTTCCACGATTCCATTGGAGCATGCGTGGCAGACCGTGATGCGGTGATTACGATCGTAGGTTATCCTGCCGACGTGGAGGAAGTGTACTTTGAACCGGGCAATATTTTTGATTCGGCTAAGAAGGGGGCGTACCTGATCGATATGACCACCAGCAGCCCCAGTCTTGCTGAGCGTATTTATGAGGAAGGAACCCAAAGAGGCTTCCGTGTAATGGATGCTCCTGTGACCGGTGGCGACATCGGCGCAAAAAACGGTACCCTCTCTATCTTGGTGGGCGGTCAGAAAGAAGATTTTGACGCCTGTATGCCGATTTTTAAGGGCATGGGCACCAATATCAATTATCAGGGAGCAGCAGGATGCGGTCAGCATGCCAAGATGGCCAATCAGATCATCATTGCCGGTACCATTTCCGGTGTCTGCGAAGCCCTTGCCTATGCAAAGGAAAAAGGGCTGGATCTGCAGGTACTCTTTGATTCTGTTTCTACCGGAGCGGCAGGCGGAAGCCAGCTGACCAATCAGGGCTCCAAGATCATCAAGGGGAACTATGATCCCGGCTTTTTTATCAAGCATTTTATCAAGGATATGAAGCTGGCCAAGGAAGAGGCTGAGGCGGCCGATTTGTCCCTGGAAGTGCTGAACCAGGCGCTGGCCAATTATCAGGAACTGGAGGATGCCGGCTTTGGTGAGCTGGGCACTCAGGCACTGATCAAGCATTATGAGAAAAACTGAGACTATGGTGCGTAGCGAAACACATCGGACTATGAAGAGTAAACCGACTGAGTGATTCGCTCAAAAAGTGAAGAGAAGATATTAAGGAAAAATAAGTTAAGAATGAAAAAGACAGTTTATGAAGACTATAAATACAGCATGCAGGATACAGGTAAAGTGTATGTGGGTTCTAAATATACTTTGGATGAAATTCTGGAATCAGAAGATATGCCCTTTAAATTCCGTCTGATCGTGGAACGTTATATCTTACCGGAAGCAGACCTGCAGGATACACTGGAGACCCATCTGTACTATCTGGAGCCCAAAAGCTTTATTGTAAAGATATATAAGCAGCTGAAGGCAAAGGTGAAAATCAACATTATTGAGGAAAAGAAGCATCTTCTCGGAGGCAGTAAAAAGCAGTATGTGACGAAACTGATGACAGTGGAGGAACTGACTGCCATGTCTGCGGAGGAAAAAGAGAAAAAAGGTGTTGTAGTGCAGGAATTGATCATGAGCAAGCTGGCGCTGATGGCATTCTAGGCATTCTGTCGGATGCAGCTTGGCTGCTCCTTGGAAGTTGCCGTTAAAACATAAAAGCGAGGAATAATTAATGAAAATAGAGGATTTGAAAGCATATGAGGTCATAGAAAAACGTGAAATTGCGGACATCAACAGTGTGACCTATCTGTGCAGACACAAAAAGACGGGAGCCAGAGTGGCGCTGGTGTCTAACGATGATGAGAACAAAGTGTTCTACATCGGTTTCCGCACGCCGCCCAAGGATTCCACCGGTGTTGCCCATATTTTGGAGCATTCCGTGCTCTGCGGCTCCAGGGAGTTCCCGGTAAAAGATCCTTTCGTGGAATTGGTGAAGGGTTCCCTGAACACCTTCTTAAATGCTATGACCTATCCGGACAAGACTTTGTATCCGGTGGCCAGCTGCAATGACAAGGATTTCCAGAATCTGATGCATGTGTATCTGGATGCGGTGCTGTATCCCAATATTTACAGCAATGAGTCCATTTTCCGCCAGGAGGGCTGGCATTACGAACTGGACGAGGAGACTGAGGAACTTACCATAAACGGTGTGGTCTATAATGAGATGAAGGGCGCTTTTTCTTCGGCAGATGATGTGCTGGAGAGAGAAATTTTGAATTCGTTGTTCCCTGACACCACCTACGGCTGTGAGTCAGGGGGTGCACCTGAGGCGATTCCGGACCTTACTTATGAAGATTTCCTGGATTTCCACAGAAGATATTATCATCCTTCCAACAGCTATATTTATCTCTATGGAGATATGGACATGGCGGAGAAGCTTACCTTTATTGATGAGCACTATCTGTCTGCTTTCGATGCCCTGGATATTGATTCCCAGGTAGCAGAACAGCCTGCTTTTGAGGAAACTGTCAGAATCGAAAAGGAATTCCCCATCAATGAAGATGAGGATGAGGAAGAAAACACTTATTTGTCCCTGAATATGACTGCAGGAGACAGTCTGGATCCGGAGCTTTACGTGGCGTTCCAGATTATTGATTATGCCCTTTGCTCTGCACCCGGTGCACCTTTGAAGCAGACTCTGGTGGACAAGGGCCTTGGAAAAGATGTGTACAGTATCTATGACAGCGGTATCAAGCAGCCTTATTTCAGCGTGATCGCCAAGGATATTTCCCCCGATAAGGAGGAAGAATTCCTGAAGACCATCCGGGAAGTACTAGAGGGTGTGGCGGAGAAAGGCTTTGAGGAAAAGGCACTTCTTGCCGGCATTAATTATTTCGAGTTTAAATACAGGGAAGCAGACTTCGGTTCCTATCCTAAGGGGTTGATGTATGGTCTGCAGATGCTGGACAGCTGGCTTTATGATGAGACCAAGCCTTTTATTCATATTGAAGCAAATGATACTTTTGCGGCCCTGCGCGCCAAGATAAAGAGCGGTTATTATGAGGAGCTGATCAAAAAGTATCTGCTGGATAATTCCCACAGAAGCGTTGTTGTCCTGAAGCCTGTAAGGGGCTTGGCAGAGAAACAGGAGGAGGCTCTTCGTGAGAAGCTTGCGGCAGTGAAATCCGGCATGAGCGAGCGTGACATAGAGGATGTGCGTGAGACAGTACGCAAGTTAAATGCCTTTAGAGAGACGGAAGATACAAGGGATAATCTGGAAAAGCTCCCTCTGCTTTCCCGTGAAGATCTGAAAAAAGAGGCGGCAGACTTTGTCAATGAAGAGCGTCTGATCGGGGATACCAAGCTGCTTTATCACAATCTTTTCACCAATGGCATCGGTTATCTGCGCCTGATCTTCAGTGCAAAGGATGTGCCGGAAGCGTATTTCCCCTATATTCCTATTTTAAAGGGCTGTATCGGCATGCTGAATACAGAACATTACGGGTACGGGGATCTGTTTAATGAAGTTAATCTGGTCACCGGCGGTATCGTTTCTGTGAACAATGCCTATGGCAATGTAGAGGATCCGGATGCATGTCATGTGACCTTCGAGGTGAAGACCAAGGTCTTTTATGAAAATATGGAAAAGGCAATGGCGCTGATGCAGGAAATGCTTCTGACCAGTGATTTTACCGATACCAAGAGACTTTACGAGATCATCGCAGAGGGCAAATCCCGCATGCAGGGGCAGATGACATCCGGCGGACACAGCGTTGCTGCAGGCAGGGCTGCTTCCTACGGAAGTATTCCAGCGGCTATCAGCGAGGTGCTGTCCGGAATCCCTCTTTACAGACTTGTTTCCGGATTAGAAGCTAACTTCGAGGAGGAGAAGGATGACCTGGTGGCAAAACTCCAGGGCCTTGCCAAGATGTTGTTCCGCAAGGAAAATCTGATGGTAGACTTTGTGGGCGAGGAGAAAGCCCTTGGACAGTTAGAGGCTCCTGTGGAGTCCCTGAAGGCTGCACTATATACCTGCCCTGTGGAAAAGGGGCGTTTCGTGCCTGTAGTTTCCAAGAAAAATGAGGGCTTTATGACAGCGGGACAGGTGCAGTATGTCTGTCGTGCCGGTAATTTCCGCAGGAAAGGTCTGCCCTATAAGGGAACTCTCCGGGTGCTGAAGGTGATGATGGGATATGAATATCTTTGGGTAAATATCCGCGTAAAGGGCGGCGCCTACGGCTGTATGTGCAACTTTGGCAAGTCCGGTGACAGTTATTTTGTTTCCTACAGGGATCCCCATTTGGACAAGACCCTGGAAGTTTACGAGAAGGCGGCAGAAGCCATTGCCCGGTTTGAAGCGGATGAGCGCACCATGACTCAGTACATCATCGGTGCCGTCAGTGATCTGGATATGCCTATGAACCCGGCAGCGAAAGGTCTGCAGTCCCTGAGTGCTTACATGACAGGCCTGACCCACGAGATGCTTCAGAAGGAGCGTGATGAGGTGCTTTCCGCTACCGGAGATGATATCAGAGAACTGGCTGATTATATTCGTGCCTTTATGGAGGAAGATTTTGTTTGTGTAGTGGGAAATGCCAATAAGATCAAGGAAAACCAGGACAAATTCCTGAAGATAGAAAACCTTTTATAGTTTTTGTCGTCATATTATATACAGTGAGCTGTTTATAATGATAGCGATAGCAAAAGGGGGATTATTATGAAAAAAGTACAGAAGAATTTTAATCGGAAAATGATGATGGTATTTCTTGTGCTGTGTCTGCTTGTCAGCCTGACCGGCTGCGGAGCATCAAGCTTCGATAAGTCGGCCATGGATACAGGTTACGTGACAGAGTCCATAACGGCAGGAAGCAGCAACGGCAGCGGTTTTCATTCCGGTACCAAATATGAGTACGCGGAAGAGGAATTTGCGGATGAGGCTGCCGCTACTGAAAGCGGCAAAGCTGATATTTCCGCATCGGACCGTAAGCTGATCAAAACGGTAAACATGCATGTGGAGACACAGCAATATGATGATCTGCTGGCTGTCATCGATGAGCAGGTGAAAGCGCTTGGCGGTTACATAGAGAGCATGAATACCTATAACGGCAGCGCATACTACAATCACAAGCCCATCAGAAATGCGGATATGACCATCCGTATCCCCAAGGATAAGCTGGATGCTTTCCTGAACACGGTTTCAGATATTGGCAATGTGGTCAGGAGAACTGATGATGTGGAAGATGTGACGCTGGCTTATGTGGATCTGGAAAGCCACAGGGATGCTCTCAGGACAGAGCAGACCAGACTGTTGGAACTTCTGGAAAAGGCAGAGACCGTAGAGGATATTATTACCATAGAGGAGCGCCTCTCCAATGTGAGATACCAGCTGGAAAGCATGGAGTCCCAGCTTCGTACTTATGACAATCAGGTGGATTACAGTACTGTATATTTAAGCCTTGAAGAAGTGGAAATCCTGACCCCTGTGGAGGAAGAGACTGTTTGGCAGAGAATTTCCGGTGGATTTGTGGAAAGTCTTGACAATGTGGGTGAAGGTTTTGTAGAATTTGGTATCTGGTTTGTTGTGAATCTTCCTTACCTGGTAGTATGGGGAGTCCTGATCGCAGTATTTGTTGTAATTCTGGTGCGGATCGTAAGGCGTGGGGGCAAGCCCTCCGGGAAGAAAGCAAAGGCAGCAAAGCAGACGATAGATCCATTTACATCCGTTTCTCAGATTTCGGAGAAAGACACGGAAAATAAGCGTGATTAATAACGTGAAAAATATATTTTCTGAAAACAGGAGCACGCCATGAGTGAAAATGCAGCATTTAAATCAGGTTTTGTAACCTTGATTGGCCGCCCCAATGTGGGCAAGTCCACCCTGATGAATCATCTGATCGGTCAGAAGATCGCCATTACTTCCAATAAACCACAGACTACACGCAACCGTATTCAGACAGTGCTGACTTTGGATGATGCACAGATCGTTTTCCTGGATACCCCGGGTATTCACAAGGCTAAGAATAAGCTGGGGGATTATATGGTAGGTGTGGCAGAGCGCACGCTGAATGAGGTGGATGTGATCCTGTGGCTGGTGGAGCCTACCACCTACATCGGAGCAGGTGAGCAGCACATTATTGAGCAGCTGAAAAAGACCAAGACGCCTGTGATCTTGGTGATCAACAAAGTGGACACCATCAAAAAGGAAGAAATCCTGGCGTCCATAGATGCATACCGCAAGGAGCTGGATTTCCAGGAAATCGTACCCGTCTCTGCACTGAAAGGGAATAACACAGATACTTTAATTGACTGTATCGTTAAGTACCTGCCGTACGGCCCTGCTTTTTACGATGAGGACACAGTGACGGATCAGCCCATGCGCCAGATCGTAGCAGAACTGATCAGAGAGAAAGCGCTGCGCCTTCTTTCGGAAGAGATTCCACATGGGGTGGCAGTGACCATTGAGAGTATGAAGTTCCGCAAAGGCATCTGTGATATCGAAGCCACCATCATCTGCGAGCGGGATTCCCACAAGGGTATCATCATCGGAAAAGGCGGTCAGATGTTAAAGAAGATCGGGTCCCAGGCCCGCCCTGAGATCGAAGATATGCTGGAATGTCAGGCCAATCTGCAGCTTTGGGTGAAGGTGAAAAAAGATTGGAGAGACAGTGATTTCCTCTTGAAGAATTTCGGATACAATCCAAAAGATATGGAGATGGGCGAATAGAAAACAGATAAATGCAGACCCTAATCCTGTACTTACAAACAGGATTAGGGGGATGCAGAAGATGCAGAATTTGAGCTACTGGAAGCAATTTGAAAGCACAGGAAAAATAGAAGACTATTTGACTTATCGCTGCAGTAATACGGGACCGGTCCGGTCCGAAAACCCTGTGAACGGAAATGAGACAGGGGAGTTGGGAGCAAATCCTTATGCAGGAATTTATAAATGTAACAGGAATCGTATTGAAACAGACGCCTATCGGTGAATATGATAGGCGTGTTTGTCTTTTGACCAAAGAACGAGGGAAAATATCTGCTTTTGCCAGAGGCGCACGCAAGCCGGGCAACCGTCTGAGCGCTGCCACCAATCCCTTTTCCTTCGGTCAGTTTAAACTATATGCGGGAAGAGATTCCTATACCGTCTCGGAGGCTGATATTCAAAATTACTTTCCGGAGCTGATGAGTGATTATGTGGGAGCCTACTATGGTATGTATTTCGCGGAAGTGGCCGATTATTATACCAGGGAAAACAATGACGAGCGCCAGATGTTGAAGCTTTTGTATCAGTCGCTTAGGGCACTGAGTTCTCCTGCATTGCCCAATCCCCTGGTACAGTGTGTGTTTGAATTGAAAGCGATCGCAGTAAACGGTGAGTTCCCCGGGATACCTACCGACAGGAAACTGGAGGAGTCTACGATCTATGCCCTTCATTACATAGTGGAAAGTCCGGTGGAAAAACTGTATACATTTACCGTTACGGAGTCTGTTTTACAGGAACTTCGGCAAATTGCCAAAGAATATCGGGAACGAATCTTGGATAGGAAATTCAAAAGTCTTGAAATACTGAAAACTCTATGTTAAAATCGGGTAAGGCTGTAAAGGAGGAGACGTAATGTTGAAAAAAATCAGAGCAATGGCAGCTTTTTTTGCCTGTTCCCTATTGCTTTCCGGCTGTGGAAGTGCTAAACTGCCTGAGACTATAGAAAATACAACTGTGGCTGTGGACAGCAAGGGTGTGGTTACATCTTACCTGGTGGACTCGTTTGACAAGTCATATTATAGTGTGAATGAACTTGCAACTATGGCGGCAGAGGATGTGGCGGACTACAATGCTGAGCATCCCTTGGCTGACGGCACTTCACTGAAAGTGGAGGCGGTGGAACTGCTGGCAGACGGCAGCAAGGTAATGGTCCAGCATGTTTATAATGACGGTACGGTTTATGAGGATTATAACGGACAGGAACTGTTCTTTGGTACCGTAAGCGAGGCTCTTCTGGCAGGATATGATCTGTCTGCACTGCTCACCGCGGTGAAAGATGGGGCACCCTTAAGTCAGGAAGAACTGATGAAAAAGCCTGATAAGACTCATGTGCTGATCACAGATGTAAAGGCTGATATTTACTGCCCCTATAAGGTGACTCACGTTGGAGACGGTGTAGTATACCATGAGGATGGCAGTGTTAACACCGGCGAAGTGGACGGTGTTGTGGTAATACTGATGAAATAGAGTTATCATAATGCGATGTTATAAAGTACAGTTTGATGTACTGAGTGTGAAATTAGGAATATTGGCCTTGGGGGCTGAAACAGTATAGTGGAAGAGATACCCGGAATAAGGCTCAGATATAAAGATGTGAAGTAAAGAAAGGAAACTATATTATGGAAAAGACAATGGACAAAATCGTAGCATTGGCGAAAGCACGCGGATTTGTATATCCCGGTTCCGAGATTTATGGAGGCCTTGCAAATACATGGGATTACGGTAACCTGGGCGTTGAGCTGAAGAACAATGTAAAGAAGGCATGGTGGCAGAAGTTTGTACAGGAGAATCCCTACAACGTAGGTGTAGACTGTGCGATCCTGATGAATCCCCAGACTTGGGTTGCCAGCGGTCATCTTGGCGGTTTCTCCGATCCTCTGATGGACTGTAAGGAATGTCATGAGCGTTTCCGTGCAGATAAATTAATTGAAGATTTCTGTGCAGAGAACAACATTACTCTTGAGGAGAGTGTTGATGCATGGAACAACGAGCAGATGAAGAATTTTGTGGAAGAGCACAACATTCCCTGCCCTAGTTGCGGCAAGCACAATTTCACAGACATCCGTCAGTTCAACCTGATGTTCAAGACCTTCCAGGGTGTTACCGAGGATGCTAAGAACACTGTATATTTAAGACCTGAGACTGCTCAGGGTATCTTTGTAAACTTTAAGAACGTACAGAGAACTTCCCGTAAGAAAGTTCCCTTCGGTATTTGTCAGATCGGTAAGTCTTTCCGTAACGAGATCACTCCCGGTAACTTTACCTTCCGTACCAGAGAGTTCGAGCAGATGGAGCTGGAGTTCTTCTGCGAGCCCGGTACAGATCTGGAGTGGTTCCAGTACTGGAGAACTTTCTGCCATAACTGGCTCCTTTCTCTGGGTATGAAAGATGAAGAACTGCGTCTGCGCGACCACAGCCCTGAAGAACTGAGCTTCTACAGCAAAGCTACTACCGACTTCGAGTTCCTTTTCCCCTTCGGTTGGGGCGAACTGTGGGGTATCGCTGACAGAACCGATTATGACCTGACCCAGCACCAGAATGTATCCGGTGAAGATATGTCTTACTTTGACGACGAGAAGAAGGAGAAGTACGTTCCTTACGTAGTAGAGCCTTCCCTGGGTGCAGACCGTGTAACCCTGGCATTCCTCTGCGCAGCATACGACGAGGAAGAGCTTGAGGGCGGCGACGTTCGTACCGTTCTTCATTTCCATCCTGCACTTGCACCTGTTAAGATCGGTGTGCTTCCTCTGTCCAAGAAGCTGAACGAGGGTGCTGAGAAGATCTACATGGATCTGTGCAAGAAGTACAATTGTGAATTTGACGACAGAGGAAATATCGGTAAGAGATATCGTCGTCAGGATGAGATCGGTACTCCTTTCTGCATCACCTACGACTTTGAGTCCGAGACCGACGGCTGCGTAACCGTTCGTTTCCGTGACACCATGGAGCAGGAGAGAGTGGCTATCGCTGATCTGGATGCATACTTCGCAGATAAATTTACTTTCTAATATGGCGGCAGATACGCCAATTGAAATGTGAAAAATCAATTGACAGACCACAATTATCGTGTTATTATGAGTGACGAATTAGGATAAAGACTATGAAGAGAAGGAGTACATATTAGGAACTTCCCAGAGAGAAGATGGTTGGTGCGAATCTTCATTGGACTAATATGGAAGCAGTCTCGGAGTTACGGACCCAACGGAATAATGTTGTTCTGGATATTATTCTCAGTAGACTTCGTCGGAAACCCACCGTTACAGGGGAAGCAATATTGGAGTGATCCTGTATTGGCAGAGTGCAGAGCAATCTGAATTTAGGTGGTAACACGGACTTGTAAGTTCGCCCTAAGCCGGTAGAGATACCGGTTTAGGGCTTTTTTTCGCTTCGCGAAAGCCATGCACAGCTCGCGGCGAGGAAATTGCTGCCATGCAGCCCGCTCGCGCGCAGAGATTGCGCAAGAGCGCAATCTTATTAATGTAACACGAAAAGAATCATGACTGCAGCGGCAGTCATAAAAAGATGGAGGATGAAACCATGAAACCCGTAGGAGTAAACGAATTACGTAGAATGTACCTTGACTTCTTTGAGAGCAAGGATCATCTGAAAATGAAAAGCTTTTCCCTGGTGCCCCACAATGACAACAGCTTGTTGATCATCAATTCCGGTATGGCTCCTTTGAAGCCTTATTTTACCGGCCAGGAGATTCCCCCCAGACGCAGAGTGACCACATGCCAGAAGTGCGTGCGTACCGGCGATATCGAGAATGTAGGTAAGACTGCAAGACATCTTACTTTCTTCGAGATGCTGGGCAACTTCTCTTTTGGAGATTATTTTAAGCATGAAGCAATCCGTTGGAGCTGGGAGTTTTTAACAGAAGTAGTTGGCATGGAGCCTGAAAGACTGTATCCTTCCATCTACTGTGAGGATGATGAGGCTTTTGATATCTGGACTCAGGAAATCGGTGTGCCTGCAGAGAAGATCACCCGTTTCTACCGCGATGAGAACGGTAAATGTGATAACTTCTGGGAGCACGGCGCAGGTCCCTGCGGCCCTTGTTCCGAGATTTACTACGACAGAGGTATTAAGTACGGCTGCGGCAAGCCTGACTGTAAGGTGGGTTGTGACTGTGACCGTTTCATGGAAGTTTGGAATAACGTATTTACCCAGTTCGACAATGACGGACATGGCAATTACACTGAGCTTGCCCAGAAGAATATTGATACCGGTATGGGTCTGGAGCGTCTGGCAGCAGTAGTACAGGATGTAAGCTCCGTATTTGATATTGATACCATGAAGGCAATCCGTGACCGCATCTGTGAGATCGCAGGTGTTGAATACCAGACTGATGATGCAAAGGATGTATCCATCCGTCTGATCACCGATCACATCCGTTCTTCAACCTTTATGATCAGTGACGGTATCATGCCCTCCAACGAAGGCCGCGGCTATGTGCTTCGCCGTCTGATCCGCCGTGCTGCAAGACATGGCAGACTGCTGGGCATTGAGGGTAAGTTCCTTGCTAATTTGAGCCAGACTGTTATCAACGAGTGTAAGGACGGTTATCCTGAACTGGCTGAGAAGCAGGCATTCATTCTGAATGTACTGACTCAGGAGGAAGATAAATTTGACAAGACCATCGACCAGGGCTTAAGCATTCTGGCAGAGATGGAAGAGGAGATGCAGGCAAAGGGTATTACTGAACTGTCCGGCGAAAATGCATTCAAGTTGTATGACACTTACGGTTTCCCTCTGGATCTGACCGAGGAAATCCTGGCAGAGAAGAATTTTACCATTGATCAGGCCGGTTTTGGTGTTTGCATGCAGGAGCAGAAGGACAAGGCCCGTAAGGCACGTAAGACTACCAACTACATGGGCGCAGACGTGACCGTATATGAGTCCATCGATCCCAGTGTTACCACTGAGTTCGTAGGTTATGACAGACTGCAGCACAATTCCAAGGTGACTGTAATGACCACTGATTCCGAACTGGTAGATGCTTTGACCGATGGTCAGATCGGTACCATTTTCGTGGAAGAGACTCCTTTCTACGCTACCATGGGTGGCCAGAACGCTGATATCGGTGTGATCACCACTGAGGACGGCACCTTTGAAGTGAAGGATACTGTAAAACTGCTGGGCGGCAAGGTTGGCCATATTGGTACTGTGACCCACGGTATGATCAAGGTTGGCGATACCGTTACCCTGACTGTAAATGCAGGCAACAGATCCAATACCTGCAAGAACCACAGTGCTACCCACCTTCTCCAGAAAGCACTCCGTGAGGTGCTGGGCAGCCATGTAGAGCAGAGTGGTTCCTACGTAGACGGTGAGAGACTGAGATTTGACTTCAGCCATTTTGCTGCTATGACCAGAGAAGAACTGGATCAGGTAGAAGCTATTGTAAATGAAAAGATCGCTGAGAGCCTTCCTGTAGTAACTGAAGTAATGACCATTGAAGAGGCTAAGAAGACCGGTGCTATGGCACTGTTCGGCGAAAAGTACGGTGAGACTGTTCGCGTAGTCAAGATGGGTGACTTCTCCACAGAACTTTGCGGTGGTACTCATGTGACCAACACCGGCTCCATCACAGCTTTCAAGATTCTGTCTGAGAATGGTGTGGCAGCAGGTGTACGCCGTATCGAGGCTCTTACCGGTAAGGGTGTATTTGACTACTACAAGAATATGGAAGCAATCGTGGAAGCTGCCAGCAAGGTGCTGAAGGCTACTCCTGCTACTCTGGTAGAGAAATGTGAGCACACTCTGGCAGAGCTGAAGGCAGTTCATTCCGAGAACGAGTCCTTAAAGAGCAAAGCTGCAAAGGATGCTCTGGGCGATGTTATGAACCAGGTAGTGGAAGTGAAGGGCATGAAGCTTCTGGCTACCAGCGTTGACGGTGTTGATATGAATGGTCTGCGCGATCTGGGCGACCAGCTGAAAGAGAAACTTGGTGACGGCGTAGTAGTGCTTTTGTCCAACCAGGACGGAAAAGTCAACATGATCGCTATGGCAACTGACGTTGCTGTAAAGGCAGGTGCTCACGCAGGCAACCTGATCAAAGGCATCGCTGCATTAGTTGGCGGTGGCGGCGGCGGACGTCCCAACATGGCACAGGCCGGCGGTAAGAATCCTGCAGGTATTCCCGGTGCCATTGCAGAGGCTTCTAAGGTGCTGGAAGGGCAGTTAAAGTAGAGCTGTAAAAACCTGCAAAATTTCTGCAAACTGTCTGCTATAAAAATATTTAAAAAGTAGTTGACGGCAGAAAAAATTGTGATATAATACTTGTATGTGTGTGGAAAAACTATGCATATAATAATAACCCAATCAGTCATGTTACTAGAGGGACTGAAGGGAGGTCGGGTGTAAGCATGTCAAACGTAATCGTAAAAGAAAACGAGACTTTAGATAGCGCTTTACGTCGCTTTAAGAGAAGCTGCGCAAAGGCTGGTATCCAGCAGGAGATTCGTAAGAGAGAGCATTACGAGAAGCCTAGCGTAAGACGTAAGAAAAAATCTGAAGCAGCTAGAAAACGTAAATACAACTAAGCTATAAACGATAAGTCCCTAGTCATACGACCAGGGACTTTTTTCGTTCATAAACTATGCCGCAGTTCCATATCTTTTAATAAAAAGAATGGAAGTGTGGCTTTTTATGTATTGGCGAAAAAGAATTTTGGCGATAATACTTTCGTTAATCAGTTGGTTGATTCCGGCTTGGTCCCTGACAATGCCGGTCAGTGCGGAAGTGAAGATATCATCTCCCTCCGTTGTATTGATGGAAAGTTCCACGGGCAAGGTGATCTACGAACTGAATGCAACTGACAGGAGAAGTCCTGCCAGCATTACCAAAATTATGACGCTGCTATTGACCTTTGAGCAGCTGGATGCAGGAAAGATTGCATTGGAGGATGAGGTGCTGGTGAGTACCTACGCCAGTTCTATGGGAGGCTCCCAGGTGTATTTGGCAGAAGGCGAGATTCAGAGTCTGGAGACCATGATCAAATGTATCACCATTTCATCGGGAAATGATGCCAGCGTGGCAGTGGCAGAGCATATTGCCGGCAGCGAAGAGGCATTCGTGGCGATGATGAACCAGAAAGCGGCAGAACTTGGACTTGCGGATACCCATTTTATGGACAGCTGCGGACTGTCTGATTCGGATGAACACTATACCTCTGCCAGGGATGTGGCAATTATGTCACGGGAACTGATCTCTAAATATCCGAAGGTCTTACAGTATACCACTATCTGGATGGAGGATATTGTACATGAGACCAAAAACGGCAGCAGTAATTTTACCCTGTCCAGCACCAATAAGCTGTTAAAGCAGTATCAGTGGACCACGGGATTGAAAACAGGGTCTACTTCTAAAGCAAAATATTGCATTTCGGCCACAGCAAGTAAAGACGGTATTGATCTGATCGCGGTGGTCATGGGAGCACCGGACCCGAAAACTCGTTTCGGAGATGCCAAGACATTGTTGAGTTTCGGTTACAGTGTCTGCAGTTTGTACATAGATGAGAATACGGAACCGTTGCCGAACCTGATGCTTGAAAAGGGCGTGGAGAAGGAAGTGCCTCTGCGGTATGAGAGTGAGTTCCGTTATCTGGATACGGAAGGAAATGGGGTCAGTGGGGTGGAAAAAATAATTGAACTGCCGGATTCGGTACCGGCGCCGGTGGAGGAAGGGCAGTGGGCTGGTGTGGCCCGGTATATGCTTGCAGGAAAAGAGATAGGCCAAATTCCTGTTTTATATGCCGCGACGGTGGAAAAGGCGGGGCTTTGGGACTATCTGCAGCAAATTTGGAAAATGTATCTTTTGTAGAAGCGTAGGATGTGATATACTAATAAGAAATGTGCAGTGTACAGAGCGTGAAACAGTGGGGGCGTAAATGGGCAACCCTGCATAAATTATAGAATGGAGAAAATATGCTGAATATTCTGATAACAATTTTTGGAGTGCTCTGCCTGATCGTTGTATGGGTCATTCTGTACGACAGCAACCGATTTGTGGTGGTCAGAAACAGTTTCAGCAGCGATAAGCTGCGCAGGTCCGGACGGGCAGTGGTACTGGCGGATCTGCACAACAAGCGCTATGGGAAGAATAATGAATTGCTCTTAAAAGCAATTGATGACTGTAAACCGGATTTCGTACTGGTGGCCGGAGATATTCTCACAGCAAAGCCCGGGGCCAGCTTGGAGCCGGCAATAGAATTTATGCAAAAGCTTGCAGCCAAATATCCTGTTTATTACGGCAGCGGCAATCATGAGCACCGTCTGAAACTTTATCCTGAGAATTATAAAGATATGTCAGAGCGTTATGAGAAAGCGCTGGCAGAGGCAGGAGTAATACGGCTGGTAAACAATCATGTGACGCTGGAAGAGTATGGTATTACAATCTATGGATCGGAGATTAACCGGGAATTTTACAAGCGGTTTAAGGTATCCAAGATGCCGGAGGATTATATGCGAAGCATCCTGGGACGGTGTGATACAGAGACTTATACAATTCTGCTTGCCCACAATCCTGATTATTTCCCACAGTATGGGGCATGGGGGGCAGATCTGGTCTGCTCCGGCCATGTACATGGCGGTGTGGCGAGAGTGCCGTTCTGGGGGAAGGGCATGATTTCACCCAGTCTGCGTCTGTTTCCCCAATATGACGGCGGGGCGTTTAGTGAAGGGAAGAGTACCATGCTCCTTAGCAGAGGCCTTGGCATGCACACGATCCCTTTTCGGCTGTTCAATCCGGCAGAACTTTTGCTGGTGGAATTCTGTGCCCAAAAGTAAAAAAATCTTGAAAAAGAGATGGATAATCGGTAAAATATGATCCGGCGGCTGATGATTGTAAATGCTGTCGGAGACAAGTATGACAAAGAGGTTGTTATGGCAATATCTGTTAAGCTGGAAGCATTTGAAGGACCGTTGGACCTTCTGCTTCATTTGATTGAAAAGAATAAAATCGACATTTACGATATTCCCATCGTGGATATTACGGATCAGTATCTGGCTTATATTAAACAGATGCAGACCGAAGATATGAACATCATGAGTGAGTTTTTAGTGATGGCGGCTACTTTGATCGATATTAAGTGCAAGATGCTTCTGCCTGCCGAAGTAAATGAAGAGGGTGAAGAGGAAGATCCCAGAGCAGAATTGGTGCAGAAACTGCTGGAATATAAAATGTACAAGTATATGTCCATGGAACTTCGGGACCGTCAGGTGGATGCCGCCAGGAATCTTTACCGGGAACAGGAGCTTCCCGAGGAAGTGGCAGCTTACCGTCAGCCCATTGATTATGAGGATCTGGTAGGCGAGATGAACTTAAACAAGCTGCACGAGATATTCAAGTCCATTGTGCGCAAGCAGGAGGACAAGATCGATCCCATCCGCAGCCAATACGGCAAGATTGAAAAGGATGAGATCGACATGGAGGTCAAGAGCCTGTATGTGGAGGCTTATGCCAGAGAGCATCAAACCTTCAGCTTCAGGACACTTTTGGAAAAGCAGTCCAGTAAAATGGAGATCATTGTAACCTTTTTGATCATTCTGGAGATGATGAAGGTGGGCAAGATCACCATCAGCCAGGAAGATATTTTTGATGATATTTGGATTACTTCGAATTTGTAAGATTTATAAAGATATATTAAGATACGGAAGGATACAGGTATAAAGATGGAACAGGCAAGAGCGGAGGCAGTGATTGAGGCGATTCTGTTTGCAATGGGTGAGTCCGTGGAGATCAGCAAGCTGGCCGAGATAATTGAAGAGGATGTAAGGACCACCAAAAAGATTCTGGCATCCATGGAAGAACGATACAATCAGGAAGACAGAGGCATTGCATTGACCAGGTTTGACAATGCAGTCCAGCTGTGTACTAAGGCGGAGATGTACGAATATTTGATCAAGATCGCGAAGAGCCCCAGAAAGATGACTCTGACCGATACAGTGATTGAGACCCTTTCCATTATTGCCTACAAGCAGCCGGTGACCAGAATGGAGATTGAAAAGGTAAGAGGCGTCAATTGCGATCATGCTATCAACAAACTGCTGGAATATGACCTGATCAAGGAATTGGGCAGGCTGGATGCACCCGGCCGTCCCTTGTTATTTGGTACTACCGAACAGTTCCTGCGCTGTTTTGGTGTAAAGAGCTTGGAGGAACTGCCTGAGATCAACACCGTACAGCTGGAGGAGTTTAAACAGCAGGCGGAAGAAGAAATCCAGCTGAAACTGAATTTGTAAGAAATAGTTAAAAAAGAAATACAGTATAAACAAAGAATAAGTATAAATATAAAAAAAGCATACATACAGAACAAAGTCTCATATATTATTGAAAAAACCAGGGCGGACAATATGCGCGGTAAGAAGATAATAAGGGGCTTTTTTTGTGCGTTTTTATGTATGATGACGCTGTTGTGCGGCTTATGGCCGGCTGTCGGGAAGAACTATGTCTATGCTGTGGCGGCGGAAGAGGAAGCTCCGGATCCGGCACAGCTTTATGCGGCTTCTGCGGTATTGATGGATGCGGATACCGGCAGAGTATTGTATGGAAAAAATGAAGACACGCCGCTGGCCATGGCCAGTACTACTAAGATCATGACCTGCATTCTGGTGTTGGAGATGGGCGATCCGGATGAGGAGATTGATGTGTCCGCCTATGCAGCCTCTATGCCGAAAGTGAAACTTTACGTTAAAAAAGGGGAGCGCTATCGGGTGGGGGATCTGCTGTATTCCCTGATGCTGGAGTCCCATAATGATTCTGCAGTAGTATTGGCGGAGTACATAGGGAAACAATTTCTTGGGGGAGAACTTGCGAAGAAAGATACGGCAGAGTATTCGGTGGAAGAGAGTAAGCAGGCGGTAGCTGTTTTTGCGGATCTGATGAATCGGAAGGCAGCGGACATTGGCTGCGAGGATACCAACTTTATCACGCCCAATGGTCTGGATGCCGGGACGGCGGTGGAGGCACAGACAGGTCCGGCATCGGAGGGGACGGCAGATGCCGGGAAAGTCCGTGACCATCACACTACAGCCACAGAGCTTGCCAGGATCATGTCCTACTGCATTAAATTTTCCCCGGAAAGAGATGCTTTTCTGGAGATTACCCGGACACCGGCGTATTCTTTTTATGCCAATGGAAGAAACTTTTCCTGCAACAATCACAATGCGTTTTTGAACATGATGGAGGGGGCACTTTCAGGCAAAACCGGATTTACCAATAAAGCCGGGTATTGCTATGTGGGAGCGCTTGAACGGGATGGGAGAACTTTTGTGGTGGCCCTGCTTGCCTGCGGCTGGCCCAATCATAAAAGTTATAAGTGGAGTGACACCGGAAAACTTATGGAATACGGAACGCGGAATTTTTTTGTACAGAGTCTGAAGGCAGAAGATGAGAGTGGAGTACTGGCGCAGATAAAGCCTATTCAGGTGATAAAAGGATGTACAGGGCAATTGGGAGCACAGGCCTGGGCCAACACTGCCATAAATGAGACCGGGAGAGGACTTACAGAGATGCTCCTAAAGGAAGATGAAAAAGTAGAAGTGGGGGTGCAGCAAGTAAAAATATTGGAAGCGCCGGTAGAAAAGGGAACCGTTGTGGGTTATGTGACCTATTCCGTACATGGGGTAGTGTACCGGGTGGAGGATATCATGGTAACGGAAAGTGTAGACGAAATTACGTTCAAATGGTGTTTGGATGAAGTTTTTGTGCGGTTTTTACTGTAAAAGCGTCCCTGTTGGAAGAAAAAACGTCATAGTTAATAGAAAAAGAAAAAAATTGCAATTCGTTCTAGGCGAGTTGCATTTTTTGTGTTATACTATAACAGATATTAATGATGGGGGAATTTGGCATCATTTTCTCCCTGTTAATTAGTTCCTATTTTTTATTATATAAATGGAGGGCAAGAAAGCATGAGTACTACTTCAAAAGCGAGTCAAAGAATAACTGCTTTACTCGATGACAACAGCTTCGTTGAAATCGGCGGCCTTGTAACTGCAAGAGCAACTGACTTCAACATGAAACCAAACGAAACTCCTTCTGATGGATGTATCACCGGATACGGAGTGATCGACGGTAATCCCGTGTATGTATACAGCCAGGATTCTTCCGTTCTGAACGGAACCATCGGTGAAATGCATGCAAAGAAAATCTGCAACCTCTATGATCTGGCAATGAAGACCGGAACACCCGTGATCGGTCTGATCGATTCTGCCGGACTTAGACTGCAGGAGGCTACCGATGCACTTGCAGCATTCGGTAATATTTACATGAAGCAGACCCTTGCATCAGGTGTGATCCCTCAGATCACTGCAATCTTCGGAACCTGCGGCGGCGGTCTTGGACTGTTCCCCACCATGACTGATTTCACTTTCATGGAGGAGAAGAATGCAAAATTGTTCGTAAACGCTCCCAATGCTTTAGACGGCAATGAGATCAGCAAGTGCAACACTGCATCTGCTAAATTCCAGGCTGAAGAAAGCGGCATTGTGGATGTTGTGGCTGATGAGGCTGCTATCATTGGAAAGATCAGAGCACTGATCGGTTTCCTTCCTGCCAACAACGAAGAGGACGGCTGCATCGACGAGTGCACAGACGATCTGAACCGTGTAAATCCTGAAATCGCAGGCTGCGTTGGTGATACTGCAGTGGCAGCATCCATCCTGGCAGACAACAACGATTTCTTCGAAGTAAAAGCAAACTATGCAAAGAACATGGTAACCGGATTCATCAGACTGGACGGCGTGACCGTTGGTGTTGTTGCCAACCGCAGCGAGATCCTTGATGAGGAAGGCAATGTGGCAGAGAAGCTTGATGCAGTTCTGACCAAGCAGGGTTGTGAGAAGGCAGCTGACTTCGTGAACTTCTGTGATGCATTCAGCATTCCCGTACTGACCCTCACCAATGTTAAGGGTTATGAAGCTACCATTTGTTCCGAAAAAGGCATTGCAAAGGCAGCTGCTAAGCTTACATACGCATTTGCAAATGCAACCGTTCCCAAGGTGAACGTTGTGATCGGCAAGGCTTACGGTACTGCTTACATCGCAATGAACTCCAAGGCTATCGGTGCTGATATCACCATGGCATGGCCTACCGCTGAGATCGGTACTATGGACAGCAAGCTGGCTGCAAAGATCATGTACGACGGCCAGGGTGCTGCAGTTATCAATGAGAAGGCTGCTGAGTATGAGGCACTTGCACTCAGCGTAACAAGCGCAGCCAAGAGAGGATATGTGGACCAGGTTGTAGATGCTGCTGATACCAGAAAGTATGTTATCGGTGCATTCGAAATGTTATTCACAAAGAGTGAAGACCGTCCCGCTAAAAAGCACGGAACAGTCTAGAAAGGGTGATTATAAGATGAAGAAATTTTTAAGCTTATTATGTATGATTGCCTGTGTTTTTGGATTGACCGCCTGCGGCAGTAATAAAGCTCTGACTGAGTATGAACAGCAGAAGGTTGATGCTGCCATTGCGATTGCAACCGATCATGTGATCCCCGGAATCGATCAGTATCTTGGTACAGATCTTTCTGAGTATACTGCAGAAGAAATTGCATATGTTGTTTCTGAGACCATGGGTATTGATGTGGACGGATATGCATTCATAGCTGCAATCGAGTCTTATAACTCTGCTTACGAAGAGATCGGTGAGAGAGTGGGCATTGGTGAAGCTACCGCTACCATCGATGACAAGCAGATCATTGTTCATGTAGAGGTTGAGGGAGAAAAGGAAAACGCAGAGGCTGAGATCATCTTCAGCAACGATATGTTTCTGAATCTGGAATCTTCTGCACTGAATCCCATTCAGACCATGGGCGATCTGATGACCAATGCAGCATTGAATACCCTGATCGGTATGGGTACCGTATTTGTTGTACTGATCCTGATCAGTGCTATCATCGGTGCATTTGGCTTTATCCCCAAAATCCAGGCTATGTTCTCCAAAAAGGAAGAACCCAAGGCAGTTGTAGAGAAGGCGCCTGTACAGGCTCCCGTAGTTGAAGAAGTTGTGGAAGAGACTGATGATCTTGAACTGGTTGCAGTAATTGCAGCTGCTATCGCTGCAAGTGAAGGCGCAGTTTCCACTGACGGATTTGTGGTACGTTCAATCCGCAGACGTCGTTAATTTAGATTACTTAACATTTCAGGAGGAATAAACAATGAAGAATTATACCATTACCGTTAATGGCAACGTATACGATGTAGTAGTAGAAGAGGGTGCTTCCACCGGTGCAGCTCCCGTAGCAGCAAAGGCTCCCGCAGCTCCTAAGGCAGCTCCTGTAGCAGCTCCTAAGGCTCCCGCAGCAGCTCCCAAGGCAGCCGGCGCAGCTGGCAGCGTAAAGGTTGAGGCCGGTGCAGCTGGTAAGATCTTCAAGATCGAAGCAAGTGTTGGTCAGGCAGTTAAGGCCGGTGAAGCTGTAGTTATTCTGGAAGCTATGAAGATGGAAATCCCTGTAGTAGCTCCTCAGGACGGTACTGTAGCAAGTATTGACGTAGCTGTTGGTGACGCTGTTGAGGCCGGTGCTGTACTCGCAACTCTGAACTAAGCGATAAAAGTGCCGTACTGCGGCTATGTGTAAGGTGCTTTTGCACCGGGTACATAGTCATAGTAAGATCTATTAAACAACAGGAGGTCAACAATGGAATATGTAGCTACTACGCTTGACAACCTCATTCATCAGACAGCCTTCTTCAATTTGACTTGGGGAAACTACATCATGATTGCGGTTGCATGCTTCTTCCTTTACTTAGCTATCAGACATGAGTTTGAGCCCTTGCTCTTACTCCCGATAGCCTTTGGTATGTTGTTGGTAAATATTTATCCCGACATCATGATCCATCCCGAAGACGCTTCTAACGGCGTCGGCGGTTTACTGTATTACTTCTATATCTTAGACGAATTGGCAATTTTACCTTCCCTGATCTTCATGGGTGTAGGTGCTATGACCGACTTCGGTCCTCTGATTGCCAACCCTAAGAGTTTCCTGCTGGGCGCAGCTGCCCAGTTCGGTATTTTCGCTGCATACTTTGGCGCAATCTGGCTTGGATTCAATGACAAAGCGGCAGCGGCAATCTCCATCATCGGTGGTGCTGACGGCCCTACATCCATTTTCCTGGCAGGTAAATTAGGTCAGACAGCTATCATGGGACCTATTGCTGTAGCGGCATACTCTTATATGTCCCTGGTTCCCGTTATTCAGCCCCCTATCATGAAGCTGTTAACTACTGAGAAGGAAAGAAAGATCAAGATGGGTCAGCTTCGTCCCGTTTCCAAACTGGAGAAGATTTTGTTCCCCATCATCGTTACTATTGTTGTATGTCTGATCCTTCCTACAACCGCTCCCCTGGTAGGTATGCTGATGCTGGGCAACCTGTTCAGAGAGTCCGGCGTTGTAAGACAGCTGACCGAGACTGCATCCAATGCTTTGATGTACATCGTAGTTATCCTGCTGGGTACTTCCGTAGGCGCTACCACCAGTGCAGAGGCATTCCTGAACTTTGCTACTTTAAAGATCGTTGCTCTGGGTCTGATCGCATTCATGTTCGGTACCGCGGCAGGTGTCCTGTTCGGTAAAGTGATGTGTATTGCCACCAAGGGTAAGGTTAACCCTCTGATCGGTTCTGCAGGTGTATCCGCAGTACCTATGGCAGCTCGTGTATCCCAGAAGGTGGGTGCAGAGGCTGATCCTACCAACTTCCTGCTGATGCATGCTATGGGACCTAACGTAGCAGGTGTTATCGGAACAGCAGTAGCAGCCGGTACATTCATGGCCATCTTCGGCGTATTTTGATTAAATTAATGGAGGAATTCGTAAATGTCAGAACAAGTTAAAAAACCGATTAAAATTACGGAGACCGTATTACGTGACGCTCACCAGTCTCTGATTGCTACCAGAATGCCTACCAGCATGATGCTTCCTATCATTGAGAAGATGGATAAGGTTGGCTATCATTCTGTAGAGTGCTGGGGCGGTGCTACCTTCGATGCTTCCCTTCGTTTCCTGAAGGAAGATCCCTGGGACAGACTGAGAAAGATCCGTGACGGTTTCAAGAATACCCAGTTACAGATGTTATTCCGTGGTCAGAACATTCTGGGTTACAGACCCTATGCTGATGACGTAGTAGAGTACTTCGTACAGAAGTCTATCGCTAATGGTATGGATGTTATCCGTATCTTCGACTGCTTAAATGACCTTCGTAACCTGCAGGCTACCGTAGATGCAACCAACAAGTTCAAGGTACAGGAAGGCAGAGGCCATGCACAGATCGCTCTGTCCTACACCCTGGGTGATGCTTACACCTTAGAGTACTGGGCTGATATGGCTAAGAGAATCGAAGAGATGGGTGCTGACTCCATCTGTATCAAGGATATGGCTGGTCTGCTGGTTCCTTACAAGGCCACCGAGCTGGTTACCGCTATGAAGAGCGTAACCAAGCTTCCTATCCAGCTGCACACCCACTACACCTCTGGTGTTGCAAGTATGACTTACCTGAAGGCTGTTGAGGCAGGCGTTGATGTAATCGACTGTGCTATGAGCCCCTTCGCTCTGGGTACTTCCCAGCCTGCAACCGAGGTTATGGTTGAGACCTTCAGAGGTACCGAATACGATACCGGTTACGATCAGAACCTGCTGGCTGAGATCGCTGACTACTTCAGACCTTACAGAGACGAAGCTCTTGCAAGCGGTCTGCTGAATCCTAAGGTAATGGGCGTAGATATCAAGACTCTGCTGTATCAGGTACCCGGCGGTATGCTTTCCAACATGGTTAGCCAGCTGAAAGAGCAGAATGCAGAAGATAAGTACTATGACGTATTAAACGAGATTCCCAGAGTTCGTAAGGATCTGGGTGAGCCTCCTTTGGTTACTCCTTCTTCCCAGATCGTGGGTACTCAGGCAGTATTTAACGTACTGATGGGCGAGCGTTACAAGATGGCTACCAAGGAGACCAAGGCAGTTCTGCGTGGTGAGTATGGTCAGACTGTTAAGCCTATGAACCAGGAAGTTATCGACAAGGTTATCCCCGGTGTTGAGAGAATCACCTGCCGTTATGCAGATCTGCTGGATAACGAGCTGGATAAGCTTGAGAGCGAGATGGCTGAGTGGAAGCAGCAGGATGAGGACGTACTGAGCTACGCTCTGTTCCCTCAGGTTGCTACCGACTTCTTCAAGTACCGTCAGGCTCAGCAGGAAAAGGTTGACATGACCCAGGCTGACACCAAGAACGGCGCATACCCTGTGTAAGCTACAAGCCGAGCATTCAAATAGGTAAAATATATTTGGGAGAGAGCATTTATGCTTTCTCCCAATTTTTTTGCTGTGCAGCTCGCTGAGAAGAAGTTTGCCTTTCAGGCACCGCTCGCGCGCGGAGAGCCCGCAAGCGGACTCTTTGTTCCCTGTTTAAATATGGGGAGGTACTGCTCCAATGCCATTTAGTTAAAGAAAAATTTGTTAAGTTAAGGGGTGAATCTTCGGATTTGCCCCTTAAAAATATTGCGGAAATGAATTTTCAATTAAGTTAAGCAAATTTTAAATGTAAAAAATATAGAAGGCAGTGGATTTCTTTTAATTATGGGCTATAATATATAAAGTGATGTGTTTAGTTTAGGCGTAACAATAACAGAAACAGAGAGAACACAGGCAGAGAGTAAGAACGATTTAGAGCGGATTAGAGAGATTATTTTTATTACAGTAAACAGAGAGAACAGTATTTTTTAGTAGCGATATTTTAGATTAGAGAGAAAAGAGAGAATAGGAAAACTACGCACACAAGACTCATATTCCCTACATTTGTAGGGCATTTTGTCTTGTTTTTTTATGCACATCATTGATTACTGTAGCAACAAGCCTTCCACGCAGTTTTACTCCTGCGGAAATTAAGGAACTTTATCATGCACGTTGGGGGATTGAAACATCGTTCCGTGAATTGAAATATGGCATAGGACTTGTAAATTTGCATGGTAAAAAAGACGATTTTGTAAAGCAGGAAATATATTCTGCAATGACTATGATGAACTTTTGCAACCGCATTGAGAATGAGATTGTAATTCATCAAAAGCAGGAAAATATTCACGAATATAGGGTCAACATGAAAATGGCAATGTATCTATGCAGACAATTCTTCCGCACCAAAAATGCGGACAGTAAAAAGCTGATTAAAGATATTTCCAAATATGTGGAACCGGTACGTCCGGGAAGACGTGATACAAGAAATATCAAAGCAAAATCTTTCATAGGATTTGTATACAGAGTGTCCGCCTAATAAGAAAAAGTTGCACAAGAAAAATACGGAGTGGACTTTCAGAAATTCTGCTCTGTATTTTTCTTTTTCTGAAAAAGCATCTTTTTAGGGTGAAAAAATAGGTTTTTCAAAAAATAATGTTCTGCCCTAACTAAATAGAAAGAAAAATTGAGAAATTAGACAACGCATAAGGCAAATTGACAACTAGTTATGGGAATGTAGTAAAAATCGAATCAATTTCCGATATCGGACAATAGCTAACGATAGAAGGAAAATATCAACTAGTTATAGAAATGTACTTAAAATTGATTTTTATATTTTTGCATACCCCTACTCTTTAGCAGATTGCACAAAAGAAAATATGTATTAAGTTAAGAAAACAACATTTGATGGTTGTTTTCAAGATATTGGTATTTTTTGAAAAAAAGCATAGATTTTCCATACATCATAAAGACTAGTGAGAAAATAGAAAAATGTTGCAACTATTACAAATTTCAAAAATCAAATCAATTTTTATGGCATTATAGTGACTAGTTGATATTTTTAGTTTGTGGAGTTTTTCAATATTGAGAATGAATTTTTAATACATTCTGCTGACAAGTTAGAAAAATATGATATTTATTGCTAGGAATCAAAACATTTTTATATTTTATGATTTTCTAAAATCTATTTCCAAGAATACTTTGGGATGCTAAAATCAATATAGAGAAATGAAATTATAAGACAGTTAGACAAACTTGAATTTGGAGGTGAGTTTTAATGCAGGACATAATTGCAAAACTAACAGCAAAAGATGATAAATATGCTTGTGCCATTGCTGATAAAATCATATACGAAAGTAGAGATACTGATGAATGGTATGAATTTTTTGATGCGTTTGCGTCCCTACTTAACCATCCAAAGTCATTAGTAAGAAATCGTGTGTTGTATATTCTTTCGGCTAATGCACAGTGGGACGA
>SVFF01000013.1 GCA_015057005.1 Lachnospiraceae bacterium | reverse complement strand
CACCATTAGGTGTATCTGGCCATTCTCCCTTCCTATAAAGCTCGACGCATTTCCTTTTAAATTCATATGAATAGCGCATAAAAATACCCTCCTTACTGGATGTCCAGTAAAGAGGGTACATATCAATTTGAGGGTGCTTTTTTTGCTTTACAGGAAAGACCTTGTCACACTAACGTGTGAAAGCTCTTCCTGCAAAGCAAAACCCTCCGGGAGGATGCACAGCTCGCGGAGAGGAAGTTTGCCTTTCAGGCACCGCTCGCGCGCTGAGAGTCCGCAAGCGGACTCTTTGTTCCGTGCAGAATGTCTGAATAGAATGTTATTGCCTTAAAAATATTTTCTATGATGATCATTAAATATGCCGGAGCGTTTACTTATTTGAAATAGGAAGTCCATTTTGCAAAATTTATCATTATTGCGTATCATGTCATTATTGTGGCAGGAAAGCTACTGTCTTTTTACTATTGCGTATGCTATAATAAGTTTAATAACCCTCAATTTTACAGTAAGGTGTTTGTAGGAAAAAAATATTCAGGAAGGTAATAATAAATCAGGAGGATTAATCATGTTTGATGTAAAAAAATATATGAGTTTAGCAAGACAAGTAGTAGCAGAAGGTTCTGTACTCTTAAAAAATGACAGAGCAGCACTTCCACTTGCAAAGGGGTGTAAGGTGGCATCCTTTGGCCGCAGTCAGTTGAATTATTACAAAAGCGGTACCGGTTCAGGCGGTCTTGTAAATACTGCTTATGTGGTAAGTATTCTGGATGCACTGAAAAATAGTGAAGACTTGATTTTGAACGAGAATGTATTAAAAACCTATGAAGACTGGGTAGTGGATCATCCTTTTGACAATGGTGTAGGCTGGGCAACAGAGCCATGGTGTCAGCAGGAAATGCCTTTAGAAGAAGAACTGGTAAAGAAAGCCGCTGAAGAATCTGATGTTGCGGTGATCACTATCGCTAGAACAGCCGGTGAAGATAAGGATAATTCTGCAACAGAAGGCAGCTACATGCTGACAGCGGAAGAAGAAAAGATGCTGGAAGTAGTTTGCCGTTACTTTGAAAAGACTATCGTAGTATTAAACGTAGGTGCGATCATTGATATGAAGTGGGTAAAGACCTACGATCCTGCAGCTGTATTACATGTATGGCAGGGTGGTCAGGAAGGCGGTAATGGTGTGCTTGACCTGCTGACCGGTAAGGTAAGTCCAAGCGGTAAGCTGGCAGATACTATTTCAGAGGATATCACTGACAATCCCTCAACTGCTAATTTTGGTAATCCTGATAACAATATTTATGCAGAAGATATTTATGTTGGATATCGTTATTTTGAGTCCTTTGCAAAGGATAAAGTAGTATATCCATTCGGTTTTGGTCTTTCCTATACAACTTTTGCAATGAAGGCTGTAGACTTTAACTGGGATGGAGATAAGGTTGTAGCATCTGTGGAAGTAACCAACATGGGAGCTGTAGCAGGTAAGGAAGTAGTGCAGCTTTATGTATCTGCACCTCAGGGCAAGATTGGTAAGGCCGCAAGAGTTCTCTGCGGATTCGCTAAGACCAAGGAATTGGCTTCCGGTGAAAGTGAAGTATTGATCATTACCTGTGGCAAATATTATCTGGCGTCCTATGATGACAGTGGTTTATCCGGATATAAATCAGCTTATGTGCTAGAAAATGGTACTTACACCTTCTATGCAGGAAGCGATGTAAGATGTGAAATGGTAGCAGGAACCTTCGAACTTGCTGAAACCGTTGTGGTTGATCAGCTTACTCCTGCAATGTCTCCAGTCGTTTCATTTGAGAGAATGCGTGCTGTTGCGACAGAAAAGGGATTGGAAGTAGGATATGAACCTGTTCCGGTAAGAGAATATGATCTCTGGGCGAGAATCAACGAAAATCGTCCTGCAGATATTGAATATACCGGTGATAAGGGATACAAGCTTGCTGATGTAAAGAGCGGCAAGGTTACTATGGAAGAGTTCGTAGCACAGATCCCGGTGGAACAGCTGGCAGTAATGCTTCGTGGTGAAGGCATGGGTTCACCTAAGGTAACTCCCGGTACCGGTGGTGCATTTGGTGGATTATCACCTGCACTTGGAAAGTTTGGTATTCCGATCGCTTGTTGTACAGATGGGCCAAGTGGTGTGAGAATGGACGTTGGTACTTTGGCATTTTCCATTCCAAACGGAGTATGTCTTGCATGCACCTTTAATGAACAGCTTTCTATTGAACTGTTTGACATTATGGGTGTGGAGCTTCGTAAGAATAAGATCGATACCTTGTTGGGACCGGGTATGAACCTGCACAGAAGTCCTTTAAACGGACGTAATTTTGAGTACTTCTCAGAAGATCCATTCCTCACCGGTAAAATGGCATCAGCACAGTTAAAGGGTATGCACAAGCATAATGTAACCGGTACCATCAAGCACTTTGTGGGTAACAATCAGGAATTTAAAAGACATTTTGCAAATGGCATCGTATCTGAAAGAGCCCTTCGTGAATTGTATTTAAAGAGCTTTGAAATTGCCTGCAAAGAAGGCGGTGCATATTGTATCATGTCTACTTACGGACCGATTAATGGTTTCTGGACAGCAAGTAACTACGACCTGTTGACCCACATTTTAAGAAAAGAATGGGGCTACAAAGGTCTGGTTATGAGTGACTGGTGGGCAAAGGGAAATGAAGAAGGTGAAGAAGGAACACTTCAGGAAAATGCTGCAATGGTTAGAAGCCAGAATGATATGTTCATGGTAGTTTCTGACTCTGAAGGAAACAGTAATAAAGACAATATCCTTGAATCTGTGGGCACTCCTAAATTAACATTAGGTGAGGTACAGCGTGGTGCTATGAATGTTCTTCGTGTAGTGATGGATATGCCTGTTATGGACAGATGGCTTGACTGTGAAGAAGAATGCTATAAGGAATTATATGAGCAGGAAGTTGTCTATGAAACCGGCGTGAAGATGATTGACATTGATGTAAATGAGTTGGGGGGTATCCCTGTTGAACTGATTCCTACAGAGGCCGGATCTCGTCCCAAATACAATCTGATCTTGAAGGAATGCGGTACATACAGAGCAGAGATCACCATGAGATCCAATGCGTATTCTGATCTGGCACAGCTGCCGGTATCCGTATTTAAGAATGGTAATCTGGTAAGTACCATCAGTATGAAGGGTACAGATACTGAATGGACAACAACCACTATCGATATTGGTCGCTGCAACTGTAACAGCATTAGACTGGAACTGTTCTTTGGACAGACCGGATTAGAAATTCAGAGCTGCAAGATCTATCAGGTATAGTACATTCAAACGCAGGGTGTGAATCAATACAAAGAATAGTTTTTTAGGAGATTATATTATGGATTTCATGGGTAAAAAGTTAGAGGACATTGTCGTGACACTTCCATATGAGGATGGAACAAGTCTGGATTGCGGCGTTTATTCTTATTTTGAGGTTAATAATAAAAAATATTTTGCATTACTTCCGCTGAAAGGGGAAAAAGAATTGGATTTTTCTCAAAGATTTATGCTTTATGAAGTAGAAGAAGATGAGGAGAATAACCCTATCGTTATGTATATAGAGGATGATATAGAATTTGCTGTTGCATCACAATATTTCTCAAATCAGTTATCACAAAGTGAAGCGCCATAAATTTTTGATATTAATGGGGAATAAAGTTGAGAAAAATATGAAGACAATTTATTTTAACGGAAAAGTGTATACAGGCGGGGAAGAATTACGGCAAGCTTTTGTTGTGAGGGATGGCAGTTTTATGTATGTGGGCGATTCCCGGGGGGCAAAACAATTGGCTGTTGCCGGTGATGAACTTGTGGATTTACAGGGAAGATTTGTATGCCCCGGATTTAATGACAGCCATATGCATGTGCTTGGGTTTGGCAAACTTCTTCGGGATGTTCAGCTTGCCGGACATACAGACAGCCTGGGGGAAATGATCCGGTATTTAAAGGAGAAAGCTGCAGAGGCGGAAGGAGCGTGGATCCTGGGGCGTGGATGGAATCAGGATTATTTTACGGATGTAACCCGCATGCCTAACCGATATGATCTGGATGAAGTGTCAAAAGAAAGACCAATCTGTATCGTCCGCTGCTGCGGGCATGGTCTGGTGGTAAACTCGAAAGCATTGGAAATTTTGAATCTGCCGGAGAATTTTGAACAGCCGGAAGGTGGAAGCATCGACCTGGAAAATGGTCGTTTCTATGATAATGCAATGGAGCTCATATCTCAGTTGATTCCTGCACCTGATAAGGATGAAATTAAGAAGATGATCCTGGCTTCCTGCAAACGCTTGAACGAATACGGAATTACCAGCTGCCATACAGATGATTATTCTGCATTTTCAAACGTAGATTGGTCTGTGGTCCACGAAGCTTATAAAGAGTTGGAAGCGGAAGGGAAGCTTACCGTCAGAATTTACGAACAAAGCAATATTACATCTTTGGAAGGCTTAAGTCGATTTATAAATGCAGGACATGTGACAGGAACCGGTTCGGATAGGTATCAGTTTGGACCTCTGAAAATGTTGGGAGACGGAGCTCTCGGTGCAAGAACAGCTTTTCTTTCGATTCCCTATGCAGATGATCCGTCAACAAGTGGAATTCCGGTGTATTCCAAAGAACTTATGGAAAGCATGATTTCTTATGCGCATAAAAACGGAATGCAGATTGCAGTGCACACAATAGGTGACGCTTGCCTGGACTGGGTACTTGGTGCATATGAAAAAGCACTTGCAGAATTTCCGAGAGAAGATCATCGCCATGGCATTATCCATTGTCAGATTATGCGGCCTGACCAGTGGGAGAAGATCAAAGCATTAAAGCTTCATGTATATGTGCAGACGATTTTTCTGGATTATGATATCAATATCGTAGAACAACGTGTGGGAAAAGAGTTGGCAGAAACCAGTTATTGCTGGAAGAGCCTGATGAAGGATGGAGTAACAGTCAGCAATGGTTCGGATGCCCCGGTAGAATTGCCTGATGTGATGGCGGGGATCCAGTGTGCAGTGACAAGAAAAACACTGAATGGAAGCAAAGAATACCTTGCAAAAGAAGCATTTACCGTGAAAGAGGCCATTGACAGCTATACGATCCAGAGTGCCAAGGCAAGCTTTGTGGAAGATAAAAAGGGCAGGATCCAGGAAGGAATGCATGCTGATTTTGTGATCCTGGACGAAAACCTGTTTGAAATCCCAAAAGAAAAAATAAAAGATGTCAAGGTTTTGGAAACTTATCTTGGCGGATATTCTTGCTACAGGAGATCTTAAGATTAAAAGTATTATATTGGCCATAAGGAAATAAGCCATAAATGAAGGAGAAATCTATGTTAACATTAGAACGTGCAAAAGAATTATTAAATACAACAACTACAGAAGAACATCTTTTTCTGCATGCCAAAAACGTCATGGCAGCCATGGGCGGTCTGGCAAAACATTTTGGAGAGAATGTGGAGCATTGGCGTGCGATTGGTTATTTACATGACTATGATTATGAACAGCATCCGGAAGAGCATTTGCAGTATACCCAACAACCATTACTGGAAGCGGGACTTAGTGAGGAAGAGGTCCGGGCGATTTTGGCCCATGGATATAGTATTGTAAATGATGTGGAGCCTGTCACGAATTTGGAAAAGTCACTTTTTGCGGTAGACGAGCTGACCGGTATCATTCAGGCTGCGGCAAGAATGCGTCCGGCAGGCATTACGGATATGGAAGTATCCAGCTTTATGAAAAAGTTTAAGGATAAAAAATTTGCGGCAAAATGTAACAGGGATCTGATCCGCCAGGGCTGCGATTTGCTTGGTATGGAAGTGAAAGAGGTTGCCGGAATTTGTATTGAGGCAATGAAGGAGTATGCAGAGGAATTGCAGCTGGGAGCAAAAGAAGGTGTTTTGAATTGATGGAAGGGAAATTTACAGTATATTTGTTTAACTCCACTCACTGGGACAGAGAGTGGTATCAGTACTTCCAGGGCTTTAGATGGCGCCTGGTGGATTTTTGTGATGATATGATGGACAAACTGGATAAGTATTCGGAGTTTGGAACATTTACCTTTGATGGTCAGACTGTGGTGCTGGAGGACTATCTGGAGATCTGTCCGGAGAATAAAGAACGCCTTGGCAAATACATCAAGGAGGGCAAGATTCTGATCGGTCCCTGGTACGTAATGCCCGATGAATTCCTGGTGTCCGGTGAAAGCCTGATCCACAACATGCTGATGGGCACAAAGATTGCACGGGATTTCGATGTGGAACCTATGCGGTTCGGATATATCTGTGATATTTTTGGTCATGCTGCCCAGACACCCCAAATTTTTAACGGCTTTGGGATCAAGGGAGCCTTGCTGGGACGTGGTACCACGGAAGAAACTACGCCGGCTTTCTTTAATTGGCAGAGCCCTGACGGCAGCTTTTGTACCACCTTTAAGCTGGCAGACCGTTTGGGTTATTGTGACGGAAAATTATTGGCCTTAAAATATGATGATCATGAAGTGACGCCTGAAATGGAGCAGGAATTGGCTGCTTATATTGAAAAGGAGCGTTCCAGAAGTGAAGTGCCGGTGGTTATATTCATGGATGGGGACGATCATGGCCGCTGTCATGCAGACGGATTGTTGAAAATAAAAGCTGTATTGGAGAAATATTATTCCGATGTGACTGTAAAAATTGCCTCTTTAGAGGAAATGACCAAAGAAGTCAATGCTTTTGCCGAAAGTCTGCCTACAAAAGTGGGAGAGTTAAATGAGCCTGCTCAAAAATTACATATTTACAATCATTTGATCACCTATACTCTTTCTTCCAGATATGACTTAAAGAAAGCCAATGATGCGGGCCAGACGCTCATGGAAAAATGGGCCGGTCCGTTGACGGTCCTTTCTGCTGCAGGAAAACAGCCTCTCAGAAAGGCCTACTATGATCTTGCCTACAAATATCTGATCCGGAATCATCCCCACGATTCCATCTGTGGATGTTCCATTGATCAGGTGCATAGGGATATGCATTATCGTTTTGACCAGGTACAGGAGTTGTGCAATGAGATCAATCAGTATGGACTGGAGGGGATTACCGGCAAGGCGCTGGAAGGATACGGTGAAGCTGACGATTGCAGAAACAAGCTTTTGACCATTATGAATCCTTTGCCTTACAGGCGTAAGGAGGCTGTGACAGTAGATATTTGGTTTGAGAGAGATTATCCTTACCGATATTCCGAACCCTTTGGTTATGAGGATAAAAATGCTTTTTATATTATTGACCAAAAGGGCGAGCAGGTTCCTTATAAGTTGATCGGTATCAACAGAAATAAGAAAGCCATTTTGGCAGGCAGACATGTAAACGGTGACCGTCATACTGTAGTGTTTGAGGCTGATCTTGCAGCCGGCGGTATCACACAGTATGCCATTGTACCTGCCCACGGTGCAGTCAGATATTTTGATACTCTTCGAACAGGGACTTATACTGCGGAAAACGAGCTTGTAAAGCTTGCGGTGCAGCCTGACGGAACATTGCAGATTACGGATAAACGTACCGGACAGTGTTATACCAATCAGTTGACCTATGAGGACAACGGTGAAATCGGAGACGGCTGGTGGCATTGTGCGCCCACCTGTGACAGTAAGGTGCTTTCAGGTGGCTACCCTACAGTGATCTCAGTATCCTGTGATTCTACGGCAAAGTGTACTTTTACCATTGAAAAGCGCATGTTTGTGCCCCGCAGGATTGAGAGAGTACACGAAATGAATCCTGACATTCGCAGAAGTACCGAATATGCAGAGATTACTTTAAAGGCAGATGTGTCCATCACCAAGAGCAGCCCTATGATCCGGGTGGCGCTTACTGTGGACAATCAGGCCACAGATCATCGTCTGCGCCTGATCATTCCTACCGGCATCACAGAAGACCGCTATGTGGCAAGTGAAGCCTTTTGTACGGTAGAAAGAAAGGTTTCTATTAAAAAGGAAAGTGAAATGTGGCGTGAGGCAGGAAGTCACGAAAAAGCAATGACAAGCTTTGCATATAAGCAAGAAGGAAACCGTGGCCTGGCCTTTATAAGCGGAGGCGGACTCCATGAAATTGGTACTTTTGATGATGAGGAAGGTACCTTGGCGGTGACACTGATGAGATGCTTTGGCCGGGCTGAACCTGCGCAGGTGACTGTGGATGGCCAGATGTTAGGCAAGTATCAGTATTCTTTCGGACTTTTGCCCATGGTAGCCTCTGATACGGATGCAGATCTGCAGAAGTTGAGCGATGCTCTGGCAACAGGTATTCAGTATCGGAATGATACAGTGTCTGCTGCTACCGGCACCGAGCACAGTTTCTTTGAGGTATCTTCCCGGGACGGTAATATCTGTTACAGTACCATGAAGCCTGCAGAGGCCAAAGATGGCACTATTCTGCGCATTTACAACATGAGCGGAGCAGAAGATGTGGCAGAGATTACTTTGGATCGGGTAGTGACAAAAGCGGTACTGACAGATCTGGAGGAAAATGTACTGAGTGATGAAGAACAAAGAAGGGTGACGGTAAAGAATGAAAAGATCAGTATTACGGTTGCTCCATGGAAAATTGTGACAGTTAAGGTGGTTTGAGGAATCTTTATAACGAAGTTGCTGGAAAAGCAGATTTCATTGAAGGTTTCAGTTATTATTTTACCGGAGGAGAAAGAACATGAAGATTACAGTCAGCAAAGAAAGTGTCGTATATCAGGGACCTGCTTATGAAGACAGTTACTGGGGGCAGGTGCAGTTCCCGGAGCTTTTAAAATGTGCGGATGGGACGATTGCTATCAAGACCCATGTGGGAGATGATAACTGGAGAGAGTTTGGTCAAAACAAAGATGTGTGGTGTGTTTCCAAAGATAACGGAATCACTTGGGAAAGAACGGATCACGGAGTTGCAAGCCAGGTGGGACACCTTCTTCCAAACGGCGACAGATTATATTTCCCCCTTGTGACAGGTGTTGCTTGTAAGAAGTCAGAGTTAAAAGAGGCCAGAATTGTAACCCAGAGACTGCCCAGCGACAAGATCACAAAGGAAGAAGACGGCAGCTGGCCATATCCCGTGTTTATGTATCGGGATATTTTCCTGAACGCAAATTATATTTACGATCTGGAAACTCTTCCGGATGAATATGCCAAGAAGGAGTGGCTTGCTTATAGAATTAAAAAAGGAGACACCGAGGCTGTACCGGAAAAAGTAAAAATTGTTCATCCTCATATGTCTGTGCGCGGCGTGGTTGGAAAAGATGATATGGTAATGGCGCCTTTCAGCCCTTATGCCCGCGGGATACAGGCGGACAAAGAAGGTAACTTGTGGATGACCTCCTATACCGGTGCCCATTTGAATCCTTACAATGGCGGTGTAGATGTCTGCAGTGCATCAGTTCTTTATAAGTCTACGGACAATGGACATACTTTTGAACTTGCAGGATATATTCCTTATATTCCGAACACTACCAAGCATCCTACAGCCTACATGTGTGACGGTTTCTCGGAAACCGCGTTAGCGTTTATGGAAGATGGTTCTATGATCGTTCTTCTTCGTGCCACCAGCGTATTTTTGGGAGGACCGGAGTGGAATACTATGTACTATGCCCGTTCCACAGACGGGGGAAAGACCTTCTCTGAACCGGAAGAATTTGATAAATGCGGTGTATTGCCCAACTTAGTCAAGCTGGATTGCGGTGTCACTCTGGCTGCCTACGGAAGACCGGGTATTTATGTCCGTGGAACAACCGACCCTTCAGGCATAGAATGGGAGGATCCTGTTGAGATCATGACAGGAGAGGACAGAAGTCACCTGATGAACAATCCCCCTGAGAGGCCCAATTTCCATCAGTGGGCCGGTTCCTGCTGTAATGTGGATCTGAAGCCTATCGGGCCCAACCAGGCCATCCTGGCTTATTCTGATTTCTATTACCCGGATCAGTCGGGCAAGACGGACAAAAAGTTAAAGACCATTCTGACGCGCATTATTACAGTGGAATAAATCCGTATAGAACAAATTTGTATAGAACAAATTTGTATAGAACATCGTTTCTGGGCAGCTTTCAAGGAAGGACGCATTCGGGAAGCAACAGAAATAATTGAGAACTATGAAGTGGCTTTCTTTATAAGGTGTGCTTCTCATGGGTTCCATTGGGATGTGGGTATCAGAGGCATGATGGAAATAGCAGGAATCGGAAAGCGTTACTGCAGAATGCCTTATTCTTATATGACAGAAGAGCGGATGGACGGATGGGGGACATTCCTTATAGATAAGAAGCTGATCACCCGTTGACCAAATTAGTCACAAGCAAACTTGAATAAAAGCCGGACGAAGAAACGTCGTTTTTCCTGATCATTCTTGTCAGGAAGAGCGGCGTTTTTATGTGGGTGAGATGTTGACATTATCGAATATCGATAGTATAATAAAAATGGAAATAACGATATTCGATAATAGAAAAAGCAGCATGGTATGCTGAAGATTTTTAGATGCTATACCATGCAGGACAATAAGGAACAGGAGTGTGATGTTATGCCGAGAGAGAAATTCAGGACGCTGACAGAGCAAATGTTTTATATACTGATGTGTCTGCGCACGGAGATGTGCGGAATGGATATTATGGAACAGGTGGCGGCTATGACCGGCGGCAGAGTCCAGGTGGGCCCCGGCACCTTGTACAATCTGCTGGAGCAGTTTGTGGAAGCAGGCATGATCCGGGAGACCAGGGCTGAAGGACGACGGAGAAGCTACATTCTGACGGCCAAGGGCAGGGAAGCGCTGGAGGCAGAATATATCAGGCTTCGTGCCCTGGCCGGAGATTATGAGAGCGTATTTGGAAGGGATATTGCAGCTGGCAGAGGGGATTGAATAATACAAGGATGAGTGTGACAGTCAGGGAGGAAGTTATATGAGAGAGAAGAAACGCTGTATTGCCCAATTTACCTTTTATGATCGCACCGGCATTCAGGCCTATCTGGAGAAAATGGCGGCGAAGGGCTGGATGCTTGAAAAAGTAAATAATTTTTACTGGCAGTTTCGCCGGATAGAGCCTAAGGAAATGCATTTTGCGGTGACCTATTTCCCTAAAGCTTCCGAATTTGATCCGGAGCCGGGGGAGGACCAGAAGTACTTTTATGCATTTTGTGAACAGGCAGGCTGGAAGTTTATCGCCCAGACTGCCCAGCTCCAGATTTTTTATAACGAAGCAGAGAATCCGGTTCCGATTGAAACGGATGCTTGCGTGGAACTGGAAAATATCAACAGATCCGCAAAGGGGAATTTCCTGATCGCACAGTCTGTATTGGCCTTGTGTGCCCTGCTGCAGTTGGGGCTTGTGGTGGCTGACTTTAACAGGGATCCTTTGTATGTGCTGGGAAGCAATGCCAAATTGTTCGGGCTCATTTGCTGGACAGCAGTGTTGATCATGTGTATGACAGAGGTGGTGGGATACTTTTTATGGTATCGCAAGGCGAAAAAAGCGGCAGAGACGGACGGCAGCTTTGTAAAGACCTGGGGAAGCAGGAAGTTTCAGCTGGGAATGCTTACGGTAGTGTTGGCAGTCTTCGTTTTGCATCTGTTCTCTATGAGAGAGAAGATCTATATTTTTGCGACAGCAATAGGTTTTTGTTGGGTGGCACTGCTCATGGTGTCAGTCAACCTGATCAAATACGGCATGAAGCGCCTGAAATGTGATAAGACGGTTACCAAGGCAGTGACTTTTGCATCCAGCTTTATTTTGTCCTTTGGACTGATGGGGATTATGACAGTGGTAATCTTTCGGGCAGTAGATACCGGATGGTTTGAGAAGGAGCCGGTTACCACTTATGAGTATAACGGTCACCAATTTAAGATTTATCATGATGAACTGCCGCTGACAGTGGAAGATATGATGGATGCAGAGAGTGACAGATATTCTTATGAAATGCGAGTGGAGGATTCCTGGCTTCTCACTCATTATGAGGCATACCAGAATGTGAGAATGAATGCGGAATTGCCGGAAATGCGCTATGATATTTTTATTCCCAAGCTGCCCGGATTATATGATTTCTGTCTGGAAAACATAATGGAAGATTTTCTGGAGGAAGATCCAAGCGGAGAATTTGGCTATTGTTTTATGGACAGTGATGCTTCTTTGTGGGGAGCAGAAAAGGTGTATCAATACCAGATGGATCGCAGAGAGATGGACAGATATCTGGTCTGTTATGAGGACTATATTGTGCGGATCACCTTTTATTGGACACCTGAGGAAGAGCAACTACGGACAGCCGGCGAAAAGTTCACTGATTTTAAGGATTGGGCATCCAAGTGAGGCTTGAAAAGATGTGGTTGGTGCTTTGTTAAATCAAGAGTGTAAAGTCATAACATGAATTATTCTTGCATATGCTTTGTCTGGTTGTTATAATCATGACAAGGCATATTTGCATATTGCAGGGAACTGCAGGATGTGAGTTTGGCCTCACGTTAAAGTAAAGGGCATGGAGGAACGCATATGATATTTAAGTGCAGAAATTGTGAAGGTAATGTAATATACAGTCCTGAAAAGCATGCTATGTTCTGCCCTTATTGTGAAAGTGAAGGCAGTGAGGAGCGCAGGGAATATACTGAAAACGATCTGAAAATATGTCCCAACTGCGGCGGCGAAGTGCCGGTAGAGGAGCATACCTCTGCTACCAAATGCCCTTATTGTGATAATTATCTGATTTTGAATCCCCGTGTGGAGGGGGAATATACCCCTGCGCTGATCATTCCCTTTAAGCTGGGCAAGGAAAAGTGCAAGGAAATACTTCGTGAAAAGTTTAAAAAGTGTGTGTTTGCGCCCACAGATTTTTTGTCGGAGGCCAGACTCAACAGTATGGAAGGGGATTATGTGCCCTTTTGGTTCTATGATTATGATGCCAACTGTGATTTCCAGGGAGAAGGTACGAAAGTGCGCTCCTGGAGAGCGGGCAATACGGAGTATACCGAGACCTCATATTATAATGTTGTACGCAATATGGATGTGGATTTCCGCAAGATTCCTGTTGATGCCTCTGAGAAGATGCCGGATGATGTAATGGATCTGCTGGAGCCCTATGATTATCAGGGGCTGGAACCTTTCAAGCCGGAGTATTTGTCCGGATTTATGGGGGAGAAGTACAATGTGGTATCAAGTCTGGTGGAGAATCGGGCAGAGGAGAAGATGGAAAGCTCAGTCAGCAAGATGATGCGGGAGAGTTATGCCGGTTATCTGAATGTAAGGACCATTCACAGTCGTATTTCCCAAAAGGACAGCGCGGCTCATTTTGGCCTGCTTCCTGTGTGGAAATACATATACACTTATAAAGATAAGGAATATCCCTTTTATGTAAACGGTCAGACCGGAAAAATCGTTGGAACGGCACCTATTTCTGCCAAAAAGGTGTGGGTATATGCCGGTACGATCTGGGCCTGTCTGGCTGCAATTTTGGCGATGGTGAACGTGATTGCCATGTAATGCCGAATGCATTGGCTGTGTAATGTTAAATGGGCTGTCTGTGTAGTGCTTTTATGTATCGACTGGGCAAAGAAAACAGTAATTGAGAATGTGTAAGTGGAATGGACAGCGTAAAGAGAGGTTGGACATATGGAGATTAATGTAAAGAAAGAAGCCGGAAGGCAGTATTTGAAATATTTCCGTATCTGGTTCGTTATAACAGGAGTTTTTGTGGTGCTGGGGTTGTTTTTCGGAGTGTCAAGCCTGCTTTCCCGTGAGGATGAGGGAAAACCCGGGCGGCAGAATAGTTCTGCACCTGAGGAAAGAGTTTATGATTTTGCGGAAGTGCTGACAGATACTGAAGAGCAGAGACTGCGGGAGTACATTGCGCAGAAGGAACCTCTGATTCAGGCGGATATTGTGCTTGTGACCATCAAAGAAGATGTGGAAAGCGGAAATTATGGCTGGGACAGCGCCATGATGAACTATGCCGATGATTTTTATGATGAGAAGCTTTACGGTTACGATGCGGTTCATGGCAATGGAGTCCTTTTATTGGATAACTGGTACGACGGGCAGGCCGGAAGCTGGCTGTCCACCTGCGGTAATGTATATTACCGGTTTGGTGATTACGAGATCAATCGAGTGCTGGATGCTGTGTATTATGGCTTGGATGACGGGGCATATGAGGCATACATGGATTATATTGACACGGTGTATTATCTGATGGCAGAGGAAGGTCAAATGGAGAGTACCTCTCTCTCTCTGGGAATGATATTGGGACTTCCGTTTATTGTAGCTTTGATTTATGCGCTGGTAAATCTTCGCCAATCTAAGGCCAAAGTTACTACCCAGGCCAATACCTATGTAGAGGGTGGCAGACCGGTCATGAGAGTGCGCAGGGATGATTTTATACGAAAGCATGTAGTGACCAGGAGAATAGAGACCAGCAGCGGAAGCAGAAGCGGTGGCGGAAGCCGAAGCGGAGGCGGAGGCAGCCACAGAAGCAGCGGTGGTGTGACACACGGAGGCGGCGGAAGACGCCGTTAGAAGAAATCAAAATAAACAAAAAAGAAAAGCATCTACATGACGGTATAGATGCTTTTTTCTTTGTGTTGTTATGTTCTATTATTTTAATGATAGAATTAAGCCATCTCGTTAACAGCTTTGCTGATACGGGAAACTTTTCTAGCTGCGTTGTTCTTGTGGTAAACACCCTTAGAAGCAGCCATCTCGATGGTCTTAGTAGCAGCGATCAGTTCAGCCTTTGCAGCTTCCTTGTCACCGGTAGCGATAACTGCGTATACTTTCTTGATAGCAGTCTTAACGCCGGATTTGATAGCTTTGTTTCTATCAGCCTTAGTGCGGTTTACTAAAATTCTCTTTTTTGCGGATTTGATGTTAGCCAAGTCGTACACCTCCATTTTGTATACATAGAATAATTTTTAAACTTTGAAAATGTTTCACTTTAGCCAGACACGGAAGACTAACGTAAACATACCATTGTAGTTTAGACAATATTCTTCAGTTTGTCAATACATATTTTCTTCTTTTTTGCAAAAACTTTAATTGACTTAATTTACAATATCACAATTAATAACATATTTCAAGGAGGACTTTATGGCGGATTTCAGGATCAGGACAGATCTTGCACTGGAGGCTAGAGAGAGTATAAGTGAAGCAGATTGTGAGCTGAGAGGTGTGCGGGTGGAGGAATATTATAAAGAAAAGGAAGATATCCGCGTCACAAAGGTCCTGGTAGAGTCAAAAAATGCAGCAAAAGCAATGGGGAAGCCCATGGGCGTTTATGTGACTATAGAAGCTCCTGCCCTGATCGAACCGGACGAGGATTATCACCGGGAGATATCGGAGTGTCTTGCTGGGGAATTGTTGGCGTTGATACCGGATTCTGACAAGGAACAGACGGTTCTGGTGGTGGGATTGGGGAATAGAGAGGTGACGGCTGATGCGCTGGGACCACGGGTGGTAGACAATCTGTTCATCACCAGGCATGTGGTGATGGCCTACGGAAAGGCTGCTTATAATTGCACCAAAATGAATCTGGTCAGCAGCATTGAGCCGGGAGTAATGGCAAAAACCGGAATGGAGACGGCTGAAATCGTGCGGGGCGTGGTCAAGGAGATGAAACCGGATGTTTTGATTGTGGTGGATGCCCTGGCAGCCAGAAGTACCAGGCGTTTAAACCGTACGATCCAGATTACCAATACCGGTATCCAGCCGGGTTCCGGCGTGGGCAATCATCGCAATGCCATAACCGAAGAGTCACTGGGAGTGCCGGTGCTGGCTGTCGGTGTGCCCACAGTGGTGGACGCAGCTACCATTGTGGGGGATGCCCTGGAGAAGCTTATGAGCGATGAAAAAACCTTTGACAGTGTACGCTATATGGGACAAAACCGCCCTGTTTTTGCGGAACTGAACAATATGTACATGACGGGAAAGGATATTGATGCGGTAATCAAGCGGGTAAGCTTTACGGTGTCTGAGGGTATCAATATTGCCATGGAACAGGGCATGGAATAAAAGTAAGGTGCATATACTGTAATCAGTTTAACGGAAAGGATGTGTGTATCGTAGAGCTTAGGAAAATTGCCGCCAGACCAACAGCCTGGCTATGTGGACTGGCTGTTTTGTTGTTAATGCTGTCCGTGGAGGATTACAAGTATACGGGAAGTTCCCTGGGAAGTGTAATGAAACAAGCTGTGGCAGAGAAATTGGCCGGTTCCCTATATAGTAATTTTCTTCCTTCTTTTTCGTTTGTGCAGGAGAAAAGCAGCAGGTATAACTGGTTTACGGATAGTCACATTGCCAATATCATACCGTTGTACGGTTACAGTCAGAAACAGCGCAGCAGGGAACAGATGGAGGAGAGGGAATCTTTGGATGAAATCGTGTTGGCGGAAGCCAGAGAGGAGCCGGTAGTCCAGGAAGAGTTGTCCCTGGAAGCTTTGTTACTTGCAGAAAATGAAGCTGCAATGGCCGCACAATCCCACAACAACAGTGAGAATGGCAGCAACGGTGGTGATGGAGCGGTTCTGCCAATTTTGGATCCGGTGGAAAGTGAAATGCTGACCGGTGTGTTTACACCCCATCAACTGCAATTCACCTTAGATCTGGAGGCGCTGAAAAATTATGAAACGCTGGTGGAACAGTTTTATACCATTGATGCCAACACTATGGCCGGGAGCGAACTTTTGGATACGGCCAAGCTTTTGGCTCCGGATATGACCATTTCAAAGGAGGGGGAGGGTCCCCGGATCCTGATCTATCACACCCATTCCCAGGAGACTTATGCGGATTCTGTGCCCGGGGAGGAAAGTACCGGCATTGTGGGAGTGGGAGAGAGGCTTGCGCAAATTTTGACGGAAGATTATGGTTATCAGGTGCTTCATCACACGGGGAAATATGATGTGGAAGTTCGGGATGATGCCTATGCTAATTCTTTGCCCGCAATTGAGGCACTTCTGGAAGAGTATCCAACCATAGAGGTGGTGATCGACCTACATAGAGATGAGATGCCGGAGGAGAAAAAACTGTTGATTGACATGGATGGCAGACCTACTGCCCGGTTTATGTTTTTTAATGGACTCAGCCGTACCAGAAAAACAGGGGATATTTCCTATTTATATAATGAGAATCTGGGTCAGAATCTGGCATTTTCTTTTCAGCTGCAGAAAAAAGCACTGGAATATTATCCGGGACTTACCAGGAAAATATATCTGAAGGGATATCGGTACAATATGCACCTGAAGCCAAGGACGCTTCTGGTGGAACTTGGAGCCCAGAATAACACGGTAGAGGAGGCTATGAATGCCTGTGATCCCCTGGCGCATATTTTGGATTTGGTTCTATCAAAAAATTAGCTGGTCAATTGTAAAAAAGAATGGTATAATGAAGAATAATTTCGTGCAATCAGAGTGTGAAAACATTTGTAAGGCGAAAAATACACGAATGGAAAGTTTGAGAGGTACAAAATGAAAAAGAGAGATTCTTTCAGTTCCAAGTGGGGATTTGTTCTTGCCTGTATCGGTTCGGCAGTAGGAATGGGAAATATCTGGATGTTCCCTACCAGAGTGTCCCTTTACGGCGGCGGTTCCTTTATCATTCCCTACATTCTCTTTGTAATATTGATCAGTTCTACCGGTATGATCGGTGAGATGTGTTTTGGCCGTGCCACCAGATCAGGCCCGGTAAAGGCTTTCGGTCAGGCTTGTGAGATGAGAGCTACCGCAAGAATTGAGAAGAAAAAGGCGCGCAATTATAGAGGCAGCAGCAAAGGAAAGAAACGAGAGCTTGCGTTGGCCCTGAATGAGACGGACAGAGCAAACATCGCAAAGAGCAGGAAAATCGGTGAGGCTCTGGGTCTTATTCCCGTGCTGGGCTCCCTGGCTATGGCCATTGGCTATACTGTTGTAATGGGCTGGATTTTGAAGTATGTGATTGGTACATTTACCGGAGCAACCCTTGCCCATGACAGCGTGGAAGGTTATGCATCTGCATTTGGAGGAATGGCATCTGCATTCGGCAATAATTTGTGGGTCGTAGTGGCACTGGTGATCGCAATTGCGATTCTGATGTTCGGCGTAGGCAGGGGAATTGAAAAGGCCAACAAGATCATGATGCCCCTGTTTTATGTTCTGTTTGTATTCCTGGGCATTTATCTGCTGTTTCAGCCCGATGCGCGGGAAGGTTACCGCTATATTTTCAGAGTGGATTGGGACATGCTGACCGACCATAAGACCTGGGTATATGCCCTGGGGCAGGCGTTTTTCTCCCTGTCAATTGCAGGTAACGGTACCCTGATCTACGGTTCTTATCTTTCTAATGAAGAGAATATTCCGGCAGCTGCGGCAAGAGTTGGTTTCTTTGATACCATGGCGGCAATTTTGGCAGCATTTGTTATCATCCCCGCTATGGCTTCCGCTGGTACCCAGTTAAATGAAGGCGGTCCCGGACTGATGTTCATTTACCTGCCTAATCTGTTCCACTCCATGCCCGGCGGCAGCTTGTTTGCCATCGTATTCTTTGTGGCAGTATTGTTTGCAGGTATGTCTTCGCTGATCAATCTCTACGAGACTCCCGTTGCCACAGTGCAGGAGCTTTTTAAGCTTGACCGTGTGAAGGCATGTGCAGCAGTGGGCGGATTCAGCGCAGTGGTAGCAGTGTGCATTCAGGGTATTGTGTCCGGTTGGATGGATGTTTTGTCCATTTTCATCTGCCCCCTGGGAGCAGGACTGGCCGCGATCATGTTCTTCTGGGTGTGCGGAAAGAACTTTGTAATGGAACAGGTAAATACCGGCCGTGAGAGACCCCTTAATCCCAAGTTCTACACACAGAGCAAGATTGGTTTTTGTTTCATCTGTATCCTTGTTCTGGTAGTGGGAAGTATTATGGGCGGAATCGGCTGATGTACAGAGAGGAAAATAAATGGCAGTAATAGATCAGAGCAAAATTCGCAATTTCAGTATTGTTGCACATATAGACCATGGCAAATCCACCCTGGCAGACCGTATTATCGAGCATACAGGACTGCTTACCAGCCGTGAAATGCAGGCGCAGGTGCTGGATAATATGGAACTGGAGCGTGAGAGAGGCATCACCATCAAGGCTCAGTCTGTGCGCACGGTGTATAAGGCCCAGGACGGAGAGGAATATATCTTCAACCTGATCGATACTCCCGGCCACGTGGATTTTAATTATGAAGTGAGCCGTTCCCTGGCTGCCTGTGACGGCGCTATTTTGGTGGTGGATGCGGCACAGGGCATTGAGGCCCAGACATTGGCCAATGTTTATCTGGCCCTGGATCACAATCTGGATGTATTCCCTGTGATCAACAAAATCGATCTTCCCAGCGCTGAACCCCAGCGTGTTATCGAGGAGATTGAGGATGTGATCGGCATTGAAGCCCAGGATGCACCACTGATTTCAGCCAAGAACGGTATCAATATCGAAGAAGTGCTGGAGCAGATCGTGCACAAGATTCCTGCGCCCAAGGGAGATCCTGAAAAGCCTTTGCAGGCATTGATTTTCGACTCACTCTACGATCCCTACAAGGGCGTTATCATTTTCTGCCGTATCATGGAAGGTACGGTAAAGAAGGGCACCACTATCCGCATGATGGCTACAGGTGCAGAGGAGGATGTAGTGGAAGTGGGATATTTTGGTGCAGGTCAGTTCATTCCCTGTGAGGAACTGAGCGCCGGAATGGTAGGTTACATCACTGCTTCTATTAAGAATGTAAAAGATACTGCAGTTGGTGATACGGTAACCGATGCTGATAATCCCTGTGCAGAGCCCCTGCCCGGATATAAAAAAGTGCTTTCCATGGTATACTGCGGTGTTTATCCTGCAGACGGTGCCAAGTATCCGGATCTGCGGGATGCGCTGGAAAAACTTCAGTTAAACGATGCATCTTTAAATTATGAGCCGGAGACTTCGGTGGCTTTGGGCTTTGGTTTCCGATGCGGATTCCTGGGACTGCTTCATCTGGAGATCATCCAGGAGCGTCTGGAGAGAGAGTACAATCTGGACCTGGTAACCACTGCGCCCAGCGTTATTTATAAAGTACACAAGACAAACGGGGAAGTCATTGATCTGACCAACCCCACCAACCTGCCCGATCCTTCTGAGATCGAGTTCATGGAGGAGCCTATTGTCAGCGCAGAGATCATGGTGACCACTGAGTTCATCGGTTCCATCATGGAGCTTTGCCAGGAGAGGCGCGGCCGATATCTGGGTATGGACTATATGGAAGGTTCCAGAGCTCTCTTAAAGTATGAGCTTCCTCTGAATGAGATCATTTATGATTTCTTTGATGCCCTGAAGTCCCGTTCCAGAGGTTATGCTTCCTTTGATTATGATATGAAAGGCTATGAGCAGTCCAGTCTGGTGAAGCTGGACATCCTCATCAACAGAGAGGAAGTGGATGCTCTTTCCTTTATTGTTCATGCGGATTCTGCCTATGAGAGAGGCCGCAGAATGTGCGAGAAGCTGAAGGACGAGATTCCCAGACATCTGTTTGAAATTCCCATCCAGGCGGCTGTAGGCGGTAAGGTCATCGCACGTGAGACCGTAAAGGCTATGCGTAAGGATGTATTGGCGAAGTGTTACGGCGGCGACATTACCCGTAAGAAGAAACTTTTGGAGAAGCAGAAGGAAGGAAAGAAGCGCATGCGCCAGGTAGGAAACGTAGAAGTTCCTCAGAAGGCATTTATGAGTGTGCTGAAGCTGGATGACAAAAAGTAATTTTAGAAATTTGGAAATTTATATTCATATTCCCTTTTGTGTGAGAAAGTGCAGCTATTGTGACTTTCTGTCCTTCCCTTGTGACAGGGAAGGACAGAGAGCCTATATAGAGGCACTTTTTGCCGAAATAGAGGGAAAAGCTGAAAAGTACAGAGAGTATCGGGTAACTTCTGTGTTCATCGGCGGAGGTACGCCCTCCATACTGCCGGGAGAGTGGATTGAGGAACTGCTGGAGAGAATCCGGAATTGTTTTAGGGTTGGCAGCGATATAAACAACACAGCAGAGTCTGTTTGTCAGAAAGAGCCGGAAAATACATGGAAGTACACGCAGCCGGAAATTACCATAGAAGTCAATCCGGGCACAGTGGACGCTAAGAAGCTGGCTGCCTATTATCGGGCCGGCGTTAACCGCCTGAGTATCGGACTGCAATCCGCAGAGGATGAAGAACTGAAGATGCTTGGCCGCATTCACAATTACGAAGCATTTTTGGATACCTATCAGGCGGCAAGAGAAGCCGGCTTTGCCAATATTAACGTGGATATTATGAGTGCCCTGCCCGGGCAGACTTTGGATTCTTACCGGAGAACGCTTGGGAAAGTGTTGTCCTTGACGCCGGCTCCGGAACATATTTCAGCCTACAGTCTGATCGTGGAAGAAGGGACACCCTTTGCACGGTGGGATGAGGAAGGAATACTTGATCTACCGGATGAGGACTGTGAACGTGCCATGTACGAGGAGACCAAGCGGATTCTTGGAGAAGCCGGGCTGTACCGCTATGAGATATCCAATTATGCCCGTCCGGGCTATGAATGCCGTCATAACTGCGGCTATTGGGAGCGGGTGGATTATGTGGGATTTGGCATCGGAGCTGCGTCCCTTGTGGCTAATACGCGCTTTAATAATGGCAGCGACCTGCAAAAATATCTGACAGATCCTTTGGGCTGCAGTGAAAATATGCAGGTACTTTCCAAAGAGGAGCAGATGGAAGAGACCATGTTCCTGGGGCTTCGCATGACCCGGGGAGTTGGCCTGGCAGCTTTTGCAGAAACGTATGGTCAGACCATGGAGCAGGTCTATGGTCCGGTGATTCAAAAGAATATCAGCGATGGCTTGCTGGAATACCGGATGCTTTCAGAAGGAATGGGAAAATGTGCAGAAGTATATGAGGCACGTTACCTGGCTTTAACAGAAAAGGGCCTTGACGTAAGTAACTACGTAATGGCGGATTTTATTATGTAAGAATTTATAAGGTGAGCTTTTGATGGGTGTGAGGTAATATTCACCTTCTGACAGGCACGAGAATTGACGTTTTTTCATACAATAGGGTTAAGAAGTAATCCACGGAGGTTATTTTTGAAAACCTTTCAAAAGCCTCTAAACGCAGGAGAAGAAGCAGAGTATATCCGACTGCTCACACAGGGGTCGGTCCAGGAGGCAAAGCGTGCGAAAGAAGTATTGATCTTGCGCAATTTACGCCTGGTAGCCCATGTGGCTAAAAAGTACCAGAACGTGGATGAAGATCCGGAGGATCTGATTTCTGTGGGCTGTATCGGTTTGATAAAGGCCATCGACAGTTTTGATGCAGGAAAAGGAAGGCTTGCCACTTACGCATGCCGCTGTATAGATAACGAATTGTTGATGATGCTTCGCAGCAAAAAGAAGACTTCCAAGGAAGTGTCCCTATATGAACCCATCGGACAGGATAAGGAAGGCAATGAGATCCACCTCCTTGATATCATAGAACAACAGCTGCCGGACGTTGTGGACAGCATGGACTACGCGGAGAATCTGAAAAAGCTTCTCACGCTGATTGAAAAATGCTTGAACGACAGGGAAAAGGAGATTATTTATCTGCGATACGGCTTGAGGGGCAACCGGGAACTGACCCAGCATGAGGTGGGGGAACGGCTTGGAATCTCCAGAAGTTATGTCTCCAGGATCGAGAAACGGGCACTTCTTAAGCTGAGGGCCCATTTTTGACAAAAGCTATTGACTTGTTCCGGGAAAAATTTTATCATGTTTCTTAGAAAGGCTTTGAGTGTGTCTCAGAGCCTTTTACGGAAGGAGAAAAGCCATGAAATATCAGATTTGTAATGAAAATTTGAAGGTAGAAGTGAATTCTCTGGGAGCAATGATGACTTCTGTACAGACCCCGGATGGGACAGAGTATCTGTGGCAGGCAGATCCTGCAGTTTGGAAGGGACAGGCCCCCAATTTGTTCCCCTACGTAGGCAGAATGCCCGGCGGCAGATATACCTATCAGGGCCGGGAGTACATAATGGACAGGCATGGATTTGCCCGGGATATGGAATTTGTTTGTCAACAGGTGAGAGCGGACTATCTTGTTTGCTGTCTGGAGGACAATGTAAAGACCAGACAGGCATATCCTTTTGGATTTCAGTTTGAAATTCATTATGAGCTGGACGGAAGCCGCATCAAGATTTATTACATAGTGAAAAATAAAGAGGGTAAGACCATGTATTTTGGCCTGGGTGGTCATCCCGGATTTAATGTGCCTCTGACGGATGAGGAGAAGTTTGAGGATTATTATTTCCTGTTTCCTCCCACTGCTGAGATGGAGAGAGTGGAGCTTACTGCGGCAGGTTATCTGACCGGTGCAACGAATCCCTACATTCCGGAGGAGGGTAATCGGATCTCTCTGCAGCACGATCTGTTTGACCAGGATGCTATTGTTCTGACCGGTACCCAGGGTGAAGTGGTACTGTGCTCTGCTGAGCGCGGCCCCGTACTTCATGTGAAATATCCAGGAATGCCTTATGTGGGTCTGTGGCATATGGCCGGTGTGGATGCGCCTTATGTGTGTGTTGAGCCTTGGGTATCCCTGCCGTCCGGAGACAATGTGGTAGAGGCTTTTGAGGAGAAGGCTGATCTGGTGGCTCTTGAGCCCTATGGTGTGTATACCAATTTGTGGGAGATTACCATTCTGTAGTTCTTGATTTCTATAATTCTAATATAGTGCGTTTCCTGATATTGCACGATTTCTGAAGATAACGCGGTGCGCCGTCCAGAGGGGCACCGCGGAGAAATATATCATTTTATTATTCTGATTTCCATTTTTAACATTTTTTTTGTTTGTTTGATTTGTTCTGTTTATTTGATTGTTTCTCTCTTTTTATTTTCTCTTTTTGTTTTCTCTATTTTATTTTCTTTCTATTTCCGTTTTCCTGTTTCTGTTTTTCTGTTTTCTTTTTTTCATCTGGTTTTCATCATTTTTTTCATGGCTTTTTTCTGAATATTTTCCAAAAAATTACAGGAGGTGTTTTATGTTTTGTACCATTTTTTCAGGGGCGCTGTCCGGCGTCTCGGCTTATCTTGTGGGTGTGGAGGTGGATATCGACAGAGGGCTGCCGAGCTTCAGTATGGTAGGGCTTTTGAGTAATGAGGTACGGGAATCCAGGGAGCGGGTCTGTGTGGCACTTAAAAATGCCGGGTTTGACCTTCCGCCCAATCGCATTACCGTAAATTTGTCTCCGGCAGACCGGAAAAAGGAAGGGACAGCCTTTGATCTGCCCATTGCTGTGGGTGTGTTGAAAGCATTGGGGTATTTTCCGGATGAAGAACTGGAGGATACACTCTTTTTGGGAGAATTGGGGTTGAATGGTGAGATTAAAAAGGCACGTGGGGTGTTGCCTGTGGTGAAAGCAGCAGCGGAACAGGGAATCAGGGAATGTATTGTACCGGCAGTCAATGCTCCGGAGGGTGCGGTAATCCCGGGAATTCGGGTGCGTGGTGTGGAGAATATCGGCCAATTGGTGTCTTTTCTGGCGGACAGAGAGCATGGTGAGGACATTTTGCCGGTCACAAATCTTCTGGTAGAGGAACTTTTTGAAAGAGAAGATCATAGCTGTGAGGGAGATTTTGAGGAAATCAGTGGACAGGAGGGAGCAAAGCGGGCGGCCCTGATCGCAGCGGCCGGTTTTCATAATCTGCTGATGTTTGGGCCGCCCGGCGCGGGAAAATCCATGATTGCAAAACGGATTCCCGGGATCTTGCCGCCGCTTACGCTGGAGGAAAGTCTGGAAGTGACCGCGGTAGTCAGTGTGGCCGGTCTTTTGGAGGAAGGGAAAGCACTTCTGACCGGTCGTCCTTTTCAAGCGCCACACCATACGATTACACAAGCGGCTATGACAGGGGGCTGCATTTTGCCCAAGCCCGGTGTGATCTCTCTGGCTCACAGGGGGGTACTGTTTTTGGATGAACTGCCGGAGTTTCAGCGGTCGGTGCTTGACAGTCTGCGCCAGCCGCTGGAAGAACACCTGATTCACATTGCCAGGACCAGCGGCACCGTTACCTATCCGGCTAATTTTATGTTGGTGGCGGCCATGAATCCCTGTCCCTGCGGATTTCATCCGGACAAGAATAAATGCCGATGTACACAAGTTCAGGTGGACAAATATATGGGAAAGGTTTCGGGGCCCATATTGGACCGGTTTGATCTGTGTGTAGAACTGCAGCGGGTGGATGTGCGGGCACTTTACAAGAAGAGGAAGGAGAGGAATACCGGACAGAATGCGCAGCCGGACTGCAGCGCAGATATGCGCGCACGGGTCATTGCGGCACGCAAAATCCAGGAGGAGCGTTTCAGAGGGAGCAAATACAAGTTCAATGGGGATGTAGAGGCCGCAGATATCGGCAAATTCTGTGTATTAGGGGAGGAACAGCGGGAATTTGCAGAGCAGCTGTACTGTTCCCTGCAGATCAGCGTCAGGGCTTATCACAGAATGTTGAAGGTAGCCAGGACCATTGCTGACCTGGAAGGAAGCATGGAGATTACAACGGATCATCTGCTGGAAGCGGCCTGCTATCGGACCGGAAAGGAGGTTTGAATGTTTGATACAAAGATTTACGAACACTGGCTTTGCTGTATTCCGGGTGTGGGCAATCGCAGTATCAGTCGCTTGCTCGCGCTGTGCGGCAGCGCCCGGGAAATATACGAGGCGCCGGAGGAGGCGCTTCGGCAGGTGTTGTCGGCAGACAAACTGACAGAGTTGGTGGATTTGCGCAGGAGGTGGGATCTGCAGGCAGAATATGATAAATTGAAAGAACAGGGCATTGGATTTTTGACCATAGAGGATAATGATTATCCGAAGCGTCTGCGACAGATTCCGGATGCTCCCTATGGTATTTTTTACAAGGGGATTCTGCCGGAGGATGATAAGCTTTCGGTGGCTGTCATCGGGGCAAGAGATTGTTCGGAATATGGAAAATATGTAGCGGAAGAACTGGGGCGCTATCTGGGGCAAAATGATGTCCAGGTGATCAGCGGTATGGCCAGAGGAATAGACGGGATCAGTCAGCAGGCGGCTTTTTGGGCAGGAGGAAGTACCACGGCAGTGTTGGGATGCGGCGTGGATATTTGTTATCCGGCCCAGAACAAAGGCTTATATCAGGCCATCCCGGAGAGAGGCTGTATACTTTCTTCTTATCCCCCCGGGACACAGCCAAGACCACAGAATTTCCCGCCCAGAAACCGCATTGTCAGCGGTTTGGCTGATGTGGTGGTAGTTATTGAGGCCCGCAACAAAAGCGGGACGCTGATTACCGTTGACATGGCCCTGGAGCAGGGCAAGGAGGTTTATGTGGTACCCGGGCGTATTACAGACAGGCTCAGCGACGGCTGCAACAGGCTGTTAAAGCAGGGGGCGGCTGTCCTGACATCGCCGGCAGATTTTCTGGATGAGGCCAGAGGATTGTGGCTGGAGCAGTGGGGGATTTTGTCGCGGAAACATATCGGAGAAGATGACGCTGCAAAAGAAATGGAAGAAGATACAGTAAAAGAGGCTGTAAAAGATGCGGCAGAAACCGGCACGACAAAAGCCGGCACGGCAGAAGCGGCAGTGATTTCGGTGGAAACGTGTAATACGACGGTTCCGGCTACATTACAGCCTTTGTATCGGCTCTTGGATCTGACACCCAAGCCGGTAGAGAAGATGTTGGAGGAACTTTCGGGGAGTCTGCACGGAGACTGGACCGTTTCACGGGTTACGGCAGGGCTGATGCGGCTGTGTATGTTGGGTGTTGCGGTACAGGCATCGCCGGGGCATTTTTCGCGGAAACTTCCGTAGGGAGAATATGGCATTGCAGTTTTTTTATAACCCCAAAAAACCGAGAGTGTACAAAAAGGAAAAAATGAAGTACAATAGAAATAATGCGTGAAATCATAATTGCGTGTAAGAAAGTAATAGTTTAAAACATATTTCAGGAAAGGCGGTAGCAAGATGGCTGATTATAGAGAGATGACAAAGGTGATTCAGATTGGTGATCGTAAGATTGGCGGAGGCAATCCCATTTTGATCCAGTCCATGACCAATACCAGGACGGAGGATGTGCAGGCAACCGTGGCGCAGATCCTGGAGTTGGAGAAAGCGGGTTGTGAGATCATCCGCTGTACGGTGCCCACAATGGAGGCTGCTAAGGCCGTGGCTGAGATCAAGAAGCAGATACACATTCCTTTGGTGGCAGACATTCATTTTGATTATAAGATGGCCATTGCTGCCATGGAGAACGGCGCTGACAAGATCCGCATCAATCCGGGCAATATCGGCGGTCAGGATCGGGTGAAGGCTGTGGTAGATGTGGCCAGAGAGCGCAATATTCCTATCCGTGTGGGCGTAAACAGTGGTTCCCTGGAGAAAAATCTTGTGGAAAAATATGGTGGCGTTACCGCAGAGGGTATTGTGGAGAGCGCCCTGGATAAGGTGCGCATGATCGAGGAACTGGGTTATGACAATCTGGTGATCAGCATCAAATCCTCAGATGTGCTTATGTGCGTAAAGGCCCATGAGCTTCTGGCCGGAAAGACAGTATATCCCCTGCATGTGGGCATTACAGAGGCCGGTACCGTGACCAGCGGCAATATCAAATCTTCCATCGGGCTGGGACTGATCCTGCATCAGGGCATCGGTGATACCATCCGCGTATCCCTGACCGGCAATCCTGTGGAAGAGATCAAGTCTGCAAGACTGATCCTTCGTACTTTGGGACTGAGAAAGGGCGGCATTGAAGTGGTGTCCTGTCCTACCTGCGGACGTACCCAGATTGACCTGATCGGTCTGGCATCCAAAGTAGAGAAACTGGTGGAGGATTATCCTCTGGATATTAAGGTTGCTGTGATGGGCTGCGTGGTAAACGGCCCCGGCGAAGCAAGGGAAGCAGATCTTGGCATTGCAGGCGGCATCGGCGAAGGCCTTTTGATCCGCAAGGGTGAGATCATCCGCAAGGTACCGGAAGAGCAGCTTTTGCATGCTCTAAAAGAAGAATTAGATAACTGGAGATAAACATGGGCAAACCGTTTTTTGAGGTCTTTCCGACATTAGAACTGAATAAATCCATTTATGACATTATGGAGCAGACTACCGTGGAGAAGGTTTCTGCCACCAAGCGGAAGGACTTTCTGCGGGTATACCTGTTCAGCACCAGGTTGATACAGAAGGAGATCATCTGGTCTGTGGAACGGGAGATTAAGAATCAATTGTTTCCTAATGCCAACCTGACTGTGAAAATATACGAGCGCTTTGCCCTTTCCTCCCAGTACAATGCGGAAAAACTGCTGAATATATATGGAGACAGTATTCTGGAAGAATTGAAGGAATACAGCCATATTGAATACAATGCCTTTAAAACCGCGGAGTTTGCGTATCCGGAGGCTGACCGCATGGTGCTTACGGTGGAGGATACCGTTCTCAACAAGAGCAAAGAGGAGGAACTGATCCGTGTGCTGGAAAAGATCCTGGTAGAACGCTGCGGCTTGAGCGTGAAGATCCAGGTGGACTACCGTGAAGCCCAGACCGGAAAGTACGGGGAAGAGGACGAACAGAAGATCCGCATGAAGGTTGGCGCCATTTATGCCCGTGTCCGGGGCGAGAGTGATAGCGGTGCAGGAAAGCCCGATGGGGATGAATTCCTGGCGTATCCGGCAGAAGGACCGGAAGGTATTTTCGGTGCGGAGGCCGGTGCCGGTGATGCGTCCAGCAAGCAGCGTGCAGGAAATGGTGCGGGAGAAGGTGTCATTGGCTCAGGCGGTTCCGGTGCAGTTTCAGCAGGAAGTTCCGGAGCAAGTGGTGCTCAAGATGCTGCTGCCAAGGGCGGTGGCGCAGCTCAAGCCGGTGGGGACCAAAAGGGCAAAGCAGCTTTCGGTGCTAAGAAGGACGAATTCAAAAAAGGTGAATTTAAAAAAGGCGAATTCAAGAAGGGCGAATTCCGCAGAGGCGGGGACTTCGGTAAGGTGAAGCGCTCCGACAATCCCGATGTGCTCTACGGAAGAGACTTTGAAGAAGAGGCCATGAAGATAGAGGATATCATCGGTGAATTGGGCGAGATTGTGATCAGAGGTAAGATCCTGGGGCTTGAGACCAGGGAACTTCGAAACGAGAAGACCATTATCACCTTTGATGTGACTGACTTTACAGATACCATCGGCGTTAAGCTTTTTGCCCACAATGATCAGGTGAAGGAGATTACTTCCGGTGTGAAGGCGGGAGCCTTTGTAAAGGTAAAGGGTATCTGTGCGCTGGATAAGTTTGATCACGATTTGAATATCGGTTCCGTGGTGGGCATTAAAAAGATTCCCGATTTTACCACTGTCCGTGTGGATACCGCGCCCCAGAAGCGCGTGGAGCTCCACTGTCACACCAAAATGAGCGATATGGACGGTGTCTCCGAGGCCAAGGATATTGTAAAGAGAGCCTACAAGTGGGGACATAAGGCCATTGCAATCACAGACCACGGTGCGGTGCAGGGCTTTACCGATGCCAACCATGTGTGGGATGATCTGTGGAAGGAAGAGAAGAAAAAGCGCCAGGAGGCCGGTGATGCCAAGCCGGACCGTCAGGACTTTTTCAAGATCATCTACGGTGTGGAAGCATATCTGGTTGATGACCTGAAGGAGATTGTCACCAACGACAAGGGACAGGACCTGCAGGATGATTTTGTGGTATTTGATATTGAGACCACAGGCTTTTCACCGGTAAACAACCGGATCATTGAAATCGGTGCGGTAAAAGTGTCAGGCGGAAAAGTGGTGGACCGGTATTCCGCCTTTGTGAATCCTGATGTACCCATTCCCTTTGAAATTGAGAAGCTGACCGGTATCAGGGATGATATGGTGATCGATGCGCCCATGATCGATGAGGTGCTGCCCCGGTTCCTGGAATTTGCCGAAGGCTGTATATTGGTGGCACACAATGCCAATTTCGATATGAGCTTTATCATGGAGAACTGCAGACGCCTGGGATACCCCCAGGAATTTACTTACGTGGACACGGTGGGCATTGCCCGGGTGCTGCTGCCGAATCAGGCCAAGCATACCTTGGATGCAGTGGCCAAGACCTTGGGCATTTCTCTGGACAATCATCACCGTGCGGTGGATGATGCGGAATGTACTGCTCATATTTTTGAGAAATTCATAGAGATGATGGAAGAAGATAACATCCATACACTTGCCCAGGTAAATGCCCTGGGAGCTTCCAGTGCAGAGGGTGTAAAGCGTCTTCCTTCTTACCATGCCATTATTTTGGCCAAGAATGACCTGGGACGTGTCAACCTGTACCGCTTGGTGTCAGAGTCCCATCTGACCTATTTCAGCCGTAATCCCAGAGTCCCCAAGAGTCTGGTGGAAAAATACCGGGAAGGTCTGATCCTGGGCAGTGCCTGTGAAGCGGGAGAGTTGTACCGGGCACTTTTGGACGAGCAGTCGGATGCCCAGATCGCCAGAATCGTAAATTTCTATGATTATCTGGAGATCCAGCCCCGGGGCAACAATAAGTTTATGATTGAGTCTGACAGAATCCGGAATGTAAATTCCATGGAGGATATTCTGAATATTAACCGCAGGATCGTGGCGCTGGGTGAGCAATTCAATAAACCCGTTGTGGCTACCTGTGATGTGCATTTCCTGGATCCGGAGGACGAAGTATACCGCAGGATCATCATGGCGGGCAAGGGCTTTGCAGACGCGGATGATCAGGCCCCGCTCTATCTGCATACTACCGATGAAATGCTGGAGGAATTTTCCTATCTGGGCAGCGATAAGGCCAAGGAAGTGGTCATCACCAATACCAATATGATCGCGGACATGGTGGAGAGCATTGCGCCTGTGCGGCCTGACAAGTGTGCCCCGGTCATTCCTGACAGCGACAAGACGCTGCGGGATATTTGTTATAATAGAGCCCATGAGATTTACGGTCCTAATCTGCCCCAGATCGTAGAGGCCAGATTGGAGAGAGAGTTAAACTCCATTATCAGCAACGGTTTCGCGGTAATGTATATTATTGCCCAGAAGCTGGTGTGGAAGTCAGTGGAGGATGGTTATCTGGTAGGTTCCAGAGGATCAGTAGGAAGCTCCTTTGTGGCCACCATGGCGGGCATTACGGAAGTAAATCCTCTGCCGCCTCATTATTACTGCAGTGAATGCCACTATGTTGATTTTGACGAGGATGATGTAAAGGCTTACGCGGGCAATGCAGGTATTGATATGCCTGACAAGAATTGCCCGGTGTGCGGCGCTCTGCTCCACAAGGACGGTTTTGATATTCCCTTCGAGACTTTCCTGGGATTTAAGGGCGATAAAGAGCCTGATATCGACCTGAATTTCTCCGGTGAGTACCAGTCCAAGGCTCACAAATATACGGAAGTGATTTTCGGTGCCGGTCAGACCTTCCGTGCAGGTACCATCGGTACTCTGGCTGACAAGACCGCCTTTGGCTACGTAAAGAATTACTTTGAAGAGCGTGGGAAACACAAACGTACCAGTGAGATCAACCGCATTACCCTGGGCTGTACCGGCGTCAGACGAAGCACGGGACAGCACCCCGGCGGTATTATCGTGTTGCCCATCGGTCAGGATATCAACTCCTTTACACCGGTGCAGCATCCGGCAAATGATATGACCACCAGTACCATTACCACACACTTTGATTATCACTCCATTGACCACAACCTGCTGAAGCTGGATATTCTGGGACACGATGATCCTACCATGATCCGTATGCTGCAGGATATGACAGGAGTGGATCCGACCACAATTCCTCTGGATGACAAGGATGTAATGAGCCTGTTCCAGAACACCAAGGCTCTGGGCATTACGCCGGAGGATATCGGAGGTACCAAGCTGGGTGCCCTGGGCATTCCTGAGTTTGGTACGGACTTTGCGATGCAGATGGTACTTGATGTTAATCCCCAGACCTTCTCCGATCTGGTGCGTATCGCGGGATTATCCCACGGTACCGACGTTTGGCTGGGCAATGCCCAGACTCTGATCCAGGAGGGAAAGGCCACCATTTCCACAGCGATCTGTACCCGAGATGATATTATGACATACCTGATCCGAATGGGCGTGGAGGCGGATGCTTCCTTTAAGATCATGGAGGCAGTGCGTAAAGGTGTTGTGGCAAAAGGAAAGAGTGATAAGTGGCCGGATTGGAAAGCAGATATGCTGGCCCACGGCGTACCGGACTGGTATGTATGGTCTTGTGAGAAGATCAAGTACATGTTCCCCAAGGCCCATGCGGTAGCTTACGTAATGATGGCCTGGAGAATTGCTTACTGCAAGATCAATTACCCCCTGGCTTACTACGGCGCCTTCTTCAGTATCCGCGCAAAAGCATTTTCATATGAAATCATGTGCCAGGGCAAGACCCATCTGGAAAATGTGATGGCAGACTATAAAAAGCGATCTGACACCCTTTCCAACAAGGAGAAGGATGCCTACGGCGATATGCGTATCGTTCAGGAGATGTACGCCCGAGGTTATGAATTTGAGCCCATCGATATTTTCAGAGCCCAGTCCAGACTGTTCCAGATTGTGGACGGGAAGCTTATGCCTTCTTTGAGCAGTATCGACGGCGTAGGAGAGAAGGCGGCGGACGATATCGTGGAAGCTGCCAAGGATGGTCCTTTCCTGTCCAAGGATGATTTCCGTCAGAGGACAAAAGTGTCCAAGACCGTAATCGAGTTGATGGACTCCCTGGGGCTTCTGGGTGATCTGCCGGAGTCGAATCAGATCAGTTTGTTTGATTTTATGTAAAAGTTTAGTCGATTTTATAAAAACTCGTTGCTAAAAACGATAGGTTGTTATATTATTTGTACTTAAGTAATTATTTATCTGGAGGATACTATTAAGATGAAAAAAGGTAATTTTGCAGCCCTGCTGCCCATCGGAGTATTTTTGGTGCTTTATCTGGGACTGGGCATTGTGTTCGAGTATGGTCTGAAGATTCCCATGGGATTTTATAACATTCCTATTGTTGTAGTCTTTCTGATCGCACTTTTGGTGGCCTGCATGCAGAACCGTAAGCTGGATTTGGATTCCAAGCTGACGATCATGGGCAAAGGCGTAGGTGACAAAAATATTGTGACAATGCTGCTGATCTTTATGACGGCAGGTATCTTTGTAGGCGTAGTGGGAAGAAGCAGTGCCGAGAGTGTGGCTTATTTCGTACTTTCCTTCATTCCGGCACAGTATGCGGTGCTCGTACTGTTTGTTGTAAGTGCGTTTGTATCTCTGGCTATGGGAACTTCCGTAGGTACCATTACCCTCATTGCTCCTATTGCGGTAGCGGTTTCTGCAAGCTCCGGTTTTGGTGTGGCTGTATGTCTGGGTGCTGTTGTGGGCGGTGCCATGTTCGGCGATAACCTGTCCTTTATCTCTGATACCACCATTGCCGCATGTAACGGTCAGGGCTGTGCTATGAAGGATAAGTTCCGTGAGAACTTTGGTATTGCACTTCCTGCAGCGATTGCAACCATTGTAGTGCTGGCGATTCAAACCATGGGCACAGATGTGGGAGAAGCAGTGATCGGTGAGTACAATCTGATCCAGATTGTACCTTATCTGCTGGTATTGCTTGGCGGTATTATCGGTATCAACGTGTTCGTGGTACTGATCATCGGTATTATCAGTGGTTCCATTATCATGCTGGCTACCGGCGCAACCGCAGCAACAGATCTGTTTGCCAATATGGGCAGCGGTGCGGCCGGTATGTTCGAGACTTCCATGGTAGCTGTTCTGGTAGCAGCTATCTGTGCGCTGATCGATGTGTACGGCGGTTTTGAAGCGCTGCTTAACCTGATCAAGAAAGTGTTCAAGGGTAAAAAAGGCGGTGCTCTGGGTATGGGCCTTTTGGTAGGCGCTATGGACATTGCCACAGCAAATAATACGGTTGCAATTGTTATGGCCAACCCCATTGCAAAGGAAATGGCTCACGATTACGGTATTTCCCCCAAGAAAACAGCATCTATTCTGGATACCTTCTCTTGTATTTTCCAGGGTGTGATTCCTTATGGTGCTCAGATGCTGGTGGCCCTTTCTGTTGCAGCAGAGCTGGGACATACGGTGTCCGCATTTGAAGTGATGCCTTGCCTGATCTATCCTTATATGCTGCTGTTAAGTTCTCTGGTATTTATTTTCCTGGTGCCTGAGAAGAAGAGTGCAAAGTAAGAAAACTGAGATTTCATGCCGGAGGAGTGGGAGACCGCGTTCTCCGGCTTTTTCTATATAATTTAAAAAAGTGTGATTGAAATGGGTGAAAAATGCGATAATGGCGCGCTGCGGTCTTAGAAGCGTTTTTCCTTGTAAAGACCGCGTTAAATGAAGAAAGTGTATTTCGAGGACGGAAAAAGGTAACAAATGTCCGCTGCACAAGGAAAGGTTTGGAAATGTGATACTTTTTGTGTGCTATATCGATAGTTTGAGGTCTTTTTGTGAAAAATAGCGTCAGAGACCGCAATGGAGATGTAAGAGTCTACGGAGAAGAAGATAAAAAGAAAAAAGCATTGAAATCATCCGATTTCAACACTTCCTTGGGTTGGGCTATTCTTTAAAAGAATAAGCAGCTGATAGGGGAATCGAACCCCTGTTTCCGCCGTGAGAGGGCGGCGTCTTGACCGCTTGACCAATCAGCCATTTGTTTGCCATTTTGCAGGCGTTCATTTAATTGAGACAAGTGCTAAACACTTGAGCAGCTGATAGGGGAATCGAACCCCTGTTTCCGCCGTGAGAGGGCGGCGTCTTGACCGCTTGACCAATCAGCCATTTCGTATTGCTACTTCTTACTGCCAACATGTTCTCCGTGGCACTTGCTTATAATAATACATCTCAAAGAAAAATGCAAGTGTTTTTTTAAAAAAATTTCAACAATTTCTACAATTTTTTCAACTGTGCTGTTTGAGGCATGTATGGGTCCGGGATTTGGGGTTGAGAAGAAGCTTCATAAAGATTTTGAAGGCTCTCTGATTGACCGGGGCAGCAAATAGAGATATAATGATACTGTATGAGCAAAAAAGATTACCTAAAAAAATAGGATATATATTCCTTGTAGGAAGGGAATTTTTTCATGGAAACAGGTATTGTATTTAATATTCAGAAATTTTCAATTCATGATGGTCCCGGTATCCGCACAAATGTGTTTTTGAAGGGCTGTCCTTTGCGGTGTCTCTGGTGTCATAACCCGGAAGGTTTGGAGAGAGAGCCGGAATTGGAATATGAGGCTTCGAAGTGTATTGGCTGCGGAGCCTGCAGTGTGTGTCCGGAGGGGTGTCATTCCTTCAGCGAAAAAAAAGGTCATGTTTTTGACCGGACCCATTGTATCCGATGTGGGAAATGTGCGGCAGTTTGTCCTGCGTCTGCTCTGGAATTGACCGGAGAGCAGTATGATGTAGAGCGTGTGATGGAAAAAGTCATGGCAGATAAGCTTTTTTATGACAAAAGCGGCGGCGGCATGACACTTTCCGGAGGAGAACCATTGTTTCAGCCCCGCTTTGCATTGGCATTATTGAAGGAAGCAAAGAACAGAGGCATCCACACCGTCATTGAAACATCCGGGTTTGCGTCTGCGGAGGTGTTTGGGTCCATCCTGCCATATACGGATCTGTTGTTAATGGATTATAAAGTGACCGGGGAAGAGGCCCATGTAAAGGCCACCGGAGTGCCCTTTGCCCCTATTCTTGCCAATATGGAGCTGGCCAATGCGGCAGGAGTACCGATTGTGCTGCGCTGCCCCATCATCCCCGGCATTAATGATATGGAAGTACACTATGAAGCGATTGCAGAACTGGCTGACAGACTGACAGTTGTGACAAAGGTGGAACTGGAAGCATACCATTCCCTGGGGACCGGAAAGGCTCCCCGCCTGGGAAAAGAAGCAGGTTTTGTTACCGAACCCCCGTCAAAAGAAAAGATGGAGGAAATCCGACGTTACATACAGGAGCGGTGCAGCAAGGCTGTGGAGATTTCCTGATGAAAAAATATTATAAGTGAAATGATAAAAGATAAAACATTTTGGGAGGATATACTTATGAGCGAGACAATCAAAACAATCAAAATTGCCCCCGCAGTGTTTGCGGTAAACCATGACTATCAGATTATGATGTACACTGACGATCAGTGCCTGATGTGGGTAAAGGTAGGAGACAAGACCTACTATGATGAGGATAACGGTATCCTGCGCTCCTGCACCAAGGTGCACAGAGTGATCGTGCCGCAGGCAGAACTGGACGCAGCTAAGAGTTATACCGTATGTCTGAGATATATTATCAACAGAAAGCCTTACTTCCCTGAGATTGAGCCTGTGCAGGAATTTACATATGAGTTCCGTCCCGTGGAAAGCGGCAAAACTGTGCGCGCTTACCATATTGCAGATGCCCACAACTGGGCAGAGGGTCCTATTGCGGCTGCCAAAACTTACGGCGATATCGATTTCCTGATCTTAAACGGTGACATTCCCGATCACAGCGGTACCGTGGAGAAATGTGTTACCATCTATGAACTGGCAGCGGCAGTTACCGGCGGCAATATTCCTGTGGTATTTGCCAGAGGCAACCATGACTTAAGAGGCTTGATGGCAGAAAAACTTTCCGAGCATACTCCTTCCGACAACGGCAAGACCTATTTCACCTTCCGCCTGGGCGGTATCTGGGGTATTGCTTTGGACTGCGGTGAGGACAAAGAGGATGATCATCCCGAGTACGGCGGTACTCTGTGCTGTCATGTATTCAGACAGCGTGAAGCTGAGTTTATGAGAAATCTGGCTGCCAGAGCAAATGAGGAGTATCTGGCAGAAGGCGTGACACACCGCATTGTTGTCTGTCACAATCCTTTTACCCTGCACCATCCGGATCCCTTCAATATTGAGAGCGAGCTTTTTGACGAGTGGACAAGAATCCTCAGTGATGAAATCAAGCCCGATGCACTGATCAGCGGTCATATGCACACCATGCACATCATCCGTCCCGGTGATGAGGAAGACAAGCGCGGACAGAAATTCCCTGTGGTAATTGCTTCAGCCAAGAATGGCCAGGAATACTTTGCCGGAGGAGGCTTTGCTTTTGATGAAGAGGGTATTCAGGTGACCTTTACTGACAATAAGGGCGAAGTGATTCGCGAGGAAAGATTGTAATTTGAGAGAAGACAATGCAGTTCGAGAGAAGAGATTGCAATTCTGGAGGAAATATTGATGAAGATTACACATGACTTTCATATTCATACTAACCTGTCATTGTGTGCAGTAGAAACTGCCACAGTGGCCAATTATATTGAGCGTTCCCGAAAGATGGGTCTGACTAAGTTGGGCTTTGCAGATCATTTTTGGGATGAGACTGTAGGATATTGTCTCAATGATTTTTATAAGCCCCAGAATTGGGAGCACGTTCAGGTGCTGAGAGCGGAACTGGAGGCGCTTAAGCCGGATGACCTGCAGTTTTATTTTGGCTGCGAGGCAGAGTATGACCCGGTAAATCGCGGAGTAGGCATTACAGAGGAAACTGCAGAAAAGTTTGATTTTATGATAGTTCCTAACTCACATACACACATGGTGATGCCCAGGGAGTTGTATCAGCCTTATGAAAAGCATATAGATTTTATGATCCAGGCTTATAAGGATATAATTGAAAGCCCGGTAAGTAAATATATCACTGCAATGGCCCATCCTTTTGAAGCGGTGTGCTGTCCTTATGATAATCAAATTCTGATCAATATGATTTCTGATGATTGCTTCAAGCGCCTGTTTGACCGCACGGCAGAAAAGGGTATTGCTGTAGAAATCAATGTTGCCGGAATGCAGCGCATGAGTCAGGAGCAAGTGGCGGAGTGTGCGCAGATGCGCATGTTCAGACTGGCAAAGGAATGTGGATGTAAGATGATATTCGGAAGTGATGATCATGCGGCAGTGCAGTCGGATGTTTATAAGCATACAGATTTTGTGGCAAACCTTTTGGGATTGAAGGAAGAAAATATGGCAGAGATTACACGGTAAGAAAAACCTCTGACCATGGTACTGGTAAAGAAGTGAAATGGGTAAGGAGAAACGTTGTATGAACGTGAAGGCTGCAATTTTTGATATGGACGGAACCTTGGTGGATTCCTTGATGGTTTGGGATGTTTTATGGTCCAAAATGGGAGAAACATATCTGAAGGATAAGACTTTCCGCCCCAGTGCAGAGGATGACAAGAAAGTGCGCACACTTATTCTGGCTGATGCAATGAACCTGATTCATAATAATTACAGTCTGGGAAAGAGCGGAGAGGAACTGCTGCAGCTGACCAATGACTTTATGAAGGATTTTTATGCCAATACAGTGACTCTGAAAAAAGGTGTGCGTGAATTCCTGGATTATTGTAAAGCAGAAGGCGTAAAAATGTGTATTGCATCTGCGACTGCTCCTGACCTGATTGCTGTGGCCCTGGAACATTGCGGGATAGAAAATTATTTTTCCAAGATTTTCTCCTGTGCTGAAGTGGGGAAAGGCAAGGAGGAGCCGGATGTTTTCTTGAAGGCCTGGGAATATTTTGGGGAAAGATTGGAAGAAACCTGGGTGTTTGAAGATTCCCCGGTGGCAATTAAGACAGCAGCAAAAATAGGGATACCCACTGTGGGTATTTATGATGCCTACAATTTCGGGCAAGCGGAAGTAAAAGAGCTTGCAACGGAATATATTGCTGATGGGGAAAGTTTATTAAAATTAATTTAGGAGGTTATATATGGGCGCAAAGGTATATTTTTCACCTGTAATTACACCGGAGAAAGTATTGGAGCTTTATAAGCTTCTGGGGAAGGAGCTTCCCGGTAAAGTGGCTGTCAAAGTCCACTCCGGCGAGAAGGGCAATCAGAACTTTTTGAAACCTGAGTTCTGGAAGCCTATGATCGATCACGTGCAGGGAACCGTGGTAGAGTGTAATACTGCATATGAAGGCGAGCGCAACACTACAGAGAAACATTTGAAACTGATCAATTACCATGGCTGGAGCAGAAGCTTTCCTGTGGATCTTTTGGATGCGGAAGGACCGGATCTGAAATTGGAGATTCCCGGCGGCAAAGCAATCAAAGAAAATTATGTGGGAAAAAATATTGTAAATTATGATTCCATGCTGGTGCTGTCTCACTTTAAAGGGCATCCCATGGGCGGTTACGGCGGAGCGATCAAGCAGCTGTCCATCGGTGTGGCTTCCTCTTACGGAAAGGCATATATTCACGGTGTGGGGGAGACTGAGAAGATTTGGTCCTCTGATCACGATTCTTTCCTGGAGGCTATGGCAGATGCTGCGTCCAGTGTGGTGGAATTTTTTAACAAGAAGATTGTTTACGTAAATGTAATGAAGAACATGAGCGTGGACTGTGACTGTTGTGCAGTAGCAGAGGATCCCTGTATCGCCGATATCGGCATTTTGGTGTCCGATGATCCCATTGCCATTGATCAGGCCTGCGTGGATATGGTTTATGCCTGTTCCGACCCCGGAAAGCCTCATTTGATCGAGAGAATTGAGAGCAGAAACGGTGTGCATACCATTGAGGCGGCAGCTGAGCTTGGTTACGGTGAGAGAACATACGAACTGATCAAGGTATAAAATGAGTGCCTGTTGGCTGGAACATGAATTTGAATGTACGAAAGAAGGATTCGAGTGAGTAAGAGTAAGAACATTGACTTAACGGAAGGGTCAATCGCCAAACAAATGATAGCCTTTGCGATTCCGCTGTTTCTGGGCAATCTGTTCCAGCAGATGTACAATATGGCAGACTCGCTGATCGTAGGTAATTCCCTGGGAAGTGAAGCGCTGGCGGCGGTAGCATCTACCGGTGCCCTGACCTTTTTGCTGGTGGGCTTTTTCAGTGGTACCGCCATGGGTGCAGGTGTAGTGATATCAAAATTTTTTGGTGCCAGGGATTATGACAATCTGCGCCTGGCAATACATACTGATGTGGCCTTTGGTATTGTGGCAGGTCTGATCCTGACGGTTCTGGGTGTAGCTTTCACACCACAGATCCTGCTGTGGATGGGGACTCCGGCAGATGTATTCCCCAATGCGGTGCTGTATCTGCGGGTGTATTTCTTAGGTTCTCTGGCGGTACTTTTGTACAATATCTGCATGGGTATTTTGCAGGCTGTGGGTGACAGCAAACATCCGTTATACTATTTAATTCTGTCTTCCATAGTAAATATCGTACTGGATCTGATTTTCTGCGGTGTTTTTAAATTGGGAGTGGAATATGCTGCCCTGGCCACCATTATTTCCCAGTTCTTAAGCGTTGTCCTCTGTATGAGCAGACTGATGCGTGTGCAGGATGTATATCAGGTACGTTTACGGGAAGTAAAGCTTCATCCGGACATGCTGAAGCAGATCCTTGCCATGGGTCTGCCCACGGGACTTCAGAATTCTGTAATCTCTCTGGCCAATGTAGTGGTGCAGTCCAACATCAATGCCTTCGGAAAGATGGCAATGGCAGGCTGCGGTGCTTACAGTAAAGTGGAGGGTTTTGCTTTCCTGCCTGTTACCTGCTTTACCATGGCGCTGACCACCTTTGTGGGTCAGAATATGGGGGCACAGAAATATGACCGTGTGAAAAAGGGCGTGGTGTTCGGCATTGTCTGTACAATTATTTTGTCCGAGCTTACAGGCTTTGTGATCAATGGCTTCGCACCTCAGCTGATCGCTTTGTTTGACAGTGAACCCCAGGTGGTGGCCTTCGGTGTACAGCAGGCCGGTATTGCCACATGGTTCTTCTTCCTGATGGCATTTTCCCATGCTTCTGCGGCGGTCATGCGCGGTGCAGGCAAACCGGTGGTGCCCATGGTAGTTATTTTGACAGCCTGGTGCGTGATCCGAATCATTTATATTACCATTGCTACAAGCTTCATTCACGATATCCGGGTGGTATTCTGGGCTTACCCTATCACCTGGTCCATCAGTTCGACCATATTCCTCATCTACTTGCTGAGAGGGAACTGGCTTCCAAAGAAGAAAGCGGAAAAGGGGTTTTCATCATGCAATTAAATGTTGCAGTCATAGATGATAATCAAACAGATACGAAATATGTAAGCGGCCTGGTGAACCTTTGGGCGGAGTTCCCAAATGCGAGTTGGTTCTCTCTCCCGAATAGGCGTATTGCTGAAGACAAAGGAATCTCACCAAAGAAGCTAAAATGCTCCTGATTTGAATCGGGAGCATTTTTCGTCCATGAAAGCAGGTGTATCTCCATTGGATTCTTTATTACAAAAATACAATGACTATATGCGGTTGAAAGACTGCAGAGCAGAGTATAAACTGGTAAACGGAGAATGCATGGAAACGTTTTTTCTATCAACCGTCAGATATGTATATTACAGGATAGAACATGGTAAAAATCGAACGTTTTGTTTTATATGATTCAGAAATGTTTGTCGATGAATTAAATCTTGACATAAAGACAAAGTGATATTAAAATGATATCATAAAGAAATACAATTAAGAGGTTGTATGATGAAAGAAACAGTGAAAGAAGCGATGAATGAAGGAGGTTTTACAATGGAGGAAAGATTATTGAAAGCAAAGGCTGGAATGCCTGCTATGTTACTTACTATTTTGGTGTATCTGGTGTTTGTGGGGATTACGATTTTGGGTGCTTTTGTTATGGAGAGCATTGTGTGGCTGGGTGTGATCATGGTGGTAATTGGTATAATTTGGATTTGTCTGGGTTGGATTCCTTTGTGCGGTCTGAAGGTGTTGAAACCTCAGGAGGCACTGGTGCTGACACTTTTCGGCAAATATATCGGTACGCTTAAGGGCGAGGGATTTTATTTTGTAAATCCTTTTGTTTCTGCGGTAAATCCCGCAGCTAAGACTACTTTACGCCAGAGCGGAGATGTGGATTCCGGAAATGCTGCGGCAGGACAGATCACTGTGAATGCCAATGGTGTGAACGCAAGTCTTCATGAGGTGAGCAAGAAAATTTCCCTGAAAGTGATGACCCTCAACAACAATAAGCAGAAGGTTAACGATTGTCTGGGCAATCCTGTGGAAATCGGCATTGCGGTGATCTGGCGGATTACCGATACAGCTAAAGCAGTGTTTAACGTGGACAATTACAAGGAATTTCTTTCCATTCAGTGTGATGCGGCACTTCGAAACATTGTGCGTATTTATCCGTATGATGTGGCGCAGAATGTAGATACTACGGGAGATGGAGAACCGGATGAAGGTTCCCTTCGCGGTTCCAGTGAGATCGTAGCAGCGAGAATCCGTGACGAGATCCAGACAAGAGTCAATGAGGCCGGTATTGAGATCATTGAGGCCCGCATTACTTACCTGGCATATGCGCCCGAAATTGCGGCTGTGATGCTTCAGCGTCAGCAGGCTTCTGCTATTATTGATGCCCGCAAGATGATCGTAGACGGTGCGGTAGGCATGGTGGATATGGCCCTGCAGAAGCTGAATGAGAGCAATATTGTAGAATTGGATGATGAGAGAAAGGCCGCAATGGTTTCCAATCTGCTGGTTGTGCTCTGCGGCAATAAGGATGCCCAGCCCATTGTGAATTCAGGAAGTCTGTACTAAAATATGGAGAGTGATGCTGATGCCTGAAAACAAGAAACTTGAAAAAAAGACTGACGACAAAAAACAGGTACCTTTGCGCATTTCTGCAAAGCTTTACAATCAGCTGGCAGCCTGGGCTGAGGATGATTTCCGCTCTATAAACGGTCAGATTGAGTATTTGTTGACGGAATGTGTGAGGCAGCGCAGAAAGAACGGAAAATATGTGTCAGAAACCATGGACGAGGGAATCGAATTAGATATATAATATATGTAATAATTTGATGCAGGAGGTTGAAGAGATGCTTTGTATAAAAAACGGTAATGTACATGATGCGGTCGCAAGAGAGGCTGTGATACGTGATATTTTAATTGAGAACGGGAAGATTGTTGCCATTGGTACGGCTCTGGAAATCCCGGCGGATGCGGAAATAATTGATGCTGCAGGTCTGGAAGTGTATCCCGGTTTTGTGGAGGCCCACGGTCACATCGGTCTGGATGGCTACGGAATCGGTTACGAAGGTGCCGATTACAATGAGTACAATGATATTGCAGTTCCTCATCTGCGCGGTCTTGATGGCGTGAAACCTCTGGAACCTACTTTCAAGACAGCAGCCAAGGCAGGTGTAACAAGTGTGTGCGTAGGCCCCGGAAGTGCCAATGTAATCGGCGGTACCTTTACCACCTTAAAGACTGTGGGCAATTCTGCTGAAGAGATGCTGATCCGCGACGGTGTTGCCATGAAGTGCGCTTTTGGTGAGAACCCCAAGCGCTGTTACAGAGACAAAAAAGACTCCAGCCGTATGACCACGGCAGCTATTTTGCGTGAGTATCTTTTCAAGGCAAGAGAGTATTTGGCCAAGAAAGAGGCGGCAGGAGATGATATTTTCAAAAAACCTGCATTTGATATGAAGATGGAGGCGCTGATCCCTGTGCTGAAAAAGGAGATCCCCATCAAGTGTCATGCTCATGCAGCAGCAGATATCCTGACAGCAGCCCGTATTGCCAAAGAATTTGATGTAAAACTGACCCTGGAACATGTGACAGAGGGGCATTTGATCGTGGATGAGCTGGTGGCTTTAAATGTGCCTCTGGCAATCGGCCCTACAATGACCAATCCCGGCAAGTTTGAAAACCGCAACAGAAATTGGGAAACGCCCGGCATTCTGGCTAAGGCCGGCTGTCAGGTTTCCATTATCACTGATTCACCGGTAATCTCCCAGGAGCATCTGCCCCTGTGTGCCGGCATGGCAGTAAAGGCCGGCATGGATCCTTTCCAGGCCCTTCAGGCTATCACCATCAACCCTGCAAAGCATGCAGGAATTGGGGACAGAGTGGGTTCTCTGGAAGTAGGCAAGGATGCAGATATCGTCATTGCTGACGGCTGTCCTTTTGAGGTTTCCACCAACATAGTGGAAGTGCTGATTGATGGTAAGAAAGTGAAATAAAAAAAGTCCCGGACGGTTGACATTTTCTGATGAAGGAGTCAATTGTCCGGGATTTCTGTTATATTAGAGTATCAACCGTGCATCGGATAAGATTTAAAAAATATTAAACTCCCGGATGCTGCGCAAATGTTGGATCACAGTAGCGCAAGGAATGATGGGCAAGCCGTATTTTGGACATCTTATAAAGATTCCTTTTGGGTGTGATTGTTTGCAAGCATCATTTTTAAACGTGCGATTTCTGCATCCTTTTCTTTATTACTTTCCAATAGATTTTGATTTTCTTCCTGCAGAGCGTGATTGTCTTTTTGCAGAGCATGATTGTCTTTTTGCAGAGCATGATTGTCTTCCTGCAGAACGTGATTGTCTTCCTGTAAGGTTTGATTGTCCTTTTGTAAAGCTACATTACTTTCGCTCAGGCATAACATTTCTTTTTCCAACTTTGCAACATTGTGGAGCATTTGGTGCTCTTTGGATTCCAATTCTGCCAGCCTTTCCAGTTTTTGTTGGATATAACGCTGTTGCCTGTAATAGTCTTCTCTTGCTTCGCACTGCATACGTATCTGTTCTTCTGCACTGAGTTGAAATACAGTTTCTGCTGCTTCTTCTAAAAAAGTATTGTCTGCTGTTAACATCTTGATTTCCTCCCATGTGGTGGCTTTGAAAAGCTTTGCCCAGTGGTGAATGCCTCGGATTTTATCTTCTTCGGTGGCTTTATCAATACAAGTTAAGTCTATCACATACAGCTTTAGCTTGTCACTATAGATTATGTGATTTTTGATATTGGTGAACATATATGTGCTGAAAAATTCGGGATATTCTTTGAAAAGTGTAAAGTCCAGAAAACAGACTTGAATGACAGATTTTACATCAACATAGTTGTCTCCGCTGTTCAATTTATCGAACGAACGGCATAAGTAAGTCAGTGAGCGCTCCGGCCAATTGCCCAGGTTCAGAACCTGCATTTCAAGATTGATAATGGTATTATTGTTAAGGAGTACCCTGATATCTAAAATGAAGTCTTTTGCTTCAATGCTTTTTCCCAATTCAATAGGATTCATGATTTCGATTGAAATGATATCTTCATGTTCTAACCCCAGAAGAGAGCATATCAATTGTTTTAAAGCATTTTTGCATTTCTGCCATGTGGCGCGAAATAAATAATCGTTGGTAAGTGTATATTTCATCTTACCGGTTGCAATTTTAAATAGTAATTCTTTCTTTTGCATGTGTTTTCTCCTATCCGGCATAAAGCTACAGCTTCTGCCATTATTCATTTGTTTTAAGGTGGGGTAAACGGCAGAAATGCCATTTGATATTAGAAAATCAGAAAATCAAGAAGTTTCCTTGTGTTGATAATAATATGCAATAATATCTATGTCAACAATTTTAAGGCTGGCTTGGAATTAAATTAGAATAGGCAGTCTTAAAAAAATCTGAAGTAATATTAAAAAAAGGTTAATTTTGAGAAATGACTTGCGTCCCCCGCTTTTTTGGTGTATAGTGGGTCACGATTACGGCGGCTGTGAGAAGTTGGATTTCAGGACGCCGATCCTGCCGGGAGCACGGGGGTGTACACCCGGGCAGGCATTGAATGTAAGGGGAAAAATAATGGCAAAATATTTAGTGATTGTGGAATCACCTGCAAAGGTGAAGACAATAAAGAAATTCCTGGGGGCCAATTACGAGGTGGCAGCCAGCAACGGACATGTCCGTGATCTGCCCAAGAGTTCACTGGGAATTGATGTAAAAAATGATTACGAGCCCAAATATATTACCATCCGTGGCAAGGGAGATATCCTGGCCAATCTGCGCAAGGAAGTAAAAAAGGCTGAAAAAATATATCTGGCAACTGACCCGGACCGTGAGGGTGAGGCTATTTCCTGGCACCTGTATCATGCCCTGAAGCTTGAGAACAAGAAGGTATACCGGATTGCTTTCAATGAAATCACCAAGAAAGCAGTTAAGGAATCCCTGAAAAATGCCAGGGAGATCGATATGAATCTGGTGGATGCCCAGCAGGCCCGCCGTGCCCTGGACCGTATGGTTGGTTACCGCATTTCTCCTCTTTTGTGGGCAAAGGTAAAGCGTGGCTTAAGTGCAGGCCGTGTACAGTCCGTGGCTTTGCGAATCATCTGTGACAGAGAAGCGGAGATTGATGCTTTTGTACCTGAGGAGTATTGGACTCTGGATGCCAATCTGAAGGTGAAGGACGAGAAGAAGACTATCAGTGCCAGGTATTACGGTACTTTGGCAGGAAAACAGAATGTTACCTGCAAGGAGCAGGTTGATGGAATCATGGAATCCCTGGAGGGAGCTGTTTATAAAGTGGCAGAAGTGAAAAAGGGCGAGCGTATCAAAAAAGCGCCCCTTCCCTTTACGACATCCACACTGCAGCAGGAGGCAAGTAAGGTACTGAATTTTTCCACCCAGAAGACCATGCGTCTGGCACAGCAGCTTTATGAAGGTGTGGACATCAAAGGGGAAGGTACAGTGGGTCTGATCACTTATCTGCGTACCGATTCTACCCGTGTCTCTGAAGAAGCTGAAAATATGGCCAGAGAATTTATCGGTGCACAGTACGGTGAAAAGTATCAGGCAGAAGTTATGACTGATAAGAAAGGCGGCCAGAAGATCCAGGATGCCCATGAGGCCATTCGTCCCACCGATCCGGCGAGAATTCCCGTGGCTGTTAAGGAGGAACTTCCCAGAGACCTGTTCCGTCTGTATCAGCTGATCTGGAAGCGTTTCATGGCAAGCCGCATGAGTGCAGCAAGATACGAGACCACTGCAGTAAAGGTTCAGGCAGGAGAGCACATTTTCACGCTTTCTGCATCCAGAATGGTTTTTGACGGCTTTATGAGCGTTTATGTGCGTGAAGAAGATAGGGAGGAAGAAAACGGACTGACCGGTGCCCTGAGCACGGAGAGTGTTCTGGAGTTTCTTTCCTTTGATCCCAAGCAGCATTTCACCCAGCCGCCTGCCCATTACACGGAGGCAAGTCTGGTGAGAGCCCTGGAGGAACTGGGCATCGGACGTCCCAGTACCTATGCGCCTACCATTACAACGATTCTTGCCAGAAGATATATTATCAAAGAAAATAAAAATATTTACGTGACTGAGTTGGGAGAAGTGGTGGACCGCATGATGCGTGACGCCTTCCCCACCATTGTGGACGTGAATTTTACTGCCAATATGGAAGCGCTGTTAGACGGCGTAGAAGTGGGAACTGTGAAATGGAAGACTATCATCGCCAACTTTTATCCCGATCTGGAAGAGGCAGTGCAGAATGCAGAAAAAGAATTGGAGGAAGTGACGATCGCTGACGAGGAGTCCGATGAGGTTTGTGAGAACTGCGGGCGTAAAATGGTGTACAAGTACGGTCCTCACGGTCGTTTCCTGGCCTGCCCCGGTTTCCCTGAGTGCCGCAATACCAAACCGTTTTTTGAGAAGATCGGTGTTGCCTGTCCCAACTGCGGCAAGGATATCGTAGTCAAGAAGACCAGAAAGGGCAGAAGATATTACGGCTGTATCGGTCATCCGGAATGTGATTTCATGAGCTGGCAGAAGCCTACGGCGGAAAAGGCTGCAGCGGCGGCAGAAAAGACGGAATAGTGTCAGAATTTTCTTGGAAAATACAAAAAATACGAATAATTTAACAATATGTGCATTGTAATCTGCAAATAACTGTGTTACAATAATTTACAGTAATCTCGCATTATTCTTTTTGAATTGTGTGAAAACAGTGTTGGCGCGGAGGAATAGATATGAGTAGTGTGCAGTTGTTGGATAAGACGAGGAAAATTGGAAAATTATTACATAATAATAATTCCAGTAAAGTAGTGTTTAATGATATCTGTAAGGTAATGCGGGAGATTTTGGGTTCCAATGTGCTGGTGATCAGCCGTAAGGGTAAAGTGCTGGGCATCGGCAAGGCAGACGGTGTAGAAAACATTACCGAACTGATCGATGAAAATGTAGGCGGCTTTATTGACAGCATGCTGAATGAACGTTTTCTGGGCGTACTTTCCACCAAGGAGAATGTAAATCTGCAGACCCTTGGATTTGAAAAAATTGACACTAAGAAATACCAGGCTATCATCAATCCCATTGAGATTGCAGGAGAACGCCTGGGTACTATGTTTGTTTACAAGTGCAATGAACAGTACGATATTGACGACATTATCCTTTGCGAGTACGGCGGCACCGTAGTGGGTCTGGAAATGCTCCGTGCAGTGAACGAGGAGAGCGCTGAGGAGAACCGCAAGGTTGCAGTTGTCAAATCAGCAATCAGCACCCTTTCCTTCTCCGAGATGGAAGCTATCACACATATATTCGACGAACTGAACGGAATGGAGGGCATCTTGGTAGCCAGCAAGATTGCTGACCGTGTAGGTATTACCCGCTCCGTGATCGTCAATGCACTCCGCAAATTTGAAAGTGCCGGTGTTATTGAGTCCCGTTCCTCCGGTATGAAGGGAACCTACATCAAAGTGCTCAATGATGTGGTCTTTGATGAGGTGGAAGAACTGAAGCGCCAGAATAAGTAAAATCATTTGAAAAGCACAGTAATAATCTTGGAATATTCTAGTAAAAACCCCTTGCAAGAGGGGTTTTTCTGTGTTATAATACTCGCGTTGTGACTAAAAAACACGCATCCCGATCTGAGGATGGTGCCCAAGCAGAGCGTGTGAGGGTAGTCTTCAGAGCAGTCCGGGTACTTAACGCGGATCCGGCACGGAGGCACAGATGTGCTTACGGAAAGGGAGAGCGGAAGATTCTAACCAAATGGAGGTAAAAAAATGAGCGTTATTTCTATGAAACAGTTACTTGAAGCAGGTGTTCATTTTGGACATCAGACCAGAAGATGGAACCCTAAGATGGCTCCTTACATCTTCACCGAGAGAAACGGTATCCACATCATCGATCTGCAGAAGTCTGTAGGTAAGGTTGATGAGGCTTACAAGGCAATCTCTGAGATCGCTGCACAGGGCGGCACCATCCTTTTCGTTGGTACCAAGAAGCAGGCTCAGGATGCTGTTAAGACCGAGGCAGAGCGTTGCGGTATGTTCTATGTAAACGAGAGATGGTTAGGTGGTATGCTCACCAACTTCAAGACCATCCAGTCCCGTATCGCAAGATTACACGCTATCGAGACCATGTCTCAGGATGGTACCTTTGATGTACTGCCTAAGAAAGAAGTTATCGAATTAAAGAAAGAGTGGGAGAAGCTGGAGAAGAACCTTGGCGGTATCAAGAACATGTCCAGAATCCCTGATGCTATTTTCGTAGTAGACCCTAAGAAAGAGAAGATCTGTGTACAGGAGGCTCATTCTCTTGGTATTACCCTGATCGGTATCGGCGATACTAACTGTGATCCCGAAGAGCTGGATTACATCATTCCCGGTAATGATGACGCTATCAGAGCAGTTAAGCTGATCGTTTCCAAGATGGCAGACGCTGTTATCGAGGCTAACCAGGGTGAGGCTGTTTACGAGGCAGTTGAAGTAGAAGCTACCGATATTGAGGAAGTTGCAGACGCTGAGTAATTTTCGGCTATCAATGAAAATAGACTTTTAGAATAAGAAAGGATGACTAACTATGGCAGCTATTACAGCAGGAATGGTAAAAGAACTGCGTGAAATGACCGGCGCAGGTATGATGGATTGTAAGAAGGCTCTTAACGAGACCAATGGTAATATGGAAGAAGCTGTTGAGTTCCTGAGAAAGAACGGACAGGCAAAGGCTGAGAAGAAGGCAAGCAGAATCGCAGCAGAGGGTCTCTGCCGCATCGCTACCAAGGGCGATACTGTTGCAGCAGTTGTAGAGGTTAACTCTGAGACTGACTTCGTTGCAAAGAACGAGATGTTCCAGGAGTATGTAGCAGCAGTTGCTGAGCAGGCTGTTAACTCTACCGCAGCTGATATGGATGCATTCATGGCTGAGGCTTGGAATGCAGACGCTACCAAGACCGTTAAGGAAGCTCTGGTAGAGAAGGTTGCTGTTATCGGTGAGAACCTGAACATCAGAAGATTTGAAAAAGTAGAAGCTGCTAACGGCTGTGTTGTATCTTACGTACACGGCGGCGGCAGAATTGGTGTTATCGTTGAGGCTGACACCGATGTTGTTAATGAAGCAATTAAGGAAGCAATGACCAACGTTGCAATGCAGGTTGCAGCTCTGAATCCTAAGTATGTTGCTACTGCAGATGTTTCCGAGGAGTACAAGGCTCATGAGAAGGAGATCATCGCAGCTCAGATCGCTCAGGATCCTAAGATGGCTGGCAAGCCCGAGAAGGTTATCGAGGGTGCTATCATCGGCCGTCTGAATAAGGAGCTGAAAGAAGTATGTCTGTTAGAGCAGGTATACGTTAAGGCTGAAGATGGCAAGCAGACTGTTGCACAGTATGTTGCACAGGTTGCTAAGGAGAACAATGCAGCTCTGACCATCAAGAAGTTCGTTCGTTTCGAGACCGGTGAAGGCCTTGAGAAGAAGAGCGAGGACTTTGCAGCAGAAGTAGCTGCACAGCTGGGCTAATCTGTAGAGCGACTGTTTTACATGACAGTATATTTGGCATGTGAAAAATTGTTGGGAATATAGACCATTTTGTAAAATTGGGGCTTCCGAAGTAATTCGGGAGCCCTTTTTTTAACATTAGAATAACCCATAAAGCGGGTGATTCGTTATTTTATCTCTGAGAATGCAGTTGTGGAGAAGATCCGTTTGCCGGTGGGGGATACGCCGATGATCAGTGGCGGTTTCTTTGTGATGTTCTGAGAGAAGACGGGAGGACTATGGACAACAAAATGCAGGAAACAGGAAAGTACACAAAGGTATCACTTGTGCTTGCTTTCCTGAAAGGAAATATTCGTTACTTTATAATCAGTATTTTGTCGGCAATGGTGGTGACGGGACTTGATATGATCTCTCCCCAGCTGATACGTACCACCGTCGACAGTGTGTTGGGGGCAGAACCCCTGGAGCTTCCGGCATCTTTAATGGAGAAGCTGGAAGCAATCGGCGGCGTGGCCTATCTGCGTACCCACATTTGGGTGATCGGTATTGCTATTGTAGTGCTGGCGCTTTTCAGTGCGGGTTTCCGCTATATGAATATGCGCTTTAATGTCATGGGTGCTGAAGGTTTGGTGCGCTCTATGAGAAATAAGCTTTTTGCACATATTCAGAGGCTGCCCTTTTCCTGGCATATGAAGAATCAGACCGGAGATATTATTCAGCGCTGTACCTCTGATGTGGATATGATCAAGAACTTTATCTCTGAGCAGATGACCAGCGTGTTCCGTATTGTGATTCTCATAACAATGGCTCTGTCTTTCATGTTTTCCATGAATGGGAAGCTGGCAATTGTATCGCTGGTGTTTATTCCCATCATTATTACATATTCCGCTTATTTTCATTCCCACATCCGTGTGCGTTTCAAGGAGTGCGATGAAAACGAGGGTGTCCTGTCTACCATCGCCCAGGAAAATCTGACCGGCGTGAGAGTGGTAAGGGCTTTCGGACGAGAAAAATACGAGAAGGACAAATTTGAGAAGCAGAACAATATTTATACCGATGCCTGGATGCATCTGTGTAAATTCCTGTCATTATTCTGGGCTGCAGGTGATCTTTTTTCCGGTCTGCAGGTTATGATGATCGTAATCCTGGGCGCCGTGTTCTGTGTAAACGGCGATATGACGGCAGGTGAATTTATTGCATTTATCTCGTACAACTCCATGTTGATCTGGCCGGTTCGTCATCTGGGAAGAATGATCTCAGAGATGAGTAAGGCAGGTGTTTCCATTGAGCGTATCCGCTATATTATGAATTCTGAGGAAGAAAGGGACAGAGAAAACGCGGTGACTCCAGATATGCGGGGAGATATCGTATTTGACAATGTGTCCTTTGGTTACGGAGAAATTCCGGTATTGGAAAATATCAGCTTTAAGATACCTCAAGGGACAACTTTCGGTATTTTGGGCAGTACCGGTTCCGGCAAATCCACATTGATGTACCTGTTAAACAGACTGTACGATCTGCCTGCAGAGAATGGTAAGATTACCATAGGTGGTGTGGATGTGGCAGATATGAAGGGAGAGTGGGTACGATCCCATATCGGCATGGTGCTCCAGGAGCCCTTCCTGTTTTCACGCACCATCGCGGAGAACATCGGTATTACGAAAAAGGATATGAGTCTGTCCGAAATCAGACGCGCGGCAGCTATTGCCTGTGTGGATGAATCTATTTCCGAGTTTACCAATGGATATGACACTATTGTGGGTGAGCGCGGCGTGACTTTATCCGGCGGACAGAAGCAGCGTACGGCTATCGCCAGAATGCTGACACAGAATACGCCGATTATGGTATTCGATGATTCCCTGTCTGCGGTGGATGCAGATACAGATGTACGTATCCGTCAGGAACTTCGAAAGAATCTGGGAGATGCCACAGTGATCCTGATTGCTCACAGAGTGACCACCCTGATGCAGGCAGACTGCATTATGGTAATGGATAAGGGCAAAATCGTTGAGATCGGTACACACGACCAGCTGATGGAGAACGGCGGTATTTACCGCAAGATTTATGATATGCAGATGAGCCGCGACGACGAAACGGATGAACCGGCGACTAACTAAAAGGGGGTATGGCCATGAGCAAAAAAGCAAAAGACGAGAACAAAGAATATGTGTCACTTCCCTATTTCGGAATCAATAAACTGCTGCCTTACTTAAAGCCGTATCGGTTCATTATCTTCAGTATGGTGAGCCTGGGACTTTTGGGCGGTTTCGTGGATATTATATTGCCTCTCTTTCAGAGATACGCTCTGAATCATTTTATTGAGAAAGATACGCTGGATACACTGGCAATTTTTATCTTAAGTTATGTCGGTATATTGATTTTTCAGGTGGTGGCCAACGGTATTTCAGCATACCAGGCCTGCCAGATAGAAATGTATGTGGGCAGGGATATGAAGCGTGAGAGCTTCAATCATCTGCAGACACTGGCTTTTTCTTATTATAATCAAAACAGCGTGGGTTACATCCACGCAAGAGTTATGAGCGACACCAACCGTATCGGTTCCCTGGTATCCTGGGGCTTGATGGATGGTGTCTGGAATTTGTCCTATATTCTGGGAGCAGTGGTGGTCATGTTGTCCATCAATTACAAGCTGGCTTTGTGGGTACTGGCAATTGTGCCTTTGACAGCCCTGGCAGCCGCTTTTTTTCAGAAAAAGCTGGTACGCATCAACCGTAAGATCCGTGAGATCAACTCACAGATCACCGGCAATTTTAATGAAGGCATTACGGGCGCAAAGACGACCAAAACCTTAGTGATCGAGCGCAAAATGGAAGAAAACTTTAATGACACTACCGAGGAAATGCGCAAAACATCAGTGCGAGGCATCCATTACCGTGCCATGTTCTCCTCTATGATCTCCTTTTCAGCATCTCTGGCATTGGCGCTGGTATTGTGGAGAGGCGGTATCATTACCATGGAGGGTGTGCTGGAGATTGGAACCCTGTCAGTATTTATGTCCTATGCATTGGGAATGATGGATCCTGTTCAGTGGATCGTTCGGGCGATTTCCGACCTGATCACCGTGCAGGTAAATGTAGAGCGTTTTACCAGATTAATGGAGACGGAATCGGATGTCAGCGACAGCCCTGAGGTTATCGAAAAATACGGAGATTCTTTTGATCCTAAGAGAGAGAACTGGGAGCCTTTGTACGGTGATATTACCTTTGAGGATGTTTCCTTTAAGTATCCTGACGGCGATGAGTATGTGTTGGAGCATTTTAATCTCCATGTGCCGCAGGGTACCAACGTGGCCATTGTAGGTGAGACCGGTGCCGGTAAATCCACTTTGGTAAACTTGGTGTGCCGGTTCTTTGAGCCTACCTCCGGCAGGATCCTCATTGACGGGCGCGATGCAAAGGAGCGTTCCCAGCTGTGGCTGCACAGCAATATCGGATATGTACTCCAGTCCCCGCACCTATTTTCCGGAAGTGTATTGGAAAACTTAAAATACGGCAATCCTGATGCCACAATGGAGCAGATTCAGGATGCAGTGAGAAGTGTTTCCGCAGAAGGTGTGATCGCAAGAATGGAAAAAGGATATGACAGTGATGTGGGAGAGGGCGGAGACCTGCTTTCTACCGGTGAAAAACAGTTGCTGTCCTTCGCCAGAGCGATTTTGGCAGATCCCCGGATTTTCGTGTTGGACGAAGCGACCTCCTCCATTGATACAGTGACAGAAAAACTGATTCAGGATGCCATTGCCAATCTGATGAAGGGCAGAACTTCCTTTGTAATTGCCCACAGATTGTCCACCATCCGTCAGGCGGACGTGATCCTGGTGGTAAAGGACGGCAAGATCATTGAGCAGGGCAGCCACAGTCAGCTGATGGCAAAAGAAGGGGCTTACTTCCATCTTTACACCAGACAGTTCCGTGAGGAAGCCATGGATCAGTCCATGGAGACTGCTTTCGGGGAGTAACTCCGGGCGCGGTGGCTCTTTTGAAAACGTTTCCGGGCCCACCACCTTGGGCAGCCGCAGGCGCACTTACAAGCAATACCCGTGCAAGTCTTTTCGTTGGATTTTAAGACGCATGAATTTTAAAAAGCGGCGCCCGCAGCGCAGCTGTTTGACGGGCGAGCGGGCATGGGCAGTTCTAACACCGTAAAACCTTTTAGTAAAAATCTAAGAGGCAGGTTTCAGAGACGATATTAACACCAAAATTCCAAAACTCGCTTCGCTCAGACAGAGTAATTTTGGTGTACGTTTTCTGAAACCTGCCTCTTGATTTTTATCAAAAACGTTTAAAGGCGTTAGAATTGCCCATGCCCGGTGGCCCGGAGTTTTGATCTAAGGGCGCCTGATAAGCTCTTAAAATTCATGCGTCCATAAAATCCCGAAAAGCTTGCGTATTGCGGTGAGTGCGCCTGCGGCTGCCCAAGGTGGTGGGCCTGCAAGTACGCTGCTAAGGAGCCACCAGCACCCAGGAGTCCAGCCAACGGAGCCAGTGGTCTACGTACGCTGTGGATACAGGCTGTCCGGAAAGCACCGGGTAAAAGAGCAGGAACAGGATGAAAGCCGTAGCTGCGTAAAGAACCGGCAGGAGCAGGAATTTGCGGGAAGTGGTACGGTGTCTTAACTGCAGCAAACTGTAGGTGATCATCAGAACCACAAAGGCTACGCTGGGGAAATAATGATATAGGAAGGTGATTCTGGTGACGAAAAACCACGGTAAGTACTGTGCCAGATAACCGATCAGAAGAAAGACTGCAGTGCGGTCTTTCTTTTTGTATGCCAGATAAAACATGTAAAGGGCGGCAGGGATGCCGGCCCACCATACAAGAGGATTCCCAAATGCAGAGATTCCTTCCCGGATAGACAGTTCTGCTGTGTCTGAAATAATGGCGGAGTAGTACCACACGGGACGTAGCATCACGGGCCACTCCCACCAGGAGGAGGAAAAATAATGTTCTGCGTTCAGGTTGCTGTGGTAGCTTAGCATGGCCTCCTGATTGCGAAGCATTCTGGTAAATAATCCAGCATCAGTGCCATCCCGGAAGGGCAGATAGGAGAGCAGGTAGATAACCAGGGGAATTGCCACGAAAAAGAGCAGGCAAAAGCATAAGGTCTTAAGGGTGTTTGCTGTAAATTTTTCGGAAATATACAGGGCTTTTTTAGTGTGCAGGTCTGGGCCCCGGGAAAAAGCCGGTGAATCGCTGCGGGAAGTTGTGTGCTCATTATCGGCATGCATTGCTTTGGCCCAGAGATATTCCCGGTACCGCTGTATCAGTACGCCGAAGAAAAGAATAGCCAGCCCGGCACCGGCGTAAGCACCGGTCCATTTACAGGCGATGCCAAGCCCCATAGCGATGCCGCTGGCACCCAGAGGAAGCAGTGTTTTTCCAAGGGGAGTATCATAAAAACTCATATGACAGTATTGGAACATGAAATAGTACATCAATATCACAAAAAAGGTCACGAAAACATCAATTGTGGCAATTCTGGTCTGGGTAAAGTGCATGAAATCAAAAGCGAACAAAAAGCAGGCAAAGGCTCCCCCGGCAGTACTATTGGTAATTTTCTTGCCGAACAGGTACAGGAAGGGAAGCATGGCAATGCCAAAAAGAGTGCCCACGATGCGCCAGCCAAAGGGATTCATGCCAAAGACCGCTATTCCTAAGCTGATTAGGATTTTGCCAAGGGGCGGGTGGGTATTTTCGTAGGCAGTCAGGCCGTTTAAGAATTCATAAGCTGTCCGTCCATGGTAAATTTCATCAAAATACATACTGTCCCGATAGGTGCTGAGAGGAGGGAACAGGTGCTGTTCGTCAAAAAGAGCTGAATATTCCGGAGCATTTTCAGGCAACGTTAGTTGACCGTCTTGGTCGGTAAAGACAAGTTCAAACAAAGACGCTTGAGTATCCAATAAAGTGAGGCGGAGGGTGTTTCCATGCTCCGGCAAAGTGATCTTCTGCCAGGTAAAAACCTTGTTCAATTGAATCCTTTCAGCCACAGATGTGGTACCGTCCTTGGTCAGAATCTCCAGGTAAAAGCTGCGGTTTTCCTTAGGCCCTATATAGTAGGAGAGGTTTGAAGGAAAATTATTTTTGGGAAACGACAAAGAGATCGTTTCGTGTTGTGTCATTTGATGTTCTGTAACAGGGGCTGACAGATTGCCCAGATCATGCAGCGCAAATAAGCTGTAAAGAAGCATAATGACGGCCAGGAGCAGCGCATCCCATCTGGTAAAAGAAATTTTGGCGGCAGAAGGGCGCGGGGGTATCGGGCGAAGAAAAGAAATGGGCTTAGGGGTGTCTGATTTTTGGGGGGAAGGATCGGAAAAAATCAGCCGGTAAAAGCAGAGCACACAAATTAAAATACCACCGGATATGAGCAGCACAACAGGACCTTTTGTATCATAGGTCTGAGGATCGTAGCCAAAGAGTACATGGGCGGTATTGGCCAAGTGCAAAATGGAAAGTCCGATATAGCAGAAACAGTATTTTGCGTTTTGCAGACATGCAAAAAGCAAAAGAAGCATACCCGGATACAGGTATCGTTCATGCATGCGGGCAGAAAAAGTGAAAACGGACAGGATGATAAAGGCCCCCAGAAGGAAATATTTATGAGGATTCTTGTTGAGACGCAAATTAAGCAGGAAGGTAAAGAACACTGTCAGCAAAATAGCGATCATTCCCCAGGTTTTAACGTTGAAGAAGAGGACGGTACTGTCCTGGGAGACCCAGTTCAAGCCAAGCAGGCTCCAGAGATTATACGCATTTACGGAGGCATAAGGGTAGGAAGAAAGGGTGTCCGTATATTGAGAGAGCACCTTACCGATACCAAAAGGGAAAGCGGCCAGAAACGCGCAAAAAGCAGCGCCCGCCAGTTGGCAGAGATCCAGCAGTAAAGTGCGGCCGGAAACTTTATGTACAAAGATGCGGTCTGCCAGGGCGGCCAAAAGTACTGGGGTAAAGATCAGCATCTGGGGCTTTATCAGCGCGCCAAAGGACAGACAGAGCCCGGCAATGAAAAAGGTTCTCTTTGACAAGGCAAGGCACATCAATACCACACATAGTGTGTATACCGAGTCCACCTGTCCCCAGACGGAGGAATTTAGGATAACAGCAGGATTAAAAAGATACAGTCCTGCCGGTAAAAGTCCTGCAGAGTGAACGTGCCGACGGTCGCTTTCCCGATATAAGAGAAACCCGCAGAGAAGATCACAGAGAATTGCCGGCAGTTTCAGTAAAAGCAGATGTGCACCGGAATAATAAGGAAGCTGCAGAAGTGACCGCAGTGCACCGATACAATATAAAATATACATGTATCCGGGGGGATAGTCTGTAAAAATATCCGTGGAGTAGAATTGTCCTGGTCCATAGGTGTACATACGCTCTGCCCAGGCTGCAAAGCAGGCCATATCGGTCTCGTGGCCGGCATAAAAATACCCTGTCACAAGGCGTAAAAGGAGACCTGCGGCAAATAAAAGAAAGAGGTGGGATTTGGCTTGGGAAGGGTTTTTCATAAGGGTGTTTTCTCCTGACAAGGCATCTTTTGTATCATCATATCAAATGTGGGAAATCAGGAAAAGAAGTTTTAACAAAAAGACGGAAATTGTAGCAGAATTGTAACATTTGAAGTCTATTTTGGGTCATATTTTCATAAAATCTTAAGGTGCATTTTTGACACTTACCATGTATAATGTAACTAGATAAGAAAGACGGTAAGAATATGCCGTCAGACTTCTTGCAAGACCGGGGCGAAGCCCCACGAAGGAAGGAGTTTACCATTGAAAAAACAGAAAAGCAGGATGTATTCATCCAAGGGACATAACGGTAAATTTTTCAATCGAAAACGAAGGGAAAAGATCAGCTCGGGACTATTCATAGCCCCCAGCTTTCTTGGCGTTCTTGTGTTTTTCCTGGTCCCCTTTATGGTAGTCATTTATTATTCCATGGTAGACAATCCCATCAGCGGCAATTTTGTTTTCCTAGAGAATTATGCCGATGTGCTGGACAACGCGGCGTTTCAGACTGCGGTGCGCAATACGGCGGTGTTTTCGGCGATCGCAGTACCGCTTGCTGTGGTGCTTTCCCTGATTCTCGCCATCGTGCTGGAGGCCAAGCTTCCGTTTAGAAGTCAGTTCAGGACCTTTTTCCTAAGTCCCATGATGGTGCCGGTGGCATCCGTGGTGCTGATCTGGCAGGTACTGTTTCACTATAACGGTGCGGTCAATGAGATGATGGCCGTCTTTGGCGGTGACAAAATTGACTGGATGAAATCGGAATATTCCATCGTAGTGATCGTCATTCTTTTCCTGTGGAAGAATCTGGGTTACAACATGATCATTTTCATGGCAGCGCTGGCCAATATTCCAAAGGACATTCTGGAGGTGGCACAGCTGGAGAGTTCCACACCCTTTAAGACCTTCTGGTACATAAAAATAAGATATTTGTCCGCCACCATATTGTTCGTAACGATCATGTCGCTGATAAGCTCCTTCAAGATCTTCCGTGAGATTTATCTGTTGACCACAGATTACCCTTATGATTCCATTTATATGCTGCAGCACTATATGAACAATAAATTCCGCAATCTGGACTATCAGGCGCTGTCTGCAGCAGCCATATTGATGTCCCTGGTAATGATTGTGATCATAGGGGCCTTGTTCCTTGTGGAAAATCATTTCGGAAAGGATGTGGAAGGATGATGAGCGGCAGAAAAAGAAGCTTTCATGTACATAGAAAAAAGTTGATGCATGGCATTAAGATCACTTTGGCTACATTGATAGCTGCCGGATTTGCAGTACTTTTCCTGATGCCCATCGTGCTGACGATCTCCAATTCCTTTATGTCAGCTTCGGAGATATCGGCCAACTACGGAACGGTCTTTGCCACTACGGACACAGGCGGAAAAGTCTATATTGCAGAACGGGTCAATTTGAAATTTATCCCCGACATGGTATCCTTCAGCCAGTATATTACGGTACTTTTTAAGAGTCCGGAGTATCTTTTGAAATTCTGGAACTCAGTGGTGCTGGTGGTACCCATTGTGCTGTTTCAGTTGTTGGTAGCCTCGTTAGCCGCTTACGGATTTTTCCGGTATACAGGGAAACTGCGGCAGATTATTTTCTTCTCGTATATTATTCTGATGCTGATGCCCTATCAGGTTACGCTGGTGCCCAATTATCTGGTGGCTGAGTGGATGAATACGCTGGATTCCTATTGGTCCATCTGGCTTCCGGGTATTTTCTCACCTTTTGCGGTGTATCTGCTGACAAAATTTATGAAGAAGATTCCGATAGGTGTCGTGGAAGCGGCGCAGATCGACGGTGCCAACGAGTGGATGATTTACAGAAAGATATGCATGCCTCTTTGTAAGGGAGCAATGTTTTCGGCAGCCATTTTAGTGTTCATTGATTATTGGAACATGGTGGAACAGCCCCTGATCATGTTGTCAGACCCGGAGACTCATCCCCTGTCCGTATTTTTGAGTAAGATCAATGCCGGTGAAGTGGGGCTTGCATTTGCGGTGGCGACCATTTATATGGTGCCCAGTCTGCTATTGTTCCTCTACGGCGAGGAATATCTGGTGGAAGGCATTGTATATCAGAGTGCAGTCAAAGGATAGAAGGAGGGAACAATAAACCAAAACGAGCTCCTAAGCGGTGGCTGGTCGCTCTTATTTGGTTTATTATTCCTGCTTGATATGAAATTAGGAAGAAAAGGAAAAAGATTGAGAGGATAAAGAGATGAATGAAGTTGGAAGGAAGAAAAGAGAGTGGATCAAGACTGCAATTATCGTATTCCTGACGGTAATGCTGGTGCTGACATTCTTCTCCAATACAATTATGAACTATTCCCTGCCGGAGGTTGCGGCCCAGTACGTGCAGTCAGGCTCCATTACCGCCAAGATCCGCGGAAACGGTGTGGTAGAGAGCGGTGATCCCTACAATGTGATGGTGAAGCAGACCAGAAAGGTCATGAGTGTGGCTGTGCAGGCCGGTACACAGGTACAAAAAGGGGATGTGATCCTGTATCTGGAGGATTCCGAAAGTGAAGAACTGAAAGCTGCCCAGGAAGCACTGGATGCAGCCCGTGAGGCCTATGACCTGGCCCTTTTATCGGCTGATGTGAATGCGGGAATCATCAACAATGCCCAGAGTAATATTTCTACAGAAACTTACCGCAAGCAGATCGATGCAGCCCAGGCAGCTGTAAAGACGGCCCAGGCTGATGTGGATGAATGGCAGAAGCAGTATGATGCTTTTGCGTTACAGCTTAGCATAACACCTGCCAACAGTGCAGATGTGTATGCAGAGACCAAAGCAGTCAATGAAGCTTTAAAGGCAAAGAATGATGCGGAAATCGCCCTGACAGCCGCGCAGAATGAACAGAGCAGGCTGGAAGCCCTTTTGGCTGTTGAAGAAGCAAAATATCAGGAAACTGTAAGCGGCAATGAGACCCAGGTTCCTGAGGCACTTAAAAATCTCCGTGAGCAGACGGCAGCTGCCAAGCTGAATGTGATCAATGCCCAGACCGGTGCCAACAATGCCGGAGTGGCTTACGAGAAAGCAGCTGCAGCATTGGAGCAGAAACGGGCATCCGGTGACAACAGTGCCACCATCCAAAATCTGGAACGTCAGCAAGCTGTGATCAAAGTGAATCTGGATGCGGCGTTAAAGACTCTGGAAGAAAAGCAAAACGCTTTGTCAGAACTGACCGGCAATATCAATAAAACGTTATCTCTGGAATCCTTATATAAGGCAGTGATCCAGGCTCAGGAACTGGTGGAAAAGGAAGCTGCCAAGACCATTGATGCTGTGGTGACTGCAGACATTGCGGGTACGATCATGCAGGTCAATGCCATTGCCGGCAGAGAGGTTTCCGCGGCCGAGCCCGTAGCTGTGATCCAGCCGGAGGGTCAGGGCTATACCATGAACTTTACGGTGACCAGCGAGCAGGCCAAGAAGCTGTCTGTGGGAGACAAGGCTGAACTGATCAATTCCTGGTACTACGATGACATGGATATTACCCTGAAGACCATTCGCCCCAATCCTTCCAATCCCGCACAGCAGAAGCAGTTAATTTTTGATGTTCAGGGCAATGTGACTGCAGGTCAGACTTTAAATGTGTCTGTAGGACAGAAGAGTGCCAATTATGATTTGATCGTGCCCAACAGTGCCATCCGCGAGGATAGCAATGGTAAATTTGTGCTGGTAGTAGAGTCCAAGAGCAGTCCTCTGGGTAACCGCTATATCGCCACCAGGTATGATGTGGAGGTATTGGCAAGTGACGATACCAAGTCTGCTGTCACAGGAGCACTTTACGGCTGGGAATTCGTGATCACTACGGCAACAAAGCCTGTAGAGGCAGGACAACAAGTAAGACTTGCAGAAAATTAAGGAGAAGCCTATGAAGAAAGTAGTGCTTGCAATCAGCGGCGGCATCTCATTTCTCGTTTTTTTGATCCTGCTGGCAGTAATCGGCCGGCTGGGCAGTTCCCTGCAGGAGCAGCAGATGGCAGAGCGTTGGAGTAAGGACGGTGGAGTAGCCCAAGTGAGCTGTTTCTTTGCAGCAGATGCCGGTGTAACTGAGGAAGGCATCCGGATGTTTGAACATTCCCTGGAGGGAGCTCTGCAGGAGGTTTCCATTAGCCAAAGTTCCGGGAATCCAACTGCCAGACTATGGGCTGACGCTTACAGTGCCTCCGGAAAAATTACTGTTTCCAACAATAAGACTTCCATTCAGGCAGAGGCCATTGGAATCGGAGGAGATTTCTTCCTGTTTCATCCTCTGAGGCTGTTGGCGGGATCTTACTTTTCCGGCAATGACCTGATGCAGGATTACTGTGTGATTGATCAGGATGCGGCGTGGCAGCTGTTTGGTTCAAATAATGTGGCCGGAATGACGGTCTACATCGGTAGCGTTCCCCATATCATTACAGGAGTGGTGGAGCGTCCCTCAGGAAAACTGGAAGAGAAGGCAGGACTTGATTCAACAGTGATATATGTGTCCTATCAGACCTTGGAGAATCTGGGCACCAGTTACGGTATCAATCATTATGAAATTGTGATGCCCAATCCTGTCAGTGGATTTGCCTTCGATCATGTACAGAAAAATATTGGCGTGGAAGATACAAAAACAGAAGTGGTGGAGAATACCTCAAGATTTTCCCTGATGTCCAACCTTCAGACAATCGGGGAATTCGGCAGCCGGTCCATGAACGGAAAAGCTATTATATATCCTTATTGGGAAAATTTGGCCAGAGGATATGAGGATATAAGTGCACTGGTGACATTGTTTATGATATTGTTCCTGTTGTATCCGGTGGTGATGGCGATAGTGCTGTTTTGCATCTGGTGGAAACATAAGGGATGGACAATGCATGATGTGAGAGTGAAGCTGCAGGATAGAGTGGAGCTCTATGTGGAGAAAAACAGAGCCCGTCGCCAGATGAAAAAGAGAGGAAAAGCCTAAAAAGGAGGAGTGTTATGAAAAGAAAAATGTGGAAAAGAATAATGAGCACCTTGTTAGTCTTTGTTCTGCTGTTTGGCCTGACAGCCTGCGGTAAGGACGGAGATGGTGGCAAAGGAGGCAAAGGCGGTAAAGACAGTAAAGATTATGCCAATGCGCAATTGGCAAAAGAGGGAGTGTTTTCCGAACAGACCTTTGATCTGCCTGTTGAAGGGAATGACATGGGCATCCGGGCTTTAAAAATGATTGGGGATACCCTTTATACCATTCTGGAAGTTTATGATTATGAGTCTGCAGAACCATCCAATTCCATGAAGATCATGACCATGAATAAGGATGGAAGTGATGTGCAGATCAATGATTTCCAGTTGTACATGGGTGGTGTGAAGCCCGATACACCTGAAAGTACAGGTGAAGAAGGAGATACATCAGAGGGTTCGGGCACTGGCCAGGTGCAGCCCAGAACCGTAGTGGAGGCGACTACCGAGGAAGCTACGGAAGAAACCGAAGAAGACTCCACGGAAGGAACTACAGAAGATGCAGTGATTGAGATCCCTGCAATTGAGGATGGCGGCATCTATGAATATACCGGAATCGGCAATGTGGCTATTACTTCCGAAAACAAGATTTACGGTATCAAGAACTATTATTACGAAGATTACAGAGATCCTGAAAATTATGTTTATCAGAACAATACCTATATCTGCTGCTGGGATCTGGGCGGAACCATGCTCTGGGAGAGCCCTATTGAAGGACTTCAGACCGACGAGTCCTGGTCCTATGTGCAGTCCATGGTCATTTTGGGTGACGGAAGCTGCGCATTGATCCTGGGTGGTGACAAGTATGAGCTTGTGGCAGTGGATAATGACGGCAATCTGGGCGCGCGCAAGGAACTGCCGGAAGAAGCCTCCAATCTGGCTAACGGTACTGTCCTTGCATCTGAAGGCGGCAAAGTAAAATACACCTACTGGGATGCCAACGGCGAATACAAAATGTGGCTGGGCGAGTTTGATTTTAATACCATGACACAAGTAACAGCGCCTACCCAGCTGCCTGACAGTCTGTTTATGAGCGGATATAATTCTCTGGTAGACGGTGGTGCAATGGCAGATATGATCTACACCACCAGCCTGGGTGTATATGGCTTTAACATGGGAGATACAGAGCCTACGCTACTGATGAGCTTTGTCAACTCTGACTTGGCTACAAACAATATGACCCAGGTGGTTCCGCTGGATGAGGCCAGCATGGTGGCATACTATTATGATGATTATGAGGGTAAGACTAAGGGCGGCATCTTTACCAAGGTAAATCCTGAGGATATCGAAGATAAGGCGGTACTTACGCTGGCTGCCAACTATGTGGGATATGAAATCAAGAAGCGCATTGTGGAATATAATAAGACCAATCCGGATTATCGTATCGTCATCAAAGATTACAGCTCTTTCAGTACCAGTGATGATTATATGGCCAGCTACACAAAGCTGAACAATGACATTTTGGCTGAAGGTATGCCTGATATTCTGGTGGCAGATACCAATATGCCCATCAACAGTTATATTTCCAAAGGCTGGCTTGCTGATATTGATCAGCTGATCGCCGAGGACGAGGAATTATCCCAGGTAGAGTTCATGGACAATGTTTTTGAGGCTTACAGAGTAGATGGAAAGCTTCATTATGTGATTCCCTCCTTTAACATCAGAACGGTGCTTGGCAAGACTTCTATCGTGGGAGACCGCACTACTTGGACAATGAAAGATTTTACAGATCTGATGGCTTCTATGCCTGAAGGAACACAGGCGTTCGGTGAGATGACCAGAGGCAACTTCATGTATCAGATGATGCAGTATTGCGGAAGTGATTTTGTGGATGCCTCCACCGGAAAATGTGCTTTTAATACGGAAAACTTCATTGCTCTCTTGGAATATGCCAAGACTTTGCCGGAGGAACTCAGTGAGGACTATTTCGGAGAGGAGTATTGGCTGACCTATGAGTCCCAGTATCGCGAAGACCGTACGGTCCTGATGGCTTGCTATGTAAGTCAGGCCAGAGACATGAACCGTTATATCAACGGGTCCTTCGGTGAAGAGGTAAGCTATATCGGATTTCCTACAGACAGCGGCAATGGTTCCGTAGTACTGGCTAATCAACAGTATGTGCTGTCAGCCAAGTCCAAGAATCTGGACGGCGCATGGGAGTTCATCCGTTATTATCTTACTGAAGAATATCAGAATACCTTAAGCTGGGAAATGGCCGTGGATAAGAAGGTCTTTGCAGCCAAGGCACAAGAGGCTATGGAGAAGCCTTATTATCTGGATGAAAAAGGGGATAAAGTAGAATACGACGATACTTTCTGGATCAACAACGAAGAGATCATCCTGCCTCCTATGACCAGAGAGCAGGTGGATGAGTTCGTCGCAATGGTAGAAGGCATTGACAAGAGCACCTTCTATCAGGAAGATATCCAGAATATTATCAACGAAGAAGTGGAAGCGTTCTTCTCAGGACAGAAGAGTGCGGCTGACGTGGCTGGCAACATTCAGAACCGTGCACAGTTATATGTAAACGAGAACCGTTAACATAAACGCTATACGGAAAAATAGTTTATAATTTCATGGGAATGCCCTGGCGAAGCAAATGCTTCTCCAGGGTTAATTCTTGCCCGTGTTCCCGCAGCCACTTCTGGTAAGTCTTGTACTCCGGCATTACGGAAGCCACCATATTCCAGAAATCCTTGGAGTGGTTCATGTGAGTCAGGTGACAGAGTTCATGGATGACCACATAATCCAGAATTTTAATAGGAGCAAAAATCAGTCGATAATTAAACGATAGGGTTCCTCTTGAGGAACAGCTGCCCCAGCGGCTTTTCTGGTCACGGATAGTAATGGAAGTGTAGTTACCTCCGGTAAGCGCGTGATAGTGAGCTACCCGCTGGGCGAACATATTTCTGGCGGCCTGGCGGTAACGCTTCTCCAGCACCTCCAGACGGTGCAGCTCGGCTGCGGTGTATTGTGTTTGGATTGGATTGTGGTATTGTGGCATGGTGTAGTCTCCCAGTATTTCTATTACAAAAGGCTTCTATATAGGAGAATAATTTATTTTAAAGGATTTGTAAATACAATGTTTAAAGTGCACTTGCGAGGAACCGACTTAAAGGTGCGGACAGCAGATTAAAGTTATGGGTATCCGGCATTGGAATCGGCAAGCAGTCAGGGTTAACTTTACAAATAGGGCATGTCATGGTAAAATATTTCAGGTAAAAATCCCGGAAGGAGTTATAAAATGATGAACATTAATTTTGATTATTCCTTTGCGGCACCCCATGCGCTGGCGCTGTGCCGTCCTTCAGCAAGTGAGAAGTATCTGCTGAATATAGAACCCTCCAAAATACAGTTACTCTATTCCTTTGACTCTTTGAAAGATTCTCCTTTGTTATCTTGGTCCACCCCCGAGATCGATCTGGAGACAGAACTGACCATCCGGGAAGACGGACAGGAATATCTCCTGCAGGAGTGGAAGCGCCATGAGAGCGGTGCACCTTGGTTGATTGCCCGGGGGCAGAGTAAGGTGATTTGCAGACTGGATGCAGTTGCCACCAGGATTGGTGTGGTAGTAAAGCTGAATTTTGAAAATACCGACGCAGAGCATCATGACATTACGGTAAAATGCCGTTCTCTGCGGGGATGGGTCATCAGTAATCAGGGTTGGATTGATTATAAACATAATAATCTGTTGCTGACTTTAAATAAGACCCGTGCGGACCGTATCATTGGTTATTTCCTGGGAGCGGATGATTATCCCATGTTCCGTAACGGTATCGCACAAGTGAGCGTGCCCATGTCTGACGCGGTGGCAAAAGATCAGGGCAATTCCATGAAGTATACCACAGCACTGTTTTCCATGAAGCCCGGTGAGACGAAGTCGGGATTTTTGGTACTGCCTTTTGAAAAGTATTTTGAAGATTTTGATGAGTTATGCCAGGTTGATTATGACAAAGAAATGAAGGATGCTTTGGATGAGTGGTGTGAACTGCTGGATCGGGGTACTAAGATTTCTATTTGTGACAAAGAGGTGATTTCCTGCTTCCGTGCCTGTCTGGCGGATCTGTTTGTGATGCGGGAACCTCACGCGGGCGGATATGTTATCGGAAATGGTACTCGCCATTATCGTTCTCCGGCAAGTGGAGAACCCTTAACGTCTACGCTCCAACTGGACCGCATGGGTTACCTGGAAGAAGCTTCCGGTGATTTGCAGATTTATTATGCCGGTCAGAATGAGGATGGCTGCTGGGCTTACTCCAAGGGTTGGGAGCATGATATGTGGAGTATTCACTATATGAAATGTAACTCTGCCCTGCAGCATTATTACATCACAAGAGACAGAGACTTTCTGGAGGATGTTTATTGCCGCATGAAGCGGGCTGCTTTGTTTGCCCGTGCCAGTCGTCAAAGTACCCAAAATGATCCTGTGAAATCCCATCGCGGTATGATGCAGCGTGGTATGGGAGATTGTGGTATGATGGATAACGGAGATTATTATGGATTTTTCTATCCACAGGATATTATGGCAGCTGCAGCCGATAAGTTGACTTTAAAAGCAGCACAAATCCTTGGATATGAAGAGGATGTAAAATGGCTGACAGAATATTGTGAGGAAACTGCCCGTGATTTGATTACCTCTTTGCGAGAGAACAGCATCAAAGAAGAAGGGTATGAGTGGATTCCTTCTGTTCCCGGCTCCCTTGCCACTTCCTTGTATGGTTGTCTATATGCGTATCATCCTGCCGGTTTACTTGATGCGGAGGATCCGTTAATTAGAGGAACGATTCAGCATGTTTCCACCAAGAGCATCAGTGAAGGTGGATTGCCTGTGGGTACCGGATGGATGCCGGAAGGTATCTGGGTGGCAATGGCCCTTGATAATTTCTCCAGTGTCTACCTGCGCATGGGAAACCGTGATTTGGCAAGTTCCTTCCTGTATCCTGTGTTGAATCATGCGTCGCCACTGGTTACCTGGTGCGAAGAACGTGGTAAAGAAAAAGGTTCTGCTGAAAAGAGTGGAGATTTACAGCATCTGTGGACTCCTCTTTCAGTTGTGGCTTATATGTTGGATGCAATGCTTTATGAAGATGACGAAGCAATCCATATTTGTGCAGGTATTCCCCGCCATTGGCTTGCTGAAGGAAAGTCCATATCGGTTTCCGACCTGTGTACACGATGCGGCAAAACATCTTTTACTGTTGAGAATCGGGAGAATAAACTGTATTATGATATTCAGTTTGAATACGAGCCTGACAGACCGGTATATTTGTACTTCCGCACGCCGGATCGTGATGAGCCTGTGATGCTGGAGTCTTTTAAGGGCACAATAAAGTAGTATGCGGCATGTTGGTGTGATTTCTCTTGTGCATACATCCCGGTAAGGAAAACATTATTGTAGGTTTGTCAAACATTTGTTACAGTGACGATAAATAATCATTAAGCACTTGTCTTGGTGAATGCCACCCCAAAGGACGCATCGGAAAGTTGTTGTAATCTCTGCGATTATACAACTTCAGTTGC
>SVFF01000012.1 GCA_015057005.1 Lachnospiraceae bacterium | reverse complement strand
TCAATCTCAATTTGTTTTTCCTTTAAAACCAATAAGATTTTTGTCTTTTCATTTACAAAATTTAAAACGTCGTTCATACACTTTCCCTCTTTCAAAATGTATCAGTTTCATTTTGAAACTATTATACCATTAATATGAACGTTCTACAACCATTTACTATATGTTGACTGCAGGCACCCACAGCCGTGCTTGTAAGGCAATAAGAAAGGCACTAACTGTCGGATTCACTCCAGCAATTAGTGCCTTATTGGCATCACAGCCTAGCACAGCTGTCTCCTACAGTAAACATATTCAATTCTTTTCTGTATTCTCTTCATTTGGAATATGAATAATTTTGCCTATTTCTGGCGAAAACAACTTATCAAAGAAAATATCGTTCCTTTTCTTTGCATCCGCTAGCATCTTATTGTAAGAAACCACCTCTATATAAGCATGTCTTCCTTGATTGTACCCAGAATAACCCAGATTATCTGCCGTAGCTAATAAACTACCATTCATACAATGTGTTCGCATTTTATCCGTCAGGTCACATATAATATAGCATCTAAAAACTGTGCCCTCTGTAATACTAAATGACTGACCATTTATCTTTTTCTTTTTTCCACTTCGAATCAAGTCTATATACTCAAGAACCTGATTAATAGGATTTTTACTATCATTATCTGGTTTCTTAAACTCAACAATCGTAATTGCAGAAAAAGGCTCTTCATTATCTGAGTATGCAAATGCTTGGTCAAAGATTGCTATATCCGGTTCTTTCGTGCTTCTACTATCCAACACTGGCATAGACTTTAAGGTTTTGTCAGATGCTAAATACCGATGATAAGCTAGTCTCTCATCCACAATCCACAAATTCATTTCTTCAAATGCAACATCATCCGAAGTGTGTCTCATAGGGCATATGATGGAATGGATTGCATCTTCTTTTGGAAAGTTACCATTCTCTTGGATAGTTAAAACTTTGTCCAACACTGTCAGTAATGTCTTGCGGCGAGTGACATATTCAGCCAGACAAGTCTTACTAATGTCTGACACGCCTGTCCAATACTGTTCAAACAAATCATGATATGTTGCATTACTTTCGTCCAAGTCTTCAGCAATTGCTTTTTCTAATTCCTTTCCTTGCTTTTTTATTTCAGATTCCCAAATCTGAACATGTTTATGTAATTCTAATTCAAGCGCTTCTGGCTTTAATCCCGCAGGAATTTTCTCATAAACATGTGGTCTTTGTTTTAACAATAACCTATATGTAGGTTTATCATATGCAACAAAGGCATCTATTTGCTCTTTCTTTCGTTTTCCAATATCCGCCAAATAATCTTCCAAATATACTTTCGTATACTCTAAAGCAACAGAAATAATTGTGTCTTTACCTGTACCAAAGAGTGAAATTTGTGAATCTGTCTCATCAAAGTCAAAAGCTGTTCTTGTTGTATTAACTATAGAATCCAAATAAGGGCTTATAATATAACCGACATAAAAAAATCCTGGGGTCCCATCTTCTGGTACAATCTTCTTCTGCAAATCTGGTATATGTTTTCTCAAATCTACCGAACTAACTTCCTGCATATTTGCGCAAAAATGTATTTCGTGATAAGCTGCACCATCCGGTAGACGTAAATGATATAACACAAACTCGTTATCCTTAATCTTGAAATGATCTTGGTGTAATGAATCCTTAATCTTATCATTAAAGTATTGATTAAGATTTATCGAACCTGAAACATTATCAGTAATAACAATTTGCGGGCACCTTCCAGAGATAAAGAAAGGCAAACAATGTTCAATTATCTTTTTTGCAATTACGTCCAATTCGACTGGTGCGACATTTTTATATTGCTTCATAAAGCCATCCAATTCAACAATTGTTTCCGATTCCTTATTGTCTGTAGAACGAATATTATCTTCTGGCTCAACTCCATCTGCCGAAAAAGTAAATTCACGATAATGATACTGATCATTTTCGAAATATGTACTTTTTATGTTAACTTTCTTAAATGCCTTCAACCAAAGGAAACGTCCAATTCCTTTACATCCCTTTTGAATCTTCAAAGTAGAATATGCCGTATTAAAGGATTTATAATTCTGTGTATTCATTCCTGAACCATTATCAGTTATTACAAAAGACTCTATTCTTTCCAGTCTTTCCTCACCTTTTAAACTATTCTGTCCTGACTCTTCACGAATAATTTGAATTGTTATTTTTCCATTCTCTTTATTTGCAGAATCCTCTATAGCTTGAATTGAATTTACAACTGCTTCGTATAATGGCCATAATGCTTTTGATTCGCTCAAACGCATAGAATTAAGTTGGCCTTTAATATCTAATGTAAATGAACTCATACTGCTGTCTCCTCTCTTACTCAGATATATCTTCTATATATACATCTAGAAAACACTTATATCGTCCAATATATCTTCATTTTCTAATATTCCTCTCAGTATACATACTTCCCAATTATTCATTCCCTTTGTTTTTTCCCACGCACTAATCTTTTTTTCTAGCATTTGCTTTACAGTCATTTTATCTAACATATATTCTTTAAACTCTGCAATTATTGTAGACACAAAACTTTCAAATTGTTTGTCTAATCGGTCATATAACTTTAACTTTTCAAAATGATTTAGTATGACATCATTTACGGGATTACAATTTCTAAACTCTAAATTTATATCTATTAGAAAAGGCTTTCCCTCTGCAAATCCTAGTTTAAACTTCAAAAAAGGATAGTCTGGCAATTCATCAAACATAAAATTAATAAATAATCTTTTACCATTCTCATCTAATAAAAATGCATTTTTAAACGAATTACATTCCGAACATGATGGTACTAGATTTAATGAAAACAATGCATATTCCGGATAATCTGATTTATCCAAATAATGATCAAATGTATTGTGTGCTGAAATCATACAATACGGACATTTTGCTTTAAGTATATCTGGCAAACTTTCCTTTATATCTTTTTTTATCATTTGTAAAGCCTTCGGATTATCTTCGTACGTTTTTTTCAAAACATCTCTCGCTTGTAATGTAATCCTTACATCCGGACTAATTCTACCCAAATCGCTAGTGCTATTCTTATACTTTTCATAATCATCTAGTATAAATAACTCACAATCTCTTAAAATATGTTTACTCGGCTCATGCTTATTTTTTATAATGCATCGTAATACTGTATCGTCATTTATCAAATCGTTTACGCTATAGTTAATCATCTTTCGCTCCACTATCTATATATATTTTCAAGAAAAATAGAAGCATTTAATCCCAAATTATGATTAAATAATTTTTCAATCTCCTCTTTGCTTTTTCCTTGATTCTTCAGTTTCAAAAAAGTAGATTGATAACAGCTTTCCTTGCTTGTTACATCAAATATATCTTTTGTAATTTGTGTAATATTTTCACCAAAACATTCTATTTCAGGCTTTCTTACAAATAATTGATTATCAATTCTCTCAAGTACAACGATATTTTCCGATGGAATCTCTTGAAGAATTATTGGTGAATGTGTTGCAATAACCGCATACGAATCAAATTCTTCTAACACCATATTAAACATTCTCATAACATTTGAAATAGCATTGGGGTGTAAATGTATTTCTGGTTCGTCAAACAATATTATTGATTCCTTATCAATTTTAGCAATCACCTCCGTCATTGAAGAAATCAAAATATGCTGCCCAGAACTCCAATTAATATTTTCATAATTATCTTCCTCCAACTGAGCCATAATGTTATAGTTTTCTTCAGCAAATAGTTCCGTAATAATCTTTTTCCATATAGCATATCTGTTCTTCTTTCGCACAACCGACAATGCACTTCTGAAATTTTCTTGAATTTCATCCAATTTCAATGTTCCGTGTTCAGACTGAATCCCACAATAAACATAACTATTTAAAGATTTCTCCCCTCTCAAATTCTTAAAAGAATCAAATGCACTATAAGAAATTGACATTACTTTATCAAATGCAGGTCTCCCGCTTTCACCAAATGCATTTCTATCACTATGAAAATCTTTAAATCCGCTCAAGTCTTCAGCTAATTGATTTAGAATCTGTGTTTTTCCAGTTCCATTTTTTCCTACGAGTGCATTTATCCTGTATGGTATATTTGTATTTTTTTCAAACGAAAAAAATAGTGATATAATTCCTGCGTTATATGGAACCTTGGCTTCATAAACAAAAGATAAACTAGTTTCATTGTCTTCATTTTCTTCAAGTAATCTGTATGCTTCAACTCTAGCCTTCTCAGCACTACTTGAACGTAATAATGATTTTTGAACGCCTTTATAATTTTTAAATCGCTCCCATCTTTCTATATCATAAGCCAAATCATTTAATCTACGTAATACATCTCTATAATCATTTGGAAGATAACTCTTTAAATTGCTATAGAAACTCAAATCAGCCCCTAATGAACAAAATCTATCATCCAACTGTGTTATCTCATCATCGTCTAGGTACATATTCACACGACCATAGTCCTGTCTATCCTCGTCCAGTTCTGTACAATAGATTTGAATATAACTGTTGAATACTTGTTTCCCTTCCTTATCGTAATATGCTAAATTGTATGTTGTTTTGTAACCATAATCATCCCAATTATCGTACTGTAATAAAATCGCATTTTTATAATTGGAGGTCTCATTTAACCAACTAGTCCTTATAATCCTTACCATTGTATCTCCTCGCATATCTCATGTAATCTAAATTATATTTTGGATATTTTAATTATATCAGTGAGCTCCTCAAACTAAAACATATTATCTATAAAAACAGTTTTTCCAGTAATAAATTTCATCTGTTTTATAGTAGATAAGGACAACTTCATCACCTCGAAATTGCCCTTATCTTATTTCTTTCCTCCACCACGTCACAGCCCCAAATCCTTTATTTTCTGGCTTAAATTTGGTATAAAAATCCTCTCTCAAACTCCCAAAACCCTTGATTTTCCTACATTCTTTCAGAAAAGCAACTTCTTGCCGTGATGATCTGCAGGATTTTATCACATACTAATTTCCTTGGTTCATCAGATTGCAATCCTTTACAATTCATCGTATTTTTTAGCGCTATCCTTGGCTTTCCCTACCGGATACTTCACATTATTCCTCTTAACTTTTTCTTGAATAATCTCATCCATATCCAATCCACATCTATCCGCCATCAGAATGCAATAATTCAATACATCTGCCAGTTCTTCCCTGATCTTATCTATTTTTTCTTCACATACCGTATCAGAACCACTCCACTGAAAGATCTCTAACAATTCTGCCGCTTCAAGGCTGATTGAAATGGCCAAATCCTTAGGATTGTGAAATTGCTTCCAGTTTCTGTCATCTCTGAATTTTAATACTTGATTTATTGTTTCCTGAGTCATTTATCTTCCCTCACATTTCTTTAGACATTTTCGTAAATACACTGCCAGATTGTGGTCTACGCAGTATACATACTCGTGTAATTTTTATCAGAAAAAACTTTGTATCCTTTAAAAGTAATCCTTTTAATTTTCTCCATATCTCTTCCTCAAAATTGTATCGATGCAAATAAAATCATTATTAGTCCTAATCATATAAATCATCTATCATACGCTGAATCAGCATTTGCCTAAGTTCCTCTTTCGACAACCGCATAACAAACTCTCGGATTTCTTCCTCGCGCTCCTGCATTTCCTGTTCGTATTCTTGCTCGTACATTTGATTCTGCTCTTCGATATAATCCAGCATCTGCTGCTCTTTCTCCGGAAAAATTTCCAAATCAAGTGCAACCATGTGTTTACAGATCACTCTACGTCCTTCCGCAAATGGGCAATTACAAACAGATTTCTTGGGATGTACCATATCAATCTTCACATCATATACAGCGTCATTGCTCCCTTTTACATTTCCTTGATAACAATTTTTATCAAGTTCTTTCCAACTGATTATACGATTTTCATGGTGATAATCAATTCCTCTCCAAAAAGAATTATTACTTGCTAAATTTAGTAATTTCATATCCTTTATCCTCAGTACAGCCTTTGACTGTTTTATTGCCAATTCCTTTTTAATATCTCACTCTTCAAATACAATGTATTCTTATCTGAAGCCTTGAGTGGATGCAGCTTTCCACGTTTTGTCAGATCAATGATATTCTGTCTGGAACATCCAAGAATCTCTGCTGCTTCCGTTGCATTAATCACTCGATATGACACAAAATTACGAAAATCTGCTGCTGTAAGAGGAACCTTTTTACCGATACGATACAGCATGGAATCCGATACGGCCATATTCACATCCCAGGACACGCCATATCCTCCTGTTTGCATTTGCACATGTTCAAAATACTCCGGTTTTTTTAGCAGGATTTGAAAAGCTTGTGTCTTTTCAAAATAATCTTTCAAATCACACTTCTTGATTATTCCATCTCTGAAAAACACCAACAAGCCGTAATCTTCCAAAGGAAGAACATCTTCTATCCTTGTCGCAAACCGCTTGCTGATTTCTTCCGGAAGATCCTTTTCATCAATTGACACGAGATAATAATCATCTTGCGCACATCTTCCCATCGCCAAAATCAACAGTTCGTACTCATCATATTCCTCTAACTGATTATCACGCAAAATCTCTCCGATGTTCTGCCTATCTGTCGGAATGATTCGCTGCTGAACCCAAACCTTACTCCAATAGGAGTTTACAGTGGTTTCATTCTGTCTCACAAAAGAATCCAATAGCAAAGGTACTTCCCAAGGATCTGCCCCTTCCGGCAATTCAATATAAAAACTCTTTTCAAGTTCATAATAGAGAAGGTAGGCCAAATCCTTTTGAATCTCAGCAGCTTCATCTCGAATTGCAAAAATCTTCATATGCACACCACCTTTTCCAAATCATTTCCCAAATCTTATCTTGAAGCGTCCCGGAAATAATACCATCCAAGCCTTCCATGATAATCTCTCTATCACTCTCACGCAGCGGATTTAACGCCGGTATTTTATCTGCAGGTATAAGCTTTAAATTCTCCCATGTGGATCTGGAACCGATAAAATTATTGCAAAGCTTATCTTCCATTACATCGAATGCCTCTACCTGACTGTCGTTCATACAGCGACAAAGCAATGAAAGTCCATGATCAAACAACGGTGCTAGATGCAGAGTCTTCTTTTTGCTATTACGCAACACTTCAATATTCGCGCCGTGGCGATCACGATTGAGAATCAGATAGTCCACGACCATCATCTGATAAATATAGTTTTCCCATCCCAAACGTACACAAAAATCAAGTGCAGATTCCTTTGTTTCTGCTTCTCTTTCCTTGTATGCATCCAGGGCAATTTTTGATTCACCTTTTTCCTTGAAGTCTTCAGAGGCACAAAGGTACACATCATGGATTTCTCCCTCCAGCATGATATCTGCATGGATAAGCTGATAGGGCAAATGAGTAACCCCCAATATGGTAAGCAACCGATCAACAATCAATTCATTTACACATTCATGGCCAATTACGCCTTGTACTTTATCAAAATTGGAGAGCTTATAGTAAACTTTCTTCCCACCCAATTCTGAATATGATTTCAAAAAGGAACCTGCCGTCCCAGAAGAATTGCGATAAACAGACCAAGACAAATAAGTAAGATCCTGCTTTTCTCTTACCAGTTGTGTGTTCATAGTATTTCACCTCCATCTCAATTCTATACATTTACTTGACGTATGTCAAGCCATCACTTCTTGTTTACTTGTCATACGACAAGTATAACCACAACTTTCTCCTTTTATTACACAAAAGTTTCATTACACAAAAGAAGCCGCGGCTTTCGCCACGGCTCTCTGTATATCCACCTATTTCCTTGCAGGCACAACCTCCAACCAATATCCATCAGGATCAGTAATGAAATAAATTCCCATCGCCGGATTTTCATAACAGATACAGCCCATTTCTTCGTGAAGCTTATGTGCTGCTTCATAGTCATCTGTTACAAAAGCCAGGTGGAATTCACATTCGCCCAAATCGTAGGGCTGGGGATGTTCTTCCAACCATGTGAGTTCCAATTCAAAGGAGCCTTCCTCATCTCCCATATAAACAATGATAAAGCCGTCGCCGTTTTTGCGTCTCACTTCGTGAAGGCCCAGTGCTTTTTCATAGAATGCCATGGACTTGTCTAAATCGGCAACATTGTAATTTTCGTGAACCATTTTGAATTTCATAAGTGACCTCTTTTCTGCGCATGGCGCTGTGTATTTTATTCTGTTCTTTGGATTTGAGATTGGTATTCGGGATGCTCCTGCAAAAAGGTTCCTATGATATCTGGAGACCCCCAATAGTGCATGGGATACACTTTTTTAACCGATATGTGTTCCAGGAAATAACAGAGTCCTCTGTCGTAGTCCTTTTCTTGTCTGGGATCTAAGACCACAAATGCAGTATCGATTTCCTGATGATTCAATTTCTCGGCCAACAGATTGATCTGCTTGCGGTAATCCAGGGTCATCTGTTCATTATAGGAATCGCTTTCTTCGTCCCACACCCAATCGTTGAGATCACCGGCATGGTAAATAATCTTTTTCTGCTCTTCATCTTCCATATCTTCAATCAGAAAGGCCACACCCTCATCAGTGGATTGGAAGGTGGTAAGTTTTTGCTGATGCCAAAGATCATATTCCTTTCCCGGGGATACCTGCAGAACATTTACATTTGCAGGAACCGGGATGTCTTCCGAAAGAACCGCATAAATAGTCTGCATGCCACAGGCTCGCAGCATTGAAAAAATTTCCGGATTGTAGTGGTCATGATGACCGTGGCTGGCAAGGACAAGGATTGGCTTTGTCACATCCATTTGGGGCAAAGCGCCCTTTTCATAATCAAATAAATAGTAGCAACTGTCGGTTTCCACCAGAAAGCAGCTGTGATGAATATATGTTATTTTCATAAACGCTCCCCCTCATTGGCCTCTTCCATCTCAACCTGTTCTTCAAATCCTCCATCCTCAAACCGTACCCGCAGTACTGCCTGGGGCCAATTGACGGAAACCCGGGGCCGCTTGTCCTTGGCCTGGGCTTCTTTATCAAATATATCCAGAAGCTCCGCCAAAATCTCTTTGGTCAGGTGCCCGCCCCGCCAATGGAATAACAGCACTTTTCCCTTCTTTACCGCCTGTTTGGTCCGGTTTCTCACCTCGTCCATTGTGGTCCAGGAGATTTTCTTCTCTTTGTAATAAAAATGGTCGTTATCACTGCAAGCCGGCACCTTCCAGATGACGGGCTCGTGGTCTCTGAAAATCTGCTTGTCCGAAAGATTTACATAGTCATACCGGACTGTGTCGTCTCTGGAAAGGGTGTTGTCAAAAGTCACATCCAGATGGTAATATTGGCCGCCGATCCGGATCACATTCCAGGCATGCCGGTATTTGATGCCTTTATCCGGATTGGCTTCGGACAGGGCGATGATGCACCAGATATTCAGTTCATCGCACAGTATTTTTACGGCTTTTGCCATGCCCTCACAGACAGCCACACCGTTTCCCAGTGCGCCGATGATCTCATGGGAGTACTCCTTCTTCAGCTTATCATACTTCACATTTTCCACGATGAAATCATGGATGAAGAGCTCTTTCCCTTTTTCATCCAAATCTGCCGCCTGGCGGGCCAGCTTTTTCACCCTGGACTCCATGGCCTGACGGTGTTCTTTGATCTTGTCCTTTGAGAAGAGATACTGGGGCACCATCTCCACCGCCGTAGAGTCCGCGTAATACCGGTAGGAATAAGTCACCGAATAAAAAATCTCCGGACAATCCATGCGGATCATAAAATAGATGTCTGCCAATTCTTTGTTGGACAGCATAGGCACCGCAAAGGAATCCTGAAGCTTTAACAAACCTTCCTTCATGGCATAGTAAGCTCTCTGCTGCTCTTTATTTAATTGTTCATAATAGTAATTGGTTGCCTTTGCCATATTGCCGCCATCGTTCCTGCTTTCGTATATTTTTACTTTTTTTATGCCATCGCCGTCCGGATCATTTTTTCAAAGGATTCCTCAAATCTCTGATCATCTTCCGGAGTTCTTTTCGCCGGCCCTTTCAGATGATGCTTCTTGGTACTTCTTCTTGCCTTATTTGCAAGATGGCGTTCCATCAGCATCTGATCAATATTTTCATTGGTATACCACTTTCCACTCTGATGGATGGCATAACATCCTTTTCCAAGAGTCATGGCTGCCACCCCATAATCCTGGGAAACGCAGATATCTCCTCTTGATAGCAACGAAATCAATTTAAAATCCACTGCATCTCTTCCGGCGCCCACGATCACTACTTCACTGTACTCTGAGCCAAGCACATGGTTGGTGTCACAGAGAAGGCTACATGGTATTTCATATTTCCTGGCTAATTTTTCTACAATGCGCACTACCGGGCACGCGTCGGCATCTACGTAAATTCTCATTTTCTGTCACCTTTATATTCACTTACAATGTAAACTACATTATACCACAATTTGTTATAAAAAAGCACTGATTTACAGATTATCCCTCTGCAAATCAGTGCCTTAGTATTTGTGAATTTCTTTAGTTGTTTTCCTTTGCAAAATGCTCTTTGATCAGTTTCAGCACCACAGGTGTCAGCAGGAATACCGCGATCAGGTTGGGCACGGTCATAAAGCCGTTGAAGGTATCGCTGATGCCCCAGATCAGGCCCAATTCAACTGTTGCACCTACAATGGATACCAGAGAGTAAGCAATGTGGAAAGGCAGCAGAATCTTGCTTCCCAGCAGGAATTCTGCACAGCGGGCACCGTAAAGGCCCCAGCCCACGATTGTGGAGAAGGCAAAGCAGCACATAGCGATTGCTGTAAAGATGGACACCCAGTTACCATACACGGAAGTAAAGCCGCTGATGGTCAGTTCTGCACCTGCAGCTTGTCCAAAGGGAACATTCACGCCGCTGAGCAGGATCACCAACGCAGTCATTGTACAGATTACAATGGTATCCATAAATACCTCAAATACGCCAAACATACCCTGCTGAACGGGCTTTTTGGTGTCTGCACATGCGTGTGCAATAGAACCGGTACCAAGGCCTGCTTCATTGGAGAAGATACCTCTGGAAACACCCTTCTGCATGCTGATAAAGAAGCTGCCTACGATACCGCCGGTAACAGCAGCAGGCTGGAAGGCGCCCTGGAAAATAGAGGCAAACACTACGCCCAGCTGATCGCATTTTAAAACGATCAGGCCGAGACCCAGAACAATGTACAACAATGCCATCATGGGTACCAGCTTTTCTGTAACTTTACCGATACGCTTAACACCGCCGATAAGGATCAGTGCCACGATGATGGCAATAAAAATGCCGATGATCAGGTTGCTGCCTGCCACGCTGTCGGGAGTCAGCATCTTATAATTGATCAGTGCTGTATTTACAGCGGCAGTAATGGTATTAACCTGGGTTGCATTACCGGTACCAAACACAGCACATACGCCGAAGAAGGCATAGAGATATGCCAGCCACATCCACTTGCTGCCCAAACCATTTTTGATGTAATACATGGGACCGCCCACATAGTCGCCCTTGTCATTGCGCTCTCTGAAATGAACTGCCAGGGTAACTTCCGCAAATTTGGTACCCATGCCAAGCAGCGCAGAGATCCACATCCAGAACACTGCACCGGGACCACCGATGGCGATAGCGCCTGCCACGCCGGCGATATTGCCGGTACCTACAGTAGCTGCCAGAGCAGTACAAACTGCCTGGAAGGGGGTGAGGGCACCTTCTGCAGCCGTTGTCTTTTTGAAGATACGGCCGATGGTGCATTTCATTGCGTAACCGAATTTGCGGATCTGTAAAAAGCCAGTTCTGATAGCCAGATACAGGCCTACGCCAATAATGCAGACCATAGCGGGAACGCCCCAGATGAAGTCGTTCAACACTTTGTTGATTGATGTAATGATTTCTAACATTGTTTCCTCCTAAAATACAGGCCGGCATTTCCGCCGGCCATCAGAAACCATGCTGAAAATCTTGCCCTTTGTTTCTTTTTTCGATTGTTTTCTGCAAATTTCGAAAAAGAACAAAGATATTATACATTATCTTAAATCAACTTGCAATACTCTCTGATCGCATCTGCGGCGAACTGTGCGGTTCCTTCACCGCCTGCCTTATCGATGTTCTCTGTGAACTCGCCGCCGCAGGCATACATCTGGCCCAGGGAAGCCAGGATTTCGTTGGTGCAATGGTAGAAATGTTCTGTGATATAATTTTGCAGTTTTTTCACCAGCCCCTGGGCTTCCGGGGAACCGGGAGAGGTGGTGCGGATCTGGCCCAATTCTGCAAAGATCTGCATCATACCGGCGCCGAGGGCATTTTCTTTTACAGCGGTTCTTCCTTTGCTTTTCTCCTCATATTCTTTGTAGGCATCGGTGTGACCCCATTGCGCTTTGGCTTGTTTGGCGTAATCATCTAGTTTACTTTTGTCAAATGCAGAAAAATCCATATTCTTCACTCCTATCGTTTTGATTCCACGGGCAAAGGTAATCAGGTTCTCCAGATGTTCCTTCTTTAAGGTCAGCAGGGTGATCTGCTGTTCCAGGGCTTTGTGCCGATCATAGTTGGAAGCTGTCATGATGGTTTTAATGTCCTTCAGCGGAAACTCCAGCTCACGAAACAACAGGATCTGCTGCAAGGTTTCCAGGGCGGTATCGTTATACAGCCGGTAACCAGCTTCTGTGTATCCGGTTGGTTTCAAAAGGCCGATCTGATCGTAGTATTGCAGGGTGCGTACGCTCACGCCTGTCAATTTGCTTACATCGTTTACTGTCATCATGATAGTTCCCTCCCGTGTAATCATAGCATATACTATCACGTAACGTAAGAGTCAAGATTTATTTTGTTGCCCAGCGATTTTTTGGTGCATATATACTACTTGTTTCTCTGCTTATAATCCTCCCTGATCTCCTCATCCCAGCCTTCCAGCGCATCGTTCATGGCAGCCGGCGCCGCACAGGCTCTGACGCTGCTGACTGCCTTGCTCAGGGCGCGGTAGTTGAGCTCGGTACCCTGGCTGTCGCAGTGATAGTTGACGGCACGGCTTTCGTCAATACCGAATTTCCGGGCTTCGCCGGCGGCATCGATGTTGGCGCCCAGGAAGAGGAATTCCCAGCCGTAGCGGGACTTTTGGCGCTCGATCATCTTTTTTACTTTTTCGTAGGTGTATGTACGGCTGGCATTTTCGTATCCGTCGGTGGTGATGATGAACAGGGTTTTCTCCGGGCGGTCTTCTTCCCGGGCATATTTGTGGACATTGCCGATGTGGTGGATGGCGCCGCCTACGGCATCCAGCAGCGCGGTGCAGCCGCGCACGTAGTATTCCTTGTCCGTCATGGGGCTGATCCGGTCCAGAGGCTGGCGGTCGTGAAGTACCTCCGACCGGTCGTCAAAGAGCACTGTGGAGATGTACACCTCCCCCGGCTCTTTCTTCTGCTTTTCAATCAAACCATTGTAACCGCCGATGGTGTCGGCTTCCAGGCCCGCCATGGAGCCGCTTCTGTCCAGAATAAAAACGATTTCGGTTAAATTTTTCTTCATAATGTACTTCCTCCCTTTGTCTGTCTTTTGTTTACAAACTTACTATACCGCAGAGGAAGTCAAAAAAAGTCGCCTGGGAAGCGACTTTTTGTAAACGCACTTATTCACAGCTGAAATAATGCTCTTCCCCGAAATCATAGAGGATGCAGTCAATTTTATACAAGTCGTAAATGCCCTGCTCAAACACGTAGCGCATGATTAAGTCAAAGCGGTTGCTGCCGGACATGGCGTATCCTGCGGTCTGCAGCAGATCTTTGGTTTCGTCCAGGGACAAACGCAGGGAAAGAGCAAAAGCATACACCGTGTGCTTGGTGGGCTGGTAGTTTACGTTGCTGCGGATCTTGTAGAAAAGCTTCTTATCTTTGCCGGCACCTTTGTAAACCTCTACATCCTCCCTACCCTTCTCGTCGATCAGGCGAAAGAGCATCTGTTGGAAGGTTTCACCTACATTGTTCATCAGATCGTCCAAAGTGCGGGGCTTGGAGGCAGGTTTTAAGGACTTTGTGGCAAGTTGCAGAGCCTCATCGAGGGGGCGGGAGTCCTCAGAAGCCGCTGCAGCTTTCCTGGAAGCCCGTTTTTTTGGGGTGGCGGAAGTCTGAAATCTGGCGTTTTCTGCCATTAATGGCGCAAATTGAACACAGTCAGCGACTTTTTCTTGCGTCACCGCATCTGCGCTGCTGTCGCACTGCGGCGACGCAAGGGGGTCATACTCTCTCCGCTGCTTTTCGGCTACATAGTGCTCATCGATAAAGGCCTCAATATCGTCATAGATCTGCCCGGACAGGCGCACCGACTCCTTATCAAACACCACCAGGTAGATCATCATTTCTTCCTGCATGAGGAAATTGTGGATAACGCTCAGAGCAATCTCCAGCCCCTCCGCCTTGGGAAAACCAAAGTTTCCGGTGGCAATCAGGGGGAACGCGATGCTCGTACAGCGGTACTGTAATGCAAGTTCCAGGCTTCGCTGATAGCATGAGCGCAGCTTCTCTGCCTCCCCGCAGCTGCCGTCTATGTAGCAGGGGCTTACCGCGTGAATAATATACCGGGCCGGCAGATTAAAGCCCGGCGTAATCGCAGCCTCGCCCTCCTGCAGGAAACCAATCTCCCTGCGGGCTGCCAGAAGTGCCTCCGCTCCTGCTGCCTCGTACACTGCCGCATCTGTGCCCGTGGAATAGACCGGCTCCCGGTTAGCCGTATTTACAATTGCATCCACCTGCATTTTGGTGATGTCATTTCGTATAATCTTAAATGGCATGGTGCCTCCTTTGTTTCTTTCAATTCATCACACCATCATTTTCCCAATCAGCCGCTCCAGAGACTCTGCAAATCTCTCGTCGTCCTCTTCCGTTCTCTTGGCCGGACCTTTCAAATGGTGTTTTCCCTTGCCCATTCGGGCTTTTCTGGCCAGATGGCGTTCCATCAGCAGTTGGTCGATATTCTGGTCGGTGTACCACTTGCCGGATTGATGGATGCCTGCGGCACCCTTTCCCAGGATCATGGCAGCCACACCGTAGTCTTGAGTGACCACGATATCTCCTCTTTGGCAGAGATTCAGCAGGGCGAAGTCCACCGCGTCTGCGCCGGCGCCAATAATCTTCACTTGGCTGTAATCGGAGTGGATCACATGGTTGGTATCACAGAGCAGAATGCACTCCAGACCATGGGCCTTGGCAATATTTTCTACAATTCTCGTCACAGGACAGGCATCCGCATCCACTAATATTTTCATATTTTCTCTGCCCACTCTTTCTCCTTAAACCCGATGAGCACATAGTCCTTCCCGATCACAAGCGGACGTTTCACCAGCATACCGTTGCTGGACAGCATCTGCAGCTGCTCTTCCTCGGACATTTCTGCCAATTTGTCTTTCAGGTTCAATTCCTTATAGAGCAAGCCGCTTGTGTTGAAAAATTTCTTCAGGGGCAGACCGCTCTTGGCATACCATTCTTTTAATTCTTCGTAGGTGGGGTTCTGCTCCACGATGGGGCGCTCTTCGAACACGATCTGATTGTCTTCCAGCCATTTCAGGGCTTTCAGGCAGGTACTGCATTTTCTGTAGACCAATACTAACATAATATTTCTCCTCCGTTCACCATTTACCCGACACTGCAAAAGCTTACTTGATTGCTGTATCAATACTCTTTCCAAAAACCACAAATCTGTCATACAAGTATTCCGTCACAAAATTGATCAGCATGGTGCCGGCCAATACCAGGTATTCGTTCCAGGCCACGGCTTCACCGGTGAGCACTGCAGTCCACCATGTGGACAGGGGCGTAAAGATCAAATAGAATACAGCCACTTTCGTCATGGCGATGGGGATGTTGTTTGCAGAATGAAACGTAAATTTCCGGTTGAGCGTAAAATTCCACAGTACCGACAAGATCAGTGAAACCAGATAGGAAATCCAATGTGTCAGATGGAGCGCTTCTTCCATGAGCGCAAAGCTTGCTACCTGGATGATACCCGCGCTGGCGGAGAACAGTACAAATTTGATGGTCCTGACAATTTCTTTTTTGCTTTCAGACATACGTTTTCTACCTCCGATTCCTTTCGCTATAACTGATTATAGCACGCCGGCAGCAGCGCAAACAAGGACATTTATTCTTTCCACCACTCCCCAAAAGAAAGTACTCTGCACAAATCATTTTGTTAAGGAACAAAAAGGGACATCGCCTTACACAAAGCGGTGTCCCTCATTCTCATTGCAATATGATTAGTTCTTGGTAGCCAGGTAAGCTGCTCTGCCATCATCGTACAGATTGTTGCCTTCGCTGTCGATAATAACTACTAAGGGCATATCCTCTACGTACAGTTTGCGGAGTGCCTCTGCGCCCAGATCTTCGTAAGCAATCAGTTCTGCGCTCTTGATGCACTTAGCCAGCAGTGCGCCTGCGCCGCCGATAGCGCCGAAGTAAACGCCGGAGTATTTCTTCATAGCGTCTACCACTTCGGGAAGGCGGGCACCCTTACCGATCATACCTCTTGCGCCAACGCTCATCATGGTAGGCGCGTAAGCGTCCATACGGCCGCTGGTGGTAGGGCCTGCGGAGCCGATTACCTGACCGGGCTTAGCGGGGGTAGGTCCTACGTAGTAGATGGTAGCATCCTTGGGATCGAAAGGAAGCTCTTCGCCTCTTGCCAGGGTCTCGCACATGCGCTTGTGACCTGCGTCACGGGAAGTATAAATGGTACCTGTTACATAAACGGAATCGCCGGCTTTGAGAGTTTTTGCGAGTTCCTCAGTTAAGGGTAATGTAATGTGTTTTTCCATCTTAGATCACCTCCGATTTGTGGCGGGTTACATGGCAGTTGATATTGATCGCACAAGGCATACCTGCAATGTGGGTGGGCAGGGTCTCGATGTTTAAGCCGATGGCTGTGGTCTTGCCGCCAAAGCCCTGGGGACCGATGCCCAGCTGGTTAATCTTCTCCAGCATCTCTACTTCCAGGTCTGCATAGTAGGGATCGGGGTTGGAGGAGTCGATAGGTCTCATCAGAGCCTTCTTTGCCAGCAGCGCTGCCTTATCGAAGGTACCGCCGATACCAACGCCTACTACGATGGGAGGGCAGGGATTGGGACCTGCAGCCTCAACGGTCTCAATGATGAAATCCTTGATGCCCTGAAGACCTGCGGAGGGCTTGAACATGCGGATTGCACTCATGTTCTCACTTCCGAAGCCTTTGGGACCTATGGTAACTTTTACCTGCTCACCGGGAACGATCTCGGTGTAGAGCATTGCAGGAGTGTTGTCGCCGGTGTTGCCGCGGCGAACAGGGTCCTTTACAACGGACTTACGAAGGTAGCCGTTCACATAACCGCGGCGAACGCCTTCGTCTACAGCCTCAGCCAGGTTGCCGCCTACCAGGTGTACATCCTGACCGATCTCCAGGAATACACATGCCATACCGGTATCCTGACAGATAGGCACGTTCTCCTGCTCTGCAATTTCAAAGTTGGTAATAATCTTGTCTAATACGCCCTGTGCGATAGCCCAGTCTTCGCAGGCTCTGCACTGTCTGATAGCGCCCTGAACATCTTCAGGAAGGTACTGGTTGGCTTCGATACAAAGCTTCTCCACTACATCTGTGATCTGGCTTACGTTTATTTCACGCATTTTGTTATCTCCCTTTTACTTAAAACAGAATGATAAGGAACTGAGAAACCAATACAACAGCGATCAGAGCGATAGGATAAGTTGCAGCATATGCAGCAGCAACGTCCTCTGTACCGGCTGTGTTGATCAGAGTTCCCAGCGCAGGGGTACTTGTCATACCGCCGGTGATGGAACCCAGGTTGTTCAGCAAGCTCAGCTTCAGAACATACTTAGCGAACAGGAAGCCTACGAACATGGGAACGATGGTCATGATAACACCATATACGAAGTACATAATATCAAAGAATTCTACGAAATCTGCACCGCCGGGGATACCTGCACCAATCAGGAACAGCATCAGACCCAGTTCTCTGAATACCTTCAGGGTAGAGGTCTTGGGCATCAGGCAGATCTTGCCGATACGTCCAAAGTGGCCGAATACCAGAGACATCAGCAGACATCCACCTGTAGTGGTCAATGCAAAAGTAGTTCCGCTTAAGCCTGCACTGCTGAGAGGAATCTTGATCATACCAACAAAGGTACCGCAGATTGCAGCCAGAGCGAATGCAGCGAAACCGAACTCATCCAGCTCAAGCAGCTTCTTCTCTTTTTTCTTCTTGCCTTCATCGTCAGAAGCGATGATCAGTTTTGCTCTCTCTTCATCCATGTTAGCCTTGGATAACTTAGGAACCAGCTGAACAAACAGTACAACACCAACTACACCGAAGATGTAAGCGATACCATGTCCAACAGATACCAGACTCTCGTACTCAGGAGCAACAGTTGCCTTTGCAGCAGAAAAGGCAGGAGTGGAAGTCAGGGAACCGGACAGCAGACCAACTACCATTGCGGTAAGACCCTGGTAATCGGTCTCGCCCAATGCTCTTCCCATGTAGATACAAACAACAGCGGCAAGACCGCCTGCCAGGATGATGATGGCACCCAGAAGTACATAGGACTTAAAGTTCTTCTTCATATTGCCGAAGAATTTAGGACCTGCAATAAAACCTACAGAAGTTACAAACAGGATCAGACCTAAATTCTCAACGATCTTAAGAGCCTGCTCTACATAAGCGATTGTTTCTGTCTTGGAAGCATTCTTTACGGTCAGCTGTGCTGCCAGGGGATCAAAGAAGAAACAACCAAACAATAATGCAACAATAAATACACCTGCTGTTCCCAGATTTACACCCTTAATGGTGATACGGCCCAGGCCATAACCTACAGCAGCTACCAAAAACAAACAAAACATCAAAAAGGTGATTCCTGTAATAGGAATAACGCCACCAAATAAACTCATTTTATTTTCCTCCGAAAAAATTATTTCCCTCTTCTACATTATTTTCTCTAAGCGCACCAATTCCAACGGCAATAAATTACCGTTGGAATATGGTTTATGTTATAAATTTGTTATTAACTTAATCTTGTTACGCCTTCGGGTCTGTAGTCAGGTAACAACTTAGGAGATACTACCTTAGGCTCGATATCTGCGTCAGCAAGCATCTTGGAGAAATCATCCACGTGGGACAGAGTCAGCTCCTTCAGTTCAACTTCCTTGCACTTAGCACCAGCCTGCTTACCTGCATTACGGCCAAATACAATGATGTCTAACAGGGAGTTACCCATCAGTCTGTTTCTTCCGTGGATACCACCAACTGCCTCACCTGCAACATACAGATTCTCGATATCGGACATACCGTTTGCGGAAATCTTGATACCGCCGTTCTGGTAGTGCAGTGTAGGGTAAATTACGATGGGCACCTTTCTCATATCAATGCCGCATCTTAAGTACATACGAAGCATACCGGGAAGTCTCTTCTCCAGAGTACCTTCGCCGTGGATCATATCGATCATGGGAGTATCCAGCCAGATACCGTCAGCCTGGGGAGTATGTACGCCCTTGCCTCTTTCCTTAACCTCACGGATGATGCCGGAAGCTGCAACGTCTCTGGTCTCAAGGGGATGCATGAATACTTCACCTTCACGGTTTACGAACATAGCGCCCATGGAACGAACCTTCTCAGTTACCAGCGCACCGTAGATCTGTGCAGGGAAAGCAACACCGGTAGGATGATACTGCAGGGTATCCTGATACAGGAGACGAGCGCCTGCACGGTAAGCCAGTACCAGACCGTCAGCGGTTGCACCGTAGTGGTTGGAAGTAGGGAAGCCCTGATAGTGCATACGGCCAGCACCACCGGTTGCAATAACAACGGTCTTTGCTCTTGCGATCAGGATCTCATTGGTTTCCATGTTCAGAAGAACAGCACCTGCTGCCTTGCCATCGGTATCCTTGATGATCTCGATAGCTGCGGTGTAATCGATTACAGGAATGCCTCTGTTGATAACTTCATCTCTTAATACTCTCATGATCTCTGCGCCGGAGTAGTCAGCTGCAGCGTGCATTCTCTTGCGGGAAGTACCGCCGCCGTGGGTAGTGATCATGTTGCCGTTCTCGTCCTTATCGAACAGAACGCCCAGCTTATCCAGCCAGTTGATAGCCAGAGGGCCATCGCAAACCAGCTTCTCTACCAGCTCGGGAACGTTGGCATAGTGACCGCCGCCCATTACGTCAAGGTAGTGCTGTGCAGGAGAGTCGTTCTCCTTATCTGCTGCCTGGATACCACCTTCTGCCATCATGGTGTTTGCATCACCGATACGCAGCTTGGTAACGATCATAACGTTTGCGCCTGCTTCGTTAGCTTCGATTGCTGCGGAAGAACCGGAGCCGCCGCCACCGATAACCAGTACGTCAACATCGTAATCAACCTTGGTCAGATCAAGGTCCATGCCCTTGATTCTGCTCTCGCCCTGAAGGATCTCTACTAATTCCTTAGGAGCTTTCTGGCCCTTGTTGGGACCTACTTTAATTTCTTCAAAACTGTCGAGATTGTAGTCCGGATGGAATGCCTCCAGCAGGGCGGTCTTCTCATCAGCAGTCATACGTCTGGGCTCAAAACCAATACGTGCAGCTCTGCCGGCCTCTACCTTTTTAATGGATTCCATCATCTCAGCGGTATACGGTAAACTCATGTTTGACATCCTCCTACTTCTCAATTTCTCTTGTGTTGTACAGTTCCTTAAGCTCTGCCAGAGGCTTAGCCATGATAGCTTCGATCAGAGCCTGGCACTCGCCGTCCTCGATCTCTTTTACTCTCTTGGTCAGATGCTCAGCTTCAGGTCTGATGTACTTACCGGTAAGTCTTCTTGCCAGCAGTGCAACCTGAGGATGGGAGATACCTGCAGGACAACGGGAGGAGCATACACCACACATTACGCAGTCGAAGGAAAGCTCTGCACACTTCTCGAACTCACCTCTCTGTGCGTATGCGATATACTGCATAACATCCAGATCCTGGGTACAAGCCTTGGTACATGCGTTACAACCGATACAAGCGTAAATCTCGGGATACAGCTGCATCATAACCTGCATGTCGGGCTTAATCTCTGTGATATCGTAGATCTTCTTCTCCAAGGGGAAGAAAGGTAAGGTTGCTACGCACATGTCGTTCTCAACCTTGGTGGAACATGCAAGACAGCCAACCAGCTCGTTCTTGCCCTTGATTCTGTAGATGGTAGCGCAGGCACCGCAGAAACCGTTTCTGCAGCCGCATCCGCGAACCAGCTGATATCCGGAATACTCAAAAGCTTCCATAATGGTCAAGCTTGCCGGAACTTCATACTTTTTACCATATAAGTAAATGTTAATCATATCTGCCATTTTCTCTTTATCCTCCATGAATTAGTATTCGTTAGGAAGCTCATCGATTTCGTCGAAACGGAATACGGGGCCATCCTTACATACGTACTTGGAACCGATGTTACAACGTCCGCACTTACCAACACCGCACTTCATACGAAGCTCTAAGGTGGTGTATACCTGCTCGTCTGTGAAGCCCATTTCCTTCAGGGCAGCCAGTACGAACTTGATCATGATAGGCGGTCCGCAAACCAGAGCGGTCTTGCCTGCTGCTGCGAAGTTCAGTTCCTTCAGATATGCAGGAACAAAACCTACGTTGCCATCCCATCCCTCCTGAGGACGGTCAATGGTCAGATATACGTTTACACCGGGGGTCTTCATCCAAACTTCCTGGATTTCCTTCAGCTGAACCAGATCGTCAGCGGAACGGGAACCGTACAGGATATCTACATTGCCGTAATTCTCTCTGTTGTCAATAACATAGTTGATTACGGAACGCAGAGGCGCAAGACCGATACCACCTGCGATAAACAGCAGATCCTTGCCCTTTAATTCAGTCTCTACGGGGAAGTGGTTACCGTAAGGTCCGCGAACGGTGATCTCGGAACCAACCTCCAGGCTGTGCAGGTACTCAGTGAGCACACCACACTTTTTGATACTGAATTCCTGGTATTCTTTGTTTGTAGGTGAAGAGGTAATGGAGAACATACCCTCACTTACGCCGGGTGCGCATACCATTGCGCACTGACCGGGCATATGCTCAAATAACTTTCCGCCTTCCGGAGCATTTACACGGAAGGTCTTAACATCCGGAGTCTCCTGACGGATGTCGGTGATCACACCAACCTTAGGAATTAAGGTATCCAGTGTGTAGTTTTCATGACAAGTACATTCGCACATTACTGGTCACCTCCCTGTTTCTCAAAAGCCTTTACAACCTTCACAATATTTAAGGATGAAGGACACTTCTCCACGCAGCGGCCACAGCCTACGCAGGAGTACATACCGTCGTTATTTGCAGGGAAGTATACTAACTTGTGCATGAATCTCTGACGGAATCTCTGCAGCTGGCTGGTACGGTTGTTGCCGTGAGCCATCATGGTGAAGTCGGAGTACATACAGGAATCCCAGCAGCGGTAACGCTGCACGCCGTGTCCTGTATCATAGTCCTTGATGTCATAGCACTGACAGGTAGGGCAAACGAAAGTACATGTGCCGCATGCCAGACAGGGCTTGTATAATTCTTCCCAAACGGGAGAGTTGAACTTCTCGGTGAGCACATCGCCGTTCCAGCCTTCTAAGGAGAGGTCGGAGTAAGGAAGCTTCTCAACGATAGCACGGATAGCAGCCTGCTCAGCCTCTACCTTTGCCTCGTCAGCGTCAGTCAGTAAGGAAGCTACTGCTGTAGTCAGAGCCTCACCCTTCTCGGTGAGAGCCTTCCAGTACAGCTCGCCCTCTACCATCCAGGTAGCAACGTCAGCTACAGGGTTAGCGCAGTCGATACCGAATACCTTACAGAAACAGGTCTCCTCGGGCTCGTGACATGCCATGGCAACGATGGTGCCGTGTGCGCGTCTCGCTGCGTAGAAGGTATCTACGGGGTCGGTCAGGAATACTTTGTCCAGTACTTCCACACCCTTAACGTCGCATGCCTTCATACCGAAAACAACGAAATTCTGGTTCTGGAGCTCTTCGGGCTCGATCTTGATCTTCTTACCGTCTCTGTAACAAGTATACAGGTTCTCGCTCTGAGGGAAGAAAGCATCTTTAGGGGACTTAACACTCTTTAAGGTGTCCAGATCCACCTGTGCATCCTCGGTCCATGCTGCGAAGTTTACCTGACCGCCGTTATTAACGGGTACATATAATTCTCTCTCTCCGGCAATTAACTGGAATAATGCCGACAGATTTCCTTTTGCTATCTTATACATACATTTATTCCTTTCTTTACCGTTTTGTTACGATGCTGGGTTCTGCATCGTCGAAGGTGAAGTTGGTCAGAGGAGCCTTGGACTCAGTGTCGGCACCTGCCTGATACTCACCGTATAACTCGTTGATATCCTTGATGAACTTGCGGTTGAACAGGTGGAGAGGAATGCCCTGAGGACATACTCTGCTGCACTCGCCGCAGTCGGTACATCTGCCTGCTACGTGGAAGGCACGGATAATATGGAACATCTTTTCCTCGAAGGAATCGGTGTTTGCCTTCTGTGCACTGTCGAACTTGTTGCTGTCGAATACGCACTTGCGGCAGCTGCATGCGGGACATACGTTACGGCATGCATTACAACGGATACACTTGCTTAACTCCTTCTGGAAGAAAGCGAATTTCTCTTCGGGAGACATTGCTTCGATTCTCTCAACCTCAGCAAAACGCTCTGCATCCTTGGTATCTTTGGACTGGCCGATCAGCTCGTCATATACCATATGGTCCTTGCCCTTACATACATGGCAGCGCTCCAGCATAACATCTGCATATGCACAGGTCTTCTCGCCATAGATGGTCTGGAAGGTCAGGGTATCGGTATCATCGGTCATCTCTGCACCGGATACGCTCTCAATACCCTTGATGCCAAGCTTTTTGGCCTTTTCAATATCCAATTTACCCTTACAGCCAACGCCTACGATGTAAGCCTTCTCACGGTCTACACGGTGCTCTTTGATGAGCTGGTTGAAGCTGTAAGTATCACACGGCTTTAAGCAAACAAGAGTCTTGCCTTCCAGCTTGGAAGCTTCGATCATGTATTTGCTCAGGTTGGCGCCGCAAAAACCATTGTACACAAAATCCTTCAGTTCTTCTGCCTGGGTAAAGAAAGCGGGTTCAGGATTGTAAGGAAGATCGCCTGCTTTCCAGCCAAGAACACGGGCAACTGTGCCGTTTTCCAGAAGTTCTTTTGCACGACTGATTAATTCCTGCATCTCAAATCCCCCAATCTTACATTCTTACCAAGAGAATGAATCTTTTCTACAAATTCGTTCATGGTCTGAGAGAACTTAACACCTTCTGCTGCGGATACCCATTCTACACGGGTACGGCCGTTCTCAACACCGATGTAATCCAGCATGGAGAACAGAAGGGTCATACGTCTTCTTGCATAGTAGTTACCTGTGCTGTAGTGGCAGTCGCCGGGGTGACATCCGCAGAGGATAACACCGTCAGCGCCCTTTTCAAATGCTCTTAAGATGAACATAGGGTTGACACGACAGGAACAAGGTACACGAATAATCTTTACATCGGCAGGGTAAGCCAGACGGCTGCTTCCTGCCAGGTCAGCACCTGCATAACTACACCAGTTACAGCAGAACGCTACAATCTTCGGTCTGAATTCTTCATTTGTTAACGACATATTGCATCTACCTCCGCTATAATCTGTCTGTTAGAGAAGCCCTGTAAATCCATAGCGCCGGAAGGACATGCTACGGTACAAGCACCACAGCCCTGACACAGAGCGTTGTTTACAACTGCGATACGGCGTACTTCACGGATGCCGTGGTCGTTGACCTGTACATCTTCGTAGGAAATCGCACCGTAAGGACATACGTTAGCACAAGTGGAACATCCGTTACACAGAAGCTCGTCAGCCTTTGCAGTACAAGGGTTGGTCATCAGCTTATCCTTAGCTAACAGGCCGATTGCCTTAACTGCTGCCGCACCTGCCTGGGAAACGGTCTCGGGAATATCCTTAGGTCCCTGGCAGACACCGGATAAGAATACGCCTGCGGTGGGAGACTCTACGGGACGAAGCTTGGGATGTGCTTCAGTCAGGAAGTTGTTGGTGTCGATACTTGCGGTAAGCATGGTAGCGATCTTTCTTACGGAAGCTTCGGGCTCGATAGCGGTTGCAAGAACAACCATGTCAGCCTCCTTCAGGATCTGCTTGTTGTCAAGCAGGTCGGAACCCTGAACCAAGAGTTTTCCGTCGGGCTGAGGGATAACCTTACCAACCTGACCCTTGATGTAGTTTACGCCATACTCTTCCACTGCTCTTCTGTAGAACTCATCGAAGTTCTTACCGGGAGTACGAACGTCGATGTAGAATACGGTTACGTTTACATCGGGATACTTGTCACGGATCAGCATTGCATGCTTAGCGGTGTACATACAGCAGATCTTGGAGCAGTAGCTCTTACCTCTGTCGTCGGAGCAACGGCTGCCTACACACTGGATGAATACGATCTCATGAGGGTGCTTACCGTCGGAGAGACGCTCTAAGTGGCCCTTGGTAGGTCCTGCTGCGTTCATGATACGCTCCAGTTCTAAGGAAGTGATAACATCCTTGCTCTGGTTGTATGCGTACTCGTCGTAGTTATCCAGCTTGATGGTATCGAAACCGGTTGCTACAACGATTGCACCGTACTTCTCGGTAATGATCTCGTCCTGCTGCTCGTAATCGATAGCGCCGGCCTGACATACCTTAGCACAGATACCGCACTTGCCGGTCTTGAACTTGATACAATTTTCACGGTCGATAACAGGCACATTGGGGATAGCCTGTGCGAAAGGAGTGTAGATCGCACTTCTGGTATTTAAGCCGCGGTTGAACTCGCTGGGAGCCTTCTTGGAAGGACATTTCTCCTGGCAGACACCACAACCGGTACACTTGCTGGAATCAACACTTCTTGCTTTCTTTCTGATGTCAACGGTAAAGTCGCCCACGAAACCGGAAACCTTCTCAACTTCACTATATGTATAGATGTTGATCTTCTCATGAGCTGCAGCCTCTACCATCTTGGGGGTGAGGATACATGCGGAACAGTCCAGGGTAGGGAAGGTCTTGTCTAACTGGGACATTCTTCCGCCGATACTGGGAGTCTTCTCTACGATGTCAACCTCATAGCCTGCATCTGCAATATCCAGAGCAGTCTGGATACCTGCGATACCGCCGCCGATGATCAGCGCTCTCTTTGTTACGCGGCTCTCACCGGGCTTTAAGGGAGTATTTAAATTAACTTTTGCGATAGCTGCTCTTGCAAGGATAACTGCCTTCTTGGTAGCCTCTTCCATATCCTTGTGGATCCAGGAACAGTGCTCACGGATGTTGGCAATTTCAACCATGTAAGGATTCAGACCTGCTCTCTGTGCTGCTGTACGGAAAGTGGTCTCATGCATACGGGGAGAACAGGAGCAGACAACAATACCTGTCAGCTTCTTCTCCTGGATTGCTGCTGCAATCTTGGCCTGACCAGCCTCGGAACACATATACTGGTAATCCTCTGCATGGACAACGCCGGGTTCCATCTGAACCATTTCTACTACTTTTTTAACGTCTACCGTAGCCGCAATATTACTACCGCAGTGGCAGACAAATACGCCTATTCTTTGCATTGCGACTTACCTCCTGTATCTTCTGAATGCACTGACAAGCAGCTGCTGGGGAACTTCGGGATCTAACAGTTCGGGAATCTCCTCGGGAGCCAGACCTGTCTGACCTTTGGTACGGACTACAACCTGTCTTGCAGCATCGATCAGCTTGCCGGGCTCTACATTTCTGGGGCAGCGCTCGATACAAGCGAAGCAGGAAAGGCATTTCCAGAGAGACTTGGAATTTGCCAGAGCTTCAATGTCACCGTTCTGTACATAAGATACGAACTGGTGGGGCTTGATGTCCATCTCGTTGAAAGCAGGGCAGGTAGCAGAACATTTGCCGCACTTCATACATTTCAACGGATTCACGCCGCTGATCTCTTTGACTTTTTCAGCCTGATTCTTTGCGTTGCTCATTACTATACCTCCTCCTTTACTCCAAGTGCTTCGGCAAGTAATTCTGTGAAATAGTAAACAGGAAGATCTGCCTCAGAGCTCTTGTTCAGGTTGTACATGCACAGAGGGCATGCTGTGATCAGCATCTCTGCGCCGAAGCCTGCAGCACTTTCCTTGATCTTATCACACATATTCTTTGCCATTTCTTTTTCGCGCAGGGATACGTATCCGCCGCAGCACTCATTGCGGTAAGGATAAACCACGGGGGTCGCTCCGATTGCGCGGATAAAATCTTCGATAATGGTGGGATTCTCAGGATTGTCAAATCCAAGAACCTTACCGGGGCGAAGTAAGAGGCAGCCGTAGTAAGCGCCGATCTTCTTGCCGGTCAGAGGATTTACCACCCTCTTCTTTAACTCATCAAAACCAATCTTGTCGCGCAGCACTTCCAGGAAGTGAAGCACGTTGGTCTCTCCTGCATAGGGGGTATCCAGCTGCATGTAGTTGTTGGCTCTGGTGCGGATGTCCTCGTTGTTCTTCATGTCGTTGTTCACACGCTTGATCACGTGATGGCATGCAGAGCAGAGAGTAACTAAATCCTGGCCCTTTTCCTTTGCCTCGTTCAGAACGCGGACAGAGGAAAGCTTTGTTGCGATTTCGTCAGTTCCCAAAGGAAATACGCCGCCGCAGCACTGCCAGTTTTCTACCTCTTCCAGCTCAAAACCCAATGCCTTTGCAGAAGCTCTCGCATAGGCATCCAGGTCTTTGGCCTTAGTTCTTAAGGTACATCCCGGATAATAAGTATACTTCATAACTCATCCCTTCTCCTTTTTTATAGTTTTAAATCTCAAGCTGAGAAATAATATCCTTTAAGGTATCTGCGCTCTTGTGAAGCAGTGCCACTTCCTCATCAGTCAGGCTTACTTCAATTCTGCGCTGAACGCCGTTGGGACCGATCAATACTAATGTGCTCAGGCACACATCTTCGATGCCGTACTCACCGTGCATCATGGTGGAAACGGTGCTCAGGGTGTCTGTGGAAGCCAGCAGGATATTGCAGATCTTGCAAACGGAGGAAGATACCGCATAGAAGGTAGCACCCTTATTGGCAATGATCTTGCCGCCGGACTTCTGTACATACTGAAGCATTGCTTCCTTGTCGATAGGATCTACATCCAGACCACTCTTCTCCATGGTCTGCTCATACTCATCCACAGGAACCACGGAAATGGTTGCCTTACTCCAGGGAATAAAAGAGCTGTCACCGTGCTCGCCGAATACGTAAGCATGTACATTGGACTGGGCTACATTAAAGTGCTCAGCAATGCCGCAGCGGAGTCTTGCAGTATCAAGCATGGTACCGGAACCGATGATCTGATTCTCAGGGATACCGGAAATCTTGGTAAATACATGTGTAAGAATATCCACAGGATTGCTTACGATAATGTACATCGCATTGGGCGCCACAGCTACGATCTGGGGGGTAATGGACTTGATAATGTTCACATTGGTCTGAGCCAGCTCAAGTCTGGACTGACCGGGCTTACGTGCTACGCCGGAAGTAATAATGACAATGTCAGAATCCTTCGCATCTTCATAATCTCCCGCAATGATCGAAATGGGATCTCTAAAGCAGGTACCCTGGATGATGTCCATAACTTCACCCTCAACCTTAGCTTTGTTTATATCGATCAACACGATTTCAGATGCGATGTTATCCTGAGACAATGTGTATGCGATAGTTGCGCCTACACTTCCTGCGCCGATGATAGTAATTTTTCTACTCATGCGCTTTGTTCCCTTTCTTGATTGTTTATTTTTTAACACACTACAAAAAAAACATAAATTGCATCATTTCCAATTATATGCTTTTTAGACTCATTTTGCAACAGATATTTGCAGTTTATTTTTCATTCCTCTGCTCAAAAAAACTCCTGCCCCGTACTGTCGTCAATATCGACAAATACAGGACAGGAATCTTTCCTGGATTTATTTATTTTGTGCGAAATCTTACAGCAGATCTGTAAATAGATTAATATTACGCTTCTCCAATTTCAGTTCGCCGCTTTGTTCCTTTTTGATCACTTCCACAATGCGGTCGTTAACAGGAGTAGGTACGCCGCACTTGCGTCCCCATTCACACACTACGCCGTTGATGGCATCCACCTCACAAGGCTTTCCGTGCTTCAAATCCTGAAGCATGGAAGGCTCGATATTGCGGTGCTTTTTCATGGCAATGGGCATCAGGAACAAACCAAAGGCTTTCTTTAAGGCATTGGTGTAATAAAAGAGCTTGGTGATATCCTTGCCCTGAACCGGTGCAAACTCCGCGCCTGCCGCATGTCCCACATCAATACACTCCTTCATACACATGAGAGCAATCTTGCGGGCAGTCTTATCCTCATAAACATCTCCGAACACGCCGCCTACTACAGTACCAAGACCGGAAAATGTGGCATTGATCAGCAGTTTGGACCAGCGGGCACCGAGAAGGTTTTCTTCTTCATGTACCGGGCACATCAGCTCCAGCAATTCTTTTACCATGACAAACTGCTCATCGGAGATCCCCTCCATCTTACCCATATGGAAGGAAAGGCTGTCCGGTTCACTGGTCAGGGTACAGACTCCGGGTGCAGAAAGGGTAGCGCCCCACTCTACGGTACAGCCCATGGTATGTCCGGCACCTACGATCTCTGCGATGCCGGGCTCGGGAATACCGTTCTGGAGGGTTACGATCACACCGTCTTCAGCGAGATACTCTTTCAGCATGGTCACCACTTCTGTATTGAACAGCTGCTTGGTCATCAGCAGGATCACGTCATACTTCCCGGTCATTTCATCGGGCGTAAGGGCGGTCACAGGCACCGTCATTTCCACTTTGCCTGTGATGCGGGCACCATTTTCCTTCAGTGCTGCCACATGGGCCTTGTTGCGGTTGATCAGATCGATCTGCCCGCCGTTTTTCGTAATGTAGGCTCCCAGCACTGTGCCCAGGGAACCGGCTCCGTAAATTGCGTTTCTTTTCATAAGTTTAGAATACTCCTTCATTCATATTTCTCTTTTGCCCAGCGCTCCCTTGGCGCTTTTCATATCTTTTGTGCAGATCACGATTTCGTGATTACAAAGACTTTTGCATCACTATACATCCATGATTTTCTTTGTATGCTCTCTGATCACTGCTACAGACTCTTTAAATCGTGCAAGTTCGTGAGGAGTCATGTGGATCTCCAGTACGTCAGAAGCACCTGTGCAGTTCAAAATTGTAGGCACACCTGCGTAAACATCCTTTTCACCGTACTCACCCTCCAACAGGGTAGAAACAGGAATAATGCGGTTCTCATCATTTAAAATAGCCTTGATAATACCGGCGCAGGCTGTAGCGATGCCATAATAAGTGGTACCCTTTCTATTGTAGATTTCCCAACCCTCTCTGGCTGTTTTCTCTACCAACTCGTCCAGGTTCACATCACCCACCAGTTCCTTGTTGTCGGCAATGACATCATAGAAGGGCTTTCCTGCGATGGTTACGGTAGACCAAGGTACCATCTGGGAATCACCATGCTCACCCATGCTGTAACCGTGCACACTTCTGGGATCCACGTTTACCAGCTGGCCGATCAAGTTCTTCAGACGGGCGGAATCGATAGCGGTACCGGTGCCGATGACCTGATTCTTGGGCAGGCCGGAGATCTTCTGCACATAATGGGCCAAAATATCAACAGGATTGGAGATCACAATGAAGATGCCGTTGAAACCGCTCTCCATAATGGGCGTAACGATGGACTCACAGATCTTGGCTCCTACTTCCAAGGTATCCAGTCTGGACTGACCCGGCTTGGGCGGTGCACCTGCGGTAATAACAATAATATCCATGTCACCACAGTCCGCATAAGTGCCGGTGGTCACTTTCACATTACGGCCCAAATATTCGATGGAATCCTTCAGATCCCTCATCTCACCCACAGCACGCTCTGCGTTGATATCGATCATCATGATCTCATCGCAGACGCCCTGGGTCTCCAAACTGAAAGCAGTGGTGGCTCCCACCAGGCCGCAGCCTACGATCGCTACTCTTTTTCTGGTTATTTTCATGTACATTTCCTCCTAATAAAATCATATCCTTTAGCACTCGCAAACACGCGCTGCGCACTCATTGTCTGCTTCGCAGACTGTTTGCTCGTTGAACAGCATCCGAAAATCAAATGCCGCTGCGCGTCGCTTGATTTTCTTGGCACTTTTCCATACTCGCAAACACGTGCTGCGCACTCATTGTCTGCTTCGCAGACTGTTTGCTCGTTGAACAGCATCCGAAAATCAAATGCCGCTGCGCGTCGCTTGATTTTCGTTGATGCTGTTCATATTATACACCTATTTTGAATTTCTTACCACTATAAATACTGGCTTGACACACCATTTCGCCGGTACTACACTAGGGGTAAGCAAGCCCGCATTTGCGGTTGACAATATAGCACAAAACAATCAGCACAGAGGATTACTTCATGAAAAAGGAACTGCATTATTACGACATTTTCCCAAAGGTATTTATTATTAACGAAGAAGCCCACATCACCATCAAACCGCTGGGAAGCCACGCTTCTTTTGCCGAAAAAGTAACCGTAAACGTCCATTCCATGATTCACGGCAATCCCGTCAAATACCCCGAACGTAACAATATAACCACCTACGAACTTACCCCCGATGCCGATGGTTCCTTACGTTTCTCCCATGTTTTTACAGAGGAAAGCGAATACTGCATCCGCATCTTGCAGGAAAACAAACCCGCTGTCAGCCTCTCTATATACGCTCTGGAGGAGGATATGCGCGGCCGCCACCCTTACCGGGGCGACTTACATATGCATACCAACCGTTCCGACGGTCAGCAGGAACCTGCCATCGTAGCTGCCAATTACCGTAAGGCCGGATATGATTTCACCGTCATCAGTGACCACCACAGATACTATCCTTCCCTGGAAGCCACTGATGCCTACAAGAATGTACCCATCGAGATGAACATTGTCATCGGCGAGGAAGTACACCTGCCCGGCAATGATATCCACATTGTCAACTTCGGCGGTAAGTACAGTGTCAACGGTCTGCTGGAGACAAGCGTCCAGTCCAAAGAGAGCAGCCGCAGAGCTGTGATCGACAATCCTCCTGCCGTACTGACCGAGGAACAGTACAGAGCAGAAGTAAATGCCTTGGCTGAGGCTCTGAATATCCCCGATGGCATTGAAAAATTCACCTACGCGGCCTGTGTTTGGATTTTCAACCACATCAGAAACGGGGAGGGATTAGGCATCTATGCCCATCCTTATTGGATTTTACCGGAAGGCTACCAGGTTCCCGAAACACTGTCAGAGTATATCACTGCTACCCACCCCTTCGATGCCTTTGAAGTATTGGGCGGCGAGCGCTACTATCAGCACAACGGTTTCCAGGCCATCCGCTACTACGAAGACAAAGCTAAGGGCATCAACTATCCCATCGTAGGTTCCACTGACAGTCACAGTTCTCTCATAGAGCACAATCCCGGTGCACTGATCGCTTCCACCTTTGTATTTGCAAGGGAAAATGAGCGCGCCGCGCTGATCTCTGCCATCAAAGACTGCTACACAGTGGCACTGGATACCATTTCAGCAGAATACCGTATGGTGGGCGACTTACGTCTGGTGAAATACGCACGCTTCCTGATGGACGACTTCACTCCTCTTCACGACGATCTGTGTTATGAGGAAGGCCGTCTGATGAAAGCTTACGTCACCGGCGAAGACGGTGCTGCAGAAGCACTGAACTTTATCCACGGCAGGATGAAGAAGTTATACGAGAAATATTTCGCAGTGTAGGATTATAAGTTTATGCTCAGAAGAGCATCACTTGATTCTAATTGATTTAGGGAAAGGAGAATATTCCGGATGAAGACCATTTTATTCCAGGGAGATTCCATTACAGACTGCGGCAGAAGCCGCGAGAATTTTGACAATGTGGGCACCGGTTATCCGTTACTGGTAAAATCATTATTGGGCTACGAACATCCCGAAAGCTTTCAGTTCCAGAACCGAGGCATCAGCGGCAACCGCATTGTCGATGTATACGCACGCATCAAAGCTGACATCATCAACTTAAAGCCCGATTACATGAGCATCCTGATCGGTGTCAACGATGTATGGCACGAGTTTGGCAACCACAACGGTGTGGACGCTGACAAATTCGAAAAGATTTACGGCATGCTGATCGAAGAAATCCGGGCTGCTCTTCCCGACATTAAGATCATGATCCTGGAACCGTTCTGCCTGAGAGCTTCTGCCACCGAAAATACAGAAGAATATCCTGACAAGTGGAATACTTTCCGCACAGAAGTAGAAAAGAGAGCCCTGAAAGCCCGCGCGGTATCCGAAAAGTACGGACTCACTTTCGTTCCTTTGCAGGAGAAACTGGACAAAGCCGCTGAAACCACAGAAAATACATACTGGCTGGCAGACGGCGTGCATCCCACTGCTATGGGACATGAGCTGATCAAACGTGAGTGGCTGAAGGCATTTGAAACCTTATGAGGATACGAATATGTACCATTTAAAGCAAATTTGGCAGCACAGTAACCTGCACACCGTTTACAATTTCAGCGACCCTTATGCCAAGGGCCGCTGCAGGATGCTGTTCTCCACTATACTAGATAATATTTCCGGTCAACTTGTAACTGGCATCTTCTACACCAGCTTTCTTCTGTATTACGGCATGGATAAATCCAAAATCGGATTTCTTACTTTTATTCCGTATATCACATGCATGCTGAATCTGTTTTCTCCTATGCTTCTGGAACGTTTCCAGAGAAGAAAGCACATTCTGATCGCCTCAAAGTTGATTCATTGCTTCATCAGTTATGTGGGCATTGCACTTTTGCCCACCCTCATTCAAAGCAACCAGAAACGTATGATGGGCTTGGCCATTTTGATCGTTTCGGCCTCTGCTATTAGTCAGCTGTTCAGTTCCGGATGGAGCGCCTGGCACACCAATTACCTTCAGGAGCATGTGCGAATCGATTATTTCCGCTCCAGCTCCTGCATCATCAGCGGGGTTACTTATACAATCGCATTGGTCATCTCCTATCTGGGAGACCGTTTCTCCGATACTTCCAATGAGATTCTGCTACTGACCGCCATACGTTACATCGCTTTTGGCCTTATGATTGCAGATACCTTTATCTGGCTGTCCCAAAAAGAATTTCCTTATGAGAAAACTGTCCGCACCAAGTTTTCTAACATTTTTACATTACCCCTAAAAAACAAGCCATTTCTTATGACCATGGCTCTGCTTGCCCTTTATTTTGTAGGTAACTATCTTCCCAACGCCACCCTCAACGCATACTTGCTAGAGGATGTTGGAGTAAGTTACACTCTTATTAACGCAGTCAATGCCTCTTATTTTTTATTTTTCTTTGTATTCACAAAAATGTGGAATCAAATCACATACAAGCTAAATATGTATCGGGCATTGGGAATGGGCATCATACTTTTGGGCTTCACCTTTTTTGCCTACTCCTTTGTTACCGCAAACACAGTATGGCTCTACGTTGTGGTCCGCCTTCTGCAGCACGTATTAGGCGTACTGCACTCCGGTGTCATATCCACCATTTTGTATGACCATTTACCGCATACGGACAGGACAAATTACCTTTCCTTTTACTCCATTGTCCAAAATGCTTCTATTTTTCTGGCACTGATGCTGGACACTGCATTGGCTGCCTTTATGGGGAATAATGCAATACATATACTTGGTTTTTCCAAGACCAGTACTCAGATCATGCTTTTTGCCAGTGGTGTGGTATTGATTTTGGGAGGTATATTGAGCATAACATGGGCGCACAAATTGATACGTTTTAAACCATAGCCGCCCTAACAAAAAACTTTTGCGAGGATAAGAACATGCAGCACACCAGTTTAAAACAACGTTGGCAGCACAGCAGCCTTCGCACCGTTTATAATTTCAGCGACCCTTATGCCAAGGGCCGCTGCAGGATACTTGGCTCCAACCTATTAGATAATGTTTGCACTCAACTTACAACAGATATCTTCTATACCAGCTTTCTTCTGTATTACGACATGGATAAATCCAAAATCGGATTTCTTACTTTTATTCCGTATATAACCTGTCTGCTGAATCTGTTCTCTCCAATGATCCTAGAACGTTTTCAGCGAAGAAAGACCCTTCTGATCACCGCAAAGCTGACCCATTGCTTCGTCAATTATATAGGCATTGCTATCTTGCCAACGCTCCTGCACGGCAATCGGGAACGTATGATGGGTCTGGCCATTCTCATCGTTTCAGCTTCTGCAATCAGCCAATTGTTCAGCTCCGGCTGGACCGCCTGGCATGCCAATTATCTCCAGGAAGAGGTGCGGATAGATTATTTCCGTTCCAGCAACTGTATCTCCAGCGCATTTTCTTTTACTATCGCATTATTTATCTCCTATCTGGGCGATCGGTTTATCGGTACTCCCAATGAGATCATATTACTGACTTCCATACGTTACATAGCCTTTGGCCTTATGCTCATAGATACCTTTATCTGGATAGCGCAAAAGGAATTTCCATACGAGAAAACTGTCCGCATCAAGTTTTCCAATATTTTTACATTGCCTGTCAAAAACAAGCTTTTCCTTATGACCATGGTCCTGCTTGCACTTCATCATTTCAGCAACGGTCTTCCCACCGCCACTCTTAACGCATACCTGCTGAAAGATGTAGGCGTAAGTTACACGCTTATTAGTGCGATCAATGCTTCCTACTTTTTGTTTTTCTTTCCATTTACAAAAATGTGTACTTGGTTTACAAACAAATTAAATCTGTATCGGGCATACGGAGTCAGTATGATCGTTATGGGAATCAGCAATTTCGCTTACTCCTATGTTACCGCAAATACAATTTGGCTCTACGTTGTAATCCGCCTGGTTCATCACGTATTGGGTGTAATGCTCTCCGGTGTGGTATCGGCCATTTTATACGACCATTTACCTCAAGCTGACAGGACCAATTACCTTTCCTTTTACACCATCGCACAAAATTTTTCGATCTTCCTTGCAATGATGCTGTCTACCGCATTAGCTGCTATTATGAAAGACAATACCATTCGTGCATTTGGAATTGCCCAGACCAGTACACAGCTCTCCCTTGTAGCCAGTGCTGTCATGATGTTTTTCCTGGGTACTCTGAGCATAACTTGGGCAAAAAAACTGATTCCTTCCAAGTCATAAACAAACTAAATTGGCGCATTTCAAGTCCAAAGCAAATGCTAGGGGACCCAAAATGCGCCATCATTTTTTATTTATTTTATTATTTTCTTTTTACTGCTTCTCCAGGATCAGCATCTCGTATCCGAAGTCTCTGTCGCATCTTCTCTGCAATCCCATGTACATCAATGCTTCACCGGTGTAGGACTTGCCGGTATTGCGGTCTACGTACACAGCATCGGGATCCAGGCCTCTCAGTTTCAGGCTCTGGTAGGGATTCCAAGGTGCACATTTGATAATAAAGATTTCTACGATAGCGATCTTCTGATCCTTGCTTACAAATTCCCAGACAGTCATGTTGCCGTCGAAAGGAGATTTGATACGGTGCATATCACCCTTGTGGAACACAGGTGCCAGCTCCTTGCAAAGCTTGATCTGCTCTCTTACTTTTTCGATTTCTTCCTCACTCAAGGTGTTCAAATCCAGCTCGTAACCGAACTGTCCTGCCATTGCCACGTAGCCTCTGGTATTGATATCAGTGATTCTGCTGGTCTGGTGGTTGGGACAAGCGGACACATGAGAGCCCATTACCATAGTAGGGTAACCGTAGCTGGTGCCGGTCTGAATGAACTGTCTCTCAACGGCATCGGTGTCGTCACTGGTCCAGAACTGGTCAAAGTAGCAGAACATACCCAGGTCGAATCTGCCGCCGCCACCTGCACAGCCCTCCATGAGGATGTGAGGGAATCTCTCTTTCAGGGTACCCAGCACTTTGTACAGACCGATCATATATCTGTGCGCCACCTCACGCTGGTGTTCAGCAGACCAGAAAGCAGAACCGATCTCCGTCATGCTGCGGTTCATATCCCACTTGATATATTCGATGTTGGCACTGGAGAGCACCTTGGAAAGAGTCTCGATAATGTATTCGCATACATCCTCTCTGGACAGGTCAAGCACCAGCTGATAGCGTCCCTCAGTACGTACTCTGCCTTCTACATGGAGACACCAATCGGGATGAGCTTTGTAAAGTTCACTGACAGTAGAGATCATCTCAGGCTCAAACCACAGACCAAACTTCATGCCAAGATCGTTTACTCTCTTAACCAGGGAATTCAGGCCCTTGGGAAGCTTTTCTTCATTTACGAACCAGTCACCCAAGGAGGTGCGGTCATTGTTTCTCTTACCGAACCAACCGTCATCCAGAACCATCAGCTCTACGCCTACCTGGGCAGCCTTCTCGGCAATGGCAGCAATCTTATCCTCATCGAAATCAAAATAAGTAGCTTCCCAGTTGTTGATCAGAATCGGACGTTCCTGATCACGGAATCTACCGCGGCAGATACGCTCCTTGATAAATTCATGGTAAATGTGGCTCATCTTGCCGAAACCTTCGTCGGAGTATACCATTACACACTCAGGTGTCTGGAAGGTCTCACCTGGATTCAACATCCACTGGAAATCAAAAGGATTGATACCGGTGAACATTCTCACCTTTTCCATGGAGTCTACAAAAGCGCCTGCATGGAAGTTGCCGCTGTATACCAGGTTCATGCCGTAAACATCACCGACTTCTTCGGTGGCATCATGGGCAGCCAGGCAGATAAAGGGATTCTGGAAATGGCTGGAAGCACCTCTGGTACTGTCCACAGACTGCAGTCCGCGGAACAGAGGGGTTCTCTCCACCATACGTTCCTTTGCCCAGTTGCCGTAAAAATGTACAAAATCAAAATTCATATGAGGAAGATCAATACAGCCGGAGTCCACTCGCAACAGCTTGATCAGTTTGTCGCTCTTATTGATGTAGCGGTTGCTGCGGGTGATCACATCCCTGTCCCTATATGCGGTGTAGCACAGTACAGCCTGCAATCCGGACAGTTCATCCTCCAGATAAATCTCCAGAGTCTGAGCCTCCTCATCACTTTCCACATAAGCAGAAGGCATATCCTGCAGGGCAGGTTTGCCGTCATAAATTTTATGTCCTGCATAGAGCAGCTTGGTAATGGTGCTGCCATCGGCGTACTGGGCGTGGAATGCAGGAGTACGATAATCGCCGTCACCGTACACAGGCAGCTCCTGAGGATGTTCGTTGTGAGCAAAAGGTTTGGAATACTCCATGCTCATAGGCATATAATCAAACAGCTGGCCTTCCTTTCTGTCCAGCATATCGAAAATGCCGTAAGTACTGTTAAGCTTCTTACCGTAATGCACATGCATGGGAATCTTGCCGTCATAAATACCGATCACGTAACTGGTGCCCGGTGTCTGCAGATTGAACACATTGTGCTCTTTGTCAAACTGAATTCCTGTTGTTTTAGCCATCAATGACTACCTCCTCTTGGGTTGGATATCTCTTTTAAATTATACACGCCATAACACTATATTTCCACATATATTTACTTCATTTACCCGATTATTTTTACCTCATGCTTTTCTTCCTGGACATATAGCCTCGCGCAAACTGTATAATATACCTCGCTAAGTGCCGGCGCATTTCACGGAGCAAAAGCGTGTCTGAATGAGATGTATAATGCAGGTTGCGCGCGCCTATACCCCCTCTTCCTTCAGCACCTCCGAGGGCAAACACCCCATAATATTCTTAAAGGTCCTGGAAAAATAAGAGTCATTTTCGAACCCGCACTGCACTGCAGCTTCTCTGACGGAGTATTTTCTCTTCAAAAGCAATTTCTTGGCACTCCGGCAGCGGATCACGTTCAGGAAATTTACCACGGTCATGCCCGTGGCCTTTTTAAACTCATGGGCCAGATAATATTTACTTAAGCCCACCTCTGCTGCAATATCGTCCAGGGTAAGCTTCCTTGCAAAATTGGACTTCATATAGCCGATAGCGATCTTGATATTTTCTTCTGTTTCCAGCCGGCTCTTTTTCTCAAGCACTCTGCCTGTGGCATATTCCCTCACCAGATGCAGCACCAGATTCAGCACCAACACACGGATAGCAGTAACCCTGTACTCTTTTTGTCCCAGAATCTCCTCCACCAGTTCATCGTAAATCCGGGCAGCCTGTTCCGATCTGATAATACTTTCAAATTCGATATCGGTCACCTTTATGTCATTGGCTGCCAGAAAATCCGAATCTACGATCAAACAGTGATACTCCAGTGTCTCTTCGGCCCGGCTTCCATGGAGCACATTAGAGTTGATGATCACCATGTCTCCTGCCGTCAATTCATGTACAACACCGCTGCAAAGAATCTGGCCCGCACCGGCGGTGCAGTACAATATCTCAATATTTTCATGCCAATTGACAAACTCCTGCCGTCTCTCGGAGATGATATCATGGTGAAAAATGATGGGAAGGTTTTTGTCCTCCAGGTTATGTACTTCGTATATACCCTCGTATTTTCCTTTGTTCACGCTCTTCTCCTGCATTTTGCCAAACTTCTTTCTTAATTCACCGGGGCGATTCGGGGCACAGCGTTATCCATCAAACCATATACACCGCCAAAACCGCAAGATAGTGTTATTACAAAGCAATATATTTGATTGCATTCCTTTTAAATCAAACTTATAATAAACTTAGAACTTTGTCAAGAATGACGGTCAGTTGTACGCAGTTCCACTGCAACGCAACATCCGGAAAGCAACACATTTCCAAAAAGCAATTTTACCCAAAACATTATATAAAGAAAAGAGGTAAACGAAAATGAAAATCGGCGTAAGTTCCTATTCCTACAACCAGTACATTAAAGCCGGCAAACTGGACAACATTTCCGTGATCAAAAAGGCTGTTGACATGGGCTTTGAGGCCATCGAGTACATCGGCCTGCCCGGAGAGACCACAGAAGAAAGACACACCCTGGCACTGCAGATCAAAGAAGAAGCTGCCAACTGCGGCATCGAGCTGTCCGCTTATGTAGTAGGCGGCTGCCTCTACTGTGACACTCCCGAGGCACAGGCTGCTGAAGTTGCACGCTTAAAAGGCGAGCTGGACATCGCCAGCCTTCTGGGCGTGAAGCTGTTCAGATACGACGTACTGGGCAGACTGACCGCATGTGTAAGCATCGAATCCGTTGTTGCCAATATGGCTCCCGCCATGAAAGAACTGGCAGACTACGGCCAGTCCCTGGGTATCATGACCATGATCGAGAACCACGGCCACGTATTCCAGGATTACGACCGCATCGAAATGCTCTACCACGCTGTAAACCATGAGAATTTCACCCTTCTTCTGGACATCGGCAACTTCCTCTGCGCTGATCAGGACAATGTATTCGCAGTATCCAGACTTGCCCGTCTGGCCAGCCATGTGCACCTGAAAGACTTCGTGAAGATCGATTACTACAGCGACGAAGACAAGACCCACTGCTTCAATACCAGAGCCGGCAACTTCCTGCGGGGTACTGCTGTAGGCTACGGCGCTGCCAAGACTGCACAGTGCTTGACAATCCTTAAAAATGTAGGATATGATGGCTATGTGGACATCGAGTTCGAAGGTCCCGAAGACTGCGTAGCAGAGCTGGAAAAGGGCCTTGCATTCTACAAGAGCTGTTAAACAGCTGCACCAATACTAACTTGTCGGCCGAGCGCTTTTGCCGGGCTGATAATACTATAAACCAACGGAGGTATCTATTATGTATCAGTTCCCCATCGGAGCAATTGTTGACTCTTTTAACCTGGAAACCAGAGAAGCCATCAAGGCTGCTGCCGCTATCGGTGCCAAGGGTATCCAGATGTACTCCACCAACGGTGTAAATTCTCCTGCCAACCTGGTTGGTCAGGCCAGAAAAGATCTGTTAAATTATGTAAAAGATAACGGCATGGTATTTTCCGCCATCTGCGGCGACCTGGGTCAGGGCTTTATGCACAGAGAAAAAAATCCCGATCTCATCGACCAGTCCAAGCGTATCATGGAGCTGGCAAAGGATCTGGAGAGCGATGTGGTAACCACCCACATCGGCGTTGTACCCGCTGACAGAAACCATGACCGCTACAAGATCATGCAGGAGGCATGCTTTGAACTGGCTCAGTACGCTGACAGCATGGGCTCTCACTTTGCTATCGAGACCGGTCCCGAGCGTGCTGAAACCCTGAAAATGTTCCTGGATGACTTAGGCTCCACCGGTGTTGCAGTCAACCTGGATCCCGCTAACTTCGTAATGGTTACCGGCGATGATCCCGTTGCTGCAGTACACACCCTGAAAAAGTACATTGTACACACTCACGCCAAGGACGGCATCAAACTGAAAGAAAGCGATCCCGAGCGTGTGTACGGTGTAATCGACCACTTCGGCTGGGATAAGGAGCCCACCTTCAAAGAGGTTCCTTTAGGAAAAGGTTCCGTGGACTTCCCCGCTTACTTAAAGGCGCTGGATGAAATCGGCTACAAGGGCTTCCTCACCATTGAGAGAGAATGCGGCGCAGATCCTGCTGCCGACATCAAGCTGGCTGCTGATTTCCTGAGAGATATCATGAGAAATAACTAATCTCGGAGGTATGATATGGCACCCAAGAAACAATATTATGAAAATGTTGCAGCAACCATCATCAAGAATTTAGAGAAGAGAAGAATGAATGGCTTCTACTGCGCTGACAAGGAAAGTGCTATCGCAAAAGTACTGGAATTGATGCCTGCAGGTTCCAGCGTAGGCTGGGGCGGATCCATGACCTTGAAGGACAATGGTTTCTTCGATGCAATTACCGGTGCAAATGCTTATCAGATTATCGACCGCGATACTGCCAAAACCAAAGAAGAAGAAAAGAAAATCTACAGTGAAATCTGCGCTGCCAATTTCTTCCTCATGAGCACCAACGCCATCACTCTGGACGGCGAGCTTGTGAACGTGGACGGCCGCGGCAACCGTGTTTCCTTCCTCTGCTACGGTCCCGACAATGTAATCGTTGTTGCCGGCATGAACAAAGTGGTTACCGACGTAGAAAGCGGTATAAAAAGAGTACGCAACATGGCTGCTCCGCCAAACTGCGTACGCTTAAACAAGAAAACTCCCTGCTCCGTGACCGGTACCTGTGCTGACTGCTTCTCTCCCGATTGCATCTGTGCCCAGACCGTTGTCACCAGACTTTCCTTCTATCCCGGCAGAATCAATGTGATTTTGGTGGGCGAGGAGCTGGGCTACTAAGCATTATTTCTTTTTATTAATTTCTTTTCGAATCAATGCAAAGCAATTCCCCGTGGTTTTCGCCGCGGGGAATTATTTCGTAGTGGATTGTTTTTGCAGATTATTTTATTAAAAATTATGCTACAGTAAATTCTGCTGCCAGCTGATAGGTGGTGTAATCACCGGTCCCTCTGAAATCCATGACACTTTTTACAATGCGGTAATGGCCCGGAGGCAGTTCCCCGTGGAAAAATGTCCATCTCACTCCCCAACTTCCGGTACCGTTTTGAGGGACCGGATAAGCGATGGCATTGAACGCTGCGTTATCGATGATATACCCTACATTATACCAGGCACCATCCACATAAGCCTGCAGACTGTAATCATCACCGTATTGGATCTCCAGGTTGGTATCATTGGAAAACACCAGGTTGGCCCCTCGAGATGTAGCGTAAGTCACCTCCATGGTGACGCCTTCAATGTTGTCGGGGATCTGGAAATCAGAAGGTTTTTGTTCTATGATGGTTGCCTGTGTGTGCGCCGATGCAGGTGCATTATCCGCTGCAGCATTCAGCGCATCCTCCTGCATATCAGCAAACAACTTCTCGGCGGACATTTTGGCCCAGGCTGCATCTACTGCCAGGAACAGCTCCATGGCCGTTCCCATGCTATAATCATGGTACTTTACACCGTCAATCTGAATTTCCTGCTCTCCGGGTACTATACTGTGAAGTTCTGCGCCCTCTTCGTCCTCCAGACGCAGCCAGTAAACATATCCCACGGTCTGGGTTTGATTTTCTGATTTTTCCACATCCAGATTTTCCCATTTATCAATAATCTCCCAAAAGTATTCGGAGTGGCTTTCCTGGGTGAGAAAAAGATCCTGACCTGTGTTTCCGTCAGTGATGCGTACTGTGCCGATGTTGGTCTGGGGACGTAAATCATCCTTGGTCATTGCTTCATCAATAGAATTTTTCTCATCCCCGGCAGTCTCACTTTCACCGCCATCGGTTTGCCCGATATTTCCTTTTTGTCGGACACCACATGCCACAAAAGCCGGTATCATGAGTAAGATGCCCAGGCACACTGTCATAAATCTCAATGCCATTTTTCTTTTTTTAATCGCCATATCCCTTCGCCTCCTTGCAATTTATGCAGGTTTCATTAATCTTCTGCAATATATAACGAAGTCTGATGGTTTAGGTTTCAAAAAAAGGGGCATTCCTCTTGGCAGTCATTCCAGTTATTCCTCTTGGCGTTTCCTCTTGGCAAAAAAATGGAATTAACAAACTATGCCCGCCACAGTTTCAAATTGTGACGGGCATTTTGCATTAGAATACTTTTTAACTAAAAGAATTTTTTCAGTTTTCCTGCGATATCCGCTACAGAATCCACCGCAATCTTCGCTTTTACGCCATCGATTACTTTTTCAACGATGTCATCGGGAAGATCTACGCCCAGCAGCTTCTCGATTGCCTTAACGGGATCCTTCTCAAAATCCTTTTTGATCTCAGGGTTCTTTTTGATTTTTTCTACGATCTCTTCAATTTTTTCTTTGATATCCATTTGGTCCTCCTCTGTATTCCTGCCGCATTTGAGATGACAGTTTTTTATACTGATTGTAATTATACAACCAAACTTTTTTCCTTGCAATTATTACCTTCCACTTGCCCTGTGTAAATTCTGTGAACAAGTTGACCGCTTTAATCTGGTGTTATCAAAAAATATTGTTTTGGTACTTTTGTGCAGTCCAATTTTGATATATGATATATGAAAACGTAAAGGCGCAGCATGTAGCGCCCGAAAGACTTTTGACATCTTAATCATACTTATCGTAAAAGAAGAAAGGCGAATTTACTACCATGAAAACTTCGAACAAGAGCACTTCCCAAACCAGCACTCAAAAGCGGAAAAAAAGTTACACGCTGTTGATCATCGGCGCCGTATTGCTTTTGGCTGCCATTATTTTTACACTGTATGCTTACCACACCAGCTATCAGGAATCCCTGGAAATTGCCGAAGCACTTAAGGAGGTAAAAGCAGAGATCACCGCCATCGAAGAAGGCACTATAAAAGGTGATTTGGAAGCGCTGCAAGCGGAAAAAGAAACCTTGTCCCAGAATAAGCTTTCCAAGGAACGTCCTTATTCCTATGGGCTGACTGCACTCTTTCTGAGCATTCTGTTTGTGGTAAAAGGCCTTTACAATGGACTGGTCGGTGTAAGTGTATCCCAGACCACCAAGACCAATATCAACCGTCTGGCCCAGGCCGGATTGCTGGCCGCCCTCTGCTACATCGGCTTTGCCTTTTTCAAGATTGATATCCCTGTGGGTCCTGAAAAAACTGCATTCCACTTCGGCAATGTATTCTGTGTGCTGGCTGCCCTCCTGCTGGGAGGTTACTGGGGCGGTATGGCAGGTGCCATCGGCATGACCATCGGCGATTTGACCACCTCCTATGTGACCAGCGCTCCCAAGACTTTCCTGCTGAAGCTCTGTATCGGCCTGATCGTCGGTTTTGTAGCCCACAAAATTTTCAAACTCAGCAAGCCCCACAGTCCCAAATACATCACCGGCGTCACTATACTGGCTTGTGCCTGCGGTATGATCTTCAATATTTTTGCCGATCCTTTGGTGGGATATTTTTACAAAATGTATTTGCTTGGCATTCCCCAGGATATTGCTACTGTGTTGGCAAAATGGTCTGCAGTGACCACCAGCGTAAATGCTGTGGTGGCAGTGATCGCAGCGTCCATCTTTTATCTGGCACTCCGCACTCCTCTGATGAAAGCCGGGCTCTTCGTACAGTTTCACAAAGAAGATGCCAAGGAGGAAAATGCGTAAGGAAGGCGCGGCAGCAAAGCTGCCGCGCTTATGCATGATCAACAGTATGGCCGGTTACGGAAGAATTTCCACCACCGTGGCACTTCCGGTCATCAGCACCCTACAGGTACAGGTGTGCCCTGTACCCACCTCTGTTTTGTCCAATCATCTGGCCTTCCCGGCTTGTTATTACCAGGATTTCACGCCTCATATGAGCAATTATATTGACACCTGGAAGAAATTAGGGATCCACTTCGACGGCCTTTACTGCGGTTTCCTTGGCAGCGTAGCCCAGATGGAAGTGGTTTATCAATTTCTGGAAGATTTTCATCCCGGCGTTTTTCTGTTGGATCCGGTCATGGCCGACAATGGCAGAACGTACTCCACGATCACACCGGAACACATTGAAAAAATGAAGGTTCTGGCTTCCCGTGCAGATATTCTGACCCCCAACCTGACTGAAGCCTGTCTGCTGACCGATACCCCTTATGCAGAGGAGCCCTGGTCCGATGAAGCCCTGAAAGAGCTTCTTTGCAAGCTTTCCGCCCTTTGTCCCGGCCGCATCGTGATCACAGGTCTTCACAGAGACCATTTGTTGGTAAATGCCATCTGGGAGAACGGAATGTTTTCCACATATTCCGTACCTGTGGCAGGGAAATCCCGCTCCGGCACCGGAGACCTCTTCGCCTCCATCGTGTCTGCCGATATCCTGCGGGGTGCAGACCTGTTTTCTGCAGTCAAAAAGGCTGCAAATTTCATTGCTCTTTGCATCCGAGGTGCCGAAGAATTGAACATTCCCGCCAAAGAAGGGGTTCCTTTTGAACTCTACCTGCATTGCCTTCAATAACTTTTGTTGACTCGTTTAGTACTTTTTCTGAAACTCCTGCAATCTGACTTGCAAAAATAATGACATTTAATGACAGGCGTCAAAATGATACGCCTGTCATTTTTATCCTCTTTTTCGAAATAATCCACAGAATTCACATAGTTATCCACAGTGTCACGCCTGTCATTTCCCCAATTGATCGTCTTGTCAGGTGTGATGTCATTCCTGCAAAGGAACAAAGAGTCCGCTTGCGGACTCTCAGCGCGCGAGCGGTGCCTGAAAGGCAAACTTCCTCTCCGCGAGCTGCGCATCCTCCCGGAGGGTTTTACTTTGCAGGAAGATCTTTCGCACGTTAGTGCGACAAGGTCATTCCTGCAAAGTAAAAAAGCTCCAAACACCCAATGTGTTCGGAGCTCATGCCAAAACATATTTACAGCCAGGAATCCCAGAAACGTTCCACCCGCTTGGCCACCGTATCCACGCTGACTATCTCAAAACTCTCCCATTCTCGCGGGAACATCCTGCGGTAGGAGCTTTGCAGGAACCGCTCGTCCAGCAGTACCACCAGTCCCACATCTTCCATGGTACGGATCACTCTGCCTGCGGCCTGGAGCACTTTGTTCATTCCCGGATAGCGGTAAGAATAATCAAAACCATTCTCGCCGTTTTCGTCGAAATAATTCTTCAGGATTTCCCTCTCCCAGCACACCTGGGGCAGTCCTGTTCCCACGATAACAGCACCGATCAGACTGTCATTCTTCAGATCAATTCCCTCACTGAAGATTCCTCCCAGCACACAGAAACCGATTAGAATCCGCGGTTCTTCCTCTTCAAAGTCAATTTCCATGCCGATATCGGCCTGCAGATCACAAGCTTCATTCCCCCGGAACAGATCCAGAAAATCTTCCCGGTCTCCTTCGCTCATATATTCCTGCTGGATCACACAATCTTTTTCCTCATCAGCAAAGTTCTCTACATAAATATCATAAATAGTCTGCAAAAAAGCGTAAGAGGGGCAAAATACCATGTAATTGCCGTGCCTGTTCTTTACCACCTCATCAATATACTTTGCGATATTGTAATACTCCTCCTGAGAGCGTCGGGTGTACTTGCTGGTCACATCGCTTGCAATAAACAGACCTTTTTTCGCCGGATTGAATACCGATTTTGCATATACTTCGTAATCCTCCGCCGTTCCCCCCAGCAGACTCTTGTAATACTGAATGGGCAAAAAGGTAGCAGAGAACAAGATCGTACTCCGGCCGCGCTGCATGCACTCCTTCAGATTCTCACAGGGATTCACACAGAAAAGCTTCACCATGAAACTTCCGTCCTCTCCCAGCTGGGTATACTTCACGTAATGCTCATCCACCAGTTCATAAATATCCAGGAAATGGCTGACCTCAAAATAGAAATCCAAAAGTGCCTCCCGGATGGGCAGCGGCGTTTCCTCCTGTTCCTCCAGATAATCAGCCAGCGTAGCATAAAGCCGCATCAGGCGATTTACAAAGCCATCAATACTCTCCACCAGACGGTATGATTCACATTCTCTTTTCAGGCCCAACAGCTCCTTGTTGCACAGTTCCAGCTGCTGGATCAGGCGCTCGCCGTAGCCCTTGCGGGCAAAGACAGAATACCCCTTCCTCCCTTTTCCGTGCAGGAAGTCCGCATCGTCACCATATTCTCCAGCACCAAATTCTGCAGCGTCATCGTATTCCTCATTCTCCTCACCCAGCGCTGCAGCCGTGTAATCTTTCTCATGCGGCAGAGCATTTTCCAGGGCATCTTCCAGCGCCGCTTCTACAACATTTTCTTCGACATTTCCTTCGCCGCTCCCACCATATGACACGCCCGTCATGTCTAGCGTCAACTGGCCGGAAATGCCCTTATTTGCTGACTTTTTGGATATTTCTGACACAAGTGTCTTTTTGATTTCCAACTTCAGTGCCAGGAAATCTTCCTTCACCAGCACAGCACTGTACATCTCACGTCCACGCTCCAAAAGATTGTGTGCCTCGTCTGTCAAAAACAGATAATTATGGTTGGATCCGTCTCCAAAGAAACGTTTCAGGTACACGTGAGGATCAAACAAATAATTGTAATCGCAGATAATCCCATCGGCAAACAGACTCATGTCCAGGCACATCTCAAAAGGACAAACCTGATACCGATAGGCGTACTCTTCTATTTTTTCTCTGGAAAAACTTTCCTCATTGGTAAGCAGATCAAACATGGCATCGTTGATCCTGTCATAATGTCCCTTTGCAAAAGGACAATTCTCCGGATTACACTCAGTCTTCTCCATGAAGCATATTTTTTCTTTTGCAGTAAGGATCACACTTTTGAACCGCAGCCCTTTTCCCCGCAGGATTTCTATGGTATCGTCTGCCACCGTTCTGGTGATGGTCTTGGCTGTCAGATAAAAGAGCTTGTCTCCCATATTTCTGCCCATTGCTTTGACTGCAGGGAATACCGTGGAAATGGTCTTGCCCACTCCCGTGGGCGCCTCCAGGAAGAGTTTGCGCTTGTGGAAAATCGTCTGGTACACATACGAAGCCAATTCCTTCTGTCCCTCCCGGTAAGGAAAGGGAAACTGCAATTTCTCAATGGATTCCTGGCGAATGTTTCTCCAGGAATAAATATAATCCGCCCACCTGCGATAATCAGCGATCAGGCCCTGAAACCACTCGCTCAATTCTTCAAAGGTATATTCCTGGTAAAAATAGCGGATGTCCTCTGTATCAATGTTACAGTAAGTCATGCGCACCTTTATCGACCGCCGCATGGCAGCACCGGTGTCCCCGGAGGCTTTCTGAGCCATATCACCATATGCTTTCTGCAGATCCTCCTTGGATTGCCTAAGCGGCGCATCTCCACTTGGTTTTTGTGCAACATCCTCATCCAACTTCTGCAGCGCATACATATAAGCATAACACTTGGCCTGGGCCACATGTACAAACACCGGCTCCCGCATTCTGGTCAGATCACGGTAAGTGCCCTTGATCTCATCTATGGTAATTTCGTTTTCTGTATCAATCACACCATCTGCTCTGCCTTCCACCACCAGGGTGTACTGTTCGGTCAAATGAGTGTAGCGCAAAAAAACCTCAGATTGATACTCCGCGCCCATCCGCTTCTGGATCATGCGGTGTATCCTGCTGCCTTCCTGCATGGCATTCTCAGGCGATGTCTGATGTCTATTGTCAATATCTCCTCCCCGGAGTATAAATTCTACCAAATTGCGTACGGAAACGCGGACCTCCCCTTTGGGAAGCTCCGCGCTGACTGCTCCATTATCTGCGCTTTTACGCATCAGACCTGTCTCCATATGACATTTCTCCTGTATCTTGCTCAGGAACTGTGCTCTGCATTGTTATCCTGCACTGTCATCCGGCATCGTCATCCGCCTCCTGCCCTCAGCAGGCGATTGAGTGCTCCTGCAGCAATTCCTCAAATTCTCTGTTGTACCCTTCATAGGTCACAGTGAGGGGCTTGGAAAAATCCAGGCCAAACACTCCAAGGAAAGACTTGGCATCTACCACGTATCTATTGTAGCAGATATCTATCTCGAAATCGCATTTCCCTGCAACATACACAAAATGCTGCACTTTATCAGGCGTCAAACGAATTTTCTTATACATAGGCACTCACCCTTCCTTCATTTCCATCTTACATATAACCACATTAAATGTAAAGAAAATCAGCGGAATTCTATCATATATTCACGAAATCTTAATGGCAGAAGATTCCTCTGCAATTCTAAATTTTTGCGCTCCTTTATAGCTATTTTATGGCAAAAATGGCGGAACAGTTCCCGATATTGCATTTCTTCTTCCGAATACCTAAAAGTTTCCGGCCGCAACCGTATCTCCTCATCCTGCAGCAGATACCATTCTTTCCCCGCCGGGTGGACTCCAAAAAGGTCCCGGCCCTCATCGTAGATCATAAAATTCTCCCTGGGCATCCGATCTGCAAAATGAGGCATTAAAAAAGTGAGTATGTTGTTCTTCGGTCCTATGGACGAATACAAAATACCATTCTCCAATTCAGAAAAACGAATAAATCCACGCAGATGACAAAGTTCATTATTGGCCGCCCTGGACAGGAAAAAAACTTTATTCACATAATCATCTGCCAGATTGTCCAACAAATGCCCCTTGCCGCAGCAAGATGCCAATCCCAGCGCAACCGTCTGATAAATGGCCTGGGCTTTCTGCTCATCCCGGGAGGCCAGCGCCAGGCAAACTTTCATATAATCTTCCTCTCCAAAGCGTCTGTGCAAAGTATTCATGACCTTTACTGCCTTGGTCACATCCACTGTCACAGGCACATACTCCCCAAACAGGTACAGCTCCTCCGTCAGACTGATCATGGTATCCTGCCTGCTGCTTTTATCTTCATAGGCATTGTATATGGCGGTAAATATTCCCTCCAGGGAATCCTCGCATTGATATACACGCATATCGTTCCTTCACCTCATTCCTCAATCCCTTTTTTCTGTTTCTTTTCCTCTGTTTCTTTTCCCCTCTTCCTTCTTCTGTCTTTTCCCTTCCAGATTTTCCGTATTTTACGATTTTAAGCGTTTTTTCGTCACAGTCCACTCACACATGCCCTACTGCGCTTAAAAGCCTTTCCCGGGCCGTTACGGGCCTCTGAAAGGCGCCGTCATCAAACAGTGACATCTGGCGATAACTCATCCCGTCACTGCCGAACCGGATCCGATCCTTTTCGCTGGTCAGATTCCGCACAATATAATCCTCCTCCAGCTTGGTGGGATACATCATCCTGCCGCTGCAGGTAATAAAATATATGGCGCGCTTCAACACAACACCAATCTTCTTCAGATCCTCAAAGGATAACTTGGCGCTGCGTCTGGCCGCTACGATCCTCTGTGCACTTTTCACCCCAATGCCCGGTACCCTAAGCAGCATCTCGTAAGATGCCCTGTTGATCTCCACGGGGAACTCCTCCAGATGCCTCACCGCCCAATCCTCCTTGGGATCCAGCAGCACGTTAAAGAAAGGCCGCCCCTCGTCCAAAAGTTCCGAAGCCCGAAAACCGTAAAACCGCAGAAGCCAGTCTGCCTGATAAAGCCGGTGTTCTCTTAAAAGAGGCGGTCCGCCCGGCAGTGCCGGCAGATTCTTGTCCTCATTGACCCTTACAAATGCAGAATAGAACACTCTCTTCAATTCAAATTTCTGATACAGGTTCTCAGCCACATTGAGAATCTGATAGTCTGTCTCCGGAGTGGCGCCGATGATCATCTGGGTAGCCTGTCCACCGCCTACAAATTTCGGAGCATGGCGGTATACCACCAGTTCCTCTTTGTTGGCATGAATGCCTGTCTGAATCTGCCGCATAGGGGTCAGGATATTCTTCCTATGCTTGTTAGGAGCCAGTGCCCTAAGCCCCTCTGCAGTAGGCAGTTCCAGATTCACACTCATCCTGTCCACCAGAAAACCCAGCCGCTGTATCAGCTCCGGATCCGTGCCCGGAATCGCCTTCACATGTACGTAACCGTTGAAATGGTATTTGTTGCGTAAAAGCCAGATTGCCCGATAAATCAACTCCATGGTAAATCCGGGGCTTTTCACAATACCGGAGCTTAAAAACAGCCCCTCTATATAATTCCTCCGGTAAAACTCCATAGTCAGGGTACAGATTTCCTCCGGTGTAAAAGTAGCCCTGGGCACATCATTGGAGCAGCGGTTGATACAGTATTTACAATCATAAATACATTCATTGGTAAACAATATTTTCAGCAGGGAAATACACCTGCCGTCAGAGCTGAAGCTGTGGCAGATCCCCCCGGCCAGACAATTGCCCAGAGAATGCCCATCCCCCTTGCGGTCCACGCCGCTGGAAGTACAGGCCACATCATATTTCGCCGCATCCGTCAGAATGCCCAATTTATCCATAAGGGACATCTCCTGCCCCGTTGCAAGGTACTCCATCCGTACAATTCCCTTCTCTCATTCTCCCCACAGTCCGGCTTGTGTTGCGTTTTTCCTGCTTTCCTCTTCCAACAAAAACGTCTATGCAAATCCTTCTATGCAAACCCTTCTGCGGAACAGAACATTTGTTCTGTTTGAATAATAGCACATATGTTCGCTCTTTTCAAGTGCAAATATTTGGAAAAAAACTATTGCAAAAGCGTTCAAAAAGCAGTTAAATAGAATAATAGAATTTAAGAAGGCAGGAACTTTGTTATGTCCAATTTTTATATTCCCGAAGGTTACCAGTCTCACCTGGACCTTTACAACACCCAGATCGCTATCAAGACCATCAAGGATTTCTTTCAGACACTGTTAGCTGAGAGACTTCATCTGCTGCGTGTATCTGCGCCCCTGTTCGTAGATCCCCAGTCCGGTCTGAACGATAACTTAAACGGCATCGAGCGCCCCGTTACCTTTGACATCAAGAACCAGAACGGCAGAGACGCTGAGATCGTCCAGTCCCTGGCAAAATGGAAGCGCTTCGCCCTGAAAAAATACGGTTTCCATGTAGGCGAAGGCCTCTACACAGACATGAACGCTATCCGCAGAGATGAAGACAACGACAACATCCACTCCATCTACGTGGACCAGTGGGACTGGGAAAAGATCATCGCCAAGGAAGACCGCACTCTGGAGACTCTGAAAGAAACAGTCCGCATCGTCTACAAGGTGCTGCGCAAAACTGAAAAATATCTGGCCATCCACTATGATTATATCGAGGAGATTCTCCCTCACGACATCTTCTTTGTGACCACAAGAGAACTGGAGGAAATGTTCCCCGATTACACTCCCAAGGAGCGTGAATATTACATTACCAAGGCCAAAGGCGCAGTCTGCATCATGCAGATCGGCGATGCCCTGGAGAACGGTGAACCTCATGACGGCCGTGCCCCCGACTACGATGACTGGTCCATGAATGCAGACATTCTGGTTTATTTCCCTGTTCTGGACATCGCTCTGGAGCTTTCCAGCATGGGTGTGCGCGTTGACAAGGATTCCATGAAGAAACAGCTGGAAAAAGCTGGCTGCCCCGAGCGTGCAAGTCTCCCTTACCACAAAGCAGTCCTGAACGACGAACTGCCCTACACCATCGGCGGCGGTATCGGCCAGTCCAGAATCTGTATGTTCCTCTTGAGAAAAGCCCATATCGGTGAAGTACAATGCTCCCTGTGGTCCGACGAGACCATGCAGGGCGCTGAAGAAAAAGGCCTGCAGCTTTTATAGCTGCAGACCTTTTTTCTTGCCTCGAAACCTATTTTCATATTTGTATCACATAATCATATAAGCACAACTATTTATAATACTGCGCCTGCGCTTCCCAAAGCGTCTCATAAATACTGCCTTTTTCTGATACAAGCACATCATGTTTCCCCTGCTGCACCACTCTGCCTTCAGCAAACACGATGATATTGTCACAAAAACGACAGCTGGACAAACGATGCGATATAAATACTGTAGTTTTGTCACCGGATATTTCATCGAACTTGGCATAAATGTCAGCTTCCGCGATGGGGTCCAGAGCTGCCGTAGGCTCATCCAGGATCACCAGCGGTGCGTCTTTATAAATGGCACGGGCCATGGCAATCTTCTGGGCTTCTCCACCCGATATTTCCACGCCGTTCTTGTCAAAATCCCGATACATATATGTATCAAGTCCATCGGACATTTTCTCCAGCCTCTTCTCCAGTCCCACTTTTTTCAGGCAATTTTCAGCCCTTGTACGATCATAGGAAATATCTGTTGCCACGTTCTGCCCCAGCGTAAAAGAAAAAAGCTTGAAATCCTGAAATACGACGCTAAGCAGCGCCATATACTGATTGATGTCATATTCTCTGATATCAATTCCGTTGCAGCGGATCACACCTTCTGTAGGCTCATACAGTCTGCAGATCAATTTGATCATGGTGGTTTTGCCGCTGCCGTTTTGACCTACGATGGCCACCCTGTCACCGGGGCTGATCACAAAGCTGACATCCTTCAGGACATATTCGTCAGCGCCGGGATAACGGAATGACACATGCTCTACCTCAATACAACACTCTTGTCGCACCTTATCCACTTCCGTATGGGCAGTCTTTGCAGTCTCATGTACCGAAGGCAAGTCCATGTAAGCAAAATAATCCTGCAGATATCTTCCGTTTGCCTGCAGCTGGGACAGTGCATCCATCATGGCGGAAAATGCCGTAGCAAACTGCAGTACACCACCACAGTATTTCAGGATACTTCCCACTTCAAACACTCCCGTCATTGCCTTCAATCCCACATAAAAATAAGTGTAAAAAGTAAGCCCGAAATTAGCCCCCACAATCCGGCAATTGTTGCGGAAAACAGCGGCATTCATATCATCCACAATATCACCGTTCTTTTCACCAACCCTGTCTATCTCATCCAGGATCAAGCGGTCCTGTCTGTACAGGCGGATGTCCTTGCCCGCTTTATGACTATCCAAGTAATGATCCAGATAATAATCATAAATACGATTCCGCTTGGACAAACGGCCCAAAAAATCATAGGATTTGGTGGCATTTCGCTTATTAGCCCAGATGCAGGCAAATGCTGCCAGTCCGATCAAAATCAGCAGAACACCATCCGCATAATAGGTATTGGCGATTTTCTGCAGCATCGACTGCCCATTATCAGACTTCTGTATAATTGCGGACAAAATCAATCCCAACGAAAACAGTACTTTGCACAAATTCTCCACAAGCAGAGGAATCCTGCTGTGCAGCTTGATCAGGCCATAATTACTGATCTTCATGGCATCATCCACGTTCTTGATCAACAGGTGAGTCTTTTCATCCTCGATTCTGTCATAAGGCAGTGACTGGGCTTTTTCACCAATGGACAAATTATAGCGAAGATAGAATTCATTCCACTTCCGATAATTTATGGCGTCCATTTCCTTACTGATCAAGGTTAAGGTCAGGTTCAACACCAAGGTCAACAACACCAGTCCCCAAAGGTCAGTTAGCGGTTTCCTAGCCACCAACGCATTGACAATAGCTGCAGACATATATAAGTTTACAAAGGGCAAAGCAGCGTTGCTCACACTCCGCACACACTTGGCCAGCAGATTATAAGGCGACAGCTTGTGTATCACTCCGACGCCTCTCAAGATCAACCTGAAATTATCAATCCATGCTCTCATACGGCGACGCCTCCTGTTCCTTATAATATCTGCTCTGGGTCTCAAACATTTTTGCATATGCGCCGCCCAATGCCATAAGCATATCATGGGTTCCGCTCTCTATAATCTTTCCGTTTTCCAGATAAAAGATCCTGTCGCAGAATCTGGTGGAGGACAAACGATGGGAAATAAAGATGGATGTTTTCCCCTTGGTCAGTTCGCTGTATTTCAAATACATTTCATTTTCCGCCAAAGGATCCAGTTTCGCAGTGGGCTCATCCAGCACGAAAATCTCTCCGCCCTTATACAAAGCCCTTGCCAGAGCAAGCTTCTGGATCTCGCCGCCGGATAAATCTATGGCCTCTTCCAGCACACTTTTCACCAAAACAGTTTTCTCTTTGTCCGGTAAAATCTCCACTTTTTTCTGCAGACCGGAAAGCTCCAACACTTTATGCAGGCGCTGTTTATCAGCCTTATCAGATAATGTAATATTTCTCTCTATGCTCGTGGGTAACAGATAGATGTCCTGAAAGACAACTGCTATCTTTTCAAACAACTCCTCTTTCCCGAATGTCCGCACATCCCGCCCATCAATAAATACTTTTCCTGCACCCGGTTCATACAGACCGCATAACAGTTTTATCATTGTGGTCTTGCCCGCGCCATTCAGACCAACGATGGCAATCTTTTCTCCCGGCTCCACATAGAAATTCATGTCCTTTATGACATGCTGACCTTCCTGATAACCAAAAGATACATTTTCAAAGCGAATACTGTTCACAGGATCTGTGGCCGCAGCTTCACCTTCCCTCCCGGTTCTATCCGGGACATCAATAAAACAGCGCAGATCCTCTATGTTCAACAAGATACGGTGTAATTCCTCCGTATTTGTGATTACTGACATCAGCCAGGTGTTAAAACCGGTGATCAGTCCAAAATACACGATAAATCCTGAAACATCTATGCCGCCGTTCAGATATTGGTGGATCAGGTAGTAGTAGATAAATCCGGTAAACACCGTATTTATAACATTGATCACTACCACAAAAGCATACTGATACCTGCTCCTCTTGGTATGCAGCTTCATGCGCGCCTTCAGATTTTCCCCAAAGACCTGTCGTATCCACCCCATCATACCGTACAGCCTGATGTCCTTGGCCGCACCCAGATCGCGCATCTCTTTGACCAGGTACCAGAGTCTTCTTTCTAACGGTATGTAGCGCACTTTGTCCTTTTGGTCATACTGTACCAGATATCTCTGCAACAAATAATCAATTCCGGAAGTCAAAATCAGCAGCACAATGATCAACGGATTTAAAACCGCAATAATACCGGCATACACGAACAGACCGCAAAAATTTCCAATCAGTGCTGCACTCTGTATAAACACGGTCTCCACCGCAGATTTTTCCCGATAATCCACACCTGCCATGGCGTTTCTGGCTCTCCTGGCCATATCTTTCCCTTCGGTAGATTCCATTGTAGCAAAATCAGTCAGCATATATTTAGACGCAAACTTTGATATAAATTTCATCTTGGTCCGATAATTCCTGGTGGAGAGCTGCCACTCCGAATAACGCTGCACCAACTCGGCAAACAATTTGTACAGCGCGATCAAAAGCGTCACATACAAAAGCTTCTTCTCCAAACCTCCCACTACCAGATCCACAATGACCGCTACCAGATAAACATCTACTAATCGGTCCAGCACCTGAAACGGAACACTTAAGAAGGAAAAAAAGAATATTTTTTTATCATTCTGCAAGGTCTGTCTGATGACAAAACACATGCTGGGTAATATATTTTTGTTCTTCCCGGACTTCATAATTACCTCTCATTCCAATGCGTGTTTCATATAGAAAAAAGTAATAAGAAAATGTTCTCTCTGTCAGCTAGTCTTCCTTACAAACAGACTTAACATATGTGACGATCATATCAAGCACCTTGGGAGAGGGATTCGATCCGTTAAGTATAAAATCAGCGCGCCATTTGGTGGGTTCCACATACTCGTCATGACGGTAGCGGACCATATCCAGGTATACATTGGCAATTTCATCAAAGGTAAGGCCCCAGGTCATATTCCTCTTCAAGCGTCTTACGATACGCTCATCAGGACGGCAGTCCACAAACAGCTTCAGATCCAGCTGCTCATAAATCTCATCATCCCACAAAGTCAGCAGACCTTCTATAATCAAAATCTGACAAGAACCTTCTTGAATGATATTTGTCATATCTTGCTTTAACTTCGGCAAGTCCATAGTCAGCGGATGATTATCATCCATATACTCTTTTCCGGTAATCGGTGCTTTGGCCACCGGGCGCTCCCCCGCCGGTTTGAAATAGGAATCCATGTGCAGCTCCGTCACCTTCATTCCTGCAAAAACTTCCCGTAAGTTCTTTGAAAAAGTTGATTTGCCGCTTGCGCTTCCACCTGCGATGCCGATGATAAATGGTCTGTTCATAAGTCTGCTCCCTTCAAAATGTGTGGTTGTTTTGATAGTTTTATTATAAGCTGAAATCATTAAGCACACCATAAAGGATATTGCGCTGAAATAACACTATTTTGCTATTATTACAACAAAAAAAATCCTGGCTAACGGTGAATAACCGCCAACCAGGAACTTCTTATCACTCACTCCACCTTAAGATGCAGCTTATTCGCTAACGCCACAGCTTCCTCTCGTCCAATCGCCGGAAAAGCCATATGATGGTCGTTTACATGAGAAATGTATAACACCTCATCAAAAGCATCGTCCTCGATAATTCTGCCGGGAAAAACATGATTATAAATTTTGCAATCATAATATACCAGAGAGCTCCATTGCCCTTGGAAAAATTTTTCTTTACGAAATCGCACCCCTCCATGATCATATCCCAATATTCTGGCATGCTCCGGATCCTCACTCACAACATGAATATCACCCCAGAACCGATTGTCCCAGAGTAAAAATCGCAAGTACCATCCCTTAATTTGGATGGTTTCTTCCGTGACCACAGACTCCAGTTCATGACCCTTCGGATAGAATCCGGTACCGGTCATTTTTTTGTTGATGCGGGCTGGCAGAGGCAGAAAACCAATTACCAGGACTGTACAGATTAGGATAATCCAAAATCGTTTTTTCTTGTTCATCAAACATACCTCCGGCTGTCGCTTTTTGATAATTTGAATATATCATATTAGGGATATCATGTCATCTTACAATTTTAAAAATCAAATCAGCGGTCAAAATACGACCGCTGATTATTTTACAGACTTCCATCCGTTTCTTTTCGTTCAGATTTGTTTTTTTCATCAAACGATATTATATTTTCGGGCATACTCACATACCACATTTGCAAAATGTTCATGCTTAAAATTGCGTCGCACATCTGTTATTTCCACATACATCCCGGCCATGAGATTCTGGATGATCGCCTCTGCCACAAAAGCTTCAAAAACAAAATCATCCTTAAACGCAGCCTCAATTGTAGTATTCATACTCTCATCAATACCTTTAATGGCAGACAGGTAAATTTTATTTTCTTTACCGAGCAAATCCCCCATCTTTTGCAGACACTTAATACCTTCAATCATATCCGCAACTTTGATGGTACCGCGATATGCAACCTGGCGCACATTGCCGCAAAGAATATTATCAATTGTTGTTTCAAGCACATTGGCAAGCTGTGGTAAAATTGCCACATCCGGAAGATTTTCTCCCCTCTCCCATTTACTGACTGCCTGAAATGAAATACCGAGACGCTCTGCAAGATCAGCTTGCGTCATTTGCTTCGCGAATCTTAATAAAGCAATCTGCTTTCCAACCATTTTGTTATCAAGACACATTTATGTCATCCTCCTTATGTAATAATAGGTAAGATCCGGATCACAGTATTATCATAAATCATTTTGAGGCATGGTTCAATAACGGCAAAGGTTAGTTTTCTTCAAAATATTTCAACCGTAAAAACGGCTGCACAAAATATGTGCAGCCACTTATTTAAACCTCTTGATTCAAATATGATACATTGGAAAACACATTTCCGCCTTCCACAATCTCAAACTCTGCGGTAAGTTCCTGTGCCTCCCCGCTGTTATTGTCGGGGCGCCACATGCCGCCCTCACCTTTGCCAGGTCCGCCAAAACCTTCCATGCCTTTAGGTGGTTCACCCTCGAAAGAAGGGGGATTCCCCAGAGCGCCCTCAGGTCTTTGCTGGAAATCACCATTGGATGGTTCCTGAGGTAACTCACCTTTGGAGAATTCTGGTGGTGTATTGCCTTCATGAGTCTTTCCATCAGGACCCATTCCTTCCGGCATCATGTCGGGCCGGAAGCCCCCACCAAACATACCGCCGCCTTGACCTGCCATCTGCTCTCCGTCACTCCACAAAGTGTAGGTACCTTCTGTAAGATCGGGACTGCTGCAAACAAGTACGGAATAATCATTTCCGGGGGCGTATTCCAAGACAGCCGTTCCGTCCGCATCCTTCAGGGAAATCACAGCATTTCCGTCCTGCTTCTGCACAAATTGAAATACAGCATAGTTTTGTCCGCCGTCCTCGATTCTGTCAAGCATATGTCCGGTTGCTGCCACAGTTCCGCCATTGATATGGATTCCCATATCAGAATCAATGCCCGCATCCGCACTATCGGAACATGCAGAAGCAATAACTGTCCCACCATTTATCACCAGCCAACCGTTGGAGTCTATACCGTCACCCTCACCGGTTTCTCCTGTAACGGTAATGGTCAAAACGCCGCCGTTCATAGTAGTAACCGAAACTCCGTCCTCATTGGTGTTGATTCCATCGTTACCGGAATTAATGTGAATGTTGCCGCCGTTGATCGTCAGATGAAGTTCCGTGTCTAGTCCCTCGTTTTGTGCATTGATCGTTAATACACCGGTATTCTTTGTGCCGCCGTTTATGTTCATTGACATTTTAGAATAAAAAGCGCCGTCATATTTGTGCAGTTTATCGGCATCTTCCACCTCGGTCTTGTCGCCATTTAACACAACGCTGCCCGGCTTGTAAATGCGCTCCACATAGGAGCCGTTGATGGTATTCTGCGTATCGTCCGCAATGATTACGTTGGCACCGGCTGCAGAAGTATCTACATCTTTCCCGGCGTTTTCTACGTCCGTATTTCCGCACTCATACACATTATAAAAAATAACTGCCGGCGCCACCTCGCAGGTAATATCCACGCCGTTTAACACAAGTGTCACAACTGCGTCGGGATCTTCTTCAGCTTCTTTCCCCAAATCCACAGCTATTTGTCCCTGAGACAACTTACCGCTGAGGATATAGGTACCCGCTTTAGTAATATGAACTACTGTGTGGGCCGCCGCTTCTTCCGGGCTATGGGCATCTTTTTCGCCACCTTCGCCGTAAGTGAAATCCTTTCCGGATTCGTAATATACAATATCATTTGCCGTATAAACGGCATCTTCTTCATTGGTACCGACAGGCTTTTGGTCAACTGTAATCACTTCATCGCTCAGATTGATTTCAACCGCATTGTCTTCCTTAGCAGCATCGTTTTGAGGACTGACGGCAGCCGAACCACAAGCGGTAAGCAGGAGTATAGAAGCCAAAATAGTTGTAAATATCTTTAATTTCTTCATGGTATTACCCTCCCTTTCAAATGAAAGCATAATACACAATTGTGTTTTTTCTGAATGCAAGTTGTGAAATTATTGTGTCCTGGGCAAAACATGCTTTACAACAGACACAACGCCTCCAACGAAACATAAAACAATTTCTCTCTTGCGGACAGATTATTGTACCAGCCTCTATCATCGTATTGCTCACTGCCCACCAGTATGTCACCGCTATAAAGTAATTGCCCAAAGATTTTGCCGCGAAACTCCGCTACAGCAGCCATGGTAGCACATTCCATTTCAACGACTTTGCAGCCTTCCTCTCTTCTGTATGCAACCATTTCCTTTGTCTCACGGAAGAAACCACCTGTAGACCATGTAGCACATTCAACATAAGCTATCTTATGAGCATCTAACGCCTGTTTAAAAGCAGCAATGGCAATCGGTGAAACTTCTACAAAACGGGAAGGAGGTAAATATTTATAAGAGGCACCTTCATCTCTGAGTGCACGTGTGGGAATGATAATATCCCCTGCCGGTATATCATCCAGCACTCCACAACTACCACAACACACAATCGCCTCAACTCCTAAACCATATAAGAAATCAGTCATCATCGCAATTGCACCGGAAGATACCAACGCCTGTACAGCACATACCTCTATACCTTTATATGTAAATTGATACACATGAAATGTTCTCATTTCAGAACGATAGGTAGCAATAATAGTTCCGTTATATTTCTTAACCACATCATTTAATACTTCCTCAAAAAAAGTTACTAAGCAAAGACGAGGCGCTTTGACTGAATCACTTCCGGGATTTATAATGGCTGTTTTTTCTGTGCTGTACTCTAAGATTGGAAATTCGTTCTTAATGATCATTGTGCCTCCGCATAATATTCTATTTGTTCACATCAACTTGTAACTTCTTATAGTTCTTTTAAGACTCCATTTTCAAAATAATAGATATTTTCTCTTTTATATCCATATTTCGAGCATGGCATGCTGATATGGGGTTCAAACGTAAAATACGCAACTTCACCTAAACAGGTATGATTCCCCTTTTCAATATATATTCGTTCATCTTTGCGTCTGACAATCGAATGTCCAAGATTTCCGGCAAAATCAAGATTAATAAATCCTTTTGATTCAATCAGACCATTAAAATGATAAAATAATTCTTCAAAAGCAGTCTCCGGTCTTGCATATCGTACAAGTTCTCTATGCAAATATTCCTCCATAAGCAATCCCTGTTTCCATTCAGGATTTTCTATTTCATCACATCCAACAGCTGCACCATTCTGAAGAATAATCGTTCGCGCATAATCTCCCCAAATATCTCCTTTTTGCGGGCTCAAATCAATTGTAATAATATCATTCCATGCAATAACACGATCACTTGTCTTATAACATTTACCTGAAACGGACACATTTGTTTCATCACCCGCAAATACAAATGCTCCCACATCCCAATACCAAAAAGAATCTGCTCCTAATTCAAGCATTTTGTTTTCACACATTATCCTAACATCCAACAAATTCATCCCCGGCTTTATGTGTTGTCTGGCATATTCCATCGTATCTTTTGCAATTTTTTGTACTTTTTGATAAGCCATTTTATTCATTCGGATACTTAATTCCCCTTTGCATACTAACGTTTTAAGTCCCTATCCATTTCGTCCTTTTCTAAAACAGATATATTTTCATATGGATAACTGCACAAAACGCTGTCTAAATATTGTATTCCGCAAAAAAATTTACATATAGATGTGTTCTTCACAGCACATTTATGCTCGTCTGTTCCATCCGCTTCGTTCCATGGACATACCGAATTGCCCCAATCTTTGTTGCTGAAATCAATATCCATGTTTGCACCAAGTAATTTCTTTATTTTTTCATTCATACCACTACCGCCTATTTCCCCAGACATTTGCTTGCTACACACTACAGAAATCGTCCATGTTATACAAACCACTTGTGCGAGCAATTATCCACTTTGATACTTCAAGCGCTCCATCCGCAAAAGGTTCTCTTGATGACACTTGATGTTTAAAGGTAACTACCTCGTCTTTACAATTTGCAAAAATCACTTCATGTTTTCCAAAGATGTTGCCACCTCTAATGCTGCAAATGGTTACTTTATCTCGATTAATTGTACTATTTGCCTCCAAAAGAGCCTCTTTAATCATCAATGCAGTACCGCTAGGTGCATCCTTCTTTTGGTTATGATGATACTCCACTATTTGAATATCTGTATCTAAACTTATTTTTCTTGCATAATACTTTATTGTTTCAATAAAATCATGTAAGGCAACACTAAAATTACCAGTCATGAAAATCGGAATATTAGTTGCCAATTCATTAATCTTTTTTACATCTTCCCTCGAAAAAGCGGTCGTTGCTATAACAAGCGGTTTCTTCATCTTTTCATATTTTGAATAACTGCTATTCATAAAAGTTTCTGCATTCGTACAATCGATATAAACATCACAATCATCTGCCGATTCGATATCATCTATAATCATCAATTCGCTTTTACCGCCCATAAGCTCAGATACTTTCTTTCCAACAAACTGGTTGCCTTTTCTGGCAATGGCATAACAGACCTCTATATCTGTACTTGCGAAAGCCTTTTTCATAACAGCACTACCCAATTTACCAGTGCATCCAACTATTGCTATTTTCAACATATCTCCATTGCCTTCCTTCTGAATTGTAATTTTTCTCTAATAGAAACTTGCTTTTCACACCCCAAACCGATATTCTCTCTCTTCTTTTTCATTTGCCACAAGTCCAAACTTCTCAATAACCAAATCCGCAACTTCATCAGGGGTAAGGTTTGTATTATCAATTTTGAAATGATTTTCAAACCAAATTTCATCACTATCTGAATTAAGTCTGTGCCTTTGCGCATCGTTCAGCAGGTTCGCTTTACTCCACTCAACATCTCTTTTGGAGGCTTTCCGCTCCATTCTGTGAGGCGTTTCATTTCTCGCAAGTCTGGTATCCAAGTCAGCACTTAATTCCACAAAATAGAAATTTCCACCCTTGGACTGAAACAGATCCGCCAGCTTGGTCAGATATTCCTTTTCTTCAGGCATTTCAAAGGCGCAAACATAAGTAAACAGTAAGTCCACATTATGCTTCACCGCCAATTCAAAGGCCGTTCTACGGAACACAGAATTGAATTCTCTCTGAGCAGGCGTGGCGAATCCGAAGATCCTGTCCGATATTTCAATACTGTCATGGTTCATCATCATGTTATATTTTAATTTGTCCCGCAGACTTTCTGCTACCGTCATTTTCCCGACTGCCTGGGGGCCGCATATTATGATTAAATTTGCCATGGAATTTTCTCCTTATTTCTGTTCTTACACCTTGATTTCAAAATCCGGAATAACACCGTTTTTTACGCATTGAACTATATTCAAAGCCTCGCCCTTGGCTCTATCAATACCCAATTGCGTACACATCCAATTATTACGATTGGTATTATTATCAGCCGAGGGACACGGAATTATATCAACGTGTGCCGGGAACAAATATCTTGCAATTGCCAAACTACGCCGCATATGGTATTCGGCAGTTACAAGCAATACTTTTTTCACTTTGTTCAACCAAAAGGTACGTTGCAATTCTACCAATGCACACAGAATATTCTCCACTGTGTTTTGCGAGGTGTTTTCCAAGATAATATCTTCTTCTGGTATCCCCAATTTCAAAGCGTTCTTATACATCTGCTCAGCCTCGGAACACTCACCTTCCGGAAACGTTCTGATTGCGCCTCCACATAACATTATCTTATTTGCTCTTCCGGCTTTATAAGCACTTACGGCCATAGGCACTCTGTACTTTGGAGCCTTCATACTTCCCAACACAATGACACAATCAACATTTTCTCCTGTATCATTCAGACCCTCATACAATAATTTGTCAATTATTTCGTCAGACAAATTATCTTCTGTTATTTCCGATACCCACATTTTCCTATCCTCGATATTTCCATTATCCTACCATCTTCCAAAATTGAAATTAAATCGACAAAATTATCTTTTTTATCTCCTCAATCTTTTCTTCCAATTCTTTTGTTCCATCTATAACATAATCCGATGACGGCAAAACATCCTTTAACATTTGAACATAAGCAACTCTTGCATATTTTAGATACATCTCCATATCTTCTCTGATTTCTTCGGCAGATGCGTCTTTCATATCTCGTAAAACTCTTCTTGCCATCGCAATATCCAATGGAGTATTCTCTCCATGGAAATCAGTTATGGTAACCTATCAAAATATTATTTTTTAGTATATCACGTTCAAGCAAAAAATTGTTAATTTTGTCCTGAATGGTAGAAATTTGAACGCGAATGGTCATTTTGGACAGTATCGTATACAACGCTTAAGTCTACACTTCCATATTCATGGACAATGCGATTCCTCATACCCTTCATAGCTCTCCATGGAATTGTTGCATATTGCTGTTTAAACTCTGGTGATAGTTTATCTGAATTTTCAGCAACTTGAATTAATCTGAACATAACAGAATCTACCAGAATTTCATTTGCCTCCAATCCCTCCTTTGACGCGCCTCGTGTATGTTGCAAGATAAACACCAGATCTGTAATTATCTTTTTGATATAATATTGGTCAGTTTTTCTATTATCCATAAATCTTAACCCCATCCTTTAGTATTTCATTCACTAATTCGTGATTGGCATTCAACTGGTCCAAATTTAGCACATCAACCTTTTTACACAATCCTTCCCGTATGCTCTCTACCAAATCATAAAATCTTATACCGGTAACAGAAGTTGCTATCAAAAGATCTACATCACTGGTTTCGGTTGCTTTCCCTTTCGCATATGAGCCGAAAAGATAACAATATTCCACTTCAAAATCAGCAAAGATTTCAGTACATACTTCTTTTATCGTTTGAATGCTTAATATCCCATGGTTTTCATCCACAAATCCGTACTGTTCCAATTTCTGAAGCATATACAAATATTTCATAGTTGTACTTTTACTCTCATCTACTTCATAATTTTGATAAGTACGAAGAGGGATTCCTAGATAGTTGGCACATTCCATCTGCGTTAATTTCTTTTGCTTTCGCAATTCTTTCAAAGTCATTACACTCACCTCAATACCAGCATACTATAATAGTTCCAAAACCGCAATGGGAATACGCAATTTTTGCGTATTTTTTACTTATAGCAATACGCAAAAATTGCGTATTGCTTCCAATATTCTACTACCAAATGTAATTGCATATACAAAACACCCTGCATTCCTGCAGGGTGCCCATCTACATCTCGTTTATTCAAATATCACAAACTTCTCATTCCTAAAGGTCTCTTCATAACCATACTCATCCATGAACTCCAGGATCAGTTCCCACTTCCGTGCTTTTCCCATCTCGTCAAGTTTCTTTTCCGGAGCCAGATCAACCAATGCAGCCTCGCCTCTCCGGTAGAACTCCAGATAAGCGTTCTCCACAATGATCACCGGACGCGCTGCACCTTTTTCCGTCATCATTCCGGCAGTTTCGGCCAGGTCAGCTTTCATGGTCTCAATGCTGTAGGAGCGCAGATCACTCCAGGGATTGAAGGCTGAGGGCATCTGCAGATAGTAGGACAGGGAAGGTACATAACCATAGAGAATCACTTCTTTTCCCTGCAGGTCGTTTTCGTTCACATAGGCCGAGATTTCTTCCAGCCATTTTGCCCTGTCGGGATGCATTTTCACGCCCTTCAGGATCTCATTATTGTCCACCTGAGCGGTGACTTCTCTGGCTCCGGTGGATTCCACAAAGGAAAATCCTACGCCAAAGCCTACGAACTGAACAAAGCACATAGCCAGAAAAGCCGCCAGGATTGCCTGTGCAGGCAGAGGACTGACAGCCAGTTTAAGGGTTTTGCCTGCAGGTTGCTGTGATGCTGTCTGTTGCGTCGGCACAGTCTTGCCACCCAAAAGCGATCCTGCATTGCATACGATCGTCGTCGCTTTCAAACGGCAGAACTTCCAGCACTCCCACAGGGTATAAGGCGCTGCGATAAAGAGATTGTTCATGCTGGGGTACACTTTGTTGTTGCTTCCAAGGGAAGTCAACAAAATCACTAATATCATCAGGCCGCTGATCAGCTTCTCTTCTTTAGGCGCCTTGGGGTGCAGTATGCGCACCGCTGCAATGCCCATGGCCAGCATCAAAAACAGCACGCCGGGGCGCAGCATGGAATCGTAGCTGAAAAAGTTAAAGGAGCAAAATCTTCTGTAATAGAGCCAGACCAGGGTCGCAATCGCCAATAGTACACAGGCCACGTTTGCACCTTTTTGCAGAAGCAGCCGAAGGCCGCTCCACAGCTTGGACCGCTCACTCATTTTCACAAATAATTTTCCATCTGCAACGGCGTTGGCACCAATCCAAAGGATCATTCCCGCTGCCACGATCACCAGCAGTCTGATCACCCAATACAGATTTTCCACGTAAGTTCCGATCAGCCCCATGAGCATGGAGGTGGCTTTGTAATCGGTGGCGGTCTCCGTCATGCCAAACAGACGCAGGATACCTTCCACGTAATTACCAATGCCGTAACGCAGGTGAATGTAGCCAAAGAGCACTGCCAGCGCTGTCAGGTAACCGCCCAGACACCACAGAGTCTGCTGCCAAATCTGACGCCACACCTGTCTGCCCACATTTTTTCGGATTTCCCGGCGTTTTTCCCTGCTTGCATCCGTTTTTCTTCCCTTTATTTCAGCCTTCGAAGTGAAGCCCATGTCACTGTCTGCAGTCTCTGACAGCAGTCTTTTCCAAGACTCCAGCCCTTCAATCACCGCATAAGCCCACACAGCCACGATCAGCGCCGCCTCAGGCAGGTTGGAGAAGCGCACCAGTACATTGGTACCCAGGCACAGGCCTGCTGCAAATAAAAGCAAATTTTTCTTTTTGGCAAGACCCAGATAGAGCAGGACCACGCAAGCCAGAAACAGTACATAAGTCAGATAGTTATACAAAAGTGCCGTGGGGCACCAGCACAGGCTGATGGCCAACATTTCGCCCACAAAAGCGATCCAGGCAGGAATCTGTAGCTTTTTCGTACAGAACCAGTAGCCCAGGCAGGCCAGCACACTGACAAACAGCCCTGTGTACACATTCATTCCAATCAGGCTCCCCGCAAAGGGCAGCTTCATCAAAAAATTCCCGGCTGCATTGGCCAGATACGTGGAAAACAGCCACATGGAGTCCATATGCTCTGTCCCCATGTACTGAAAGTTGGCATAGTTATAACCGGTATCCCACAGATCCAGTCCCCAGTTCACATGGCGCAGAGGATAAATGATCAGGATCAGCCAGGGCAGGAAACTCCAAGGGAGCAGCTTCTTTCTATTCACTTTTTGCATTTCCATCTCCTGTTTTCCGGCCATAAAATCACCTTTTACTCTGTAGCTCTTTTTATTCTGCAACTATTTTACTCAGCAAATATATTATCGGCTTTCTCCACCGCACCCACAATCCTGCGGTATAAGCCCACTTTCATCAATATGAAGTGCAGGCCCTTCATCACCTTTTCTCTCAGCATGTCAAACAGGATGCCTGCCCCAAAGACCACAGTTACCGCCGCCAGCGTACCTGCTGCCAAGGCCAAAATGCCTGCCACTCCTTCGTGCTGCAGCACCCACTCTGCTCCCAGCCAGTTCTGCCAGGCATAACGCAGACCGATGTGCTCATGGAGCAGATACACACCCAGGGTGTAGGGCGCAATCTTGTTGATAAACGTACCTGCACGTTCTCCCACCTTCAGCAGGGCAAACAAGCCAAATAAGCCCACCGCTGCCAGGAAGGGCAGCACATGATTGTATTCCATACCAATACCAAGGATCCGGTCCAGACTGCCCGTGCGCAGGTACACCTGGCGCAGGCCCATTGTAAGACCGAACACAGCCACACAGCCTCCCACATAAAGCAGCAGGCTGTTTTTCATTTTCTGTAAGAAGGGCAGGCCAAATCTGCGCAGATAGGCCGCCGTCACGAATACGCACAAATACCAGAGGCAGTCATATCCCTGCAGATCTTTTTCCAACCGCACGAGCAGCACGGACTTCAGCACACAGAAAACTGCCAAAAGCGTACCCAGTGCAATCTGCATCTGTCCCTTTGTCATCCTGCGCAGCGCGCCACCCATAAAGGGCAATAAAATATAGAGGAACACATAGGCCGTGATAAACCAGTAATGCTCCATGGAAACCGGAAACACAAAGGTCAGCAGGTCATGAATGGTCACTTCCTGCCGGGGGAAAATACCCGTCGCGATAGCCAATACACCCACGCCTACGGAATAGAACCATACCTGCAGATACAATTTAATCAGGCGGCTTACCTTGTAAGTGGACATGCACAGGAAATAACCGCTGATCAGCATGTAGGCATTCACCGCCACAATGCAGAAACTCTCAAGAAACCAGGCGGCTGTGCCAACGCTGCCCAGAGATTCTTCCGTCAGATCCACCAGAAGCTCGCTTTTTCCCAGATAGTGAAGCACGATCACCATCATCATGGCAATGCAGCGCAGAAGCTCCAGATTGGCCATTCGCTGTGCTTTTTTCGGTTTTTGTATGGTCATTTGATCTGTCACTTTTTCCTCCATTTATTGTGATATTCTCATTCTCACAACATGAATGCCTTACGTTTACGTTCATTCACCGTTTCCCGACATACTACACCCATTATTTACGGTAGAGTCTGTCCTTCAGCCAGTGATATACACCGGCAAACACCTTGCTCTCCGCCATAAAGCTACGCAGAGGCGCCAGGGTCAAAAGCATAATGCCCCGATAGCGCAGCAACTCTCCCTTGCTCATATAGGAACTTGTGATCTGCCTGTGCTCTTCCTTGTCGCGCTTTCTGTTCTCCTTGCTCTCGGAATAACCGCCGCCCTCGTAGGAGGCCACAGGGAAATTCAAATAAACCATATCCGCCTTGGACACATAATAGCACCACAGGAAATGATCATAGTCCGCCCGGATCTTGTAGTTCTCGGTAAAAGGCTTTGCCTTGCAAAGTCCGGCGGCATAGATGCAGGCCTGATGGCAGGGAATATTGCGGTAGCAGGTAAAACCGGTGATGGCAGGCGGTGCGGCAATCATCACGTCATTCTTTTCGCCGTAGGTATCCCCGTAGAGCACCAGATTCTCCGGATGGGGATGGGCATCAATCTGCTTTGCAGCCTTTGCCAGCACATCCTTGGAGTAGAACAGGTCACCGCAGTTCATAAAGATTACAAACTCGCCCTTGGCATATCCCACTGCCTGGTTCATGGCATTGTAAATGCTGCGGTCCCGCTCCTCGTAGATGCAGATCCGCTCATCTTTGAAGTTTTCTTTCACCAGTTCCGGGGAACCATCCTTGCTGCCGCCGTCTTTAATTACGATTTCAAAATCGGTGTAAGTCTGCCCCAGAATGTTTGTAAGAGTCTGCTGCAGCTTCTCCCCTGGATTCAGACACACCACAATGATACTGAATTTCATTTATTTTCCCTTTGCAAAAAAGATTTTTTTCTGTCTGCTCATAAGCACCAGAGATGCTGCGGACAGGGCCAGGCAGATGATGCAGGCGGGCCAGTTTACCAGACCTGCTGCTGCAGTTCCGGCCGTACCCAGGATATATGCGATCACGTTGGCTGCCACATGGATGAGTGCCGGAGCGATAAAGCTTCCGAAATACTCATAACCGTAAACAAGCAGCAGGCCCATCAGGAACGCGTACACGCCCTGTACCACATTGCCATGGTATACACCAAATACCAAAGCACTCAAAAGTGTGGCAATCTTAAGATTCATGACACGGCGCAGGCAGTTGAAGATAATTCCTCTGAAGATCATTTCCTCCACCACAGGAGTGATCAGACCATAGCAGATGATACCGATTACAAACGGTGCTGCATACTGCTGCTCCTGTACTGTCTGATATGCTTCGGAACTTGTGGTCACGCCCAGAAGCTCCAGCAGGATATTTAATCCCAGCACTGCACCAATCGCCGCTGCTGCCATGAGGATATAGTTCACTATAGGCTCAGCCTTGGTATGATAAGGCTTTCTGTCTGCGGCAGTCTTTTTGATCATACCTACAGACATCTTAATGTTGATCAGCAGACCGCCAATAAAGCCCATGGTAGAAATGATGGTACCTGCACCGGCACTGCAGCCGGTAATATTGCCCTTCTCATCGTAGAAGAAAACCTTGTCTACCATATCATCGGGGAACAGGAATTCCAGCTCTACCAGGAAACTGCTGAGCAGATAAACCACAATATTCTTTACCAGGATAAATGTAAAAATCGTAAAAATCAGAGAAACGATACGTCGGATCAGAAGGGTCTTGGCACCTTTTTTCTTTTCCTTGCGCTCCTTCTCTTCCTTTTCCCTGTTGAGCATTGCCTCGTAACCATCCTCTTCAATCAGGTCACTCGCAGCCGGATTTTGTTCCGGTGCAGGCTCGTCCGCACCGAAAAGATCATTCGCAAACAACTCTTCCTCTTCTTTCGAAACGGCAGGCTTTAAACCGGAAGCCCGGCTCATCAGGAAATTCTCCAATTCACGCACAGAGCGGACCACATAGTCTGCACCGGCTCCACGCAATTCCTCTGCCGAACCGTAACCGTAAGTAACGCCTACGCACTCCACGCCGATTTTCTGTGCCCCTTCCACGTCAAACTTGCGGTCACCGATCATATATACCTCATCCAGCTGCAGGGGCTGATCCTGGGACAGTTCGATCAGGGTTGTCCTGAGCACTTCGTCCTTGTTGACGCGGGTGCCGTCCAGTTCACTTCCCACTACTACATCAAAGAACTGCCGGATGCCGAAATGATTCAAAATAGTCTCTACAAATACTGTGGGCTTACTGGAAGCTACCGCCAACACGTAACCTCTCTCTTTTGCTTTGGAAAGCAGCTGGGGAATGCCCTCATACATTTCATTTTCAAAAAGGCCCTTGTCGCTGAAACGCTCTCTGTATTTGTCCACCGCAGCCTGGGCCCGGGTGTCATCCATGCCGTAAAACTCCATGAAACTGTCCTTTAAGGGCGGACCGATAAAGGGTTCCAGCTTGTCCAGATCAGGCTCCTCAATGCCAAAAGACTTAAGCGCATACTGTACACAGGTAGTAATGCCCACCTTGGGGTCTGTCAGCGTTCCGTCCAAATCGAATAAAAGATATTTTTTCATGTAATGTCCTTGCCTTTCTTCCTTCTGTATGCCAGCCGATCCTTTTTGTTGTAGCTGCCGCTGCTGCACACAGCATTTCCTTTCTTTAGAAACTCCGCAGTTTATCCGTGCCGTCGTCCACAGTCTTTATAAGTTCCAGCACCCGCACATCATACCCGGCAGCTGCATTGATCTGCACGTGGGCGATATCCCCCTGCTTTTTGCCAAGCAGTGCTTTTCCCAGAGGGGATTCGTTGCTGATCAAACCTTCCAGGGAATTGCCCCGGACTGTAGTCACGATCTTGAAAGTCTCCACAGCGCCGTCGTCCACGAACTCTACCGTGACGGTATTGTTGATGCCAACCTCGTCCTCCGCAGAATCCTCAGAGATCACCTGGGCTGTCTTGATCATTCTCTCCAGATATCGGATGCGGCTCTCGTTCTGGTTCTTGTACTTTTTGGCCGCGTAATATTCAAAATTTTCGCTCAGATCCCCATGGGACCGGGCTTCCTTCACATCCTCCAGCGCCTGAGGACGGACCGTAAGCTTGCGGTACTCAATTTCCTCTTCCATCTTCCTGATGTCGCTGGGTGTTAATTTGTCATGCATATTTTTCCATCCTTGCTTTCTGCTTATTTCGCCTTCTTATGTCAATGTCCAGCGCAGTCTGTACAGATGTTCCAACGAAAGACCCTTGAAAGACGTCGGCACTTAGCGAGGTCATGGCGAATAAATTCGCCATCGAGCTTAGTACCGTTACGTCTTTCACGGAGCGCAAGCGTGTCCGAGTGGAACATCTGTACAGACTAAGCGGAATATTTCCACAAACAGAGGCGAATTCTACTGAATGCCGTAAATCACCGCCGCTGCCACAATGATCTGGATGATGGCGAAGCGGAATACGGTCTGTGTGTTGGACCAGCCCCAGACCTTGCGCACCTGGTCGTGGAGGGGGGTACGTACATTTTTCAAAATGCGGATCTTTAAAAATCTAAGTAAAAATACTTTCAACAGGCCTAAGCCACCGTCCAGGATCAACACCAGCGCTGCGGGGATGTAAAGCAGAGGGCTGCCGGTCTTCAGGATTGCGATACTGATAAACAGACCCATGGCTCTGGAGCCTGCGTCGCCCATCATCAGCTTGCTGGGAGTGGCATTGTACCACAGATATCCCAGAATGCAGACTGCAAACAGCAGGATCATGTAAGAAAACTGCTCTGAAACACCCATGATCCGGTCGATCATGTAGATGGTCATAATGGTAATGATGGTCAGGGTGCCTGAGAGGCCATCCACGCCATCGGTACAGTTGGTCACGTTCACGGAAGCCCACACCAGGATCACGATCAGCACTGCGAACAGCACCGGATGAATGGTCAGCTGCAGATCAAAGAGCGGCAGCACGATGGTGTTGGAATTGAATTTCAGGAAGGTGAAGGCCACCAGAGCCGCCACGCACAGATCCAGAAATCCTTTCTTGTATTCTCCCCAGGGAATCTTGGAAGCGTCATCCAGGAAACCGGTGAGCATGGAGATCACGATCAGCACTAAGTAAATGATCACCTCAGCGTCCAGGGGAACAAACAAAAGGGTGGCTGCCACAAAGGCCAGCACGAAGATAATACCGGCTCCTCTGGGCTTTCCTGCGGACAATTTGCCGTCGTGGGCAAATTCTCTTCCGGCGTCCTTAGGCAGATAATCACTCAGCTTCGCGGTAGCAAATACCGTAGCCAGAAATGCAAACAGGATTCCTCCCAGAGCAAGCAGGGAATTGCCGCTCTCTGAAATTAATGTATGAAGCATATTTTTAACCAAACCTTTCTGCAGATTTTATCTTTCTGTTTAAAAAACAAACATCGCATAAGTATCTATGCATTAAATTTAATTTTATCACAAAACCGCGGCCATTGCAATCAATCCCGGGCAAAACCACCCTGCTTCCTGTAGGATTACAATACATGTGTTACAACTGAATAAATAAAAAGTGCGAGAACCCATCTCTTTGTTATACTTAAGTCACCACAACAAAAAATACAAAAGGAGTTGGTTCTCGCATGGCAAGTATAACA
>SVFF01000011.1 GCA_015057005.1 Lachnospiraceae bacterium | reverse complement strand
TGTTTCTACCAAGTCAACATCAGTACTGTCATATATCGACTGGCGTAATGTTTTGAACATTTCAACAACTGCCGCAGGATATTTTTCGATGTAGATTTGTACTTGTTCATTCATACTTTACACCTCGTCAAATTCAAATTTGTCTGTTAATTATTATATCACACTTCTCTTCAAAAAGATTGAAAAACTTTAATTCCACTGGATAATACTCTTAGCTGTCTGATTGGAAAGGAACAGACCCTATGAGTAAACATTTAACCTTAACTGACAGAGCCATCATCGAGAAGCATATCGCTCAAGACATGTCTTTTGCATATATTGCCCGATGTTTAAATCGCTCTGCTACAACAATCTCTCGAGAAGTTAAAAATCATCGGTGTTTCGTAAATGGTGTGCGATATACCTCCAATGATTGTGTCCACTATCGGACTTGCTTGAGACGTAATCTTTGCAGCACGGAAACTAAATACTCCTGTTTTAGTCGCTGTAAAACTTGTACGGAATACTCGTGCCATGATTTCTGCCACGACTACATTTCTTTGCATTGCCCGTTACTTGATAAACCACCCTATGTATGTACCTGTTGCCCGAAAGAAAAAACATGCCAAAGAAATCATGCGTATTATACTGCCCACAGAGCTCATGCTGAATGTGTCAAACAGCTCAGTAGTACCAGAAAAGGAATTCGCACCAGTCCAGAGCACCTTATGGAGCTGAACGATATTCTGACACCGTTGATTGCAAAGGGCCAGTCTATCAATCACATTTTTGCTTCACATGCAGATGAAATCGGCCTTTCAGAAAAAACTATCTACAACTACATTGACATGAATGCTTTTCAGGTCAGAAATATTGATCTTCCGAAAAAAGTTCGATATCGTCAACGTCATCCCCATGACGTTGTTATGAAAATGGATTATCAATACCGGAAAGGACGCTCCTATACGGATTTCACGTCATTTATGGAGCAAAATCCAAAGCTTCCAATTTGGGAAATGGATACAGTAAAAGGTGCACGAGGCAGCCATAAAGTACTCCTTACCATGATTTTAAGAGATACAAACTTTATGCTTATCTTTCTACTTCCTGATGGTACACAGAAAAGTGTTCTGGCGGTATTCGACAAGTTAACTATGCTGTTAGGAATTGAAACCTTTCGTAAGATCTTCCCTGTCATCCTTACCGATAACGGAGTTGAGTTCAAAGGTTCTCACCACCTTGAATTCACCGAAAACGGCGCACGCAGGACACGTGTATTTTATTGCGATCCACAGGCTTCATGGCAGAAAGGACGAGTTGAAAAGAATCATGTTCTTATTCGACAGATCTTACCAAAAGGAACCAGTTTTCGTTTGTTAGAAGATACGGACATTCACCTTATAACCTGCCATGTAAACAGTGTTGTCAGGGAACTGTTTGAGAATCAGACACCTTTTGATTTGATGCAGAAAGAGGAGCATCAAAAACTTTTAAAAACCCTCGCACTTTTTCCGATTCCAGCGGATGAAGTTTGCTTAAAACCTAAGTTATTAAAACGTAAAAAATAAATCCGAATAAATCAGACAGCTACGCCATATTTTGTCTGAAGTAGGGGTCTCATTTACTTTTACAATTTTTTTGACCGCTGCTTGTTTGCCATGCTTGAAAACATAAAAAAGCAGGGGATTTTCCCTACTTTTCATATCATGACATGCTTTTTTAAGCCCCTATTTGGCCGATTTTAGAAACGTTTATATTTTACCCATATATTGTCTTGCATTTAGTTTTTCAATCAACCATGTGGATCCTGCAAAAAAACTCCCGGCTACTGCTTTCGCAATAACCGGGAGTTCTTATCTTATCATCCGCCATATTCCCTTAAAGAAATGGCCGTTTGCTATTTGAAGCATTCCCTCCAACACATGATTATTCATGCCGCCATTGATCTTCATTCCTGCAAGGGAAGAATCCGCCGCCATACACATCATCATGCGAAACTCCGGGTTGTCATAATCCACCTTTCCGCCAAAACGTTTTGCCATTACCAACTCTAATGCCTTGTACAGGATCTTCATAATTAGGGAATGATCCTTCATCTCCATGACCGTATTTTCCATTGTAAACTTCCCTTTTTCAAGGGTTTTTTCCTCAATTTTTCTGCAAAGCAATGCTTCCAGATCTTCTTGGGCCGGAATGCCGGAGAGTTCACGATACCATTTGGGGGCCACCTGCTGAACATAACTGAAGGCATCCTTCTTCAGTCCTTCTTTTTCCATGCATGCAGTAAGTACCATCTCTTCGCAATTCCTTCCAATGCAAATGCGATAGGTACCTTCCGGAACTTTCCAGCCATCATCCCAGATTGCAAAGCATCGGTCGTTCAGCGTAAAGGTAACTCTCCTGCTCTCGCCAGGTTCCAGGGCCACCTTCGCAAAATCTTTCAGTTCACGTACAGGGCGGTAAATCTCGGCATCAGTCTGCTCTATGTACAGCTGTACGATCTCTTTGCCCGCCACATTGCCGATATTGGTAACGCTGCAGCTTACCCGATTACCCTCCACCTGCAGATCCGAATAAGCAAACTCAGTATAGGAAAGCCCATAACCGAAGGGGAATCTTACTGCCTTTTTTGCACTGGTATAATACCGATAGCCTACATACACCGATTCACGATACTGGGCATCCTTATGGGGGCTGCCGTAATAGGAATCACAAATGCAGTCTTCTTTCCTGACAGGCCAGCTTTCCGCAAGCTTTCCGGAGGGACAAACGATTCCATATAACAGTTCCTTGATAGCCACACCGGCTGCCTCTCCCGGAAGTCCCATGTACAAAAGCCCTTTTACGCTGTCCAGCCAGGGCAGCTCCACCACGCTTCCGCACATCAACGCCACGACTACATTTTCATTTGCTTCTGCCGCAGCCCGGATCATCTTAACATGGCCTTCCGGCATCTGCATGTTGTCTCTGTCAAAGCCCTCGGATTCGTATTTGGGAGTCAGCCCTGCAAACACCACCACCTTACCGGCTTTTGCACTGACTTTGCGTACTTCGGACAACAATGCTTCCGTGGTACTTCCGTCCGGGCAGCACCCCTGTACATAAGGTACTTCGGGGCACGCCTCTGTCACGGAAGTCAAACGCCAGGGATTGATATGGCTGCTGCCGGCTCCCTGATAGCGTACTTCCTTTGCCATATGTCCCACGAACACCACATTGTCCGACGCAGTCAACGGCAGTATCGCGTCCTCATTTTTTAAAAGAACAGCACTTTCCGATGCAATTTCCTTTGCCAGATTATAGTGGCGCTCCATGTCTGCCGCTTCCGCTTTGGAAACAGCCTTCACACCACGCTCCGCCACTTTTAAAATCCTCTGCGCAGATCTGTCTACCAGACTTTCATCCAGCCTGCCCTCCCGCACGGCAGCAACAACTTCCTTTTCCATATAGGCCGAACCACCGGGCATATTCAGGTCACAGCCTGCCTCATAGCCTTTGATACGGTCATTCATGGCACCCCAGTCCGTGACCACCATACCGTCAAATCCCCAGTCCTTTCGCAGAATGTCCGTCAGTAGTTTCCTACTGTCTGAACAATGCTCTCCATTTATTTTGTTGTAGGCACACATCACCGTGGCAGGGCGGCCTTTCTTTACCGCCGTCTCAAAGCCGGCAAGGTAAATTTCCCGCATCGCACGCTCATCTACAATACTATCCGAGGAAAACCGCTTGTACTCCTGATTATTAAAAGCAAAATGCTTCAAACTGGTGCCGGCTCCCGTGCTCTCTGCGCCCTGAATAAACGCCGCCGCAAGCTCGCCTGTGAGACAGGGATCCTCCGAAAAATATTCAAAGTTTCTGCCGCAGCGGGGATTACGCTTGATATTAGCTCCCGGTCCCAGCACTACACCCACACCGTTCGCCAGGGCCTCTTTGGCAATCGCCTCACCTTCCAGCTTTAACAATTCCCTGTCCCAGCTGCAGGCGGAAGTTACGGCTGTAGGAAAACTTGTGGCAGGCACTGACTGATTCAAACCCAGCATATCTGCCGTGTCCTCCTGCTTGCGCAGGCCGTGAGGACCGTCTGCCACCATCAAGGAAGGGATCCCGTAATCCTTCATGGCTTTTGTGTGCCAGAAATCCTTGCCGCTTCCCAGGGCAATTTTTTCTTCCAAGGTCATCTTTTCCACTATCTTTTCTGCCATACTTCCACCTTTCACTCCCTTGTCGTTTTCGCCCGTCTCTCTTGCATACTATAATTTCTTGCCTGGTAAAGACTGATTTCATGTTCAGTTACTGAGGCCACTTTTCAACATGCATCTTTTCCTACCCTTTTGGCGGAAAACATTTGCAGCAGAACAAAGGAGAACCGACCTGGGTTAATAATATGCTCCCAGGTCGGTCTAATTGTTTTTTACAAGGAATCGTTTTGCTTGATATACTGCTCCATAATTGCGGCCGCCAGCCCTACTTTTTCCACGCAGGGACGCTTCCGGTAGTAGTTTTCCGTGCGCTTTTCAGGAGTAGGCTCATCTCTCTTTTGCGTCAGTCCCAGCAGATCCCTGCAAATGATAGAACCGGACTGATCTTCAAAATCCTGGGCTAGTTTCTGAATGCGGGCGTAATGCTCTGCCTTCCGTCCATCTGCATCGGGCTCATCATAACCGTACAAAATGCCGGCCACCATGAACATTCCGGTGACAGCACCGCAAACCTCCCGCAGTCTTCCCATTCCGCCGCCAAAGGAGGAACTAAGCTTCAGAATCACGCTTTCTTCTATAGAATATTTTTCAGAATATTGATCCGCAAAGGCAAGGCACACTGCCTGGGAGCAGTTATAGCCTTCCTTGAACAATGCCATGGCTTTTGCGGCATACGCGCTGGTTGTGATATCAATAGAATTGTCCAAGGTTACATCAATCTTTTCTGCTCTCAAATCAGCCTTTCCCATTCACTTTTCTCCTTTGTACCACATCTCATGCAGTGCCGTCCGCCTTGCCGGCAAATCCGCCTCGCTAATATTCCTTTATGCCAAATATGCCTTCAGCAGTTCAAAAGTATGCTTCACACCGTCCACGTGGCTGCGCTCATAACCGTGGGAAGCATATACACCGGCACCGATCAGACCGTGCTTAACATCATGGCCTGCCACCAGCGCTGCATCAGCGTCAGAACCGTAGAAGGGATATACATCCACTGCGAAATCAGCTTTCGCCTTCTTGGCAGCCTCGATCAGCGCTCCTACCACATCATAATTGTAAGGTCCTCTGCTGTCCTTGGCACAAATGGACACCTGCTTTTCTGTACATGCCAGACCGTCGCCTACACAGCCCATGTCTACGCTGAGGATTTCATTTACATCTGCAGGCACTGTGCCGCTGGCACCATGACCAACTTCCTCATATACGGACATGTGGTGATAGACCTTGCGGGAAGGACGCACATTTTCATCCTTCAGCCACTTTGCATAACCTAACAAAATACCTACGCTGAGCTTATCATCCAGAAAACGGCTCTTGATGTAACCGCTCTCGGTGATTCTGGTTCTGGGTTCAAACGCTACGATATCACCCACCATAATACCCAGGTTTGCAACATCATCCTTATTGGAAACTGCCTCATCCAGCACTACTTCCATCTTGTCGTAGCCGCGCTTGGTATCATTGTAGGAACCATTTACATGCACGGAAGCATCTGCCAGCTGGAAGGTACCCTCATATCTTTTGCCGCTTCTGGTGATCACACGGCAGTTCTCTGCCTCTGCGTTGTTGGGGTTCATGCCGCCAAGGGGCGTCAGACGCAGTCTGCCGTTACCCTTTACTTCCGCTACCATAGCACCCAGCGTATCCAGATGCGCCTCCACCAGAATCGGATCTTCACCATCTGCGGGACCTAAATCTACCAACAGACCACCTTTCTTCGTAATAACAGGCTCATAACCCAGTTCGCGGTACACGCCGCAAAGATACTCAACCGCATCCTTGGTGTAGCCGGTAGGGCTGTCAATATCCAGCACCGCCTTGGTCTGCTCTAAAATATAATCAATGTACTTACCGTATTCCATTTTTGTAACCATCCCTTCTCATAATTTTTTGTCAAACTATCGAATGCAGGCATTCTGTGCTCGCCTGCTCACTTATTTTACCACTTTTCCCCGTCGGCGGCAATTACTTATGTTGAATCATCACTCAAATGCTTGCTTTTTCCAATGTCGCAACTTATTCCCAAATACTTCGGCGCGGTACCAGAAGTAACCCTCTAAGACCGCGCCGTGACAAGTTTTAATTTTTTTTAATGTTTAACCGTTTTCAAGCGGTCTTATGAGCCAAAAATTTTCGGAGACCTCCTCCATAACAAGCCCAATCTGCCGTTTAGTATCTTCCGCAGCACATTCCGCCGCCACCGCAGCAAAGATTGCAGAACATATTTGCTATGCACAGCTTCACACAAAGGTTACTGTTGCCCGAGTTGGGGTATCCATACGCAGCCTGGCGCTGTGTGTACCAGGAACCACCACTTTCAAACCTGTTAACAAGATTCTGATATTCCAGATTATTAGGTTCCAGAGAAGCAGCTCGCTTAGCATGTTCCAATGCTGCCACGTTGTTGCCCACACCGGCATTAGCCAAGGCACTATAATAATACCATCTGGCATTTCTTTCATGCTCACCCATTCCGTCCAAGGTCGTACGAGCTTCTTTATAATAACCGTTTCGTACGTAGTTGCCTGCGGCGCGCAGCTTCGGTTCCTCTTCGTAGCCGGTACCCTGGCCCTGGCCGAAACCTCCAAAACCAAAACCTCCGAAAAAGTCATCGTAAAAATTACCATAACCACTTCCGCTGTTCTGTCCACCCGAAGAAGTTGTATTCCCTGTGTAGGAACTGCCGTAACCTCCGGACTGATTGTAACCGTATCCTTCAGTCCTCTCTTTCATAATCTGCTGATAAGCAGCCTGAATCTCCTTGAACTGTTCTTCAGCCTGATCCCTATTAGGATTATTCACGTTGGCATCCGGATGATATTTACGGCTCAGCGCTTTATATGCTTTTTTGATTTCCTCTTCCGTTGCTCCCCTATTGATACCAAGCACACTATATGGATCACGTGTCATCTTAATCTACCTTATACCTTCTTGTGTTTTGACGCTGTTACTCGCCAGCCTCCTGCCGACGCAGACGTTCATTTCTAACAACTTCATACTTACACCAGACACCGGAATACAAAATATTGCGCAAAATACCAACATTATTCACAATTGGAAGTTTTTCAAACTCTTTGCAGCACTCTGACATCATCATTGTCAAAATCGTCCTGCAATGCTCCTCAAAATCCGGATCTGTATAGAGATTTTTCAGTGGATTGTAGGTACCCCTACGAATATCCTCCTCCACATCTTCATAGGCATCAAGCAGATAGATGAATTTTCCCAGAAAAAAACCAAAGCGCCGCAGACTATCACTCCATTCGTCCTCTCTGCAGACAACAATCTGGGCCATAATCTCGCCGAATTTTCCCGCCATGGTGTCAATGTCCATCTCCCCATACTTTTCAGCCTCAGAAAAATTGTGCATCAGGAGATTGATTTTGTCAACCTTTTGTCGATAAAGTTCTTTCCATTTTTTACTTTTTCCATCCAAAATCCTACCATAGAGCAATTTCAGAAACTTTTTTTCATCCGCCCAGTCATCCTGACATTTATAAGAAGTAAATAAAACATTCATATCTGCAATATACTCTGTAAGTAAATTGCTTCTGGTTAAATGTTTTTCAAAAGGATGAGCCACACAGCGACACTCTTTCACAGTGGTTTCAGGCTCATATAATTCCGTCAGCAACATCAATATGAAGGTCATATCATAACTTAAGGAAATCTGGCCCGCAATTCCGTATCTATCTTTCAGCACCTGGCACAAGCCGCAATAATAAGAATGATATATATCAAATTCTTTGAATTTCATTTCATCTTTATTGATAATGATATATCCAAACATATGGTGTCCTTTCTGTCGTTTCCTGCTTTACGCACTTTCTACCATACAAACAGCTAATGTTTCAGCTCTTCCTTACAAACTCTGTGCCACACTTTCTGCAGACAATAGCAATCTTGCCCCTGCCCTTGGGCACTCTTATCTTCTGCTTACAATTGGGGCACTTGTAGATGCGGTAATCCTTGCGCTGGGCAAATTCTTTCTTCTTGCGGTTCCAGGCACTCTTTACCTTCATCTCCCACTGATAAAACTTCTGATTTTCCAACGCGCGCTTATATGTCTGTCTGGAAAACATGCGGAAATAAGCATAACCCATAATGATCAGACCCAGCATATAAAAGAAAGAAGGTCCAAAAAGGGATATCACCAGGCACACCAGTGCCACGATCATCAAAAAGCGGTTCAAACCGTCATTTCCGTATCTTCCCATCATAAAACGCTGCAATTTTTCTCTCATAATATTGTTTGTCCCTCCTACGAAAGTTCATGTAACCATTATGACCCTATTTGTACGAAAGTGCAATTAAATAAGTATAAAATTTATTACAATTCAGTCATACCATGCACGGGAATGGGAAGGATGTCCGCATACTTCCCGGAGCGGGCATTGGTATGGCTGAACTGCATAACGCAAAAAGCGCCTCCAGAAAACCGGAAGCGCTTATTGTATCGTTTATAGCTAAACTTAATGACGAAACTTATGCCCACCACATCTCGCCGGCATTTTCAAAAATGATTGCCTGCTTCAACAGTGCGATAGCCTTTTCCAGACCCTCCTTGGGAGACATAAGACCATCCTCATGCTCGATGCTGATAGCTCCGTCGTAGCCAACAGCTTTCAGGGTGCTGATGATGTTGTTCCAAACTTCCTGGGAATGACCGTAACCAACGGTACGGAATACCCAGGATCTGTTCAGGATATCGCCGTAGCTCTGGGTATCCAGAACACCGATCTTGCTTGCGTTAGCTTCGTCGATCTTGGTATCCTTTGCGTGGAAGTGGTAGATAGCGCCCTTCAGCATCTTGATCGCCTCGCAAGGATCAATGCCTTGCCAGAACAGGTGGCTGGGATCGAAGTTAGCACCGATCATATCGCCTACTGCTTCGCGGATCTTTAACAGTGTGGAAGGATTGTATACGCAGAAGCCGGGATGCATCTCAAATGCAATCTTCTTGATACCGATCTCAGCAGCCAGCTTGGTGGTCTCTTTCCAATAAGGGATCAGAACTTCGTTCCACTGATAATCCAGAATATCCAAATACTCAGGGGGCCAAGCACAGGTTACCCAGTTGGGATTCACAGAATTCTCGCAGTCGCCGGGGCAGCCGGAGAAAGTGATAATGGTATCTACGTCCAGCATTACTGCTACCTTACAAGCGTCCACAAACTCCTCGTGGAATTTTGCTGCAATCTCCTTGGTGGGATGCACGGGGTTACCGTGGCAAGCCACTGCGGACAGCTTCATATTGTACTTCTTTAAAAGAGCCTTTAACTCCTCAGCCTTCCCGGGATTAGCCAGATATTCCTTAGGGTCAAGGTGTGCCTTGCCGGGATATCCGCCTGCGCCGATCTCCATGCTGTCAACGCCGAGGCTGCTTAAATATGCAAGAGATTCCTCCAGTCCCATCTGATTGAGAACGGGAGACATTACTGAAAGTTCCATAATTTATATTCCTTTCTTTTCAACAAAGCAATTTCAGACAAGAGACAATGACTTATTTACAGCGCTCTTCAAAATCGGTAATAACCTTATTCTGCTCAGCAGACTCAAACAGAGCTTCCATCAATTTCATAACGCGCATTACTTCGTCGTGCTTGATCAGCTGCTCCTCTTCGCCTCTGATGGCAGCCATCACGTTGTAATAGTAGTCATTGATAGTAGTATCTACTCTGGGGAGAGGATATTCCTTGATGGTCTCATTGGTTCTGGGAGCCATGGTCTTGGTCAGTCCTGCTGCAGTCACAACAGGAACTGCGTCTCTCTTTTCCCAATCGGAAACCATTACAATCTTACCGTTGATATTCCAATCCTCGATCACTGCGGAACCATTCTCACCAAGCACATACCATCTGGGCATGTTGATAAAGTTGCTGGTACCAACCTCTACTACAACAGTGAGTTCATCCTCGAATTGAATGGTCACTGTAAAGCCGTCATCACATCCCTCGTTGGTCACGAAGGACAGAGTGGAATAGATGGACACTACCTTCTTGGGGATCATCTGCATAATCTGGTCTAAGAGATGTACGCCCCAGTCAAGCACCATTCCGCCGCCACACTCCTTCCGGTTTCTCCAGTCCCCGGGGATACCTCTGGAACCGTGTACACGGGATTCAATGCGGAAAATCTTGCCCAAAGTATTCTCTTCAAAAAGTTTTTTAACTACCAGATAATCCTCATCCCATCTGCGGTTCTGGTGAACGGTGAAGAGCACATTGTTTGCCTTGGCAACGTCGATCATATCCTGAAGTTCTTCATGATCTAGGCAGACAGGCTTCTCACAAACCACATTTTTGCCGGCTTCCATAGCCTGAATACAAACGGGCTTGTGCAGCTGGTTAGGGATTGCTACCGTCACCAGCTCCACTGTCTCATCTGCCAGAAGATCTTCCAGGGATGCATACGCATGAATGCCTTTTGCCTCAGCTGCATTTCTTCGTTCTTCAAGAATATCATAAATACCGGCAAGCTCTAATCCTTCGATCTGCGCAATTCTTTCGCAGTGCCAGCCGCCCATGCCGCCGTATCCGATTACTGCAATTCTCATTTTATTGCCCTTTCCAATTCTGTCACTTTATTTTACTGTACTGTCAAATTATTTTCTGTCAGATTCCGATTAGATCTCAGGGATCACAACCTCGATCTCGCGTCCGATCTCAGCAGACTTTGCAATACCATCGATAATAGCCTGGTTGTAAATGATCTGAGAAGAAGGAACGGGAGCGGGAGTACCGTTCTTTACTGCATCCAGGAAGGAACGGATCTTTAAGTCAAACAGGTCGCCCTTAGCAGGGATAATAGGAATCTCGGTCTCAGTCTGCTGGCCGCATACTTCATGATACAGCTTCATAGCACCGCCAACGGTGCCGTTCCAGCACTCGGTGGAAGGGATTCTTAAACCACCTTCGGTACCAAGGATAATAGTATCGCCGGGGGTATCCATATTCATAGCCCATGCAATACGGAAGTCCAGAATAATGTCGCCTTCCAGACGAACGAAAGCTGCTGCGAAATCATCTACTGCGAACTTCTCTGCATACTCGGGATGTCCAGTTGCTACATAGTTGCTGTAATCAGGACGGGTGCCGAAGAATGCGGACTTGTAACCGGATACGGTCAGAGGCTTGGGATAGCCGATTGCGTTCAGCACCATATCCAGGGAGTAGCATCCGATATCACCGAGAGCACCGATACCTGCGGTCTCGTTCTCAATGAAAGTGGTACCGAAAGGAGTAGGGATACCGCGTCTTCTGCCGCCGCCGGTCTGGATGTAGTAGATCTTACCCAGAACGCCGGAATCAACGATTCTTTTGATCATCTTCATGTTCTCATCAAGTCTGGGCTGGAAACCGATGGACAGAACCTTGCCGCTCTCCTTCTCAGCCTTCATGATCTCAACAGCTTCTTCAATGGTTACGCACATGGGCTTCTCCAGCATTACATGTACGCCCTTCTGCAGTGCGTAGATAGCACACTCAGCGTGGGTTCTGTTGTAAGTACATACGCTTACAGCGTCAAGCTGCAGGGACTCATCATCCAGCATTTCCTTGTGGCTTCCGTAGCACTTTGCCTCGATACCGTGCTTCTCAAAGAAAGCAGCAGCCTTGCCCTCTACCAGGTCTGCGCCTGCAACGATTTCAACGTCGGGCATGTTCTTGTAACTAACGATATGTGCATCTGCGATCCAACCGGTACCGATGATACCAACACGAACCTTCTTGGATGTGTCAATCACTGTTTCTACAGTGTTCTCTTTAAATCTGTCTAAAATGCTTGCCATTTTAAATCATCCTCTCTTTCTTTTTATGTAATCCGCATCAGGGTATCTCCTTCTCACTGCCCCTGACAGGCTACGTTCACCAATTTGCTAATTACAGAATAGTCTTTACGTAATTTACGCTTACTTCTGCGCACTCCAGAGCGGTCAGGCCAAGGCTGGGATTGTCCTGTTCAACGATGAACCACTGAGCGCCGCCTTCCTTAGCTGCCTCAACGATTGCAGGGAAATTCTGAACACCCTTACCCACAGGTCTGAGCTCAAACTTGCCCTTTGCATCCTTCTCTTCGTCCTCATCGATACCGATCAGAGCGTACATATTGTCAGACTTACTGCCTACGAAATCCTTAAGATGAACGGTAGGAGTTCTGCCTGCGTACTTTCTGATGTAATCAGCAGGATTCTCGCCGCCAACATTTACCCAGCAGGTATCCAGCTGAGTCTGCAGAAGTTCGGGACCAACCTCTTCATATAAGATGTCCAGAGCATACTTGCCGTCAATTTTATCGAACTCGAAGTCATGATTATGATACTGCAGTACCATGCCTGCCTTGCCTGCAGCCTCGCCGATCAGCTTAGCCATTCTGATCACTTCGTTGAAGCCTTCCTGTCCGGGTCTGTACTCTTCGGTCAGATAAGGGATCGCAATGTACTGAACACCCAGCTTCTTGTAGCACTCGATGGTGCCCTCCAGATCCTCCTGGAAAGATGCGAAAGGAACATGTGCGGAAAGAGGCACAAGACCGATCTCTTCACAGAACTTCTTGATTTCTACGGGATCATTGCCATAGAGACCTGCAAACTCAACACCTGCATAGCCCATCTCCTTTACCTTCTTCAGGGTGCCGAAGAAATCAGCCTGCAGATCATCTCTTACAGAGTAAACCTGTAACGCGATTTTGTCTTTCATTTTACTGATACCGCCTTTCTTTTCATTTTACTTTTTACATTTAGATTTTTGCATTTGGATTATGCGGGATTTCTTAAGAGTATTTCAACTCAGTCCCGTAGCTTACCTATTATATATCTTTATATTTACATTTTATCTCATATCCATTATAATTCTAGTCATAACCGCAGAAATTTTAGCCAAATATTGCGGTCTTGGGAGGTTTCTATGAGATATCAGGTGGAAAAAAGAAGCTCTGCTTTTACAGCCAGCCCTACCCAGGGGTTAAGCCCCCTTCCCCATATCCATCCTCATCTGGAGATGATTTACGCTTCGGCAGGCTCCAGCATCACCACATTGGACAATCAGGAGTTTCTGCTGGAAGAAGGAGATCTTTTTTTGTCCTTTCCCAACCAGATCCATTTTTATTATGACCAAAGCCCGGTGAATGGTTATATGGTCATTTTTTCGCCCGATATGTTCCGGGATCTGAAAGAAGATTTCCAAAACAAAAGGCCCACATGCCCCATCATCAAACGTTCCCAGCTTCCCACCGATATGGCTAAGCGTCTGTCAGTGATCACTGAGAAAAATGCTTCCGACTCTCCTTACGATCGAATCTGCGCCAAAGGACATTTATTGGCGTTATTGGGAGAACTGATCCCTCATATGGACCTGGTCCCCGTATCCGCAGACCACGACAGCATCAAGAATCTGATGAACTACTGCTCGGAAAAATACACGGAAAATCTCACCCTGGACAGCGTTTCCAAAGAGCTTCACCTGAGCAAATATTATATTTCCCACATTTTCAAGGAACGGATGAACATCGGTTTCACAGACTTTGTCAATAGTCTGCGGACAGAGCATGCCTGCGAGTTATTAAAGAAGGACGTGAGTATTACTGATGTGGCGTTTTCTTCCGGATTTTCTTCTATCCGGACATTTAACAGAGTTTTTTTGGAGAATATGGGCATGACGCCCAGGGATTACATCAAATCAAAGCATGCGTAAATTCCACAATCCGATGCATTTTGTCAGTTGCATGTCAAGAAAGCCTGCAACCTATTCAGCGCATTCTTATGGATCACCTTTGCGTTTATGTAGGCCATGCCCATCAGGGCATCCGCCAACTGATTCAGCCGTTTCTCCCCATTCTCCTTCGGCACAGCCGGTTCATACGACTCGGCATCCATATACTCTACATGGTGCCGCCGCTGACGGAAATAATCCGTTACGGTATTGCCGGTGATGGTATAAATTCAGGTAGACAAGGAGTCTTTCGCAGGTTCGAAGGTATCCAACTACTAATACACCTTCAGAAAGACGGAGAAAACTACATCCTCCGCCTCGTATGGATTCCTTATTTTCCCCCGTACATAAGAAGACACCTTATCCGCATATTCCAGATAAATCTCTTCTCCCGCGGCAGTCATTGATTGTTCTCCTGATCCATAATAATTATCGGCAGAATACGAACCGGATCACCCGCCGCGCTGACCAATTCCATGTCTTCATCTGAGAGACCGCCCTCATATCGTCCTTCCGCTTCGGAGAGCATGGCCTCCAGTCGGGGATTATTTTCAAATTTCTGATAATCAAAGAGTCGTTTCAATTTCTTTTCCATAATAATCACACTTGTCTTTACCACTGTAAGAATCAGATAATGTGATTGTCAATCACAATGACATTCTCATCTATGGATATCAATCCGGAATCTATTACCTCATCCGGAAACGTCATGCCGCCGGACACGTTATCCAGATCCTCGTCGTTCAGTTCTAGGGGAATATTCTTTTTAAGTTCCTTATTTTCCATGTTGTTATCCTCCTACTATTATATTTGTCATAGGCACTCTTTACTTTTTCTACAGGCTGGACTATACTACACTGCAGAAGCTTTTGTTGCCAAGGCCAATAATTCTTCTGCCACGTCATTTGTGGTCGGCTTCACATTTGCATCCGCCGTTGTCGCGGCCAGCAGAATCTCCGATCCTTGCTATCCATGTTGGTTTTCCTCCGTAATTTTGTTTCTCCCTATGGTGCCTCTCCACATTTTTCGTATGTGGATATCCAATTCAACCGCCTGGGATTCAGACAATTGGGATAATCAGCATTATCTCATCTTTAATGATATCGTCGTCCAATTCATTTGCCTCTGCAATTGTTTTAGGACTCGATGTTCCGCCGGACACAGTATCCAGTATATCATCTCTCAGTTCTACTGGCTGTACCTGACTCTTTTCCGTTGTTTTGTTTTTCATATTATTTTCCTCTTTTTCTAATATGCTGGACACTTCCGCTCTCTTCCTGTTTGAAAAAACGATTCATTCTTCTCAATGGGTTTCCGTGCTGTCCCTTTCGGGTAATTGGGGAGATTTGACCACGACGATCTTCAATCCTCCGCTGACTGCATCCAGCACCTCATCCTCCAGCTTTACCGGGATGGACTCCTTCATTTCCTGGATTTCCGATTCCTTATTCTTCATACTGATATCTCCTTTCGTTTTTTACCACGCCCGAGTTCTGCAGGGTATATTTTCCTGTTTATCAAAATGTTTTCCCAAAACCTCAGCGTGTTGCAGGACTGGATCTTACAGACTCCCGTTCTTCACCTCTGTGCCGCTGTATTTGCTGATCAGAATATTATCTCCGACAGAAAGCTGGTTTACTTTCACTTCGCCGTCAGCAGAATTGCTGATGCTCGTCTCTTCGTCAGTTCCGCCGGTGACAGCCATCAAGGTCTCGTCCTCCAGTTCCTGAGATAATTTCTTTTCCATAGGATCCCCTCCTTTTGTTTCTTTGCTTATTTATACGCTGAAAATCAGAAAAGGTATATTCTTTTACATATAAGTTTTTACAAATTTTTATACATCCAGCCGCTGCCGTTCCACAAGCTCCGCAAATTTTCCACCCCGGGCAATCAGCTGCTCATAGGTGCCGTCCTCCAGGATCTTACCCTTTTCCAGGTAGAGGATCCGATCGCAGTGGCGGATGGTGGACAACCTGTGGGCGATAACAATACGGGTGCATTTCAGCTTATCCAGAGAATCGGACACTGTTTTCTGGGTCATATTGTCCAGCGCGGAGGTGGCTTCATCGAACATCAGAATCTTCGGCTTCGGAGCGATGGCCCGGGCGATCATCAGCCGCTGCCGCTGACCACCGGAGATCCCGCCACTGCCCTCGGAAATGAGCGTGTGCATTCCCATAGGCATCCGCCGGATATCCTCGGCGATGCCTGCCATCTCTGCCGCCTCCCAGGCCTTCTCCGATGTCAGCCAGGGTGCTGAAATAGTGATATTAGAAAAAATATCCCCCTGGAACAGCTTACCATCCTGCATCACCACGCCGATCTTTCGGCGCAGTGATTTCAAGTCGATGGCATTTAAGTCCTTGCCGTCATAATATACTGCACCCTTCTGGGGCTTTTCAAAGCCCAGCAACAGCCGCATCAAGGTGGACTTACCGCAGCCGGTGGCGCCCACGATAGCCACATACTGGCCCGGACGGATCTTCAGAGAAAGATCGTCAATAACCAGAGGCATATTCTCACTGTAGCGGAAGGATACATTGTTCAGTTCGATACCGCCTGACAGCCGTTCAATGACCACCTTTCCCTCGGAAACTTCCGGGACTGCCTCCAGAATAGGCTTTGCCATCTCCAGAATGGGTTTCAATCGGGCCATAGTGACCGCAACGCCTGCCAAAGAAGCAAATGCGCCGCTGACCATGCCGTAAGCTGTGATAAAGGCATAGTAATCTGCCACACCTACACCGCTTTTCAGAGCGAAATAGTACATCGCGATGGTACCCGTCAAAGAGATAATTGCAGCAAAAGCCCCGTTTGCCCGCAGAAACAAAGGTGGATTATGGGTTAGAGCCAGCTTTTGGGCAAAAAGCTTTGACCACCGGGCAAAGACCCGCTTCTCAGCACCGGCCAGACGTATCTTCTGTATGCCGGTGATCAGGGCATAGCTCATGCCGTTTTCTTTGGAAGAAATCTCCATCTGTTCTTTGCTGACGCGCATCTGGAAGAAGGTGGTAGCCAGCGTGAACAAAAGGGAAAATAATGTCACTGTCAGGGCGGGAACAACCAAATCCGGCGCATATACAAAAACCTGGGATATGTATATCAACGAAAACAGAGAAGTAAGCCCTGCGTTCATCACTGCAGAAACCAGCATGCCGCACAGGGATTGCAGATACCCCGTCCTGCTGGCAAGATCACCGGCACTGTACTTTTTAAAAAAATCCGCAGGCAGGGACAATATCCGCATCATTGCTGCCGCCCGAACGGACAATTCGATCTTCGTGTTGACCTGTTCGATTACCAATTCTTTCACTGCGGTAAACAGCAGACGACTGATACTGACGCTGATCAGAAAGACTGCACTTCCTACCAGCAGCCGTAAATTACCACTATTTACTATCGTGCCGAAGATCAGATTGTTCAGCTTCGGTATCAGCAGACCTACCACCGATACCGCCAAAGCAGCCAGCACCACCAGTACCAGGTCCGCCGGAGATAAGGCATCCAGGATATAACGCATCAGGGAAGCCATCGTGAGCTTTTGCAGAGGAAAGGGGTTATAGAAGCAGATTCCCTCGTCTTCAAACAGATTTTCATTCTTTGAAGAAATCTTCACCCATTTTCCTGACTTACTGTCAAAAAACACATATCCGTGAAATCCTTTGGGAATCAGGGCTACAACTGTCCCATCGTCCTTCCGGGTGGTCAGCATGGCTCCGATAGCATCTTTATACCACCCTTTTTCCAGCGCCACCCGGCGGCGCATGATGCCGTAAGGCCGCAGCAGAAACTCCAGCTGATCGTTCAGCCCCTTGACAGAAGCAGGAATCTCCCGGCATTTTACATGATAATATTTCAATATTTTGCCGATAGCATCCTCCGCCTTGGCCTCGTCATTGGAAAGGCTAGCGGACATTTTTGACCCCAGCACCGCATCGGCGATGCCAAGAAAGGCTTCTTCAAAAACAGCATCGTCGCTGCGTTTTCTTTGCTTGATCTGTTCATCAAACCAGCCCATGACATCACCTCCTTAATCGCTGGTAACAAGCTGAGTATAGAACCCACCCAGAGCATACAATTCCTCATGAGTGCCCCGCTCCACCACTCGGCCCTGATCCATGACGATGATCTCGTCACAGTCCCGGATAGTGGACAAACGATGCGCCACCACAATACATGTAATACCCCTGTCCTTGATAGACTTCACCACATCGTACTCTGTCTTGGCATCCAAAGCAGAAGTAGCTTCATCCAAAATAATAATGGTAGGATCCTGGGCCAGCACACGGGCAATCTCCATCCTCTGCCGCTGACCGCCGGACAAATCCTTACCGCCTTCGGTGAGTTTATAATTGTAGCCACCGTCCCTCTGCATGATATCTTCATGAAGCTGGGCATCCCGGGCAGCCATGATCATCTCAAAATCTTCAATGGAACTGTCCCACATCTTAATGTTGTTGGCAATGGTATCCTCAAACAAAATGATATCTTGATCCACCACCGCCAGAGAACCAGTAAACACACTGCGGTCAATAGCACTTTGAGGTTTTCCATCAAATAATATCTCGCCGCTCCAGGGCTGATACAGTCCGGAGATCAGCTTGGCAAGGGTAGACTTTCCACAGCCGGAGGTACCCACAAAAGCCACACGGCTTCCTTGCTGTAACGTCAGGTTAAAATCCTTTATCAACGGCTCTGCCAGCCGGGAATAGCCGAAGGTTACGTTTTTCATTTCCACCGCACCGGAGAGCTTGTCATATTCCGCATTCTTATCCAGACTGTCATGCTCACAGGCAGGATCTGTAGGATAACGCATGACATCTTCGATGCGCTCCAAGTCCGTGCGCATTTCCTGCATGGTCTGCCCCGCACTGATCAGCTGGGTGGCAGGAGCCGTAAAGGAACTCAAAAATCCCTGGAATGCCATGACCATACCAATGGTGAACTGTCCGTCCATTACCAGCCAAACGCCCAGAATCAACACTGCTGTATCTGCCATAGCAGAAACTATCTGGGGAACCAAGCCCAGATATCGATTCATCCATGCGAATTTCACCTTCTGGGCATTAACGCTGGCCTGATAGCCTGCCCATTTTTCAAAAAAACCGTTTTCTGCGCCGCTGGCCTTGATGGTCTCGATCATCTCAATGCCTGCCACAGTGGTACTTGCCAGCTTACCGGCATCCCGCATCTGTACGCGGGTTAGGTTAACCCGCTTTTGGGAGATGATCCGGGACATGAGCAGGTTGATCACAATAGAGGAAACACCCACTAAAGTCAGCACTAAGCTGTAACGAAGCATCACCACCAGATAAAACACCATCATGCATGCCTGAATCACCAGAGGTGACAAGGTATTCACCAGCTTTTCGGCAACAGAAGCGTTAGCTGCCATTCGGAGTTGGATATCTCCCGCCATCCGTTGGGAAAAAAATTCCATGGGCAGACGCAGTACCTTCCACAAAAAGGTTGTGCTGCCGACTGCTTCGATTTTAGCATGGATCCGGGAAGCGAAAATCGCTCTGATAAAGGCCAGTATGATCTGGATTACTGCCAGAGCTGACAAAGCCCACAAGAAAGGAGCTGCCCAGTCAGGATTCATTCCCGTAAGCAGCCGATCCAGAAAAATCCGGGAAAAGGCAGGACTAATAACGCCAAGGAGGGCGGCAATCACTGTCGTGATTACGGTAAAAGCAACCGCAGTCCCCGCGCCCTTCAGCTTCTCCTTGGCAAAGGCCAGAATGCTTCTGGGCTTTCCGCAGGGTTCAAAACCTTCCTCCGGTTCAAATGTCAGACATATGCCGGTAAATGCCTTGTCAAAGGTTTCCATGGGGACGGTGTAGGTTCCTTTAGCCGGATCATTCAACACTGCCTTATTGCCTTTGAAGCCATTTAGTACCACAAAATGGTTAAAATTCCAGTGGATGATACAGGGGAATTTTCCATAGGTTTTCAATTCTTCCGGTTCGAAACGGTAGCCTTTGGCAGTCAGGCCATAGCTTCTGGCCGCCCGCAAAATATTTTTGGCATTAGAACCGTCCCTGGACACCCCGCAGTCTGACCGAACCTGTTCCAAAGGAATCCATTTGCCATAGTATGCCAGGATCATAGCGAGAGAGGCTGCACCGCATTCCACTGCCTCTATCTGCATGACCACCGGGACATTTGCTACGCCTTTTGCTACGGGATTCGGAATGAGTCTTGTTGTTTTTTTCATTGCCGTCACCTCAATTCACCACAAAGGACAGGGGGGCCACACTTTCTACTACAATTTGAGCGTTATAAACACCCTGGGGAAGTTGAACATCCGTTTGAAGGACATACACCCACTCTCCCGCCTGAAAATTTCCCACATGGAGAGTATAGTCAGAAAAGGTGCCGTCTACTACTACAGGGGCAGCAGCGATATTTGTCACAGTTCCATCTATATCCCCGATACGCACAGGCATTCCTTCCCGAACAAAAGGGGCTTCTGCTTCTTTCACATATATGATCACTGCACTATTTTCACTGACTGCTGCAGCAGACACAGTAGTATCCAGATGTCCCAGAACACCCCAGACACAGGCTCCTGTCAACAGCAACACAATGGCAATCATCACCATCCAGACACCTGGATTGGCCACTCGGATATAAGCGTCCAGTTGTTCCGGGGAAGATACCCGATCAATGCTCTTTTTTCGGAATATTTGTTCATTCATGGTATGCACTCCTCATTCGAGTTTCACAATTTCTTTTTGATAGACAGAATATTCTTTCCATCCTTATATTCATAGACGATTTCATCCATGGACTTTTTCACCATGTAGATTCCCAATCCGCCCATATTTCGTTCCTCGGCAGATAAAGTAATATCTGGTTCAATAGAAGACAGGGGATCATAAGGCACACCACCATCGATAAAGGTAATGACCACTGCAAGGGGCTCCTCCGCCACCTCTACTTGAACCGTAGCACTCCCTACATCGGGGTTATAGGCATAATGGGCGATATTGCCAAACAACTCGTCGATGGCAATATTAATCTGCATCTGCGCCTTCATGGGACAATCCAACGCTTCCAGCTGCTCGTTCACAAACGATGTTACAGTCTCGATATTATCTACTGTAGCTGCAATGGTAAGTTCTTTCATTCTTTTTCCTCCGCAAATGGTGTGTATCGCAGAGCCAGCATAGTGATGTCATCAAACTGAAGCGCCTCTCCTGCAAAGGCATCCACATCTGCCTTTACACTCTCACAGACCATGCGGACATCTGCATCAGCATTACACTCCAAAGCTGCCAACAAACGTTTTTCACCGTACAAGTCATTACCCATATTGACAGCCTCTGTAACGCCATCCGTATAGAGGTAGAGCAGGTCACCCGGCTTCAACCGAACCGTATTTGAGCGATAGCAGATACCCTCCATACCTGCCAGTACCAATCCCGGGCGGGACTTGATGTAGGTAACGCTTCCATCTGAATGGCGAATCAGAGGCGGATTGTGTCCTGCATTGGCATAGGTTACCTCGCCGGTTCCGGTATTCAAATACCCCATCCAAACCGTAACAAACATTCCTGCAGCATTACCCTCGCAGAGTTTGTTGTTTGCCTGAGTCATGACATCAGCCACATCCATGCCGGACTCGGCATAGCTTTTCAGAAGAGTTTTAGCCTGCATCATAAACAGGGCAGCAGGGATTCCTTTGCCGGACACATCCGCAATTAGGATAGCCAGAGTGTTTTCATCCACAAAATAGAAATCATAGAAATCACCACCCACCTCTTTGGCGGTATGCATACATGCCCAAACCTCAAACTCTTTCCGGTTGGGATAAGGCGGAAACATAGTGGGGATGGCAGAATGTTGGATTGCCTTGGCAAAAGCCAATTCGGCATCTATTCTGGCTTCAGCATCAGATATGTAGCGTTTCAATGCATCCACAGTGGAATTGATATCGTCAGACAGGGCAGCAAACTCCTCATGGGATCGAACATCCACCACTGTGTCCAAATGCCCCTCAGTGATGGCCGAAAGAGAATCATTGATTTTCAGGATATTGTCTACAACCAATTTTTTCACCAAAACAAAAATCATAATAAACAGTGTGACAAAAATCACAATCTGCATAGCTGTGGTCACACATACTGCTACATTTCGAGACAGTGCTGCCTCGCCCTGCGGCAGGACTGCCACGATGGTATAACCCTCCTGCATTTTATACATGCAATAGCTGCTTTCTCCGTACACATCCGCAATAAAAATCTGTCCCGGTACAACGGTTTCCATATCGATCCGAATGCCGGTCACACCCAGTGTTTTCCCTTCATTTCCGTTCCGATCGCTGACAATATTCCATTTTTCATCTGCAATGATGAGGCAGCCACCTTCCCCTACATGACGATTCCGAGTCACTCCCACCACAAACTTTCCAATATCTCTCTGGAAGCGCTCAAAGCCATAGCCCACCTGAACAAAACCTCCGTTTTCTAGAACAACACCGGCATATTTCCGAGAGATGGACGCATCATAGGAAACAGGCTGGTAACTTTGAACATACTCCGATTCTCCGTTCAACAACACCATAAACTCCGCAGACTGTTTTCCGCCGGACATATCATAATTCAGAAAATCCCGATATGTACTGGCAACAATGATTCCTTCTGCATTTACACAATTGATTTCCGTCACATCATACAGACGACTTAATTCAGAAAGATACTCTGATGTAATTTCCTCTGCTTCGTTTAGATTCCCGGCAATCTGTGCCGTCAGTTCCAACAGGTTTTCGTCAGAAGCGTCCTTAATATCATTCCGCACATCAGAAATATTCAGTTCCAGCAGTTGAATGGTGTTATCCTGTGCAAGTTTTGTCTGAAACAGCCACAGAAATGATGTGGTAGCTAAAAACGCAATAATCACCAAAAACGACAGCCACTTTTGAAACGAACGGGATATTTTCTTTTTACCCGTATTCATAAAAAAACCTTCTTCCCCAAAACTTTTATTGAATAGTCAGAATATCCACAAATCCGGTAATATCAAAAATCTCAGTAATGGTCTCGTTCACATTCTTTACTATCATACTGCCCTGGCGGTTCATAACCTTCTGCGCGGACAGCAGCACACGAAGGCCGGCAGAAGACAGATACTCCAGTCCGGCAAAGTCCAGAATCAGCTCTTCCACCCCGGAAATAATCTGCTTCAGCTCCGCTTCCAACTTGGGTGCGGTAGTGGTATCCAAACGACCTGACAGAGCAATAGTCAGGTTCTTACCTTCTATTTTTTTTTCAATAATCATATTCATTCTCTCTCCTTACAAAATTTATTTTCTGCCGAGCAGTTCTTCGAATGCATGCCCGGTAGTTTCCTCAATATATACAATGAATTTCTGCAGGACCGCATATCCAATAGCCGTATAATCCATGGCAAGGACGTTTTGTATCATTTTTCTGCGAATATCTTCCGGCACCTGGAAAAGCAACATAATATTGTTTAGCGCCCCCGTGATCCTCATGTCAAAGGACACGGGGTCCCCGGTAGTCATCAATGTAGCATATTCAATGCCGGAAACCAAGGCTTCCGTCACAGCAAAATGCTCCTCTGTCCAGTCAGGACAGTATTCTCCAAAGACCATTTGGGCCTTCTGAGCATCGTTCCGACGAATAATCTCCAGCGTCATGGGATGAGTATAGGCGGAAAGGTATAAATCTTTCGCAATCTTATTTTCCTCACAGATTGCCGCCACAGAAGTTAGCTCCAAACAAATCGCCAGCAACAAACTTTGACCTTCCTTGGCATACTGTTTCATTGCCGTCCACTGAAAATCACAGAACATCCCCGTCAGCTCCGCCAGCAAATGCTCCTTTGTCGGAAAATAGAATGTCAAATGACCTGTACTCATCTCCAACCTATCTGCAATTGCCTTGACCGGGGTAGCCGAATAGCCTTTTTCCAAAAACATTCTGGTCGCTGTCTGTATAATTTCAAGCTTTGTTGTGTTTACGCGCCTTCGTGCCATTGGGCCCTCCTTCTCCTTGTGTTGAGTCTCATTTTAGCACATATCCTATTTTTGTGTCAACATGCACTATCCCGCTTGCAGAATTACAATGATCCTATAAAAATCACCCTTTATCCATCGTTTTCGACCAGATAAGCGCCCCTATTTCGTCATATTGATTGCATCGGATTTATTTCTTCCAAATAAACTGATACAAAAAAACGGTGTGACCCCATGGGCCACACCGTTTCAGCGATGTTTTATCTATATTGCTACGCATTGCAAATCTTATACCTGAGCAACATCCTTCATGGAGAAGCTGATTCTGCCCATCTTGTCCTTGCCAAGGCAAACAACGGTTACCATGTCGCCCAGGGTCAGAACGTCTTCTACGTGGTTGATTCTCTCCTTAGCGATCTTGGAGATATGAACCATACCTTCCTTGCCGGGAGCAAACTCAATGAATGCACCGAACTCCTTGATGCTTACAACCTTACCTCTGAAGATCTGGCCTTCTTCGAACTCAGTGGTGATGATCTTGATCATCTCTACCGCCTTGTCCATCATTACCTTATCGGTACCGCATACGGATACGTTGCCATCATCGGTGATGTCGATCTTCACGCCGGTGCGTGCGATGATCTCGTTGATGGTCTTACCGCGCTGACCAACTACCTCACCGATCTTTTCGGGATCGATCTGGATGGAGATGATCTTGGGAGCGTACTCGCCAACCTCTGCTCTGGGAGCTGCGATAGCCTTCTTCATGCAGTTGTCCATGATGAAGATTCTTGCCTCACGGCATCTTGCGATAGCGCCCTCAACGATAGGTCTGGTCAGACCGTGGATCTTGATATCCATCTGGATAGCGGTGATACCCTTGGTGGTACCGGTTACCTTGAAGTCCATGTCGCCGAAGAAGTCTTCCAGGCCCTGGATATCGGTAAGCAGCACGAAATCCTCGTCAGCATCGCCGGTTACCAGACCGCAGGAAATACCTGCTACCATAGCCTTGATAGGTACACCTGCTGCCATCAGGGACATACAGGAAGCACAGGTGGAAGCCATGGAAGTGGAACCGTTGGACTCAAAGGTCTCGGATACGGTACGGATTGCGTAAGGGAACTCTTCCTCGGTAGGCAGTACTGCCATCAGGGCTCTCTCAGCCAAAGCGCCGTGACCGATCTCACGTCTTCCGGGTCCGCGGGAGGGCTTGGTCTCACCTACGGAGTAGGAAGGGAAGTTGTAGTGGTGCATATATCTCTTGCTTACTTCGTTCTCATCCAGACCGTCAATCTTCTGCTGCTCGGAAAGAGGAGCCAGGGTACATACGTTACAGATCTGGGTCTGTCCGCGGGTAAACATAGCGGAACCGTGAACACGGGGGATCAGGTCGATCTCTGCGGACAGAGGACGGATCTGGTCGATTGCACGGCCGTCGGGACGCTTGTGATCCTTTAAGATCATCTTACGAACAGTCTTCTTCTCGTACTGATATACAGCCTCTCCCAGGATAGCCAGCCACTCTTCGTTCTCAGCAAAAGCCTCTTCCAGCTTAGCGGTGATCTCACGAATGTTGCCTTCACGGGTCTGCTTGTCATCGGTAAATACTGCAACTTCCATTTCTTCGGGAGTTACAATTTTCTTCATCTCCTCGAACATCTCAGCGGGGATAGCACAGCTGGTGTACTCGTGCTTCTGCTTACCAACAGCAGCAACGATCTCCTCGATGAAAGCGATGATGGTCTGGTTGATGTCGTGAGCCATGTAAATAGCCTCGAGCATCTTCTCCTCAGGCACTTCGTTAGCACCTGCTTCGATCATAATAACCTTCTCCTTGGTAGAAGCAACGGTCAGGGCCAGATCGCCCACCTTCCACTGCTCCTGGTTGGGGTTGATGATCAGTTCGCCGTCGATCAGGCCTACCTGAGTCATAGCGCAAGGGCCATCGAAGGGAATATCGGAAATGCAGGTAGCGATTGCGGATCCGATCATAGCCACCAACTCGGGACGGCACTCGGGATCAACGCTCATTACCATGTTGTTCAGGGTTACATCGTTTCTGTAGTCCTTGGGGAATAAAGGACGCATAGGTCTGTCGATTACACGGCTGGTCAGGATAGCGTTCTCGCTTGCCTTACCTTCTCTCTTATTGAAGCCGCCGGGAATCTTACCTACAGCATATAATTTCTCTTCATACTCTACGCTCAGAGGGAAGAAATCAATACCCTCACGAGGCTTCTCGGAAGCAGTTGCAGTACAAAGTACAGTGGTATCACCATAGTGCATGAATGCACAACCGTTTGCCTGCTTACCTACACGGTTTACGTCAACAACCAGCTGACGGCCGGCCAGGTCCATCTTAAAACTCTGGTACATAGTTCCTCCTTACTATCGCAATATGCGATCATTACGTTGGATGCCGCTTGCCGCGGACATCTTCTTTAAAGTGATTGTGAACAGAGGATACCGAAACTACTGAAAAAAACATCTGCGCCCTAAGTATGCGGGCATCCTGCACATATTCTTTTCAGCGGTCTCGGGAATGACCTCTGTTCTGGTTGCAAGCCTGGATTACATCGGGCATTCCGCTTTGCGGACTGCCCGATGTCATGAAATACACGTCTAAAAGGATTTTTCTCCTGCCTTTTATTCGCGCGGAAAGCGGAGAACCGATACAAAATCGGCCATGCTCCGCTTCCTCGTTTTTCATTATTTTCTTAAACCAAGCTTCTCGATCAAAGCACGATATCTCTCGATATCCTTGTTCTTCAGATAGTCAAGCAGACCACGTCTCTGACCAACCATCTTCAGCATACCGCGACGGGAATGATGATCCTTGGGGTTAGTCTTTAAGTGCTCAGTTAACTCCTGAATTCTTGCAGTTAAAACTGCTACCTGAACCTCAGGTGAACCGGTATCACCAGCAGTTCTGGCATACTCGTTCATGATTGCTGTTTTCTTTTCCTTAGAAATCATTTTGTTTTCCTCCTTGAATTGAAACCGCCTGACACTAAGACCGGGTCGGAGTGTCCCGTATCCGAGCATCGGCTATATTAAAAAACCATACTTTTGAAGTGTACCACAGATACCTCAAAATGTAAACTGTTTTTTTATTTTTACAGGTGTTGTTTTTTATGTCCAATTATATCCCACAAAAAGACTCTGCTATCTCATGCTAAGATTACAGAGCCTTTTATTTCATATTATATACTTTTCATCAATCGTAAAGTACGCTCACTGCCTTGTAAGGGGTACGGTAATTGTACTTACTGATCTTGATACCGGACTTGGGGCTGCTGGCGTGAACCACCTTGCTGCCGCCGATATAAAGAGCTACGTGGTTGATCGTGCCGCTGCCGTTGGTATAGAATACCAGGTCGCCGGGCTGCAGCTCTGACATACTGATTCTTGTACCGTCATTTACCTGACTTCTGGAGGTACGGCTCAGCTTGATACCGAAATGCTTATATACACTCTGCACAAAACCGGAACAGTCGGTGCCTTTGGTCAGGCTGGTGCCGCCCCATACATAGGGATTGCCCACGAACTGCTTTGCATATTCTACTACTTCCACACGGATATCAGAAACGCCTGCGCCATAGAGAAGCTCAGTCATGGTGATGGCAGTGTCGAGAGTCTCTTTTACTGTTACATATTGTGCAGACACATAGGCTTCCTCACCGTCAATAGATACGCCGATCCATCTGTCGATAGTCTCTACATATTCCAACTCTTCACCTTTTAAAACCTGTGTCACAATTGCACAATCAGTATTCGGCTCTTCTCTGACATACAGTCCATCAGTCTCAGACACAGCTACGGTATGTACTAGCTCTGCCGCTTTCAGTCTTGCCTCAACGCCAGTCAGCAGATAATCCTTACCGGTGGAATCGTCGGTCTTCTTTACATAACCTTCCACTTCGCCGGACTTGATCTGCACCCAACCGTCTACCTCTGCAATAATCTCGCAGGCTGCATCCTTGGGAAGCTTGCCTGTCAGCTTGCCGCTGGTTGAGCTTTCCGCACGCACATTCAGATTCCCCTCGTCTACGTTACAGATACCGATATTGGTGTATCCCCAGAGCGCACCTTTGGCCTCCTCTGCAATCTGAATATAATCCGCTTCCGTCAGGCTGGTCTCTAAAATGGAAGCAACACCCGCGCAGGGAAGTATGCTGGCCGCAGATGCAGTCACTGGCTCCAGAAGGAGACATGCTGCCAAGCCAAAAGAAACAATTGCAGTTTTGGAGAATTTGATTCTATGATGCATGGGTTATACCTTTCTATTTGATTCTGTTCACTTTGATTACGTTCATTACAACTTTGTTACAAATTTGTTAAATATCACCTCAATTATACAGATGTACCTTGCATGTGTCAACAGTTTACACAATTTTTTTGCAAAAAAGGACTGCCGGTATCCGGCAATCCTTCCAACAGCACCAATATTCAGACCCAGTTCTTTTGTTTCTTTCGTCCTGCGTATTCTTTTCCGGCCTCCACGTCCTCACGCAGCTGTGCCTGCAGCTGCTCAAGACCTGCAAATTTCCTCTCCGGACGCCTGAAGCCAAGCAGCCGCACTTCTATCTCTTTGCCGTAGATATCTCTGTCAAAATCATAAATGTAGGTCTCTACGCCCATCCGCTCTTTGTCACCCACGGTGGGCTTGCGGCCAATGTTAGTGATCGATGGGTATTCTCTGCCGTCCACGATTGTCCCGGAATAATAAACGCCATTGGGAGGCAGCAGCTTGTCCTCAGCCGGCAGAAGGTTCACCGTGGGGAAACCAATCCCTGTGCCGATGTGATTGCCGTGCACCACTTCTCCCTTAAAAAAGAACGGAGTTCCCAGGCACTCCTGTACTGCTTCCATATTTCCCTCTTTTACCAGACTTCTGATATAAGAAGAACTGACCTCTATGCCTTTCAGAAATACCTTATCGATGACCTTTACCGCAAAATCATGTTCTTCAGCCATGCGCTCCAAAAGAGCCACATTGCCTGCTCCGCGGCTGCCAAAGGACAAATCCCATCCCGCAGCAATAAACTGCATATGCAGTTTTCCCAGCAGTACTTCTGTCACAAACCGTTCCGGTGCCATGCCTGCAGTCTCTCTGTTCATGGGAAACTCCACCAGCACATCCACTCCCATTTTTTCAAACAGGCTGCGCTTTTCAGACAGGCTTGAAAGGGACTTCCCATCAGAAATACCAAACAGCACTTCCGGCGGGGGATCAAAGGTAAAGACACAGGCCAGAAGACCTTTTTCCTTCCGGGCTAAAATTTCCTCCAGGAGTCTGCGGTGTCCGATATGCACACCATCGAACTTGCCGATGGCTACGGCAGTTCCCTGCTCCAACTGAAAATCTGTTGTGTTAGAAATAATCTTCAACTTTTATTTCTCTCTTTTCTTTCTTTATTACATTAGTCGAATCCGAAGACATTAAAAAATTGCCGCCGTCCTACTATCTTAAAATTATTAAAGCCTATATTTGTGGATTTTACAAGAACATTTTTATAGGGCTGTACCACTTTTTGCTGGCATCATATGCATAAATTCCTGCAAAGCTCTCATCTTCACGGTAAATTCTGACCCATTCACCTGCAGGAAAAGTTTTATTTTCCAGGGTCTGATTGGCAAAGAAGGAATTGCCGTTCTCCAAAAGCTTACGCCACTGCTCCTTTACATGGAGCGCAGGGAACTCCGCAAAACAACGGTCGACAGGCATGACAGCATCCAACAGACGGCCTTCATCTTTAAGTGCCTGCAGTTGTCCCAGAGTCAATGCCTCCTTAAGGACAAACTCCGACACTTTGCTGCGCACCAGACTCTTCATGGTACCGCCGCAGCCTAATTTTTCACCGATATCCGCACAGAGTGTGCGGATGTATGTGCCCTTGGAGCATGCCACACGCAGCTTCACTACAGGCAGCTGCATGTCCAATATTTCAATCTCCAGAATACGCACCGGACGGGCTTTTCGCTCTACTTCTTTTCCCTCTCTGGCCAGTTCATAAAGCTTTTTGCCGTTTACCTTCAAAGCCGAGTACATGGGAGGCACCTGTTCATAATCTCCCACAAAGCTCAGGACTGCTTCCCGCACCGCCTCCTCAGAAGCTGTCACATCGCACTCAGACAGCACTTCTCCGGTCACGTCCTGGGTATCTGTGGTGCAGCCCAGCAAAAGTTCTGCCACATATTCCTTGTCCTTATCCGTCAACATGTCACAGACTTTGGTGCCGCTTCCCAGACAGACAGGCAGCACGCCTGTGGCCATAGGATCCAAAGTTCCGGTGTGACCGATCTTCTTCTGTCCGCAGATTCCCCTGAGTTTGGCTACCACATCATGGGAGGTAAAACCTGCCTCTTTATGTACATTAATGATACCGTTTATCATCTCAATTCTCCGTTCTTATGCTTTAGGCATTCTGTTCCAGCTGCTCCTCAATACATGATACCACCTGCGCAAGGCCCGCCTCCGGATCACCCTTCACCGTACAGCCTGCAGCCCGCACATGTCCGCCGCCGCCAAAGCGGGATGCAATCTCTGCTACATTTACATGTTCATCACTGCGCAGGCTTACCTTAAACTCCTGCGTCCCGGCATTGTCCAGTTCGTACATAAAGACTGCACAATGTACACCTTTGATATTCCGAAGCTGGCTGACAATGCCCTCCAGATCGCCGGGCACTGCCCCGTTTTCCTCCATAGTCTCCTTTGTCACGATACCGGCCACACAACTGCCGCCGCACAGAAGTCTGCTCTCTGTCAGTACTTTTCCCATGATCCGGGTCTGCAGATAGGTCTTCTGATAAAAAGTCTCCTGGATCAATCTGGGGAAATCAAAGCCAAAACCGATCAGGTGCGCTGCCGCACGCAAGGTCTCAGGCGTGGTGTTGGAATACTGGAATACACCGGTATCGTGGATCATGCCGATATAGAGCGCCAGTGCAATATCTGCGTCCAGCTTTTCCTTGTCCATCAGACCATAAAGCACTTCACAGGACGATCCCACCAAAGGCTCCACCAGACTCACATCACCACAGCCGGGGTTACTTACATGGTGATCAATATTGATCTTTTTGTCTGCTGCATTGTAAAAGCATTCCGCCGCTCCCGTGCGATTTGGCATACTGTCCAGCACAAAAAATACATCATGGCTGCCGCTGTTTTCTGCAATACTATTCTCCGTCTTTGCGGAATCCGCGGCGCAGGCATCAGTCCTGACACCCATCCCTTGTTTCACCGGCTTCAGCACCACAATATTTTCAAAGCCCTTAATCTCCCTGAAATCATCAGAGGGCTGCTCCAGAAAAACCTCCACATCCGCCTCCGGCAGGTTGTTCTGCAGATACCGGCAAAGAGCCAGACAGGAACCTACACAGTCGCCGTCAGGGCGTACATGTCCTGTGATACCGATCTTCTTTGCTCCGGCACATTCCTTTAATATATCAAGCTTCATAACAGTGCAAGCTCCTTTCCTCCCGGTCAGCGCCCCATCGGGTCATACTGACAATATATTGCGCATTACAGGGACGAAAAGCCCCTCGTAGCGGGGGGCCTTGTCGTCTCATCATCTCTTACTTTATTCTTCGTCATCGTCGAAGTCTTCACCGTCAAAATCTTCATCATCAAAGTCTTCGTCATCAAAGTCTTCGTCCGTCTCGAAATCCTCGTCGGGTTCATCTGCCGCTGCACTGTCCTTAGCCATGACCTCAGCAATCTTGTGGGACATGTTTACGCCGTACTCGATGGACTGATCCAGCACGAAAGTGATCACCGGTGTATTGCGCAGATTAAGGGTGCGCGCAAGCTGTCTTCTGATAAAGCCTTCCGCACTTTTTAAGCCCTGCAGGGTTGCTGCAGCAGCTTCGCTGTCGCCAAGCACACTGATCCAGGCTTTACAGGTCTTTAAGTCCGGTGCTACTTCTACAGCCACCACACTGGTCCAGGGACTGATACGCGGATCCTTGATCTCGCCGCGGATGATCTCCGCCAGGACTTTCTGAACCTCCCCGTTTACACGGGTATTTTTTACGCTGTGTTTTCTCATATCATTCTCCAAATTGTGATTTATACTCTCGGTTGACACCGGCTACAATTCTCCCGAAGACCGTATAAAAACGTCGGTCCTTAGGTTGCATATTTTTCACTCTTAGTACCGCTGCGTTTTTATCCGAGCGAGAACGTGTCTGAGGAAGAACAATAGCCGATCAAACCGCTCTATAAATTACTTATCTAGGCACTTCTACCATAATATAAGCTTCTACGATATCCAGCTCCTGCATCTGATCATAACCCTCAAATACAAGACCGCACTCGAAGCCCGCCTTAACTTCCTTCACGTCATCCTTGAAGCGCTTCAGGGAAGCCAGCTGACCTTCAAAGATCTGCTTGCCTTCACGGGAAATACGAACTTTACAGCCTCTCTGGAAGGTACCATCCAGCACATAGGAACCTGCAATGTTACCGATAGCAGATGCCTTGAAGATCTGACGAACCTCTGCGTGACCGATTACCTTCTCCTCATATACAGGATCCAGCATACCCTTCATAGCAGCCTCGATATCCTCAATTGCCTGATAGATTACACTGTACAGTCTCACATCCACGCCTTCGCGCTCTGCGGTAGCCTTAGCAGTCACATCGGGTTTCACGTTAAAACCGATGATAATGGCGTTGGAAGCACTTGCCAGGGATACGTCGGACTCATTGATAGCACCTACGCCGCCGTGGATACATTTTACTACAACTTCCTCATTGGAAAGCTTCAGCAGGGACTGCTTAACCGCCTCTACACTACCCTGAACATCAGCCTTGACGATCAGGTTCAGCTCCTTCAGATTGCCCTCCTGAATCTGGGAGAACAGATCATCCAGAGACATCTTGCCCTTGGTCTCCTCAAGCATCTTCTCCTTGTTCTGAGCCATGTAAGTCTCAGCATAGGACTTGGCAGATTTGTCACTGTCATGAGCAATGAATACTTCACCTGCACTGGGCACACCGGAAAGACCCAGGATCTCAACAGGAGTGGAAGGAGTAGCTTCTTTTACTCTTCTGCCCTTGTCATCGATCATCGCTCTTACCTTGCCATGAGCAGCTCCTGCAGAGATGAAGTCACCTACACGGAGCGTACCCTTCTGTACCAGAACGGTTGCAACGGGACCGCGGCCCTTGTCAAGCTCAGCCTCGATAACCAGACCTCTTGCACGTCTCTTGGGATTCGCCTTCAGTTCCAGAATATCAGCGGACAGCAGGATCATATCCAGCAGATCCTCGATACCCTCACCGGTCTTTGCAGACACAGGCGCAAATACGGTGCTTCCGCCCCAATCCTCGGCAACCAGTTCATACTCGGTCAGCTCCTGCTTCACGCGGTCGATGTTTGCAGAGGGTTTGTCGATCTTGTTTACGGCAACAATGATTTCTACGCCAGCCGCCTTGGCATGGTTGATAGCTTCCACAGTCTGGGGCATTACGCCGTCGTCTGCTGCAACAACCAGGATCGCAATATCGGTGGAATTTGCACCACGCATACGCATTGCGGTAAATGCTTCATGTCCGGGAGTATCCAGGAAGGTGATCTTGCGATCGCCCACCTTAACAGTATACGCACCAATGTGCTGTGTAATACCGCCGGCTTCTCTGTCTGTTACATTTGTCTTACGGATCGCATCCAGAAGGGAAGTCTTACCATGGTCTACATGACCCATTACGCAGATAACGGGAGGTCTCTCTTCCAGTTCCGCTTCATTCTCTTCATCTTCCTTCAGCAGTTCCTCGATCACGTCAACCTTGACTTCCTGCTCACAGAGAATCTCGTATTCCATTGCGATAGCCTCTGCATCCTCATAGGAAATCTCCTGGTTCACGGTCACGATCTTGCCCTGCAGGAACAGCTTCTTGATGATCATTGCAGGCTGCAGCTTCATCTTGTCAGCCAGTTCCTTGATGGTGATGGTCTCAGGGATGGTGATCACCTTGATAACCTCTTCCACCACTTCTTCTTTCTTCTTCTCAGGCTTGATGAATCTGCCGGGCTTGTTCTTTAATACTTCATCCTCTTCGTAGAACAGATCCTTCTTGGAGCGCTTATCCTTCTCCTGACCGATACGTCTCTTGTCTTCCTCACGCTTCTTCTCCAGGTCCTTTGCGGGAGCTTCTGCCACAAAGCCTTTGCTCTGCTTAGTATCACCGAATCTATTTCCCTGTCTGTCATTGCCTGCTCCGCTGCGGTCTTTATTGCCAAAGCTGCGTTCACCGCCCGCGTTAGGACCTGCACTGCGGCGGTCACCGCGGTTATCCTGCGCACCGCCTGCCATATCAGGACGGGCAGGTCTGTTAAATCCTCCCTGGCGGTCGCCCTGGGGTCTTTCTCCCTGAGGTCTTCCATTGTTCATACCTCCTCTGCCTGCGCCCTGGCCGCCCTGAGTACGATTACCCTGGCCATAGCCGCCCTGGCGATTATCGCGGTTACGATTGTCCTGACCACGGTTGTCTCCGCCACGGTTCTCCTGATTGTAGCCGCCCTGACGAGGCTCGCGGTTGCGATTGTCCTGACCGCGGTTCTCATAATTTCTGTTCTCCTGAGGTTTGTGCTCACGAGTCTCCTGGGTGCGGTTTTCCTGACGGGTCTCCTGCACACGGGTCTCCTGTACTTTTGTCTCCTGAACAGGTGCTTCTGCTTTGCGCACTTCCTGCACAGGAGTCTCCTGAGGCTTATTCTCTACAGGCTTTACTGCCTGCTCCTGCACCTGGGGTGCGGGCTGCACATCCGCAGGGCGTTTAGCGGGCTGGGGCTTATTGGGCACCATCTGCACGCTGGGAGTGGGCGAAGGAGGGGTCAGAGGCTTAATCGGACGCGCAGGGGCCTGAGCCTGCTGCTGTCTGTTATTATAATTGTTATTATTGCTGCCGTAACCGCCCTGAGTTCTTCCCTGACCACCCTGGTTTCTCTGCTGGCCGCCCTGGGGTCTTTGCTGCTGACCACCCTGACCGCCGGAGCGCTGACCGGGCATCTTGGAATTCTGGGGATTGCTCACAAAAATAATTTTCTTTTTCTTCTTGGGAGCTTCTTCTTCAGATGCTTTCGCTTCTGCAGAAGCCTGTGCTGCAGGAGCCTTTGCTTCCTGAGGTGCAGCTGCTTCCTTCTTCTGACCGGCACCTGCCGCATCATTACCGGCTTTGCCAAAAGCCTTCTTTACCATATTAATGGCATCATCCTCCAGAGTGCTCTGGGGGGCTTTCGCATCAATTCCCTTTTCCTGCAAAAAGGTTAATATATCTTTGCTCTGTTTATCTAATTCTTTAGCGAGTTCATGTACTTTCATTTTCGCCATGTTTCCTCCATTTCCGCCACATTGGCTTTCTATCTGGCTCATATCCGGCATTTTTGTCAGGCCGGAAATCTATCTAGCTTCCAATTGTTTGATAATCGCGTCTGCTAATCCTGCGTCACACACGCCCAGAGAAGACCGCAAGTCTTTTCCGATTGCCCGGCCCAATTCTGCTTTCGTTCCGAATTGATACACCGGGACTTCATAAAAAGAACATTTATCAGTAAATAACTTTTTGGTATTCGCTGACGCATCCTCCGCAATGATCACCAGCATGGCGGAACCGTTCTTCACACTGTTTTCCGTCTGAAATTCACCGCTTACCAGGTTGCGCCCTCTCATGGCAATTCCCAACAGGGATAAAATCTTATTCTTTGTCAAGATCCTCAAACTCCTTTTCCAAAGTGTCGTACACTTCTACGGGGATGCTCATTTTAAAGGAGCGCTCCAGCCCCTTATTCTTGCGGGCAAGCTTCAAACAATCACCATTCTTACAAACATATGCGCCTCTGCCGTTCTTCTTGCCGGTTGCGTCGAGGCATATGCCGTCATCTGTCTTAAGGACTCTCATCATGTCCTTTTTTCCCTTCATTTCACCGCAGCCAACACACTGCCTTAAAGGAATTTTTTTTGCCATCCGACTTACTCCTTATCTTACTCTTCGTAAGTACCATCCTCGTACTCGCCGTCCTCATAATCATCCTCGTACTCGTCCACATAGTCCTCGTAACGGAAGCCGGGAGCATCCTTAGCCTGGGTCTCAGACTTGATATCGATCTTGTAGCCGGTAAGTCTTGCCGCAAGTCTTGCGTTCTGACCTTCCTTACCAATCGCCAGGGACAGCTGATAATCGGGAACAACTACCTTTGCAGTCTTCTCATCGGGATCAGCAAATACAGCCACGATCTTGGCAGGAGACAGAGCGTTCTGGATCAGGTTACCGGGGTTCTCATCCCAGTTCACGATGTCGATCTTCTCACCGCGAAGTTCCTCAACAATGGCATTTACTCTGGCACCGTTCATACCCACGCAGGCACCTACTGCATCTACGTTAGGGTTGTGGCTCCATACTGCAATCTTGGTACGGCTGCCTGCCTCACGGGCAATGCTCTTGATCTCAACGGTACCGTCTTTGATCTCAGTCACTTCAGACTCAAACAGTCTCTTTACCAGCTCCGGATGGGTACGGCTCACGTTTACGCGGGGACCCTTAGGAGTGTTCTTAACTTCCAGAACGTAAACCTTGATACGCTCGGTAGCACGGAATACCTCACCCTTAACCTGCTCGCTCTCGGTGAGCATTGCATCCACCTTACCCAGGTTGATGCTGATGTTCTTGCCCACATAGCGCTGAACCACACCGGTCACAACATCTTTTTCTTTCTCATAATACTGATTGTAGATCACGCTTCTCTCTTCTTCGCGGATCTTTTGAAGGATCACGTTCTTTGCGTTCTGGGTAGCGATACGGCCAAACTCCTTGGACTTGATCTCCACGTGCAGGATATCACCAACCTGTGCCTTTTTGGAAATCTCCTGTGCCTCCTCCAGAGTGATCTGCAAACAGTCATCCTCTACATCGATGGGTTCGGGCACTACTTCCTTTTCTGCGTATACCAAGAAGTCACCGGTCTCTCGGTTGATTTCAACCTTCACGTTGTCAGCCTTGCCAAAGTGATTCTTGCAGGCGGTCATCAGAGAATTCTCGATTGCCTCAAACAGCGTCTCTTTGCTGATTTCTTTCTCCTTCTCCAAAATATCCAGTGCTTCCATTAATTCCTTGTTCATCATTTCCTCCATTCCGGCCTGTAGCCTAACTATCTTAACGTATCTATTCCCAAATAAAACAATTTTTTCACTTTATAAAAGCCGATTGCTCCGCACTGCGAGCTTCCGTAAACGCCAGGGCTTTCCTTAAAAATCTAATGCCAGTCTGATCAACGCAATCTCGCTTCTGTTAAACGTTCTGGGCTTTTCATCCTCACTGATGGTGATGGTCTCTGCATCAAAGCTCTCCAGCACACCTGCAAACTCCTTGCACTTGTCGATAGCCTTAAAGAGCTTGATCTCTACTTCCAAACCAATGCTCTTCTCCAAGTGACGGTCCTTCTTTAAGGTCCTGCCAAGTCCCGGGCTGCTGACCTCCAGGATATAGGCATCGGGGATAAAATCCTCTCTGTCCAGAGCGTCGGAAAGTTCACGGCTTACCGCCTCACAATCATTGATATTAACGCCATCTTCTTTGTCAATGTAGGCGCGCAGGTAAAAATCACTGCCTTCCTTGACATATTCCACATCATAAATCTCCACGCCGCATCTTTCGGCAATGGGGAGCAGAATTTCTTCTGTCTTTGCTTCGTAGGTCTCCCTCTTGGACATGCCATTCCTCCTAAAAATAAGTCCTAAACAACTATTCAGAGCCCCCATTCGCAAAACCGCTTCTGTAAAGCTTTCCTTTTGCTCATGTGTGCATCTCGCCAAATGAATAGCCATACAAACAATGAAGAGTGGCACGCGTCCACTCTTCTAGTAATCATCTTTATTGTATTTTCAGTATAGTACCGAATTAACGAAATGTCAACAACTATTTCCCAAGAAAGCCCCGGCAAGCGGCGTAACGCCGGGCAAGCTCGCTTGCACAGGCGTTGCGGCATTTGCCGGGCAAGACGGGATGAGTATAAAAGTGACGCGTAAGCGGCACGATATGCGAATCCCGGCGGCGACTGCGGGAGCGCGAAGCGCGCAGCAGGCGGCTTTCGATGGCTGCGGAAACGCGGCAGGCGCTTTCGCATAGCGGAAGCAGGCGGCTTGCGGAGCCTGCGTACAGCGCTCAGCCGTCGGTTTTCTGGCTGCAGAAACGCGGCAAGCGCTTTCGCACAGCGGAAGCATGCGCTTTCGGGCTGCGGAAACGCGGCAAGCGCTTTCGCACAGCGGAAGCATGCGCTTTCGGGCTGCGGAAACGCGGCAGGCGGCTTGCACATCAGCTCAGATGCAGCTCTACCTTCTCTCCTCCTGCCACAAAGGAACACGCAATCTCTTTAAAAAGTCCCGGCACCGGATCAACGGTGTAGGTCTTGAAGGCATCTTCCGTCTTCAACCCCAGGAAATACCGGAACGCGATCTCCAGCGGACATCCGCTCCAGGCATGGTTTCTTGTGCCCAGTATATAAAAATCCTCCCACAGGGTAGAATTCTCGTTGACGGCCAGATTGTAATACCTGGACATCATTCTGTGATAAGCATCCTCTATATACCCCATCTCACATAAGGCTTTCAGCACAAAACGTTCCATGTAAGTGGTGGCATTAAATACCGAAAGTAAAATAGTACGCACCTTGGGGAATCTTTCAGGGGGGCATACTCCCGCCAGTACTGTCAAGGCATTAGCCCGGTCATCCACAAACTCTCCGGAGGCGTAATATTTGCCCTTCCAGAAATATTTTTCGATGCCCGCACAGATGCTTTCCACTCTCTTCTGCAGAAAATCATCAAACTCGTGCCGTCCCGTAACCTCCGCCATCTTCAGGGCAAACCTGGCGGCTGCCACGTAGGAACAGTTTTCCAGCACTGCCGCATCCACATTCCAGAGATGGTCAAACCAGTACCAATTGCCTTTTCTGGGCACCAGAAGTCCACGCTCGTCCAAGTCCCAGAGCTTCAGATAATTCACGGCAGGTTCCAGGGCCAGCTGCAGTACTTCTTCATCCAAAGTATAACGGTAATATTCTCCCAGAAGTCCCACATCACTGAGGGCGACCAGGCTCTGCCCGGGCAATTCACTGAAATGCTGTCCCGGCACATTGCCTACCAGCACATCGTCCTTTCGCAGCTGTATAAAGTCCATAATAGACTTTTTCAGAAGTTTTACTCCCTCCGGGTCACAGACAAAGAATACCTGGGGGGCCTGCACGGACACATCACCGATCCACTGGCCTCTTTCTCTGTCGGGGCAATCCATGAAATTATTTCTCATACACACATACAGGGTGCGGATAGACTTCTCAATGAGGCGGTTGAATAATTTATTATCTGTCTTAAAGCTTCCAATCAGCTTTGTATTGTAACCACTCTCAACAAAGAAAAGTTTTTTCAGCTTTACAGTATCAGGGAAAGTCATGAGCACTTTCTCACCGTAAAGATACATGGGACATTTGTAGCTGTTCAAGCCTGCTGCCGCCGTGTATTCTATGCGGTGTCCGTTATACTGATGATGTTCGTCGCCGGGGCCTCCGTTTATGGTATATCGGTCTGTGCGGATATCGATCACTTCGCCGCCTTCGGCCTCCAGTTCAAAGCAGACAGACAATGTCATAGCATAGGGAAGGGTACCGATCACACCCTCTGTCGTTTTTTCATAGGGCAATTCCTGCTCATCGGCAGTCCACAAAAGGGGCAGCGGTGAAAGGAAACTATCTCCCCACACCCAGTTCTCATAGACAGTAGCCTGTTCAAAGGAGGAATCATTAAATGCCGGCTCCGTAAAATCTCCAAAATCAAGACGGGCATCAAAGCCCACATTGTCACCGCCGTACAGATAAGCAGGATGAGGCGCCCCCGTCTTTACATAAGCGGGATGCTCGCACACCAGGAAATCCTCTCCGGAATACAGCCCCAAGCTTTCGCAGGAAAATACAAATCCGGCTTCCCCGCTGTTCACATTGTTGCGGCCGCCATTACCGAAAAACCACACAAAAGCTGCAATGACATTTTCTCCCTTTTTCAGGTAAGGTGCCAGCTCCACTTCCTCCGCATAACCGCAGCCGGGCAGGCTTTCTCTGAACACACCACCCTCATATACCACAAGCTCCCCATTGATCCAAAGCCAGAATTTGGTGTCGCAGGCTATATAAGCTTTGGCAGACGCAGGTACTTCCTCCGCCACAAACTTTTTCCGGACTACAATCTTTTGGTCTGCAGTAAGATTATCCTTAGTCCAGATCCATTTTGCTCTGCCAAAATCCACTTTAACCATATCCACACAGCCTCCTATGATAGCTCTATTGTAACTATTCAGAGCACACATTCGCAAAATGAATAGTTAAAAATTAAAACTTCAGATTCTGCATCTTCTCACAGTAATACTGTACATTTTCAAACTTAGCATCAGGAGCAATACGATGGTCAGGGCAGGGAATGTAACCGCCCAGAGCGATCAGACGCTTCAAGCGCTCGATTTCTTCGTCCACTGCCTTGTAATCTCTTGCAAATACGGTCTTGTTCATACCGCCTACGCCGCGCAGCTCTTTGCCGTACTTCTCTCTCCAGGGAGCAATGTTGGCATCCCAGGTACCCACCTCGATGGGGAACATGGTGTTTACGCCGTTCTCCAGCCAGATAGGAATCAGGCTGTCAATCTTGCCATCGCAGTCCAGGGAAATGATATCAATACCGTAGCTTCTGCACAGATCGGTAATCTTCTTGTAGTGAGGACCTACGAATTCTTCGAACACGGAAGGGATTACCAGAGGACCGTTCTTAAAGCAGATATCCTCCCAGAAATGAGCGTAATCGAATTTTGCACCGGTAGCCAGAATTGCCTCTGCACACTTGTAGGACATATCTGCACAGGTGTCAATGATCTCTGCATACAGATCCTCGTCATCTGCATACATGTAACTCAACTGGGTAACGCCCATCAGGTCACGGATATCGCCCATCAGGGAACCCAGATGCAGACCCATGGGAATCTCTCTTTCTTCAGGTGCAGGCAGATTTTTGAAGAACTCTCTGTTCACACGCTTTTCATTCCACTGCAGCTTGGGCAGATAATGTTCCTCCCAAGACTCCCTGTCAACCAGAGTAGTACCAATCTCTGCAGGGATGGATACGGTGCCGGGCTTCTCCAGCACGATCAGGCCCTTGGAATCTCTCACGATCTGGCTGCCATCTGCCTTTACTTCCAGAATTTCCTTTTCAAAATGAGGGAACAGCAGGTTGGAACCGCCTACGCAGGAGTTCCAGTTAAAGTCAAAGCCCAGTCTCTTCATTACGGACTTGTCCGCATCGGAATTATCTCCCCGCTTTGCATAGCCCTCAGCCTCTTCCCAGGTAATGTGACCTTCCTGTGCCCATCTCTCCAGGGTTTCCTTCCAGTAACCGAAGGAAACTACGGGGAAATGATCAAATTTCTCATAATGTAAAATTGCATTTACGTTTTCTCTTAAAGTCATGGTAATCTCTCCTTAATTAAATCTTGAAATATCCCGACAAATCGTTACAATATAGTTATAGTATAAACCTACATTTTCAAGGAAACAACCATATAAGTTCACCCAAAATACCGAAATATTGCGATTGTTGTTTGCCGGTTCCGGAAACTCCTCGCTTTTGTTTCACCAAAAAGGAGACACCATGATCATACATTATGATTTGGGAGAACAGTCTAACATCTGGTCCCTGCCCTTCCCCATCAGCAGACAGACCGCTCTGCTCCCCCTGACCATCAGCGCCCTGGGCCATTATAACTGCGATTCCACCTATTACACCCTGAGAAAAGGTCAGGACAATTTTCTGTTCCTGTACACCATCTCCGGCGCCGGCAGGATTCTGTACGAAGAAAAAGAGCATATCCTGCTGCCGGGCCAGGTCTTTGTAATAGATTGCCGCAAAGAACAGTATTACGGAACCTATGAGGACCATTGGAATTTCTTGTGGATCCACTTTCAGGGCAAGTGTGCTCCGGAGTACACCGAGCTTCTAAACGCCGAGGATTCCACCCCTCTTACATTAAGCGGCAAGATCAGTTTTCCGGATTATTATGACCGGCTGCATGCTCTCGGACGGCATTTTGATCTGCAAAAGGAACTGCAGGCCTCCTTGCTTTTGCAGGAGCTTATGACGGACCTGATCAACCTAAAAAGAACCGAAAACTTCTCCTCTAAATACGGAAGTTCCCGGTCCAAATTAAACGCCAGTCTCTCCTATCTCCAGAGCCACTACAAGGAACCCCTGGGGGTAGAGCAGGCGGCAGAAATCTGCCACCTGAGCAAATGTTATTTTATTAAAGTCTTTAAAGCCTACACCGGCCAGACGCCCTACGACTACCTGCTGCAGCTGCGGATCCATCAGGCCCAGCGTTTGCTGGTGGAGACTTCACTGTCCGTAGGTGATATCGCACAGGAGACCGGCTTTAACGATGACAAAAATTTCATTGCCTGCTTCAAAAAGAAGATCGGTCAGACACCGCTGCAGTACCGCAAGCAAAACCGCTACGGGTGATTACCTTAAAACAGCGCCGGAGACAGAGCAGTGACTGGGAAAAACTTTTGAAGGCCGCACTGCCATTACATCCCTCTGCATTAAATTTATTAAGCCGACCGCGGCATGGGTTTTGCAAGAAATACATTTGCAGGGTTTTGGATGGATTTTGAGATGCGGAAGCTTTCAATAATGCGGCGCCCGTAGTGAAGCTGTCTGACGGGCGAGCGGGGGAATTGCCCCAAAACGCCGATAAATCTTTCCTGAAAAATATATGCTGCACCATTCAGCCGACGAGCTTGACACAAAAATTTCTAAACTCGCACTGCTCAGACATAGAAATTTTTGTGTCCGTCTTTTGAATGGTGCAGCATTATTTTTCTCGGAAACATTTCTGGGGACGTTTTGGGGCAACTCCCCGCTGGCCCGGAGTTTTGAACTAGGGCGCCTAATTAGCATTTGAAAGCCCGCATCCACAAAATCCCCAAAACCCTGCAGTATTTCTGTGAAACCCATGCCGCGGTCGGCTTAATAAATTTTATGGAGAGAGGGATGTAATGGCAGCGAGGCCCGCAAAGTTTTCCAAGTCACTGTTCTGTGCACGCTAGTTTTTCACGGTCTTGGTAGCCACGATATCAATGCCGGTACCACAGATATCGGAAATGATCACATCGTAGCTGGCTACAGGCAGTTCCACCTGGGTGCTGCGGATCACTTCCATACAGTCAAACAGTTTCTCCTTGGGTACAGGCTTTGCAGAGCGCACGGGCAGAAGCTCGTTTGCGCCGCCTGCAATCTTTACGGTAGTGGTCAGGATGCGCACAGGATGAGCAAACTCAGCACTGGCATACTCCAGACCGCGCTTGCAGCCATGACCCTCTACAGAGCTGATCACATCACCCTCGCCTACCACATCAATGTGACAGCCTCTGGGACATACGGTACAGATAATTTCTTTTTTCATGCTCCTACTCCTCCTACGCTTCTTCCTTTAAAACCTCAACAACGATTTCATCACCGGTAATCTTGGAAGTATCCACAGTTACATGGCACATCTCACCGGGATTTACACGGAACTCCTTCTTCTGGGCGATCACTTCCTCACCGCAGCGGGCGATCAGCTTTGCACCCAGCTCAGGCCAAAGCACACGGAAGTACAGGCTTACCTTTTCAGCCTCTTCCGTTACCTGAATGGTCTGAGGGCATAAGTAACGGACATTGCGTCCGGTCACGCACTTCACTTCTCTCTTTGCGTCTGCCAGAGTCTTCATAGCATACTTTGCAGCATACTTACCAGCTCTTGCACTTTCCTCGCTTACATTGTCTACCAGGTCGTTTACATGTACTACGTTACCACATGCAAATACGGAAGGAAGGGAGGTCTGCATATACTGATTTACAACAGGACCGTTGGTGATGGGGTTGATTTCCACACCTGCCTTGCGGCTCAGCTCATTCTCAGGCATCAGACCTACAGAGAACAGCACCGTATCACATGCCACGAACTCTTCCTGTGACTTGTCCGGCTGCTTATTCTCATCAACGGGTGCTACCCACACACCGGTAACCCGCTCATTACCTTCGATACGGGTAATGGTATGAGCCAGCTTAAGGGGAATACCGAAGTCATCCAGACACTGTACTCTGTTACGGGTCAGACCTGCCAGATAGTCCATCAGCTCTACTACCATAACTACTTCAGCGCCTTCCAGGGTCATACGACGTGCCATGATCATACCGATATCGCCGGAGCCCAGGATCACTACTTTCTTGCCGACCATAATATTCTGACGGTTTACCAGACGCTGTGCTGCACCTGCGGTGTAAAGACCGGAGGGTCTGGTACCGGGAGTCACGATGTTTGCTCTGGTCCTCTCACGGCAGCCCATTGCCAGAACGATACTTCCGGCCTGCACGCGGGTGAGACCGTGCTCACTGTTGGCACAGAATACTTCATTGGTCTCAGGATTTACCTGGAGAACCATGGAATTAAGCATATAATTTACGCCAAGTTCTTCCGCTTTCACTACAAATCTGGAATAATACTCGGGACCGGTCAGCTCCTCTTTGAACTTGGTGAGACCGAAACCGGGATGAATACACTGCTGCAGGATACCGCCCAGTGCATTGTCACGCTCTAAGATCAGAACATTTGCTGCGCCCTCTTCTTTTGCTGCAACTGCAGCCGCCAGACCTGCAGGACCGCCGCCGATAATTACCACATCACATTTTACATCATACATAGGTCACTTTCTCCTTTCCCAGCACTAGCGAGTTGTTCCGGTTACCATGTAGGAACCGGCATTGTTCTTGTTGATCTCAGTGGGATCGCACTGCAGCTCTCTTGCCAGGATCTCAATCACCTTAGGACCACAGAAACCACCCTGGCAGCGTCCCATACCGGCACGTACACGGCGCTTTACAGCATCCATGCTCTTAGCGCCCAGAGGACGGTGAATTGCCTCCAGGATCTCAGCCTCGGTAATGGTCTCGCAGCGGCAGATGATGTTGCCGTAAAGAGGATTCTCCTGGATCAGTGCCGCCTGCTCTTCCAGGGTGCACTCAGCAAATTTCACAATGCCTTTTCTCTTGGAGATGAAGTTCTCCTTCAGCTTCAGGTTCAGTCCGTGATACATCATCTGCTGTACCACATACTTGCCCATTGCTGCAGACAGGGTCAGACCGGTGGAACGTACGCCGGACAGGTTCACATAACCTTCCAGATCCTCGTACATATCAAAGTGCAGGCCTTCGGGATTACGGTTGGGACGAAGACCGCAGTACTGGGTAATGGTATCTCTTAAGTTTACATTGGGTACTAAGTTTCTCACATCCACTGCGATGCTGTTCAGGCCTTCTGCAGTAGTGGACTTATCTACCTTAGACTCCTGATCCTCAGCGGTAGGACCTACCAGCATGTTGCCGTGGATGGTGGGGCACATCAGTTTACCCTTGGTAACCTTTGTGGGGATGGGCAGTACGATATGCTCGACTTTACAAGAAGTATTCTTATCCAAAATGTAGAACTGACCTTTACGGGCAACCACTTTATATTCAGCCTTGCCAACCATCTCTGCGATCTCATCACAGTAAAGGCCGGCGCTGTTGATCACATATGTAGTCTCGATCTCACCATTGGTGGTCTCAACGCTCTTGATCTTGCCGTTCTCGGTCTTGATTCCGGTAACCTTTGTATTTAACAGGAATTCTACGCCGTTTGCATGGGCATTCTCAGCGTAAGCCTGTACCAGAATGAAAGGATCGATGATGCTCTCTCTGGGGATGTAAAGACCGCCCTTCACCTCAGGGTTCAGATTGGGCTCCATCGCCAACAGTTGTTCACCGGTCAAAAACTCTACATCATAAACATGGTTTCTAAAAGCCTTTTCCTTGATCTCAGGAAGCTTTTCAAACTGCTCGTCTGTGATCGCAGGCAGGATCGCACCAATCTTGGCAAAGGGAACATCTAAGTCCTTGCAAAGCTTCTCATACATGGGATTGGCAGCAACTACCAGCTGGGACTCCAGGGTACCGGGGGTAGCATCGTAGCCGGTGTGAATGATGGCACTGTTGGACTTGGACGCATCACCGCCCACATCCTCATTCTTATCCACTACAATGACATTAATCTCATACTTGGAGAGTTCTCTGGCAATGGCACATCCTACTGCTCCCGCACCGATGACTACAACATCTGTTTTCAACATCAATAGCACCTTCCTTTCAGAATTTTGTAAATTTTCTCACGAGTGTCCGTTTTGACACTCACATCTTTTTCAACATAGCATACCTTTGCAAAGTTTGCAACATGTTGTCAAAACTTTGTTATAATGTTTGCAAATATATACAATGAAAATCCCTGACAGCGACTACTCTCATTCCTTCTCAAGCAGTTCCCTGTCAGGGAATAATTTCTTTGTCAGAGTTGTGCTATGATCACCTGTACACCAGCCTGCCTCAGTGCAGCAACCAACTGCTTGGGGGCATTGCTGTCCGTGATCACCACATCAATCTCTTCCAATGTACACAGATTGGTCATGGCACGGTTGCCGAATTTGCTGGAATCCACAAGAGCAATGGACTGTCTGGCGTTTTTGATCAGCTGCCTGTGCAGTCTGGCCTCTCCGATGTGGTAATCGGTAATTCCTGCCTCAGTGAGACCGCCGGTACCGATGAATGCCTTGTCGATATTAAAGTTGGAAATACATTCCTCTGAAGGAAATTCTGATAATGTAAGTTCCTTTGCACGCAGCTGTCCGCCGGGCAAAATCACAGAGCAGCCCGGATAATCACTGAGGGCCACCGCCGTGCGAAGGGCATTGGTAAAGACAGTAACCTCGCTTAAATTCTGCATAAAGGGAACCATTGCCTGCACCGTAGTACCCACTCCCAGAAAAACGGAATCCCGTGGAGATATCATTGCCGCTGCCGCTGCTGCAATGGCAGACTTCTCATCCGCATGATCCTGGGCCCGGCTGGCATACTCCGGTTCACCGCCCATAGTGGTATTTAAGACTGCTCCGCCGTACACACGCCGTAAAATCCCCTGCTGTTCCAGATACTCCAGATCCCTGCGCACTGTCTCGATGGAGATACCAAATTCATCCATCAGCTGGGTATTCTTGATGGTCCGCTGTTTTGTGATCATATCCACAATTTGATTTCTTCTATCCTGAAGCACTTTTCTTCCTCCTGCGCCTAGAAACTGCCTAATTTGTCAAACAGGTCCTGCACCAGCGCATCGCGTTTAATGTGGTAAATATAACGCATAGGATGTCCGGAGGGATTGCTGCCGTAGTGGTGGTCATACTCCGGAATGGCGCTGGGCAGAATATAACTTTCAGTAAAATCTCCGGTAAGCCAGGCCACCGCTGTCACGTCCCAGATCACACGGGTCCAGGGCTTTCCTGCCGCATAAGTAACCTCGTCAATGGTATGCTGCACCAGATAATCGCAAAGTCTGTTTTTACCCTTGAGCCAATAAAGTAATTCCGCCTCACTGATCGCAAAAGAAGAACATACGCCCATGCAGGGAATCTGCACCAGCGGCACACCGCAGCCGAAAATAATTCTGGCAGCCGCCACATCCTGTGCCATATTAAATTCCTTAGTGTCAGGCCAATGGAGGGCATGACCTCCCAGCCACACCACCACAATACGCTCTGTGATCTCCGGCTTCATCAGGATCGCAGAGGCAATATTGGTGATGGCACCAATCGCCACCACATACAACGGCTCTTCCGCGGAATATTCCATGGCCAATTTACACAAATGCTCCGCTGCCGGGGAAATCACCGGAGTCTCTTCGTTTTCCAGATATCCAGCAGAGCCCTTATATACAGACTCTTTCAGATCATCCCGCTCCATCAGTGTGAGCAGATGCAGGATTTCCTGATAACTTTTCTCCATGCCGTCTGCAGGACCTGTGGAGTGCATGTTGTAAAAGGGCGCCGCGTAAATCGCCTTACAGCACAGCTTCTCCTTGCAGGCCAGCATATAGGACAACGCAAACTGGTCGTCTATCTCATTGTAGGTGTCCGTATCCAGTACCACATCCACCTTGTGGGTGGGGCGCTCCAATTTCTTTAAAATCTTGATTGCATCCATGCTGCAACCTCCTTTTCTACTCTCTCCACGCAACTGTGCTTCTTTTCTTTTGACGCCGCTCAGTTGTCATGTCTTGGACAAACTCAATCCGCTTCATTGGGTACCATATGATCCACAGCCGCTCTCACTGTTTCATACGCCGGAATAGAAGATGCCGCACCTTCACCTGCAATGGCAATGGCAGCTGCGGCTGTCGCTATCCGCAGCAGTTCTTCTGTATCTTCCTGCCTGTAAAGACCGGCAATAAAGTAGCCTGTAAAGGTATCTCCCGCCCCTGTAGTATCCACCACGTTGGTCTTAAAGGAGGGCTGTCTGTAAAGCATTCCTTCCTTTTGGAATATGCATCCTGCACTTCCAAGCGTCAGTACCACATCCAGCTTGGGGTGACTTATACGCATCTGCTCCAAAAAGTCCAGCGGCTGTCCGGTGCCGGCCATACATCCGGCTTCCGTCTCATTTAAAATCACACAAGACAGCAGGCCCAGATCGATATTCTGCATCCATTCAGCATAAGGGGAAGGATTCAGCACGATCCGCATCCCCTTTTCCCCAGCCCTTTCCAGCAGATAAGGGATGTTGCTGATCTCATTTTGAAGCAGCAAAATATCTCCTTCTTCAAAATCCTGCAAAACCTGATCAATATGGTCACAGGATACTGCGCCGTTGGCACCGGGAAAGATGATAATGCAGTTTTCTCCCCCCTCATCCACCTGGATGATGGCATGGCCGGTGGGGCCTTTCACCGTCCGCAGATAGGTCAGATCCACTCCCGAATCACTAAGCAGTGGTGCGAGCATATCGTCATCTTCTCCCACGCAGCCCGCCATATACACAGGCGCACCTGCCCTGGCAATGGCGATTGCCTGGTTCAATCCCTTTCCACCGGGAAATCTTGCCATTCCTTCCGCAGCCAGAGTCTCTCCCGGCTGCACAATATGTTTCACGCTGTAAACTAAGTCAATATTACAGGAACCAAAATTTAAAATCTTCATTGCAAATCCCTTTCTGCCAATTCATAATAGCGCCTAAACCACCCGGATAGTAATCTCTTCCCGATATTCGGGCACCTTCTCCAAAGTACCTATGCCCTGGCTCTCCGCCGCATTGGCACCGGCTGCCGCAGCATTTTTCATTGCAGCCTCCACGGCACCTCTGTCTTTCAGCCAGACACTCATAAATGCTCCCAGGGCCACATCTCCTGCACAGGCAGAATTGAGCACCTCCACCTTGCGGATACCGGCATTGTATATTTTCTCTCCGTTATAAAAATAAGAGCCTTGTTCCCCCAATGTAAGCAGGATATTGCGCGCGCCTTTCCCATAAAGTTCTTTCAGAGCCTTTACTACTGCCCCTTCCGTATCCAGAGTATATCCGAAAATCTGCTCCAACTCCTCATCGTTTGGCTTGATCAGAAGCGGCCTATAAGCCAAAAGCTCCGACAGCTTGGGAGCACTGATATCCAGGATCACATCTACGCCTTTTTCCTCACAAACCTTCAGGATCTCCTCGTAATAATCAGGGCTGATTCCCTTGGGAAGACTTCCGCTGATGCACAAATAGTCCACATCTTCTATTTCTTTTATAATCTTCAAAAGTTCCGCCCTGGCATCTTCCGGCACAAAGGAGCCTTCATTGGCAAGTACATATTCTGAACTGCCGTCATTTAAAAACACATTGATCCTGGTGGTATCCTCCACCCAGACCGGGCACACATCATAGCCCATGTGCTGTGCTTCCTCCACAATGAACTTCCCCGAGAATCCTCCGAAGAACCCCAAAATCCCGGAAGGTATCCCAAAGTGTCCCAGCGCAAAACTCACGTTCAAACCTTTTCCGTTGGCGGAATAAGAAGCGTTAAAGGTACGGTTCACCTTCTTAGGCACCAGGCCCTTACTGCAGATGTTCATGTCAATGGCAGGGTTCATCGTCAATGTATAAATCATAAATCGTACTCCCTTAGTGTCCTTTCCGTAAAACTATATAGAGAAACCATCTGATATAACTATAGCAAAAAGCGCTACGACAGACAATGGATTCACACTAATATTTCTTCGCTTCTAGCTGATAATCTCATTTATCCGGTTAGCATAATAATGAGGTTCATGTAATCTTACCACATAACAATGCAAACCATCTTTACTTGTCTCGAAATAGTTACGTCCACTTTCTTCATCCACACTGGCTCTGCCTTGCTTTATGCCGTATCCCGCTTCTGTTTCATTGCCGATAACAGCAAGCAATACCAGCATAGGATCCCAAGAAGCTCTTCCACCTGAAGAACCATGGTCGCACATAACCTGATACAGCACATCTTCTTTTCTTAAAGCATTACCTGTAATCACATCATGCCCTACTTCCCAACCCAAAAAAGTGATAGGAATAGGACATTTTTCGCATAAGATATAGGAAGCACGCCTGGTTATGCTATTGAATACCATATTATATTCCGAACCACCATACTGATCCCATTTCCCTGCCATAACCCAAAGTTTTGCCGCCTTTTTGCGAAGCAACTCCATCCCGGTCAGATTGCTAATATCGTCAGGACCACTTTCCAATACCTTGGCAATCACGTGCAAAAAACCAATTTCTACAATTTCTACTTTCTCATTAGACTCAGCCAGAATCTTTCTGTATAATCTTACTGCATCCTCGGCATCTTTGTTGGAATGGTAGACAGATGCGTACTGCGACAGATTTTTCTGATACTTACCTTCACCGTCTGTAATATCACAATCAAGCCCAATCTTCACCCCCGAGATGCCTTCCCTGGTAAGGAACCCATCCACAGAAGCAACTGAATCATGAAAACAATGATTAATGCCAATAGCTGCCAGCTTGATTTTTTGCTCTTTTACTGCCCTTGTCAGCAGACGGACTGCCACCACATCATCACAATCTGTTCCCCAATCTGTCCCCAATATAAATGTCCTCATGTACTTATTTCACCTCAAATCCTGCGAATCCATATGTCGGTATCTCACTTTTCTGAGATCCCAAAAATTCTTTTATTTATTGCTGCACCTTAAGCATACACCTATTTCATTTTTGCATCAATCTTTTATTTTTGTCGTGAATATGCCAAGACACCTTGATTTCCACAATTCAGTACCCTATAGTAATAAAATGACAAAATAAATCACATTTTTCCAAAGTTATTACCTGGCAAAGTGCTGCTTTTTTCTGTACAATAATACCATATACGGAGGCTTTCGACCGATTGCAGAAAGCCTCCTTACTACTTGGGCCGCACAGGCTGCGGCGGAACGGAGATTATTTTGAAGATCGGATTGGGAATTGACACAGGCGGCACCTGCACGGACGGCGTGCTTTACGACCTGGATACCAAAGAAATACTGGCATCTGCCAAGACACCCACTACCAGGGAGGACCTGTCCCTGGGCATTGACAATGTTCTGGCACTGCTGCCTGCCAGGCTGCTGGCACAGGCTGAGACAGTGGGCCTGTCCACTACCCTTGCTACCAATGCCTGTGTGGAAGGCAAAGGCGGCAGAAGTAAATTGATCTTTATCGGCATGGACAAGGAGACCGTGGAGCGCACCGGTAAGAATTACGGTCTGCCCATGGATGATACCTTACTGTACATCCCTTGCAAGAAGACGCTTCGCGGGGAGATTTTAGAAGCCCCGGACTGGCAGCAGGTGGAAGCCCAGCTGGCCGAGACACTGCAGGACTGTCAGGCGGTGGGCATTGTAGAATTGTATGCAAAGGGAAACGGCGCCGCCCTGGAAAAAGAAGTCCGCAAAATCACAGAGAAGCTGGGCATTCCAACTGTCTGTGGCTATGAGATTTCCCAGGAAGGGAACGTGATCGGCAGAGGTGCCAGCGCACTGTTGAATGCCCGACTGATTTCCGTGATCGCAGAATTTCTGCAGGCAGTTAAAACTTCTATGACCAAGCGTGGCATCACCGCTCCCGTCAGAATCGTCCGCAGCGACGGCAGTCTGATGAACGAAGAAATGGCCCGCATCCGTCCTATTGAGACGATCCTCAGCGGTCCTGCCGCCAGCGTGATCGGCGCTGCTGAACTGCATCAGGTGACCGACGGCATCATGATCGACATGGGCGGTACTACCACCGACATTTCCCTGATTCGGGACAGCCTTCCCGTCCGCAGCGAAAAGGGAATCTCCGTTGGCGGCTGGAAAATTTTTGTAAACGGCCTGTATGTGGACACTTTTGGTCTGGGCGGCGACAGCGAGGTGCTGTTTGCATCCGAACGGGATATCACTCTTGGCAGCTGCCGTGTCATGCCCCTTTGTATGGCCGCCTCTTATTATCCCGGCATCCTGGACATTCTGAGAGATGACCTGGCCGCCAAGGTAAAACGAAACAGCTGGCGCAAAAATATTTATGTGGGACTGAAGGATATTTCCAACAATACTTCCTACTCCGATTTTGAACGGCAGCTGGCAGGCATTTTTTATCAGAATCCCCTGAGTTTGGCCGGTCTGGAGGAAAAACATGATATCTCCCTGATGCCCGGCAGTCTGAGCCGGTTGATCAGCGAGGGGGTACTCATCCGCTGCGGTGTAACTCCTACGGACGCCATGCATGTGAAGGGAGATTACAAAGGTTATATTACAGAGGCCTCCGAGGCAGGTTTGGCCGTTATGGCAGAAATCCTTGGCATTACCACGGAAGAAATGGCCGAAAAGATTTACGAAAAGGTACGCCGGAAGCTCTACTGCAATGTAGCCCGCGTAATGCTCAGTCATAAATATCCCACTCTGAAGCAGGAAGAAATGCAGGCCGGCATGCTCTGCATGATCGAAGGCTTATATGAACAAGCAGTCTGCCGCCAGACAAACGGTGCAGAAGATTTCCTCTCTCTCCCCCTGACCAGCGAAGTTCCCCTGCTGGGTGTAGGTGGACCCACCGGTGTCTTTTTGGAGGAAGTGGCCGCGCTTTTGGGCACCAAGGCCCTGCTGGGGCCTCATTCCCAGGTGGCCAACGCTCTGGGCGCCGTGGTCGGCAATGTGGAGGTCTGTGTGACTATGGAAATCCTTCCGGACGATGACGACATCCACTTTCTTATAAACGGCGGCGGTGAAAGTCTCAGCGCCGAGTCTCTCGATGATGCAGTGGATCTTGCTGCACAGACCGCCGAAAGGCTGGCTATAGCCGAGGCACTCCGCAGGGGCGCTGTAAAAGAAAAGCTGGTCCTGCGCAGGGAAGAACACTTGCAGGAAGCAATGTCCTCCTACGGAACCAGCATCTTTGTAGCCAAGAAAGTATCTGTGTTTGTCAGCAATAAATAAAATGATCAAAATCAGTCCTTCCCCGTGAAAGGGGAAGGATTTTTATTTTGCTTTTCAGAAAGTGTTCCCAGGTACAACATTTCGAAAAATTGGGATTTACCAGCCAAGTTCTTTTAAATCAGACTAATCAAAGTTAGTGAAAATGCAAACCATATAGTTGAACTATAAGAAGGTCACTGCTATAATAGAAATACATGTATAGATGTAGAGGATATTATGGTTGTTCACCTACCGAGACCATGAGGAACGCAGATTAAACCCATGTCGCCTTTTTATGTTGTACCCGACAGTTTATCATTGTGATTTGCAGATTGTCCTAATGTGCACTTCTTGTATTCTTGCTATCATATTTACAAAGGTTTTAATAAAAATGGTGTGTCACACTCACACTACACAATAATTTTTGGAGGATAAAATCATGAAAAAAAGACCGGTAGCAGTCCCGTTATTTACAGTGGATCCCTTTTTTTCAATATGGTCATGTGCTGACAAGCTTTATAACGGCTACACAAAGCACTGGACGGAAAAACCATGGCCTATATTCGTCGGCTTATACATTGACGGAAAGTTCCATGCTATTGCAGGAACTGATGATGATTACAAATCGTTTCGTAACAGAATCCATCAATCGGATTTGCAGATCACACCGCTTAGCTCAATTTACACATTTGAAAATGATGTTGCAAAAGTGAAGCTTTCCTTTACAACTCCACTTTTACTGGACAGGCTTGATATCTTAACACGTCCTGTAAGCTATATGGCTTATGAAGTTGAAGTAAAACAAGAAAATGTTGAAGATGTTCATTTCGTATTCGGCATCAGTTCTCAAGGCTGCGTAAACAGACGTGATCAGAGTATTGAATTTAAACAGACTCCTTTCTCAATGAGTTGCGGCAATGTTGTGCAGAACCCTTTATCTTGGGCCGATGACAGAGTGACGATAGACTGGGGCTACCTGCACCTTTGCGACAAAGATGCATATATTGCCGGCCCTCCGCATATGTATCTCGGAATGAACACTATTGGTCGTACCACCGACATAAGAAGGATCATAAATAACTTCCCTATTAACAAGATATACAATGCTCATTCTGATATGCCGTATCTGTATACAATTAGAAAAGATATGTCCGGCGTTATTACAGTTGCTTATGACGAAATTAAGCCAATTGAATATTTCTACACACAACTTGATGAATATTACACAAAATACTTTAATAGCTTTGAAGATATGGTTAAAGCGGCCATCAAAGAATATCCCGAAATAAAGAAAATGTGTGATGAATTTGATATGAAGCTTATGTCAGAATCCGGGAAATTAAGTGACCAATATGAATATATTACTTCACTTGCGTACAGACAGGCTATTGCCGCACACAAGCTCGTTGAAGATACTGAAGGCAACATCATATTCCTTTCCAAGGAGAACGATTCAAACGGATGTATAGGCACACTTGACGTTACATATCCGTCAATTCCGCTATTCTTAAAATATAATCCTGAACTCGTAAAAGGAATGCTTAGGCCAATCATCAAATATGCAAACTCTGAAGACTGGAAGTTTGACTTTGCACCGCACGATGTAGGAAGATATCCAATTGCAAATGGTCAGGTTTACGGCAATAATAAATTCAGTTATCAAATGCCAGTCGAAGAAGCCGGAAACATGCTTCTTTGTCTTGCTGCTGTAAAAAAATATAAAAATGGCGATACAGAGTTATTTGATACAAACAGAGAAATGATGGAAGGTTGGGTAAATTACCTGCTTAATTACGGCTACGACCCTGCTGACCAACTTTGCACAGATGACTTTGCGGGGCGTTTGGCACGTAACTGCAATCTTAGCCTTAAAGCAATACTTGGTATTGCGGCCTATGCAGACCTTTCCGGAGATGCTTCATATATGGAAATAGCTAAACAGTGGGCTAAAAACTGGGAAAATGATGCAAAAGCAGACCACATCGGTACAAAACTTACCTTTGACAAAAATGAAAGTTGGAGTATGAAGTACAACATGGTATGGGACACGCTTTTAGGCTACTGCATATTCTCTGACGAAGTAAAGAAAAATGAAATTAAAGTTTATACCGAGAAAATGAACAGGTATGGTGTACCGTTGGATTCTCGCGCCTCATTTACAAAGATAGATTGGTTAATGTGGTCTACTTGTATTTGGAATGATAAGGAATACTTTGATAAGGTATGTGAGGCAATAACAAATATGCTCAACGAAACAACGGACCGAGTTCCTATGACAGACTATTATGACACACATACTGCAGAATATAGGGAATTTATCAACAGAAGCGTTGTCGGCGGATTGTTTATAAACTTACTGTAATAATGGAGGAGGTTGTAGTTTGCATGAACTACAACCTCCTCTATTTTGAGCTATTTCTATTTCAAAGAAATCATATCAACAGCAATAGGAGGATCACGGCACTGCCCACATCTCTGCATGTATCTCCCACGACGAAGGTGAAACCTGGTCAGAGCGCCAGGTGCTTATCGAAAAAGATGAAAAGGCCCAGAATATTATGTCTGCCACCCTGATCCGTATGAACAACGGTGACTTGGGCATCATCTATCTGCGCAAGGAGTTGACCAAAGATAGCTTAATGCCAAAATAATCAATTATTGATGTGGTCGTGACCATTCACGATTATTTTTACATCCCCACGGTCTTGGGCAGCTGTGAACATGTCTGAATTCACGCCGTATTCAGCACTGCCATATTCACGAACTTCGCCTTCATATACCAATACCAAAATAAGAGATCCCAGACTACATAACTGTAGAATAGGACCTCTTGTATAATACGATATTTTAATATTAAATTTTGCACAAAAAACAGATAAACATGCTATGAGTATATAAACAAACTTGGCAGATGAATTGAAGTTTTTCAAACATGTTCCTTCCCAATCACAATATCAGACTACTTGTTCCGCAAATATTTGATGCAGGCAAAGATTACCAAAATCATTGCCGCAAATTCAACAATAGCACGCACAATATTAAAAATTACAGAGAAAGAAATATAAGCACCTAACAATATTACATCCTCCATTCATGCATTTATCGACCTATAACTTATGCGCAAACTTGAGATTTGTCACTCCAATAAAATGAAAGTTCTTGTTGCTTTCAAGTTATCTGCATTACATACATTCTATAAAATATATTTTTGATGCATTTTCCAATCTTCTTCGCTCAATATATTAAGGTCTAAAATACTTTCTACACCATTAATACTTTCAGTATATCCCCACGAGAAGCCTGCCAAAAAAATCATTTGATTATCATTCATTCTTGAAGGAGGATCTACAAGGTATGTATAGGCAGTCCATATAAGCTTTTCATTTTTGCCCAAATTATTGCAGGGTGCATCAAATAATTCAGCAGGAAATCCGATACAAAAATAAGGTTTTATTGGCGCACAGTAATCTATTTCATATGTGGTAATTACTGTTTCTTTTTGGTTAACAGTATTATATTCTTCTTTTCGAAGAAGTTGAATCCATCCGCAATATCTTTTATAACCATTTAAATTCATATTATCAAAATATGCATGTATCATTGGGTAACCGATACACTGGTTAACATCAAACGGAACGTTTAAAGCTTCAAAACCGGATTCCATAGCATTTTTCATTTTATTATATTCAATGACTATGTTATTTTCTTTATTTCTCAATTGAAAAGGAATTAAATATTTCATTGTATCGGAAATCTCCTTTGACCATTATAATTTAATATACAAATTACATAAAAACATTATTTGAAATCGGTTATAGAAAATGGATTTTTACTTACGATTTTTCGGCTACTGCGAATATTCCTGCACGCCTAAAACTGCCCATACCATTTGGCATCACATACATATCATAATAGTCGCACATTTCAAGGAAGTCATTATCTGCGCTGATCTCGTTAATTTTCGCGCGCACATCATCGGCGGTGTTCTGACGATAGAGATGCATTAAATACAGATGTGTTAAACTAATTTCTTCTTCATTTACAGAAAATCTTTCATCAACTCTTCTCAGGAAGTTAATGAACATCCTGTGTATTTACCTTGAATATTTCACAACTAAGGAGACTGATTAAATTACGCATATTTATAAGCATTTATTTTCTCGCCTCCAAACTACTCACTAATCACTATCACGGTCATCAAATCCTGCAACTGCTGGAAGCTTCCCAATACAACATCATAAACACTACCTTTTATCGCTACATTGATGTCATCTTGTTCTATAATGGTAACACCAAGCTTCCTAACGTATTGTTCTTCTCCGTAATTGCGTGTCCTGGTGTCCACCTGATACACATAGGTAGAACCATCTGCGTCGGTTCGGATGCAGGCTCTGGGCAATACCGCTTTATGGCTTTCGCTGACGTAGTTCAGTTCAATTTTAATCTGTTCACCATGGACAAATTTCTCTGGTGTGTCCACCAAGCTTCGGTAGATATAGACACCATTTGCAAATTTCGGAGCTTCCCAAGTCAGATTTTCCTTCTGAGTGCGGATACAGGCTGTACCTTTATAATCTTTGTAATCCTTGGCACTTATCTGCCACTCCAAGTAACAGCCGCCCTCAGGCAGGCCCATCGTTATGGGCACATCGGGACTGGTCAGATCACCTTTTTTATACGCCTGCTTTATTATGCGGACCGGATTTATAGTCGTTTCTTCACCAGCAGAATTCGACTCTGTTTCCGGCAATCCTTCTGCTTTCACAACACCCTCTGCTTTAATCAATTCTTCCAGCACAGACACTTCTTCCAGTAAAAGTTCCTTCTTCCAGTAAGCCAGCTCGCCTTCAGTACCGCCCACTTCCTCTACTTCCTCCAAGGCCTCTATCTGCAGCTGCTTGTTCAAACGAGCCACCTGTAAATCTGCTACCTTCATACGAAGTAAAGGCATATCAGTTTCCACAGCATCACCTTCGCCCACAAACACTTCCTCTACATGACACCCCTGAGGCAAAGACACCTCTAATACCTCATTGTAATATAGGGTACCGGTAGTCTCCATCTGGGTTCTGATTGCATTGTTTACACTAGAAGTCAGCGTGACTATCGGCAGATTTTTTATATAATTCCGATAAGATAAGTATGTAAATCCTCCCACAATTGCCAGCACTACCAGAATGATCAGTCCAAATTTACTCTTCAAAAATCGAAACACTACTGTAATGGCCATCCAGATTTTTTCCAAAATAACAATAACATTCTCCATATTCTGTTCCTCCTTAATTATCGTTCTTCGCTCCGTACTGCATTCAGCACACCACTAATAAGGATTACCAGCACTGGCAAAGAAAACACCAGCACTCCTGCAAAGGAAATGCTCTCTCCCATCTCCTGAAAAAGTACCGATAAAGGATATTTTGCAGCATCCTGTATGTAGATCAATGGTTCTTCCACCATCCCCCACAAATCAGCAGCGATTACGATTGCAAAGACCATGATGCCCGTGCGCATCTGTGGCAGAGCAATGTGGGTGAAAACTTCACGTTCACTTGCGCCCTCCAAGCGGGCTGCCTCAAATTCTTCCTCCGGGATGCGCACACACAACCGATGGAGGAAAAACACGTACCAGGGACTGCAGCATCCTACCAATATTACCGCCAGCCGGGTGCCTGTAAGAAATAAACTTGAAAGCACCACTAAATGTGGAACCAACAAAACCTGAGCGGGAAGAGTAGAAAGGATTGCGTACACCATCAAAAGAACTCCACTTAATTTCTTGTTGATTATCCTCAGTCCAAAAGCTGCAAGGGCTCCAATACCGATTGCCAAGACTACTGTGGGCAAAGTCAACAGTACAGTATTCCAGAATGCCGCCCAATACTCCAAATCGTGGAACAGGATATTTTTATATTGATCCAGCGACAGGTACCGTTTCATAAAAGTAAACACATTATTAGTCCGATAGGAAACAGGACTCTCCAAGGAACCCATCAGCACCATCGCAAGAGGTGTTGTCACAAACAGGCTCAATAGCAACAACAGGCTTCCTCTGATGATTCCAGATGATTTATACCATTTCATGCCTTCCACCTACTTTCAAAAGGATCACATTTAATAACAACACCGGTACAAGTGCCAACATGGCAGCCGAGGACAACCGCTGATAATTCAGGTTCTGAAAATTATTAAAGAAAAAGTGGGAAATGGTGTAGACCTGATCTGGCGGATACGCACCATAGAGCAAGTAGTTCTCCCGAAATAGCCGGAAAAAACAAATCACATCAAAAATCAAAAGAAACCGTTGATAGGGCCACAGATACTGCCATACAATTCTGGTGAATATCTGCCACTTAGTACCCCGATCAAGCACTGCCGCCTCAATCCATTCCTTCCGCATGGTCATTTCCACCACCTTAAGGAGCAGCACATGGAATCCCAGATATTTCCACATAAAGATTGCAAGTAGAGCTAGTCTGGGCGGTAGATTCAATTCCTGCAGACATTTAGTAATCAACGTGGGCGGCAACAACATGGGAAGTGCACTGATCAACAGCACGCCCAGAGTCCCTTTAGAAGTATCCAAAAAATACACCAGCAGGATAGTCAACAAATAAAGTACCAACAGAAAGGTAGCCATTAAAAAGTATGTATTACCCAGAGCCATCCGAAAAGTTCCGGATTCCAGTAGTGACTCATAGTTCTTCACTCCATCAAAACTGAAACGTCCGGAGGTTGCGCTGAAAGAAAACAGAGCGCAGTAGCAAAGGGGTAATAAATAAAATATCAAAAGACCTACTAATCCAGGCGTTATGAACCGTAACTTTTCCTGTTCTTTTGTAAGTTTTTTAGATTCTTTCATAGGCACCTCCATCCACTAACATTTCTCGCTAAGTATATACTGGGAGAGCAACACTCTCCCAGTATACTTTCATTGTTCCTCGTTTTTACTCTGCCAGATAGGTCTGTAGACGCTTCATCAGAGTCTCATAACAGCTGTCAAAGGAATCTGCTCCGGTCAAATAAGGATTCATGCATTCCTGTACCATTTCACCGATTGAAATCTTAGGAAGGCTTGCACGGTTTACCTTTGAAGGCAATTCTTCCAATACCTGTCCCCACTCTTCTGCTAAAGAAGAGACTTTCTCGCCAGGACCAGGGGCATCCTGTGTAGCAAGCTCATCCACATATGCTGCATAAGATGTTTTATTTACGGGTGCATAATAAACAGATTTTTCATCATACTTTGAGAAGTTCATATTTCCAGTAAAATCTAAGATGAAGCATAACAGTTCCCATGCCTGTTCCTCATTCTTTGTATTGGCATTGATGGCACCATACTCTACAACCTGAGCTGTGATACCACCAGACGAATTTTTGAAAGGCGCAAAATACATTTCTTCATTGACGCTCTTAGGATACACCGTTTGATAATAACGAAGATTGTTCATAAAGGAAAAATCTTCCATCAGATAGGTAAAGTGCGCTACTGCTCCCGCAAAATCATTGGCATAACGTTTCGAAACCTCTCTGGTTTTCTCCATATTGTCGTTGAGGACTTTAACAAATTCAGCTGTCTTCTTCACAGCTTCCTTTACATCATTCAATTCTCCGTTTTCACGGTCGATCAATTCTACGCCTGCGACCTCAAAGAAATAATTCAACATATCTGCTCGTCCACCGCTTCGTCCAATCTGCATACTGGACACGGCCATATTCTGATCATTCGCTAAGGCAATCGACTCCTCAGTATAAGCATCATACAGATCATCCGTGTAGCCTTTTGCGGCAATTGTATCTTGAGAAGAATATGCTTGCACAATGTTCCAACTAAAAGGCAGATAATACTGATGTCCGTTTGTTTTCCCAGCCTCTAATACAGTAGTAAAATACGCGCCATCCTCCAATGAAGATACTCGTTCATCAAGTTTTAACAAATTGCCGGAAGCTGACATCTTAAATGTATCCCCAGTATTATAAAAGCCATTCAATAACAGAACATCTGGTCCTTTTCCACTCATCAATTCAGTACTCATCTGTTCTTTCATGTCGTTATAAGACTCAAACGAAACCACTTGTAGCTTTACCTCAGGATTTTCCTTTCGGAACGCAATTACAGCCTCTCTGTACAAAGCATCACTCTCTACTACGTATACAGTTAAAGAAGAAGTTGAAGCTCCGCAGCCACAAAACGACAATGTCGTAATACACACTAATAATATTAAAGTAATTATTTTTTTCATAAATTTATACCTCCCATATTAACTATTTTCTAATCTCTTTAACTCTTCTTCTATGATCTTTTTATCCAATCTCTCAAACAAGATGGAAATATGAGGAAGGCTCAGTCCTGATGGTACACTTTGCATCTCCCAACAATCCACTAAACATAACCAATCCTCTACTTTGCTTGAGGAGAACGGTAAAAATGGATGCAAAAGAATACTCAGATTAGCAATCAACTGCGTACAGTTAAACAATGTATTTTGACACTTTTCCAAATCTGTATTTCTGGTAATCCAAGGCTGTTCAGCGTCATAATATTTATTTCCATATCTTACAATCTCGAAGATTTCATCTAGGGCATCTTTAAAATTACCTCGTTCAATCTTTTCCCCTACGCTGATATAAGCCTTTTTGATAATAGACCCTATCTCCTCCGATAACGTACCATTTGGTATTTCATTCTTCATATATTTCGCAATAAAAGCTAATGTACGATTAACCAAATTTCCATACGCTCCAACTAATTCAGAATTGTTACGTTCTAAAAATTCATGCCACGAAAAATCCGTGTCGCGTTTCTCTGGACCGTTTGCAATAAAGAAATAGCGAATAGCATCCGGATTATATCGATCAACAATATCCTTAGCCCAAATTGCCCAATTTTGACTGGTAGATATCTTCCTGCCTTCCAATGTAAGATATTCACTGGAAATTATATCATCCGGCAAGCGCCATCCTGCTCCATTTCCAATCAGTAATGCAGGTAATATGATTGTGTGGAACGGAATATTGTCCTTGCCATGGACATAATAGTGTCTCGCATTTTCTCCCCACACCTCTTCTATTGGAATATCACGCTGTTCCGCTACAACCTTACTGGCAGATAAATATCCCAGTACATTTTCTGCCCAAATATAGATTTTTTTGTTTTCGTAACCTTCCTTAGGCACGTCGATTCCCCATTCCAAATCTCGGGTAATCGCGCGGTCTCTCAGGCCTTCCTCTATATATCTGCGAGTAAAAGCAACAGCATTTTTACGCCAACCTGGATGGTCTGCAAGAAAATCTTTTAATTCCTTTTCGAGTTTGGAAATCAATAAAAATAACTGTGTTGTTTCACCAAATTCAACAGCAGTTCCACACTCGGCACACTTTGCACCGACAATGTTTTCAACATCCAAAACCTCTCCACATGCATCACATTGATCACCACGGGTAGGTGCTTTACATACAGGACACGCTCCCACAATCATACGATCTGTCAGGATTTTTTCACATTTTGAGCAATATGCCTGCTTTACTGTCTTTTCACTAACATAGGGACTTTCATATAATTTCTTATGAAATGTTTTCACAAATTCCTTGTGCTTTTCATCAGAAGTTTTCGTATAACAGTCATAAGAAAAGCCCATTTTTTGAAATACTTCACAAAACTCCGCATGATGCAATTCACAAATTTCTTCCGGTGATATGCCTTCTTGCTTTGCTCTGATTGTAATAGGAGTTCCATGACAGTCACTTCCAGAAACATAAAAGACATTTTCTCCTTTAGATCGCCAATAACGCGCCAGAATATCACCTGGTAATAACGCAGCTATATGACCAATATGTAAAGACCCATTAGCATATGGCCACGCTCCACCAATCAATATATTTTTCATAGTCAAATACCTCCACAATATATTTTCTCCTCACAAAGTAATAGTTATAGCTTCTTACTCTCTGCACCATTACGATAACACACAGCAACTCAGATTAATTCTTTCGTACGTGAAATGTCAAAAACAATACGTGAAATGTATATTTTACTGTTCAGCATACAGGCATACAGTATACGGTCTTTACATATTTTTTGTACAAAAAAACTTCCGGTTATTATCCGGAAGTTTCACCTATGTTCTAATATACTTTTTATAATGTTTCATTTTATCACATCGTATAATATGTCATATAACATTTGTTCAAATCATCCCAGCGGATTCTACTTAGTGGTAATACTTTTCCGCCCTCTACCCAAACACCCTCCTTTGAAATTTTTTCTGCATAATGAAGATTTACAATCACAGAACGGTGACATTTACAAAATTGTGGTTCCTGAAATTGCTGCTCAAATTCTTTTAGTTTGGCCTTAAATCGTATCTCTTCCCCTTTTGTCTTTACAATGATATAATGATCCTCAGCTTCAATGTAGTAAATATCATTTTTATGGAGTCTCCTGACTTCGCCATTTACAGTAAGAAGAATGGCATCTTTTTTGTTCTGTTCCATTATTTTGACGGCATTTTTCAGTGCTTCACTCACTTCATTCTGTTTCAAAGGCTTTACAAGATAACGCGCCGCAGACACTTCATAACCTTTCACTGCATAATCCTTCAATCCAGTGGTGAAAATCAAAATAATGGTTTTATCTTCTTTGCGGATCAACTTCGCCAGTTGAAGGCCATTCATCTTCTCCATCTGAATATCCAGAAAAGCTAAATCATAATGAGCCTCATCTTTCATCATAAAAAGGAACTGCTCCGCTGACTGAAAACAGTTGATATCAACTTTGATATTTCCTTGCTCCGCCCAGCATTTTATCATTCCATGCAGGATCTCTGCATGCGCTTTATTGTCTTCACATATGGCTATACGCATAATGATTGCCGGTTAACGGCTCCTCCTCTCTTCAGTAAGCAATTTTTCATTCGGTATCCTGATACGGCATACGAACACATTATTTTTCAATTCTCTGAAACAATAACCATCATACATACGTACAATTCTATCAATATTTTTCAGTCCGAAACCATGTTCAAACACAGTCTTTTTGGAGGTAGTCCAATGAAATTTATCGCTTCTGTCTTCGCCTATGGCTGCGTTTTCAAAACATAAAAGCAAATCGTTTCCTTTCAGTAAAATCTGAATCGTGATATAGCGCATGCTTTTATCTGCAATTTTCAGATTAGCATCAATGGCATTATCATACAGATTGCCCAACACGATAGATAAGTGATCAGCCGTAATCTGCAACTCAGACGGCACTGATATATCGATATCCAGACGAATATCATTCTTCTTTGCCAGCGTACTTTTGCTGCCGATCAGTGCATCAACTACAGGGTGACCGCATTGATAAGCCTCTATCACCTTGATATCTCCGGCCATTTTTTGAATGTACATTTCCGCTTCTTCATAATTTTTTGCCTGCATATAACCTGCAATCGTGTGCAGATGATTATTCATATCATGTTTCAAGGCCCGCATGCTATGATACATTTCGCTGATTTCATTCTGATTACGAATCTGCATTGTGATAAGACGATTCTGGTCCTGCAGTTCCTTGTTTTGATATTTTTCTTTGGACAGAATCTCTTTCAGAAACAACAATGTCAGATTCAATATCATTACCAACAGGCAAATAGAAATGGTGACATAAGGAATGGTATCCTCCGTCAAATAAGTACCTCCATTCCATAACAACATCAATGCAATGATACTTAACAAAAGGATTCCTATCAACCCCATATCTTTTTGCCGAGCAATAAACGGTTTCTTAATCCTCAACATGATGCGATGAATTATTTCCACCACAAGCATCTGACCTAATCTAACCATTACACAAAGGATTAGGTGCTGTGTTCCTGTCTGGTGTAGCTTTTCCATGGGGGTACCTGTCACAAGGCTCATAACAGAACTTAATGAAAGAGAAACAACACCAATCATCAAATAATTTAAAAGAGCCCATAGCACTGCGCTCCATATTTTTGCATGGCATATCACAAATGCATAGGTAACAAAAATGATTATTTCCGGTACCCAATCCGACATCGGTATCATTCCGTTTTGTCGAAAGTACATTAATGCAGATCCACATGCAGCAAACAGTACAAAGACTGTAACCGATTTCTTACCCTTTACCTCTTTTTGGCAGATTATCGTCGCCAAAAGGCATGAAGTAAGCATCTCCCAGAACCCAATGACATACTCAAAAGCAATTATACCCAGATTCATAAAACCTCCACATAAGTGTATTTATAATTTCAATAATGCCAAGTTTTCTACTATCGATCTTTTCAAATTACTTCATGTTTTCTAAACAAATCCATTATAGCATGGTATGACGAAAAAGGGAACCACTCAGCCAGGAGGCCCCTTTGATACATAATTTTGTCAATGAAATTGATGTTTATCTTACAACTATAGAATATAAGACATTGGCGTTTTCCATGGGGTATCTACATTCTTTTCTTCCTCTTGAACAGTAAAGCCAAAGTGTTTATGGTCACTTACTAAATACACTTTCTCAAAACCAACACTCTTAAGATAATCCATTGCATAGCAGATTAGTTGTTGGCTTAGTCTGTTTCCTCTGTACATATCATCAACAAACATGAAACCAATATAAGGTGTATATGAAACATCGGGAATGCAATCTGTTTTTGCAACAGTACAGTATCCACATATTTTCTCATTATCTATGGCAACAATAACTCTTTCCCACTCTTGAAATGCATTGTTATCCATAGCATTTGCTAATGCCTTTCCTGCTCTCCATGAACAACTTTCTGCATAATTTCGTACTTTGTACCACAATTCGTCCGATGATGTAATAGTTTTATAATGCATATTTACCTCTACAAATTCAGATTTTTTCATTATCAACTTGGCAGATAAATTGGGATTTATCAGCCAAGTTCTTTACAATCAGACTACTATCAATAAAAGTACAGTTTATCTCCACTAACTTATTCCATTGGAAGAAACAATCTATTAGTCAACGCTACAGCTTCCTTTCGTCCAATCGCCGGAAAAGCCATATAATGATCTTCTACTTCACTAGAAATGTATAACACCTCATCAAAAGCACCATTCTCGACAAATATAGGAGGATCTATAAAATTATAAATCTTGCAATCATAATATGGCAGCAAGCTCAGTCGCCCTTGGCGGCAAAAATTTTCTTTCAGAAATCGTACACCTTTAGGATTGTCTACCAGCATCCTGTCATGCTCAGGATCTTCACTCACAACATGAATATCCCCCCAAAATCGATTGTCCCAGAGAAGAAATCTCAAGTACCACCCTTTAATTCGAATCGTTTCTTCAGTGACCACAGTCTCCAATGCATGACCTTCCGGGTAAAATCCAGTACCAATCATTTTTTTATTGATTCGAGTCGGTAGCGGCAGAAAACAAACTACTAAAACTGTACAAATCAAAATGATCCAGAAACTTTTTTTAATCTTCATCATGCGCACCTCCTAAACATGTAGAATCACTTGATGTTTATAACTCACAAATCATCTTTACTTTCAAAGGTCTTTTTGTCAAAAACTCTGCATTATCATCCATTGTTGTCCTCGGATGTTGGTAAACATCAATTCCTACAGTAATAGGCTCATCGATGATGTATAAATATCCTTTTTCTATACCGTTATGATAAATCAATCCATTATCATCATAACCTAATACCGATGGTTGATGCGAAAATGCTTCTGCAAGTTCTTTCCACTGCGTAATAGTGCTATTTGTTTTTAACTCAGAAAAAATTTTATTAGAACCATGATACCAGATACTGTCTTGCTGTATTTCTATCCTCATAAAATTCCCTCGCCAAGTTCTTTATTCTTCCCAATTACCTTTTGTAAATGTTTCATCAACCATATCACATATGCCAGCCAATAACATTATAATACCTCGTACTTTATGTGGTTGCACTATATATATACCCTTATTACTATTATTTGTGTCTTCAGTAATCAAGTCTGCTGCAAGCAATGGTTTCATATGATGATACGCCTGACCAGTTGAATTTAAAGCACATTCCTGCACCAGTTCTGCTACCGACCTCGGTTTTTTCAAAATCGCAAGAAGAATATTTAATCTATCGCGATTACCAAGGCAATTCAATACTTTTGTAACAATATTATTTTCTATAAGCTCCAACAAATCATCTGTGTTAACTTCATTGCGTATCCAATTTGACTGTCTGCCACCAGACGCAAAAACACCCATATATGTCACCAAACCGGTGATATCTCTTTCATCTGTCAGGACACACAATTCTTCCATCTTTTCACTGAGTCTTTCATCAGGATGCATATTCCTCATTGGATGGATTTTTTTTAATGGTTTTGTTTTATCCACCATATTTACATTCTTTGACAATGCACTTGTTGATACATTCTGATCCGCTTTTTCTGCTAAAGACTTTATAATGCTTTTTATTTCCATAATCTCTGTCTTTAAACCATCAATCTCTGCTCCAAAATTTCTCTCCATTACGTCTCCTCCTTATGTTATTACGGTATTCTGTAATTACAGAATACCACTCACATTCCGTTTTGTCAATAAAATATTATGGAATTCCGTAACTTCATAATGTTTTCACAAAATCATATATAGATATACAAAAAGTGAGTTGTCTCAACGACAACTCACTTTACTCAATTCATATTTTTAGCGTTTCTTCTTGTGCGATCACTTGGCGTTTATCAGACAAGAGCTTCTCAAACATAACACTACAGGTAATCAAAGTACTTGTAACAAAAACATTATGAAATCTTCTCGAGTCTCCAAAGGTTGTATTCAGAATAAAGATTCCTCAATTATATTATATTTAATATTTTCGCGGCATTTTCCATTTCAAAAAAATGTTTTGATACGCTTTCATAGGAAGCATTTTTTAAATAGTTTGCCCAAAATGAAAAGGTAACTAATAAGGTAGATGCACTACGTTCTTTTTGCAGGATCCCTGATTCAATTTCTATACCAATATATTCCGACAAACGTTCACAATAGTATGCAAGTAACTTTTCTGTATCTATTTGAATACCAAATCCAAGTCCTCTGCTGATAAAAAAGGAAATGTCGCCTACACATTTTCCAATATTGACTCCTTGCCAGTCACATATATAAAGCTGCTCCCCGTCGGTTAATATATTTTCGGGGTGAAAATCTCCATGGCATACATACTGAGGGGCACTGTTTAACACAGAGCAAACTTCTTCAACATTTTTGTATATCACATCCAAAAGGTTTCGATTAAATTTTCCATTATGTTCTTCAATAACATTTAACCAAGTGTGATAGGAATTACGGGTAAAATCTTTGTCAATATGCATAGGATTACATTTTATCCCAATCGGTAACATCTGCTTAGTTGGTACACTATTTAGCTTTGCACACAAATCTACTGCTCTTTTTTGTAATGTAAAATCCCATTGCTCATGTGTGAAGGTTCTGTAGCACTCCATTACAAGTAAGATGCCGTATACCAAATGGACCTCTGCATAGATGATTTTAGGTACATAAGGAAGCCGTAATTTTTGATTCAGTTTATAAAAATCATATTCTTTGCGGTAGGATTTCAAATGTTCCTCATCGCAATGAAAAGATTCGTGAGCCACTTTTAAGACATAATTTTTGATACCATCGTTTATTGTAAAAAGTTTTGCTCCACTGGCACCAAGAGTAATTTGTTCAAAGGAGACCACTTTATTCCATACACCTTGGTTTGTTAAATAGTTTATAATTTCGATTATTTCCATATTGTTTTCTCCTTGTTTATTATAATTCAAATAACTCTATCAACCACTCAATAGACAGTTTGATTGCCTTGTAATCTCTTCCTGCCGGTGGCTTTGCCCAAGTTGTTTCATCACACCAAGGTGCACAATGACCACCTGTGGGAAATATATGCAACTCAAAGGGGATTTTATTTTTACTCAATGACTCGCCGTAGTATAATACATTTTCGATATTGGTCAATTTGTCTTCGTAAGTACTGTATAGAAAGGTTGGAGGCGTTTTGGGATTTACTTGTACGTCACAAGTCGCCAGCAATAAATTTTCAGGATTATTTGGGCCCACATGTCCTAATAAAAATGCTTCGCAATGTGTAAGTCTTGTAGTAAGAATAGCAGAATATAAAATGCAAGCATTAGGTTTATGAATCTCTAGATCAATTTCTTCTGCCGAAAACACATTTTTATTATTCCAAAGTGTAGCAACACTGGCGCACAAATGGCCGCCCGCTGAGAAACCACACACGACAATCCTATCTTTATGCACATTCCATTCTGCTGCATGTTCACGAATGATTCGAATTGCTGTTGCTAAATTCCGTTGCGGTTCCGGGAAACAATGAGGCTCCACCGAGTAGTTCAGAACTGCTGCATGAAATCCGGCTGCATTATACTGCACAACGGTTCTATCGCCGTCCTTGCACACTTTCGTATATCCACCGCCAGGTACCACAATAACTATGGGTCTTGGTTCCTGGCAGTCCAATAAATATAATTGTAAGGTAGGCATAAAGTTGTGCTCTGTTTCTGATTTACGCACATTGATAGTAGAATTTCTCATTTAAAAACCACCTTTCAAATTTTAGGATATTATATCCCTAATTCAAAAAGTGGTGTACAAATGCAAGGTTTATAATTTTTTCATTTCTGCAAGCAGACTATATAAGTCATCGGCTTTTTGCTGCAAATAAAGTAACGCTTGTAAATAATAATCAGCCCGACTCTGTAAATCTTCGTTTTCATCTGGTTTGATCAATGTATTTTTGGCATCGGAATATTCACCAGAGTCAATTTTTTGAAGAAATTGGTAAATTGCCATAATGCTATAACCAGTATCTAAAAGCAATCGAATTACATGCATACGATTTATAATTGCTTGAGAATAATATCTCTTTTGATAGGGTACTGCTTGAGGAATCAGTCCATTACGCTCCCAATTTCGGATAGATTCTTCGGTTGTTCCGACCAGTATGGCTGCTTGCTTTTTCGTATATTGTGTACTTGAGAGTTGCCGAAGACTTGTTTTATCGATGGCAATTTCGATTACTTTACGTGTTCGTTCGATATCTTCCTGTATTGCCTTTTGGTATTCGGCGGCTACTGTTTCGTATACATTTAGATTCCATTCTTTTGCTGCTGCAATTAAGTTCATACTGACTTTTCGTAATTTTCGATTTACAAAACCGCAAAACACTAGTTGACAAATTTTCACTTGATACAGATGATGCTCTGTATAAACCCGATATCCGTTCGATAATCGATCAACAGTTTCCAGAAACCCACATCTTTCATAATAGCGTATAGTTCCTTCTTTTACGCCGGTTGTCTTTGCCACTTCCCCGACCTTATACCTTATTCCACTCATCTAAGACCACGTTTCTTTCACTGCATAGTTTGTTGGGGGCAACATAATTCTGATAATTCTTCAAACACAGGCATGTTTGTCCGATTCAATGTCAGCGGCGTCACGGAAATATATCCAGACAAGGTTGCATTGGTATCGATACTATTGTCGTCAAAATCAGTTGGAATTTCTTTGTAAGTTGGAAGATACATATCTTTGCCCTGTGGTAGAAATTCGTCAACAAAATAGCGCTCCCCCATACGGGTAATGCGGATTCCTTTATGATGAATTGGAATGTTTATATTGTATAAGCTATTTTTTTTCATCAAGTCGTGACGGACAAAAAAATCTTTGATTATTTCCAGTGCTTCCATGGCTTCGCCAAATCCTCCCGATTTGGTAGAAAGAGCTACTGCAGGAAGTCCAAAGGTTACTGCCTCAAACACGGCACCTAAGGTTCCTGAGTATAGCACGTCAATGCCAAGATTTAAGCCTCGGTTAATGCCGGAGATAACAAAATCGAAAGTGGTCTGCATGCCTTCCATGGCAAAACGCACACAGTCTGCCGGAGAAGAATCCACCGTGTAGGCTTTGATATCTGGATCATCAAAAGGAACTTGTTTTACCTCAAAGGCTTTGCGGAATTCGATGCAGTGGCTTTTGCCACTCTGCTCATATTTGGGGACAACAACGGTCACCTCACCAAATTGTTTTGCCCACTTAGCCAAGGGTAAAAGGACCTCGGAAGAAATGCTGTCATCATTGGTAATTAAGATTTTCATTATTCGACATAGCTCCTTTACTTATAGTCCATAAAATTCTTATTTGTTAGTATCTATTCCCGCATTCTCATCTTACAACTTGTTCGATAACTTCTTGTTTTTCTAACTGTTCTACCTATTGGAATCGTCTTACTTCTTTTTATGAAACACAATTGCTCCGCACAAGCATCCGCCTGCCAGTAGCAAGGAGGACAGCCAACCCTCATGGGTGTTGACTATATGATTAACCGTGCCTGCCAGAAAGCAAAAAGCCGCTAATGCAAATAGAACGCAAAGAATCTTGTTTATTTTCATAATCATTATCTCCTTCGTCAATTTCTAGTTTTCTAAACAAATCCATTATAGCATTGTATGACCAAAAAGGAGCCACCAGTCAGATGGCCCCCTTGATCCATCATTTTGTCAATGCACTTTTAATTTGTCGAACTGACAAGTTAAAAGTTCATGCTTCTAATATCATATTACAAAAATCTGTTATTTCATCGATTCTTCCTGCAACATCCTCTTTATATTCGATGGATCATAATCCTAATGTCCTCCATCAAATCCTATGTATCTTACTGCCCGGCAACTCGTTCAAATATATACTCTGTATCACTCGATAATTCTTCCCGGAATATATATCCCAACCGATTGAATGCCTTTATCTTCTGCGGATCTTTTATCTGCTTTTCAGCCATAAAGCGGACCATTTCTCCTCTTGCCATTTTGGCATAAGTTCCCTTCTGAACCAATTTCCCTTTATCCATCTCGCAGAAAGTGCATGTAATATAGGTATCCGAAGAAGCAAGGTACTTTTCAATACATTTGGAATATTCTTTTGATGCCAGATTGATAATAATACCATCCTCATCCTTACATTCCAAATACAGCTTATCTCCCCAAAAATCATACAAATTCTTCTGACCACCTACGTTTGCCTTGGCCTGCATCTCTAAGCGATAGGGCGTCACTCCGTCCATAGGTTTTAACACCCCATAAAATCCGGACAATATCCGCAAATGCTCCTGCACATAGTCAAACTGTCCTTCTTCAAAAACAGTAGGTGCCATGTACTGATAGGCAATTCCCTCATAAGCCAGAACTGCCGGGGTCAGATTCTTGTATAGATCCATGTACTGCAGACGTTCTGCATTCTGCTGTGCAATGGACTCATTGCAATTCCAAAGACTCTTTAATTCCCCATATGTTTTCGCTCTCATCCAAGAAATGATTTCTTGCGTCTGCTCAAGAAAAATAGGCATCCCTTGATATTCCAAGGTGTCAGTGTCTACCTTCATTTTCTTTGCCGGTGATAAAATAATTTTCATTATACTTCTCCAAGCATATTCTCCGCGTCATCCGCTGCCTTTACTTTGTCATTGGACTTAATAATAATCCCCTCTTCATCGATCAAATAGGTGGTTCTGACCACACCCATCGAGACCTTGCCGTAATTTGTCTTTTCCTTCCACACATCATAAGCCTCGATCACTTTTCTCTCCGGATCAGACAAAAGCGGGAATGCCAATCCATACTTTTCTTCAAACTTTTTGTGGGATGCCACAGAGTCCTTGCTGATACCGAGCACCACTGCACCCTTTTCCATAAACTGAGGATATCTCTCCGAAAATCCGCAGGCCTGCTTGGTACAACCGGGTGTATTATCTTTGGGGTAAAAATACAAGATCACTTTCTTACCCCTATACTCTTCTAAGGTATGCATAATACCGTTTTGATCCGGCAGCGCAAAGGACGGCGCTTTTGTTCCTACTGCTAACATAAAAACCTCCTTGTCTTCCCTATCAGAAGTACAATTCCGAAAAGGGATCTTTTCGTAAAACTATACAGAGAAACCGTCTAATATAACTATAACAAAAAGAAAAAGAGCAGACAACGGATTTTACTAAAATATTGAGTGTGGTTACTTAAGTAAAAAATTTGCCACGGACCGCTGACGCAGCAGCGTTTATCTTCGAGAACTGCTTCGCAGTTCCCTCGATATCCGCTGGACTTCGTCATATCCGCTTCGAAATAAAAAAGCCCGGGAATTCAAGCGAGCTTGATTCCCGGGTTTCCTTATTTCTCATCGGCTGCGTCGAAGCGGTCCTGACGCTTACATCATTCCGCCCATGCCGCCACCTGCGGGCATAGAGGGAGTTTCTTCTTTAATGTTAGCAACAACGCTCTCTGTTGTGAGCAGGGTGCTTGCAACACTGGTAGCGTTCTGCAGAGCGCTTCTGGTTACCTTTGCGGGATCCAGGATGCCTGCGTCTACCATGTTTACATACTCTTCCTTCAGGGCATCGAAACCTACACCGATCTCAGACTCACGTACCTTGTTGATGATAACGCTGCCTTCCAGACCTGCGTTTGCTGCGATGTGGAACAGAGGTGCTTCCAGAGCCTTCAGAACGATCTGGGCACCGGTTCTCTCGTCACCTTCCAGAGTGTCAGCCAGCTTGCGAACTTCCTTGGAAGCGTGGATATATGCGGAACCACCACCACAGATGATGCCTTCCTCTACTGCTGCCTTGGTTGCTGCAAGAGCATCCTCCAGACGAAGCTTAGCTTCCTTCATCTCGGTCTCGGTAGCAGCACCAACACGGATAACAGCTACGCCGCCTGCCAGCTTAGCAAGTCTCTCCTGCAATTTCTCTCTGTCAAAATCAGAAGTGGTCTCGTCGATCTGCTTCTTGATCTGGCCGATACGGCTCATAATTGCAGCCTTGTCGCCGTCACCGTCAACGATAACGGTATTCTCCTTCTGAACCTTTACGGACTTAGCGTGGCCCAGCATGCTCATATTGGCATCCTTCAGTTCAAAACCAAGCTCGGAGCTGATCACGGTACCGCCGGTCAGGATTGCAATATCCTCCAGCATAGCTTTTCTTCTGTCGCCGTAGCCGGGAGCCTTCACTGCCACAACATTGAAGGTACCGCGCAGCTTGTTAACGATCAGGGTAGTCAGAGCCTCACCCTCAACGTCCTCTGCGATGATCAGCAGTTTTGCGCCGGACTGTACAATCTGCTCCAGAATAGGCAGGATCTCCTGAATACTGGAAATCTTCTTGTCAGTGATCAGGATATAAGGGCTGTCAAGTACAGCTTCCATCTTATCCATATCAGTTGCCATATATGCGGAAATATAACCGCGGTCGAACTGCATACCTTCTACCAGGTCAAGCTCGGTCTGCATGGTCTTGGATTCTTCGATGGTGATAACACCGTCTCCGCTTACTTTCTCCATAGCGTCTGCAACCAGCTGTCCTACTTCGTCATCACTTGCGGAAATAGCAGCTACTCTTGCGATATGGTTCTTGCCGTCAACCTTCTGGCTCATCTCAGCAATTGCCTTAACTGCACAATCAGTTGCCTTCTTCATACCCTTTCTCAGGATGATGGGGTTAGCACCTGCAGCCAGGTTCTTCATACCTGCGTTGATCATTGCCTGGGCAAGTACGGTAGCGGTAGTGGTACCATCACCTGCTACATCATTGGTCTTGGTAGCAACTTCCTTCACCAGCTGTGCGCCCATGTTCTCAAATGCGTCTGCCAGTTCGATCTCTTTTGCGATGGTCACACCATCGTTGGTGATCAGGGGAGCACCGAAGGATTTGTCCAGAACTACGTTTCTGCCCTTAGGTCCCAGGGTCACTCTTACGGTATCTGCCAGCTGATTTACGCCGGACTCTAATGCTGCACGGGCTTCTGCGCCGTATTTAATCTCTTTTGCCATTGCTTTATATGCCTCCTAAATTAGTTGTTGATAATAGCCAGGATTTCATCCTGCTTTACGATGATGTACTCTTCGTTGTCAAGCTTCACTTCGGTACCTGCGTACTTGGAATAGATAACGCTGTCGCCAACCTTAACTTCCATCTTGATCTCCTTGCCGTCAACCACACCGCCGGGGCCTACTGCAACCACTTCAGCCTGCTGGGGCTTCTCTTTATTCTGGCCGGGAAGAACGATACCGGATTTGGTGGTCTCTTCTGCAACCAACTGCTTTAATACAACTCTGTCTCCTAAAGGTGTTAACTTCATATTTATGTGCCTCCTTGTGCATAAATCTCTTCGTCTGTTAGCACTCCAAACGTCCGAGTGCTAATCACTAGAACATATATTAGTTTTATATGTGTTTCTTTGCAACCGTATGCACGGCTGTATTTTTCGTTTTCTCTCTCGTTTTCTCTTGTTTTCTTCTATTTTCTCCTGATTTCACAACAGAATATCGAAAAACAGATTTAATATTTAGTTTATAAAGTCTTCCCGCATTGGTGCAAAAATATCCAGAAGAATCCCTTTTTTCAGGCAAACACAACCATGCTCCACGGAATGCTTCTTTAACATAGTATCCCCGGGATTCACAATTTTCTTCACACCATCAATCTCAAACTCAAATGTGCCTACTTTTTCTGCTTATCCAGCAGCTCTCTCAAAGCATCCTCTCCTACACTGACCCAGGCATCTTCCTCATCTGCGTTCAGACCAAGATACTGTGCCAATGTCCGCTCGTCATCGCTCATGCCCCACTGGTAACTATACTCGTCAATTTCTTCAAAATCAATTTTGCCTGCAAGATAAAGTTCCTTGTAGTTAGCCATATGTAATCCTCCTGATAATTATTTAAAAAGGAAAACTACCATTTGTGTCAAATAAGCTTCCTTTCATAATTTACGCTTTCTTACGCGCCTGGGACGGGGACACTCCGTAGCGTTTCTTGAACAGCTTACTGAAGTGGTAAGCGTCCTCATACCCCACCGCACCTGCTACCTCCTGGATACTGGTGATATCTCCTTTTTCCAAAAGCTCCTTGGCCTTTTCCAGACGGATGTTGATCAAATGTCTGATGGGCGACGCACCTGTCTCGCTCTTGAAAATCTTGGATATATAGAAGGGACTCAAGTACATATTCTCAGCAATCTGGTCCAGAGAAATCTTCTCACTGTAGTGGTCCTCAAAAAAGCTCAGCATCTGCTCCACCACATATTTGCGGCTGACAGACTCAAAGGAATATCCTTTTGCCGCTGTCACCGGCTCAGCCTGCTCCCTGACCACCAGGATCAGAAGCTGCATCAGGTAAGATTTCAGCATAAAATAGCGTCCCTGTCTGCAATCGCTGTTCTCAGCCTCCATGGAAGAACATATCTTAAAGAGGCGCTGCCGCAGTTCCCCGGCGGTGTGCATCAGGCTCTGTCCATCCGGCAAAGGCAGACAATTGACCGCACATCCTTCTATCTGTATATCAGAAAAACCCACAAAAAAAACGGTGGCCAGACTCTCCGGATCTGTCGGTTTCAGCCACTGATGATATACTCCGGGATTGATGATCATCAGATCCCCTTCCGTAATCTCAAGCGCCTTTTCTTCTATATAATATTGTCCCGACCCGGACAACACAAAGGCTATCTGAGGATAATCATGGCAATGACGGCTCTCGTTTACACCCTTTCCGGTACCCTTCCAGGTGTACAAAAATGTGGGGTTCAGATCTTCCAGTTTAAAGTTCTTACCTCTTATTTCATTCATCTCCATGGCGCTTTTGTCCTTCCCTTGGTGCTTTCATTATTTTAACCTTTTTAGATACAAAAGTAAAATACTTTTTGCACAATAACACGCTTTCTATTTGTTCTCCCATTTTGTATAATATAGGCAGAAAAAACCTTACTACGGAGGTACACAGACATGAACCGTAATGCAAAATGGATCAAACCTGCGGCAGATATGGGAGATGCCGCGCCCACTTTTTCCAAAACCTTCCACGTACAAGGTACCATCGAAAAGGCAACACTTCTCATTACCGCATTAGGCGTTTACGATGCTTATTTAAATGGTTCCCGCGTAGGCAAATTTATTTTGGCTCCGGGCTGGACCATGTATCATAAGAGACTTCAGTATCAGGAATATGACGTAACTTCCCTTTTATCTTCGGAAAATCATCTGGAAGTGACCGTTGGCAAGGGATGGTATCACGGCCGCATTCCTGCCCGTTTTGCTCCCGAGTACAAAAATCCCCTGCTGGAAAGCCCCTGCGGGATTATTGCACAGCTGGAAATTGTTTACGCAGGCGGACGCACTGAAACTATTTATTCTGACGAAAGCTGGCAGTTTCGGGAAAGCCAGGTGCGTTTCTCCGATATCTACGACGGAGAGATCACAGACGCCACCTTCCGCCCTGACTATGAGGGTAAAGTCCGGATATTTGAAGGCCCCTATGAGACCTTAATTCCACAGCAGGGGGAAGAAATCCGGGAACAGGAGCTTATTACTGCCGCCCGTATTTTTCAAACTCCCAAAGGGGAGACCATTTTGGATTTTGGCCAGAATCTGACCGGATATGTTGTAACCACAGTCACTGCCGCTTCCGGCGAAGTCATCGACCTGTCCTTTGCTGAAGTGTTGGATACGGATGGGAATTTTTATACCGAAAATTATCGTTCTTCCAAATCCCGGTATCATTATATTTGTACTGACGGCATGCAAACCTACAAGCCCAGATTTACCTTCTGGGGCTTCCGTTATGTCCGCATCAATGCATTTCCGGGCGGTATAGAAAAAGCCTGCACCGACAACTTTACGGCAATTGTGGTACACTCTGATATGAAGAGAACCGGATACTTAAGCTGTTCCGATCCCCTGTTAAACCGGCTCTTCCACAATATCATCTGGGGCCAGAAGGACAATTTCCTGGATGTACCTACCGACTGTCCCCAGCGGGACGAGCGCCTTGGCTGGACCGGTGATGCACAGGTCTTCATCCGCACCGCCTGCTTAAACTACGACTGCGAAAAATTCTTTACCAAATGGCTGGCTGATATGTCTGCCGAACAGCATGAGGATGGCTGCGTGGGCCACATTATCCCCGGCTCCGCCAATAGCCACAACGCCAGTGCAGCCTGGGGTGACGCTGCTGCCATTTGTCCCTGGGAAATCTACATGGCCTACGGCAATCCCGCCATTTTGGAACAGCAATTTGAAAGCATGTGCAAATGGGTGGATTATATCACTTTACATACCACCACGCCCGGCCTGTGGACCGGCGGTACCCATTTCGGCGACTGGCTGGGGCTGGATGCCCCCAGCGGAAGCTACAAGGGCTCCAGCAGGGATGATTTCATCGCATCTGCTTTCTACGCACGCTCCACCGAATTGGTGATCAATGCCGGAAAGGTACTGGGCAAAGATGTAACCACATATGAAGAATTGTATGCAAATATTATACACGCCTTCCGCGAGACCTTCCCTGTGTATACCACTCAGACAGAGTGTACGTTAGCAGTCCACTTCCGCCTGGCAGATGACCTCCAAAAGGCCGCAGACCAACTGGCAAATATGGTAGAAGAAGCCGGCGTACAGCTGCGGACCGGTTTCGTGGGCACCCCCTACCTGCTCCATGCACTGAGCGACTACGGCCACGCAGACCTGGCATACTCCCTGCTGCTTCGCAGGGAATATCCCTCCTGGCTCTATCCTGTCACCAAGGATGCCACCACCATCTGGGAACACTGGGACGGCATTATGGAGAACGGGGATTTCTGGAGTCCCGACATGAACTCCTTCAACCACTATGCTTACGGCGCTGTAGCTGACTGGGTATACAGTAATGCCGCAGGTATCAAGCCTATGGAGGAAGCCCCCGGCTATGCCAAGGCCGTTATTGCTCCCATCCCGGATGCACGCCTTGACTGGCTGAAGGCTACTCTTGAGACCAGACACGGCCTGATCTGCTCCGAATGGAGACGGCAAGGCGACCTGTGGCGCTACGATATCATTACTCCTGTGGAGAGTGATGTCATTATTGCAGGCAGGACTCATCATGTGGATGCAGGTAAGTACTGCTTTTATGCAAAATTGACATAGGCCGCTGCGCATCCTCCCGGAAGATTTTGCTCTGCAGGAAAAGCTTTCGCACGTTAGAGTGACAAGATTTTTCCTGTAAAGCCAAAAAGCTCTCCCGCCCGACTGATATGTACCCTCTTTACTGGACATCCAGTAAGGAGGGTATTTTTATGCGCTATTCATATGAATTTAAAAGGAAATGCGTCGAGCTTTATAGGAAGGGAGAATGGCCAGATACACCTAATGG
>SVFF01000023.1 GCA_015057005.1 Lachnospiraceae bacterium | reverse complement strand
GATCTTGCCGATGTTTAATTTTCTCTGATGGAACATAGGCAAGGGATTGAGACCCTCTAAGGGTGCTCCGGGAATGGTCATCACTTGAATCTTTACTGACATGATGTAATAATCCTCCGCTTTCTGTAAGTAGTCTATTCTTTCATGGATTTGTCTATTCTATGATCAGTCATCCAGATTGCTCAGGCGGGTGATGTCCGGATCTGTAAAGATATCTGCCTTGTCCACACTGTGAGTGGAGAACTCAGAAATGATCGCCCCTTCGGGACCGGCCTGGAACCAGTGCTTGGTATTGGGCTGCAGGGTATATTGCTCTCCGGACAGCAAATGAATCCCATAATAAATTGAACTGTCATAGTGTATTTTCTTTCCTTTTATCACATCTGCTCTGCAAAATATGGTGCCACTGTCTGCAGGCAGCGCTGATACTGTTCTTTCAATGTCTGATATTTTTCGTGGTTGCATCTGTCCGGCACATATATCCTGCGGACACGGACATGTTCCTCCGCAAAATCCGCCATATCACCGATTATGCCGATTCCCTTTGCCGCCAGGATGCAGGCTCCCAACAGGGCATTGTCCTCCCGGTCCACAGTTTCAATGGGCTTACCCAACACATCTGCCAGCAGCTGTGTCATCCTTTCCGACCGTGCTCCGCCGCCGATGATCCGCATGTGATCAGGCCGCCATTCCGGATAGCAGGCCTCCATCCGTTCAATCGCTCCTGCGAGTGCATAGCCGAAGCTTTCGCCCAAGGCTCTGTAAAAATGTTCCGGCCTATGGGCCAATGTGTGCCCCAGCCAGACTCCTTTCAGTGCCGGATCAAAAGGCATCACAGTACCGCTGAGCATGCCCACAGCCATTAGTCCTTCACTGCCTGCGGGAACAGTCGCCAATTTTTCATCCATTTCCCGGTACATCTCCCCAAGAGATCGATTTCTGCCCACAAAATTCTGCAGGAACCAATCCATGGTCAATCCGGAACCCGGCATATAATAATGAGCGTACAGATCACCTTTCCGGCAGCCGTTCAGGAGATCAAAATGTCTTTTTTCATAATCCGGCCGATAGTCGTCCACCAAAAAGCTGATGCCCCCAAAAGATGCCGCCTCGTACAACAATCCACCTTTTCGAAGATTCGCTGCACCCACACAGCCGGTAATCTTATCGCCGGCACCGGACACCAGGGCAATCCCCTCTCTCAGTCCTGTCAGTCTTGCTGCTTCCGCGGACAGATGAGCCACCACCTCCGTAGACTCCGTAATGCGAGGCAGACGACTTTGATCCACCTCAAGACGATCACAGATTTCCTGAGACCACTTCCTGTTTTTCACATCAGCAAGACCGGTCCAGGTAATGAGGGAACCGTCGATGACAGCCTCCTCGATTCCTCTATCTCCCAGTTTGCCGATGATATAGCTGCTGATCATCAGATACTTTGCGATCCTTTTTTCCTCGCTGGGAAAAGCATCCCGAAACCACTGATACTTAGCAGAAAACAAAGGACTGTTTGTACCGGAGATTTCCAAAAACTCCTCCTTCAGTTCCCGAAGCTGCCTGTCAGCATAGGGAGCATAACGAGTATCCAGTGAACAGGACCATCCGGTCACATCCTGCCAGTTTTCATCAACCCCCATAAAACCTGCCATCTGACCGGTAAATGAGATCGCTTCCACATCCCCAGCCCGGTGTCCCAGCTCCGCTGTGATACTCTGTACGCATCTGATCACAGAAGCATACAGTTCCTTTCCCCTTTGAATAAATATGCCGGGGGCAGGACGTTCATCCAGAACAGGCTCTTTGGCCTCAGCAACGCAGCTGCCATTCAGATCATAGACACCAGCCTTTATAAAGCTGGTGCCCAGATCCACCGCCATCAATAATTCTTTGGTCATATATATACCTCTTATCAGAACACGATCACATGCTTCAAGCCCTTTGCGGCCACAGCATTGTCCATAGCCAGCTGGAAGTCCTCAATAGAGTAACTGTCTGACATGATCTTAGCCAGTGGGATCCGCTTGTCATTCACCAGCTTGGCACACAAACGATAGCTGTAAACACTCTGCTTGGTGCAGCCCTGAATGCGAAGCTGTTTATAATGGAGAATATTGGTATCGATGGGCACAATCTTCTTGTGATCCGGAAGACCGCCGAAGAACAACAGCCGTCCATTCATATTCATGTAATTCAGGCTCTCAGCCTGGGCCTCTGCTGCAGGGGCAGCAATGATGCACAGGTCCACGCCCGGCTGACCGTAAGAGGCAAAAGCCTCCTTTACATGCCCATAAATGGGATATACATCCGGGAACAGTTCTTTCGCCTTATCAACACGCTCTTTTGACAAGTCATTCACAAAAATTTTGCCTGCTCCAAATAATTTTGCCACCATGATGTGCATGATGCCGATAGGCCCCATACCGATGATCAATACATCATCACCGGGACGCACGCCTACCAGTTCCTGTCCGTTGTACACACAGCTTAAAGGCTCCACCAGTGCTGCCTCCGCATAGCTGATCTCTTCATTCAAGGGCGCAATATTTCCCTGTCTGATGGCATGTTCAGGAATCTTTACATACTCAGCAAAACCACCGTCCATAGAGATACCAAAAGCATCATAAGTATTGCACAGATGAGTCTGTCCGCTGACGCAGAGATCACAGGTACCGCAGCCTATATTGGGCGCAACTGCCACCTTCTGTCCCACGGTCAGGGAGGTTACATTTTTACCTACTTTTACGATATCACCGGCAAATTCATGGCCCAGGACCAAAGGGTTGTCCTCAGACACATTTTTGTAACCGTTTCGGTACATCCGCACGTCAGTACCACAGATAGAGGCTGCCCGAACCTTCAGGAGAGCCTCGTCATCTCCAATTTCAGGAATGGGAGTCTCGGCCAGTATTAATTTTTCTTTTCCTAATAACTGAATCGCTTTCATAATCACACCTCATCAATTGTAATGGGTCTTTTCTCCAGAATGGAGCGCAGACCATGATTTACCAGTGTAAGCGCCATTTTGCCGTCATGACCGGTTACTTCCGGCTCTGTATCATTCAGGATACTGGCAATAAAAGCCTTTGCTTCAGCCACATAAGCATCCTGAAACAGTGTCCGCCAGGAATCCATGGAATCCATGCGGATCTCCTTATCAGAGGTAACCATCTCTACCTCATTTGCCTTTTGGGAGCCCACCTTCACAATGCCCTCCGTTCCCAGAATCTCAGTTCGGGAATCATAGCCATAGCGGACATACTGGGCACCGGTAATGGTACCGATGACACCGTTTTCAAACTCCATCAGCACTGAACAGGTGTCGTAATATTCCGGATACTGTTCTGCCTTCTCCGGACTGCGGAAATTATTTCCCACTGCGTGGATCCATTTCACCTCACTGCCGGCATACCAGCGAAGAGTATCAAAATCGTGACTGTTTACTTCACCGATGGGACCATAACTGCGGCGTACATCGTACATCCACTCTTTGGGTTCGCTGGGACCGTAGGTGTTGGACTTGATCATGGTCACATTACCTACTTTTCCCTGATCGATCAATTCTTTTCCCCGGCGGAAATTCTTATCAAAGCGGCGCATAAAACCCAGCTGCAGTTTGACACCATTCTCCTTGCACGCCTCAATCATACGGTCACACTCCTGCTCATCATTGGCCATGGGCTTTTCGCAGAATACATGTTTTCCGGCTTTGGCAGCGGCAATGACCACATCATGGTGGAACTGGGTGGGAGTAACCACGATTACTGCATCAATTTCAGGGTTCTTCATCACTTCGCGATAATCCGTATAGCAGTATTTCACAGGGATTTCCTCTGTAGCAGCTTTTAAGTTCTCCTCCATGGGATCACACATGGCGATCAGCTCTGCATCCCGCACATGCCCTGCATAGCTTCTGGCATGGATCATTCCTGCGCGGCCGCAGCCGATAAGGCAGACGCGAATCTTTTTCGATGTATTCTCTTTATACAAGTCCTTCCGCCTCCATTTCTTTCACAATCTGAATGCCGCTGGAGGTACCCAGGCGGGTTGCTCCTGCTTCAATCATGGCTTTGGCGGCCGCCCAGCTGCGGATACCGCCGGCTGCTTTCACCTGCACATCGGAACCTGCATACTCTTTCATCAGGCGCACATGCTCGGGCTTTGCGCCGGCTGTACCGAAACCGGTACTGGTCTTTACAAAGTCAGGCTTCACCCGTGCTGCAATCTTGGCCACTTCGATAATTTCTTCTTCGGTCAGATAACAGGTCTCAAAAATAACCTTGGCGCAGATACCTGCTTTACGGGCCACAGCCACCAGCTGAGTCATCTCCTCTTCAATATAAGCATAGTCATGCTCTTTGACCTTACCCACATTGAGCACATAGTCGAACTCCTGACAGCCGTCTGCTACCGCGTTTGCAGCTTCTGCCACCTTAGAAGCAATGGTCATCTGTCCCAAAGGAAAACCTACAGCGGCACCGGTGAGCACTTCGCTGCCCTGCAGCATCTCTCTGCACATTTTTACGGGATAAGTATTAATTGCAACGGACTTAAATCCATATTGCACTGCCTCATCACATAACAGTTGAAAATCTTCTCTTACAGCAAAAGCTTTCAAATTGGTGTGGTCCACCATTGCGGCCACTTCTTTGATGGAATAATTCATTTGACACAACCTCTTTCCTTTTATTTTAGTTTTCGTTTCGTTTTGTTTGTTTTTGTTTGTTTTCATTTCTCATTATATCTTCATTTGCAGAGGTTGTCAATACAGGTAATTGCAATGCGGTCTATTGACTCTTTTCCCTTTTTTATGTAAAATCCGTTTAAGGAGGGGAAGTCTATGAAGGATGCCACATTATTCAATAAAGAACGCCATCAGAAAATTCTGGAGCTGCTGCACCGGGATGGCAGTGTCAACGTAAACAGCCTTGCGGAGCTGTTCCATGTGACTCCGGCCACTATTCGTGCCGATTTGAGCCGTCTGGAAACAGAAAGTGCACTGACCCGAACTCACGGCGGCGCTATAGCCAATAACTCTGCCCATCGGGAACTGCGAATAAACGAGCGGCATAATGAAGATCAGAAGCAGCGCATTGCTGCCAGAGCCGTGGAATTGGTCAACGAACAGGATATTCTTCTGCTCGATACCGGCACCACCATGCTCAGTCTGGCCAAAGCCCTGGTGAATTCCCCTTTGCAGGAGTTAACCATATTTACAAATGATATTGATGTCATCCGGATCCTGGAAGAAAAGGAGAACTTTTCCCTGCACCTATTTGCCGGAAAAATGCGCAACGGCTTCCACTACTGCTATGGTTCCCAGGTGACACAGGCACTGAGAGACTGCCATTTCAACAAGCTGTTTCTCTCTACCTCCGCCATCAGCCCTGAACAAGGCCTGACCATCGCCAACCCGGAGTTGGCCCAAATCAAGCGGGAGATGATACGCGCATCCCAGCATTGCATACTGCTTGTGGACTCCAGCAAAATGCATCAGGTACATTTCCAAAAATTTGCCGACCTGGAGCAGATGGATATTCTGATTATGGATTCCGCGCTTTCTGAAGAAGATGTCCGGGCACTGGACAATAAAGCAAAAAATCTAATCCTGGTATAATCGTACAAAAATGAAAAGTGCAACGCAGCCGAAGCTGCTTTGCACTTTTTATTGTGAATACAAGAAAACAGCCGAAAATTTTCTTAAAATTTTCGGCTGCCCCATTGATTGCTCTTTTTTAACTCCAGGTATTCATTATAAGCCTTCTCCAGAATCTGTTTCTCGTTGGAGAACTTTAACAGATGGTAGGCCTCATGATATTTGTAAAATCCTGAATCAACAAAATATTCTTCTCTTTGTGGTTTGCTGTAATAACTGTCCGCCATCATCAAATACCAGTGAACCTCCTTCTCCACAGTATCTTCCGGAACCGCAAAGGAGTACCCACTTTTTCCGATATATTTGATGATCGTTGCTTTCGCGCCGGTCTCCTCCAGAACCTCTCTCATGGCAGTATCTTTAAACTGCTCTCCTTCTTCTACGGTTCCTTTGGGCAGAACCCAGCCTTCGTACTTATTCTTGTAATTCTTGTACAAGAGTAATATTTTCCCACGAAAAATTACCACACCACCACAGCTCGTCGCTTCTATCATTGCAGAACCTCCTGATTGGTGTGTCAAAACTGACCTACATGTAGTATAGTCTAATTATCTCCCAAGTGCAACTATTTTATTTAATATAATATTTGTCTTTTCAGGCTTACTTTTCACGGAAATATGCATCGAATATACGTCTGGCCATAGGCACCGCATAATCACCGCCGCTTCCTGCACCTTCCACAATAATGGTCACACAGACCTCAGGGTCTTCAGCCGGGGCAAAGCCGGTAAACCAGGCATGGCTGTCACCCTTTACATTATTGTATTCTGCAGAACCGGTCTTGCCGGCCGCAGTATAGTCCAGACCTTTCAGTTTAGAGGCAGTCCCTTCTTCCACAACTGCAGTCATCATTTCTTTCAAAATTGCAGACTCTTCCTCCGCCATCATCCGACCGTAGTCAGAAGGTCTAAAGGCCTTGACCACATTCCCGGCATCATTTACCACACGGTCCACCACATAAGGTTTCATCAGCACGCCATCATTAGCAATGGCACAAGTAATCATATTCAGATGCATGGGGGTAATCTGAGTCTTGCCCTGACCAATGGATGTCTGCATCATTTCATCTGTAGAAAGACTGTCTGACACTTGCACAGAACTCTTGGACGAATTCAGCGTAATCGGCAGTTTTTTATTAAACATAAGGTCATCCAGAGTCTCCTGAAAGGCTTCTCTGTCAAGTCCCATACCGATGTTGGCAAAAGAAGAATTACAGGACTTGGCAAAGGACCGGCGGAAATCAATAGAACCATGATTAGCTCCGTGATAACAGCTGATCTTGCTCTCACCCTGGCGATAGGAACCATTACAATTATAATGGTAATTCTGATAAGTATCGTGATTCTGACGGATGTATTCCAGCGCAGTAATTACCTTGAAGGTAGATCCCGGAGGATACAATCCCTGGGTAGCTCTGTTTACCAGCACGGAACTGGTATCATTTTTCAACAGATCCCCCCATATTTCCGGGATTTCATTGGGATCAAAATCAGGATGGGACACCATGGCAAGGACTTTTCCGGTCTTGACCTCCGTTACAACCACTGCCCCCCTGTAAACATTCAACTGTTCGTTTGCCACCTGCTGGATCTGCACATCGAGTGTAGTATATACATCATCACCGGGATTCTTCTTACCGGCAGTATCATTGGCGATCTTGTTGCTAATGGAGGTGTTGGTATTGATCAGATAATAATTGGCCATTGCCTCCACGCCCATTCTGCCCTGAGTTGAAAATCCCACAATATGAGAAAAAAGATTGGCAAAAGGATATTTCCTTTCTTCCTCCTGTTCCGGATCCAGTACAGTCTCCGCCAGCACTTCTCCGTCTCTGGACAAAATACTTCCCCGATAATTCTGGGACAGCAAAATTTCCTGTCTGGAGTTGTAGCTATTGTTGATCATATCCTGTTCGCTGGTGGCCACAAAATGCCCCAAATAGACAAGCATTCCTACAAACAGTGCAGTAAATGCCACCGCAGTAAGCCAGATTTCCGGGAAATTATAGACCCGGCGCTTACGCTTTTTTTTCTCCTGATTTCCTTTTATTCTTTTATTCTTTTCCGTATCAATCTTTTCTGCCATTGTTAACACCCTCTGTTATTCCTGCTCTTTACGGATTTTACGTACTGTTTTTCGTGGAGCTTCATGCTGCTGCAGACGAATGTAAATACCCTGTACGATAAAAAACATGAGCATAGTAGACATAACGGAACTGCCGCCATAGCTGATAAAAGGCAGAGTCACACCGGTCAGTGGTATGAACTTGATGCCGCCGCCCACAGTCAGGAAAATCTGGAAAATGTATATTACCGCAATTCCGAAAACAATCATCTGATAAAAATGATCGTAAATTCTGGCGGTAATCTGCATCATCATCAAAAATGAGCTGACACAGATCAAAATCAGACAAATACCAAATATTACGCCCAGTTCCTCGCAGATGGAAGAGAAAATGAAATCCTTGTCCACATAAGGAATGACAGTAGGATTCCCCTCAAAAAGTCCCATGCCGAACCAGCTGCCGCTTCCCACTGCAAAAAGAGACTGGGTAATCTGGTAACCCTGATTATCAATATAACTCCAGGGATCCTGCCAGGCCAATACTCTGGTCCGCACATGAGGAAACAATTTGTACGCTATAAATGCCGCCGCGCTTCCGCCGGCAGCTCCCACCAGCAAATACCAATAGTTCCTTGAAGATACAAACACCATAAAAACGTATGCTGCAAAAAAGATAACGGCACTTCCCAAATCCTTGGAAGCCACCAGCACAAGCACATGTACTCCCGCTACAACCGCAGTCAATATCACTCTGCCAAGGGTTGCCTTTTCCCACAGCACACCGGCCAGGAAAAAGACAAAAAGTATTTTCACAAATTCGGAAGGCTGGAAAGTCACGCCGCCTACCGTAAAGGAAATCCTGGAATCATGAGTCACCTCTCCCAGAATCATAACTGCCAAAAGAAGTGATGCACCAAACACAGCATAAACCCACGTCAATTTCTTTAAAAAATGGGCTCTTTCCATTATAAAAGGCACGAAAAGTGAAAGGATCAGGGATACTAAAATAATAATATACTGTCTGATTGCTTTGTCAAAGGACAATCTGGACACAATACATAATCCCACGCCCAAAAGCATACACATGTTATTCAGCAGGAAACGATTGATATCTTCATAAATCATGGATACCAGCGTTACCGTAGAAAATAGGAATATCATGGTAAATCCAAAATAATACAAATATCTGACATCCTTGCTGACCAAAATCAAATTCACAAAGATCAAAACCTGCACCAGAAACATCAGGATATTCTGCACCAGGCACACACCTCTTCGCTGATACTCCTTGCTGTACCGGAAGGCATAAAAGCTCACCAGCGTATAAAGGATCATGGCAATATTAATAAAATATTTGGATAATTCAATAAAATATTCCTGCATAGTAAAATCCTTTTTCTGTAATGTTGCTTCCGTTTATATATGGATTGCACTTTTCCATTCTGCGACATTTGATCTGCGCTACTCCACACCACGTTTTTCATGGCCGGTAGTATACTCACCAAAGGGCGGTTTATCGTCTTTCGCAAAACTATTTCCCACATAAAGATTTTCGAAGAAATCAAGCACTTCCCTTGTCTCACGCTCATTTTCCATTGTGAAATCCAGCCTCATTGCTGCCTGTCCTTTCCATTTGCTCCACTCACCGTGCAGGGAAAGGGGCACACTGTTATAAATTATATTATAACAATGTCGGCAATTGATTTCTACCGGAAATTGCTTTCGATAACGGTCCGTAAGCAACAAGGGGGCCTCTGTTTGATCCATGGAAACTTTTTTGCACTGTCCTGTAGTTTTCAAAACACAGTTAGCCGTCACCATCATTGGGATACGTCCGTAAAAAATCTTCTCACAAGAAAGCCCTGACTTAAGCAAAGCTCTCTGCTCCGCCCCATTCAATTCATAAGGCATACAAAAGCCCTGTAAATATGTTGACCAATATGCGACAGCCTCCTGATTCCACAAATAGAATCCCGGCTCTGCATATATTTTCCCACCGTATTCCTTCTCCGACAAATACCCTATAGCCTCAGGTGATCCTACAGAAAAACCGGCAAACAGGTCCTTATGGTTTTGAGCTAAATCAAATAGTTTTTCCAGATACGGCTCATCTTTTGCTCTTAAAATTCCGGGCAGGGAAATAATAATTTCTGCACTATCTCCCAAAATGCTTTGTAGTTTTTCTATTTGATTTTTTTCTGTTTGAAACCCAGCATTTTCCTTTGGAAGGAGCAAATCTCCGTGAATATATAATCTGGAAATTTTGCCTGCGCCATCCCAGCGCTGCACCGCCCTCAACTGCTCTTCGGTATGAACGGATATGTGAAGACCGCCATAAACACTACTATTTTCTTTTTGGTTTTCAAATCCCGGTTCCACGGCATCCGTCCTCTTCACCGGATAACCATGTGCTTCGATCACCATATCCTCCAATCGGGCAACAGCCTCTCTCCGCAGTTCATTAATTGCTTTCAGGGAATAAAATGCCCCTTCGTCCAGCTCCACGCTGATATTTTCAGGCAAAAATACACTCTCTCCCAGCTTGCCCAACTGTTTTGCAATATTCTCGGAAGAAATCGGCTGTTTGGATGCCTCCTGCACCACCTCACCGGTTACGGTCACGGAAGCTTCTTCGGTATAGAAAGTCACACTGGCAGCCTCTCCGATCTGAAATACACCGTAAACAGAAACAGGGTGCTTTAATGTCTTATTCAAATATTTTTCCCTGATCTCATTCAGAAGCTTATCATCACTACCACTGTATGCCGGACTGTCCAAGGTGATCATGTCTTTGCCATTATGCTTGTGATAATAGCCGTTCTGACGCTCGCTTCGGATATAAAGCTTTGACAGCGTCTCCAAATCTTCCCGGGATACTTTAAAGGCCGATCTGCCTTCCGCTTTTTTATTATATTTATCAATATATTTGCGGTATATGGCAGTTACTCCGGCAGCATACTCCGGCTTCTTCATGCGTCCCTCAATCTTAAAAGAATCAATCCCCGCCTCAATCAGTTCCGGTAACATTTCGATAGTACACATATCCTTAAGGCTCAAGGGATAGATCTCACGATTGTCAGAACCGGTCTTTTTCCCCACCGGCCTGTTTTTCCCCCCATTGCCACCTGCAGCCGTAACACTGTAGGGCAATCTGCAGGGCTGGGCACATCTTCCGCGGTTACCGCTTCTGCCTCCCAATATGCTGCTGAAAAGACATTGTCCGGAATAACAATAGCACATAGCGCCATGAATAAAGGTCTCAATTTCCAGCCCGGTATCCTCTTTCAGCTTGCGGATCTCCGCCAGGCTCAATTCTCTGGCAGGAACGATACGGCAAGCTCCCATTTTCTTTAACATGGCGGCCCCATGACTGCCCGTAATGGTCATCTGGGTACTCACATGTAAGGCAATATCAGGAAAATGCTCCTTAATGTAGCAGAACACTCCCGTATCCTGCACAATGACACCGTCCAAACCGGCATCATAAAAGGGCTTCAAATAACCGTACAGTTCTCCCATCTCATAATCTTTTACCAGAGTGTTGACTGTCAGGTAAACTTTTCTATTAAAAATATGGGCATATCGGATACACGCTATTAATTGTTCCTCAGTAAAATTATCTGCATATGCCCTTGCGCCAAAACGGCTTCCGCCCAAATACACCGCATCCGCTCCGGCATGAATAGCTCCATAAAAAGCTTCCACATTGCCTGCCGGTGCCAGCAATTCTACATTTTTGTTCTGCATTAACTTCTCCTGTTGTAAAAAAGCTGCCCCAAAGGACAGCTTCTTATCTACATACTTTTTAACTGCGTCTCTAAGCGCACAATCTCTTTTTCAGCTGTTTCCAGTTCCTGCTGAATATTTTTGGATTGTTTTTCCACATTGTCAAGCTTCATCTGAGCAGAAATCAGCTCATGCTTCAAATCATACAATTCCTTTTCTTTGGCCCGCAATTCCTCTTCCATAACAGCAAGCTGCTTCTTGGCTTTAAAATAATCATCCGCAATATTCAACTGAAGCAGCACATTCTGGGTATCTAAAGATTGCTTTCTAAAACCCTCCAGCCTGCCATATTCATTGATCTTATTATTGATGTAGGAAGCTACCTTTTGCAGATATTCCTCACTCTCATAACCGCTTAATGTAAAGACCTTACCGCCGATGATTACTTCTGTATCTGTTTTAGCCGAAGACATTGCCACACCTCTTCTGTTCTTACTTGATGACATACAAAATATGCCATTAAAATACAATCCAACACTATATTTATTATATATCAGAATACAGTTACAGGCAAGTGTTTCTTTCCTTTTATGCTTCTGCAGATCGCGCTATCCCCAAATGGGAATATGCCAGGTCTGTGGCCACTCTACCACGGGGCGTGCGGTTGATCAGACCATTCTTGATCAGATAAGGTTCATAAACATCCTCAATAGTGCCGGCATCCTCTCCAATGGCTGCCGCCAAAGTGTCAAGACCTACAGGGCCTCCCGCAAACTTGTGGATAATTGTAGTTAAAAGATTGCGGTCAATATGGTCCAGACCCAACTTATCCACATCCATCAGATCAAGGGCTGTTCGTGCCACTTCTTCCGTGATCACGCCATCATATTTCACCTGGGCAAAATCCCGGACACGTTTTAAGATACGGTTAGCAAGTCGTGGCGTTCCGCGGCTTCTGCGGGCAAGTTCTCTGGCGCCTCCCGGCTCCATTCCCACATCAAGTACACGGGCAGAGTTCATAATGATCTGCTGCAGCTCATCCACCGTGTAAAATTCCAGATGGTGGATCATACCGAAACGGTCTCTCAAGGGTGCTGTCAAAAGACCTGCTCTGGTAGTGGCACCAATCAAGGTAAATTTAGGCAGATCCAAACGCACGGAACGGGCACTGGAGCCTTTTCCGATCATAATATCAATGCAGTAATCCTCCATGGCGGGATAAAGCACCTCTTCCACCTGCCTATTCAAACGATGGATCTCATCTACGAAAAGCAGATCGCCCTCATCCAGATTGTTCAGGATCGCCGCCATCTCGCCGGGTTTCTCAATCGCAGGACCACTGGTAACTTTCATATGCACACCCATCTCATTGGCAATAATCCCTGCCAAAGTTGTCTTACCCAGGCCGGGAGGTCCATAGAAAAGGGCATGATCCAGAGCATCCCCACGCTGTTTGGCAGCTTCAATATATATCTTCAGATTCTCCTTGACCTTAGATTGACCAATGTAGTCATCCAGTGTCTGGGGCCTGAGAGATCCTTCAATCTTTACATCTTCTTCTGTTATATTCGTTTCAATCATTCTCTTAGCCATTCGAATATATCCTTATCAAAACATCTTCTTCAGCGCCGCTTTCAGCACCGCACCGGAATCCATATTTTCAATTCCCTCTATCGCATTTACTGCTTTCATACTCTCCGCCTGTCCATAGCCCAAAGCCACCAGCGCATCCACAGCCTCCCGTTTCTGAGGACTGTCTGCTGTACAATTTCCTGCTGCAGCAGCTGCAATCTCCTTGTTTATCAGCGTATCGTCTATGGTAATCTTATCCTTTAATTCCAGGATCAGGCGTTGGGCAGTCCTTGCGCCGATCCCCGGTGCCTTTGCAATGGCTTTCGTATCATCTGACATAATGGCAAACCGCAGAGAGTCCGCATCCATCACAGACAAAATGGCCAAAGCGCCCTTGGGCCCTATACCGCTGACCGTAATGCACTGTTTGAACATAGCCAGATCATTCCTGGACAGGAAACCATACAACAAAAAGGCATCCTCTTTCACATAGGTATAAGTGTACAGCCTCACCTGCTCGCCGATTCCGGGCAGACGTGACGCAGTATCAGCAGAAATCCTTACATTGTAACCAATGCCGCCTACATCGATCACCACATTATCAATTGTAATATCTTCAATGATTCCGTTTACATATGCTATCATATTGTCTCCGCACTATCTTAAAGGCGCTGAGCCCGTTCCCGAACCCAGCGTCCTCTTATTTTTTCTCTATTTTAGCACAATCGAACATACGTTTCAAGCAGTTTGGCCATTTTTCTTTAATGTTTTTCGATAGATTGTAATGAAACAAATCAAGTGGATCAGAAAAGTCAGGGTCCAGCTGATAGGATAGGAAATGTACAGACATTCCAATGTTCTGATCTGCTGGAATATGGTATAAACCCACACCACGCGGAACAGGCATGCACCGGACAATGACACCAGCATGGGCATAATGGCATAGCCCATACCTCGCATCAGGCCCACCATAACATCCATCATACCGCAGATAAAATAAGGAATCAGTATGTAATGCATACGAAGCTTGCCAAAGGCAATTACCTCCGGATCGGTGGAATAAATTTTCAAGAGAATATCTCCGGCAAAAACCATGCCGTTGCCCATTAAAACACCTAACACAACTACGCATCCCAGGCAGATCACAGCAATCCTGCCGATTCTCTTATATTTCATAGCACCGTAATTCTGGCCCACAAAACTGATAGCGGTCTGATAGAAAGTGTTCATGGCTGTGTAGCAGAAGCCCTCCAGGTTGCTGGACGCAGTATTGCCGGCCATTACGACGGAACCAAAGGAGTTCACAGAAGACTGGATCAATACGTTTGAAATGGAGAACAGTGCACCCTGAAGACCTGCAGGCACACCAATCTGGATCATCTTGATCAGCTTGTCGGGTACGATCCTCAATTCTTTCAGCACCAGCTTATAATCGGCATCCGAATTGATCAGGCAGCGCAGCACCAATACAGCAGAAATCACTTGGGAAACAACAGTTGCCAAAGCCACACCGGCTACACCCATATGGAACACGATTACAAAAATCAGATTCAGCACCACATTGACCACACCCGCAAGCAGCAGATAATAAAGAGGTCTCTTGGTGTCACCTACCGCTCTCAAAACTGCACTGCCGAAATTATATGCCATCATTACAGGCATTCCCAGGAAGTAAATCCTCATATATAAAACAGACTGATCAATTACATTCTCCGGTGTTCCCATAAGCCGAAGAGCCGGTCCCGAAAAGATCAGACCGATAAACACCAGGATCACACCGCTTACAATCGCCGTCAAAATAGCGGTATGCACAACCTCCGACAATTCTTTTTTCTGGTTGCCGCCGTAAGCTCTTGCCACCAATACGTTGGCACCCACAGAAAGTCCAATGAACAAATTGACCATCAGATTGATCAAGGAACTGGTGGAACCTACCGCCGCCAGCGCTTCACTTCCGGCAAACCGTCCTACTACCGCAATATCCGCCGCATTGAACAAAAGCTGCAGAATACCGGAAAGCATCAAGGGAATTGCATACTTAATGATCTTTCCAAACAAGGGGCCGTTTGTCATGTCGATTTCATACTTTTTACTGTTGGATTGTTTTTTCCCCATCTCTCTACCGCACAACTTATTTGCGTCGTGCCTGCCTCCTTCTGATCTGTTTTATACCTAAATACTGCATTATGACCGGCAAAATTTTCACCTTAAATATAATATCACATTTTTTTCTTAATGACAATCAATCAAACTTCCAAACCACAAGAAATATGTAGGATTACAATACATGTGTTACAACTGAATAAATAAAAAGTGCGAGAACCCATCTCTTTGTTATACTTAAGTCACCACAACAAAAAATACAAAAGGAGTTGGTTCTCGCATGGCAAGTATAAC
>SVFF01000010.1 GCA_015057005.1 Lachnospiraceae bacterium | reverse complement strand
TATAACAATAAAAGAATTCAGGCAAAAACAAAATGGATGCCCCCTGTAAAATACAGGGAAACATCCATGGCTTGTTGTGCTTAATTCATAAAATCAATGTGTCCAGGATTCTGGGTACATATCAGACAGTAACTCGGGTAAGGAGAGCTTTTCTTATAATGATTTTCAATGATTATTCGCAAACTGTAAATTTGATCAGTGCAGAAGAATGCTTTTCAGGGATTTTCACCACAATACCCTGCTCAGACAAGGTCTGTCCTGTCATCACAGTCTCACTATTCGCATCGTAATCATGTACCAGATAGTTCTTATCAGCATCCACACCGTACACCTTTACAATACGCTCCGTCTCTTCATTTTCATCCCTGCGAAAGAATTGCAGGATTCCTCCCTGCTTCTCTTCATCGTAGAATTCCCAGCCGATCCATTTTGTCTCATCATTGGACCACTCGGTCAGAGGATAGTAATCCCCGTAGTAATACATATTGGTGTCACGCCACTCTTCCATGGCAACCAATCCGGCAGCAATATCATTCTCCTCCGCACTCTTGCGCACATCATAGGTATATGCACACCAGATAACATTGGCAGAACGGTAAGCATACTTTTCAGGATTGCCCTTATAGCCGGGGCCGTTCACCAAAGTTCCGAAGTAAGGCAGCCACTGATAAAAGGACAAGTGCATAGCCTGTTTGCGGGTAAAATTAGAATAATCGGCATCTGTCTTATGTATGGCGATGGAACGTCGCATGGTCTCCAGATCATTACGTCTGCCTCCGGAAGCACAGGAATCAATCATCATATCAGGGAATCTGGCGATGATCGCATCCCAATAGGAAAGATAACCTGTCACATAGTGGTTCTCGCAGATACCCTCTCTGTGAGGACCGCGCTTTGCATCGGCTTCCTGCCAATGAGAAAGGGGATCAATATTAAAATCCTGTCTGTACAGGGAGATACCGCCTCTCTCCAGCACGCTGAAGACTCTCTCCTGCAGCCACTCCCTAAACTCTGCATTTCCCATATCAGCAAGTCTGGGGCTCACAAGCCATTCCGTTTTTTCAGCAAGATAAGTACCGGGATCCACACGCTCCGGCTCGAACCACAAAAGCGTCTTGGTACCTGTCTTGGCAGCATGCTCGGAAATTGCTTTAAATTCGCTGGGGAAACGGTTTGTATCCACCTCCCAGTTTCCGGTTTCATGCCAGTGTGCAATCCGTTCATGGTTCCCCTTAAAATACCAGCCTGCATCCATCCACCAGTAATCCAGCTTCATGCCATAATCCTTATAGACATCCAATGCCGCAATCTGGTTCTCATCTGTGGAATTCTCCATTTCGCTGTTAATCCAGGAGGTGGTTCCCGCTGATACAGGCGGCATCAACTCGCCGTCAATCCGGCGCATATTGCAGTCTATGAGGAATCTTCTCCACAGATTGATCAGGCGCATTTCACCGTCTTTGTCGTCAGCACGGCAATTCGCGTACAGCAGTGTGATCATGGGAGTTCTGATCTCTTCTCCGGGGAGCAGATAGGCGTTAAAGGTGGCCTGGCCTGCGGTAAAATGCACACCATCAACAAGAGCCAGCGCGTCAAAACGGCTCTTCCACTGTCCTGCCCATCCCACGGAGATCACAGCAGAAGTCTCTCCTACACTGAGGCGATAGAAGGGCATCTGGAAATTGGTGGGTCTGCCGCCTACGGGCTGAAACTCCACAGCACTTCCTCTTCTGAGAAGGGTCTCCATAGGCATCATTGCCTGTGGATCTGCATAATCATCTCCCACGAAATGCTGCAGGTAAGCATTCTTTCCCTGAAATTCCATGTCAACAGCATTGATATCGGAAAGCATGGGAGAATTACCGGTACCGTCATTGCGGAAGGTCACTGCCCATTCAAATGCTGCGTGTGCTTTGTATACAGCAGTCTTTACCACAGCAGTGATACCACTGGGATGCTTTGCTGTGATTTTCTCACCGTAATCGCTGAGGCATTTGTAAGTCCGCAGCTGGTCAAAATCGGTTCCCACCTGGGTGCCTGCAGGAAAAATCTCCCGCTTCACTTCAAATTCTTCACCAAAACCCAGGTATTCCTTACTGTCCAGAGTAAAACGCACAGGAATCCGGGCAGGATCTGCAAACAATTTTTTATAATTGGCTTCCGCATATTTGATTTCTTCATCAAAGGATACAATTCTTGCCATAATCAATTTCCTCCTCATCCCTTTAAACAATTCTTTTCTATAGAGTTACATACCCTTTCATAAAATACCACTTCCGCCTTGCCCGTCAGACCATAGGGCTGTGGAGCTGACTGCCAGCATTCCTGGAAGGGCTCCAGGGTAGGCGCGTAAGGATCTTCCGGCAGTTTCCAGCCAAACAGAAGAGACTGGCGGTAGCGGATCTTGGCATAATATTCCTTTTGGTGCAGGCGGTTGTTCAGGGTACTGGCCGCCTCCACCAGCACTGTATTCCTGCCGGGTATCAGCAAATCCGATATATCAACCACAGGATTGTTCATGTCGACACCATCGGCCTTTTTGCCATTTACATAAACAGCTACCGTATTTCCGTTGGTGTAACCCAGTTTGAGCACCGCGCCCAATTTTTCCTGTGCGGCATCGGACTTCCACGCTTCCGGCACTTCAAATTCACAAGTATAGAATCCTACACCTGATACCTCAGGACCGATAGCCGGGATATCCAGCCAGGGTTTCAGCTCTACTTCTCCTGCATCAAGCATGGTCTTCTTGGTATCGTAAGCATACTCTTTGGTCACGTAACCAAGTCCTCTGTCCTCTATGCGCTCCATACGCTCACCTTCATCCCAGCTTTCCACCTGCAGATGCCACTTGTCCAATTGAATAGGAGCCGGTATGTCTGCGGTCTGATACTGCAGCACGCTGCTGTCAGTAACATCGCCGGCAACACCTGCAAAACGTTCCAATGCAGCAGAACATTCTTCTTCCATATCCTCTATATTCTCAGAACCGTCCAGCATCAGCACCGTTGCTTCACCGGGATTCAGGCTAATCTCAACTAAAGTCCGGCCATCTCTGCTCTCGCAGCCGGTCATTTTCTGCACCCTTCCGGTCCAGCAATTAATTCTGTACAATGCCCCCTCTCCGGGAACAGACACCTTAAAGGATACGGGCTCCTTTTCCAGGTACATGTAATTGTAGAGATACAAATATTTCACATCCCCGTCATCGCGCAGGCAGGACAGTATTTTGCTGTTAGGCTCTGCGAAAGCAGCTCGGGGATATACGCCCAACGCTTCCAGTGCAGCCCGGGCATTCTCCGGGCCATCTGCCACTCCCACATTGGGGAGAGCCCGCAATTCTGCAATCACAGCCGCAAGCTGTTCATCCTGTCCGTCCAGATAAGGAGTATAGACGGCAGCCTGTTTATGATGTCTGTCTTTTGAGAAAGAAAGCGCCACACTTTCCGTGACACCATTGACCAGCACCACCGGCAGTCCTTTTTCTGCCAAAACTAAAAGACGCTTTGCCGCAGCCAGAGGCATATACTCCTGATAGACAAGGATCGCCTGATAGCCGGGGCCAAAGGGCGCCAGCTCACCGTCAGCAAAATCAATATCCTCCAGCATATTGGGAGAAAAATAATCGTAGGTATAGCCTGCATTCTGCAGTCCGGGATGTTTCCAATAAATGCCCTCATTGGAGTGCATCACCAGCTTTTCATAGTAATCGATGTGCATGGTCACATCACAATCAAAGGTATAATCCAGACGCAGGATACCGATATCCACTCTGGGCTTACCCCGGCGCAGCAGATACTGGAAACGCTCCACCGCCTTGTTCCAGTCTTTATAATGCCTGAAGGCCGGCTGACGGGGACCGAAACGTTCTGAAAAATAACACCACATTCCTTCATGGCCGGGCCAAAGGGTAGCACTCTCAGAGCCCCACACACTGGAATAACCGTGCATTACTGTGCGGGCCACGCCAGCGGCAAACTGGGTGTACAGAATCTGCTGGTAGAAATTCATAGGCAGTTTGTAATTATAAACCGTCGCTCCGGTCTCACTGGAAAACAGGTGATTGTACACATGGGCCGTACCGGCAAGTCCTCTGTAGTAATCAATCTGGTTGACGAACTCGTGGGACTCAGTCTCCACACCGTCCACATATTTGCCGGGCTGGGAAATCTCAAAGGGCATACCGTAGGAAATCTCTGCACGAAGACCCATTCCCACTTCATGGAGCCAGCTCTGCAGAGGCTTCAACATGTTTTCCATATATAAATCTGTCATGGTCTGATAAAGATCATTTTTCAGACGGAACTCAAATTGTTCGTCACCACAGGTGTAATAATATTGAGCCATGGGCAGGAAGCCCTGCTTCTTTACGATCAGAGGCAGGTAGGGAGCCAGGTCATAACCCCGTCGGTTTTTAAACTCCTCCATCAGATGATACCCCCAGAACTGTCCGCCCTTTCCATAGGTGGCAAGCTCCAGAGAGTCCATGTACAGCTGCACACGGGCATTTTCTCTGATCCACTTTTGCATCTCTTCTGTGAGAACTTCTTTATTCCAATAATCGATCAGTGCTTCTGCACCGTAAGGATCCAAATAATTGACCGTATAGGAGATACCGCAGGAAGGAGTCGCCTGCTGTCCTGTTCCGTGCATCCAGAAGAAAAACAATAGGTACTGTCCATCTTCAGGAGCCTGCCAGCGCAGATGATCCTCTGATGCCAGATCAGTCAAAACGATGGCTTCTTTGCCAATGACAGTCACTTCATTAATACCACTTTCTGCAGCAGTTTCTGATGTCAGCACGGCACCTGCCTCAGTGCTCTTATCAGCTATTTTAGAGGCCACCACCGCAATCAGCTCCTGCTCGTGGACATTGGGGTTCTTCACTTCCGGCTTTGGCAATGGTCCATCGAACACTTCTCCGGCTCCCAGAATTGTCTCTACAAATTCCAATTCCTTGGACGCCGCCTTATCATCCGGCACAATATTCAAAAGATTGGCATTGGACCAGTTGGTACCGCTGGTCATGCTGGCTGCCATGCCGCGCTTTGTGGCTTCCTCCAAAAGCAGATGGGAGTCATGGATCCACTCTTCAGAGCCCCAGCCGTAACGCCTGGAATCTGCACCGTATTCGTTCATCGCCAAAAATTCCACGCCGCCGAATCCGCACTCTTCCAGCATCTGCATATCTTCCTTTAAAGTCTCATCCGTATGCATACCCTCTGCCAGCCACCATCTGGTCTCATTGCGGTACTCCATACCGGGATTTTGTAAGATTTCTTCCAGTTTTTGCATATGCAATCCTCCGAATTCAACAAAATATATTTTCCTTATTTACTGTCCGCTTTTACTGTTTATTTATGATCAATTACATTTCCACTTTCACTATCACCATAATAACAAACAAAAATCAACATTTATATAAAAAAATACTCATTTTACATTAAAATCTGATCATGTGGCGGCGACAAATTACCGATGCACATGATCCGGGAATTATTTGACAATTCACTGCCGCACCTTTAAAATGATATACATAAAGTACATTACAAAAATGGATGTTCAAAAACGTTACCAAATATGCAAAGGAGGAAACAATCAATGAAACGAGTGCTGGTTGGCGGCATGTCCCACGAGTCCAATTCTTTCAACCCCATTATCGCCTGTGAAAAAGATTTCAGCGTTATCCGGGGGAAAGACCTGTTTAACGTAACCAACAGAAGAAATTCTTTTTCCGGCGCGGTGAACACCCTGCAGGATGCCGGCTACGAAGTAGTTCCCATTCTCACCGCAGGCGGTGTGCCCAATGGCGAAGTGGACAAGGAATTTTATTTAAAGACCAAAGCGGAATTTATTGAGCGCGCCAAAGCCGCTCAGGCTGAGGCTCCCATAGATGCCATCTGCCTGGCACTTCACGGCTCCATGCGTATCAAAGATTTCGGCGAGGCAGAAGGTCCGCTCATGAAGGATCTGCGGGAAATCTTTCCTGACATTCCCCTGTTCTCCGCGTTGGATCCCCACACCACCATGACACAGATGATGTATGACAACAGCGACGGCCTGGTGAGCTACAAATGTTCTCCCCATACCGACGCTTACGAGACCGGCGTACATGCGGCAAAGCTGACTATCACTGCTCTGGAAAAGGGCATAAAAGTGAAATCTGCCTGGGTAAAGGTTCCTCTCATCGTTGCCGGCGAACAGTCCTCCACCAATGTTGAGCCCGCCAAGGGACTTCGCGAAGAACTGATCCGCACCGAACAACAGGACGGCATTCTGGCCGCTTCCTATCTCATGTGCTTCCCCTGGTCCGACAATCCCGACAACTCCGTAGGCGTTTACGTAGTTGCCGAAGATCAGGAACTGGCTGACAAAGAGGCCATCCGTTTAGCCCAGCTCATGTGGGATACCAGAAAAGACTTCTGCTTCCTGACAGAGAATTATTCCGAAAAAGAAACTCTGGATGTGGTGTTCCGGGATCTGGCAAATGGCCAGGAGACGCCTGTGTATATCTCCGATTCCGGTGACAACCCTACCGCCGGTTCCTCAGGCGACTGTACCGGATTCTTACGTCTGCTGATTGAGGATCCCCGCACTGACCAGCTTCGCAATCCCGTTATCTTCGGCGGCATCTATGATCCCAATGCTACATTTGCCTGCAAGGGAAAAGTCGGTCAGGAAGTGACCCTGACCTTCGGTGCATATTTTGACAAGGTGACCACCCAACCCATCACTGCCACCGGTACCGTTATGTCCTATATCGAGCAGTGGGGCAAGTCCTCCGTAAAGAGCGATCTGGCCCTCTTCCGCACAGGCGGCGTAGACATTGTGCTGGCATCCGAGCATGTAGGCTACACCACTCCCGAAATTTTCGTAGATTTGGGACGCAATCCCGCAGAAGCAGACATTGTAGTCTGCAAGTTAGGATATCTGACTGCTGCCCAGGCAGAGGTTGCAAAGCGCAGTATTCTGGCTCTTTCCAAGGGCAGTGCCAACGAAGATCTGACCTCAGTCAACTTCACTAAGCTGACACGGCCCATCTTCCCCTTAGATGGCGACTTTGCATACGATGCTGCTGCCAACCTGAAAACAAAGAGTCCTCTTGCGGACTCTCCGCGCGAGAGCGGTGCCTGATAGGCACACTTCTTCTCCGCGAGCTGCGCATCCTCCCGGAGGTTTTTGCTGTGCAGGAGGAGCTTTTACACATTAATGTAACAAGTTCTTTCCTGCACAGAAAAAAAGAGCAGGTAAACACCTCCTCCTTACCGATGGTACTCACAAGAAATTCTGCATCTCTTGTGAGTCCCTTTTATTCTGTAGCAAATTTTTTGTACAAAGCCACATGATCGTATATGCACTTCCAGCTGCCGGTGGAGTTAGCCGTAACACAGACATACTCTTTTCCCGCGTGATCCCTGCCGTAACTGGCTGCACAGCTGCCTGACTGGGCCACATAACCGGTCTTGGCACAGAGGACTTCGCCGCCGATGTCTTTGTCCTCGATACGACGCAGGAACCAATTGGAAATAGTGATGCCCTCCGGGTGCTGCTCCGTGGCAGAGGTAGTATATTTGCGGGCGTTCATAACTTCCCGGCAGATTTCATTCTCAATGGCCGCCTCAATGATCATGGCCATATCATAGACGGTACAATAGTGTTCCTTGTCATACAGACCCACGCAGTTGGTCATGTGGGCTGTGTCGGACAGTCCCAGTTCTTCCAGCTTTTCGTTCATCATTTCCACAAAAGCTTCGTGGCTGCCTGCAATATAAGTAGCCAGCCCCACTGCAGCATCCCCGCCGGAAGGCAGGATCGTGCCATAAAACAAATCTCTCACCGTGATCACTTCCCCATCCAGAAATCCCACGCTGCTGCAGTCATTTACGTAACTGTAGTCTGTGATATCCAGGGTCATGGTAAACGTGTCGTCCAGCTGCTCCTCTTCAATCTGTTCTGCAGCCACCAGCACCGTCAGTATCTTAGTCATGGATGCCGGACTCAATATGGTGTAAGCATCCTTTTGTCCCAGAATATTGCCGCTCTCCAGATCAATAAAAAGGGCGTTGGTGCTGATGACCTCATCCCCGATCCAGACAGTGTCATCTGTGACCCGGGCTGAATATACCTTCGGTATCTCCTGAGTGTCATTACCGCCTGCTTCAGCGCTTTCCACTTCATCTTGCCCACCATCCTGCCGGTTGTCACTCTGCGTTTCACTGTCTTGCGTATTCTGCTCCGCATCTGCCGCTTCTTCCTGCAGAAGTTCACCGGTTTCCGTTGTCTCCTCCTGCACAGCATTCTCCTCCGGCTTTGCGGAAGCTTTCCCCACACTTGTCAAAATTACTGTTCCCACCAACACCACTGCAAAGAGGGGAACTGCTATCATCACATATTTTTGAATCAGCAGACGCCTTGCTTTCTGCCGCTTCATCTCCTGTATCCTGCGGGCGCGCCGTTCTCTGGCTGCCTGTTCATCATATTCCATGTATTGCCGCTCGTTCACAAAAAACTCCTATATCATTAATTTACGCTTTTCCCGGGGCCCATCATCTTCCACACAGTACTAAAGAACAAAGTCACCGTAGCACACACTGCCAGAAAATCAGCCACCGGCTCCGCAAAGAACACGCCGAAGACCTTGTCCTCAAAGAAAAGAGGCATAATATAAATCAGGGGCACCAGTAAAATAATCTTTCTGAGCGCTGCCAGAAACAGGGACTGCACAGCCTTGCCCATGGCCACAAAAGTCTGCTGGCAGGCAATCTGAGCTCCGAACAGACAGGTGGATCCCATGTAGATGCGAAGTGCCCAGGCCGCATAGGAAAGCAGCTGTTCGTCGGAAGTGAAAATACCGGCCAATCCTCTGGGAAACAACATAGCCAGCCCCCAGAGCGCTGTGGCATATCCCAGACAGCTGACCAATGTGATCAAAAAGGCTTTCCGCACTCTGTCCAGGTTTTTGGCACCGTAGTTAAAGCTCACAATCGGCTGCATGCCCTGACACAGACCGCTCAGGGGCATCAGGGACACCTGCATCACACTTGTGAGAATCGTCATTGCACCTACCGCCATGTCACCGCCGTATTTCTGCAATGAGGTATTAAAGCAGACAGAAATCAAACTTTCCGTGGACTGCATAATAAAAGGGGAGGCTCCCAGCGCCAGGGCCGGCGCCATAATTTTAAAATCAAAATGCAAATTGTTTTTGCGGATGCGCAGGGTAGTCTTTTTACTGCTCAGGAAACGAAGCACCCAAATGGCAGACACTGCCTGGGACAGCACCGTGGCCACAGCCGCGCCCTGCACGCCCATTCCGAACACAAAAATGAACACCGGATCCAGTACCAGGTTCAGGCCGGCACCGATCATTACTGTCTTCATACCCACGGCTGAAAAACCCTGAGCCGTAATAAATGAGTTCAAACCTGTGGTAATCTGCACACAGATCGTGCCCAGCACATATATCCGCAGGTAGGGAAGCGCGTACACAATGGTCTCTTCGCTGGCCCCGAAGGCGTAGAGGATGGGCTCCGCAAACGCAAAAAATACGCCCATCAGCACCGCCGCCAGACACACCAGGGTAAACACGCAGTTGCCCAAGATTTTCTCTGCCGTCTCATTGTCTCCCTTTCCCATGGCAATGGAAGCTCTGGGAGCACCGCCAAATCCTACCAGGGCTGCAAAAGCGCTGATCAATGTGATCACCGGGAACGTAACCCCCAGTCCCGTCAGTGCCAGGGGACCTATGTCGGGAATGTGGCCGATATAAATACGGTCCACCATATTGTATAAAAGGTTGACTATCTGCGCAGCAATGGCGGGCATTGCCAGGGAAAACAAAAGCTTTCCCACGGGCATGACCGCCAGCTTGTTTTGTGATTCTGTTTGATTGTGATTCTGTTGTTCCATTAAAATATCCTTATCACCATTTCATAAACTATTATAACCTGATTTTGACAGGGCGCCGGGCATCAGGTGTCAAAGCCCCAGCAGCATCGCTGCAAATTTGAAATATACCATAAGTGACAGGGCATCCAATATGGTAGTGATAAAAGGGCTCGCCATAACCGCCGGATCCAGCCCCAGGCGTTTGGCTCCGATGGGCAGGATACAGCCAACAAACATTGCCAGCAGCACTACCACCACCAAAGTCAGCGTTACCACCAGCGCCACCATCAGTCCCAATCTGTCAAATATCATTAATTTAATAAAATTGGCCGCCGCCAGACATACGCCGCACAGTGCCGCCACCCGAAGTTCCTTCCAGACTACTCTGGGCACATCCCGATACTCAATCTCTCCCAGGGAAAGACCGCGGATCACCGTTACACTGGCCTGACCGCCGGCGTTTCCTCCGGTACCCATCAGCATGGGAATAAAAGCGATCAGCGCTGCATATGCACTCAGGGCCTCTTCGAAGGACGTAATGATCGCCCCGGTAAAGGCAGCCGATACCATCAGCAAAAGCAGCCAGGGGATACGCTTCTGAAAGGTCTCCCACACACCGGTCCTCATATAGGACTTATCGCTGGGCACGATCGCCGCCATCATTTCCATATCTTCCGTATTTTCTTCTTCCACGATGTCCACTACGTCGTCCACCGTGATAATGCCCACCAGACAGTTTTCATTGTCAACTACCGGCATGGCTGTAAAGTCATATTTTTTAAATTGTGCGGCTACTTCTTCCTGATCCATCATGGTATGGATGGAGATCACGTTCTCCTCCATAATATCTCCGATCACATCATCCGCATCACAGAACAACAGACTGCGCAGCTCCACCATACCGATCAGCTCTCTGCGCTTGTTCAGCACATAGCAGACATCGATGGTCTCACTGTCCACGCCCACCTTCCGGATGCGTTCGATGGCCTGCGTGACCGTCAGGTTCTCCTTCAGGTCCACATACTCCACAGTCATAAGGCTTCCTGCAGAATCTTCCGGATAACGGAGCAGTTCGTTAATATCCCTGCGGGTCTCGGGGCTGGCGCTTCGAAGCAGCTTTTTCACCACATTTGCAGGCATTTCTTCCAGCAGATTGACCGCATCATCGGCCATCAGATTGTTGATCACGTTACCGGCCTCCTTGTCGGACAGGGATGTGATGATCATCTGCTGATTCTCAACTTCTAAATAGGAAAACACGTCTGCTGCCAAATCTTTGGGAAGCATGCGGAATACCTTCAGCATAACCTCCTCTTCAAGCTCCTCCATCAGTAAAGCGATATCTGCCTCATTCAATTCAGCAAGAAATTGGCGAAGCTTGGTATACTGCTTACCCTCTAAAAGTGTAAGCAGCTCTTCCAGTTCTCTAATCTGTTCCATCGCACTTCTCCTTTGATGATTTTTTTATGAAATTGTCGGATGAAATTGCTACTTCGCCCGGGAACAGGGTTGTCAGCGCTGCTAATACTGCTCTTCATAAAAAACCACCACCTTTCTGATTCGGAGTCTGTGCGTGTCAACATATCCGCATTGTTAAAAACGATTACTTGCTTAACAGTTTTATTTTAAACTCACGGTTATTCTTTGTCAATATAATAGAGTTCATTCACTTTTTCAATTCTGGCCTTGCCTGCGGTTGCCTCGGTGACAGCCTTGCAAAGTTCTCCCTCCGCTTCCGCCGGGATCCGCACCGTCAAAGTGACCGTGTCAGTATAAACACTGTCCATGGGTTCCATGCTTCTCTGTCCCAACAGATACAAAATCTTGCCCACACCGTTATAGTCAGTACCGATTTCCAGGTCACAGCCATACCGCATAGCACCCACAGTGCAGGATTTCAGTCCTTCCTTCACAGCCTGGGTATAGGCCCGCACCAAACCGCCTGTCCCCAAAAGGGTACCACCGAAATACCTGGTCACCACCACTGCAATATTGCGGATACCTTCTCCCAAAAGCACCTCCAGCATAGGCCTTCCCGCCGTACCGCTGGGTTCCCCGTCATCGCTGCAGCGGGTCAGCTCTCCCCTGCTGCCGATCACGAAAGCCGAGCAATTGTGTCTGGCATCCCAGTATTTCTTTTTCATCTCCTCGATAAAAGCCACTGCCTCTTCTTCAGACTCACACTTGCGGATGGTGGCGATAAATCTGGATTTTTTCTCCACGATCTCGCCTTCGCCGCCTGCCAACAGCACTCTGTAAGAATCCACTGTATTTGCTATTTTCTTTTCCGTCATAATATATTGCTTCTCCAATCCGCAATTTCCGCACAAAAAACCATCGGAATGTAAAATTTTTCTCTCTAATCATAGCATATTTTGAACAAAATGTGAAACAATTCTAAAGAGTAAAAAGAAAACCTTTATTTACATATTTATTTTTGGTATAATAACTGTGTCTGCAAACACAGACGGAAAGGAAAAGCTTTATGAATTATGGAAAAAGAGGTGTCCTGGCAAAACAGAAGGCACTGAATTCTAAATCTATGAAGTGGGGAAGAAAACTGGCCCTGACTGCGTTAAGGGTATTTTTAATAGCTATTGTAGGAATCGGTATCTGGGGTGCTTCTGCCGGCATCGGTGTCTTTAAAGGCATTCTGGCAAATACTCCCAAGATTCGTCTGACAGACGTAGTTGCTTCCGGACAAGCCACCATCGTGTATGACCGGGAAGGCAACGAGATTGACCAATATGTCAGTTCCAATTCCAACCGAATCCCTGTTGACATGGATCAGATCCCCGAAAATCTTGCACATGCCTTTGTGGCCATTGAGGACGAGCGTTTCTATCAGCACAACGGCATTGACTTTAAAGGTCTCGTACGTGCCGGTTATCAGTTTATAAAGACCGGTGGTGAAGAGACACAGGGTGCAAGTACCATCACACAGCAGCTTCTGAAGAATACCGTCTTCACAGAGTGGACCTCAGAAGGCAGCAACATGATCAAAAAGATCAAGCGTAAGATCCAGGAGCAGTATCTGGCGCTGGAGATCACCAAGCGCTTTACCAAAGATGAGGTGCTCCTGCGTTATATGAACGCCATCAACCTGGGTCAGAACACTCTGGGCGTGGAAGCAGCCTCCCAGCGTTATTTCGGTAAAAGCTGCAACGAACTGACCTTGTCCGAGTGTGCAGTCATCGCCTGCATTACCCAGAACCCGACTAAGTACAACCCCCTGCGTAACCCCGAAAAGAACGCGGATCGCCGGGAGGATTGCCTTGAAAAAATGCTGAAACTGGAGTTTATCACCAAAGCGGAGTACGACCAGGCCATGGCTGATACTGCAGAAGTATACGATCGCATCGGTCTGCATGACACCAGTATCAAAGCCGGCAATTCCACTTCCGGTTCCTACTTCTCCGACGCGGTTTACGAACAGGTATATGACGATCTGATCGCTGCCGGATATTCCGAGACCGTGACCGAGAACCTGATGACCTCCGGAGGCCTGCGCATTGAGTCCACCATGGATCCCGCTATCCAGCGTATCATGGATGAAGAATTTGCCAACCCGGAGAATTTCCCCGAGAATGTAAAATGGTATCTCACCTACGCCCTCACCATTAAGGACGAGGAAGGCGGCAAGACCAACTTCAGCAAAGAAAACATGATGAAATGGTTCAAGGAGAATCATGACAAGCAATTTAATTTGATCTTTTCCTCCCATGACGAAGCCTATGAGGCTATTGAACTATACCGTACCGCCATGTTGGAAAAGCTGGCTGTCGAAAACACCGAGGACAATTACGAGGAAAACATTTCCTTGACAGCACAGCCTCAGGCAGCAATGGTTATCCAGGATCAGGAAACAGGCTATGTGGTTGCCCTGGTAGGCGGACGCGGTACTAAGGAAGGCCGCCGTACCCTGAACCGTGTTACCTCCGCTAACCGTTCTCCCGGATCCACCTTTAAAGTACTGGCAGCTTTCGCTCCTGCGATTGACAGTGCCGGTCATACCCTGGCTTCTGTATACAATGATGCCCCTTTCAACTATACAGACGGCACTCCCGTGCGCAATCACTATGATGGTTATAAGGGTATCAGTAACCTTCGCAAATCAATTGAAGGTTCTTATAATATTATTGCTGTTAAAACCCAGACTGTGATTACCCCCCAGCTCGGTTACGATTACCTGCTGAACTTCGGTTTCACTACACTGACAGACGGTGTGGAGATTGGCGGAAAAATTCACTCCGATGTGAACCAGCCCCTGGCACTGGGCGGTCTGACCTACGGCGCATCTCCTTATGAGATGAATGCAGCATATGCAGCTATCGCCAATGGCGGCACTTACGTAGAGCCCAAGCTCTATACCAAGGTCACCAACTCCGACGGAGAAGTAATCCTGGACAACACCGAACCCAAGACCCGCCAGGTACTGAAAGAAACTACTGCATTCCTGCTTACCGATGCCATGGCAGACGTTGTGACCCAGGGTACCGGTGCCAGAGTTAACTTCGGCAGCAGCACCGGCATGGCCATTGCCGGCAAGACCGGTACCTCAACAGATGACTTCGACTATTGGTTTGCCGGATACACGCCCTACTACACCGCTACCGCCTGGACAGGCTACGACAACAATGTGGATATGACCGATGCCGAAAAAAATATTACCAAGTATCTGTGGCGCAACATTATGGCCCGTGTACATGAAGACCTGCCCAGCGAGAAATTCGCCATTCCGGAAGGAATTGTCCAGGCAGAGGTTTGCACACAGTCCGGTCTGCTTCCCATTCCGGGAGTATGTGACGGCAATACCTACACAGAATACTTTGCAGACGGCACCGTACCTACAGAAAGCTGCAGCGTACACTACCAAGGCGATATCTGCAGCTATGACGGTCTTCCTGCAGCGCCCGAATGTCCTTTCAAATACTTCGGTGTCACCACAAGAGCTCTGCTCGAACACGAAGCTTTAATTGCCGGTTCTACCATGATTGTGGAAAATCCGGACGGCACACAGTCTGTAGTCACTCCTAATATGTCAACTCAGTGTCAGCACGATGCAACTTTCTATTTGAATCCGGACGCACAGGCAATCATAGAAGGCCAGTATTGGGAGTTACAAAATCGCTGGGCTGCCGCAGAAGCAGCTGCCCAGGCAGCCGCAGACCCTAACGCCGCACAATAATTACAAAGGACAGGCCACTTGTCAGTGGTTCTATTATAACAACAAAGGGGAGGCCTCGCCTCCCCCAACATAGAGGTGGTTATATGCGTATCATGAACACAATGTACATCCCTTCCACAGTAAACAACGAGGTTGAACTGTGCGAAGTATCCAATCAGGATTGTAAGACATTAATTGAGAGAGCTCTTTTACAAAACCGCATTTCTTATTACATACGCTGGCCCAAGACCTCATGGCTCAGCCGCAGGAAAAATCTCTGCATCATATGCGTAAACGAGAACGTCACAGGAGAAGCCGAGGATATCGTACGCACCATCTGCGACGAAAGCGGCTATCAGGTCCGTTTCCTCCTAAGACGCTCCGCCAATCATTATTTGTAAGTCAAAAGGTGGCAAACTTTTTTCGTCTGCCACCTTCTTTTTTCTCTCTTCTTAATTAAAATTCTTCCGGTTTTTCTAAATAATCTCCAGACCGGTAATGGTTTTCAGCTGCTGTCTGATCTTCTCCAGCATTTCCTCCGACTGGGTCTCTTTTCCGAAATTCTCCCAGACAAGTCCTATGCTCTGATATTTTGATTCCGCCAAATAATTGTATTTCAGGACTTCTACTGCCTGTACACCGGGGCCCAGGGTATTTATCACTCCCCCCAGCTTTTCAATCTCCTCTTGCGTATCATTGACACCGGGAATCAACGGAATACGCACGATGATATCCTTCCCCGCTTCCGATAATCTTTTCAAATTTTCCAGAATACGTTCATTAGGCTGTCCCGTATATTCCTTGTGTTTCTTACTGTCTGCAATCTTCAAATCAGCAAACACCAGATCCACATAAGGTAGCACCCGCTCCACACATTCCCAAGGCACAAACAGTGCCGTCTCTATGGCAGTATGAATGCCTTCCTCCTTGCATTTCTCCAAAAGCGCTGCCGCAAATTCACTCTGCAGCAGACACTCGCCGCCGGACAAAGTCACACCTCCGCCACTAGTCTCATAATAATGACTGTCCTTTCTGATCTCAGACATCAGCTCTTCCGTGGTCACTTCTCTGCCCATCATCTGCAGGGCTCCTGCAGGACAGCTTTCCACACATCTGCCGCAGTGCTTACACTTACTGCGGTCAATCTGTATTTCATTGTCCACTACGGTATGGCACTGGGGACAGGCTTCCAGGCATCGGCCGCATTTAATACACTTGGCAGACAGGAACATCATATTCTTTTCTGCCGAAAGTGTCTCCGGATTGTGGCACCACTTACAGCGAAGACCACAGCCCTTGAAATAGACAACTGTGCGGACACCGGGACCATCGTGCAGGGAACAGCGGGATATGTCTGTAATCAGTCCGCGGATATTCTTATCACTTTTGCCGGCAATTCCGCACTCTTCATGTATTCTTTCTCCGATATTTACAGACATGCGTGCTTCGTCCTTCCGATAATATGCTCCTGCAGTTCAGGACTTAAAAGGTTAAACTTCTGGCTAAAGCCTGACACACGGACAGCCAGATTGTTGTACTTCTCGGGGTGCGCCTTTGCATCGATCAGTGTATCTGCATCTATGGTATTAAACTGTACGTTGCTGAGTCCCTTCGCTGCACCGGCAAGCAATATATCAGTCAGAATGCCGATGTTCTTATCTGTGAAAAGCTTGGGATCCACTTCCACAATAGCAGATGTAGTACCGGGCGTACGCTTGGTAGGGAATTTTGCAATGGAATTCAGTACAGCTGTCAGACCATTGAAATCTCTTCCCTGCATGGGGGACACGCTGTAAGCCAAGATCTCGCCGCATCTTCTTCCGTCAGGTGAAGCTGCTGTTTGTCTTCCCTGATCGATCATCCACAAGAAAGTGAAGGGCTGGGCATGGAAGGACATTCCGTATTTATGAGACAGTTCCTCCAGCACATCACAAGCATGGTCCACCAGCTCTACTGCAACTCTGTCTACCTCATCAATATCATTGCCGAATTTGGGCGCTTTGTTCACAAACTCTACCCTTACAGCCTCGTCAGGGAAATCCTGTTCCAGAATCTCTTTCAACTGGGCCAGGGTATATTTCTTCTCATCATACACAAACTTTTTAATCACTGCCAGGGAATCAGCCAGATTGGGCACACCCTCAAACATGATCTGATAATAATCGTAAAGCGCACCTTCTTTATTAAAATCCCGTCCGCTCTCCATACATCCTTCCGTCAGCATGGACTTGTAGGGTTTGGGAGCATTAACGGTATCAGTATGCTTTCTCACCATGGAGCAGGTAATGTCCAGAATGTGATCCACCTGCTTCACAATGGCCGCATAAAACTTCTCGTAAGTATCAAACTGCTCCAAGTCACCGGTCTTTACACCACAGGAAATTTCCGGATTCTTCATGCCATTGCCGTCACAGAGCACATACTCGATGGCCTTTAAGAAATTGGCCTCACCGGAAACCGCATGGGGATTGGTTTTGCCTGGGATCAGAGTCTCTACACAGCCAAGCTGGGTATAACCGTAAGCGTCTTTTTCTGTAATCCCCTTACTGATCAGCGCAGGGATCATCACCTCATCATTGAAGAAGAAAGGCACACCCTTCTGCACGTGACCTACCACTTCCAGGGCACGCTTCACAAATTCCTTCTCAGACTTGGAAGAAAAACGCACCGACAGACAACGCACGAAATCCAGACGCTCTGTGGCATCCAACATCATGTAAGAAAGCTCATTGACAGCACTGCTGCCATCAGGATTGGTACCGCCCACACAGGACTGCTGCACATCATAATCGCGATAAAGCTTCAGCCACAGACAGCAGATAAGTTCGAAAGCCTGCTCTTTTGTGATCAAGCCTTTTTCCAGGTCTTCCTTATAATATGGATATAAAATCTGGTCCAAACGTCCTAAAGAGTTGGCATTAACGGTATCCTCCCAGGTATTGAGCAAGTGAGCAAACCAAAGGGCCTGCACCGCTTCTCTAAAAGAAGTGGCAGGATATCTGGGCACACGGCTGCAAACCTCTGCAATCAGTTCCAAATCCTTTTTTACATAGGCAGACTCCTCTGAAAACTCTTCTGTTGCCAGCAGACGTTTTGCCTCCTCAGCGTATTTCTCGCCAATGGTGCCTGACGCTTTACATACTCTTTTCATGGCAACATAGATAGAACCGCCACCATTTTTCTGTTCAAAATTCTCTATCTTTTTGTAAATTCCTTCAAATCCCAGCTTCAGTACATCCTCATAGCCTATGACGCTGTGATTGCTGCTGATACATCTGCCCAGAGCGGCTCTGTCATTGAATGCATCCATTTCCTCTTCTGTAGGAATAAGCGGGATCTTCTTTCCCAGATGGACACCGCTAAGGAAATTCCAGTTGCGTACTTCCTCAGAAGCATTCAGACATTCCTCAATGTCCGCTTCCGGGATTTCAGAGTCCCGAAGGATCTGAAAATCCTTTTCGTTTCTGTTGGGAATAAAACTTTCATAATAAGGCTTATCCGCAAAATTGTAGCCGGTCACCAGCTCTCCCGGTGCAATAAAGGGCTTAAAATTGTCAATGACACAAGCAGTAGCTTCTGCTACCACTTCATCTGAAGAAAGTCCTTTCTTCAACGCTCTGTCACCGCCGATAGTATAATAAACATTGCGGTAAGCACTGTATTTCTTAGCGTAGGTTCTCTTGTTTACCACCTCTTCGCGCAAGTTTACAACCCGCTGTGTCAACTGATACATAGACAATTTTCTCCTTTCGTAATAACCCTGGCTCTCCTTGGTCTGCTTCACATATTCTCTGGGCAGACACCCGTATTCCTTCAAAAATGCTTTATTGAATCCGCCAATGGTATCATAACCATAATCAAAGGCCACTTCCGTAATCTTCTTTCCTGAGAGAATCTCCAGCGCTGCAATCTGGATACGATAGTGGCGCACATATTCCACAAAGGTCATTCCTGCATATTCGTAGAATTTCCTGGTAAAATGCCATTTGGAATAACCAAACTGCCGGGCTGTCTCTTCCGCAGACAAGCGCTCTTTAATATTCTCATGAATATATTTCAGCACATAATACATCCCGTTCTCCTTACCCTTTGCGTTCTAAATGTGTTCTCCAGACTGCATATTGCCACATTATCTCATACTTATTTTAAGCATACTCAAATCAAGTCGCAAAAACAACTCCAAAATTGTGCTGTTACTATCTACTGTCATCTCCCCGATTACAGCCATTTCACTCTTTACTCCATTTTACCGGCGATGCAGCTTTTCTTCTCTCTGCCGTATTCACTAGGTGCAACACCCACGGTCTGCTTAAAATATTTGGAAAAATAATAAATGGACTTAAAACCGCATCGCTCTGCAATTTCCGTCACGGACAGCTCTGTATAGCGAAGCAGCTGTCTGGCCAATTCCATCCTGATTTCCAAAAGCTCTGCCTTGGGAGACCGATTGTATTTTTGTACATAAAGCGTACAAAAGCGACTGACTGAATAACCACTCAAGCCTGCCATCTCCTCCAATGTCCACTGTCTTTCCGGATGACGCAACAGTAATTCTCTGACAGTCTCCAACTGCCTGGCTGCCGTTTCACCATATCCCTGCCTCACACAAAAACGATGCATCTCTATCATAGCCTCTGTTATGCAACCTGAAATAATCTTTTCATAGCCGATTTGTTTTACTACCATCTCGTCATCTATTTTACGGATACACTTTTTCAGGAAATTGACGCTGCCCACAGGAAAAGCTTTCCCGAGAGGAACCGGATATTCCTCCAACAGAGCAGTAAAATCCTCACCGGACACATACATCCAGTCGTTGTAAAAGCACTCCTCTTCCGACACAGGTCCGTGATAGACTACACTTCCCGGTGGCATAACCAGGGCATCCCCGGGATTGCCTGCTTTCAGTCCCTTCTCCGTCTCATGCAAAAAAGGCGTGGAAAAACAGCACACCACATAAAAATCATAAACATGTTTATCGCAAAAAGCTCCCTTTTCATGGGGAAAATCACAGCCATAATACAATACCTTCATGCCAGTCTCCTACAATATCTCAAAACAGTCATTGCCATTCAGCCCAATACGCATCCCGGCTTCCTTCTTTTTATAAGTTCAACCTTACCCGCATCGCAGTAAGAAAGTGCAAATACTTAGTTAATAAATATATTGTTTTGCTCATTATATCATAATAAAATACAAATAACAACTTACACAAAGGAGGCCAAACATGTTTCAGATTTCCTTAAACGGTACCTGGCAGATGACCGGCGCAGGATACGACTGCAGCGGCACTATCCCCGGCTCCGTCTATTCCTTCCTATTGGACAACCAACTGATCGACGACCCCTACTATCGGCAAAACGAGTGGGAAATTGCAGCAATTTCCGACAACGAATTTGAATTTACCAGAACCTTTACGTTTACTCCCACAGGGGATACCGTACTGCTGCACTGCGACGGTCTGGATACCCTCTGCCACATCTACATAAACGGTACCCACGTAGCAGCCACCGACAATATGCACCGCACCTATGAATTTGATGTGACCGCCCTGTTAGCGGCCGGCGAAAACCAGATTAAAATCGCCTGTCATCCCGTCAGGGAGCTTGCCCTTGCCCGCAATAACGAGCATCCTCTCTGCCTGCTTCGCGAGAACGGCACCATGGGCTTCGGCTACATCCGCAAGGCCCACTGCATGTCCGGTTGGGATTGGGGTCCCCGTTTCCCGGATGCCGGTATCTGGCGGGATATTACGCTGTTAGTGTTAAACAGCGCGCGTATCACAGACTTTCACATCTTGCAGCGCCACGAGGGCGGCAAAGTGTTCGTGACCCCTATGGTCACTACGGACGCAGATGATGTATCCACAACGCTCCAAACAAATACAGCCTCTGCATCCGTCCCACTCCCAATCGGTACAGACTCAGTATCTGCATCTGACACGACAAACAGTACCCCAAATGAAACTTTGCAGATTACAATCACCGTGCAGTCTCCCGACGGCACTACTTTCACCCTGCCCGCCAATCAGGAAAGCGAAATCGCAAATCCTAAGCTTTGGTGGCCTAACGGCCTGGGTGACCAGCCTCTGTACACTCTGACCGCCCATTTGATCCAGGAAGGCAAAGAGGTGGACTCCCAATCTAAGCGCATCGGTCTGCGTACCCTGAAACTGATCCGCGAAAAAGACAAATACGGCGAGTCTTTCTGCCACGAAGTAAACGGCATCCGCTTCTTCGCCATGGGCGCGGATTATATTCCTGAAGACAATATCCTTGCCCGCATCACTCCCGACCGCACCCGCTGGCTCTTAAAACAGTGCAAGGACTGTAACTTCAACGCCATCCGCGTATGGGGCGGCGGCTTCTATCCTCACGACTATTTCTTTGACATCTGTGACGAGCTGGGCCTGGTGGTATTTGAGGATATGATGTTTGCATGTACCCTGATCTGGCTGGATGATGCTTTCAAAGAAACCATCACTGCAGAATTCAGGGATAATTTAAAGCGCATGAGACATCACGCCTGCCTGGCACTGATCAGCGGCAACAACGAGATAGAGGCTTGTTTTGGTCCCGATAATCCGGTTCGCACGGAAGAATTGGTTAAAATGTACCTGGAAGTATTCGAGGACATCCTTCCTCAGATCATGGAAGAGGTTTGCCCTTACATTCCTTATATCCCCAGCTCTCCCACCACCTGCGGACACTTCATTGATCCCAACAACCAGAATTACGGCGATTGCCATTATTGGGAAGTATGGCACGGGGACCTGCCTTTCACCGAGTACCGCAATCTGTTCTTCCGTTACCTAAGTGAATTCGGTTTCCAGTCCTTCCCCTGCGAGAAGACCGTAAACGCCTTCACCCTTCCGGAAGAGCGCAATATATTCAGCCGCGTTATGGAGATGCACCAGCGTAACGGCACAGCTAACGGCAAGATTATGAACTACATGGCTCAGACCTTCCTCTACCCTACCAATTTCGGCACCCTGCTCTATGCTTCCCAGCTGCTGCAGGCAGAAGCCATCCGCTACGGTGTAGAACATTTCCGCCGTCACAGAGGCAGATGCATGGGTACCCTTTACTGGCAGCTGAACGATATCTGGCCGGTGGCATCCTGGTCCAGCATCGACTACTATAACCGCTACAAAGCCCTGCAGTACGTGGCAAAGCGCTTCTACAGCCCTGTGCTCATCAGCTGTAAGGAGACCGGAGAAAAAGAAACCCGTCCTGTAGTACACTGGGAATATCCGCTGTTCGACTATGAGACCAAGGCACAGCTGTGCGTGACCAATGACACTCTGGAAAGAATCTGCGGAACTGCTGTGTGGGCTCTGCGCGGCAGCACCGGTGCTGTCATTAAAGAGGGCAAAGAACAGGTAACCGTTCCCGGGCTCTCCGCCGTATGGCTTAAGGAAATGGACTTCCACAAGACAGACGTAGAGCACACTTATATGAGCTACGCCTTCGAGGTAAACGGACAAGTGCTTTCCGAAGGAACCGTATTGTTTACGGCGCCCAAGCACTTCCTCTTCCGTAATCCTAACCTGCGCTATGAGATAAGGGACGACGAGATTACCATCTACGCAGACACTTACGCCAGATATGTGGAGATCGACTCCCCTGACTCTGACTTTATCTTAAGTGACAACTATTTCGACATGAATGCCGGAAGCAAGACTGTAAAGATCCTGGAGGGTACTCCCAAGACTATCTCTCTGCGCTCTGTTTACGACATTAGGTAAAATAAAACAAAAGCTCCCGCATGACATCTCTCTGTATGCCATGCGGGAGTTTTCTGCTATTCTATGTTTTCTCTATTTCACCTGTCGTCAAATTACCAAAGGCATCCTACTTTACGCTCATTGATCTCCTTCAGAATTTCCGGATCCACCTTGAAGTTTCTGTCGATATCCATGAGGCCGTTGATCTCCTGCTGCACATCAGTCACCTGTGTGTAGCAGTAACCGCACATGTAAGGAATCTCTTTTACAGCGGTAGTGATATCGTCAAATCTGCGGATGAATGCTTCCTTGGTGTTTACCTTGTTGCCGTAACCCCAGCCGGAATCATCGTTATTGAAAGCGATGCCGCCGAACTCACTCATGATAACGGGCTGTCCCTTGTAGGAATAACCGTTAGCCAGGGAACATTTGCCGATATTAAATGCCAACTGACCGCTCAGGATATTATCCTTGTATGTAGTATACCGTTCCTTCATCAGCTTGCCGAACTCTTCATAATCATGCAGGGTAAAGATATCGGAGATCGTATGCTCCCAACCGTCGTTTACAATAACGGGACGGTATTTGTCGATGGACTTGGTCAAGTGATAAATGGCCTCGGTGAAATGCTGCTGCTTCACATGGGTCTTGATCTCAGGCACACCCCAGGACTCATTGATAGGGGTCCAGGTAATGATACAGGTATGGTTGTAATTCTGCTGTACTACATCCAGCCACTCTCTGGTGAACTGATCAACTGCCTTGTCAGTATATCTGTAAGCAGCTGCCATCTCGCTCCACACCAGCATACCCTTTACGTCACACCAATATAAGAATCTCTCATCCTCGGTCTTCTGATGCTTGCGCAGTCCGTTGTAGCCCATTGCATGGATCTTGTCGATATCCTCGATCAGCGCTTCCTCGCCGGGAGGTGTCAGATGGGAATCTTTCCAGTAACCCTGATCCAGGATCAGTCTCTGATAAAGAGGCTCATTATTTAACAGGACATTACTGCCCTCAACACGCACTGTACGCATACCCACGTAAGAACCGATCTCATCCACCGTTTCCTGACCGCTGATCAGACGGAATTCCAGGTCGTAGAGATTAGGGTTCTTGGGTGTCCAATACTGGGCCCACTGGAACGCATTATCGTAAGCCTTTGTGGTCTTGGTATTCAGCATATCAATTGTGGCACGTACACAATCGGAATTGATATCAACGTAAGTCCTGGTCACAAAATTATCCTTAAAGGAAACATTGGTCTCCATCAGAAGCTTACCTTCGTACAGTTCTTCAGGAGCATTTACTCTGATTTCCAGTTCCAGGGTGTAATCCTCGATATTGGGAGTCATCTTCACGCTCTCCAGACGCACCTTAGGCGCATATTCTGCCCAAACGGTCTTCCAGATACCGGTTGTCTGTACATACCAGCATGCATAGTTTTCGGGCATCCATCGCTGTTTACCTCTGGTCTGCTGCATATCCAGGGAATCTTCTACCTTCACTACCAGCTCGTTCTCACCATCATTTACCAGATTGGTAATATCAAAGGAAAATCTGGAATAACCGCCCTTATGACTGCCTGCAAACTGACCGTTTACCCACAGCTTGGTCACATAATCACTTCCCTCAAAATAAAGGATATAATCATTCTTGTCCAGCTTGCTGCCGTCCACGGTAATGGTCCTGTGATACCACACATTTTTATGTACCGTCTCATCCTGAATACCGCTCAGCTTGGTCTCGTAAGTGAAGGGCACCTGAATCTGATGGGTGGCCTTAAATTCCTGATACCATTTTGCCTTTTCTCCCAAGTTTCCATCGTCAAAAGCAAAGTCCCAGGTTCCGTTTAAATTCTCCCAGTTCTTTCTCACAAACTGTGGTCTGGGATAATCTTTGATGTAACACTTCATAGCGTGTCCTCCTGTCATGGTTATTAACGTATTGTTAACCTATTTATTATCATGCCATAAAAACGTCCTCTTTGCAATATTTTACCTCAATATACATGCCGGCTTAGTACACTGTCCGCAGTTTCACTGAATCCTATCAAAATTTATTAAAATTTCACCAATGTGTCTTTCAAAAACAATTTACAAGTTTAAAACAACGTGATAATATAGTAACGAAAACTACATGGAAAATATAATGCAAATTCACAGTGACCTGGGATTTGCATGAAGAGGTAAAAATGAAAATTATAGCAGACACACCCACGTTATATTCTCCCGCCGAAGGACGGGAACTTGGAATCACCATCATTCCTGCATGCACCATTATAGACGATCAGGTATATCGGGATTATGAGGATATCAGCAGCGAAGCCATCCTGCAAAAAATCGAAGAGGGAGCCGTTCCCACCACCTCCCAGCCTGCCATCGGCGATATCATAGAAGTCTTCGAGAGCTGTCCGGATGAAATGCTGGTACTCCCCATCGGCGACGGTCTTTCCGGCACCTATCAGAATATGGAAGGTGCTAAAAATATGATAGAAGACAATAGCCGCATCCACATTATAGACACCAAGACCTTAGCCGGTCCCCAGCGTTACCTGGTACAGAAGGCCCTGAAGCTTCGCGAGGAAGGAAAGGATATTCTGACCATTATGCGCAGACTGCAGGAGAGCATCGAAACCTCCGTCTCTTTCGTCATTCCGTCCGATTTTAACTTTCTGAAAAGAAGCGGCCGCCTGACACCTTTAGCTGCCAAGCTGGGCAATATCATTAAAATCGTGCCCGTCATGACCCAGACAGAAGATAAAAAGCGGATTACGCCCTTTGTGATCAAGCGTTCCAAGCGCAAAGCTGTAGAGGCAATCATTGAGCACCTGAAACACCTGGGCGTGGATGAAAATTATATTATCAGCATCTCCCACGGCGGTGTTATCGAAGATGCCAAGGCTGTTATGTGCCAGATCAAGGAATTCTTCTCCCGGACCGAAATGCAGCTCTTTATGCTGCCACCCTCTCTGATGACTCACGGCGGACCCGGCTGCATTGTGATCCAGGCCATACGCAAATAATGATAATAAACGAGGTTCCTACATATGCATACCGAAATCATTCTTTCTATTATAATCGGCTACCTGCTGGGCTCCATCCCTTTCGCTCTGGTGATCGGTAAAGTTTTTTACAAAACAGACATCCGCCAGTACGGCAGCAAAAACTTAGGCGGCGGAAATGCCGGCCGTGTATTAGGCAAAAAAGCCGGTCTGGCTGTAATGACTCTGGATATCCTGAAGGTGGCCCTGACCATCTTCCTGACTTCCCTTTTTGCCAAGAATGAGAACACATTGGTCATCGCCGGTCTGGCTGCCGCCCTGGGACACTGCTTCCCCTTATTTGCCCGCTTTAAAGGCGGCAAGGCCGTAGCTACCATGTACGGTTTCCTGTTCGGCATGATGCTGTTCGGCGGCTACAGCCCCTGGATTTTCTTCCTGCCCCTGCTGGGTTTCCTGGTGATCCTCTACATCGGAAAGATCATTGCCATCGCCAGCATCGGCTCCGCCCTGCTGGTAACGTTGTTTGTCTACCTGACCACAGACTCTACGGCCATGGTCATCGCGCTGTTGATTTTTGATGCGCTGATGATCTGGAGACATCGCGCTAACCTGGGCAGAATCATGCGGCATGAAGAAAATAAAATATCCTGGATGTAAATTAACTTTTTAACTTGCTGTAAATTGACTAGAATACCCGATATTCATTTGATATATCGGGTATTCTAATTGTATACACGGTAGCAACGATGTATTATCCACATTTTCATATAACGCTAACAGACGATCCGTGGAGTTTTAAGGAATTCAGATGCTTTTTTTACGTCTTGCATAGCATTTCAAGCAGACGATTTGTGAGATTCCAGGGAGTTCAGATGCTTTTTTCACGTCTTTTATGGCATTTCAAGCAGACGATTTGTGAAGTTTCAGGGAGTTCAGATGATTTTTCACATCTTTTATAGGGACTCCTTCGGACGGTTGCTGAATTATAAAGAAATTCGGATGCATATTTGCCCTTGTAACAGTTAAATAAATTCTTCAAATGCCTCCTACAACCTAACGTTTTACAATATCTGCACCTAAACTTATCAGTTTATTTTCCAGGTTCACATACCCCCTTAATAAATGTTCAACTCCTGACACTATCGTTTCCCCCTCTGCAATTAACCCCGCGCACACTAACGCTGTCGCCGAACGAATATCATTACCTTTCACTTCAGCACCATACATCTTCTTTCCACCATTTATTTTTAATATATTAGAATATCGTTCTATCCTCGCTCCCATGCAATTCAATTCATATATATACTGAAACCTCTCTGGGAAAACATAATCAATTACCACAGATTCACCTATACACTTAGTTGCAAGTGTAGTGATTATAGGCTGTAAATCTGTCGCCACTCCCGGAAAAGGCATGATATTAACATTAACAGGTTTTAATATACCATTACTCCTTAAATATATTCCTTCCCCGTTACTCTCAATGGTTGTCCCACATTCCTCTAATATTGCCAACAAAGGGAAGTTATGTCTTGTGATTGCGTTCTTTATCAATATTTCTCCACCGGTCATAGCTACAGATGCTAAAAAGACTCCTGTTTCAATTCTATCCGGAATGATTTCATAATCAACGTTGCCTCTTATATTACCTTTCCCTTCAATTACAATACGATCAGTTCCTGCACCGGTTACCTTGATTCCTATTTTTATCATCATGTTTGCTAAATCAACTATTTCCGGCTCTTTTGCTGCATTATCAATGATCGTTTTTCCCTTCGCATTGGCAGCAATCAGCATAATATTGCATACAGTCCCAACGCTGGGGTATTTTAAGTAGATGTGTCTTCCTACAAGTTCTTTGATTACAACTCCTTCTACTCTTCCATCCATCATCTCACATTTTGCTCCAAGCATTTCAAATGCTGACAAATGCATATCAATTGGTCTGGGACCAATTTTGTCACCACCTGGTAAACCACACTTTACTTTGCCAACAATTCCCAAGAGTAGTCCCATCAAGTAAATGGATCCTCTTATTTTGCTTGCCAATTTAATGGGTACATCACAATCCGCAATACAACCGCTTATCCCTATATACTCTTCATTAATTTCTATTGTTTTCCCAATTTTTCTTAGGATTTCAATCATGATATCAATATCTGTCAACCGCGGAATATTATATAATCTAACTTCAGACCCATCATTTACAAGACATGCCGCAACCATACATACCAACGCTGAATTTTTAGCGCCATCTACCAGAATTTCTCCATTCAGTTGTCTTCCGCCCCTAATGTATAACTTTTGTTCATTAGTCTGACCCATAAAAAACTCCTTTGACTACTTTATGAATAACTTAATAATTATTCTTTCAAATACACATATATTACCACAATCGTTAATGTTCGTCAATGCAATCATTTCTATCCGTTAATATTTGATTATTATCGTGAACGAACGAAATGTATATAAAAAAACCGATGAGAATAGTCCCATCGGCCAATAGCTACATTTACTTGGATATAATATTGATCAAAACAAGAAAATACTACGTTGATTGTAAGCATCATAAAAAGAATATCTATGATATGCCTATCCTTACTTCACAAATTCCTGCAAGTACGGTATCAACGCATTTGCCCATGCAAGACATCCATTTTCATCGGGATGCGCACCGTAACCGGCTTTTCCTTCTTCCTCTGGTCCATCTAATAAATACGGGACTACATCAAACATTCCATCCGCATACGCAGAAAGCGTATTGCGGATATAACAATTGATGTCCCTCCATTTTTCCAATAGTTCCCCTTTCCTGTCAAAGGGCGGCAAGGTCTGAATTATGACTTTTACGCCTGCTGCTTTTAATTTGGAAACGATTGTATGCAGGTCCGCTTTCATCTGTTCAGTTGTTCTTCCCTGCCCAATATCATTCGTTCCATAGCATACGACTACAACATCTAAATGTTTTGCCTTATAAAGCCATGCACTGTCGCTTGCCGCATCTTGTGCTCTCCCATATCCAAGGCCCAGATTCCAATAAGAATACTCCTCTCCAACAGCCGCTGCCGTCAAAGCATTCCAATGGGTATAAGCATTGACAGGAGTCCCTATTCCTTGTGTAATGGAGTCTCCCATAAAGCCTATTTTTTTCTTAACCATTCTATCGCATCCGATCATTCCCGGAAAAGGTACACGTTTTGAGGGAATCCATTTACCATCCTTCCACTCAAAAACGGGAAGGATACTTTCTTCATGATAGGGTATCATTGACCCCCTAAAAGCAATTTCCAGGCAAAGATACTCCCCCTTTTGAGCGACGATTTTCACAGGATCAGATGTGAAAAACTCACCGGGCAATACCGTCTTCCTTTCCTTTCCACCAAATGTAATTATTTGTACTTTTTCGGGATTGACGGCATTTTACGCACTACATTCCCTGCAAACTCCAAGGGCAGCTTGCACAAGTTCCCACTCACTACAAATCAAATTGCAATGGCTAATATTTCCATCGGCATAGGTACTGTCTATTATATTCGAAAATAGTAAGGAGTAATTATAGGCTCCTCCTGCAAAAAGTTTAAAATATATACGTCCTTTATGCACTGCATTATCCTGCGTCAGAAAAAAATGCTGATTACCACTTCCCGCTAATGTATTTGACTATAAATATGAAACCAATACATTCTCTGATCCTCTCTTCTGTATATGCGCACAAAACTAAATGCACCTTTTGATTTGTTTTGCCATTTAATACATTCTACTGTAATTATAATTCGTTTTTAATGAAAGTCAATTGCGCCACAAAGAAGCTTATGCTTCTTTATACACTTATGTTTTATCCGGGCAGACTCTCTGCTACGCACAGCGCTCCCCAGCCCACCCGCTCATTAGGATATGCCTGCTCCCCCCGCAGAGGTCTGGCCCCTTTTCGCAGATAACTTTTTACTTTTTCACCATACAAAAAAGGATCATTCCCTCTTACAATCCCCCACTCCATCAAAAGTGCTGTACTGCCCGCCACAATGGGCGTGGCAAAGGATGTGCCCGTGACGGCGGCGTAGCCGCCGAAAGTGTCCGGCGCCAGAATGTCTACGCCCGGCGCCACCAGATCCGGCTTGGTCAAGCCGGCCGTCACCACACCAATCGTGCGTTCACTATCGGTATACCCTCTGCCGGAAAAATCCGCGTAAGAGTCAAATATCTGATTGTAGGCTCCCACTGTGATCACCTTCGCAGCAGTGGAAGGTGTGGTCAATGTTACCTCCGGAGTAGGCCGGAAAAACCGGGTGTTGCCGCTTCGTGCTGCACTGCCCGGCAGATAGAGATAATACCGTCCGGTTACCACCTTCACCGGCTCCATGCGGATGCTCCAGACACCGCTGTTGATATACATTCCTTCTGCCGGTATCATATCCAGGTAAATTTCCTGAGGCACTGCATAAGGCCTGGGCTCTCCCATATACACAAGCACTCTGGTCTGCTCCAATTCTACTGTATACTTTCCCTGCTCCACCTGCATCGGCAGCTCCGTTTCGCTGCCTCCGGGAGAGCGCAGAAAAAAACGATACACATCACTGTAATTTTTCCAAATCTGCACATTTAATGTCTGTTCGTACTCTCCCACAGCCAACTCTACTGTACCATTCTCCCGCACATCACCAGCAACATGCCCTCCTGCATCTCCCTCGTTGCCGCTGCCCACGCAGATTACTGTCCGACCGATTTCCGCCGCGTTGTCCAAAAAGCGTTCTAAGAGTGAGCTTCCGTCATGGGAACCATAACTGTTCCCAAAACTTAAATTAATGACCATTGGCAGCTGAAGTTCATTGGCCCTGATCAGTGCATAAGTGATCCCCCGCATGATTTCCGTGGTCCTGGGGAACCCCAATTCTCCCGGAAGTCCCATCTTTACAATCAAAAGGGCAGCACCGGGAGCAGCACCGCTGTAACCGTTCTCTCGATCATATCCCGCCGCAATCCCTGCCACTGCAGTGCCATGGCCGCTCACATCCCGGCTGGGCAAAAGAGCAAATCGCTCCGCCTCCGTGTCAGCCGCCAATGCTGCGTTGATCTGCTGTTCCGTAAATTCTACGCCTTGAACAAAGCCTAACGGCGACCTGCGAGGGCCCTGTCCCATTGCTTCAATTCCTTGCCCCACATCTGCGTTTCGGGCAGCCGCATCATTTTCTCTTCCGTCGGGCTCCAGCGTTTGATCCCACAAAAAACGTATCCTGGTCTCACCATTCTCCTTACGAAAATCCCTCCTGTTCCAATCAATCCCCGAATCCAGCACCGCCAAAAGGACACCTTCTCCTGTGAGAAAAGGTGCCCTCATAGTAACAGGCGGAAAGCAGCGGTCACCGGTGGGACTTACCTGGCTGTAAAAGAACCGCTTGGGCTTTTCCACATATTCAATTTGTTCCAACTCCGCCACCGCATCCACCAGATTCTCCGGCACCGTCAAAATGGCATATCCTGCAATCAAATACTCTACAGTGACACCCAGTGTTTCCAGTACTGCCAGGCTTCCGTGATACTTCACGATCAGTTCCCATGTCCGCAACTCACTGTCAAATCCCACATTCAGCGTCTCCGTCTGCTGCCGCTGTTCTTCCGGCGTCTCAAGCGCCAGATTTAATATATCTTCCAATTTTTGATTCATAAGATTTCTCCCGCCCACAAGCAGGGCAGTTGGTTTTATATTATCTTATGCTTCTTACCGGCTAGTATTTCTCTCTTTCGTTTTTCTCGCCGTAACATTCTTTTCTTAATTATTTCACTGTGCATATTTTCTTTTCAGTTTTCCAGACAGTTTGTAGCTTTCCCTATTTATCTTTTTCCTAATCCGTTTTTCAGCACAAAAAACATAATATCCACAGCTTTCAATCCACTTCACCCCTCCAAAGACTGCTTCTATTTTGTTTTTGTACCAAGCAAATCGCTTTGTTACCATCACCAAACGTCCACCCATTTTCAAATGCTTGTAGCTTCCTTCAATAAAAGCTTTTGCAACAGAAAAATCTGTATGGTATGGCGGATTTGACATGATTAAAGAAAAATCTGTATCTGAGATATTTTCAAAACCATTACTGTAACTAACGTGAATTCCTTCTAAATTATTTGCATTTACATTTTCAGCTGCCATTTCTAATGCTGAAATATTAATATCTGACATTAACACATTTTCTGCACCAATATTATTTGCCGCCCATATCCCTACGACACCATATCCGCAACCCAAATCGAGAACTTTGTCATTTCCTTTTAATTCTGTATGATCTAACATCAGAATTGTTCCCTTATCGATATGCTTGTACGAAAATAACGTAGGCAAAGTATGGAAAACATAACTAAAATCATTATATTTCCACATTATCGTATACTTTTCCATATCCTGTTTTCCTGCTTCTTTACAAACCAAAATAATTTACTTGCATCTTCAGCACAGTGTATATCATTGATACTTTCAAAATAAGAAACAAAAAGCAACTCTATACATTCCATCACATACGGAACCGCATACTTCTCATCCTCTGACAATGGTAGTTTGCTTTCATAGCCTGAAAATACTTTTTTTACGATTTCAAACCACTGTTCCCTGTTAATTTCCATCTTTACCTCTTCCGCCAATAACCCTAGCAGAAAATAACAGATATCAAAGATCCTAATGTTTCGCTGGGTTAAGTCAAAGTCTATATACCCAGAAAAATTGCCCTCTTCAAATAAAAAATTACCAAAGTGAACATCTCTATGAATCAGTTGTGTCGGTAGCTTATCATATATCTCTGCCAATCTGGATACTACGTCTTCATACTCTTCCTGACAAATATATTTCCATCCGGTATTTTCTAAATTAGTTTTTACCCAGCCACGCATTTCCTCCAATAAACTGTTTTTCCAATAACTTCCTACATTTTCACATTGCTTAAAAGCCAGATGAAGGTCTGCAATAATTTTTCCCATCGTCACAGCAATTTCTGCATTATTCTCAATGTTAACAATATTATTTCCCGACAATTTCCCCGACAAAAAGTAATATCGGTCTTCAAAAACCGCATACAATTTTTTATCTCTGGTCGGTACAACTGGGGCTACAGGAATTTGCATCTCATCCAAAACATGTAAGATTTTCAGATTTCTATCCAACATCTTAAAATTCCGATATTCTTTCAGTACATAACTTTCTCCCACCTGCCAGGTGGTATTGTAAATCTGCTTCACCTCTTTTTCCTGTACATCCCAATTATCGAGAACCTGTGTTAATTCATCCTTCATTTTATTATATCCTTTACGCTGTTTCACAATAATTCTTCGAATACTAGATTCTGACAAATTGTATAAATGAGCCAATTTTGCATTGCTCATTCCTTCCAGATACTTCGCATAAATATGTGCATCCCTTTTTTCCAACTCTGTTTTATAACTAGTAGCTGATTTCACAATCTGTTTTTCATGAACAGGGATATAAATATATTCTCCCTGAATATATTCTTGCACTTTTAATAATAACTCTTCTGGAAATATATCTTTTGCATTTTTATACTTCATTTCTTTTGCCCCTCCAATATACCCATATATATTTTATCATGAATACTACTATTTTTTTGTTTATCTTCATTTCAGAAACAAACATAAACATTAATTTCTTCATACATCTTCATCATAAAAAGTAAAAAATTTATCTTTTCACTATTGCATCGCGGTCTTTGAGGCCTAAATGCTTCCGGAGATACCATTTCACCGCTCCAACGCGGTCTTTTAAGACCAAATACTAATAAAGATACCTTTTCGATGTCCTAACGCGGTCTTTTTAGACAAAACACTTTAAAAGATACCTTTTCACTGCCTCTGCGCGGTTTTTCATAGCAAAACCCTTCAAAAGATACTTTTGACTCCCCATTGCGGTTTTTTAACCCAAAAGTCAGAAAAGATACCAGAAGCACTTCTGTTCGGACGACGCCCGTAAAAAACATCTTCTCCCTGCGCCGCGTCCCTCCCAATGGCCTTTCTTATAGGTAAAAGAGTCCGCTTGCGGACTCTCCGCGCGCGAGCGGTGCCTGAAAGGCAAACTTCTTCTCCGCGAGCTGCGCATTCTCCCGGAGGGTTTTGCTTTGCAGGAAGAGCTTTCATACGTTAGTGTGACAAGGTCTTTCCTGTAAAGCAAAAAAGCGGGAAGCCTACGCTCCCCGCCCCTAAATCATCATTATAATATATCTATTTTTATTCCTTCCAGAACTCCTTAAATGCCTTCACCGCATACTCGGTATCCTTCACGCCGGCTGTCTCCACTGCGGAGTGCATAGCCAGCTGGGGCAGACCGATATCCACAGATGATACGGACACATGAGCGGTGGAAATGTTGCCCAGGGTAGAACCGCCCACGGAATCAGAACGGTTGGCAAAGGTCTGATAAGGCACCTCTGCTGCCTTGCAAAGGCTCTTCATTTTAGCTGCAGATACTGCATCGGTGGTATACTTCTGGTTGCCGTTGTACTTGATCACGATACCGCCGTTCATGAAAGGACGGTTGGTAGGATCAGCCTTCTCGGGATGATTGGGATGTACTGCATGGGCATTGTCCGCAGAAATCAGGAAGCTGTCGGCAATCCACTGAAGGCAGGTTGCCTTGTCAGCGCCCAGTGCCTTGCCCACACGCCATACCACATCTTCCAATAAAGTAGAGTTAGCGCCCTGCATGGTGCTGCTGCCTACTTCTTCATTATCAAATACTGCACAAACATTGATGTACTGAGCGGGAGTGCTCTCTGTGAAAGCCTTCAGGGAGGTAAATGCGCACTGGAGATCGTCCAATCTGGGAGAGAATACAAACTCTCCGCCGTTGCCGATGATGCGGCCTTTTTCTCTGGTGTAAAGGAACAGGTCATGTCCCAGAATCTCCTCTGCAGTCACACCTGCCTGCTCTGCAATCTTCTCAAGCAGAGCGCCCTTGCAATCCTCTTCTCCAGCTGCACCAAACAAAGGCAGCATGTCCACCTGAGCATTGTACGCAAAACCGTTGTTCATCTCTCTGTTCATGTGTACTGCCAGATTCGGAATTACCAGCAGATCCTCATCAATGTGTACCAGCTTGGTCACGATACCGCCCTTCTCATCCTGCATGGCAATGCGGCCTGCAACGGACAGTACACGGTCCAGCCATGTAGACAGGATCATACCGCCGTATCTCTCAGTGTTTAATTTTACATACTTTCCTTCCACCTTGATTTCCGGCTCCTCCTTGATCTTGAAGGTAGGAGAATCCGAGTGGGATGCAATCATATGAAAACCTTTGATTGCTTCTGCGTTTTCGGGAATCTGGAAAGCAATAATGGAAGAATCATTTCTGGTCACATAATACTTGCCGCCTGCCTCGATCTCCCAGGCCTTCTTCTCCGCCAGCTCCTGAAATCCCTGCGCGCTCAAAGTCTCTTTAATATTAGCAATGGCATGATAACAGCTGGGGCTCTTCTCGATAAATGTGAGCATCTCCTGTGCAGTCTGTCTGTAAGTCTCAATATTGTTCATGTTTTCTCCTGTCTGTGCGTTTTATCGCACTGGTTATTTTTCTATTGTATTCTCTTCTATTGTATTCTCTTCTATTGTATTCTTTTCTGCTGTATTACTCTATTACCCTTCTAATTCCAAATGATGGACTTGCCCATCTCCTCCGCAGCTTCAGCACCGCAGAACTTCTCTACGATAGCTAACGCAAACGGAATCGCTGTGCCCATGCCTCTGGATGTGATCACATTCCCGGAAACCTCTACCGGACCGGCAGTCACCTCTGCACCTTCCAAATGGCTCTCAAAGCTGGGATAACAGCAGGCTCTTCTTCCCTTTAAAATGCCTCTGTGGCCGAAAATGCTGGGGGCCGCACAGATAGCAGCCACCATTTTGCCCTCCCCATAAAAAGCGTCCACCTGCTCCATCAGTTCCTGACAAGCTTCCAACCCTAATGTACCGGGCATGCCGCCGGGCAGCACGATGCCGTCGTAGTCTGCAAAATCCACCTTTGCAAGCATCTTGTCCATCTCCACGTTAATGCCGTGAGAACCTTTCACATTGGGTTCTCCTGTCACAGACACCATGTCTGTCACAATATTACTTCTGCGGCAGATATCCACCACAGTAAGCGCTTCTATCTCTTCATATCCTTCTGCAAAAAAAACTGCAATTTTGCTCATTCCAATACCGTCCTCTCCCCAAATTATCTGGCACAGCAGTTGTTTCTGCGAAACCAACATGATCATCTGCAGGAACAACTGCCATCTTCAGTATACACAGAAATCCAAAAGATTGCAATTTTGTTTTGCATTTTTGTTTTTATTGCTTTTAAAAATTTTTCTTGATTTCTACACACTTTATGATATACTAGTCCCATGGGGCATTAGCGCAGTTGGGAGCGCGCCACACTGGCAGTGTGGAGGTCACGGGTTCGAATCCCGTATGCTCCATTTCTTTATGCCCTGATTCGGCTCCTGATGCCGCTTGCAGTGATATCCCGGCGGCGTCACTCCTTTTTAAATTTGCATCACAGAAATGGAGGCTTCTATGGAAATCGAACGCAAATATACCCTCAAAACGCTCCCTGAAAACCTGGAGCAATACCCTTTTCATCGCATTGAGCAGGCTTATCTGAATGTAAATCCCGTGGTCCGTATCCGCAGAGAGGATGACCGTTACTACCTGACCTACAAAGGAGGCGGCATGATGGCCAGGGAGGAGAGCAACCTGCCCTTAAACGAGCAGGCTTACTATCATCTTTTATCCAAAGCAGACGGCAATATTATTTCCAAGAAAAGATACCTGATCCCTCTAAGCTCTCCCGGCTTCAGGGAAGGCTTTCCCGTTCCTCCTGAGGACTACACCCTGACCATTGAGCTGGATGTTTTCGATCCCCCCTTTGCTCCTTTGATCATGGCAGAAGTAGAATTCGGCAGCACGGAGGCCGCTGATGCATTCCTCCCTCCCGATTGGTTCGATGAAGAAGTGACTTATGACAAAAGATACCACAATTCCTACATGGCAATGCAGCAGTTTTAATTGCAGCTCAGTTTCTGCCATATACAAAAAGTCCGAAGGAGATCCCCTCGGACTTTTCTTTATTTGACTAACATCTTAAATTCTTCTGTAATTTACAGCAAACTTCTTAATACTTGCCGCCAACTCATCAGACATGCCATCAGTTCCCATACGCCACTTCCAGTTGACATCCACAGTGGAGGGGGTATTCATTCTGGCATCGCTGCCCAGTCCCAGATAGTCCTGCATGGGAATAATGGCTGTATCTGCCACACTGGCCAACGCAGTGCGCACGATCTGCCAATGCAGTCCCCAGAAATCCCACTCATTGAGATATTCCTGCACATAACGCAATTCCTCGGGGGACATGCTGTCCACCCAGCCTCTGGTAGTGTTGTTGTCATGAGTGCCGGTATATACGATACAGTTCTTTATGTGATTGTGGGGAAGATATGCACTTTCTTCATCGGGCGTAAAGGCAAACTGCAGAATCTTCATACCGGGATAACCGGTCTTTTCCAAGAGTTCCAGCACAGTATCAGTCAGACTGCCCAGATCCTCCGCGATCACCTGCTTCTTGCCAAGCTTCTGCTCCATGATCTCAAAGAACTCATAGCCGGGGCCGGGTACCCAATGACCGTTCATAGCAGTATCATCCTCTGCAGGCACATACCAATACTCATCAAAAGCTCTGAAATGATCGATTCTGAGCATATCATAAAGCTCAAAGCAATGGGCAATACGGCGCATCCACCAGTCGTAGCCGGTCTCCTTGTGGTAGTCCCAATCATAGAGGGGATTGCCCCACAACTGTCCTGTGGCAGAGAAATAATCGGGGGGAACACCTGCCACGCCGGTGGGATATCCCTTGGAATCCAGCTGGAAAAGCTCAGGATTTGCCCAGGTGTCCGCACTCTCTAACGCCACGTAAATAGGCAGATCGCCTACGATTTCAATATCTCTTTCATTGGCATAGTCCTTCAGTTCCTTCCACTGCTTCATGAACAGATACTGCTCATACTGACAGAAGGCAATTTCCTCCGCCAAAAGTGTTTTGTACTTCTTTACAGCAGTCTTCTTGCGCAGGCGGATATCATCCTCCCACTCCAAGAAGCTTACGCCGCCAAAATAATTCTTGAGGGCTCTAAACAGTGCATAGTCCTCCAGCCAGAGGGCATTTTCCTTGAGAAATGCCTTATACTCTGCAGTTTTGTCCAGTTCCTTCTCACGGGCACGATTCCAGGCTATACGCAGAAGCTTTTCTCTGGACTCTCCCATCTTAATATAATCCACAGCACGGTCATTGTCACCGAAATCGAAGGAATCACATTCCTCTCTGGTCAGAAGCCCTTCCTCGATCAAAAGCTCGGGATCAATAAAAAACACATTGCCTGCAAAAGTAGATTCGGACCTATAAGGAGAACCATCATTCCCTACAGGCACCAGCGGCAGAATCTGCCACAATCTATTGCCTGATTTCTCCAAAAAATCTACAAAACGATAACTTTCTCTGCCGAAGGTACCGATTCCGTACTTTGACGGAACGGAAGAAATCGGCAATAATATTCCCTGTCGTCTCATCTGTCCTTCCTTTCCGCTATTGTGCTTATCAAAAAATATTTTGCAAAATAACGCAACTTTTATTCTACTCCAACCTCGCCGTCATTGCAAGACCCAAAAAAGCACCCGATGTTTCTAAAAACACCGGGCGCTCTGTAAACTCTTCAAACGAAATTAATATCTGCCGTTGGAACCGAACAGCATCATCTTCTCCATAACAGCCTTCTTGATTGCCTCCACCTTGATGTTTCTGGTGGTCAGGTAATCACCGTTATTGTCCTTTACTGCATTTGCACCTGCGATGCACAGGTCGGTGAAGATGTTCATCTTGGCAATACCGCTCTTGATAGTGTTTCTGAAATCATCATCGGACAGTCCGGAACCGCCGTGCAGTACCAGGGGAGTATCTACCTTGGCTCTGATAGCTTCCAGTCTCTCGATGTCCAGTCTGGGTTTGGTCTTGTATGCACCGTGAGCGGTACCGATTGCAACTGCCAGTGCATCAACACCGGTAGCCTCTACAAAAGCCAGTGCCTCTTCGGGAGTAGTGTACATATCAGTTACATCGTTATCGCAGCAATCAGCCTGTCCTACATGACCGATCTCACCCTCGATGGTAGCGCCCATAGCATGTGCGATCTTTACCATCTGAGCAGTATTTTTCAGGTTCTCCTCTGCATCGCCTGCAGAACCGTCAAACATGATACTGGAGAAACCAAGCTGAAGTGCTTCCATGCAGCGTTCAAAGGTCAGACCGTGATCGTAGTGAACTACAACGGGAACAGTTGCTCTCTTTGCTGCTGCGATCAGGGAGGGAGCGATCAGTTTCAGTTCACCGTAAGGCAGCAGAACCTCTGCGGTACCGATGATAACAGGGGAACGCAGTTCCTCTGCAGCTGCAATAACAGCCTCCAGCATATCAGTATCAATCGTGTTGAACAAACCTACTGCATAGTGATTTTTCTGTGCATCAGCCAAAATATCTTTCATGTTAACCAGCATAATTAATTACCAACCTTTCTTTTATTATCATCTTAAATTTATAACTGCAGTCTGCCGTACTGCTCTTCCATCTTCATGATCTCGTTCTTGGTGCGCATGCCGTCCACAGAATTGGCTGCGAACAAGTTGCAGGCTGCCGCTGCAGAAGCAAACTCCAGCAGCTGTCTGTCGGAGAAATTATTATAAATGGCATACAAGCTTGCTGCGCAGAACGCATCACCGGCGCCAACACTGCCCTTGATCTCCTCAGAAGGAATCTTCAGGGAAGGAACCGCCACAAACTCACCTGTCTTGGCATCCATAGCAAAGGAGGCTTCCTTGCTGTGGATGACTACCTTTTCTGCCACGCCTGCTGCAATCATATTTGCCATGGCAGTCTTAATATTATCAAAGTTCAGTCTGCCATCCTCCAGGCGGGGATCCAGGTTCCAGATGCGGCAGCTCTCGATCTCGTTCATAATTGCATAGTTACAATACTTCAGGGCAGGAATGATCATCTTGCCGTAATCTGCGTTATTGTCGCTTACTACATCGATAGAGGTCTTAATGCCCTTTGCCTGCACGTCATGAAGAAATCTTGCCATTACAGTGCCGTACTGCTCATCTTCTGCGTCGAACTGATCCAACAGCAGAATATAGCCGATGTGCAGCAGATCGCAATTCAGGGAATCCAGGTCAATATCTGCAGGAGCGAACTCAGAGTTTGCACCCTTTTTGTTAAAGAAAGTACGCTCACCGGAGGGCATGCTCATTACATCTGTAAAGCTGGTAGGCTCATCCTGAGAATAAGTAATGCCGTCCACATTGATACCGTTTCTTAAAAGCTGGGAAATAATATATCTGCCGTTGTCATCCGTTCCCACCTTACCCATAGCGCTGACAGGGATACTTCTGTCGATCTTTACCAGGTTGATAGCGGTATTGGGAGCACAGCCGCCTACTGCCATAGACATATCAGACACATAGGACAACATACCCAACTGGGGATAACTATCGATATTTTTCACAATATCTACAATCATGTTTCCGGCAATGGCAATTCCCTTCTTTTCACCCAGCATCAGGTAATCGATGGATACGCCGAACAGTGCAGCCAGTCTGGGAAATACTGAGATATCGGGATATCCCTGTCCACTCTCCCACTTGCTCACCGCTTTGTCACTGACATCCAGCTTGTTGGCCAGAGCCAGCTGTGTCATGCCGTTCTTTTTTCGCAATTTGGCAATTGTATTGCCGATACTTTTCGCGTCCATAGCAGCCTCCTCTTTCTTTTGTATCAGTTGCATTCTGAGAATATTTTACCTTTAAAAACCGAAATGGGCAACCTACTTTTCTGAGAGTAAATTCAGGTCCGAACCACTTTTGTTTCTTTGCACTCTACGGAAAGTTGAGTCTCTATCCATCCGTCCCTTCCGGCCGTTACGCTGCTGGCTGCTGTGCAGATCCGGAGGCTTTTCCATGGAAAAAATCTTGCAGGCAGAAAAGGAATTGATTTGCAAAGAGCTTCTTTCTCTTCTCCGGAAAAATCAATAATATTCTCCAAAAACTATTGCGTAATACCTCAAAAAAGGTATAATAATTAATATATTTGTATCAAAATAACAGTTTTAGGAGATTATGTTATGGCAGAGAAAAAGAAAAAGAAAATCGTTTCCGCCGATACCGGTTCGGAAGTAAAAGCAGGTTCCCGCAAGACCACCAAGAAGGCTGCAAAACCTGTTGGTAACGCAGGTGGCTTACGTGCAGGCGCTGTCGGTCTTTGGGTAGTAGCCCTGGGGCTTGAAATCCTTGCAATCCTGATCCTCAACGGCACTGTGAACTGGACTTTCATGCCCAGCCTTTACCAGTTGATCGCAGCACTGGTGCTTGACCTTGTTTTTGTTATCATCGGCTCCCAGCTCTGGAAGAAAGCCAACCGCATCAAACCCGCCAGCGAAAAGAACAAACTTCTCTTCTGGCTGTGGAACAACATGGGCGTGATCGTCTGCGCAGTATGTTTCATTCCTTTTGTGATCCTGGCTCTTACCAACAAGGAAACAGACAAGAAGACCAAGACTATTGCTGTAGTTGTTGCTATCATCGCAATGCTTATCGGCGGCGTTGCAAGCTACGACTTTAATCCCGTCAGTGAGGAAATGCAGCAGGCTGCTATCGATGCCATCGAAGATGATGTTTACTGGAGTCCTTTCGGTAAAGTATACCACACACACGATGACTGCCAGGCTCTGAACCAGTCCGACACTCTTACATACGGTACTGTTGAGCAGGCTATCGCAGCTAACCGCACACGTCTTTGCTCTTTCTGTGCAAAGCGTGATGACATCACCGATGTTGTAACCGACGAAGTAGATACCGGTGATGCATACGAAACAGTAGAAGAATAAACTCTGCGCCAATCGGCGCAATTGAAAAGAGGGTGCAGTTGGCACCCTCTTTTCTTGTTCCTTGTTCCATTTTCTTTTTCACATTCAGTCCCGGTTACATACTGTGTTCCCGCTTTTCGATGTCTTATTTTCTTCTCGCACCGGGCAGTTGCTTGGTAAAGGCAGTCACCAACACAATGCCCAGAGACAGGGCTGCCGCCAATTCCAATGTATAAATTGCCTTCGCAGCAAAACTTACAAAATCACCACTGAGGCCGTAGGCCATGGAATAGTACAGCCCGCTTCCCGGGATCAGCGGTACCAGGGATACGATACAAAAGGTAGTAGCCGGTGTCTTTAACAGACGTGCCAGCACTTCCGCATACACCGATATTACCACCGATACAATGAAATATCTGAGCACTTCCCCTTCGATCACTACGCCCAATACCAAAAAGATCATCCAGGCCAGCATACCTCCCAAGGCCGCAAACAATAACTTTTTCCCCCTGATATTAAACAAAAAACCAAAACCCAATGTGCCGCAAAAAGATGCCAGCACCTGAACAATTCCTCCTACCACATCCATTACAGTACACCTCCAAACAAATACGCTGTCAGAATATATCCGCCCGCAATGGCCACCGCCAGGAGCAAGGCCTCAATGGAACGCAGAATTCCTGTAATACTGTTGCCTGTAAACAGATCCCGCAGGGAATTGGTGAGACCGATTCCGGGAATCAGGGACATGATATTGCCTATGATGACATTATCCACACTGGGAATAAGGCCCAGCTTACAGCAGGTAAATGCCGATATGGATGCAACCGCAGAACATACAAACCGTCCCATCAGCTTATTTCCCATAAAGTTGGAAGCCAGCCATGACATAATCCCCACCAAAAATCCGGTGATGGTGGCCACCAGACATTCGGCAAAGGTCTGCCCGCCAAAAAACAGGCAAAAGGACCCGGCAATTACACCATAAAAAAGAATCACGACCCCCAGAGGATAAACGGGAGTTTTTTCCATCTCCTTTAAAGACACCTGCACATCTTCCAGCGAAAGTTTTTTCGCTGTCATACTGCGCACCAGAGAATTCAGCCGGTCCAGGCGCTCTATGTCCGTGCCGGTCTGGAGAATACGCCTGGTCTGGGTAAACAATTGCCCGTCTCCATTCTCTACAGATACGATCACGTTGGAGGTGGTGGCATAAACATCCACACGTTTTACCCCATAGGCATTACACACCCGGGTCACGCTCTCTTCCACTCTGTGAATCTCCGCTCCTACTTCTATCATCTGCTGGGCAATTTCCATTACCGCATGCAGTAATTCTTCCGTCATCATTTTTATACCTTTCTATTTCCATGCCGCCTTCGCGGCACTCCGACTTCTCCTGACTCGCAGAAGCGCGCTGACGCGCTCTCCGTTCCGCTTCGCGGCACCGTCTGCTCGTTATTGCGGCCGAAAACCAAATGCCGCTTCGCGTCGCTTGGTTTACTTCGCAGTTGGCCCGCTTCTCCTGACTCGCAGACGCGCGCTGACGCGCTCTTCGTTCCGCTTCGCGGCACCGTCTGCTCGTTATCGCGGCCGAAAACCAAATGCCGCTTCGCGTCGCTTGGTTTTCGGCTCGCGTACATTATAACAAACCCTGCTGGGTTATGCAAGAATTTGCCCGGTGTTTTGCCTAACAGCCTGACGCGGATCCCGGTACCTATCATAAAAATCCCTTTTTTCAGAATTGTGTTCCTGATGAAGAATAGATATAATGAACCTGTAAGCTGTATTATTTGTTTTCCGACAGACCGTTTCGAAAGGGCATCATAAAAAGGAGGATCCTCATGCAATATTTCATCGGCCTTGACATTGGCACCACATCCATCAGTGCCACTGTTATCAATGAAGAATCCCACAGTCAAGTGGAATCCTTTACCATACCTTACCACTATCCTGTTGCTTGCAGGGAACAGGATTTCTCACAGCAGGATGCTTCCCTGATTCTGGCAGAGTCCTATAGTCTGCTTGACCGGATCCTTGCAAAATATCCCGCCATACAGGTCATCGGTCTTACCGGCCAGATGCACGGTATCCTCTATGTGGATCAGGATGGACTTGCCGTATCGCCTTTGATGAACTGGCAGGACAAACGAGCAGAACGTATATGGGACGGTCAACAGACCTATTGCGGTCGCATTCAGGAATTGAGCGGCGAAAAGATTGCTGCCGGTTACGGCCTGGCAACCCACTTCTACAATATACAAAATGGATTGGTGCCACAAGAAGCCCATTCATTCTGCAGCATCATGGACTACGTGGGTATGCAGCTGACAGGCCGCAAGAGCCCTTTGATGCACACCTCCGTTGCGGCCAGCTTCGGACTCTTTGATCATATCGATAAAAGCTTTAAAACACCGGTGCTTGATGCCCTCGGCATGACGGACCTTCTTTTACCGGAAATCACAGAAGACTTTTGCCTCTGTGGCCACTACAAGGGCATTCCCGTTGCCGTAGCCATCGGTGACAATCAGGCAAGTTTTTTAGGCTCCATGAAAGATATTGAAGGCAGCGTCCTGGTCAATATTGGCACAGGCAGCCAGATTTCCGCAGTTACCACCCGGGCCACTTCACCTGAAGCTCTGGAGATCCGTCCGTTGGTCAAAAATCGAAATATTATTTGCGGTTCTGCCCTGTGCGGCGGTGCATCCTATGCGCTGTTGGAAACCTTCTTCCGGGCATACGCAGCTGCATCCGGAACTTCCGCAATTTCCCAGTACGACACCATGAACCGGCTGGCATACGAGACCTACCATGCCCACAAAACGCCCCTTGCCGTAAACACTTATTTCCGGGGCCAGCGCCACAATCCCGCAAGCACAGGCTCCATCCTTGGCATCACCACCGAAAATTTCACTCCCGGTCAATTGATTCTGGGATTTCTCTACGGTATGTGCAGGGAACTGTACGATCTTCTGAAAGAAGAACTGCCGGCCAAGAAAACCATCGTTGCCTCCGGCAACGCTATCCAGCGCATCGCTATCCTGAAGCACATTCTGGAGGAAATGTTCGGTCTGCCCGTGCTGATCTCCGGTGCCTCAGAAGAAGCTGCCCTGGGCGCCGCACTCTTCGGGGCAGCTGCCGCAGGCTTTTTACAGAGCGAACGCGAATTTGGAGCCTTTATTCACTACAAATATGCAGAATAATTTTAGGGGACAAAAATTTGTCCCCTAAAAATTTTTGGATATTCAGATCATGGTTTTACTTATACAAAGCCAACAGTTCCTCTGCTGTCCCATGAATATATCGGCCAAAGGCTTCCCTGGCACCGGCAGGCACCTTTTGGGTGGCAACCTCAAAGTTCAGGAAACCATTATAACCAATTGCTGCGAGACCTTTCATCACATCTGCCCAGTCCACAGTTCCGGTAAAGGGAGGCAGATGGATATCGTCGTCCGCCAAATTGTCATTTATATGCACTGCTTTCAGGCGGGAGCCCACATACTTAATCGCCTCAGACTGGCACAAGCCACTGATATGGGCATGGCCGGTATCCCAGCACACACCGATGCCAAGAGCATCCGCCACCCGGCACAGTTCTTCGGGGCCGCTGCAATAACGATAAGAGGGAATCTGTGTAGGTTTGGTGCGCATATTTTCAATGAGGATCTGCACTCCCGCCTTGTCTGCATACTCCACAAGCGGTGACATATAACTCATCACTCTGTCATACTGGGCTTTCGGGTCGTATTGATCAAGGGGCACAGAAACACTATTGGGATGCAGTACAGCATATTCTGCCTTCATCATTTTGGCGGCATCAATGGCTTCCCGGATCTTTTTATCGAAAGTGGGATCCGGCTCGCCCTGGGTCTGGGAAATGAAGGGCAGATGACACTGAGGGAAACCAATGCCGAATTCCTCAGACATTGCAACCATGTTTTCTACACAGGCTCTCCAGTTTTCGCCCATGGCTTCCAAAAGATACAGGTCCAGATCAACGCCCTCAAACCCAATACTCTTATGTACCTGGAAGCCTCGGTGAATATAGGCGTTCATATCCTCTTTGGGGAACACATGAAAATCAAAATTTGATGATGTGGGTAAATGTTTCATCGCATAACCTCCCGGCCTTTTTCTTACTGTTCTTATATAACGCTTCTTATGTAACTACTGTTTTGCTGCCATTTTTACGAAAAAAAGCGACACAATACAACGCGTCGCTTTTCATGCGGATAACAGGAGTCGAACCTGCACGGTCTCCCACTGGAACCTAAATCCAGCGCGTCTGCCAATTCCGCCATATCCGCTAATAAGGACAGTTTTCGCGGGATTCTCCTGCCAAAACCATCAATGGATAAATAATAACATACACTTAAAATGAAAGCAAGAATAAAATTGTCATTCTCCCCGCTTCTTACCCGCGCTCTTATCTGTTCTCCATTGCCTCTTCCACATAAAATGCAGCATTCTTCAGATTGCCTGCCACTTCCTCCTCGGTAACTTCTCTCTTTACCTTGGCAGGATTGCCCATAATCAGAGAATTGTCAGGCACTACCGTGTTCTGGGTCACAAGGGCACCTGCTGCCACGATGCAGTTTTTACCAATCTTAGCACCGTTCATAATAATGGCTCCCATGCCTACCAGAGTATTGTCACCGATCTCGCAGCCGTGAATAATGGCACCGTGGCCAATGGTCACATTGTCATCGATGGTCACAGAATGGTCTGCATCCACATGAACTACGGAATTGTCCTGGATATTGCTCCTGTTACCGATCACAATAGGGGCTCTGTCACCGCGGATGGTGGCATGATACCAGATGCCAACTTCCTCGCCCAGGGTCACATCCCCAAGTACAATTGCTCCGGGGGCAATAAAAATTCTGTTCTCTTTTGTAATATTCTCTATTTTAGTCAAACTCAGATTCCTCGCCTTTCCTTTCATACTATATACTACACAGCCACATTTATAAAACTATTTTTAGTTTACACCATGTTTTCCACAGTTTCAATCCCCAACTAATTTTCCGCAGACGCCACCCTGCCACATCTCCACTGTTTCCCGAAAACCCCTCTGTTTCGTCCGTTAAAGCACTAAAACTTTAAAAGATTAAATTTTTTTCAAAAAAGGGCTTGATTTTTTTGAAAATATCTGCCATAATAGCTTCATTATTTTATTAAAAACAGAATATCTAGATGATCCTTGCAGGATGACTGTAAGGGGATAGAACTTTGGAGAATCCCATTCAATTGGGTGCCGAAGGTGCAAGCGCAAGCGAAACTCTCAGGCAAAAGGACAAAGATTTGATTTACAAGAATTGATTTTTATTCTTTTTGATGTTTTCAGACCGTTCGCTGGCGCGCACGGTCTGTTTTTTTCGAGGAGGAAACTATTATGAACGAATTTTTCACAAAACTCACAGACATCAACAATGTGGTCAACACTTGGATCTGGACTGACTTCGGTCTCTACCTGCTGTTAGCAGCCGGCGTGATCATGACTCTGGTAACCGGCGTTTTCCAGGTGAGCCACCTGCGTCACTGGTGGAGCAACACCATCATGACTATCTTCAAAAAAGATAACGCAGCCACCAAGAAAACTGACGCTAAGTCCATCACCCAGTTCCAGGCTCTCTGTACTGCACTTGCCGCTACCATCGGTACCGGTAACATCGCAGGTGTAGCTGCCGCTATCTGTATCGGTGGTCCCGGCGCTGTACTTTGGATGTGGGTAGCAGCTTTTGTTGGTATGATGACCAAATATTCCGAAGCAGTTCTCGGCGTTTACTACCGCCGCAAAAATAAAGACGGCGAATGGTCCGGCGGCCCTATGTACTTCATCTCTGACGGCCTTGGCAAGATCAAAGGCCTGAAGGTACCTGCAGCTATCCTGGCAGTGCTCTTCGCAGCATTTACTATTCTGGCTTCCTTCGGTATCGGTAACATGGGCCAGGTCAACAAGATCGTTCTGAATATGGAATCTGCATTCTTTGCAAACGTTAATTGGACCATCGGCAGCGTTAACATGGTTAACTTAAGCATCGGTATTGCCCTGCTGATCGTTGGCGCAGTTATCATCATCGGCGGTCTCCAGCGTGTAGCTGCATTTGCTGAAAAAGTGGTTCCTTTCATGGCAATTGCATACATCTTTTTTGGTCTGATCGCAATGTTCATCAACTTTGACATGATCCTTCCCGCTATCAAGTCCATCTTCGTTCACGCTATGGGCGTGGAAGCACTGGCAGGCGGTGCTGCAGGTGCCGCTATCAAACTGGCAGTGGTACAGGGTTGTAAGCGCGGTGTTTACTCTAACGAAGCAGGTCTTGGTTCTTCCGCACTGGTACACGCTTCTGCAGACGTTAAAGAACCTGTTAAGCAGGGTATGTGGGGTATCTTCGAAGTATTCCTTGATACCATCGTTGTTTGTACTATGACTGCTTTGATCGCACTGACCTCCGGCCAAATCGATCTGGAAGCCGGCATGGCAAAAGCTGGCGTAAGCGATGCCACTCTGATCAGTGATGCATTCGGCAATGTTTTCGGACAGCCCGGCAGATGGTTCGTAGCTCTGGCAATGCTGTTCTTCGCTTTCACTACCGTTCTCGGCTGGTCCCAGTACGGTTCCAAGGCTGTAGAATACCTCTTCGGTACCAAGGGTGTTAAGGTGTACAAGATCATCTTCGTACTGATGATCGTTTCCGGTTCCGTAATGACTTCCTCTCTGGCATGGGATATCTCCGACACCTTCAACGGCCTGATGATGATCCCCAACCTGATCGGTGTTGTTGCACTCAGTCCTATGGTCTTCAAAATCACACGCAACTACGCAGCCCGCAAGATGAAAGGCTGCAACGTAAAGCCTATGTACTCCTACGATCCTGAGATTCAGGATGCATTCGAAAAAGCCAATCAATAACTTAATTTCGCTTTACCTTTTTTCTTACATAAAAATACGGGGGCATACCAAATCGGTGTGCTCCCGTATTTATTGTATATTTTACTGACCGAGGTCAAGTTCAACAGTCTCTCCTACGATACGTCCTCCCCTTGTAGGTGTAAGCGTAACGTCTGAAATATCAATATTATAAAATTCTACTCCCTCTACACAGGACTGTATGCGTACAGGCACATTCCACTTTCCATCCTTCTTGGGAATTGCCTCGTCATAATACACCCGGATATTGCGGATTGTAATATCATGTACACCACAGGTCTCAATACCACTCAAATCAATCTCCCTCTCTATTTTCAGCGGCACACCCCACAATTCCCAACACCCCGGGGTGCGGAATCTGTTGTTAGAAATCTTAATGAGATGCGGAACATGAACTACACCCTTCGATTCATAAACCATTTCATCGGTACTCTGATATAATTGGGGCACATCAAAGGAATTGTATTCCACCCGAATGTTTTCAAATGTAATATGATGCACCTCCGCACACTCTCCGTTTGCAATATCCAGGGCTGTATCTCCACCCCGCAAAATATCACAGTCCCGGAAAGTGATATTCTTGTATTCCCGACATGCTGTCTCTATTCCGATCTCGCAGGTCTTGTTCCAATCACACCAGAACACACACTTCTCAAACAACATATTTTCATTGTCCGTCTCCAGATAACGCTCGATGCCCTTGATGGTGATCGTATCGTCAAAGGAGTGAATAAAGGAATTGGTCACGGTAATATCACGACAGTTTACAATATCAATGCCGTCCGTATTGTAGCGCCACTGACCAAAGACTTTGATATCATCAAGCTTCACATCGAAACAATGGAACAGGTTGACGCACCAGATGGCAGAATTGCGCAGCAGCACGCCCTCCATCCTCAGGTTTTCACAATCATAGAATTTCACGTTGCCGTTACAATAAGCCTCATAACAGGCATTGCTAAAACGTGCTTCCCCGGAATCATCCAGAACGCCATTGCCATAGATATGCAGATTCCCGGCATTTTCCGCAAAGATCCAGCCAAACACCAGCGCATCCTTGTCCACATACACACTCTCATTGTCATGCAGTTCAATTTTTCCTACCATATGAATGCCCGGTCCAAAATAGTGGGTTACAGAAGTGGGATCCTCACATGTAATAGGCTTACTGTTAAAAATATACAGACAATGATGATAATCATCCGCCTCCAGCACAAACTGACCATGCTCCTTTAAGGTAAAGCAAACCCTCTCTTCCACAATCTCCGGCACGATGCCCTTGGAATAAGGCTTCAGATAAATATTCTCGTAAGCCTTGTTTACCACAACCTCAATCTTCAGTTCTTCGTCGCTGACAATATTTACAAAAGATGCCAGTTCACTCTGATTCACCGGTCTCTGAAAGCCCGGCCACACACGGTTAAAGGGATAAGCAGAAATGCGGCAGGTGTACACAGGGATCTCCCGGCCGTTTACATACACTTTGTAATCCCCGGAGATGGGCTCCGTATATTTGAAAACTGATTTGGTGTAATGGTGTGTAAATTCTGATGCTGAAAACATGAAACATCCTCCTCTAGTCAGTAAGTTTGCTTTATTATAACATATCTGATATTACCTGCCAAGCTACCACAAAGAATATGCTACCATTCTTGTTCCTTTATCAAGTCTCTTTTTCTATTTTCCTCGAAACTGCAAGCATATGCCCTGACAAACCAATAATTTCCTCATGGATATCCAACATTCGGACTGTTTTCAACAGAACTTCCCTGGTCTTTTCATCCTCTAACAACTCATTCAAATTGGGGGCAAGCCAGGCACCTCCCATCACACCATGAACCGTGGATGTCTCCAAACCTCCGCAAGTCAACTCCTCTCTAAGCGCCTTGGCTGTATGTAAATGCGAACTTCCCAAACCATTGGCAATCTTCCGTTCCGGATTGATATAACATCCATCTGTAAGTGCCCGCTCTATAATAGAAATAACGGCAGGATCATCCAATTCAGTTCCCTTTTTGCTCTCATCCACATGGTACTTAGCTATGCGGGGAACAAGCACGCTGAATGGTGTCAGCGCTGCCGAGAAGAGAATACCATCATCCTTCAAAAGCCTGTGACATTCTTTGATGGCAAGAATCCTCTCTTCATATTCAGTGATTGAATATAACGGTCCCATAAATAAAATGGCATCTGCACTTTTGTCTGGCCGCGGAACTGCCCTGGCATCGCATACCATTGCTGCTTTCAGGCAAACACAGGGGTATTCAGCAGCCAGTTCCTTGCTCATTTTAATATTGGTTTCAGACAGATCAAACAAATGTACCTCGTACCCCAGGGATGCCAGCCACCAGGCGTATTCTCCATAACCGCCTCCAATATCATAAATAACAGCAGGTGGCTTGGGTAATTTCTCTACCAATATTTCTTTCGTTCTTTCAAATTCAATGAGGCCGATTCCTTCCCTCAAACGGTTTCTTTCAATTCCGGCATTGTATCCTGCCAGAACAGTTGTGTCGATTGTTTTCATATGCTTCTCCTTTTGCTTCTCTGTAATCGTAAAATTGCTGGTCAGAATCTGTTTTTGAATCAGTTTCTTCCCGGTGGCGAACGGCCTGTTCCGGCATGACACCCACCTCCTCCTACTACATAAATAGTCTAACTGAGAACTAAAAAAACGGTACAAATCGAATTAACCTTCGACTTGCACCGTCTCTTACCTAATCACTTATCGCCCTCAATCGGACTACACTGAAATTTGGGTACGCCAACACAAGCCCGTCGAAATCTGTGCGAATCCGGCGCGCTGGACAGCAGTATTCAGATTGAACAAAGAAGTATAAGCTGTCATGATTGTCGTAGTCCTTTCATAAATTTCACTTAAAATATCACAATTTTATTGGCTTGTCAAAAGTAATTTTCTGACAATTATATCTGCACACTCATCAGAACTATTTATCCCTGTTCAATTTAAATGTCAATCCATCATACACTTGCCCTCTGACACTTCGTACGCCAACTTTCCTACAACATTCTTCAAAGCCCATTTTTTCAGCAATATGAATCATTCGTGTGTTACCTGACCAAATTTGAGTATGTATTTCTTTTTCTCCATGTTCCAACAAATATTGAATAAATGCAGCTAGTGTCTGATAGGAATATCCCTTGCCCCTAGCCGACATATCCGGAATATTGATTCCAATTGTACGATATCCTTGGTATTTTGTATAATTGTACCCGCCATCAATTCTATACGAAGAAACCCAGCCAATATATCTCTGCTCTGCATCATTTGTCACAATTTGGAATGTATATCTTTTTTTATCTTCAGAATATTGTTTACATTGCTCTACCCATTGTTGCATAGTTACGATATAGTCCTGCAGTTCCTGCTTTCATGCCTCTTACGGCTCTTTCCTCTTATTGAGCCATGTACTTATTCAATGCCTAATCCATCTCTGTACAGTTCATTCAATTTTGCCTGTGCCTGCTCTGCTTCTTTCTTTTGAATGAGGGCATTCCGATCGCTGAGTATGGCAAGCATTTCATCTACGACTTCCAGCTCCGGCAAATAGGAATAATGGGATAAATAGCCGATCATCCTGGTTGCCGTGTAATCTGTGTTCAAATTTCTCGTCACCAGATCGCACAAGTTCTCCGGATAACCTCGGTCCAACATTATTTGATACAGTTCCATACTAATTTCTGTTCTTGGTTTCATGATTTCCTGCCTCTTAAGCTTTTATAAGCGTATGTAACATTATTCATTAAACAATGTCATTTGTACCCACTCTTTTTTCTTCGGTGGGTCTTCCTTAACCACTACTTTTTCCGCATATTCTACATGCATTATACAGCCGCAGTGACCGCAGCGTCCAATCTTATTATCTGCTGATATATTTAATACCGATCCGCACTTGATACAGGCTGTTGTCTGTGGCCCTGTACATTTTACCAAATATTCCATAGATATTATTCCCTTATTTTAAATAAATCCTCTTGCCATCACTTTACAGAACATTCCTTTGCATTCCTGCACTCACTATTTTGTCTGCCATTTTTTCCAACTTACATGTACTTTGGAAGTCATTTCTCTACATACTCAATATGGCCAACAGAGAATGATACCTCTCTGATTTTTGCTGAATATCTTCCTCTGAAACCCCATAATAAAGATATAAATCCCTGGCAATCGCTTTCATCTGCTTCATGGACTTTTTGCTTCCGCTGTACGATATCCCGAAAATATTCCAGTGGTAATCAATTTCCATCTCCAGTCTGCCATCGCCGATACCAATCTCATAAATATGAAAATCCATGGGCATCTGTTCCTCAGAGATTATTTCAGGCAATTTTCCCAACAATTCCGGCTTGTAGCGACAAATGAGGCTTCCCTTCAGACATTTCTTTTGTGAGGCATACTTCCTCTGAGTAATATCAGCCTCAACAGCATCATATTTATCTACTGCATACGCGACCGTTTCTGCAAGCGTTCTCTCCCCTGCAATGATTTGCTTTGCCGCACGCTTTCCCTTCCATTTATAAATCCGATTCTTGACCCGATGCTTTAGCGGAATTCCCTTTTTTCTTCCGGCCACAAATACGCTGGTCGGTCCATCAGCTCCGCCTATAATGGCAACCGCGCCGCTACTCATCTCTTTCATACGCTATCTCCCCGGACAAAATTCGTCCAATCTTTCCTTTCCTTCTTGCCCTGGCTCCTAAATTACTGCCGCGAAAACATTTCCGATGCGCCATCCAATACATCGTTCTTTTCCATTTTCCTCCATGCAGCCATATACAACCACACGTATTCATCAGTACAACTATATTATACAACAGGTGCATTTTGGCGTACAGATTAAATTCGGGCAGAGCCACAACTTCGTCTTGCGCACCTTCGGAAGATGATCATCAATTGTACAATGGAAATCCTATGAATTATAAGATACAAATGGATTTAAACGACTACAAATCAATCTAACAAAAAATTGAATATAAGTGAACGAGTTTTTATGATATAAAATGAAAAAAATCCTTGAATTTCAAGGATTTTTGTAGTGAGCCACCGGGGACTCGAACCCCGGACAACTTGATTAAAAGTCAAGTGCTCTACCGCCTGAGCTAGTGGCCCATATGGACTATCCGTTTAAAGATAGTAAATAAAAAACAGGGCTAGCTGGATTCGAACCAGCGACTGCAGCAGTCAAAGTGCTGTGCCTTACCGCTTGGCGATAGCCCTATAGATTTGACACCAAGCGTGTCATTAAGACACTCGATATAAAAGGGTGGATAAAGGGATTCGAACCCTTGGCCTCCAGAGCCACAATCTGGCGCGCTAACCAACTGCGCTATACCCACCATATGGATGAGACAACCGAGGTCGTCTCAAATGTGCTCGAAGGGATTCGAACCCCCGACCCACGGCTTAGAAGGCCGTTGCTCTATCCAGCTGAGCTACGAACACATGTGGTCGATACATTTCTCAAACCGACGAACCATATTGTATCGTATAATTTTGCGTTTGTCAACACTTCCTGCGAAATTTTTTTAATTTTTTGCAAAATAAATACATTTATTATTTTGGGCTTTTGGGTTGTACTTTATTCGCAAATCATTTACAATTATATACAAGTATTTTATACGTGTACGATGATATGTAACCAAACACACCTGCAGACGCGATTCGTTGATAGGTATTGTATCAGCTTTTCGCTCGTAATACAAGAAAGACGGCAAACAAATGAATTTAAATTGGATTAACACAGACACTATCATTTTTATCATGGAAATCGTGGGCACCGTAGCGTTTGCCTCCTCCGGCGCGCTCATTGCCTTTAAGAAAGATATGGATATTTTCGGCGTAAATGTCCTTGGCATCATCACCTCGGTGGGCGGCGGATGCATCAGAGATCTGATCATCGGCAGGACACCTCCCGTCATGTTCATCAAGCCGGTATACGCCATTGTGGCCATGATCACCTGCAATCTGCTGTTTTTACTCTTCTATTGGAAGAAAGAGCTTTTGAACCATCAGTTTATGGCTGCTTACGAAAAACTGATGCTGGTAATGGATGCCATCGGTCTGGGCATTTTCACTGTGGTGGGCGTCAGCGCCGGAATGGATCACGGTTACGGTGACAATTGGTTCTTATTGATATTCCTGGGCGTGATCACCGGTGTAGGCGGCGGTGTCATGAGGGATGTGCTTGCCACCGAGAAACCCTACATACTGGTAAAACATATATATGCCTGTGCTTCCCTGGTAGGCGCGATTGTCTGCATTCTGCTATGGCCTGTGGGTCACATCACTGCAATAGGGCTGGGGGCTACAGCGGTTATGATCATTCGTATTCTTGCTATGATTTTCCGTTGGAATCTGCCCCGCTTGAAATCGGACTACATGAAATCTGCAGACAATTAATTCTTTCTTAAATTAAAGGAGCCAAAACACATGAGCAGTTTCAAACTTACCTGGCGTCTGATTCCCGGCCTGTGGCTGGACGATGCCAAATGGCTGGATTTTATGAATCTGATTTCCAAATATGACGATGTAGCCGATGAAGTAGCCTTCTTTTTCAGCGATGATACTTTCCTTGACTGTACTCCTTTAGAAGACACTCAGCGTCAGGCGGATGTCTTTCAAAAACGGGCCGCTATGGTCCGGGCTCTGGGCGGAAAAGTAGGCGTCAATGTGTGGCCCACCTTTGACCTGTATCAAAACAGACAAAAATATTATGCCCACATGCCCCGCATGGTGACCAAGGACGGCAACGTAATAAACGAACTGGCCTGTCCTTCCTCTGAAATGTTCCGGGCATATATCCGGGAAAAATATCTCATTATGGCCAAAGCCGCCCCTGATTTTATTTACGTGGATGACGATTGCCGCTTCACTCATATGGTCGGAGGCGGTTATCCCTGTTTTTGTGATACCTGTGTGAAAAATTTTGAAAACGGCCGTTTCCAAAGCCGCGAAGAATTGGTAGAATCATTGAATCAAAAAGAAAACCGTGACCTTCGCATCCGCTGGTCCGCATACGGTGCCGATCGACTGGCCGATTTCTGCAAGGTGGTCCGCGCCGCAGTGGATGAGGTGGATCCTGCTATTGATATGCCTTTTATGTCCGTGGGTACTTCTCATACCACCTATTCCGGTGACTATATCGCCAAATGTACCAAAGCCCTTAGAAGTCGTCGCGGACGTCCGGGTCTGTTCTTCTTTGATGATCGTATTCCCGATAAAATGATATGGAAAACCATGGAAGTGGGCCGCCAGGTCACAGAATACGCTGATACCGTGGAAGATCTCCTCTGGGAAGAAGACAGCCATCCCCAGACACACCTGAACAAATCCATGCGCGCCCGCCAAAACGAAGTCACTTTGGCTCTAATGGCCGGATGCACCGGTGTCGCTTTCAACCATCAAAATGCCAATCCCAAGGCGGATGCACGCCTGGGTCGTGAAGTGGAGGAACTGCACGCCATGCGGCCTCTCTGGGAAAAGTTTTTCTCCTTCTCCCGGGGTCTTGATTGGGCAGGCATGTGGTCGGTACACGATTGGTTCCTGACCGCCAAAATGGACTGCGAAAAGGGCTGGTTTGACGAACTTTCCTATGGACTTTACAATATAAATACCTACGGCTCATGCCCCAGTGCTGATTATGATGTCACAGTACCCGACAAAATCGGCACCAGCGGCGTAGCACTTACCGCAGACAAGCGGTATGCTTGCGCCACACTTCTGTACGGCAAAACCCTCCACAGCTTCTCAGAGGAAGAACTGCAGAAAGTTTTTTCCGGCAATGTGATCATGGACAAAACTGCCCTTCGGGAACTGGAAAAGTTAGGACACGGTGACTGGGCAGGTGTGAAGCTGAATGAAAACGTGGGCGGCGGCACGCCCTATGCCACCGCCCATCCCTTCAACGGTCCTTTTGAGAATTGGTCCCAGCTTACTACTTTAAGCGGTATGACTTCTGCTGCCCTGATTCCTCTGGACGATACTGTAGAAAAACTGGCCGAAGTCCGAAACGGTCTGCAAATTGATAGTGACAATGCCGCTATCAGCCCCGAAGCCACCGATACTTACATGTGTATCTCCAAATACGAAAATGCAATGGGCGGCAAGATCATCGTGGATTCCTACGATCCCTGGCACTACTGCGACGAGGCTCACAGACTGTATCTGTACAGCTCCATCGCCGAATGGTTCGGCGCTCCCCTTCGCATGTGCTGGCCGGATCCCTGCCGGATCTCCCGGATCCAGCCCTATATACGCACGAATGGCAGCAAAGCTGCCATCCTGTTAGTCAACGCCTCCCTGGATACCTCTTACGAGACAGAGATTCTTGTACGCGGCACCATGACAAAAGCTGTCCTGGTCCACAAAGACGGTAGTGAAACCTCACTTTCCTGTCATCGTGAAGGAGAACAGCTTTGCATCAGGATCCCTCCTATTGGCGGTTGGGAGATCGCCTGCGTTCATACTTTTTAAGCTTATACAGTTCCTCCGTTGCCAGACGCGCCTTGGTGACGGAGGTATTTGTTTTCGGGAAACAGAAATAGGAAATCCCGTTATCTCCGATTCCGATCACATCCCCGATCTCATACCAATAATAATCCGAATATAACGTATGGGAAAATACCGGTGACTGCTTATAGTCCAGCTTACCCTCTGCACCAGTCAAATGAAAACCGTCCAGATTGTGGGTCAGATGTCCCTCACCGATCATACAAATACCGTCCAGATTAACTTGTACCGCATATCTACGTCTGTATCCAACAAATATGTACCTTCTTCCAGTTCCTTGCGGACACACGCTCTTTGCCAGGTATACCAATCCGAGATGTGAGGATATTCCGTTGCCCCGTCGTTAGCAGACAATTGACCGTACTCGTCCATCTCCCACTGCTTCTTGCAGGCATGACAAGTCAGATGAATCCCCTTGCCCTCCATCTGGTTTTCCGCTCCGCAATGAGGACATTTGTAAAGAATCCGATGCAATCCATCTGCCCGGAAAGGAACATCAATGGAAATCTTATTATCCCGCTGCCAGGCAAAATTATCGAAAGAAAATGCCTCTGCCAACAATGCGTCCAGCTCATCCACTGTTTTTTCCTTGATTTCCTCAGCGGTGGCAAGACACTTCACATGAGCGCTCACTTTTACATTGCGGATCTGGAGCATATTATACAAAGGATCTCTGTGAATGGCGCCCTGCGTGATAACGGTCACAACGGGGACTCCCAGGCGCTTCATCAACACGCCCAGCTTTCTGGGCAGTGCCGTAGCCCGACCATCGAAGGAATATCCCGCCTCCGGGTACATCAGTACACTGGTCTTATTTTCCTTCAGCATATATTCCAGATCTTTGATCAGCGAAAGATCCGTAACATACTTGTGGGTGGGAGTACAGCCCAATATGCGCATCAGCTTTCCTAAAATACCGGACATGGCATCCACGGAGGTGACAATGCCCATTCTCTTAGGATAAAAGATTCCGAAGGCCAGCTTCATATCCGTAAAGCTGGAGTGATTCATCAAAATCAGGCAGGGCTGGTCGCCTACCAGCTCCATGCGTTCTGTAGTATAAGAAAAACCAATTTGCCGCAACGTGGGGGCGCATACGAGGCGGACTACCGCCGCCAGCAGGCGACTGGGTTTCATGGGCTTTTTATGCTTTAAGCGAGGCAGTTTCAGAACCTCTTCTTAGGTCATTTTACGTGTACTGAGATTGAACACAGAACGTCTGATATGATCGTAAGTAGCATTTACCGCATCATCCAAAGTACCGAAAATTGCGCCCATATGCACCTTAGGAGACACATAAGTCTCACCTGCGGCAATCAATCGCAAAGGATGATAGCCGGTCACAGACATCTCATAAGAAAGGGACACGGAATTGTTCTCATGGCAGGCATTGTAATCAAACAAAAATTCGTAGCCGGCACTCCAGCCCATCTGGCCAAAGTAAATCATACCGGTCAGTTTATTTTTCAGGAAGAAGGCAGGATAACGGTAACGCTGTCTGTGGAAACGACCGGAAATGGCAGTCCGCTCATATTCCAAGGGCTTCCAGCCGAAATCTCCCTCTGCCAGCTGTCTGTCATTCCTGAAATAACCAATCTCATAAATGTCCTCCGGACGAGCATCCGCATCATAGAATCTCACATTATTTATATGCTCTAGGGCACCGCTCAGAACCGACAGCCTGGACAGGGCCATATCCTTATCAGAAAGGTTCGTCACCTCCAGCCAGCGGGTATACATGGGGTACCGTCCACCAGGGTGTGCACCTTGATCTCCACAGGTTTGATGATACTTGCTAAAGTCAGGATTGCTTCCCTGCTGCCATTTTCCACTTCCACTTCTTCATAATTTTTCTGTTCCAGGAAAAAGTCCATGCACTCGCCGTCCAGCTCCACATGAAAGGCGGTGGGCTCCGCATAAGGCTTCAGGTCGATAAAGCTGGGGTAATTGGACAGTACGTTCAAAGGATAGCCGGCGGCGTTTCAGCCGCCGGGCACCAGCGCTCCGTCCAGGAAGCGCTCCTCATAGACGGTCAGGCCGCTGCGGTAGCAGTATACCGGCTCCGCTTGATTGCGGCGGAATATGTTCACATAATTTTTGTTATTATTCAGCATGTTCATCATAATCTCCCTTCTGATTTTTAGGGTATATTATCATTATATAATTCTGTGATTATATTTCAATATAAAAACACACAATAATATGGCCACTTCCGACAATTTTCATTTGACTTCTATTGATTCATAGTGTATATTTGCGTTAGTGGTTGTGCTGTGGATACTTGAGATGCCCACAGCCCGGGGAGTCCATGCGTGGGCTCCTTTTTTTACCCCTATTACCAAAGAAAGCGAGGTGCTGTTTATCGCTCAAACATTTTTAACTTATGATGAACAACTAAATAAACTTCAAGCTGAAAAAGGCTTGTCTATACCAAATCAATCTCATGCCAAACATATTTTACAGCAAATCAGTTACTATTCTCTTATTGATGGATACAAGGAATTATTTAAACCATTGCGTTCCGGTAAATATTATTACGGGGTAACATTTGATGAAATTTATGCTTTCTACATCTTTGATGAAGAACTACGTTCTCTCTTTTTAAAATATATTCTCAAAATAGAAAAGCATATGAAATCCATGATTTCGTATCATAAATAATCAGAAAATCTCTCATAATCATTTGGATGTCGTTCTTTTATATGCCGGATTTGAGTTTCTGTAATTATCACCTCATCCGTCATAATATCCTTTGTAACACACTGATAGATTTTCGGATTAATCTTACCAATCGTATACAACACTTATATCATTCCTTATTAAATGGATGGAAAAAAATAAATTAAAGAATAAGATACACAATGTCTATTGTGTGAGAAAAAAAGAAAACGATTACCTTGAAGATAATCGCTATAAATCGGGGTGACAGGATTCGAACCTGCGACCCCCTGGTCCCAAACCAGGTGCTCTAGCCAAACTGAGCCACACCCCGAGGCGCGTTTTTTAACGCAAAATGTATTATATACTAACAGTTCAGAGACTGTCAAGAAAAAAAGAAGGTTTATGCACCTTATAAATATGCAATGGTATAATGCACTTTCTCTTCCCTGTCGATCTCCATGATGATGTAAGAAGGTCTGTGACCATCCTGGCGGGGGTATGCCAGACTGCCGGGATTAATCGCAGTGACTTCATCACCGATGTCAATCACAGGCTTGTGGGTGTGACCGTACATTACGATGTCAACACCTCTGGATCTTGCCTCGCGCTTGATATGCTCACTTCCCAAATATACAAGATAATTATGGCCGTGTGTCACCCACACCTTGTAAGGCCCCACATTCAGTTCCAGTTCTCTGGGCAGCTGGGAGAAAAAATCATTGTTGCCGGTCACCATCTGCACAGGGCACTGGGCAGCCTGACTCAGGGCATACTCGCTGCCCTCCACATCTCCGCAGTGGATGACCATATCCGGATGGTGCATTTCCAGCAAAGTGAAATAATTTTCGTTTCTTCTGTGGGTATCACTAACGACTAATATCTTCATACTTTTTCAGTTCCTTCTTCATCAGTTCCAACGCCTGTCCTCTGTGACTTACCTGATTCTTCTCTTCCTCGGTCAGTTCTGCCGTGGTCTTGCCAAACCGCGGCACATAAAAGATTGGATCGTAGCCGAAACCATGACTGCCTTTTTCCTCATAATCAATGCGGCCTTCAATAGCGGCACGGGTAGTCAGCTCGGTACCGTCAGGCAGTACTGCTGCGATGGCGCACACGAAGCGTGCTGTACGCTGTTCGTCAGGCACTCCTTCCAGACGCTCTATCAGATTGGCATTCTTGATCCGATAAGAAGTATCCTCGCCCATATATCTGGCGGAGTAAATACCCGGCTCCTTGTTCAGATAGTCAATTTCCAGGCCGGAATCGTCTGCCATTACGATATCGTCGGTATACTCGGCCACCGCTCTGGCTTTGATCATGGCGTTTTCTTCATAAGTAGTGCCGTTTTCTTCCGGCTCCACAACAATGCCGGCATCCTTCATGGAGACCACCTCCAGGCCTGTATCCGCCATAATCATTTGAATTTCTTTTATTTTACCTTTATTTCCTGTAGCAAAAACAATTCTTCCGCTCATTTTAAGAATCTCTCCTTTTGGGGGGCTTGGGGCCCATGAACTGATAATAGTAGGTCTTCATCATACCATTGTAGATCTTGCGGTTCTTGTCGGCCTTGCGTCCGATGTCCTTCTCCGCCTGCTCATAAGCAGTGATCAGGTACATGCTCCAGGAATCCAGATTGCGGTAGCGCTCACCGATGGTACGGTACAATGCAGGCATTTCTGCTTTGTCCTGCAACCGCTCACCGTAAGGGGGATTGGTAATGATAAAGCCATACTTCTTGGGGCAGCTTAACTGCTCCACACCTCTGCGCTGGAAGTGGATCAGGTGATCCACACCGGCCAGTTTGGCATTCTCTCTGGCAATATTTACCATTGCCTCATCAATATCATACCCCTGAATGTCAGTCTCTACGGACAGATCCACCAATTCCTGCGCTTCGTCCATGGTATCGTACCAGCACTTGCGGGCTGCAATATGGGGCCACTCCTCCGCTGTGAAACTGCGGTTCATGCCCGGTGCCATGTTGGCTGCCATCATCGCAGCTTCGATAGGGATAGTGCCGCTTCCGCAGAAAGGATCGATCAGCACTCTGCTCTCATTCCAGGGTGTGAGCATGATCATAGCTGCTGCCAGATTTTCTGCAATGGGCGCTTTGGCAGTCAGCTTGCGGTAACCTCTCTTGTGCAGAGATTCTCCGGTGGTATCCAGACCAACTGTCACTTCATCCTTCAACAAAAAGACTCTGACAGGGAAGCTCTGGCCGTTCTCCTGGAACCAGCTCACCTTATAAACGCTCTTCATGCGCTCAACCATGGCCTTTTTCATAATGGACTGAATATCGGAAGGGCTGAACAGCTTGGACTTGACGCTGCCGGCCTTGGCCACCCAAAACTTGGCGTCCACAGGCAAATATTCCTCCCAGGGCAGGGCCTTGGTGCCCTGAAACAATTCTTCGAAGGTCTCTGCATGAAAGCTTCCCACCTTGATCAGAATACGCTCTGCAGTGCGCAGAAACACATTGGCCCGGCACAGAGCTTCTTCGTCACCGAAAAAACTCACTCTGCCGTCTGTCACTTCCGTTACATCATATCCCAGATCGGTAATCTCTTTTTTCAAAATCGACTCCATACCAAAATGACAGGGAGCGATCAATTCATATCTTCTCATTCTTTATCTCCGCTATGGCATTTCCACTGTGGAAAACACCTTTTTTGCTTTTTAACTTCACAGCTATCCTTTAGTATACATTTTTTTCTAAATTATGTAAATAGGCATACCAAAAATAAGGACACCCCGAAGGGTGCCCTCACTCACGTCAAAATTTAGTATCTGTCGCGGGCATCAGTACTGTTCTGGCTGTTTTCCATCTTGTTCTGGCCGCCCTGAGATCTGTTCTGGCTATTCTGACTGTTTTGGCTGTTCTGCATTTTGTTCTGACCGCTCTTGTTGCCTGCGTTCTGAACTCTCTGAGCATTTTCGCTGCCGCTGTTGTTCATGTTGTTGGCATTGTTGGCGTTGTTTGCTCTATTCTCGTTGTTTGAGTTATTATTAGGCATTTTTGACTCCTCCTGTGGGTTGTTAGTTACAAGAGTAGTATGCCTTGAAGGGCAAAAAATTATTCCGTCAATTCAGCCAATCTCTGAACAACTTCACCAAAAACATTACCACCACAATGGTGATGATCACCGGTGCCAAAAAGGAAAGAACCGACAATATCACACTGATAACTGCTACCATTAGCAAAATACTGATAATAGTCCACAGCCATCCGGGAATACGCGAAACCCGGACATTATTGGCATTTCGGACATATTGGGTCTGGCGATAAGTCTGATCCTTTTCCTGATAATTGTCATTTTCATAATTTTCAGATCCATAACCGCCGGCACCATACGCAGAACCTGTTCCGTCTTCATCCCGATGACCGTTCCAGGGATTGGTATCAATAATGGTCTTGGCGATCAATCGGGGATCTCCCAACGTGCACAGCACTTCCTCTTCAGTTTTTCCGCTGCGGATCTCTGCACTAATATATTCATCATAATAACTGACATTTTCTGCCACCACATTCGGAGCAACATTGCCGTTCAATGCTGCACGCAATCTATTAATAAAGTCCTGCTTGTCCATGCAATTCCTTCCCGATGATATATATACTCGCAAACCCGCGCTGTCGCGCTTCTCTTTCCTCACTCGCAAACTCGCGCTGTCGCGCTCATTGTCCGCTGACGCGGACGGTTTGCTCGTTAACCGCACCAGAAAAACAAATGCCGCGCTGCGGCGCTTGTTTTTCTTTGGTGCTGGTTACATTATAACCATATATTGTGATAAAAGCAATTTGTTGGAGAATATTTAATTCTTTTTTAATCTTAACGTTAGAATCTATTGATTTTTTGAAAAAATTCTTGTAAAATAACTCCAAAGGGAGTAGCCGCCATAGTTACTATGGATTGCAGGCGTCATTACGGCAGCATGCGCTGTCCGCCGAAGATTGAAATGGCAAGACTTTTATCACTGACGTGTACATAAGTACTGTGGTAAAAGTCTATTTTTATGCCATTCCGGCTCTTCCGCTCTGCAAAGACAACACCTAAAGGAGGAAAAAGAAATGTCATTTTTATGGGAAGGAATTGCCGCCGTTACCTGGCAGCAATTAGTTATGTACGCAGTAGGCGCACTGCTGATCTGGATTGCGATCAAGAAAGAGTATGAGCCCTCACTGCTGTTACCAATGGGTTTTGGTGCAATCTTAGTCAACCTGCCCGGCAGTAATGCTATCAATCAGACACTTCAGGGCGTAGGTGAGGTAAACGGTATCATTTCCTGGCTCTACGATGTAGGTATTGAAGCGTCCGAAGCAATGCCTCTGCTGTTATTCATCGGTATCGGTGCAATGATCGACTTCGGTCCTCTGCTGTCCAAACCCTCCATGTTCCTGTTTGGTGCAGCTGCACAGTTCGGTATCTTCGCTGCATTACTTTTCGCAGTTGCTGTGGGATTCCCTCTCCACGATGCTGCTTCCATCGGTATCATCGGTGCTGCTGACGGTCCTACTGCTCTGCTGGTATCCCAGGTACTTGACTCCAATTATGTAGGTGCTATCGCTGTAGCCGCATACTCCTACATGGCTCTGGTTCCCATTGTACAGCCTATGGCAATCAAGCTGGTTACCACCAAGAAAGAACGCTGCATCCGCATGGCTTACGAGAGCAGCTCTGTATCCCAGAGAACCAGAATTCTGTTCCCCATTATTGTTACTATTATTGTAGGACTGATTGCTCCTTCCTCCGCATCCCTGGTAGGCTTCCTGATGTTCGGTAACCTGATCCGTGAGTGCGGCGTTCTGAAGACTCTGTCCGATGCAGCCCAGAACATTCTGACCAACCTGATCACTCTGCTGTTAGGTATCACCATCTCCTTCAGTATGCAGGCTGAGTCCTTTGTTCGTCTGGACACCCTGCTGGTTATGGCCATCGGTCTGGCAGCATTTGTATTCGACACCTTCGGCGGTGTGCTGCTGGCTAAATTCATGAACCTGTTCCTGAAGCAGAAGATCAACCCTATGATCGGTGCTGCAGGTATCTCCGCGTTCCCTATGGCTTCCCGCGTAGTACAGAAGATTGCCCAGGAGGAATCCCCCGGCAACATCGTTATCATGCATGCTGCAGGTGCTAACGTAGCAGGTCAGATCGCTTCCGCTATCGCAGGCGGTCTGCTGATCCAGCTTGTAACACAGTTTATGTAATGAGATTGAAGGAGGCATATTATGGCTAATATCGGAATCGGTTTGGAAATCATGGGCACAGGTATGTTGGGACTTTTCACTGCTATGATCATCATCATGGCAATGACCGGCATTCTGAAAGCTTTAGATAACAAGAAGAAATAACATTTTGACTTACTACATAAAAATCCGGGCAAGGGAATCCTTTGACCCGGATTTATTATGTGTTTCTTTTTTTATAAAGAAAAAGAGCATCCCAAACATGGAATGCTCTTTCTATAATGTGCGTTAGAAGATTCGAACTCCCGACCTTTTGGTCCGTAGCCAAACGCTCTATCCAGCTGAGCTAAACGCACATGTTGTGTCTCACAACAAAATGTATTCTACCCTTTACTTCAAAAAAAGTCAATAGCTTTTCCAAAAATTTTTTATTTTTTTTACACAAATCAAAAAATATGTGATATACTCTAGGATAGCAAATGCACCAATACAACAAGGAGAACCATTATGCTTGAACTGAGAAACGTTTCCTTTCAGGTATCCGACGAAAATTCCAAAACAAAAGGAATCATCAAGGACATCAGCCTGAAATTGAATGACCATACTTTTACTGCCATCACAGGCCCCAACGGCGGCGGCAAGTCCACCCTGGCCAGACTGATCATGGGTATTGAGCGCCCCACCTCCGGCAGTATTCTTTTCAACGGTATCGACATTACCAACATGAGCATCACTGAGCGCGCCAACCTGGGTATCAGCTTTGCTTTCCAGCAGCCTGTCCGTTTTAAGGGCATCAAAGTAAAAGACCTGATCATGCTGGCTGCCGGCAAGAAGATTTCTGCTGCAGGCGCTTGCGAGTATCTGTCCAAAGTAGGTCTTTGTGCCAGAGATTATATCAACCGTGATGTGGACGGCAGTCTTTCCGGCGGCGAGCTGAAACGTATCGAGATTGCTTCCATCATTGCCCGCAACACCCCTCTGTCCGTCTTTGACGAGCCCGAGGCAGGCATTGATCTCTGGAGCTTCAACAACCTGATCAAAGTATTTGAGGAGCTGCATGATACCTCCGACAACTCCCTGATCATCATCTCCCACCAGGAGCGTATCCTGAACATTGCAGACGAGATCGTAGTGATTGCAGATGGTACCGTAAAAGCCAGAGGCTCTAAGGACGATATTCTGCCTGAACTTCTGCAGGGTACCGGCAGCTGTAAGTTTTATCAATAGCATTACCTGCTCAGCCTGCCCAGATATTCCACTCCAACACGTTCTCACTCCGTAAAAAGCGTAGCAGACGCTAAGCTCGACACTACCTCGCTAAGCGCTGACGCTTTTTAAGGGTTTTCGTGGAACATCTGTACATTCTGAGCAATATACGCATATCTATATAAATTTACTAAGAATAAGCGAGGAACACCATGGATCAGATTCAAAAGCATTTATTAGAACAGGTGGCAGGACTTCATGAGATTCCCGCCGGCGCATACAATATCCGCGCCAACGGAGAGAGCATCGGACGCAGCACTACTGCCAACATAGATATTGTTACCAAAGAGGACAAGCAGGGCATCGACATTTACGTAAAGCCCGGCACCAAGAAAGAAAGCCTGCACATCCCTGTGATCATGAGCCAGAGCGGTCTCACAGAGATGGTCTACAATGATTTCCACATCGGTGAGGATTGTGATGTGACCATCGTCGCAGGCTGCGGTATCCACAACGGCGGCGACGCTGCCAGCAAGCATGACGGCATCCACAGCTTCTTTGTAGGCAAAAATTCCCGTGTGAAATATGTAGAAAAGCATTACGGCAGCGGTGAAGGCAAGGGCGAGCGTATTATGAACCCTGTGACAATAGTCCAAATGGACGAGAACAGTTACCTGGAGATGGAGACTGTGCAGATCAAGGGGGTGGATTCCACCAAGCGTCACACAGAAGCCACACTGGCCGACGGAGCCAAGCTGGTGATCACCGAGCGTCTGATGACCCACGGCAGCCAGTACGCGGAATCTTCCTTTAACGTGGACTTAAACGGCGCAGATTCCAGCGCAAATCTGATATCCCGCGCCGTAGCCAAGGACGACTCCAAACAGCTCTTCCTGGCCAAAATAAACGGCAATAACCGCTGCGCAGGCCACTCCGAATGTGACGCCATCATTATGGACAATGCCAAGATCAGCGCCATTCCCGAAATCACAGCTAACCATCTGGACGCAGCTTTGATCCACGAGGCGGCCATCGGCAAGATTGCCGGCGAGCAGCTGATCAAGCTGATGACCCTGGGACTGACCGAAGCTGAGGCGGAAGCACAGATTGTTAATGGTTTCTTAAGATAATGTAAAGATTCCGCATAAGAACCATCGGATTCCATGTTTTTTTCCTCCTGAAAATGTATAATATAAGTGAAGATATGAACAAACTGCACTTATTTTTACATTTTGAAGGAGGATTTTTTTATGATCAAACGAACGTACCAGACCATGGACGGCAACCAGGCCGCGGCGCATGTCGCTTATGCGTACAGCGAAACTGCTGCCATCTATCCCATTACCCCATCCTCCCCTATGGCCGAGTTGGTGGATGAGTGGAAAGAAAAAGGCCGGAAAAATATTTTCGGCAACACCTTACTTCTGGCCGAAATGCAGTCTGAAGCAGGCGCTGCCGGTGCGGTTCACGGATCCCTTGTCACAGGTGCTCTGGCAACCACCTTCACAGCCTCTCAGGGACTGCTGCTTATGATCCCCAATATTTACCGGATGGCAGGCGAACTGCTGCCGGGTGTCCTGCATGTAGCTGCGCGTACCATCGCAACACATGCACTTTCTATTTTCGGTGACCATTCTGACATTTACGCCTGTCGCCAGACCGGTGCTGCCATGCTGGCCGAAAGCGGTGTCCAGGAAGTCATGGACCTTTCTCCTCTGGCACATCTGTGTGCTATTGAGGGAAGAATTCCTTTCATCAATTTCTTTGACGGTTTCCGTACCTCCCACGAGCTGCACAAGATCGCCGTGTGGGATTACAAGGATCTGGCGGACATGCTGGATATGGAGGCAGTTGCACGATTCCGCGCCAACGCCCTCCATCCCCACCACGGTAAAACTATGGGATCTGCCCAGAACCCGGACATCTTCTTCCAGGCCAGAGAAGCCGCCAATCCCTATTATGACGCGCTTCCCGAAATCGTGGAAAAGAATCTGCAGAAAATCAACGAGCGCCTGGGAACCTCCTACGGTCTCTTTGACTACTACGGTGCTCCCGATGCCACTCACGTGATCATTGCCATGGGCAGTGTATGTGAGACCATCCGGGAGTATATCGAACATTTCCCGGAAGAAAAGATCGGCCTGGTAAACGTACATCTCTATCGTCCTTTCAGCGCCAAGCATCTGCTGGCAGTCCTGCCTGAGACGGTAAAACAGATTACCGCCCTCTCCCGTACCAAGGAGCCCGGCTCCATTGGCGAGCCCCTGTATCTGGACGTGCTTGCAGCCCTGCAAGACAGCCCTTTCAAGGATGTGAAGCTTTTCAGCGGCCGCTATGGTCTAAGCTCCAAGGACACAACACCGCCTCAGATTGATGCTGTTTACCGCAATACCACCAGAAAATTTTTCACAGTAGGTATTGAGGACGATGTGACCCATCTTTCCCTGCCTGTGGACAAAGCTCTTGACACCGCTCCCTCCGGTACCTTTTCCTGTAAGTTCTGGGGTCTGGGCGGCGACGGCACTGTAAGTGCCACCAAGAACGCCATCAAGATCATCGGCGATTATACTGACATGACCGCGCAAGGGTATTTTGAATATGATTCCAAAAAGTCCAGAGGACTTACTATTTCCCACCTGCGCTTCGGCAAAAAGCCTATCCGCAGCACCTACTTCATCAACAAGGCCGATTTTGTGGCCTGCCACAACCCCATATATCTCCACAAATATGATATGGTGCAGGAATTAAAGGACGGCGGCGTATTCCTGATGAACTGCTATTGGGATGGCGACAATATGAAGGAATACCTGGAAGAATTCGTACCTGAAAATGTAAAGGCATACATCGCCAACCACAACATCAAATTCTACATGATCGATGCCTTCCGCATCGGCAAAGAAGTGGGATTGAATGACAAGATCAGCACCATCCTGCAGGCTGCTTTCTTTGCAGTATCCGGCATCATGCCCATCGAAGAGGTCCGCCGCCTGATGAAAGATGCTGCCAAAAAGAGTTACGGCAGACAGGGCGACAAGATCATAGAAATGAACTACACGGCCATCGACAGAGGTCTGGATGAGACTGTTATGGTGGATATTCCCGCCCATTGGGCAGATGCTTGTCATACCTGCCGCAAGGAACAGCCTCTGATGCCCGGTTCTCCCGAGCTTCTCCACTTTGTGCAGAATATCCAGCGGCCGGTAACTGAACAGCGCGGCAATGACATTCCGGTGTCCGCATTCCTGCCATACGCAGATGGTACCACGCCTCCCGGCAGTACCGCCCATGAGCGACGCAATGTGACCACGGAGATTCCGGTTTGGATCCCTGAAAATTGTATCCAGTGTAATCTTTGTTCCTATGTTTGTCCTCACGCAGTGATCCGTCCTGCAGTGATGACCCCGGAGGAAAAGAGCAATGCCCCTGAGGGCATGAAGTCCCTGCCCATGATGAATCTGCCCGGCCATGAATTTGCCATCACGGTTTCCCATGTGGACTGTACCGGCTGCGGCACCTGTGCCGGTGTCTGCCCCGGAAAGGGCGGCAAAAAGGCCCTGGATATGACTCCCATTCATGAACACAATGAATGCCAGGAGCATTTCGACTACGGTCGAAAGTTACCGCCCAAGCCTCAGGCTGTGGCACGTTTCAAACAAAACACCGTAAAGGGCAGCCAGTTCTGCCAGCCTCTGATGGAATTCTCCGGCGCCTGCGCAGGCTGCGGCGAGACTCCTTACGTGAAGCTTTTGACCCAGCTGTTCGGTCCCAGAATGTATATTGCCAACGCCACCGGATGTTCTACCATCTGGGCCAACTCCTCTCCTTCCATGGCCTACACGGTCAACGAAAAGGGACAGGGTCCCGCATGGTCCAACTCCCTCTTTGAGGACGGTGCCGAATTCGGTTTCGGTATGCTGATGGGGCAGGACGTGATCCGTAAGCGCAAAGCGGATGCAGCTGTCACAGGTACCTCCGACAGGGATGGTGCCGATGTGGCCGGTACGGCGGAGGATGCCGAAGATACCATTCAGTGGATCATCGGCGGCGACGGCTGGGCATACGACATCGGCTACGGCGGACTGGACCACGTGCTTGCCAGCGGTGCCAACATCAATATTCTGGTACTGGATACGGAGGTTTATTCCAATACCGGCGGTCAGGCTTCCAAGTCTACTCCCACCGGCTCCACTGCCAAATTCGCTTCCGGCGGCAAGCACACCATGAAAAAGGACTTAGCCTCCATGGCCCTGTCCTACCGCAATGTTTATGTGGCACAGATCGCCATGGGCGCTAACTACGCTCAGACCATCAATGCCCTTACAGAGGCCGCTGCCTACCCGGGACCTTCCCTGGTCATCGCTTACGCCACCTGTATCGCCCACGGCCTTAGAGCCGGCATGGGAAGCACCCCTCAGGAACAAAAAAAGGCTGTAGACACAGGTTATTTCCACCTGTTCCGCTACAACCCTTCCTTAATTGCACAAGGCAAGAATCCTTTTATTATGGACAGCAAGGAGCCCTCAATGGAGTATGAGGAGTTCCTGAACGGAGAAATCCGCTACAACTCCCTCCTTCGCAAGTCTCCCGAAGAGGCCAAGTCCCTGTTTGCACAGGCCGCCGAAGAGTCCCGGTACCGCTACCGGTATCTGCGGAAGCTGGCTGAGCTCTATGCGCCTGAAGCTGATAATTAAGCTTCAACTGAGGAGTGTGGCAATCTGTCCGACTAAGCGGCCCTTAAAAAGCGTCAGCACTTAGCGAGGTCAGACGAAACTTGTTTCGTCTCGAGCTTAGTACTGTTACGCTTTTTACGGAGCGAGAGCGCGCCGCGTGGCGGATAGATTGTCACGCTCCCAATGAAACCTTATATCAGTCTCTGCCCGTTGATCACCAGCCAGAATTCCAGGCCAAGCTTCTCAGCGGCCTTGCGGCAGAGGATCATACGGTTTAAAAATATCTCAAAGTAGTCCATGACGGCACACATCTGGGTGTCGATCACCAGGCGAAGTTCCAGATGGGAATCCTTTTGGATTTTCACTTCGCTCTCCTTTACGGAATAGTTCACTCTGTCATGAATATCAAAATTGGATATAGCCTGATTGCGCACACGTGTGTAGCGCACATCGGTCTTATCCGCCAGAATAAGAGCCGCCGCCACGGCATTTACGGGGAATGCAGTTGACTCGTCGTGATTGCCGATGGCGGTTATTATTGTGGCAATATCCTCCGGATCGGCTCCCATATTGTCCAGAATACGAAAGGCCATAACTGCACCGGACTGGGCATGATCCACACGGTTGATCACGTTGCCGATATCATGGAGATACCCTGCGATCCGGGCAAGCTCCGCCTCACGCTCGCTATAGCCTAACTGCAGCAAAATATCACTGGCAGTCTTTGCCACCTTCATCACATGGGGAAAACTGTGCTCCGTGTAGCCCAGGGCAGTTAAGGACTCGTCCGCCTTTTTGATATAAGTCTGTACCGCTTCGTTTGCGCGGATATCTTCAAATGTAATTTTCATGCTTTTTTCCTTTCCGTTTTTTCTATAAGTACCACTCGGCCGGTATTTCCTCACACTCCAGGAAACAATTGCTGTTATGCCGAAGAACCTTTGCAGTCACTTCCGCCACCTTGTCCGCATCACAGAGAATGCACACCGCGTCTCCCAGCGCAGCTTTTTTTGCCGCTCCCGTCTCATAAAAAGCCTCCGTCAGTTTCACATAATATTGGGAAATATCATTGGTGTAGGGATTGTAATGGCGATACATCTCCACGGGCTTCAGGTGTCCGTCCGGCATTTTGATCTGAAAAGTCACGGGCTTGTCGGTGAGACGCTCCGGCACCTGACACAGTTCCTCCACACTATGCACAAACGTATTCCGGTTGTGGGCAACGCCCAACAGCAGGATTTTGGCTCCTGCCTTGGCAAGTCTCCCCCAGCACCCCTCCGGTGCACAGGGAGTAGTGATGTTTTCCTCTCCTGCTACATAGTTTTGGGCTTCCGGCCCGTAAGCTGCAATACTATGGGTAGGATGCAGGGAACGCACTACACCGGGGCGGAGTCTGAACAAATCAGACAGGGTGCCCACGCAGGATTTTTCCGTGGCCGGGTCAAATACGTTGTAAGTATCACTCATCTGGGCCCAGGTGTGGGTAGGCATCATCAGAAGTCCCTCTGCAAAATACTCCATCAGGGCGTCCAGTATGGTATCCGCCCCGCCCTCCACAGGCCCCATTGCCTTAATGGAGGAATGTATCATAACAGCATCCGTGGGCTTTAATCCCATTTCCGCCAACTGCATCTTCAAATGTTCTTTATTGTACATTTCCTATTCTCCTGTTTCCGGCCACTCAGCCTGTCCTGCGAGATTCTATAATGTTCAAGTAAGCTCAATTCAACTATACTTCCTGTAAGATATTTTTGCAAACATTTTCTTTTCTTTACCTTATGCCCGCTTTGGGTTATAATCGTAATAACAAATATAAAGCGAGGTGTCCCTATGGCAAAAGAATTACCAAAGCGAAGTGAAGTAAAAGAAGAATTCACCTGGAAGATTGAGGATGTGTACCCTGATACAGCAGCCTGGGAAGCGGAACTGCAAAATATCCGGACCAAGGCCGACGCACTGGCAGACATGGAGGGCAAGGTGACTTCCTCCCCGGAAAATCTCCTCTCCACCCTGGAGCAGAATGCTGCCCTGGATCTGATGGTCAGCAGAACTTTCCATTACGCAAGCCGTTTAAGTGATGTTGACACCAAGAACAGCACACACCAGGCTATGGTACAGCGCATCAGCTCCATCGCCACTCAGGTAAGCAGTAAGCTGGCTTTTATTGATCCTGAGATCCTGGCCACAGAGACGTCCGTTCTGGAGGATTATATCAGCAAACTGCCCGCCCTGGAATTGTACCGGGGACAGATTGCAGAAATTCAGCGTTTAAAACCCCATTCCCTGTCCACAGAGATGGAGAAGGTACTGGCCATGTCCGCCGATATGGGCCGCACCCCCAACCAGACTTACTCTATTTTCACCAACTCCGACATGACTTTCCCTGAAGTGATTGACGAGAATGGCGACACTGTGCGCATCACTCACGGTCGTTTTGTAGGCCTGCAGAATTCCCAGGACCGCAATGTGCGCAAAGACACTTTTGAAAAGTTCTACCACACCTACGACCAGTACAAGAACACGCTGGCCAGCCTCTACAGCGGCCAGGTAAAGAAGCTGATGTTCAACGCTTCCTTGCGCAAATATAATTCCACCCTGGAGGCATCCGTAGATGCCAACAACGTTTCTCCCATTGTCTACGAGAATCTGGTGAGCACCGTCAACAAGAATCTGGATAAGCTGCACCGCTATGTGGCACTGCGCAAAAAGCTTTTGAACGTGGACGAACTGCACATGTATGATATTTATGCCCCCATGATCCCTGATTTTGCCAAAAAGATCCCCTATGAGGAGGCCAAACAGACCGTCCTGAAGGCTCTGGCACCTCTGGGTGAGGATTATGTGAAAGTGGTGGAAGAAGGCTTTAACAGCCGCTGGATCGACGTGTATGAGAACGAAGGTAAGAGAAGCGGTGCTTACTCCGCCGGCTGCTACGGCGTACACCCTTATGTGCTGCTGAATTACAACAACACCCTGGACAATATGTTTACGCTGGCCCACGAGATGGGACATGCAATGCACTCCTACCTGTCCAATCAGACCCAGCCTTACATTTACGCCCGCTACAAGATTTTCGTGGCAGAAGTGGCTTCCACCTGCAACGAGATCCTGCTGATGGAATATCTCCTGAAGAACACCACAGACAAGCGTGAGCGTGCTTATCTTTTGAATCATTACATGGACAAATTCAAAGGTACCGTATTCCGCCAGACCATGTTTGCCGAATACGAGAAAGAGACCAACCGTATGGCAGAGGCAGGTCAGAGCCTTACCGCCGATGTGCTGTCCAAAGTTTACCATGACTTAAACTGCAAGTATTACGGACCCCAGATGGTCTCCGATCCGGAAATTGCCGTAGAATGGGCCAGAATCCCCCATTTCTACATGAACTTCTACGTGTACCAGTATGCCACCGGTTTCACCAGCGCTGTGGCCATTGCCCACAATATTCTGGAAAAAGGCGCTCCCGCCGTGGAAGCCTACAAGAAGTTTCTCTCCGGCGGCTGTACCAAGTCCCCTGTAGAGCTTCTGAAGATCGCAGGTGTAAACCTGGAGACTCCGGAGCCCATCCAAAATGCATTTAATGTACTTGACAATATCTTAAACGAAATGGAAGCGCTGGGTTAACCCCAACGCTTCCTCTTTTCATTGATTGTTATTCAAAAAACATTGCATCTACATAAAACTCCTGAAATGCCTTATCGCTGGAAAGATCGATCTCTGACGCACATTCCAAGATGTGATCTATTCTCTCGCTTCCATTCTCCTGACTGCCATAGCAAATCGCTCCCAGCAGGGAAGTGTTGCCCACAGCCTCGATCTTACCATCCATTTCCTCGGGCAAAAGACCGATGGTCAAAGCCTTATCCACATTCAGATGAACACCGAAGCCGCCGGCCAGGTAGACCTTGTCTATATCATCGGAAGTCACACCGTAGCGCAGCATCAGGGTCTCAACACCGCCTCTGACAGCAGCCTTCGCCAGCTGCAGCTGACGCACGTCGCTCTGTTCAAAGAAAAGTTCTTTCCCCTCCGGTGTCACACCCATGGGGAAACCGTCATCGAAATAATCTTCATCCAAAAGTCCCGTCTCATCCAACAGCTCCGCTTTTATCAGCTCTGCTGTGACCTCAATGACGCCAGTACCGCAGATACCCTTAGCAGGTTTGCCGCCCAGAGTCTCAAATACCGCGCCTTCCGGCACCCCATCCGCTCCAACGGACGATGCCCCCGCACTGCTCATGCCGGACAGATCCACACTGCAGATTGCACCGGCCACACTTCCCATGCCACAGGAAATATTTCCCGCCTCAAAAGCAGGTCCCGCTGCTGTGGAAGCTACCAGGATCTTGTCCTTATTACCGATGGCCATCTCGCCATTGGTACCCAGATCGATGAAAAGGCTGGGCTTTTCACATCTGTCAAAGTCCATGGCAAGCAGGCCGGAAGTGATGTCACCGCCTACAAATGCAGAGAAGCCCGGCAGAATGATGATGGGTGTCTTGGCCTGACATTTTTCCGTCTCAGCAGGTACTTCACCAAACAATGCCTCCCAATCGGTATCGATCCAATCGATATTCACAGGGGTAAAGGGTACATGACCAAGGCTCTCACAGTCATAGCCCATCAGCAAATGTCCCATGGTAGTATTACCTGCGATCACCACGCGGATGATATGGGAAACCTGAGGATATTCCTTCAGGAGACTGAGCATACCTGTCTGCAGATCCTTTTTGATGCTGGCTGTCATTTCCGGTCCGTGGCCATCGTTGGAGGCCTGAATACGGGAAATAACGTCCGCACCGTACATGCGCTGATGATTTACGGAAGTATAAGTATCTACTACCGTTCCGTTCTCTTTTACCAGAGAAACAGCCAGGGTGGTCGTACCGATATCAATGGCAAAATAGCACGGACCTGCTGCCTCTTCCTGAGCCTTCCCATCTGCCAAAGTCTCTGCGCTGCCTGAAAGTCCGGAAGTCTTCTGCCCTGCATCTCCCAGCACCATAAAATCTTCTTCTCCGACCTGTTCCAGGGAAATAGTCACATCAGCGGTGGGATATGCCACGCAGGACAGACGCATTCCTGCGTCCAACTCTTCCTGAGTAAAGGCCTTTCTGTCTGCTGCCGTAACAGGAAGTTCACCCTCGATCAGCCTGATCCTACACTTGCCGCAGGTACCGTTGCCTCCGCAAATAGCACTGACATACACTCCGGCTTCGATCAGCGCGTCCATAATAGATTGTTTTTCCGTATAGGAAATTCGGCAGCCGCTATGGACTGCCGAATCTTTCAAATAAATTTGAATCATTTATTTTCTCTCCAGAACTGCCTTCTTAGCAACCTCAGCTGCGGAAGCTGCGTCAGAGGTGTAGAAGTCTGCACCGATCTGCTCAGCAAAGCTCTCGTTTACGGGAGCACCGCCAACCATAACGATGTACTTGTCGCGGATGCCACGCTCGTTCAGAACGTCAACTACGCTCTTCATGTTAGGCATTGTGGTGGTCAGCAGAGCGGACAGACCGATTACATCTGCGCCAACCTCTTCAGCCTTGTTTACGTAGGTCTCAGCATCAACATCAGTACCCAGATCATGAATCTCAAAGCCAGCGCCCTTGAGCATCATAACTACCAGGTTCTTACCGATATCATGAAGGTCACCCTTAACGGTACCAACAACTGCAACACCAACAGGCTCGTTGCCGATCTTAACCAGTTCGGGCTCCAGAATAGCCAGACCTGCGTTCATTGCTCTTGCAGCAACCAGAACTTCAGGAACGAATACTTCGTTGTTCTTGAACTTCTCACCAACGATCATCATACCGGACAGCAGACCTTCGTTCAGAATAGCCTTGGGATCCAGACCCTCAGCCAATGCCTGCTCAACCAGTGCCTTTACATTTTTTGCTCTACCCTTCTGCAGAAATTCAGAAATCTCTTGAATCAGTGCCATGTTTTCATCCTCCGTTTTGCCGCATTTTTACGGCTTGCTTTAATTAATGGTTTTCATAGTTTACGCAGGTACACCGCAGTGCACCATGTTAATTACGATTATACCATTTCTGCGCATATACTTTTGTAATAAATTTAGAATTTATGCTCTTTTTTTAGTTTTTTAACAAAAGTTCAAGCTGGTCCGGAATCCGTTTTTTCTTGTGCCCAAAAAGCCCATTCCCACACGCTTTCTGCCATATGTGTTTCCTCTGCAAAAACTTTCCTTTTCTTCCTTGCTCCCACGTTTTCTCCGCTTTTATGTGCTGCACCCCTTTACAATTTCCAAAACTTTTACCATTATTCTCAATGTTTTACCAATTCTTCGCCAAAATTTTTGCTATACTGTTTTTAATGCAAACTATGTAAACAATTTCACATTATCACCCAAACCAGGAGGTTTCCATGAAAATGAACATGAAGCAGTGGGTTGCAGATATGATTGCAGCTCCCACCAAGAAAGCAATGCCCGTTTTATCCTTCCCTGCTATTCAGTTAATGAATATCACCGTAAAGGAATTGATCTCCAGTAGTGATCTGCAGGCACAGGCTATGAAGGTTGTTGCAGATAATACCGACTCCGCCGGCAGCGTAAGCCTGATGGATCTCTCTGTTGAGGCAGAGTGCTTTGGTTCCACCATCCATATCAGTGATGACGAAGTCCCTACCGTAATCGGTAGCATTGTAACTTCCGAAGAAGATGCAGACGCTCTGGTCGTTCCCGAGGTTGGTGCAGGCCGTACCACAATTTACATCGACGCTATCAAGAAGGCTTGTGAGCTGATCACTGACCGCCCTGTATTTGCAGGCGTTATCGGACCTTTCTCCCTGGCAGGTCGCCTTATGGACGTATCCGAGGCAATGATCTACTGCTACGAAGAGCCCGAAATGGTTGAGACCGTCCTGGAAAAGGTTACTGAGTTCCTGATCAACTACTGCAAGGCTTACAAGGCAACCGGTGCCAACGGTATCGTAATGGCAGAACCTCTCGCCGGTCTGTTAAGCCCCAGCCTGAACGAAGAGTTCTCCGCTCCCTATGTAAAGAGAATTATTGACGCCGTTCAGGACGATGAGTTCATCGTTGTTTACCACAACTGCGGCGACGCTGTACTTCGCATGATCGATACCATCCTGCCCATCGGCGCTTACGTATATCACTTTGGCAACGCTATCGATATGGCTGAAATGATGCCTCACATTCCCGCAGACTGCATCGCAATGGGTAACGTAGATCCCGCCGGTCAGTTAAAGAACGGTACCGTAGAGTCCGTTACCGAAGCTACCACCGCTGTTATGGAAGCATGCTGCAAATACCCCAACTTCGTAATTTCTACCGGCTGCGATGTGCCTCCTATGGCTAAGTGGGATAACATCCGCGCATTCTTTAAGGCTGCTGAGGATTTCTACAAGTAAGACTAATATAAGCTGTACATGCCTTATGTACACATAATTCCGGCCTCTACGCTGACATTCCAGCTGTAGAGGCCGATTTCTTCCAACATTAAACTTTTTCGAAAGGAGTATTCTTTATGAATGATTTCATCGCTGCCAACAAAGAGGCCCTTGGCATCCATCAATACGCATTTCTGACCACAGACCAGGTTTCTTTCTCTCCTGACGTCAGAAAACTCTGTGAGGTAAACGCCTGCGGTTTATACGGCACCACCTGGGCCTGCCCCCCCGGCGTCGGTCCTCTGGAAGACTGTATTGCACGTATCAGAAGCTACAAAAACATCTTTGTTTTTACCACATTGCATCCCCTGGAAGACTCCTTTGATTTTGAAGGAATGATGGCCGGCAAGGACAAGCACAACGCTCTTTGTCCCACAATTGCCAAACCCTTCGCAGAAAAATACAATGATATCCTGGTGTTGGCCGGAGAAGGCTGCAGCAAGTGCCCTACCTGCACCTATCCCGATGCCCCCTGCCGTTTCCCCGAATCCCTGCATCCTTCCATTGAAAGTTATGGTGTCCAGGTCAACAAGCTGGCTGCCGCCGGCGGTATCAACTATATTAACGGCGCCAATACCGTCACTTTTTTCGGCTGCATTATTTACTAAGAACAAGGCTGATACCCTTTGCTTTACAGTAAAAGGTGTCAGCCTCTTTTTTCACTTCCTATCAAATGCACAGAATATACTTTGCCAGTTCTTCAAACAGAATCTGATGATGTCTGTAGATTTCATCATAGGTACTTCCGGTCTGAATATGCCCTCCCAGATCATAGGGAACCAGTCCCTGATTGGATTCATAAGTCACACAAGGTTCTCCGCACACATGATGCATAGCAGAAACCAAATTAAAGGATGTGGGTGGCATTTTGTTTTCGCCGCAATCTGTATCTTTTGTTACTATAAACTCCAATCCTTCTCTTTTACAGACTTCTCCTATTCTTGCCGAAGCCTCGCAGACCTTGCGCTTTGCTTGAAGGGAGGCATAGGCGGGACTTAAAATAACATCTACCGTGTTGGTGCCGCCATGCAGCAGCACAGAAAAATCCGGCACATATTCTTCGCAGACTTGCAGCAGACTTTCCGTTTCTGCTGCTTTTTTACCGAAGAAATTATCGTGCATCAGATTGATTCCCTCATCATTGTAATAAGCGCCCAGATAGTCCACATGACCTAAAATAGGATGTACCTTCTTACACTCCGGCCACCCGCAAAGGCTGCCGTCCTTCCAGGTACCCTGGCTGTAATAGCGCAGTTCTTCAAAGGTCATGCCTACAAAGCTGTCAAAGGGGACGCGGGCTCGTCCATCGGGATTGAGAAAGGGAATGATCAACAGCGTTATTTTTTCCATCAGCCCCCTAAGCTCCGGGAATTCGTTTCCCGCATAATCGCGGCCCGTCTCCATCACCCGAATCAGGTTCAAAAGCGCCATAGTTCCCTCAAACTCGCCACCGTGAGTAGCCCCCACCAAAAGTAACGTAGGTCTGTAATCCGGCCTGCTCTTGTCAGCAAAACAGCTGATATCGGATGCGCCCAGGGCACTGCTCAGATTGGCCTTCCGGTCAAAGGTATTTTTTGCGCCGTAGCGCACCAGATAAACAGGTCTTCCTCCCGGAGAAGTACACAACACAGTCACCTGTCCCTTTTCAACTGAACTTACACAGTTCTCCACATCTTCCAGAGAAGTCTTATAATAAACGGGAATCTTTTGTTCCATATTTCTCTTCTTCACCACTACGCCTCCTGTGCTATGGCCTCATTCAGAAAAGCACACAAATGCTGCCAATCCACTCTGCTGAAATAGTGCGTTCCTGTGCGCAGATGATATCCTATCATACCTTCTCCAAAGAAATCTCCCGACACAGGCAGTCTTTCAGGATGCACAAAGCCTTTCAGCCCCTGCTCCTCATAATATGCGCTTGCCGCCACGCAGGACTCATACTCCTTCTCAGGATCCGCCCAAAGGTCCTGCTCTGCGCTGGCCACATACACCCGATGAGGCGCATTTGCCGCTACCAGAAAATGCTGGTCGAAGGGCATATTCTCTTCGTTATCCTGATACTTCTGATAATTTTTGCAAAACCAATAGGGGAAAACATCATAAATCACTTTCACGGTCTCTCCTCTGGTTCCTCTGGCTATAGCCGCACCACTGCATCCTGAATCATTGGAATGGGCACAGAAGAAACGCTGATCCAGGGCTCCGGTCAAAAGTGCAGTCTTGCCCAATCTGGAATGCCCTGCCACGCAGATATGAGCGTGATCCAATTCCGGTCTGGTCAGCGCATAGTCCATGACACGGCTGGCCGCCCAGGACCATAGGCCGATCTTGCCGCATTGGGTATTGGTGCGTTTGCCCTCCGGATAAACCACACCGGCCAGTCCGTTGGTAAAATCTCCATTATCCGACGTCACATCGTTATAACAGAAAGACATTACCGCAAACCCCATGTCCACAATTTCCTCAGAGGGTTCATATCTGTCCGGTACCAGATCTCTGAAATTAATATGTATGATACAAGGCACAGGCCCATTGGCGCCTATAGGGCAGGTAAATCTTACCGGGAAAGTAAAATCCCCGTCCTTAGTATGGCAGGTCAGTGAAATGGTCTCCAGAACTGCTTTCCCTGCACAAAAATTGTCATAGCGGTCCACAACCTCTGCGCTGATGCCCTCCGGTGCCTCCGGCAGAAAACCATATTCCTCCGTCAGCAAAAGTTCCACAATATCTTTTTTCGCCAGCCCTAATGGTGAGGGAAGCACCTGCAGCCGGTCTTTCAATTCGTTCATTTTCATATCAATTCCCACCTTTTGATTTTCTCATCTTGCTAATCTTCTTAAACCTGACACGCTGCACCAGTCCGACAATTTGTCCCGACAAAACAACGGTCAGCAGGGAATATATGAGCCTGTTTAAAGGGATGTACGTGGCTGAAAGAGCCAGTACCGTTAAATCACTGATCAGATAGGCCCACTCTATTTTAATATGCGCCCCGTGAGAAATGCTCATAGCAAGGGCGTCATCTCCACAGACTGCGCCTCCTACTCTGACACACACACCTGTGCCCACACCTACAAACACAGCGCCGATAACAGCAGCCAGAAGCGGCATATGATAGAGCTGTGGCCATAAAGGTTCAAACTGCTCAAAAATTCTGTAAGCAACGGAAAAGCTTGAAGCTGCTACGACAGAGTATATGATAAACGTTCTGCCAAGCAGCCTCCATCCCAGGAAATAACACACCACACTTGCTAAAAAATTGGTGATTGCAGGCGAAATCCGAAACCAATGTTCCAACAGTAAATTCAGTCCCAGGACTCCGCCCTCCGTCACTCCCGCCAGGGAATGTACATGATACAGTCCGAACGCCAGAAATACACTGCTTAGTACTATGACTATGCAGGATTTCAGTTCTATCTCCGCTAACATGCCTGCATTTTTGCTACGCATTATACCTCATAATCAAGGCAGCTTCTTGCCTTGGTGTAAGGACGCACATAGGTGTCTGCTACTTTTACATGCTCAGGATGAACTGCATATCCCTTCAGCGCTTCCTCGCTCTCGAAAGCAGAATCCAGCATCATATCCACATTGGAAGAAGCCAGAGGTTCAATATTCACTTTGATCTCCAACAGACCGGGAATCTTGCCCTGAAGACTCTCCAGATTGGCCTTGACACCAGCCTTGATCGCTGCTTTCTGCTCTGCTGAAAACTCATCCTTTAACTGCCATAAAATTACATGCTTTACCATTCTTTTATCTCCTTTATATTTTTATATGTTAATTATAATGCTTTCTAAAATTTTGTACCAGAGCATCCACGGTATCTTTAAAATAAATTCCCAGACGGTTCACTTTTTCCTGATCCATGGTCATATCTCTGGGATTATCGCAAAAGGCTTCTCTGTTTTCCCTGATGCGCCCGGTATCCAGCCTCAGCCCCGCGAACAAGGCAACTGCCGTCTCATACATACTTTTGTCATTGGGCGCGCCAAAATCATAGATACCTCCCGGAATCGTGAATGCCTTTTCCATATTTCGGATCACTTCATTTACATCCGTTATACCCCGCCTGTCGTGAATTGCAAAGGCCATTTCTTCCTGCGTGTGCAGTTTGGGCAACATATTGGTGAAGAAATCACTGCGCTCTTTTGTGTCTGTCAGCCCGGGATCGTACATCCAGGATAAGCGCAGGAACACACTGTCCGGATTCACTGCCAGACCTTCCTGTTCCGCAGCAAGCTTTTCTTTGGCGTAAAGATTGGTAGGTGTGGCAAAATACACCTGGTCAGAGCTGCAGAGGATACATTTGGCTCCCACTGCACCTGCTACTTTCGCAACATTCACGCTGCCGTCCACATTTCTCTTCCAGGACACTTCCGGCTCCCGCTGACACTGCCCCACATCTGCCATGGCGGCACAATGAATCACCACGTCAGGTCTGAAACACTCCATCACTCTTTTTACACTATTCTCATCGGTAATGTCCATCTCCTGATGGGAGGGCGCACAAATATCATACTTTCCCGAAAAATATTTTACAACCCTGCTTCCCAGGAAGCCGGACCCTCCAGTAACCAACAATTTTTTCATAGGATATATTCTCCATTCACGAGTTTATTATAAATCATAAATCCTCTTGCTTCTTTTACGCAATGATCATTTACGTAAGGACTCTTCTTATGTTTCTATCTGTCCTTTTCTACTGCTTCTCCTGCGTGCCCGGCGCACCCGGTTGATATGGCGCTCAAAATCGCCGCTCTCAATCAACTCCGCCAGCACATACTGCTCAAACACGGGCACCGTACAGGAATAAAATCCCAGCTTCTGATCAAAAATTGCCAACAACTGCTCCGGCAGCACCATGTACCCTACACGGAAGGATGGAGCCACCGTTCTGGAAAAAGTATTCAAATAGATGACTGTATCCGTTTCTGCCATAGAGAAGATCGTGTCTTCATTTTTGGTGGACACTGTCAACTCCGAATCATAATTATCTTCAATGATATAACCGCCCCTGCTTTCTGCCCAGCGAAGATACTCATGCCGTTTAGACACGCTGGCAGTGATACCGCTGGGAAAACTGTTATAAGGTGTTACGTGCAGCACTGTAGCCCGGGTTTTCTTCAGTTCTTCCGTTCTGATACCATCCTTTCCCAACTTCAGCCTGTCGCACATTACCCCATTTGCCTCGTACACCTTATAGATTTTCTCATAAGCCGGTTTTTCCATGGCAAAAATCCGTTCCTTGCCCAAAAGCTGAATGATCAAACCATACAAATATTCCGCCCCGGCGCCGATAATAATCTGCTCCGGTCCGGTTATGATACCGCTGCTCCTCTTTAAATAAGTGCATATGGCGTTTCGCAGCCTGTTACAGCCACGATTGGGAGACTTTTCCAGTATTTCTTCCCCGTAATCCAACAAGACTCTACGCATGGTCTTGGACAACACAGAAAAGGGAAATTCACTTTTCGTGTTATGAACGCTATGAAACTGTCCACGATGGCTTTCTGACTCTTCTCTCACCAGATTTTCTGCCGGAGACAAAAAATCACGCTCCCGATAAACCACAAAATAGCCGCTCCTCTGGCGGGATTCCAAATATCCCTCATCGCAAAGAATCTCATATGCGTGCTTGGCAGTCACCACGCTGACTCCTGCCTCCTCCGCCAGTAATCTTTTAGACGGCAGCTTGGCACCGTATGCGTAGCTGCCGCTCACAATATCCCTTCGCAACTGCTCATACAGCTGCATATAGGCGGACTGACCGCCTGACTGATCTATGTGGTATCTCATATATCTGTTACCTTTTTTCCGAATGTTTCTGCTCTTTTGGGAACAAATATCCCACGCAAACACATACTCCTGTAATATCTGTCTTGAAAGAAACCGCCTCACCTGACGGTGAGGCGGCCGGCAAACAATTCCTTACATCAATGTTTTTCCTATAAAGTCCAAAATCGCGGTGGCTGTTCCGGGTTCAACTCCTAAAAAGCTCATTGCTGTCACTTTTTCCAGCAACTTAAGCTTGGCATCTTCTGCATTTTTGGGCTTCAAATCTTCATATATCCTATTCAACATATCAATCATCTTTTGATTTGTCGCCTCACGGGCCGCATAAATATTACCGATTGCCCTGGCACGCTGAGCTCCATCTTCTCCGCCATTGAGGCTGTCATTTACGGGCAGCTTCTGAATCTGAAGCACCACATTCTGCAGTTCCTCGCCCTGTTGTAGTTTTCGTTCTGTACACCGTTTTTTGTGATGGGTGCTGTCCCCTGTACGTTTTCATTTTAGCATCATTGCAGGGCTTTGACAATAGAAATCAAAGTTTCTTTTTTCATCATGTAAATCACTACCGAAAGCTCTTTATTACGATCCAAATCTCCTTGACTCCGCCGCGAATATGATCATTCTGACCGTAGGTCTTCTGATTACTGCTATTCTGAAATTGAAAAATAAGTAAACAGCCCTGATCTCAGCAAAAGGATAGGAGGTTTACTTAACTCAATATTCTTTACGGGACGGGAAGTTTTGACCTTCCTTATCGGCTATCCTGTTAAGCATATTATGTGTGATGCCTCTAATATTTGCAAGCGACATTTTCCACTTCTTTGTCCCTGATGATGGAATACACCTTCGTTCCGAATTTTTCTTCAATCATCGGTGCGCCCAGACCTTTCTGCAAAGCTTCTTCGTTGGTCAGATCCGCAATGACAATCACAGCTGCCACTTTGATATTGACTACTTCTCTCAGGCGCTCAATTCTCTCACACAGAGTGATTCCGGTGCTCAGCAGATCATCAATAATTACAACTCTGTCACCATCTTTCAAGGTATGTCCGCAAATCATACGACCACGGCTGTCAGCTGTTTTTCTGTCAAAGCAATAGTCTGCTGTGATACCATATTTGTTGAACAGGGCGCATGCCGCAGCCGTTGAGAAAGCTACTCCATGATATGCCAGACCCATAATTACGTCATATTCCACGTTGTTCTCTCTGATGTAGTCAGCAAAATATTCTCCGATTTTTGCAATTTGAGCATTTGTGGTAAATTTCTCCGTATCAATGTAATAACTCTTCTGCAAACCGTTTTTTGAATTGTACCGACCGGGCTGCAAAATACCATTTCCCAGCATGAATTTTACAAAACGTTCTTTATAAGTCAGTGCATTCAGTTTATAGTCCATCAGTTCATCAATACTTACGCCAAAATAATCTGCCAGCTTAGGCAAAATCATAATATCCGGCAAGGCAGATTCATTTTCCCATTTACTGACTGCCTGACTGGATACTCCCAATGTCTCGCCTAATTCTTCCTGGGTAATTCCCTTATTCAGCCGTAATCTTTTGATATTGGTTCCGAGTGTCATGTTCTATGACTCCTTTCTGATTGTTTAAAGGCGCCTTACATATATAGAAATAACATAATGTATCCACATTTACAATCGAAGGGATGTTGGCATTTTTACAACCAATGGTTGTACTGCTTCTTCTACCATTATACAATACCTCGAGCTTGCAAATTTGATATAAATTGCGATATTAATCGCCTAATATCTCCCAAACCTTCTGCAAATATTTTACCACACCATCCTGGTCGTTACTCTCTGCAATGATATCAGCCATGGCTTTCAGCTTTTCGTTTGCATTCTCCACAGCCACTTTGGTTCCCGCCAGATCAAACATTTCCTTATCATTGGCCTGGTCGCCGAACACGGTAATATCCTGCATATCCGCCTGCAGCAGGTTACTTACATATTCCAGCATTTTCCCTTTGTTGGCATCTTTATTGGAAACTTCCAGATAATAATAGCCGGGATTGTAGATGTCCTTAATGACTTTAATAGAAACTTTGGAACCATATTGCGGTCGTAGGATGTTCTCCAGTTTTCGATTTTCTTCCTCTGCGTACAAGAAATTGATGTTAATCAATTCCTTCAGCGCTATATCAGCAGCTTGTGTATGTAGCAGACTGCCACGTTCCGCTTTCTGCAGACGCTTATCATTTCTCTTCATCCGCTCATCAATATACTGCATTTGCGCTGAATTTTCCGGTTCCTCATAGAGAAGCTTTTCTTCACCGCGATCATTCTTTCCAAAAATGTATGGTTTCATGCCCATTTCACCGGCAATTCCCAGTACATCATCGAAAACTGCCGGATCAAGCAAATTCTTTCTGATCACCTCTCCTGTATCTGCTGCTATCACATATACACCATTGTATGTAATACAAGGCAAACAAAATGAACGCGATCAAGCAGTATAGATGTTGTATAGAAGCTTCTCGAAGTAGAAAACGTAATCGGAAGACCTTGGGCAATCAGGCGGTTAAGTGTATCCACAGTATAGTCACTCAATTTCTGTTTTGAATTCAACAAGGTACCATCCAGATCTGTCACAAATAATTGCTTCTTCATTTCATGTCCTCCTTGCGTATGTCATGAATTATCCAATTGCGGCATTGATTTTTATTCAGCAGACACTTTTGTACTATCTCAATTTTTTATTATCATACCCCTTCCTATCATTCTCGTCAACCTTCTGACAGGTTCCCTCACTACCGGTAACTAACGGAAACAATTATATTGTAACATCAAAAAAGCTCCAAACGTTGACCTTATCAACATTTGAAGCTATTTTTAGGCATAAAAATGGGGCCTATAGGGCTCGAACCTATGACCCTCTGCTTGTAAGGCAGATGCTCTCCCAGCTGAGCTAAGACCCCATTTACGCATTTAGCGCTCGTACCTTGCGGTACAAACGACCCAGAAGGGACTCGAACCCTCGACCTCCGCCGTGACAGGGCGGCGCTCTAACCAACTGAGCCACTGGGCCATATTCTTTTATCATTTGTGTTGAGATTACTCTCAATGGACCTTCGGGGACTCGAACCCGGGACCGACCGGTTATGAGCCGGTTGCTCTAACCAACTGAGCTAAAGGTCCGCAACCCTTTCGGGCCATCTGCAAGCTTTTTGCAGAGTGACTCCAACGGGAATCGAACCCGTGTTACCGCCGTGAAAGGGCGATGTCTTAACCGCTTGACCATGGAGCCATATTTAATTGGAAACTCCCCGAGTAGGGCTCGAACCTACAACAACTCGGTTAACAGCCGAGTGCTCTACCATTGAGCTATCGAGGAATAATGATTACTCCGTAATCATTCGAAGAAGCCTCGCTTCTTCAGGATACAGTTTTTATTGTACCCTCAAAACCGAACACTGAATCGTTTTCTTAATTCCAAGTTTTTCATCCTTTCGTTACCTCTTGGATAACTCTCTTTTGTCTCTTCCACAATCACTTGCGTTTCCCAGCCTTGGTCAAGCCCTCGACCGATTAGTAAATGTCAGCTGAACACATTACTGTGCTTACACCTC
>SVFF01000022.1 GCA_015057005.1 Lachnospiraceae bacterium | reverse complement strand
TTTGCAAAAGCAGAAGCCTGCTTTGCAATGGCAGTAGCTACATTATTGACACAGCCTACCGTCGGAATAACCCAAACCTCATTACGTACACCAACCTTACCATCCGGACGGTTAAAACCAAGGAATGTTGCATCCTCTGTAGTCTGCTCCTCCACGGTAACCGGTTCATATGTATACTCTAATAAATCTCCCAAAGCAGTCTTTACATTGTGGGTATGTATCCACTGACCTGCCTTAATATCTTCCTTTGCATTACCGATGCGGAAGCCGTACTTGGTAACGTCTGCTCCGCAGGCAATGTCTTTGATAGCCATTTTGTGACCTGCAGGAATTTCTTCTGCAGCAGTTACCTGTACAGTGCCCAAATCAACCACTGTACCTGCTGCCAATGTATTTATCGCAACAACAACGTTGTCGTCTTCATGAATTCTTATAAAGTCTTGCATAATGCTGCCCTCATACCATTTGCTTTAATATCATCCAAATATGCTGCCACTGCATCCTTTAAGCCTGCTACAGCTGTCAGATCCTGGCCAAAGAAGCTTTCGTTTGACAAGAATGCTGCTACAAACTCGTCAGTAGCCTTGGTACAGTTTGCTGCAAAGAACTCTAATACAGGAGCATCATCAGAAATCATGTATTCTTCCTCGCCTCTGTGGCCTACTAACTTGCCGTCACGGATTTCTGTGCCGGTGTAGAATGCCATAAGCGCTGCTAAAGAGAAGGTTAAGTGAGCCGGTAACTTACCGGTATTTTCTACATAACCCAGTAAAGAAGGCATACATCTTGCTCTCCACTTGGAAACAGAGTTGAGAGAAATTGCAAGTAAAGCATGCTTTACGTACGGATTCTCAAAACGTGTCTCAACTGCTGCAGCAAATGCTTCTAACTCATCCTTTGGAAGAGTAAGTGTAGGAATAACTTCGTCATAAATAGTAGCCTTAATAAACTTACGGATATCCGGATCATTCATGGACTCTAATACAATATCCTGTCCGCACAGGAAAGAAGCCAGTACGAAGGAGGTATGTGCTCCGTTCAGAATACGAACCTTACGCTGCTTGTACGGTTTCTGGTTGTCTGTAAAGATAACATTCATACCAGGCATGTCAGCCATAGCCTTATCTAACGGAAGCTCACCGCTGATGTCCTTTTCAGATTCGATAACCCAAAGTGCAAACGGCTCACCGGTAACTAAAATACGGTCTTCGTAGCCCAACTTCTCCCACTCTTCGTTGATGGTATCACGCGGATAACCGGTAACGATACGGTCAACTAATGTAGAAGTAAAGATACAAGCCTCATTTACCCAAGCCTTGAAGCCTTCTTCCAATCCCCACAGATCAATGAGCTGGTTTACGCATTTCTTTAACATAATACCATTGTCATCGATCAACTCTACCGGAAGCATTACCAGACCTTTGTCTGCTGCTCCGTTAAAGGTTGTATATCTTCTATATAAAAATTGTGTCAGCTTGCCTGGAAAGCTCTTAGCAGGTGTTAATGCAAATTCATCAGTATTGTCAAATACGATACCTGCCTCTGTGGTATTAGATACTACAAAACGTAAAGTATCAATCTCAGCCAAAGCCATGTACTTATCATATTCATTAATAGAATCTACGATATCCTCTACAGAAGTAACCTGTCTGTTTAATACCTTGGCTTCGCCTTCTACAATACCTCTTAAAGATACAGTATACTTGCAGTCCTGCTCCTTAAACATCTCGGTAGAACCAAAAGAGATTGGCTTAATCAATACGATATTACCGTCAAACAATCCCTTCTCATTTGCAATATCAATCATATAATCTACAAATGCACGAAGGAAATTACCTTCTCCGAACTGTACAACCTTGATCGGTCTGTCTGTTTTGCCTGTAAGGCTTGCGTTTAAACGTTCCATAACATTTCTCCTATCCGTGTAATGAACTTATGTATGCGCCTTCATTTGCGCAAAATTATACAATTAAATTCTATACCGAAATCGCGCAATAGTCAACGGAGATTTTGTGGAATTCTCAAAAATTTTAAATAATTTTTGGAAATTACTGATTATCTTTAAATTTTTGCGCTGACTTCTCTAAATATAAAAGGCTGGTTACATCTTTTGTATGACCAGCCTTTTGCATTTAACACTTCTAAAAAAGCCTCATTTCATCTTCACCAGATACAACTGCGGACATCCTTCCTTATCGCAATCAGAAGCATACAATATCTTGTCATCCTCCCAGCTCCAGCACGGATGACAATGCACCAGCTGCCATCTCCAGGTAGTATTATGTTCTGTCAGCACCTCAATAGAAGGCTCTTCACCGCTGATATCTTCAAACACTACATCCGCACCACTGCCGTCCATGCAGGTAATAAATCTCGTTCTTGCCCATTGTAAAAGAATTTTCGTAATTGTTCTGAACCAACATGACTACATTAAAATGTTAACAGATAAACGCTTCCTGTAGCATCACTATAATATATCTGATTCTTATAAGCTTCTATAAATTCCGGTTCAACATCCAGTCCCAGCTCCCACAATGCTACTACTGTTACCTGTTTCTGATTAATCAGATCAATGATCCGCAATTTAGGTTTATTGATTTCACTCCTTGTAAACCCTTCCACTGAATAAATTTTTCCATCGTAATAGCATGCGCCCTGAATATATCTGGAATATTCGCAGTCAAAACAAGTCAAAATATCTTCTTTTTGAAGTATTACTACGTTTGCTCCAAGCGTTTCATCAAAAGTACCCTCTGAAAGCTTTGGAAGTGTAAATGTAAAATATCTGGTCGTCTGCTCCTTGTCACGCATGGTAAAACCGCAATATTGGTTTCGATCAGTATCTACCACAAAATTGCCGTAAGATCTTACATCACCATTTTCCTCTAACGATTTCCAATAATCCAGATCATCTACGAAGCCAATTTTGATCACTTGCACAAGTGATGTGGTAAACATTTCACCTTCACGAATCAATCTGTAAACGCAGCATACTCCTTCCATTCGATTTTCATCTTTAGAGTAAGTGTTATAAATATTAGTGTACAAAAGAGGAAATTCATCTGTTTTCTCATAGAATTCCGTACCAAAACAAACTGCATTGCTGTGCGGCATCAAGAGTTCTACCTTATCCAACATAAATTCAGAAAGCATTGCATGATCATCCAACATAGAAAACACTTTACATACGCCTTTAGAATTAAAACGGAACAGATAATCATTATATATAGCACCATCCTGACCGATTACTGTATCAAATAAATATTTATAAGTCATATCATTTTCTCCTTTATTTTTACCTTCTATGATTTCCATAACCGGCTTTGGTTCTCTGATAAAGAGAACTGTTGCTCCGGCATACCAAATAACCTACTTTCATTGGATCCAGTCCCACTTTATTTTCAGCCAGTTTTTCTCTAATGATTTCAACCGGGTGATAACTAACCATCAAAATATCGGCAGAATCACTTAATTTTTTAACAAAATCAGCGTCCCGGAGGGTATTACTAGCATTTTATCCACAGGCACCTCGGTTAACGTCTGCACATCATCCACAATGTAGGCGTTCATATCCTCTGTAAAGTCCCCCGATATCTCAGCTGATTCCGGCGAACTATTTGCAATCAGTACGCATTTTCTTCCGTCCCGCTCTGCAGCCAGAACATATACGCCTCTGCCATTGGAACTTTCCCCACCAACGCTGCCCTGCTTTCCAATCCAGGTACATTCCACTTGATTTTCTAATTGGTATAATTCATTAAACGCCTTAAAAGCATAATACGCCGGGAAAGGTTCCTTGGTCAAAGGATTAAACATGCCTCCGTAATAAGAAGTACCTACTTGTGCATCATAGTAGCACAAAATTTTAGTATTTGTATGTTGCATAGCGCACATCATAGCCGCCGCCTTGGCTGCTGCCATACCGGTTCCCCATTCTTCCGTTGCCATCTTAGACGCCAAAAGCGGATCTCCTCTGTCCTCACACGCATTGTTCCACTCATTCAGCTGCGTCTCCAGATTTCCGTATCCCAACTCTTTCAGTCTTCTGTCCAGATACTGGGCGCAAACAACGGTTCTTTCTGTTGTGAGATAACTGTGCCAGGAAAAGAAGTCAATAGGGGCATCATATTTTTTAATATATGCAAAAAAGCCTTCAAAAAAGTCAATAAAGTTGGCACTTCTGCCGCTGGCATAAAGTGCATCATCCGACTTTTCACAATCAATACCGAATTTTTCAGGATCCGAAAGAATATGACGGAAACCGCAGGTTGCATATCCTCCCACCTTGATGGCATCTCCGAAAACTGCCTTTAAATGCTTGGCTGTTACCGTATATAATTCATAAAATTCCTCTTTGGTACCATGCCACATCTGATTTTCACTGTCATCACGACCGTTATCCGGCTCATTCCAGATTTCCCAGTATTGGATACCCATCCGAAAACCATTGGCCCATCCTTCGTTGTAATGGCGGATGATCTTCTCGCAGATGCGGGCCCACTTTGCGGGATCCTTCGGTGGGAAAATCCTGTAGGCCTTCATGTAATGATAATTTTCTATGGTCTCACCCAGCCGGAATATAGGTTCACAATTCTGCTTAAGCAGCGCCTGCAGAAGCCAATCCGTAAATGTGAAATCGTAAGAAGCCTCATCTTCCTCGTCCGCATCAAAATCCCGGAATATATTGTGGATATCAACATAACGATTCCCTCCAAAGGCGCCTCCCACATCATGAAGCCTGGAATATGGGATCCCTGCTTCCGACACATAGCGGAACATTCTCTCGCTTATCCCTACTAACGGGGGTTGTCCTATACCATGCATAGGCTTGATCTTTCCAATTTTTTTCGTAAAATCAATTTTCAGTTCCATAATAACTCCTTCCTCTTGCAACGTTTACGTTTAGTAATAAGTATTTGTTTCTACCGGATACCGGTAAAAACATAACATAGGCAGCTGTGATCCAAAATCAATAAGAAACTGCCCTGTATTGCATAGTCACATATTCCCACTCTTCCCTCTGCATCCTCCACACGGATAGGAAACCGGTCACAGGTGCTGTTCAAAGCAGAAAGATACGACACCACCGATGTAAAATCCAATTCAACACCTGTAGGGCAAGACGTTCTCCCAGCATCTGATTGGATGCAGTGCATCCGTCAGCGAACCCGATACACACTCAATTCGCCTAGTTTCACTGTCGCTTCCGCATACTGCTTCCAGCCGCAGACAGAACCCACGGTATTTACCACCTCAAACTTCACATACCGGCTCCTGCGGGGCTCAAAACGATACAGCTCCTCCTCACCGTAAATCCTGGCAATGCCCTCTGTGCACAGTTCATACTGCTCCCCATCCACCGATGACCAGATGCGGAACTCATGTACATAACGGCTGAATTCATCCTGCTGGGCAACACCTTGCTCCGTCAGGAGCGCCCGGTAAATCTTCGGCACAATATGGCTAATGGCGCAGATCTCATATTCCTGCTTCATATCAATCCGGATTTCTGCGGTTTTACAGTCAGACTCATAGGCAAGCTGAATGTCATCGCAGATCACATTTCCAGCATTCTGACCGTTGACCAGATCGACAGCTCCAAAATTCGCTTTCTCTATTACTTCTCCCGGAGCCTCCAGAGAAATGGTATCCATGGCTCGCCCCGTCCAAATAGGCGCTGACCAGGTCTTGCGGCCTTTGGCATCCACCAGGCGCAGGTAAAAATAACGTGCTGTCTGGGACTCCACATCAAATTCCAGAACTGTTCCGTCTGTGTGCTGTGCCTCCGATGTCAGCTTCACATGAGCCACCGTCTTTCCGTAATCGGAAATCACCTGGCACAGCACCGGGAGCGCATCAGAAGCCGCTTCGTCCACGGCACAGGCGGCCATATTCAAAAGCTGAATTCCCACCCGGAAATGATATGCTGTAGTCTCGGGCAAAGTTGACGCTATGGGCTGCCCATTGATGGTGAAATCCAGCAGCACCCGCCCGCTCTCGCAGGCATAAGCCCGATTGTGGTAAAGTGCGTCCAGAATCATTTCCTTGGACTTCTCCGGTGCCAGCACGATGGTCTTGCCCGGACACAGCTTATAGTTGCCGTGAGAATCACTGTTGCAGCTGGGCGTTACCTGGAAGCCGCAGTCCAGCGCCACGGAGTACACGTACTCGTTGATCAGGTTGGACTGGCGGTCTGTGCCATTGCCCATTTCTACAGAGCGCACCAGACGCTTCATAGCCGGTGTGGCATTCTGGCGCAGTGCACTGACCCACATGCCCCAGCCGGGAGCATGCCCCAGGATTTGGGGATGCGCCAGTACCGCCATAGGAAAGGGTGACTGACTTAAGGTATCACAAAAATCCTCTGTATACATAGCAGCAATGCAATGGGCGGAATTTAGGGTCACTATCTCCCCGAAATACTTCTTGCGGAATCCATAGCGGTCATACTGAGCCTCATCCAAAGAAGCCTCACATCCCGCAAACAGAATCGTATGCTCCGTTTCCGCCTTCTCCACCGCCTGGAAGGCCTCAAACAGTTTCTTTCCATCCATCAAACTACCGTGATCAGCCAGCACTGCAAAATCCAGTGCCTTTGTATCCTCGATGTCCCGGATGCAGGCCCCGGGAAGTTCCTCCGTCCTGGCGCGGAACCTGGCGGAATCGTGCTCATTGGTGGTGTGAATATGAAGATCTCCCAGCAGGTATTTCATGTTCCTGTGAGGGTCAGCGGTCCTTTTTTCCCGCACCACGACTGTGCAGAACAGCCGTTGGTTTTTGTATTCCGCACAGATCGTACTTTCCCCCACATCCCTCATCATCAACAGCACGCCATAGGAAATGGGCTCTGGCTCATCGCTGCAGAATCTCCGGATTCTGACGGATCTGCCGCTTAACTGCCAGCTGACTTCCCCCGAAGAAGCCTCGAGCAGTTCCTCGTCCGCCTCCAGCCAGAGGGGCACTACATCCCCCTGAAACGATTCAATGTAGGTTTTGGACAAATGCATTTCATTTTCCATATGTATACCTCCCTCAAAATTTGTCGCTTTTAGTAAAGCAGCCATCCGCATCGGCAACCCAAACAGCGTCAACAGCTGTACATTACTCTCTCTACACTCACGTCCTGAGCTACACCTTGAACCACTTCCGGCTCCAGAGCCTCGATCTTTTGGATTTCACCCGCCAGGTAGCGCTCCACGATCCTTCCTGTGTAGCGGATCCGCTCAATGGCCGCACCATAATGGCATGCCAGCCTCTCAAAGCCCTGGGTCTTGAAATAACGATGCCACAACTGATCAGACTGGGCATAGGCCTCCTCAAAATCCCTCTGCATCCGGGGAACCGTCTCCTTCACAAAGGAGGCAAGCCACTCCCGATCGCCTGCCTTGTACCTGACCTGCAGGTTCTGATGTACCCGTGCCTTGTGGAGGGCGGCCTTAAAGATAGCTTTGTAATAATCGGTATAGGGCGCATCCGGGTATTTTTCAAAGACTTCCAGGGCATTGCTAAAGTAGTTTTCCGCCCTGACAAAGTCCATGTCATAGCAAAGCAGGTTGATCAGCGGGTCGCTCCACAGAAGCATTAAGCCGTAATTCCGCGAGTTTGCAAATCCACAGTGGAAGTCGCTGATGGCCTCCGTCAGCTCATAGGGCTGTCTGGTTACAAACTCTGCCACATCGTAAATATCCTCTTTGGTGCAATCCAGTCCCTTATAGCAGTACTCCGAGTACATGGCCAGGCAGGGCAGAGCCAGAAAATGGCTGGTATCACCATAAGCCCAGTTGGCTGCAAACACAGAGGTCACGCCGAGCTTTAAGCATTCCTCCAGGGCAGGCTTCACCGTCTCGTAGGTATAGCGAATGTTGGGAGCGTGGCCGATCCAGCTCCAGATCCCCCCTGCGAACCAGATCTTGCGGTTAAATTTCTGATGCTTTTCTATATTGACCCCATAGAATTCGTTGTTCACATGATAATAATCCCAGAAAACCATGTCCGCATCCGGCATGGAATCAATGGCATGCTGGGGAACCTGCACATCCATATTGTAATCCCCTGCCCCCACAGGCGCAGTCATGGAAAAGTACATATCACTCCACATCATGGGGTGGAAGTCATATTTGCGACAAATATCCACCACCTTTGCCACATGTTCATTGTAAATCTCAAACCTGTCACGGTAACCGTGGAGCTGGAAATATTTCCCAAAGCCAAGCCCCCTAGTTTCATCGCAACCGATGTGGATTCGTCCGGAGCGGACTGCCTTTCGCATGGTGGAGATGCAGGCCTCGATCAACTCATAGGTTGCCTCCTCCCCGGGCAAAAGTACTTCCGCATTTTCCGCCATATGTCCATGAGCCCTATAGCGGAGGAATTTTCCCATATGTCCCAGGGTCTGTATGCAGGGAATCACCTCGATGCCCAGGGAATCCGCGTAATCATCGATCTCACGCAGCTCCTCTAGCGTATAGCGGCCTCTCTGATAGCCCATGAGCGGATATCCCTCCACCTCGTAGACATCCTCGGTATAAAGCATAAACAGATTCATGCCGTGAAGCGCCATATAATCCAGATATTCCTTTACCCCGCTCACCTTCATGACACTTCCCCTGGACACGTCCAGCATCACACCGCATTCCTCGAAATATGCTTTCTCAGATATCTTAAATGACGTCCTGCCCTCAGAAATGCCCTTTGCAAGGAGCATATAGGCGCGGGCAAGGGCAGGCTTGGTGGTTCCGCCTACCACGGCTCCTTCGGAACCATATGTTACATAAACCCCTTCCGCTTCCACTTCTGTAACAGGGAAATCATAGGTGACATTCAATATACGAGATGCAAGTTCTCTCATGTTCATAGTAATTCCTCCTATCCTTTCACCCTTTCATGGTACGATTAACCTTTCACCGAACCGATCAGAACACCCTTTGTGAAGCGCTTCTGCATAAAGGGATAGATAAACAGGATCGGTATGATGGACACAACCATCGTAGCATATTTCAGGGTTTCAACTGTGTGGTCAGCCTCATATCCAAGTTCCTCCGGTGAAGTGCTGATGATCATTTTCCGAAGGATAGCCTGGAGAGGAAGTTTGGATGCATCACTGATGATTAGGTCTGCCCAGAACCAGCTGTTCCAGATGCTGAGTCCATAGTAAAGGGCAATCACCGCCAGGGATGCCTTGGACAGAGGGATGACTACACTCACCAAAATCTTCAGATGCCCGGCTCCATCGATCTTTGCAGCCTCACACAGGCTTACAGGCACTGCTCCAAATGAGGTTTTCAGTATCATTAAATTATACGTGCTCAAAGCCGCAGGAAGAATTACACCCCATAGGCTTCCCAGCAGCCCCAAGTCCTTCAGGTTCAGAAAGGTGGGGATCATGCCTCCCGAGAAATACATAGTGAGCAAAATCAGGAAGAATATAGGCTTTTTGAACATCACATTCTCTCTGGACAGGAAATACGCACCCAGGCAGGTCAGAACCATGGAGAGGGGAACCCCCACCACCAAAAGAATTAGCGTGTTCAGATAACCCGTCCAGATATTATTGTTCTGGAACACCCGCTCATAGGCAGCCAGTGAAAACTCTGCAGGTCTCCACAGAAAGCCGGTACTCTTAATCAAGGCATACCCATCGCTAAAAGAAGCCATCACAGAATGCCAAAAAGGATAAATACATATAAATGCCAGAATAATCAGGACAGAATAATTACAAAAATGAAAAATTCTCTCCCCTACAGACCGTTTTTTCTTCATAATCCATCTCCTTATTCACTTTTTCTCTGCTTAGATAAAAGCCACTTCCACAATTCATCTCCGCTGTAAGCCACATCCCATGCATCGTGCGCCACATGATGACAAATTTTCAACTGGGCATCACTACCCTCATAACTGTTTATTTTAGAAACCATATTAACGCTTTCCTGAAGTGGCACAATAGTATCCTGATCTCCGTGATAAACCATAATCGGTATATCCTTTAATACAGGTCCGTACCAAACAATTCCGGAGCCGCATACAGGTGCTATAGCTGCAAATTTTTCCGGACAAGCCATGGCTAGCATCCATGTTCCGGTTCCTCCCATACTCAACCCAGTAAGATATATCCTGTCTTCGTCTGCCGGTAAAGTCGCAATCATATCCTCCAAAAATGCAATTAATGATTCTGTATAGCAGCCCCAATATTTTGTATAAGGGCACTGCGGACCTATGAAAATAAAAGGATACTCTGCACCTTCATCTCTTACCTTTTGCATATATCCGTAGCGCATAGCAATATCTAAGTCTTCTCCACGCTCTCCGGCACCATGCAGGAAAAAAACAAGCGGATATTTCTTCTCAGGATCAAAATCCTTTGGCAAATATTTTACATAGTTAAAATTAAAATGTTTCTCTGAATTCCATTTATGCTTTGTGTACATGTTTTTTCTCCTATTCTCTTTGCAATTGGTTCGCCATCCTGTGCAAAGCCCGAAAGCAATTCTTTAAAAATCGCTCTTACTTTTTGATTCATTTAATTGCTCCTTTACCACAAGCTGTTGTCCGACACTTTTTTACTGATGTAATTGGTAGACAGCACCAGAATCACATTGATAACCGAATTAAACAGTCCAACAGCTGTCGAATAGCTGTAATTCATGTTTTCAATTCCATAACGATATACATAAGTACTGATGATATCTGATGTATCCAAAATCGCATTATTGTAGAGCAGAAGCGTTTTTTCATATCCCACACTCATCATACCTCCTACCTTCAGAATCAGCATAACGATGATAGTAGGCATAATACCCGGAATAGTTATATGAAGCATTTTTTTCCATCTTCCTGCTCCATCTATGCTGGCTGCATCATACAACGCTGTATCCACACCGCCCAGAGCCGCTATGTAGATTAATGAACTCCACCCAAGTTCCTTCCAGATCCCTGAGATTACATAAATGGACCGGTACAGTTCCGGCTTCAGCAGCAAATTGGATCGGGTAACTCCGAGCGGCTCCAGCAAGTCAGCGATCAGTCCGTCCGAATAACAGAACTCCCTCACCAGACCGCACACCACAACCATAGAGACAAAATGAGGCAGATGCATAAACATCTGCGAAATATTCTTAAACCTCCTGCTTGGCACTTCATTCAGCAAAAGTGCCAGAATAATAGAGGCAGGGAAAGCGAAAACCAGTGAATACAGACTGATAAGAAATGTATTTCTAAAAAGCCGAACAAAATAGTGTGATCTGAAAAACTTCAGGAAATGCTTAAAGCCAACCCATTCCTCCCCAAATCCCCGGGCAGGTCTATAATCCTGAAAAGCAATCAAAGCTCCGTACATGGGCTTGTAGCAGAAGACTAAGAAAAAGGCAATGACTGGCAGCACCATCAGGTAAAGCACCCAATTTCTGCGCATATCCTTCCTTACACGAATACTGAATTTTTCCCTCATACAATTCCTTTCCTATTTTTTTAAGTCAACCTGCAAATAAGTAATCCTTATTTGCAGGTTGACCAAAATAATTATTCTTGTTAATTATCCTTGTTCACAGCAATTTATTATTGCTGACAACAGTTAGTTTAACTTTGCATAAAACGCATCGTATGCATTCTGGTAGATCTCCACCAGTTCCTCAACACCCATAATCTTCATGGTATCCACATACTCAGTCCATACCGCATCATCAGTAATGTCCAAAGTGCCCAGGAAGAACTTGGCAGACATCTCCTTGCAATAAGTATCCAGTTCTGTGGAGATCTCAGTTGCTCTTTCCTGCTGGTCTAATGAAGGCTTCACAGCATTGATCACACGGAAGTCAGGCTCGCCTGCACTCCAGATTTCATAGGAGTCCTTTGCTGCTTGCGTAAGCAGTGTCCCAGTAGCTGATTCAAAAGTTTTAAATCCCGGGTATCCGCCAACACGGGTATAATTCGCCTTTACAGTACCTGGTGCAATTCCCTCCGGATTTTTCATAACCAGATCTGTGAATACTGGCTTGCCATCCACCATTTCATAACTTTCGCCTTCAATACCGTAGTTTGCCAGCATTTTACCCTCTTCGCCATAGAAATAGTCCAGATATCTGGCAGCAGCCTCCACATCTTCACACTGGGTAGTAATACAACCAACCCAACCAACATTTACTCTGTTTCCAGGTCTTGAATAGTGCTCCGCTCCTGCTTCCTTCTGGGGAGCCGGTGCAGCCACCAAAGGAATATCTGCATAATCCATGTCACTAGTCCATCCCCAGCTTGCTCCAGCCTCACCGCTTGCAATCTTTGCCTTGGCAGTATTGGCGTCCAGACTCACTGCATCTGGATCAATGAGACCTTCCTCATTCCATTCATGCAACAGCGTCAGGTATTCCCGATATGCATCCAGGGCACGTCCGTAGGCAATTTTCCCTGTCTCCGGATTCACGATAATTCCAATTTCCGGCACAAATGCCTGTCCGAATCCGCCACCATTTGTGAGATATTCCCCTGCTGTGGTGTAAGGGATTACTCCCTTGGATTCTTTGAAAGCAGTCAGAACCTCATGCCAGTCATCCAAAGTGGTGGGAACTTCAAATCCCAGCTCATCCAGCCAGTCCTGACGGAGATGCAATCCTGTGGTGTAGGCCTGCTCTGGGGTTTCAAGGATGTATGGAAGCATATAGATTTCTCCATCCGGGCTGTAGAAATTTTCTGCATCTTTGGGGTTAGCCTCCATCCAGGCTTTCACATTAGGCATATACTGATCAATCACATCCTTCAGGGGGATAATCACACCGTCTTCGTAGAGCGCCTCCACACCTCCGGCGTAATAGCTGGTATTAAGCTCCATAATATCCGTATACTCTCCGTTTGTTACATAAAGGGTAAAGGCTTCCTTTGCACTTGTTGCAGACGGGTGTACGTATTCCACTCCAATGCCGGTTGCTTCGGTTGCTGCAGCGGCAAATTTCGAGTCGCTGATTTTCTCCAGTCCCGCTTTTTCATACACGTCGCGGCGCATGGAGAAAATTGTTACAGATTTTCCGCCTTCCATGGGGTAAGAAAACTCAACTTTTGCAGTTTCCTCTGTTTTTTCAGTAGCTTTTGCAGTTTCCTCTGTTTTTTCAGTAGCTTTCTGAGTTTCCGTCTCAGCAGGTTTGGAACTGCTCTCCTCATTTGCATTTGCACCTTTGCTTCCGCAGCCTGCCAATGTTACAACCAGCATTGTAAGAGCAGTCCCAAAAGCCGCCATTTTTTTCAGTTTCTTCATAGTCATGCTTGTTTTTCCTCCTTCTTTTTTTAAGCATTTTTTCAGGGTGGCGCCTCCCCTTATGCATTGTAGTATATCGTTCTTTACGCAACTTTTCAATTTACAAAAAATTTAAAAATCGGCAAAAACACGTAAGTTCTTCCTTGCGTCTTTTTGCCGATTTTTAAATAAATCATCTATTTTTCAGCTGTCCTGGTGTAACTCCCATCAGGCTTTTGAACACCCGGATAAATGTGGTGGTATCCTGAAATCCAACCTTTTGGGACACCTCCATCACACTAAGGCCCTCATTCAGGAGTTTTTGAGCACTTTCTATCCGTGTTTTCCGAATCACCTCCAGTATGCTCTTGCCAGTCTCCTTCTTAAACATTGCGGAGATCCAGGCTGGTTTCACATGGAAATGGTATGCAATCTGTGAAATATTCAGTTCTGAATCCATATAGTGATTTCGGATATGCTCCAAGACCTGCCCTGCCAATTCGTTGCTCTTCTGTTTTTGTGCATACTCACTGATTTCTTGAATCACCTCGTGGAAATATTCCTTCAGATCCCTGGACCCGTTTTTTGTTGAAATCCACTTTATCTGAGGAACCCTGTCGATATGGATTCCCTGTTCCTCCGCCACCTTTGCAAGTGTCCCATAGACATCATATATCATACATATGCGCATTTCCGGAATTGTGTTGTTTGCTTTGTCAAAGCACTTGTCAAGCACACCATCCACAATTGATTTTGCCTTATCCATGTCCCCTCTCTTGATTGCATGTACGATATACTGCTCAATATCAAAGGAATAGGAATAGCTATATGCAGTCATGTCCCGCAGCTCATCATATTCTATATACATAGCCTCCAGATCATCCGCAAATTCCATACAGCTGCATGCCTCAGACCAAGACTGACTGACTCCTTCAATCCCTTCATAACTGCCCCCTGCGAATGTGTAAAAAGAAAGCTGGAAATGAGTGTTGATAAATTCTCTCAGCTTTTCTACTTCCCTTCGCAGAATCTCGTCATTTTCCGCAAAACTCACCGGAACATTCACGATACTTACCACCTTATTATCATATATAAAGGTTTCCTGTTCAAAACATTCACTAAGCCCCTTTGCAAACACATTGGATATCACGGCCCGCCGCTGCCAGTCTTCTGTGATGACCTTCGCATTCTCGTCGCGGAGATCTTCTTTTTCACAGCAGATCAACACAAGATTCCTGCCCTGGCTGAACTTCTCGAATATTTTTGTATCAGATTCCGAAGCCACTGTTCTCGGCACCTGCCCCAGCAGCAGTTTTTCCAAGGCACAATCACGCATCAGACACTGGTTTTTCTTCTCCAGAGTCTGCTTTTCTATAAGGATGTCGGATACACTCTGCTTCAGAAACTCATATTCACTGCCAATATATTCTCCTTCCCTTCCCCTTCGAAGCTGCTCCAGCAAAGTCTTCAACGGATGATAGTGCATTTTTATAAAATGACTGGTCAATACCACGCCTGCAAACAGAATCACCAACAGGCTGACATAGCTAATCAGACGTATCTTGTTGGCAGAGGCATTCACCATGGATTCCGGTGTAAACAAGACATACTCCATATCATAGTAGGCAGATCTCATGGTGCTGATCAAATATTGCCGATTCTCGATGGATATTCGGTTATTACCGCTCACCAGCAACTCTGATGCCTCCTCTGAAGTGATCCTGATCTGACTGGGATATCGCACGATATTTCCCTGACTGTCAATCAGCATCCAGTCCATCCCTGCACTCCAGCCCAGGGTATTGATCTTATCTTCCAATACTTCTGCATCGATCCATGCGCCCAATACCGCATTGCCTTTTTCCACACCTACACCTACTATCGGCTCAAGCAAAACGATGTAGTCCTTCTCATCACTGTACAGCCCAATTGCATTGCTCCACAATGTGAGCGGCAGCTCCTGTTTCAGACAATTCCACCACTCTTCTCTCCTGTCGCACACAAGTCTTCCGTATTGTTCATAGTTCATGACGCTGGTTTGGGTGATCATCTTTTGGGGGATGCCAGACCAGACAAACAGGTTATAACACTCCGTATTACTCCTCTGCATATCTGCATAAACCTCTTTCATCACCTTCTGGAGCTGATAATCATTCCAATAATCCTCCGGCACATATGCGTCCACATTGCGCCCAAAATACTGCACCGTGCTTTCAACTTTCAGAGTCTCCAAAAAACTTTTATAGTGCTTGAATTCGCTGTCACAGACACTTTTAATTACATTGACCAGATTTCGATTAAGATCATCAGACAATTCTTTAACCACCCGGTGGGTAGTGAAAGACAAGACTATGCCTACAGCAAGCGCAATACTGACAATCGCACCATAGGAAACAATGATTTTAACTAGGACTTTGCCCCTCATCTTCATGATACTCCTTACCTCCCCTGAAATAATATGATGTCAGCTTTTTGACATATCCTCGACGAGCTGCAGCAAGAATTGGTTCCGGCACTTCGTCATTGGCGAGAAGCCCCAGCGAGGAAATGCATAGCATTTTCAAGCTTGGCTCTGAATAGTTACCTCAATATTTATTTAAGCATTTGCATTTAACACTTCTAAAAAAGCCTCATTTCATTTTTACCATATATAACTGCGGATACCCCGGCTTCTCTCCATCAGAAGCATACAAGATCTTATCATCCTCCCAGCTCCAGCACGGATGGCAATGTACCGTCTGCCATCTCCAGGTAGTATTGTGCTCCGTCAGCACTTCAATAGAAGGCTTTTCCCCTGCAATGTCAATCAACATGATATCCTCAACCGCATCTGCCACCAAAAGAGTATTGGCAGAATTTGCATGATAATGATTGCAGTAATAAGGAAGCTCCAGGCTCCGTGTGATCTTGCAGTCTTTATCCACAAATGCTACAATCGGAATATCTTCTTCCCCATCCGGGTCAATGGTAACTGCCTGAGTTTTGTCAGAAGTAATGGTACCGTCATG
>SVFF01000009.1 GCA_015057005.1 Lachnospiraceae bacterium | reverse complement strand
CGCTCTGCTGCAAACATTTCTGGATCTTACTGTTTTGTTTGGGTTGGTTCTTTCGAACCGTTTTGTTCTCTGAAATTCTTTTTTGGAATTTTCAGGGTTGCATTACTGTTTATTTGTCAAGGTGCTTGGTGTTGTTCAACACCGAACGGAGAAGGAGGGATTTGAACCCTCGCGCCGCTATTAACGACCTGCACCCTTTCCAGGGGTGTCCCTTCAGCCTCTTGGGTACTTCTCCATGAAAGCTGACTTCAAAAGTCAAGTATATAATTATCGGCGGAGTTGGTATATTGCGTATCCCTTATTCTCCTAACGGAGAGAGTGGGATTCGAACCCACGCGCCCTTGCGGACAAACGGTTTTCAAGACCGCCTCGTTATGACCACTTCGATATCTCTCCAAGTGTTTACCGCTTTGCTTGTTTTCTCATTCGCTCAGCGACAAAAGCTATTCTAGCAAAAGATGTGCGTATTGTCAACAGCTTTTTTTCAATTTTTTTCAAATATTTTTTCAAAGTGCGAAAAACCCTTATTTTATCGGCATTTGCGGGCAAAAACTTTTTTCAGGAACCGCTGTTTTTGCCCTGCACCAATCTAATTTTTTGTTTTTTCCAAAGTTTTTAAACAATACACACAATGACAATTTCAACGCACCTGCTGACATATCAGGAGCAGATCCAAGCCTCCGCTGTACGGACATCCTCCGGTGTAGTGATCTTGATATTCTCATAGGATGCTTCCACCAGCTTCACTTTTTGTTCTGTAAACAATTCCACTACGCTGGCATCATCTGTGACAGCGATACCTTGGGCTTTGAGAACCGGAAGTTCGTGGACAAGACGTGCATAGGCCCCAGTGATCAGCTGTGTATCAAACACCTGTGGGGTCTGTATGTTCCAAACCCTCCTGCGGTCGGGAGTCTGCACCGCAAATCCCTGCTCATCGGCAATCTTAATGGTGTCCTTGCTGGGCACAGCTGCCACACAGGCATGGAATTCCCGGGCCGCTTCATAAGTATCCTGCAGTATTTTTTCCGTCAGGAACGGTCTCGCCCCGTCGTGAATGAACACAAAGCCATCTTGGTTAGGCACAGAAAGACCACCTTCTGCTATAAACTGCAGGGCATTGGCCACAGACAAATAGCGCTCTGCACCGCCTGCCACGATTCTGTCCACTTTGGCAAAACCGTATTTTTCCACAATTTCTTCCCGCACAAACTCAATGTCAGAGGCTCCGGTGACCAGCACGCAGTCATCGATAATCTCCGACTTCTCTATGGTCTGCAGGGCATACCAGATCAAAGGTTTTCCGTTTACCATCATATATTGTTTTGCCACATTACTCTTCATGCGGCTGCCGCTGCCTGCTGAGAGCAGAACGGCCGTACAACGTTTTTTGTCCATTGCATTTCCTTTCAGAGTTTCCGTCAAGCCAACCTATGTCCTTTTGTCTGCAGTTTTTATCTTTCGCCCAGCTTCAAATTGGGAACTGCATTCAGATCATAGCCATCACGCACACCCTTCAAATATTCATAGTAACCGGCAACACCGATCATCGCCGCATTGTCTGTACAATAAATCGGTGAAGGATGATAAAAATCGATACCTTTCTTCTTGCATTCTTCTGCCAGCGCATTTCTCAGGGAAGAATTGGAAGCAACACCGCCGGCAATGGCAAATTTATCAAATTTGTATTCTTTTACTGCATGAACGGAATGATCCACCAGCACATCGATAACTGCCTTCTGGAAGGACGCAGCCACATCAGCTGCATTTACTTCCTCTCCCTTCATCTGACAGCCGTTCAGGTAATTGAGCACTGCAGACTTCAAACCGCTGAAGCTGAAATCATACTCATTTTCCGCAATCACGGCTCTGGGGAAATGGATGGCATCGGGATTGCCTTCTTTGGAAAGCTTGTCGATCTTGGGACCGCCGGGATAGCCAAGACCGATGGCACGGGCCACCTTATCAAAAGCTTCTCCTGCCGCATCATCCCTGGTGCGGCCAATGATCTCGTACTCGCCGTAATCTTTCACTACCACCAGATGGGAATGACCTCCGGAAGCTACCAGACAAACAAACGGGGGCTCCAGTTCCTTATTTTCAATATAGTTGGCACTGATATGTCCCTCAATATGATGAACACCGATCAGCGGAATGCCCGTGGCAAAGCTGATCGCCTTGGCAGCAGAAACACCCACCAAAAGCGCACCTACCAGTCCTGGACCGTAGGTCACGGCAATGGCAGTGATATCCTTCAGAGTCACTCCGGCCTCTTTTAAAGCTTCCTCGATCACCTGATTGATCTTCTCAATATGCTTTCTGGATGCCAGCTCCGGTACTACGCCGCCATACAGCGTATGAATGGCGATCTGGGAGGAGATCACGTTGGACAATACCTCTCTGCCGTTTTTTACCACAGCCGCAGCAGTCTCGTCGCAGGAGCTCTCGATAGCAAGAATATATACATCCTGCTCTGTTGGTTGTTTTATATTTGTATCTGTCATAGTTCCAATCCTTTATACTGTTCCTTGTTCCATGTCACAAGCTGTATTTTCCTATTCTTCGTCGAACCGCAATTCCACACTCCTGCCATCCTTGGCAGCAATGGTATCCGGAAAAATCTTTCGTACTTCCCCCAGATATTCCTCCGGGCGGATCAAAGACGGGCTGTAATGGGTCAGCCAAAGCTCCGGCACCTCAGCCTGTCTGGCAATCCTGGCAGCCTCATACATAGTCATGTGCTTGTATTCTTTGGCCTTCACCAGTTTGTCCGGCTCACCGTACATTCCCTCCAGAATCAAAAGGTCGGAGCCTTCTGCATTTCTGGTAATACTCTCTACCGGCCTGGTGTCGGTACAGTAAGTAACTTTCAGGCCCTTCCTGCTCTCTCCCAGTACCATGTCCGGGGTGTAGGTGCGGCCATCCTGTTCGATCACTTCGCCCTTCTGCAGTCTGCTCCAGAAAGGCATGGGAATCTGAGCAGCCAGTGCTCTGTCCTTATCAAACTTGCCCTGACGGCTGATGATCATGCTGTAACCATAGCAGAGCACATTGTGATTGACCCTGAAAGCTGCAATCTTAAAACCATCAAAGGAAAATTCCTGCTGGTTCTCGGTAATCTCCACACAATTAATTTCAAAGGGAAGCTCCGGTGCAATGGTGCGCAGTGCTCCCACTACTTTATTAAGGCCTTTCGGTCCGATCAAAAGCAGGGGCTCCGTGCGCTCCGCATTTCCCATGGTCAGAAGCATACCGGGCAAACCGCTGATATGGTCCGCATGAAAATGGGTAAAGCAGATAATATCAATAGGCTTGGGACTCCAGCCTTTTTCCTTCATGGCAATCTGGGTTCCCTCACCGCAATCGATCAAAATACTTTTTCCATTATATCGCATCATCAGGGAGGTCAGCCATCTATACGGCAGAGGCATCATGCCTCCCGTTCCCAACAAACAAACATCCAACATATTAATATGCCTTTCATTTTCGCTTGTACTACATCAATTCTGTGCTCTGGCATTCCTCCACCGGTATGGCAAACTGCCCCACCAATTTATCATAGCATTCCTCACACAGATCAAAATGATGCTTTGTACCATCCTTTTGACTGAAATATCCGAAGTTCACATCTGCTGAAAAACAGCCTTCCTTCAAATATCCGTTTTCCACTTTCAATTCCTTTTTACACTGATTGCATACTACCCGCATCAGCTTTACATTATTTTCCCCTTCGTATCTGCGCATTTTTTCCTCCATCTGTTTTTCCACACGTGCCCGGGCCTCATCCCCGGCACATTCTGCGGCCTGCAAGTCTGTGGCAGGCATAGTACCTTCTCCATTATACAAGATACTTTGCCGAATGATATTGGAAATTGTTGGCCCTTGTCACCGTTTCCACATGATCAGGGCATCCTCCACAGGGGCTTCATAAAATTTAGGGCGCACTCCCTCTGACACAAAACCATGCTTCTCGTAAAGGCGGATCGCGGGAATATTGCCCACACGCACTTCCAAAGTGTAAGCCTCCACCCCTCTGGCAGTCCCTCTTGCAAACAATTCTGTCAAAAGTTTGTCTGCAATGCCCTGCCCGCGCAGTTTTTCATCCACTACCACTTTGTCAATATCGCCTTCGTGACAAATATCGGTCATTCCGGCGCAGCCTGCTATCTGTCCATCTGCAAGAGCTGTCAGATATACACAGTAATCCCTGTCCAAAAGTTCATGAAACTGCCTGGCTGACCAGGGCTGACTGAAAGAAGCCTGTTCGATGACACTCAGGGCTTCAATGTCCGATTCACGAAGTTCTCTGACTTCGATATTCATTATCTTGTTCATAACTTTTATGCTCCTGCACGTTCCTGCTCGGCGCGCTCACGCTCTGCCTGGGCTTTACGCAGATATTCCGGCTGATGGTCTGCTGCACTGACGATTTTTCCTTCTCTAAAGTACTCTTCTCCCAAAGCGGCAACACTGGCTGCACGCTGACGGTTGTTAGACGCAGGCGCAAAGGAATAGGGCACGATCATTTTTTCTCTGATTACTTTCTGATAAACAGGCACGCCGTCACCCAGGAAGATCACTTCCCGGCCAAGAGCGTTCAGTTTCTCGATTACTTCACAAATATCTGCGGCGCACTGAGGCGCTACTGCGCGCAGCCTATACTGTTCTCCCTCTCTCACAAACTCATAAATACCGTTGTACACCTGATTTCTTCTGGCATCCATAAGCGGACACACCAGCTGGGTACAACCGCACAGATTGTAAGCCAGGCCTTCCAGGGTGGGCACTTCCACCAGAGGCTTGTCCAATGCCAGGCCCAATCCCTTAGCGGTAGCCGCACCGATACGCAAACCTGTAAAAGATCCCGGTCCCGCCGCAACGGCAATGGCATCAATGCTGTTAATATCCAGTTCAATCATATTCCTCAACTCATCCAACATGGGAAGCAGCGTCTGGGAATGAGTCTTTTTGTAATTTGTGGTATATTCTGCCAGCAGAAGTCCGTCTTCCACTATTGCAACTCCGGCCACCATGCCGGAACTGTCCAAGCCGAGAATTTTCATAGCTGTCGCCTCTCCAAATTTCTTTTCACAATTTTCCATCAAATCGCTTCACACAGATTTCTTCCATCAAATTTCTGCCGTCAAATTTCTTCAATGGTGATCCTGCGATAGTCAAAGCCCTTCTCCAGATCCTTCTCAATGGTAATCCGGCTGTAGTGCTCCGGCAGGATTTCTTCGATCAGGTTGGCCCACTCGATCAGGCACAAGCCCTCTCCGTAAAAATAATCTTCATAACCAATCTCTTCCATCTCTTCCACATCACCGATACGGTAAACATCAAAGTGATAAAAGGGAAGTCTTCCCTCTTCATAAACCTGCACAATGGTAAAAGTGGGGCTATTTACCGGTTCCGTGATATCAAGTCCGGATGCCACACCCTGTGTAAAAACAGTCTTGCCTACACCCAGATCGCCGATCAGGGTGTACACTTGTCCGGGCGTGCCCTCCCGTCCGATCTGCTGCCCCAGCGCAAAGGTCTCCTGGGAGGTAAAAGTCTCTATGATTTTAATATTGCCATGTTTCCGCATCAATTTATATTCCCTCTTACTTTCCAGTATCGCCATGCGCTTCTGCCATCCTACTTCCGTCCCAGGCATTTTCCGTCTGCATCAGGTACGAATTTTCACCTTCTTAGGCGGCATGTGAATGGAGATCATCTCAATCACCGCTGCCGTCTGATCGCCCATCTGCTTTCTGGGAAAGATCGTAGCATTGACACGGGACGTATACAAAATAATGCTGCGGCCGGTAGATACCGCCTTCACCATGTCCTCCCAACCGATGGCACTGGTCACTTCCCCCTGGGAAATATGCAGTCCCTGCTCGTCCAGCATATAGTGAAGGGGCTGCTTAAACACGGGATTGGTCAGCACCTGCTGCCTGCTCTTTATAAATAAGGTCCAGGGAAGGTAAAATAACAGCACCGCACCTGCGATCACAAAAATCCACTGTCCGGTATACGCTGCCAGGACCACCAGGAGCGCCCCCACCAGACTGCCGAAGAGTCCGGAAAAACTGCTGTAGGTGTGCATCAGCATATAATCATACAAATCGCCCGCTCCGATTTTCACATCTAATTCTACCATTTATTTTTATTTCCTTTCAAAAGTTCCCATTTCAGAACTTATAATCTACCGCATCTTGAAAAAGCACCTACGCCGTAGGTGCTTCAACAACGTTTATCTTAATATAATTTCCAGCAAAAAGCAAGTACTATTTATCTTGCAACCACCACTCGCAAATTTTTTATTTAAATCCCCCCCGCTTGGGGGTGCGGACATTTTTTTAGACAGCCACACCCATGCTCCTTCTATAATCTAGAGGGCTAAGCCCTCCGAGTGTTGATTTAATGCGGTCTTTACAGTACCAGTGCATGTACTTATCTACTTCCCGGATAAATTCTTCAATGCTGTATAGATCCCAGTTACGCCCATAGAACATCTCTGTTTTCAGGTGACCGAAGAATCCCTCACAAGCAGAATTGTCCGGTGAACAGCCTTTTTAGACATCGATCTGATAAGTCCTGCATCTTCCATTATCTTGATCCATCCTGGCCAGCGGTAGTGACATCCCCTATCCGAATGCACGATTGGCTTTTCGCTGGGATTAAGTGTAACAATAGCTTTTTTTAACATAGTATTTGCAAGTTCAGAATTAGGTGAGGTTCCTATTGTCCAGCTGACCGGCATACCATCAAAGCAATCAATCAGCGGAGAAAGATAAACCTTACCGGCTTTGATATTGGGCTTCGATTTGGATTGCAATCTTACCCTCATGCATAACCTTGTATGTGATTTCTGTTCGTCAGACCAGAGGTTTGCCCGTGGGTTAGTTTGTTCCCCACATCCGGCTTCCTTCAGATTCCACCTCACGATGGACACCCTTGCCTTCGGCTATATCCTTCCCACTACCGGGCGGATTCGGGACTTGCACCCGTTGGAAACGTGCGCCGTCAGGCGCACAATTCAAAAACCGGCAGGGAGAAAACCTGCCGGCTTTTACTCATACCAATTATTCCACCCATCCCAGATGTATCCTGGTCACGTCTCTTATCGTAGACGGTTCACTATAGTTCTGTGAAATTTGCAAACCAATCAAACAGCCGTCTTTTACCGGCTTCTCTCCGGTTCTAAGTTTTTTTTCTACAGAAATATACAAATCCTCCCCAAGCTTTTCTACCTTGGCAATCTCGTATCGATAATTCACATTTCCGATTGGAATATATATCAGGAATCGAGGCTCTGCCGACTTTTTTTCCAGATTCAGGGACAGCTTCAGGAACACATTCTCCGGAACAGCATTATCGGTATATTTCAGTTCATTCGCCATTTCCTCTACAAAGGCATACAGTTCATCCGCTTTATCAATCTTCAAACCGGTAATCTCATCAGGGCTGCTGATTAGGAAGATTTCCCCCTCTTCCCAGAGTGAAGCAATCATTTCCATAGTGTCAGCCGTACCCTTCACATCTATTGGATAATATGTAAACCCAAAGGATTTATGAGCAGGATTCTCCTTATGTTCATTTATATATGCCTCCACATCTCCTGTCAGGAAATCCACCTGCGTATCCAGTCCGTCCTTGGCAACCAGGATTGCTTCTGAGGCTGTCAGCTTATCCACAGGATCCTGAACGCTTGAGAACCTTTCTCCTTTATTTACATCCCAGCCTACACAAAGCTCGAACAACATATCAAAATCTGCGATCGGATAGATTCTCTGATAACTCTCTGCCCTATCCTCGTAAAAATTATATTTCCATAGATCTCTCCCGGTAAGATTGGTTCCCTTTTCCGACACCTGAAGCACATCCTCCAGGGTCATCCAGGATCCGCCGTTATATGCATAATCATATTGCTTCATAGCCTTGTCAACACTTATCCACTCAATTCCCGGAGCTGTACTTGCATCAAACACATGAGGCACTTCTTCCTCATCTATCTGGGTCGCTAGCCTGCTGACACCGAATATAATTATGAGAATTGTGATCAATATTATAATTGTTTTTTTCATAGAAAGCCTCCCGGGTAAAAACTACACAAATATGCAAATATTCAATAAAAGCTTACTGCTGTTACAACCTTAACTAACAGCAGCGTTTTATGTTTGCGTTATCTAATAGGTCAAAAACTTAACATATCTAAGTGTCATGAAATGTATCGCCGAAAAAAGAACGGAAATCTATCAAAAATTACACTTCGCAAAGACCTATTGAAATAATAACTTGCATATGTGCTGCTTGATTCATCATTGATACAATTTGAAAACTGGTATTATTGGAGTCCCATTTATAACCAACATTTGTAGTACCCCCATTTGTGTTAGTAAATTTATCCGTTTCCATACCATACAATGCTGTTAATTCTTCTATAACACTTTTAAACCATTCTTGAGGATTCTCGTCTATATTATAATAGAATTGCACAATCCATAATTTATCATTGTGAAATTCAAAGGAAGCATTCGTGCTCATCCCATTCAAAAGATATTCTACATCAGAAATATAGAATTCAATGCCATCAGGTGCAGGAGTTCTGCGCGAATCTTCAAGCAATGATGAACCAATTATATCTTCTGCTTCTTTTTTAGACACTTTCCATGGAACTTTGCTAAACTGAAACTAACCATAAAAATCTCCTTTCTTGAATACATTTATTATTGAATACATTTATTATTGCCTGGAAAACATAATTTTTGCGCTTATATTATAGCGAAATGTTAGATATTTGTCAACAACTTTCCATATTTGTCGAATTTGTCAGACATTTGACAAATTAATACGTGAACAATCGGTGTCAGTCCAAAGGAAAAAGCAGACTACGCTTTTCTGGGTATCTGCCCATTCGTTTGGACTGCACGCTGATTTTCACCAATTGAACCAAATCGCGTCTGGTTTATCAACCTTCTATGGATTTTCAATCCTTTTCTTTTCCTTGATTTTATCATAAACACAGGATTTTGCAAATCAATACCGTTATCATACAACGATATGGCAAACCACCACTCTGCAAGCGTCCTCTTCCACTTTCCGGAACGAGTGTCATATTCACAGTCATAATTGTATTTGACAGGTGTGTCATAAGTTCGTCAGCCCCCGTATTTTATGGCGTTTCAAAAAAAATGACAGGAGCGTTCGACATCATTGTCTTTTCTCCTGTCATTATCATCTATTCCAATTTATCCTGTTCTTTTATCTCCCATGCTCACTCTTAATGATTGGACTTATTGATTTGTACACCAGCAAGGTTACCACGGACACCAAGCCCCCCTTGATCAGATTCAAGGGAGCCACGCATGCCATTACAAAGCTCACAATACTTCCCTCTTTCACCAAAGGATTGATTGCTGCCCCCATAGCCATGATATCCTCCAAAGGCATACCGTAGAGTTTAGCAAATGCCGGCAAAAGGTATATCGCATTAAATGCCGTTCCGAATATTGTCAAGGCCAATGTCCCTACTACGCAGGACACTACCGCACTCTTTTTACTTTTGCGGAATGCGTAAATAGCGGAAGCCGGCAGGATAAAGCTGCATCCCACCACAAAATTAGCCAAATCTCCTACAAAAGCAGTCGAAGTTCCTTTGATAAAAAGCTTGAGCAATATCTTCAAAAACTCCATCATTACACCTGCCGCTGGACCAAATGCAAAGGCGCCGATCAAAATAGGCAACTCACTAAAGTCCAGCTTGTAGAATCCCGGCGCGAAGGGCAAGGGGAAATCAAAGAGATGCAGGATCATGGCGATGGCCGAGAACATGCCGATCATAGCCATTTTTCTGACGGTAAATACAGGCTCTTTGACGCCGCGTTTTTTGCGGGCGATTTTTTCCAACAACAATGCCAGGAAAAACATGGCCAGAATCACCGCCGCGAACTCCAGCACAAACACCAGATTTTCCAATACATTTTGAAACAGTTCTTTCACAATAAATACCATACCTTTCTGCCATACATAATCAAAAATTCTTAAGTAAACAAAACCCCGGAGAGCCAAGTCTCCGGGGATATACTTTTCCACACAACGCATTATATACACAGCGCATGTAGTTTCTTTCATGCCCGTGTAAGGATACGCAATGTATTTCTTCTCTCATCCAGACTGTACTGTTGGTCCCGGATTCACACCGGATCAGCTGCGTGCTGCTGCACACAGGTCGCGGACTGTAGGCTTGCGCCCTCACCGCCAGTAGGGAATTGCACCCGACCCCGAAGAATTAACTTATATGACGATTATAACTCATGACACATCTGTATACAAGTACTTTAAAACAACTAATTTTTCTGTGCAAATTTTCTGCACTAATTTTTCTGGATCCGCATGGTCAGACCGATACGCTTCTTCTGAAGGTCCACAGTAAGCACCTGCACATCCACCACGTCGCCAACACTAACAGCCTCCAGAGGATGCTTGATAAAACGCTCAGTAATCTGGGAAATGTGAACCAGGCCATCCTGATGTACACCGATATCCACGAAAACGCCGAAGTCAATGACATTGCGGACCGTTCCCTTTAAAATCATGCCGGGCTTTAAGTCCTTCATATCCAATACATCACTTCTAAGGATGGGCTTGGGCATATCGTCTCTGGGGTCTCTTGCAGGCTTCTCCAGTTCTTTCAGAATATCAGTCAACGTGATTTCACCGATACCCAGCTCCTCTGCCAGAAGCTTCTTATTCTTAATACGCTTTTCCAGAGAACTGATGCTTTCAGCTGCACTTCCCGCTGCCTGTGTACCAGCCTGGAACCCATTTGCTGCATTGGCACTATTGAAAGGTGCTTTCTGCTTAGCCGCATGCTCCTCTACTGTCACACCGGCCATGGCGGCTGCCAAAGCCTTGCCCATGGCAGTATTGGTATTGCGAACCTGTACGGTTCCTGACTTTTTCTTGTTGGCATCCTTACCGGCTGCGCCGCGTCCGGACTGAACCGCTGTCTCTTTTCCTGCGCCGGACTTGGACTCCTGCTTTGCATGCCTTTGGGCCTCTCTCACATCTTCCATAGTCAGCCCCAACTTCTCCAGAAGTTTTTCTGCTGCCTCATAAGACTCCGGATGCACACTGGTGGCATCCAGAGGATTGGTACCGTTTTGGATTCTCATAAAGCCTGCGCACTGTTCAAAAGCCTTAGGTCCCAACTTGGGCACCTTCAGAAGCTGTTTGCGGCTGGTGAAACGACCGTTGGCTTCTCTGTAATCCACGATATTTTTCGCAATGGTCTTATTGATACCGGAAATATACTCTAATAAGGAAGCGGATGCTGTGTTCAGATCCACACCCACCTTATTTACGCTGTCTTCTACGACACCGTTCAAAGCCTCACTGAGCTTTTTTTGGTTCATATCATGCTGGTACTGTCCCACACCGATGGATTTGGGATCAATTTTTACAAGCTCAGCCAGAGGATCCTGCAGTCTTCTTGCAATAGAAGCTGCACTTCTTTGGCCTACATCGAAGTTGGGGAACTCCTCAGTTGCAAGTTTACTTGCAGAATATACGGATGCTCCCGCTTCATTTACAATCACATACTGTACAGGTCTGTCCAGTTCTTTCAAAAGTTCCACAATTACCTGCTCAGACTCTCTGGACGCAGTACCGTTACCCACGGAAATCAGATCCACCTGATATTTTTTGATCAGTCTCTTCAGCTCTGCCTTAGCTTCCTCTACTTTGTTCTGAGGTGCAGTGGGGTAAATCACCTTGGTATCCAGTACTTTTCCGGTAGGATCTACCACTGCCAGCTTACATCCGGTACGGAAAGCAGGATCCCAGCCCAGCACCACTTTTCCTGCAATAGGGGGCTGCAGGAGCAGCTGTTCCAGGTTCTTGCCAAATACATTGATGGCGCCGTCCTCAGCCTTCTCGGTCAGATCATTTCTGATTTCTCTCTCAATGGCAGGAGCGATCAGTCTGTTGTAACTATCCTCTACTGCAGCCTTGATTACGGGAGTAGTATACTCGTTGTCAGAGGTCAACAGCATCTTTTCCAGATAGCGCAGGATACGCTCTTCGGGGGCCATCACCTTCACTGTGAGAATCTTCTCTTCCTCGCCACGGTTCAGTGCAAGCACACGGTGGCCTGCGATCTTTTTCACAGGCTCCTCAAAATTGTAGTACATTTCATAGACGCTTTCCGTTTTCTCATCCTTGGCAGCGCTGGTTACAATGCCCTCCTCTATGGTAGCGTTTCTGATATATAAGCGGTGATCTGCCTCATCGGAAATACTCTCCGCAATAATGTCCATTGCACCCTGAAGTGCTTCCTGGGCATTCTTCACTACTTTTTCCGATTCTACAGCGCCAGCCTCTACCAAAGCAGCATCAGTCACGTACTTCTGCGCTTCTATATCAAGAGGCTCCACAGCACTCTGTTCCAGAATAAACACGGCCAAAGGCTCCAGGCCTTTTTCCTTGGCAATACCTGCTCTGGTCTTTCTCTTGGGGCGGTAAGGACGATACAAATCCTCCACCACAACCAAAGTCTGGGCTGCCAGGATCTTCTCCCGCAGTTCCTCCGTTAGCTTGCCCTGCTCTTCGATACTTTTCAGGACCTGCTCCTTTTTATCCTCCAAATTGCGCAGGTAAATCAACCGTTCGTGGAGATCTCTAAGCTGTTCATCATTTAACGAGCCGGTCACCTCTTTGCGGTAACGGGAGATGAAGGGGATCGTGTTGCCCTCATCGATCAGCTTGACAGCAGCCTCAACCTGCCATTTTTCTACTTGCAATTCTTCTTTTAAAATCTGTAAAATATCCATTTTATAACCATGCCTTTCCTGCTTTACCGCCGACTCACAGCCGGCAATAAAATGATGTTGTAAATGCGCCCCGGATATATTCAGGCACTTTCTTATTATAATGGAAAGAACTGGGGATTTTCAACCAGAACATTGACATTTGGCACTCAAAATTTTGTTTCAGGACTTCAAAAATGAAATATCTATAAATTTTAGGCAGATACATTTGCCTAATCTCTCCAAAGGTGCTAAAGTAAGACTAGAAATCAATAAAGGAGATTCTTATATGGATTTTAATCAGAATTCCGAAAACACTAATTACGTTCCCAATCAACCCACCAAGCGCCCCAACGGCTTTGCCACCGCCTCTCTGGTATGCGGAATCTTAAGCCTTGTGCTTTGCTGTACCGGCATCCTGGGTGTTCCCGCAGGTGCACTGAGTATATTGTTTGCCATCCTCTCCAAGCGAAAGGGAGAATCTCTCTCCGGCATGAGCATCACCGGTATCGTCACCTCAGCAATCGGCATCCTGCTTGGCATCCTGGCAGTAGTTTATTCCATCTATCTGCTGTTCTATGATCCTACTTTCAGAGAGCAAATTGACATCATGATGCAGCAGATGTACGGTGTTTCTTTAGAAGAATTTTTCAGTATGTATTTTTAATTTTTGGAACGGAGTACGCAAATGAATCAATACAAGACATTTTCTGATATAAAAGATAAAGCAAAAGAACATCTCACAGGGCGTTTTAACAGCGCGGCCATAGCCAACATGCTCCCCTCCCTGTTTACCTCTTCCATCACCTTCAGCATTACTATGCTGTTCACCAACATTATGACCATTATCATGATGCTGCAGTACGGGGACAGCACTGCCAATGCTGCCGGCATAGCAGGATTCACCATTACTTCCTCCATCCTGATGTATCTGGTATCCCAGGTGGTGGGCGCAATCATGGGCGTGTTCAACACCGGTATCGCACTTTATTTTTTAAATATTTCCTGCGGCCGCAAAGCAAAAATCACCCATCTTTTTTACGGTTTCCAGCATATATTTAAGCGTTCCCTTACAGTTTCCGCAGTTTCCACACTGGTAAACACATTGTGCCTGCTGCCCTACAATATATTCCTGATCCTGTACCAGACAGACGGTTCTGCCACATGGCTTATCTATACTGCGATCAGCTTAGTACTGGGTGCCCTCATTTACCTGCCCTTCTCCTTAAGCTTGTCACAATGCCACTTTCTGCTGCTTGATTTCCCCAAATACAGCGGAAGCGAGGTCATCCGGCTGAGTATCCGAATCATGAAAGGCAAGAAACTCAAGCTTTTCTTATTACAGCTGAGCTTCCTGCCCTTACACATTCTGGGATTATTAAGTTTTGGTGTCGGCAGTCTGTGGGTTACCCCCTACACCAACATGACTATGGCGCTGTACTTCCTGGATATCATGAATCCGGCAAGCAGCACAGAAAACTCCCAATAATCAGCTTCTATCTCTAAAATGCTCCGTTGCTTTACCGCCCTTCGGGCCGTAAAGCTCGGGGCTTTTTAATATTCCCATGGGTTTGAACTGGTATTCGTAACACCACAGATCTCCGCCGGAACGCCAGGAATTGGGACTCTGGTAAAAATAGACGCCTGGGGTATGATGCAGCTGGGCAAAACCATTCTGACGTACACCGTACACCTTCAACGTTATCTGATGTTTTCCAGCCTCCAGTCCGTTCACTTCTAGATAATAGGGAGAAAAAGCGATATTTCCCCGATCTTCACTATCCACCAACACTTTGATCAGGCCACCTCTGTAACGGGGTATCCTGATGGCCAGTGACTTTTCTGTTTCCACTTCAAAATGATAATTTACGTTGCCCGTGTAAAAAGGAAGTCCCTGCGTGGTAATATCGGAAAATCCAACCTTCCGCACCGGCGCAGTGACCGTTTTCATTAAACCATTCACACGTACACCGAAATCTCCCAGAAGATAATAATATTCCAGGTTGGTTCTTCTGCCAATGGGAACTTGTAATTCCAGGATATTCTCTCCAATTTCCAAGGGCGGCAGCATAGTCGTCTCAATAGCTTTGTCCACATACCAGCCTATAGACTTTGTCTCTACTCCTTTCCCATTCCACCAAATCCGGGTATCTTTCAAATCCTCCAGACCAAGCAGCGGCTGCTCTACCCTATATTCAGCAGATATCACAAAGCGCAGTTTCAAATAGTTCTCAGGAGTCTCCTCCTCAATCAGATAGGGCTGTACCACTTCCTTGCGTCTGAGGGGAATCTGCAGCATTTTCCGCACCTGATTATCCAAACGCAGCAATTCCTCCAAGGGCTGCCATTCTCCGTCATTCACAGAATATTCTGCCATATCCAGCAAGAGCATATTAGGCTCGTCAAGGCTCACATCCACCTGCCCCATAATGTTTACCGGCATCGCAGTCTGTCTGATTTCTACAGCAGCAGTTTTCTGAACATCTTCCTTTTCTGCTATCGGTACCGGGCAAGTATCCACCTCTCGTCTACAAGCCTCCAGACGAAGCAGCAAACTGTCGTGTATATGCCAAGGGCGCCGGAAAACAGTATTGCCGTCCTGCATGCTAACCGTAAGGGGCTGAATCTCTCCATTCAAAGTATTATACTCCGTAATGTTATATTCTCCCTTGATGACGAAACGAAGTATCGGAGCATCATCCACATCAGGGCAGTCCGGATTCTTGCCATTGGCCACAAACAGCCACTGTGCATCTCCATCCTCTCTTAACTGATAAATCAGATTCTCAGTTCGCCGTCCGTTTTTGTCCCGGATATCCAGCATTCGCTCTTCTGCCAGCACATTCAGGATGGCTGTCTGATCAAGACTCGCATGGATACTCTTATCATAAAGATCGCGCACTGCCTGAGAGGGTTCTGCATCCACATATTCCGGACAGTCACCTACGAAGATTACCTTACCGCCCTGCTGCGCAAATACTTTCAACCGTTCCACAGTTGTAGCTCGCAGCGTTGCACATCCGGATACGATCACAGCGTCATAGCTCATTTCACCTACCTGCAAGGGATTGGACGCTTGCAAGCACTGCTCCGGCAAAGAGGCCTCATTGATAAAGTCAAAATCAATCAATCCAAACAAAAGATACTCTGTCAGCTGACCATACTGTTTTTCCAGGCGGCTGCGAAGGGCCGCCGTCTGCTCGGCCGGACCCCAATACAACCAATAACTCTCAATCGGGTGGATCACGCCCACTTTCACATTGGCTTTTCCACGGGTCATTGCGGTATTCAATCTGGCAAAATGGTCTTCTACCATTGCAAACTGATCCCACCAAGGGGACTGATAACTGATAGAAGCCGGATAATCACGCTTGGCCTCACCCTTCATGGTCATCCAGGACAAATGAGGCACTCTCACAGTGACTCCCAATGCAGCCTGCCAATCTCCCTGCAGCTTATAACCACGAAAATCATAATCCCAGCCAGTCACACCATAAAGCTCACTGAGCATACCGGGCTTTCCCATCTGATGGACCATGGACTGGGTCTGCTTTGCAGTATTATATTCATGCCAATCACACAGCATATCAATGCCCGGGATACCAAACTCGGGATAACAGCGCATGGCATCACCTACCGCCTTGGTCTGTTTCTCCAAAGGGGATTCTCCCATTACATGGCCAGTCAATGCAATTCCATTCTCCCTGCACCAAGCACCGATCTGCTTACAGTAAGTATCCACAAACAACTGTGTCACCGTATCATGGAAGCGATATCTTGCCTGGGATAGTCTCCCTTCCGGCAGTTCCCAGATCAATTCCGGTATTTTCTCCATCAGGTCTTCGCCATAACGCTCCCTATAAATCTCAGGCAACTTATCGGTCCAGGACAAAAATACATCCTTTTCTTCCTTTGCATAGTCCAGTGTCTCCTTGGGCGCAAACTGGGGTTCATCGGTAAAGATTGCAGGAATTGTCTTGTCAAACTCCTCACCAACGGCCTTTCTGTAAGCCTCATGAGTGGTCTCTATAAACAGTTTAATAGCGTCCGAGTTCAAGGTATCCACATAAGCACAGTTATTAAACCAGGGATCTGCGGTGGAAGACTCCATATAGGCATACCATTTTGTACCCTTTGCCTCCTCTTCTTCCCCAATACATTCTGCAGATTTCAATGTACCGTCCTCATGCAAAACAATATCATAAACTGCAAGTAATACACCATTATCCTGCCGTATGGTTTTCTGTCCTCTGCCGGGTTCTGGCTGAGTTGCCCTATTCGGTCTATCCGGCGCGTAAGGATTGGGTGTAAACAGCAACATCTTTCTGGAAAACTCCGGGTGAGGACCTGTGACCTTGCCTCCCGCTGTGCCGGATGGCCAACGGTCTTCATCATACAACCAGGCCAGCATACCTTTCTCCTTGGCCTTATTTACACAAAAACGGATGTATTCCATAAATTCTTCATCCAAATAAGGACTGTCCATGCCGGTACGCACGTGCATATGAAAACCGCCCAGGCCCATTTCTTCGAATATGTCTATCTGGCGTCCCAGTTCTTCTCTGTCAAGTTTTCCATTCCAGGCCCAGAAAGGAGTTCCACGGTACTCACTGGTAGGAGTTTTAAAAAGTTCATCTTGTAATTTTGACGTCTGATTCTTCGGATATAACATCTGTTTTTCCTCTCACTTCCAAATATAGGACTACATTTGGAATAGCATTTGTACAAAAAGCGGTCCCACGGCACCGGGCCGAGAACCGCTCATTTCATCTGCTTTATTGTGCCTCTTCGTTTTTGGACACATTGATCCATTTCAGATAACCGTTAATAAAGAGATCCAGACTTCCGTCCATGACCGCATCCACATTACCGGTCTCCACATCTGTTCTGTGATCCTTAACCATGGTGTAGGGCTGCATTACATAGGAACGGATCTGGTTGCCCCAACCGATGTCCTTTACCTCGCCGCGGATATCGGAAAGCTTTTCTACATTGGCTTCCTGCTTTAACAGATACAACTTTGCTTTCAGCATCTGCATAGCCTTGTCCTTATTCTGGAACTGGCTTCGTTCATTCTGACACTGTACTACTGTACCGGTAGGAATGTGGGTGATTCTGATGGCTGAAGAGGTCTTGTTGATATGCTGACCACCGGCACCGCTGCTTCGGTAGGTGTCGATGCGCAGATCCTTCTCGTCGATCTCCACATCCAGATCAGCCTCGATATCAGGCATAACATCCAGGGACACAAAGGAGGTCTGGCGTTTTCCCTGGGCATTGAAGGGAGAAATACGCACCAGACGATGCACACCCTTCTCGGATTTCAGGTAACCATACGCATTGTCTCCGTTTACCTGGAAGGTTACAGACTTGATGCCCGCCTCGTCGCCATCCAGATAGTCCAACACTTCCACAGAAAAACCTTTACGCTCTGCCCATCTGGTGTACATACGGTAAAGCATGCCGCACCAGTCGCAGCTTTCGGTACCACCTGCTCCTGCATTCAGTTTCAGAATGGCATCATTTTTGTCATATTCACCGGAAAGCAGCGTGCTCAAACGCAGTTCCTCGAACTCGGCAACAAACTCGTCCAGTTCACCGCGGATCTCCGCCACCAGAGACTCATCGTTCTCCTCATATCCCATTTCGATCAGAGTCAGGATATCCTCATACTGGGTCTCCAGCTTTTCACACTGTTCTACCACACTCTTTAAATTCTTTAATTCCTTCATTTTCTGGTTGGATATATCGGGATTGTCCCAGAAACCGGGAGCCTCCATATCCATTTCCAATTCTTCGATTCGCTTCACCTTGTTAGCAAGGTCAAAGTGAATCCCTCACTTCCGCCAAAGGAGTCTCGTAAGTCAGAATTTCTGTTTTCATCTGGTCTAATTCAACCACTTGCGTCACCTTCTTTCTATTTATTCTTGATGTCCTAAGTTTTCGGGGGAAGGACAGCCTGTCCCACCATAAGGCCCTTAAAAACCGCCGGTACTTAGCGAGGTCAGACGAACCGTAGGTTTCGTCTCGAGCTTAGTATCCGCTGCGGTTTTTACGGAGTGAGAACATGCCGATGGTGGGATAGGCCGTTCTCACCCCCGCATACTTTCGACATCACAGCCTTTTTTATTTTCTGCCACAGCACTGCTTATATTTCTTGCCGCTGCCGCAGGGGCAAGGATCATTAGGGTAGACTTTATTGTCAGCACGCTTAACAGGAGCCTTGGCCAAGGAATCATCCTTGTTGGTACCGGTCACTTTAGCCACCTGCTCACGCTCCACTTTCTGCTCAATGCGCACACGGAACAGCAGACGAATGGTCTCTTCGCGGATATTCTGAGTCATCTCATCGAACATATCGTAGCCGCTCATCTTATATTCCACCAAGGGGTCTCTCTGGCCATAAGCCTGAAGACCTACACCTTGACGCAGCTGATCCATATCGTCGATATGGTCCATCCACTTGCGGTCGATAACCTTCAGCAGGATCACGCGCTCCAGCTCACGAATAGATTCGGAATTGGGGAATTCTGCTTCTTTGCTCTCATAAAGCTTCACAGCCTCTTCCTTCAGCTGCTGTTTCAGCTCGTTCTTCTTGGCCTTAGCAATGCGCTCTTTGGTAATGGGCTGCAGCGGCACTGTAGGCAGGAGCAGCGTATTCAGCTCATTCAGATCCCAATCTTCTGCGGCAGCATCATCATTGATACAGATATCTACACTGTTCTCAGTAATATCCGTGATCATCTTGTAGATCACATCCCGCATGCTCTCACCGTTCAGAACGCGGTTACGCTCCTCATAGATGATCTCACGCTGTTCGCACATAACACGGTCGTATTCCAACAGATTCTTACGGATACCGAAGTTGTTGTTCTCAATCTTTTTCTGGGCAGACTCAATGGCATTGGTCAGGGAGCTGTGCTCAATCTCCTGTCCTTCGGGCACGCCCAGGGCATTGAACATACTGATCAATCGCTCGGAACCGAACAATCGCATCAGATCGTCCTGCAGGGAAATGTAGAACTTGGACTCACCGGGATCACCCTGACGTCCGGAACGTCCACGCAGCTGGTTGTCGATACGTCTGGACTCATGGCGTTCTGTACCAATGATTTTAAGACCGCCGGCAGCCTTTGCATCTGCGTCCAGCTTAATATCGGTACCACGGCCTGCCATGTTGGTAGCGATGGTAACCGCACCATGCATACCTGCATCCGCTACGATCTCCGCTTCCATTTCATGGAACTTTGCATTCAGCACCTTATGATGAATGCCTCTCTTGGTAAGTCTGCGGCTGATCTCTTCACTGGCTTCGATGGTGATGGTACCCACCAGCACCGGCTGCCCCTTGGCATGTGCCTCTTCTACAGCCTCTACGATCGCGCGCAGTTTTTCTTCTTTGGTCTTGTATACAGCGTCCTGATGATCGATACGGGCAACGGGCAGGTTGGTGGGAATCTCCACAACGTCCATGCCGTAGATCTCACGGAACTCGTTCTCCTCAGTAAGAGCGGTACCGGTCATACCGCATTTTCTGGTAAACAGATTAAAGAAATTCTGGAAGGTAATGGTAGCCAGCGTCTTGCTCTCTCTTTTTACCTTTACATGCTCTTTTGCCTCAATCGCCTGGTGAAGACCATCAGAATAACGGCGGCCCGGCATGATACGTCCGGTAAACTCATCGACGATCATGACCTGGTCATCCTTTACCACATAATCCTGGTCCCTGAACATCAGGTTATGGGCGCGCAGCGCCAATGTCATATTGTGCTGGATCTCCAGATGCTCGGGATCAGCCAGATTCTCGATCTGGAAGAAACGCTCTACCTTTGCCACACCTTCCGCAGTCAGATTGACCACCTTATCCTTCTCATTTACGATAAAGTCTCCGGTCTCTTCCTGCTCAATACCCATGATGGCATCCAGCTTGGAAAGCTGCTGCATATCCGCGCCGCGCTTTAACTGGCGGGCCAGCAGATCACAGGCCTGATAAAGTGCCGTGGACTTGCCGCTCTGGCCGGAAATGATCAGAGGAGTTCTGGCTTCGTCGATCAACACAGAGTCCACCTCATCGATGATGGCGAAATGAAGCCCGCGAAGTACCAGCTGTTCTTTGTAGATGACCATATTGTCACGCAGGTAATCAAAGCCCAGTTCATTGTTGGTCACGTAAGTGATATCACAGTTGTAAGCCTCCCGTCTCTCGTCAGGCTTCATACTGTTAAGCACCACGCCTACTTTCAGGCCAAGGAACTCATGAACCTGTCCCATCCACTCTGCGTCACGCTTTGCCAGATAGTCGTTGACGGTAACCACGTGAACGCCCTTTCCTGTCAGGGCATTTAAGTATGCCGGCAAAATAGCGGTCTGTGTCTTACCCTCACCGGTACGCATCTCCGCAATACGTCCCTGATGCAGGATCACGCCGCCGATCAGCTGTACACGGTAATGTTCTGTATTCAGCACACGCTTTGCAGCCTCGCGGACTACTGCGTAAGCCTCCGGCAAAATATCATCCAGAGTCTCTCCTGCTGCCAGACGATTTTTAAACTCCGCAGTCTTGCCGCGCAATTCCTCATCCGAAAGAGCCTGCATCCCGGGGCGTAACTCCTCAATCTTGTCTACGATCGGCATAATGCGCTTTAACTCTCTGGAACTGCGGGTTCCGAATATCTTATCAATTAATTTCATATATTTTCCTACCCATCTGTGCCTTGTGAGCACAATTATAATTAATGCAAAAGCGCCTCTTTTTTCAGGCACCTTGCTGTTTAAAGCGATGTCAAACCTTCTAAAATGCACAATCCACAATTTATTGTACCAGATTTACAGTACATATTCAAGTATTGCATCCCTTGATGGTATTAACATTTTATAAAGAAAGCATTCATTTTATTTAAACAACGTATTCATCAGCCCGCGCTTTAACACCTGCATGCCTGTGTTGATCAGCTGACGCTCAATCTGGGCTTTTCGGCGTTCCGCAGCCTTTTCTCTTTTCTTGCGGGCGTTTTCCTCTTCCTTTTCTCTCTTTTTGCGCTCGCTTTCCGCCTCTTCCTTGGCCTTCTTTTCTGCCTCCCAGGCTCGCTGTCTGCGCTTTACTGCAGATTCACGGTCATCAAATGCACCTTCGTCTCCATGCGCAGCGCCTTCGCCCTCTGCCACACTTACTTCCTCCGGATAATCCCCGGTCAGTTCCTCGTAAGCAGACAATGGATCCAAAACCGTGTCATACTTAGCCATACCATCCCGGCTCATCAGCAGCCTGCGGGTCTCCTCATCTGCAGGTGCCATCAGACTCTGAGGGCAAATGATGGAAGTCCTCTGCACCATACCCGGTACACCCTCCTCATCCAGGAATGAAGTCAGGGCTTCTCCTACGCCAAGCTCCATGATCACATCCTCTGTCTTGAATCGGGGGTTGGGGCGCATGGTCTGGGCTGCCGCACGGACTGCCTTCTGCTCAGCAGGTGTATAAGCCCGGAGGGCATGCTGCACACGGTTGCTCAGCTGAGCCAGCACACCGTCGGGGATATCACCGGGGCTCTGGGTCACAAAATAAATACCTACTCCCTTGGATCGGATCAACTTCACCACCTGCTCAATCTTCTGCACCAGCACCTTGGGCGCATCGGCAAAAAGCATGTGGGCTTCATCAAAGAAAAACACCAGCTTAGGCTTGTCCGGATCTCCTGCCTCAGGCAGACGCTCAAAAAGTTCTGACATCATCCACAGCAAAAAACTGGCGTAAAGCGCAGGATTTTGCACCAACTCCACTGCATGCAGAATATTTACAATACCTTTACCGTATACATCCGTGCGGATCCAATCGAAAATATCCAGATCCGGCTGGCCGAAAAACAGATCGCCTCCCTGGTTCTCCAAGGGCAGAAGGGCACGCAGGATAGCGCCTGCGGACTGTTTTGAGATGGTACCGTAAGTGGTCATATATTCCTCACGATGCTCCGTTACATAGTTGATCACAGCACGCAGATCCTTCAGATCCACCATCAAAAGCCCCTTATCATCCGCTATGCGGAACGCAATATTCAGTACCCCCACCTGAGCCGGCGTCAGATCCAGCAGGCGGGACAAAATATCCGGCCCCATATCGGAAACCGTAGCGCGGACAGGGTGTCCGTTTTTCTGATAAATATCCCAAAAGCACACAGGGTAGGGCTTGTATGCAAAGCTGTCCCTCAGTCCGAACTTGTCAATTCTCTTTTCCATGCCCGCAGAAGAAACGCCGGGAGAAGCCAGCCCCGACACATCGCCTTTCACGTCACACAAAAATACAGGCACACCCGCATCGGAAAAAGATTCCGCCATGACTTTCATGGTAATGGTCTTGCCGGTACCACTGGCACCTGCGATCAGGCCGTGGCGGTTGCACATGTTCAATGCCATATTCACTCGCTGACCGTCCGCCAGACCCATATATATTTTCTCGTCTGTAAACATCGCTATCCTCGTTTCTGCGCTTACGCGCACCTGTTATTTCCCAATTCTTCGCCGCCGATCACCTATTCCAACACGATCAAAAGTTCAGGATTCTCCGCCTGTACGTCTGCGCACAGATGTTCAACAGCCTCTCCGAAACCGGGAAGCTGGTGGGTGAATTCCCTAAAATTTAAAAACACAATTTCTATGGGACCGCTCATCTCTGTCAGCACATCATACAGCGCATCCAGATTCCCGCCGTAATACTCCGGGCAGGGAATGGTTTCTCTGATTTTTTCATGAAACTGCATTTTGGTGGTAACATTATCCAAATTTATTTCGTATCTCATATTTCCCCTCTATTCCTCTCCATAGAGAAGTTCAAAACTATCGTAGTGATCTTCCGTATAATAAATCAGACCATCGTTGGAGAACACGATTCGTTTTGCTCCTCTGCTGCTCTTTCCCAGGGTATCAATGTCACACTCATGGTATTCCCTTCCTTTTTTCTCAGGCAGGATACCCTCATAATTACCGAAATAATCGCCGCCGATACACATGCCGGGGGCATAATCTTCCAGACTGCCGCCGGTCCAGCCAAGCTTCTTGGCATCCTTTTTCGTCATGAAATTACCCGGCAGTTCGCCGTATGTATAAATGTAAAGAGCCACATCTTCTGCAGAGGTGTAGGTGCCTTCCTTGTCCATCATGGAGGTTTCTTCAGAAGATTCTACTGTTTCCTCGTCGGACTCCTCCGAGCTTGTCTCAGCGCTTTCTTCGTAACTTTCGCCTGAGCCGGTTTCCACATAGGATTCTCCCTTTGCATGAGTGCTGACCTCCAGACTCTCCTCCTGGTTTTCCACCGTTTGCTGATGATTTCCGCTTTGATTATTCTCAGGGGCGCTTGTCCCGCCGTAGCCCATCAACACCAGGATCAAGGCCAGAACCGGCACGACCGCCTTCCACCATTTTTTTATCTTTTTAAGTGAGATTTTCATAATGACCTCCATGTTCATAATACTAATCAATATTTTACCACATTTACAGGCAATTGGGAATTATTTTCATGAAAATGCCCATACTATCAGCGAAAGGAAGGTATCGCCATGGATAATAAACGAACGACGGATTTGTACGATGACGGGAATATCCCCGGGATCGATCTGCCCGGACACAGCACGGGAGATCTTGAACTGCGGGTATCAGACCGCTTTTATGAAAACGAAAAGGATGATAAACAAAAAAATTCCGACACCGCTTCTGCCTCTGTCAAATCAACAGACAGCGCAGAGCGTTTGCCGGAATCCACACGTCCCAGACAGGATGGGCCGGGAGGCGCCTAATGCTCCTCCTGCCACTTGTTACAATGTCACACCTCTTTTAAAAATCGCCATATCATGGAATCCGGCCTCTTCGCTGCAGACTCTGCGGCCGGAGGCTACTTCTATGATATAATCGTAAAACTGTCCGGACAATTCCTCCATGGAAGTCCCCTCTACCAGCACACCTGCGTTGAAATCGATCCAATTAGACTTTTTACCCGCCAGTTTGGAATTGGTGGCAATCTTCACGGTAGGTACCGGAGATGCAAAGGGCGTGCCCCTTCCGGTGGTAAAGAGCACAATCTGGGCACCTGCCGCCGCCAGGGCTGTGGCCGCCACCAGATCATTGCCCGGTGCACTCAAAAGGTTCAGACCCGGAATCTTTAGGGTCTCTCCATAGGCTAAGACGCCTTTTATTGGGGCGCTGCCGGATTTCTGGGTACATCCCAAGGATTTATCCTCCAGGGTTGAGATGCCTCCTGCTTTGTTGCCCGGGGAAGGATTTTCATAGATGGCCTGGTTGTGACTCTTGAAATAATTTTTAAAATCGTTGATCAGCTCCACCGTCTGCCGGAACAAAGTCTCATCGGCACAGCGGTTCATGAGAATGGTCTCCGCACCGAACATCTCCGGCACTTCCGTCAGAATAGTGCTGCCGCCCCTTGCAATGAGCATATCCGAAAAGCGTCCCACCAAAGGATTGGCCGTAATCCCGGAAAGGCCGTCACTTCCGCCGCACTTTAAGCCTATGATCAGTTTGTCCACACTTACGGGCTGCCGCTCAAAACCGGCTGCATAGTCAATCAACTCTTCCAACAATTCCAGTGCATCTACCATCTCGTCCTCAGACTCCTGGGCCACCAGAAATTTGACACGCCTTGCATCATATTCACCAATATAATTCTTCAATATTTCCGTGCTGCTGTTCTCACAGCCCAGGCCTAGCACCAGCACGCCTCCGGCGTTGGGGTGGTTGACCAGATCTGCCAGAATGGTCCTGGTATACTCCTGATCGTCCCCCATCTGGGAACAGCCGTAAGGGTGAGGAAATGCGATCACTTCCCGTACGCTGCCTTTTCGCAAACTGTTTGCCTGTCTGGCTACCGATGTTGCCACGTTGTTCATACAGCCAACGGTTGGGATGACCCAAATCTCGTTGCGGACACCAACTTTGCCGTCAGGGCGCACAAAGCCTTGGAAAAGGTTTCTCCCGTCTTCAACCGCCATTTGTTTTCCTGGATTCACAGATATCTTTTTCTCCCCCGATTCAATTTCCATCGGCTCATAGATATACTCCAGTACTTCTCCAAGACCGGTCTTTAAGTTGTGGGTATGGACCCAGGCGCCTGCCGGGATATCTTCTTTGGCGTAACCGATTGTGTAGCCGTACTTGATCACCGGAGCGCCTGCCGGGATGTCCCCAAGAGCCATTTTATGTCCGGCCGGAATTTCCTTATTCCCCTCAAGTGCCACCGCCACATTATCTTTCTCATTGATTTTTATGAAATTCTGCATAAAGCTGCCCTCATTCCGTTTCTTCTGATATCTCTCAGATAGTCCGTAACCGCAACGCTCAAACCTTTCACCTGATTCAAGTCCTGTCCGAAGAAATCTTCTCTTCCCAGGAAGGCTGTCACGAACTGCTCCGCATCCAGCCGGCAATGATCCCGGAAAAATTCCAACACCGGCAGGTCATCCATAATTTTATACTCCTGTTCTCCCCTATGCCCTATCAGCGCCCGGTCTCTTATTTCCGTTCCACTGTAAAAGGCCATCAGCGCCGCCAAAGAAAAGGTCAGATTCACCGGCAGCCTGTCAAAACGCTCCACATATCCCAGCAAACCGGGCATACATCTGGCCCGCCACTTGGACACGGAGTTCAAAGCAATAGCCAGCAGTGCATGGTCCACGTAAGGGTTGTTGAAGCGGTTCACCACCTCTCCCGCAAAGGCCTTCAGCTCCTCCTCCGGCAAACTTAAGGTGGGGATCACTTCCTGATATATGGTTTTCAACATAAACTCTCTGATCAGGTCATCCTGCATGGAATCCCGCACGATATCCAGTCCTGCCAGGAAAGCAGCCGGTACAAATGAAGTGTGGGCACCGTTTAATATGCGCACTTTTCTCTGCTTGTAAGGTTTCTGATTGTCCGTAAATATCACCGGCAGACCTGCTTTGTCCAGAGACAGTTCGCCGCTGATGTCCGCTTCTGACTCGATCACCCAGAGACCAAAGGGTTCGCCGGTCACAAGCAGCCGATCCTCATATCCCAGCTGCTCCCATTCCTGCTCTTCCTTGGCGCCGGGATATCCGGTGATGATCCGGTCCACCAGAGTGGAGGTAAAGACGCAGGCCTGATCCAGCCAGGTCAGGAATGCTTCTTCCAGCTGCCAAAGCGCAGCCAGGTGCTTTACATATTTTTTCAGGACAATACCGTTGTCGTCGATCAATTCCACCGGCAGTATGATCAGTCCCTTACTCACATCTCCGTTGAAAGCTTTAAATCTGTGATACAAAAACTGAGCCAGCTTTCCCGGGAAACTCTCGGGCGGTGTATTCTCCATACAGTCGCTTTCGTCCAAAACAATGCCTGCCTCCGTGGTATTAGATACCACAAAGCGCAAAGTCTCCAGTTCCGCCAGCTTCATATATTTCTCATATTCACGGTAAGGGTTCACCGCGTCGGACACGCAGGTTACGATACGGTTGCTGATACAGCCCACACCATCCACGTTTCCCCTGAGAGAAACCGTATATTGGCAGTCCTGCTCATGGAACTTGCCAAGTCCTTCTGTGTCCCGGGGCTTGACCATCACAATATTTCCGTCAAATATCCCCTGTTCATTGGCAACATCGATCATGTAATCCACAAATCCACGGAGGAAATTCCCCTCGCCAAACTGTACGATCCTGATGGGACGGTGGGACTTTGGCACCACCTTTTTCGTCAAACGCTCCATTGCTCATTCCCCTTCCCTTATATAACCTCTTTCCTATTTCAATTCTACTGGCGCATTTCTTTTTCGTCAAGGTTTTGCCCACCATTCCAACTAACCCTTGCAAAGACTTAACACCTCACTTATAATCTACATAGTAATATTTAAGTAACCGCTTACAAGGAGATTTCCTGTGCCAGAAACGGCAAAGAAATGCCCAAGCAAAGAGCTTTATGTGAAGTTGATTAAGGAGGAAATCAAATGAAAGCATTTATGGACAAGGACTTTTTATTGGAGAGCGAAACCGCCCGTAAGCTCTACCACGATTATGCGGCAGCCACTCCCATATTGGATTATCACTGCCATATCAACCCCAGAGAGATTGCCGAGGACCGTCAGTTTGACAACATCACCCAGGTCTGGCTGGGCGGCGACCACTACAAATGGCGCTTTATGCGCTCCTGCGGCGTGGAGGAAAAGTATATTACAGGTGACGCTTCCGACTACGAGAAATTCTGCGCATGGGCAGAGTGCCTGGGCAAAGCCATCGGCAACCCCCTCTTCCACTGGAGCCATTTGGAACTGCAAAGATATTTCGGCTACCAAGGCGTGCTCAACAAAAAGACTGCTGACGAAGTATGGACACTTTGTAACGAGAAATTGCGTCACCCTTCCATGAGTGTCCGCAATCTGATCAAACGCAGCAACGTGACACTGCTCTGCACCACCGATGATCCCGTCGATTCCCTGGAGTGGCATGAGCAAATTGCAGCCGATTCCTCTTTTGATGTGAAAGTACTCCCCGCCTGGAGACCGGACAAGGCCATGAACATCGAAAAGGCTGATTATTTGGAGTATCTGGGAAAACTGGCTGCTGCAGCGGATATGTCCGCCATCACTACCTTCGCAGCCTTAAAGGATGCGCTGAAAGCCCGCATGGAATATTTTGCCCAAAGAGACTGCAGCGTGTCTGACCATGGTCTGGAATATGTCATGTACCAGCCTGCTTCTGAAGCTGAGGTGGAAGCAATCTTTGCCAAAAGAACTTCCGGTCAGACAGTGACCCGGGAAGAAGAATTGAAATTCAAGACTGCATTCCTGATTTTTGTGGGCCGTGAATACCACAGACGGAATTGGGCAATGCAGCTGCATTACGGCTGTAAGCGAGACAACAATACCGCAAGATTTTTACAGTTGGGCCCCGACACCGGTTTTGACTGCATCAATAACCACACTCCTTCTGCACAGTTGGCTGATTTCCTGAACGCCCTGAATGTGACTGATGAGCTTCCCAAAACTGTCATCTACAGTCTGAACCCGCAGGACAATCAGGCCATCGGTTCCATCATCGGATGTTTCCAGGACTCCTCCGCAGCCGCTAAGATCCAGCAGGGCAGTGCCTGGTGGTTCAACGACCACAAGACCGGCATGCAGGACCAGATGATCTCCCTGGCCAATCTGGGCAATCTCTCCGGTTTTGTGGGCATGCTCACCGACTCCAGAAGCTTCTTATCCTACACCAGACACGAATACTTCCGCCGCATCCTGTGCAATCTTTTAGGCGGCTGGGTGGAAAACGGAGAATTTCCCGCAGATTACCATATCCTGGGAGAAATCGTCACCGACATCTCCTACCATAATGCCAGAAGATATTTCAATTTCCCGCTGTAGTGTTTTTAGTCAAGACGCTCCCCACACCGGCAAGCAGTGACTCAGGAAAATGTATCAGAAGAGACCTTGCCTGCCCCGGGACGCACTTCCGCAAGAAATACCCGTGCAAGTTTTTCGTTGGATTTTAAGACGCATGAATTTTAAAAAGCGGCGCCCGTGGTGAGACTGTCTGAGGACCGACAGGGCATTGGCAGAAAAACGCCGATAAATCTTTCCTGAAAAATATATGATGTACCATTCAGCCGACGAGCTTGACACCAAAATTGCTAAACTCACGTACGTTCAGACATAGCAATTTTGGTGTCCGTCTCTTGAATGGTACATCATTATTTTTCTAGGAAACATTTCTGGGGACGTTTTTTTGCCAATGCCCTGTGGGTCTGAGTTTCGAACCAGGGCGCCTAATTGGCTCTTAAAATTCATGCGTCCATAAAATCCCGAAAAGCTTGCGTATTTCGGTGGAAGTGCGTCCCGGGGCAGGCAGGGCCTTTTCTGATATAGTTTCCTAAGTCAACCACTTTTTTAGTCCTTTTTCGGTTTTTTTGTCTAAAAACCTTGTCCGCTTTTGACAAATCAAGTATAATGACATAAAATTATAAATTTTTTATAAACTTTACATTGACTTATTTGTCAGGAAAAGAGGAAATTATGTTTGGAAAACGCCCGGATGGCCGCGTCATTCGCGACCTTGAGCCCATGCAGAAGATCATGCCCTACATTATGAAGACCCGTACCGACTCCATGAATATGTACGAGGATACTTTCGCCTGCAAGCCTATGGACGCTTATATCAAAGCAAAGGAAGCAGAGGGCATCAAGCTTGGTTACATGCACATTATCATTGCCGCCATTGTGCGCCTGATCGCCCTTCGCCCTCAGCTGAACCGTTTTGTCATGAACGGCAAAATTTATGCCAGACCCAAGATCTGGGTCAGCTTCGTGGTACACCCCACGCTGCAGGACGGCAGCGTAGGCACCACCATCAAGCTCTGCTTTGAAGGTACCGAGACCATCCTGGAAGTAGCCGAAAAAATAAACGAAGCCATTGAAAAAGAAACCACCAAGCGTGTAGGCGAAAACGGCACCGACAAGCTTCTGCGCACCTTAATGAACCGTATTCCCGGTCCCTTTATCAAACTGGTGATCAACACCCTGATGTGGATGGACAAGCACAACATCCTGCCCAAGGCTATCATTGAACTGAGCCCCTTCCACACCTCTTTCTTTGTCACCAACTTGAAGTCCCTGGGCATCAATCACGTTTTTCATCATGTGTACAATTTCGGTACCACAGGCCTGTTCTTCGCAATGGGAAAGGAGCAGCGTATCGCTTCCGTACACCATGGTGACCAGATTTCTCCCCAGAAGCACATGGGCTTTGGCATGGTATCTGACGAGCGTTTCTGCGACGGACTGTATTTTGCACTTTCTCTTCGCCAGCTGCGCAAGTTCATGCAGAATCCTGCCTGCCTGGAAAAGCCTCTGGATGCAAAGGTGGAAGACAGCATATAAAAATCAGCCCCTGCCTTCGGTTTTCATGTAACCTTATACATGTGACCGGGGACAGGGGCTGATTTTTATTACTGAACCTTCTTCAGTTCCTCAGCAACGACTGCTGCCAATGCAATGGAATTTACCTTGGTCTCAAAGGTATCGGAACGGCTGGTCAAGATAACAGGCACCTTGGTGCCGGACAGGATACCGCCCACTTTCATATTGGTCATATGTACAAGGGTCTTGTAAACCATATTACCAGCATGAATGTTAGGGAATAGCAGCACATCTGCATCGCCCTGGATCTTGCGGTCAAGAGCACCCTTGTGGTAAGCAGCCTCAGGATGAGTAGCCAGATCCATGGACAGAGGTCCGTCGATGATACAGTCTGTGATCTCACCTGCTTCGCACATGCGGGTCAGTTCAGCTGCTTCAACAGTCTCGGGCATCTTGGGATTTACTACCTCAACTGCTGCCAGAGGTGCAATCTTGGGCAGTTCCACGCCGCAAGCCTTACATACGGGAATAGCGTTGTTGATAATATTCACCTTATCTTCCAGAGTAGGATAAGTCATGAAAGCAACATCAGTTAAAAACAGCAGATGGTCCATGCCTTCGATCTCAAATACAGCTACGTGGGAAAGGGGCTTGCCGGTTCTTAAACCCACTTCCTTGTCCAGCACGCTCTTTAAGAAGTTCTTGGTATCGATAATACCCTTCATGTACATATCAGCAATGCCATCGTGTGCAAGCTTTACAGCTTTTAAGGAAGCTGCAATATTGTCAGTCTCGTTGATCACCTCAAACTGGGACAGATCCATGCCGATCTTGTCTGCCAGTACTTTGATCTTCTCCTCATCACCTACCAGGATTGCATCTGCAATTCCGCGCTTCTTTGCTTCCATTACAGCCTGAAGCACTGCTTCGTCCTGAGCTACAGACACAGCAACAGTCTTCTTGCCGCACTCTTTTACTTTTGCGATAATATCATCGAATTTCATCTCTTTTGTCCTTTCTGCCATATAGGGCATCTCTTTTAGCAAATCTCTTTAACATGAAAACTATTTTATTATTCTGTGCCGATTTTCTTGATATGAGGGCACTCCAGCTCCTCCAGGCGGATCACAGGCTTTGCCCAGCGCACCGCATTGCGGATAATAGTCTGCACGTTGGGATTGTAGAACGCGCCGAAGGTCTCATGACCGGGCTGGAAGTAGAAGATTCTGCCGTTCTCTCTGTGGTAGGTACAACCGGAGCGGAATACTTCGCCGCCTTCGTACCATCCCATAAAGATCACTTCGTCGGGCTCGGGGATTCTGAAAGGCTCCGCATAGGTCTCCTCATGCTCCAGTTCAAAGTATCTGCCGATACCCTGGGCGATGGGATGTGCGGGATTGATGGTCCAGATGCGTTCCATATCTCCGTCCTCGCGCCAGGACAGATTGCAGGAGGTGCCCATCAGGAAACGGAAGGGCTTGGAGTGATGTGCGGAATGCAGGCCGATGAAGCCCATTCCCTTAAGCACTGCATCTCTCACTCTCCAGGCAATTTCATCAGGTACTTTGTGATGCGCCATATGTCCCCACCAGATCAGGACGTCAGTGTCAGCCAGCACTTCCTCGGTCAGGCCGTACTCTTCGTCATCCAGAGTGGCTGTGCGCACCTGAATATCATCACATTTTAAAAAATCAGCGATTACACTGTGAATACCGTTGGGGTACATCTTTTTTACAGTTTCATCAATCTTCTCATGCTCGAATTCATTCCATACGGTTACTTTGATCATGGTATTTTCCTTTCCTCTCGCATTATCTTATCATTATCTGCGGCTGACCTGTGCCGCTGCCCCCCGTCTGCCGCCTTATTCTATGTAAATTTCCTTTTATTCAAAATAAATGGTTCTGTTTTCCTTGGCAGACTTGTAAATAGCCTCCAGGATCTGGGTTACTACCAGGGCCTGTTCAGGCAGTACTGTCAGAGGCTTGCCCTCTGTGATAGCCTCGTAGAATACCTTCTGCTCCACTTCCTGAGGCTTTAACTCAGAACCGTCGTAAAACGCCACGCCGCCGGCACCCAGAGCGGGCTTCTCAACATACATCTTGTTATGCTTAACGCCGTTGATGCGCACGCCGTCCTTCATATCAGCACCGGCCTTGGTACCGCACAGGCTGGTCTTGGCTTCATCTACTTCCAGAGAATTTAACGCCCAGGAAGCCTCCAGTACGATGGTCGCACCGTCCTTCATCTTGATAAAGCCGAATGCAGAATCCTCAACGGTAAAGATCTCCGGATCCCAGTCGCCCCATACATTTGCTGTGTTCTTCTGGTCAGCAAGCTTACGGTATACAGAACCGGTCACAGACGCAGGCTCATAATTGTTCATCATCCAGAGAGTCAGATCCAGTGCATGGGTACCGATATCGATCAGGGGACCGCCGCCCTGCTTCTCCTCATCCAGAAATACCCCCCAGGTGGGAACTGCTCTTCTGCGGATGGCGTGAGCCTTTGCATAGTAGATCTCTCCCAGCTCATCATCCTCACAGGCTGCCTTCAGATACTGGGAATCGGTGCGGTAACGGTTCTGATAACCGATGGTCAAAATCTTACCGGTCTCCTTGGCTGCATCCACCATTGCCTTGGCATCAGCATAGCAGGTAGCCATAGGTTTCTCGCACATAACGTGCTTGCCGGACTTCAGTGCTGCGATGGTGATAGGTGCATGGGAGCTGTTGGGCGTCAGCACGTAAACTGCATCCAGTTCTTCCTTCAGAAGTTCCTGATAATCAGTGTAAACTCTGGCATCCTCTGTACCGAATTCCTTTTTGGAGGCCTCTGCTTTCTCCCGGATCAGGTCACAGAATGCCACAACTTCATAATTGCCATTGGATTTGATGGAAGGCAAATGCTTGGAATTGGCAATACCGCCGCATCCCACAACGCCTACTACTAATTTGCGCATAACTTTTCTCTCCTTATGTCATTTCAAAATAGTGGGCGGGCTATTCACCATGTGGCTTCCCAGTGGTTGATATCCCGCCCAAAGCAAACTTATCAACATAATCATTATATGCCAATAAATTTATTCATGCAATATGCTTTTCAAAACTTCAGATCATAAAACAGTTACCGGATGCGCTCAAAAACAGGAATCACTTCCAGAGGTGCCGGCACATCAATCCGCTGACCGCCTTCAAATACTTCCTGTGTATCAATGTTGCGCCAGCAGGCACCAGCCGGCAGATATACGCTGCGGGAACGGGCCAGGTATTCCATCACCGGTGCGACCAGATAACGGTCTCCGAACATGTACTGGTCCTTCAATGCGTTGCACTCAGTATCCTCCGGGAACTCATAGAACATACCACGCAGAAGGGGAGTACCTTCTTCGTGGGCTGTTTTCATCAGGCTGCGCACATAGTCGCGCAAAGTCTCCCGTCGCTCCAGATATTTCACGAGAATCGGATAGGCTTCCTCACCGAAACTCCAAACCTCGTTATCGGTACCGGAGCCGGGCATTTTGGTGCCATCCTGACGGAATACCTCTTCTGAAGGCAGACGATTACCATGCAGTCTCATCACAGGACAGTAACAGCCCCACTGGAACCAACGTACCAACAATTCACGGAATTCAGGGTCCTCCGGATATCCGCCTCCAAAACCTCCGATATCGGTAGTCCACCAAGGAATACCCGCTACGCCCATGCTGACGCCTGCGCAGATCTGACGCTTAAAGTCCACCCACTTGCAGTGAACATCGCCGCTCCATACCAGCGCTCCGTAGCGCTGACTGCCTGCCCAGGCACAACGGACCAGATTGACCGGATTATCCTGTCCTTCTGCCACCATTCCCTCATAGAAAAGGCGCGACAAATACTGGGGATAAATATTACCTGTCTGCTGGCAGTTACCAATATAATAGCGGTAATTTTGGAATGCTCCGTCACTAATTTCCGGTTCTGCCACATCCAGCCAGTACATATGGATGCCGTTATCATAAAAGTTCTTTTTATATTTCTCCCAAACATATTCTCTCGTGCGTGGATTGGTTGCATCAATGAAAATGGTATACTCGGTAAATGCGTGGGTGATCTGCTCCCCATAATCCGCCCGAAGCATCAGACCCTGCTGGCGCATTTCCCTATAGTTCTCACTTCCCATTGCCACAGTAGGCCATACGCTTACCATGACTTCTATACCCATGGATTTCAATTCTTCTACCATAGCCTTGGGATCCGGGAAAAATTCCGGATCAAAGCGGAAATCGCCCATGTGAGGCCAATGGAAGTAATCGATCACGATCACATCAATGGGAAGGTTACGGCGCTTGTATTCACGGGCCACCTCCAGCACCTGCTGCTGGTTCCAGTAACGCAGCTTACACTGCCAGAATCCCAGTCCATGCTCCGGCATCATAGGTGCAAAACCGGTTGCCACTGCATAATTGCGGCTGATATCAGTGGGCTTGTCACCCACAGTGATCCAATAATCCATCTGCTTGGTAGATTCTGCGTGCCAGGTTGTGCGGTTTTTACCAAAAGACACATAACCAACCGCAGGATTGTGCCACAGCATACCGTAGCCCCGGCTGGACATCACGAAGGGAACACTTACCTGGGAATTACGCTGGAGCAGATTTAACGTACACCCCTTCCAGTCTACTTCCTCTTCCTGGTACTGTCCCATACCGTAGAAACGCTCACCATCCTGACCGTCAAAAGCCACCGACAACGCATAATCGCCGCCCAAGTGGGGAACGTATTTGCGGGGACGCAGCTGAATGGCATTGGCACAGTCAATCTCCCGCATCAGCAATTCTCCCTTCCGGTTATAAAAAGAAAGTCTTACCGGGCGGTCCCAATGGGGCACCTCTGCCACCACCGTAATATTGCCGTTTATCATAGTGGCTTTCATCTCTTCGATGGTAATCTCCACCTCTGTTTCTTCGGGTTCCAACAGTGCAAAACGGTTATCGGTTACCTCTCCCATCATCACGGACCGCACACGAAGGCTGTCTTTTCCCCAAGGGGTGATAACAAGTGTTTCATTATTGTTGCGGAATATAAGCTCTTGACCCTGTCTGCTAAAATACTGCATGGTATGTCCTCCTTACGTTGTTATTTCACAAAAGGTAAATTTCCTCTTGCGCGCACTTTTCCTTATATAATTAAGCATAAAAAAACGGCAGAAAAATGATAGCATTCCTCTGCCGTTTCATCGTACAATTCTGCTGTTTACTTCACCTGCGTGGGTGTAACACCGAATTTTCTCCTGAAAATCCTGCCAAAATAATTGTAGTCCCCAAAACCTACCATCCCTGCCACCTCAGCAGCACCGCAATGCCCTGACTTTAACAATTGCATTGCCTTATCCAGCCGCACCTCATTCATATACTGCAGGGGCGAAACACCCAGGCACTCCTTAAACAAATGGTTAAACCGATCCTCACTCAGATGGATCAGCGCTGCAAGCTCTCCATTGGTAATATCTTCCGTGTAATGATGCTCAATGTAGTGCCGCACTGTATTCAGCCGCTCCAGCTTTTTCATGTGTTTCAAACTTTCCTTCTCTGTCAGCATGGCATGGGAATAATTGCGGGTCAGATAACTGATCAGCTGCAATATTTTTCCCTTGCACACCAGCAAATAACCGATTTCCTTCCGTTCATATTCCTCATAGATATCAGTCATTAGTTCCTTCACAAACGCATCCTGAGACACCATCTCCTGAAAGACAATATTTTTATCCGCAAATTCCCCGGCCAGATCTTCCATCCTGAAAATGATCACCAGCGTGGTGACCTCGCTGGAACAAAAGCCTGAGTGAAGGACATTGCCGTTAAAAACCGCCAGATCCCCCTCTCTGACCACATACGTTCTCTGGTCCACAGTTCCCTCCAGAACACCTGATATAATATAATGCAGTTCTATATGCTCGTGCCAATGAAGGCCAAAAATCGCTTTCTTCTCCCTAAGGTTGCTGCTGCTCTTAATGAGAATTTCAATAGGGAAATCCCGATTTGAAATAATTTTCTTTTCATACAGACTATAGCCGCTGCGGTCTAAAGCATTCTGCGTTGTCTGACCTATCCTATCGTACATTTCATCTATGTCCTCCACTTGTCAAAACATAGCACATCCCACTTCCCCAATTATTAAATCGCTTCCGCACAAAATTGTCAACCCATACCGTCTTTTAAATATGAAAGCATTTGTGGATGTCTTTATTATTCCCTAGTACCAGGATTGTCTGGCCGGCGCTCAGTCTAGTGGCAGAGGTGACTGTCATCAGAAGATTGCCTCCTTCCTTCAGGGCCATGATATTGACATTGTATTTGCGGCGGATATCGATCTCACCGATGGTCTTACCCCGCCAATGCTCCGGCACCTCAATCTCAAAAATGGCATAGCCGTTAGCCAGCTCAATATAATCGAAAATGTGGTCGGAGCTGTAGCGGATAGCCGTCCAGGAAGCCAGCTGCTTTTCAGGATAGACCACCTCATCTGCGCCCACCCGGCGCAGGAATTTTGCCTGCACATCTTGTGAGGCTCTTGCCACTACCACTTTGGCTCCCAGCTCTTTTAACAGGGAGGTGGTCTCCAGGGATGCCTGGAAATTGTTTCCGATAGTCACAATGCACACATCGTAATTGCGCACGCCCAGAGGCCGCAAAAACTCCTCCTTGGTACTGTCACCGATCTGCGCCCCCGTCACATAGGGCAGCATTTCCTCCACCCGTTCTTCCTCTTTGTCCACTGCCATGACCTCGTGTCCCAGTTCATGCAGTTTTATGGCAATATGCTTGCCGAATCTTCCAAGTCCGATCAATAAGATTGATTTCATATACGCTTCTCCTCTATCATTCTGCTCTGTCTATTCCTATATTATCACCCCACCGTAATTCTCTCCTGGGGCAGCTTGGATACCACCGCATGTTTTTTGAACAGCGCCGTGAACACCAGTGTAAGCCCCCCTACTCTGCCGATGAACATCAGAATGATCAGTATCAGCCGGGATGCACTGCCAAGCTGGGGCGTGATGCCCAGGGTCAGTCCTACCGTGCCGATGGCTGATGCTGCCTCAAACAGACAAGTGACCATGGGCAGGTTTTCGATGCAGCTGATGGCAAAGGCTCCCAAAAAACAAAGAGATATGTACAAAAGTGATATGGTGGCCGCATTCCTTACGGTATCGCCGGCGATACGCCTGCCAAAGCCTTGTGCACTCTCCCTGCGGTTAAATACCGCCACTGCCGTCATGATCAGCACCGCCAGGGTGGTCACCTTCATACCACCGGCTGTGGAGCCCGGCGCTCCTCCAATCAGCATCAGGACCATCAAGAGCATCTGTCCAGCCTCACTGAACAGGCCTAAATCCACCGAATTAAATCCCGCCGTTCTGGGCGTTACCGCTTGGAAAAAGGCTCCCAATAACTTTTCCTGCCTTGTAAATTCTGCCCATTGGGGCTGTGAAAATTCATAATAATAAAAGAACAGGGCCGGAAGCAGTATCAAAATCGTCGTGGTGAGCAGGATCACCTTGCTCTGCAGACGGTACTTCCGCAGCCGCAATTTGTGGGTCCTGATATCATCCCAGGTCATAAAGCCGATACCGCCGATGATGATCAGCAGAGCGATTGTGATTGTGATCACAGGATTGCCCCCATATTCCACCAGGGAGATATAAGGCTGTTTGATGCCCAGCAGGTCGAATCCGGCATTGCAGAAAGCCGATATGGAGTGAAAGACTGCGTACCAGGCACCGGTTTTCCAGCCAAAGTCACGAGCAAATACCGGGAACATCACGAGGGCTCCCAGAAGTTCTGTGAGAAGGATTCCCCTGATAATGAAACCGGTGAGCCGCACGATGCCGCCCACCTGATGCGCCGATATTGCTTCCTGCATGGTACTGCGCTGCATCAAGCCTATCTTTTTGCCGGAGATCATCGTAATGGCCACAGCCAGCGTCACCACACCCATGCCGCCGATCTGAATCAGGCAAATGATCACAAACTGCCCAAAGCCAGACCAATAGGTGACCGTATTCTGCACGATCAGGCCGGTGACACAGGTAGCAGAGGTTGCCGTAAAAAGAGCATCCAAAAAAGACGCTCCCCTGCCATCCTGTGTTGAAACAGGCAACGTCAGCAGCAAAGCCCCCAGCATGATAACCGTAAAGAAACCCATCGTAATCATTTGAAAGGACGTCAAACTCCTAATTGCTTTATTCACATTACTCACCCTCTTTTCCCTTGGTAAAAGATTGTACATTCTGATGTTTATCCTATTTTAATTATGCAATATTCAGTATAAATTCCGCATAAATTTACCGGTCATTTCCGTCAAGAGAATGCCAAAAAGAAAAGCCGCCAAAACACTACTTCTCCCTTGACATACTGCCGTGTCATGGTATAATACAATTGTAAATCAAAATTACATTTGTAATTTCATGGATGGAGGAGCCACATGGAACAGGATATCAAAACAAAAATTGCATTTTGGTACTATTCCTGCGGCCTGACTCAGGAGGAGATCGCCCGCAGACTTTCCCTGACCCGCCAGAAAGTCAACGCCATCATCGGTGCCTTGAAGGAAGACGGTATTGTGACCGTGAGCATCCGGGGCTGCGAGCGGGATTATCCCGAGTGGGAGCATTTTCTGGAGGAACATTTCGGTCTGGAGCAGGCCATCATCGTTCCCGACTACGACAGTCCGGAACTTGCGTTTATCAAGGTGGCCAACGCCGCCGCCCAGCATCTGGAACAGATCATTGTCTCCGGTGACACCATCGGCGTCTCCTGGGGCCGTACACTGGCCGCCACAGTAAGGGAAATGCGCTTTCAAAAAAAGTCCGATTGTCGGGTAATGCAGCTTTGCGGCGCCCAGAGTCTGGACCGCTTCCCCATGAAGAGCGACGACATCGTCCGCTCCCTGGCCGAGAAACTGGATTGCCCCACCTACATGCTGTACGCTCCCGTTGTAGTGGAAAAGCCTGAGACCAAGACCCTTCTCATGGAAGAAAAATCCATCCGCCGCACCTTTGAAAAGATGCGCAAATGCGATGTGGGCATCTTCGGTATCGGCGCCTTGAAAGAGGAGGCTCCCATGTGCCAGATGGGCTACCTGGAAAAGGAAGACCTATACCGTTTAAATGCTGACGGTTTCATCGCCGATATCGGTATGAACCCCGTCCGTGCAGACGGCTCTACCGGCAATTGTTTCCTGCAGGAGCGCCTGTTGAACGCGTCTCCCGACTGTATCAGGGAAATGAAGAACACCATCGGCATTGCCGCCGGTACCGACAAGGCAGAGGCCGTGACCGCAGTTCTCCGTTCCGGTCTTTTAAAGACGCTGATCGTAGACTACGCCCTGGCCCGGGAAATTATTACGGCCGTACAATAGTCACCCGAATTTGTTTTTAATTTAGAAACCATTAAAATATATTCAATCACACACCATGGAGGAAAATGTAAAATGAAAATCTTTTTTACTGCTGAGTATGATCCCAGAGAAATCGGCCCCTTAGAGGAAATGGGCGAAGTTATCATTGACGGTTGGGCAAAGGGACTTCCCAATCTGGAAGAAGAAGAGATGAAGGCCAAGACTGCTGATGCAGACATCATCATCACCACCTTCGACGAGATCACCCGCGGCGTTATCGAGAATGCCAAGAACCTGAAGCTGATCGCCTGCACACGTGCCACACCGGTAAACGTTGACATGGCTGCTGCAAAAGAGCGCAACATCCCCGTTCTTTACACCCCCGGCAGAAACTCCGACGCAACCGCAGAGCTGACCATCGGCCTGATGCTCTCCATCGCACGTAAGATCCCCATGGCGCACGGCGCATTAAAGGCAGGTCTGTACACCAGCGAGCCCGACTTCGAGAAGAAGACCAAAGACGGTCTGAAGGCAGATGTTTTCTGGGGTGTAGGCGAGGATGCTCCTTACTCTGTATTCAAGGGCGTTGAACTGAAGAACAAGACTCTGGCTATCATCGGCTACGGCAGCATCGGTAAGCGTGTAGGCAAGATTGCCCGCGCATTCGGTATGGAACTGCTGATCTACGATCCTTACGTAGGTGAGATCGACGTTGAGGAGATTGGCGTGCGTAAAGCACTGACCTTAAAGCAGGCTATGGAAGAGGCTGATTTCGTTACCTGTCACTTAAAGGTTACTCCCGATACCACCGGCTGCATCAGCCGCGAGATGTTAGCTTGCATGAAGCCCACCGCATACTTCATCAACGCTTCCAGAAGTGCTGTTGTAGATGAGGAAGCTCTGATCGATGCACTGCGCAACCGCACCATCGCAGGCGCTGCTCTGGACGTTTACGCTAAGGAGCCCATCGTGCGCAACCATCCTTTCCTGTGCGAGCTGGACAATGTAGTGGTAACTCCTCACATTGCAGGCGCTTCTCAGGAGGTTCTCACCAACCACACCAAGATGATCGTTGGCGAGGTTCGCCGCTTCTTAAACGGTGAACATCTGCTGTATCGTTATCAGTAAGATGAATGGTAATTGCGAAAAGCTAAGGTTATGAGGGAACCGAGGGGGAATACCCCCAAAGAACTCCGAAGCAGTGGCTAGTCGCTCTTTGAGGGCATTCCCCCTGGTTCCGCATCATACATATATTTCCGCAATCACCAGTTTAGAAAAAAAATAAAAAACGAAAGAGGTACATATCAAATGAACAGAGAAAAAGCAAAATTAGTACAGATGGAAGTTTGTGCAACCGCTAAGGCAATGGCTGATCAGGGCCTGACCGCAGGTACCTGGGGCAACATTGCAGGCAGAATCGATGATACCTACATGGTAATCACTCCCTCCGGCATGGACTACTCCAAGCTGGTTCCTGAAAATATGGTTATCGTAAATATGAACACCCTGGAGTACGAAGGCGACTTAAAGCCCTCCATCGAGGTTCCCGTTCACGCAAAGCTTCTGCTGACCCGTCCTGAAGTAAACGGTGTTGTACACGTTCACTCTTCCAAGGCACTGGCTGTAGCAGTTACCCGCAAGGGTATTCCTTCCATTTGCGATGACCAGGTACAGATTCTGGGCGGCGACATCCGCTGTGCAGAGTACACCATGCCCGGCAGCGTAGAGATGGCTGAGAGCGTTGCAAAAGCTCTGGAAGACCGTATGGGCGCACTGATCGCTAACCACGGTTCCATCGCTATGGGCCGTTCCCTGAAGGAAGCTCTGGTAGGCGCTGCTGTTCTGGAGAAGACCGCACAGATCTGGATCGATGTTCAGACTCTGGGCTGCTACACCACCATCAGCGAGGAAGACTGCGATACTTTCCGTGACTTCTTCCTGCACAAATATGGCCAGAAGAAAGACTGCAAATAAATAGCAAAAAAATATCCGCCCATTTGCGCATATTACTCAAATGGGCGGAATTTTTTTGCCATTTTATAGTGTTATCTCCATCATTTCAAACCGCATATCTCATACAATTCTTCAATGTATGGAGACTTATACTCTATAATCCATCCGCTGGGCCCGATTCCCAAGCACACAGAAGAGTGTCGGTGCTGGTAGCATACAATGCTGAATAGTCTCGTATGTCATAAGAGTATACCTCCTCCTAAAAATTTCTCCAACACTTTTCTTTCAAAAATGATCCTATAACTTCAAGTGGTTCACCTTCATAATACTTAACCAATAGTTTCTTAAACTCCGGAACATCCTTTTCAGGAATTACCAAAAAACCCATTCCATGTGCAATCAAATAATGATTTGCAAAAATAACGGATGCCCGTTTGTTTCCATCCTTAAATACTTGGGTTTTCATACAATACATACATAATTCAATCGCTATATCTATCGTATCTTTTTGCTGTTGTCGAATTTCATCAATGCGTTCAATTACTACTGACTCAATCGGTAATGATGGTATATAGCTCGTTCCTCCAATTTGAACAGGAATACCACGAATGCGTCCACCGTCATAGAAAAACCCTTCATTTACTAACTTTGCAATGTGACAGAGCATATAATAATCGCTTTCACTTTGAATAACATCTTTATCCAAAATAAATTCCCATGCATGTTTTAAATTGAGAATTTTCTGTACATCAGTCGCAGACATACCATTGACTTTTCCATTCTCGATAATATCCTCTGTCTGTGGAAAGGATGTTGCCACACCTTCCAATACAGCCTGATCATAAATATTTGCTTTCATATTGATTCTTGCAAAATCAAGATTCTGTAATACTCTAGTTGAAAGCTCTTTATCTTCATAACCAAGAGAATTTAACTCCTTATTTATTTTGCGGATGGATTTATTTAACTCTTTTCTTTCTTTTGCGTTAAGCAAGAGCAACTGATAAAGTTCATCAGAATATACATCCACATAAGTAGATGTAAGCTTTCCTGCTATTCTTTTTCGGATATATAAATACTTTGCTCCATTTGCGTCCTTAATTTCCGGATTACCATCATATGGCATTAAATTAATTCTTGCTTGTATATCCGCTCGTTGCTGCAACAGTTCTTGAATTTCTGCATAGGTCGCACTCATTTTAATCTCTTCTTTCTTTTCGGGAACTTTTATGTTTTTATTATATCAAAAAAGTTCCCTATTTATCAATATAATTATAGGGAACTTTTTGATTTTATCACACCAATAAAAGTTCCCCATTTTAATTATATAATTGCACTAAATACAACAGCCTCACCGAAAATTACTGTTTATACTATCTTCCTCCTTCTTGTTCGATTACTTGGCATTTGTCAATAATTGCTTTTTCCAATAATATGTGTTTCCAGATGCCACTGTTGTCGTGGGGTATTCCTTTTGCTTTCACCAACAACTTCAACCTCTTCAATTCTGACTTTGCAATGAGACTCCGAGAAATTTCCACTATTACTCATAAGTCTTTTGACAACTACATCTATTTCTTCGGCAGATGCGAAGAATCCAATGGGATATTCTGCCCAATAGTTTTCTGGTGTGACACAGCTAATAGATAAGCTAAGAAGAACATCCATATCATTTCACCCATTAATTCGTATTTGTTAACAGTTAGACAAATTAATACGTGAACAATCGGTGTCAGTCCAAAGGAAAAAGCAGACTACACTCTTATTGGTATCTGCCCATTCCTTTGGACTGCACGCTGATTTTCACCAATTGAACCAAATCGCGTCTGGTTTATCAACGTTCTATGGATTTTCAATCCTTCTCTTTCCCTTGATTTTATCATAAACACATGATTTTGCAAATCAATACCGTTATCATACAACGATATTTCCGTGTTCACTGTACAACAAAAAAACCTTCTCTACAGAAGGCCTTAAGACGTATCTTGCTACGGTCTGTTATCCGGTAAGTGCATGCTTCCGCAGTTCCTCTACAATAATGACACCCCACAATATTATCCTTTTCTTCATATATTACCCTCCTTCCTATCCTAACAAGTAAAAAACACAAGGCTATGGGAAGATGTTGTTTTTTGTCTGTTCGGTCGATTCTGATGTCTCATCGGTATATTGGGACAAAAGAAACCCCAGAAACACATAGTTTCTGAGGTTTTGAAAAGAGATGCTTTCTATCTTGCGCCAACCTCTTTAAACCAATATTTTACAGTCATGAAATCTCCACCAGCAAACATAGGCGCAACACCAACATTCATCAATGTAGAACCCTTTAAAGTCATATCCAGGCCACTTACATGATATACCTTCTCAGCATCCAATCCTGCTACTTTCAGTAATTTCATCTCATTATTTACACCGCCCATACGACGGTATGCTGTTAGCACTGCCTCTTTCTTATCTTTAGAAACTACCATAAATCCAAAATAATTGCTTTCCATTGGATTTTCTGTACGATACAAATCCCCATTTAAAATCAGATCTTCTATCTCATGGTATTCTTCCACTTGTTTGCGTACCACTGCTCTGTCCTCATCACTAAAATGAGAAGTATCTAATTCATAACCTGTAGCACCCAGATGAGCAATATCTGCTCTGGTAGCCATCGGTGTCATTCTGCAAGTCTGATGATTTGGCACTACTGAAACATGGCAACTCATTGCAGACAGGGGATATACCATGGATGTGCCATACTGTATATGCGTTCTTTCTTCTGCATCTGTATCATCGGAAGTCCAAATCTGTGAAAAGTAGTACAGTATACCCGGATCAAATCTTGCCCCGCCCGCGGAACACCCTTCAAAGAATACATCCGGGTTCGCTTCAACAATACGCTCACACAAATCGTAAAGACCCAGCGCATATCTATGAGCAAACTCCGCCTGTCTCTCAGGTTCCCGGCCAAGAGAATAAGATTCTGTAACATTTCTGTTAAAATCCCATTTTACATATTCAATATGATTTTCTTGCAGAACCTTATTTACGGATTCCACAATATAGTCACGCACTTCCTTACGGGTCAGATCCAACACGAACTGATTTCGAGAGTAACAATGTGGCCTGTTAGGTACGCCAATGGCATAATCCGGACGCTCCCGATATAAATCAGAATCCTCATTGACCATTTCCGGCTCAAACCATAAACCAAATTTCATTCCCAGACTATTTACATAATCAATGATCTCTTTCAATCCGCCATGCAATTTATCGGTATTTACTACCCAATCACCCAATCCGGCAGAATCGTTATTACGCTTACCAAACCAACCGTCATCCAATACAAAGGTATCTATTCCGGTACCTTCCACTGCCTTAGCAATGTTCTTAAGCATTTCTGAATCAAAAGAAAAATAAGTTGCCTCCCAGTTGTTGATAACCACCGGCCGATGCTTTCTTACGAATCGAGGATTAATGAGGTAATTACGGAAAGCGTCGTGGAAAGAACGGCTCATACCTCCCATACCTTCCGTGGAATATGCAATGATCACTTCCGGCGTTTCAAATTCTTCTCCGGATTCCAGTTTCCATTTAAAATCAAAGTCATTGATACCTCCGGTCACTAACGTTCTTCCGTCAGGGGTTCCTTCCGCTTTTAACACAAAAGAAGAAGAATATATCAAGCTGATACCATATACATTTCCCTGCTCTTCTGTGGCATTTTTCTCAGCAAGTGCCATAAACGGATTCAGTGTGGCAGAAGATGATGTACGTTTGGAATCTATGGAGACTACTCCATGATGCATAGGAATGCGATCGATCTTTCGTTCTTTTGCCCAACATCCATACAAGGAAACTACATCATATTCCATATGCGGTAAAGTCATCGCAAAAGAATATGCACGATTTAACATGATCACATCCTTACTCTCATTCTTATATACTGCTCTACGGGCAATCACGCCGGTATCTTCATACACCGTATAATATAAATCACATGCCAGACAACTAACTTTATCTTTCAAATGAAGCACCAGTGTTTCTCCACCTCGCATGGAAGGCATACCCTTTATAGCCGGCTTCCCGCTTAATATTTCATGACTGTCATATAAAAGCTGTGTTAATCGGTCTCCTGCCGGATTCACAACTTCAACCATAGGTTCACGATAGTCACCTGTACCATGAAACGTAAGCTCTGAACCAAAATGATTATAGGATTTGACAGCTGTTTTTACATCCGGTCTGGACAATTTGACAACAGCGCTTCCTCCAAATGTTCCTCTGGTATAACGAAGATCGTCATGCCCTATGGTTTTTCCATAATACAAATGCTCTGCATAATCATATTCATTAATAAAAAAAGCGTATGTAATATCTTTTCCATCCAGATAAAATGTTCTGCTAACTTCATCGAATTTGATTGCCATTGTCTTTCTCCTTATTATATCTTAATTATAATATCCCCATTGGCATCCAGCGATATCGCATATTTATAAATATAGCACACCTTCAGATTAACAACCAATTCACCTCCGTTAGAAAATGCTTGCTATAGCCATAACTCCACTCAACCACATCCCCATCATAAGCACCATACAAAGTATATAGGCTGTTCCTGTAATAAAATACACATTTTTGAGATAATGTTTTAGAATGTTGTTCTCAATTTTCATTTGCTATCTCACTCCGCCAAAATTCAAGTTTCCATACACACAACGGTGGGTTCTTCTCTAATCCTTTGCAAACCTTATTAGCAAGATTTATCTATTTCTACAAATTCTTATTCAGCGCCCCTATTCTTTCGGAAATTCTCACAGCAGATTGCAATCTTCAAAAAATCATCGGTCAGGAGTGTATCGACACCTTTTGACAGATAATATTCTGCCAGTTCCGGTTCATTTGCAATACATAGATTACAAGTAATTCCGTTGGCATGTGCTTTAGATACCATATCCTCCAAATAGTCCTGACGAAATTCATTTATATAGCGTTCAAAAAGCGGCGTAAAAAGCTGAATCTTGGTACAACCTGTGCGGATTGCTTTTTCCAGCAGATAGTCAGGATGTTTGTCCCATTCTTCTCCTGCACAACGTGCAATATCCGGTGCCAAAACCTGAAGTTTACTTAACGTTTCTTCTTCGCTAACCATGAAATAACAATAGTCTTTGCAGTCATACTTTTCAATCAACGAAATGATCGTCTTTAAATGTTCATCGTTTACATCGCGAATCTGGATATGGATGTTCATGATTACCTGACGCGCAAATTTCTTTAAAATGTCTTCAAAAGTTATGATTTTTAGACCCCTAAAGGCTTCGTTGAACTTAAAGCCGAAATCATATTGAAGCAATTCCTCATAGGTATGGTCCACTTCCGCACCGATTCCATCAGAAATTCGTTCTAATGAAGGATCATGCAAGGAGATGATCACGTCATCTTTCGTAGCACGTAAATCAAACTCTATTTCTTCTGCCCCAAGTGCTACTGCCGCACCAAATGCCGGAAGACTATTTTCCGGCGCAATCTTACTGAATCCCCTATGCGCACAGATTCTTGGATAAGTCATTTCTTTATCATTCGGGAAATTACTCTGGTACATTTTAAACTCTCCTTTGCACTTTATCACTTATTATTTCTTTTTATAATCATCTTGTGCGATCACTTCCTGTTTTCTAAACAAATCCATTATAGTACTATATGACGAAAAAAGGAACCTCTCGCTGGTGCTCCCTTGATCCATCATTTGGTCAATGAAATTGGCTTATTTATTTTATCTTGATGTAAATACCAACAAAGCAGGTATATGGCTTGATGAGTGTTGCGAAAAATTGCTTATCTCCTAAAGCATATTTGTGCTCTGTGTCGAACCATTCATTCCAAGCAAGGTCAAAACAGCCCATTTCCCAAGTTTCAATCTTTTCAATTCTATCGTGATTGCCAATAATTTTTTTCCATTCCCTCGGACTCTTAAACATATAAGCTTCATTTCCCAACCATTCAGAAAGAAGTTCTTCGGAACGGCCTGTATATTCATCCTTAATGCCGGGAATACCAATCAACACAACAGCGTTATTATTAAGAAAAGGCAAAATCTTATTTTCAAAAAAACCAATATCAGTAGCAAAATAGTGATAAGAGTCAATACTGACTAAAATATCTAACTGCTTTTTGGCAAAGCTTAAATTGTTAGCATCCTCACAAACAGATGTGATTTGTTCGCCAATACCCCAATCCTCAAATCGCTTTGTATTATCTTCTGCACTAACCCAAAGGTCATTTGCATATACTTTCGCCCCTGTTTCTCTTGCAAGTATAAGGCTTGTCAATCCTTTTCCGCATCCTAAATCAAGTACCTTGTTCTTGTCACTTAGTTGCAATGGATACTGCTTCAACAACTCTTCCAAGATTCTTGCACTATTAGGTCCCATCAGCATTTCTGCTGTCATATATTCTTTGTAACTCTTAATATCCATTTCACTATCTCTCCGTCAAGTTCTTGTTTGCAACTGAAATTCAACGTATATGTTGCAATTCCATTAAGAATTGAACTATGGATTTCCATATCTTCAACAGATCCCGAATATATTACATTTCTCTTTCAATTTTTGAATAATAAAGGACACCTCCAAGTATCATCGCACCACCTACAAATACCGGTATTGCCGGCACTTCTCCAAACAAAAGTCCGGCAAATATAGCAGCTACTACCGGCTCACAAAGCTTTGATGCTGACACAAAAGTCGGAGAAAAATATTTCAAGCACCAGCTAAATATGCTATGACCTAATATAGTAGAAAAAATGGCAAGCAATGCGCCCACAATAATTGCACTTATCCCATAATCAAAAAGTGCATACCCTTGTACCATGCAAGTCAACACCAACACAAATGCACAAGCAGAATACACCACATATGTATAAACGGTTGTGGATACTTTTTCCCGGATGATACGTCCTATCAACGTATATACTGCAACCGCTATCGCGGCCAGCAGCGCCAGCACATCACCATACAAATGCACTCCACCTGAAACAGAGTCCGCACATGCAATCACAATACTTCCCGCAAAAGTAATTGCGATTGCTAAAATTGCCTTTCCCTTTAATTTGCCTTTCATAAAGATGCAAAATCCAAGCGCTACCCAAATCACTTCGGTACAAACGATTGTAGTAGAGCTTGCCACTGTTGTATGTTGCAATGACTCGAACCATAACACAAAGTGTATTGCCAGGAATACTCCGCTAACTGCACTTAGACACACTTTCTTTTTATCCAACGTGGCTAGCTCCTGACGTACCTCTTTTTTTCCAATTACAATCGGAGACATTAAAATCACAGTCCACAGCAACCGAAACGCGGCCGTCATTGCAGACGGTGCTGTAGAATATCTTACAAAAATTGCAGACATGGAAATGCCTAAAACTCCCACCACAATCATAATCATGGGATGTTTCTCTATGTATTTCATGCTTTTCTCCTTACGTTACCTATTACCCTCTTTTTCAAAACGGAATACTGAATTGTATTGGAATTTACTTGTCTATGCTCCACAAGCTCTTTCCACCGGAAAGAGACGATATTACGTTCTATCATCTGCAAACTAATTTCCCTCATACAATCACGCTCCTCGTCAAATTGGAATTGGCAAACTGTTTCATATATCATTTACTGTTAATTCCTTTATACCAATTCAACAAATCAGCATACGATATAATTTTACCACTTTGCAACCAAAAAGGAAACCACCAATCAAAATCCGGCAGTTTCCTTGATTCTACAACTTGTTAATTAACTTGGAGGGTATCGCACAAGCTATTTTGAATCACGATAATTCCCCTCGGGCATATTCGTTATGTATTGTGGATCTATGGCAGGAACAAGATAATACACACCTGCATAGAAAACATAATACGGAATATATACATTGTGACTGCTATCAGAATCATATATCAATTCCACAAATTTTACCCATTCCATGACAGGTAAATTGTACACGATATTGCCCTGTTCATCACGAGTCCAACTACCAGCTTTTGTATAAAAGTATCCATTGGCCAACAATTCCTTTGCTTCATCCACTGAAATAAGTGGATAATCTCCTACTTTTTGAGACAAGTCAGGACGGTAGATTGTAATCATTGAAAGCTGACCTTCTTTATTGCCGGAAAATTCAATTTTATTAAAATTATAATTAACAATTCGTCCGGTCAAATCTGTATCACCTTCGAAAAAAGAAATTGAATAATTTTTACTATCATAGTATCCATTGCTGACGTTAATTTGTGGATCCTTCATATTTATTAATTTTTTATAAGTCTTTTGTAAATATTGGGCAACTTTCAATTTTTCCTCATAAGAAGCATCATTCGCCATATTATATTTTCGTGGAAGTGACACTCCGGAATCAAAATAAATCCGGGTAATCAATTCATCATTTACCACAATCTCAATATCTTTCAAACATGCTCGCATCTGATAAGTTCGATCTTCTATTTCGTATTTACCAGGTTTATAGCCCAAACACTTGGCAGTTTCAACCAAAAGGTTTTCCATGTCTTTTGGGTCCACATTTGCATTAGCATTGTTTTTGCCCCGTTTCCAGGTGTTGCGGAATACAGGAAGTGTTGACAACTGTGATTCTTTTGTCCAGGGATTAGAATTGATCCACTCCGATTTCACAACTGCCCCTGCCATACCAGCACGTTCACCCTCCACATTATAAATTGTTAAGGGTTCAAGTTCCTTGGCATCTACATGATTCACTTCTACCTTAGTTTCCTCTATAGATGTACTGGTACAACCTGCTAATTGAACGATTATACATAAACTCATTAATACAGTCATTATCTTCTTTAATGTTTTTTTCACCAAGATAGATGCCTCCTTCTCCAGGATTTCTTGCCTATAATCGACATTATTCCGTTTTAAAAATTGGAATTGACTTACTTCTTTGAAATGTCGATGATTGCCAAAACCACATTCTCAATGAATATGGCAAGTGTAATCAACGAACTTGTTAGAAAAGTGTTATAAAAACTTTCAAGACTCCAAAGGCTATCTCCAAAGAACAATTTGGCTGGCAAGAGAACACTATATATTCCAAGTCCATCATTCATTTCGGGAATTAAGTTCCCGAGGAAGTTAATCAGCAAATCCACACTAATTATCGTTGTTATTACAAGAACAACGAGGGATACTATTTGCAACTTTTTCATACAATCACACTCCATGTCAAATTGAGATTTGTTATACAAAAGTTATAGCATTTTTACAAACATCAGATACTGTCTTACCTATGTATACATTACTGTGACTTTCAAATTCTACTCTTGAAGTTGTTCCAGTCAATACAGCAGCAAATTTAACCTTGGCGTTTTCGGCAGTTTTGGCATCAACAATACTATCACCCACATAAAGTACACCTGTTTTGTCTACTCTAAAATAATCAATAACCCAAAGCAAACCTTCTGGACTAGGCTTCTCTACTTTAACATCTTCTGCTCCCACAATAACATCTATCAAATTATTTGCATTATATTTATTTAATATCTGCTCAATTCTATAATGAAATTTTGTTGTAACAATAGCGACTTTATACCCTTGTTCTCTTAGCTTTGATAATGTCTCTTTTACTCCTTCATACAATATGGTATTTTCGACCATTACTTCATCAGCTTTAATTTTGAATAATTTTGTAAATTGTTCTGCTTTCTGAAAATCGTTTATTGCCGTCAATGAATAATAAGTTTCTTTTAGTGACAATCCTATTGTCTTTTTTATTTCATCAATACTTTTAGCAGTATGGCCTAGTTGACCTAGTGCATAATTTATGCTCAATGCAATACCATTTGTAGAATCGCCCAATGTATAATCAAAATCAAATACAATAACTTTCAGCATATAAATCACCTCCACAAATTCCTGTTTTTCTAACTGTTCTACCTATTGGGATTTATCGCACAAGCTCTGTTTCACTCACAATCGTTGGATTTTATAATCCTTCCATCTTCAATACATATTACCCGGTCTGCCTTTTTTGCAAGCTCCGGATCATGGGTCACAACAATCAGCGTCTGTCCAAACTTTGCAGCACATGTGATCAGAAGCTGCAGCACTTCCTCTCCTGTCTTTTTATCCAGGTTGCCCGTAGGCTCGTCAGCAATGATCAACTCCGGCTTTGCGAGAACAGATCTTGCAATGGCTACACGCTGCTGTTCACCACCGGAAAGCTCTGTTGGAAATTTGTTGACCTTCTGCTGCAATCCCAGCGTCTCGATCACTTCTGTATAAAACTTTGGATCAGGCTTTCGGCCGTCCAGTTTCAGGGGCATACAGATGTTGTTTTTAACATTGTATTCGTCCAGCAGATTGTACTGCTGGAACACGAACCCCATATGCCTGCGTCTAAAGGTGGCCATCTGCTCGTCGTTCATGGCACATATGTCTTTCCCTTCGATCAGCACTTGTCCGCTGGTAGGCCGGTCCAGACCACCCAGGATGTGCAAAATCGTAGACTTCCCGGAGCCGCTTCGGCCAATGATTGCGTAAAACAGCCCCTTTTCGAAATCACAGCTGACACCATTCAGTGCTGGTACATCTCCCGAAGATGTCTTATATACTTTATAGATATCCCTTGCAGATAAGATGATACTCATAACACCGCATCTCCTTTCCCGCTCTTTCCCTTTGCAAGCAGCATCATGACCAGCGAAATGATGCCACCGGAGAGTATCCAAAAATGTTCCCAATCACAACCGTTACGCTCCAATGTGGCCACAGCTTCAGATACCGCTTCTTTCAGCCCAATCTCCTCTGTCAGCTGACCCAGAACACAATATCCACTATATAGCAACCAGCCCGAAATCACCGCTGTCAAACCTCTTAGAAATGCTTCTCGCAATCTCCTGCGGCGCATCTGCCGCTTCGACATACCAATGGCTCGCCAAATTTTATACTTTTGCCCTTCCTGCTCTGCCTCCAAAGACATGATGCTTGCCAGGATCAGCAGTATCACCAGTCCAATGCAGATGCCGGCAGAATACAGAAAGACCAGTGTCTGGACTACTGACTGTTCCAGCGCCTGGTTTTTCTGTCTGAAGTTAAGGAATCCCATGTTATTCTCTTTGCTCAGATCTGCCATTGCGACATCCGTAGACAGAGAATCAGAATTCAGATCTACAAAGACGTGGGCCCAGTCATAACCAAATTCTCCTCCGGAGATATATTTGTCCCATCGTCTCCCCGGCTCCATGGATGCCAACAGTTGTTTTAAATAACTTTTCGAACAGAAAATGGTGTACGGACCCCAAAAAGCAACCAGACCTTGATTTATAGCATACGCCGGTGTTTCTACAATCACTACATCCGTCTCATCTTCAGCGATGCACTCTCCACAGGCTTCTGCTTTCGTGATGCACTCTTCACAATCTTCATAGACTCGCAGAGTGATCCGGCCTTTTGGCAAGATGTATTTCTCCTCCGTTTCTTCCGGGAAACACATCAAAACAAGCTTTCCATCGTGGAAATCCTCTTTGATTCCGCTAAAATCAAGGCTTTCTGTCCACCCCTCCTCGTCAATGGCATAGATATAAACTGTCTGTTCTTCCACTCCGTCAAAGGAAAGTCCAATATACATTTCGCCATAACCGTCCACCCGTAAAATTCCGGGAAGCTGTTTGATCATTTCTGCTTTCCTGATGGGAAGCACGCTGACGCCTCCCAATTCATTAACTAGATAATCATAGTTAAGGCTCCAGTATTTTCGCAAATACGCAGGTCTCACAGATTCTATGTCCGTAAAGATCACAACAAAGCTCAATGCGCTCAAGAGCAAAATGATCATCACGCTACGTATTCTGGTAGCTCTGCGGGACTTACGACTCTGCAGCTGCATCCGTCCTGTCAGCGGCATATTTACCGTTACAGTAAACATAATCAGCCTGGAGATGATCACTGCAGTAATCCACAGCCCCACCACGGCCAGCAGTGCACCAATCGGAATCGACACCTGAATGGGAACACTTCCGGAATACAAAAGCATCCGCAGGGCTACCCAGGTCAGACCCGCACCGAAAGGAATACCGAATACAATGGCAGGCAGAACCAACAACAGCGTTTCCAAAAGCAAAAGCTGCGCCATCTGCATCTTTGTAATACCAATACTCCGGAGCACTGCATAACTGTGGATTTCATTGGACATCTGCATAATATATGCGCACAAGACTGCTATCATTGTCACAACAGCGATCATACACACATAAAGACTGTTGTAATCCCGTGTTTTCGTATTGGGATAGGCTACAATATTCTCACACACCTGATCGAGGGGCCGAGTGTATTCCAGCCAGCCATTTATAAATCGTAAGCCCTCCTCTCTGTTCTCTTCTTCCACAGACAGGAAATATTGGGGAAGCGAGGCCACCAGTTCCCTGTTTTGCGGGTCAGTTATGTACTGCCTTGCACTCTCCAGGACCTGTTCCGCTGCGTTTTCTGTCACCATAGCGCTGACCAGCAGACGGTTGTCAAAATTTCGGTTTAAAACCCACAGATTACTGTATTCATGGATGACGCCGCTTAAGCGAAACTTCCAGTCCACCGGGATCACCTGGCCCTCATAGGGGATTTCAATCCGTAGAGTGATCTCCTGCCCCAACTCATAGTTGTATCCCAGAGCATTCAGGATATCTGCCTCCATGGCAATTTCATCATCCGTCACAGGAAAACTTCCCATATCCAACTTGATACGACCGATATCGATCAGGTTGCTGTCGATGGTGCCAAATGCAGCCTTTCCGGCCATGGTATTGATGGTTCCGTAATTTCCCGCCACACCGATTTTTTCAATATATGTCTGTTTTTCCAACCATGCCGCATCTCTTTCTATACCGGAGGGAATTGCAAAATACCACTCACCGTAGGTATCCCGCCGAAACTCTGCATTTGTCTTGTTTATACTACCCACCAGAGAAATAGCCACGATCACTGATGAAAACGAAATGAACAGGACCAGGAAGATCAGAATACTGCCTCGTATTTTTGTAGTGCTCCCTGAAAGGCCAGGGGAAGTAAATTTCGGAACATTTCAATATCTCCTTCATAAATCCATCAAAACAGACACTCCACCTAAGAATTGAATAGTAGATCAAAGAGGTACAAATTAAATCGAGAATATCATTAATTAAATATTTCCCCATCTCCAATACACTTAATGATTCCTTGTACCAAATATAAATGTTTATGCTTTTTCTCCTCGCATTTACACATGGAGTAATCAACATTACTAAACTACTTCAGGAGGTATAAAAACCTCCTGAAGTTATACAGCATTTAATTGGTTTGAAACATTGGTCTAAGGCCCACTGAAACGGTAACACGAGTGCCATCTGAACTAACCTGTAACACAGTACTTTCTGCTTCCCATTTGCAACCAGCATATATCGATTACTCCATCACTTCCAGATGTATCCTTGACACATCTTTTATCGTAGAGGGTTCCTGACCATCCTTTACAATTTGTAATCCTATTAAACAACCATCCATTATCACATCTTGGTTACTCCTAGCCTCAGACTTTATGGAAATATGCAAATCCTTACCATGTTTTTCCACCTTAGAAACACTATATTTATTAGCCGTATTTCCCGCGGAAAGATATAAAAGAAAAGTAGGTTCTGCGTTCCGTTTATCCAAATTTTGACCTAATTTCAGGAAAACATTTTCCGGTATCGCTTTGTCTGTGTACTTCAATTCATTTTGCATTACTTCTGAAAAAGTATACATTTCATCTATATTGTCCAGCTTTATTCCCGTACTCACATCAGCATTACTGATTATGTATGTCTCACTCTCTTCCCAAAGTGAAGCAAATTTTTCAATAGTCTCAGAAGTACCTTCTACTTCTATCGGATAATAAGCAAATGTAAAGGTGTTGTATGCCGGATTATCTTGCTGTTCCTCTATATAGGCTTCTACATCCCCATTCAAGAAATCCACCTGCGTATTCAGTCCATTCTTGGCAATCAGTATTGCTACTGAGGCGGTCAGTTCATCCACCGGATCCTTAGCCATTGAGAACCTTTCTTTTTTATCTATATCCCAGCCCACACGAAGCTCGAACAACATATCCAAATCTGCGATCGGATAAATTCTCTGATAACTCCCTGTCAGATCCTCGTAAAAATTATATTTCCATAAATCTCGCCCGGTAAGATTTATTCCCTTTTTCGATACCTTAAGCACATCCTCTAGAGTCATCCATGTTCCGCCGTAATATGCATAATCATATTTTTCCAAACCCTTCTCGACCTTTATCCACTCAATGCCAGGAGCTGTACTTGGCTCAAAAGAGCGTGGAATTTCTTCCTTATCAATCCTATCCGCTATCCTATAGATACAAATAATCAATACAACGACCGTTATCGAAAATGCAATAATCTTTTTTTTCATTTATTTCCCTCCCCGATGTGAGTTGCGCAAATCCTTAAATGTTCATTAATGCAACTTCAAGCTTTATAAACAATTCGTCTAATATTCCATAACAACTTTTCAAAAAAAGATACTCATGTCCCTTAAATATTTCTTTCACTTTCGCAACATGTTCTGAAATCATCTGTGTTTCTTCGTCAAATAAAGGATTCTTAGATTCAGTATATCTCAAGTGTTCCGACAGAAATGTGAATTGTTGAATCAGAGCAGTCAATCTGAAGCATTGACTTATCTGTTTTCCACTGATAGCCAACAAAACCATTGTTTTCCATAAAACGAGTTTCCTGTCCGAAATTTTCCCGGCACACCACGACAATTTCTTCCAGAAAAGTGTTCGTATTCTCAGGTTTAACGTAAAACTCTATCATTGATAAACCATCTTCATAGAATTCAACAAATGCATTGGTAATATTTCCGTCTAAAACATATGTTGTATCAACAAAACGATAAAAAGCATATCCTGCAGGGGCAGGTGTCATAGCAGGTTCTATTTCTAATGAACAGTCCAAAAAATCCTCAACTTTTTCTAATGGTGTGTTCCAATCAAGCGCACCAAACTGATATTCCTCACCATACTTAAAATCCGCTAATATAAGTTCGCGATCTTTTTCGCCTTTCAACACCAAAACAAATCCACCAACCACAAAAACAGCGGCTAATAAAATAAGTATCCATTTATAATTCTTCTTCATACACATCACTCCTCTCAATGCAATTTCATCTTTTACAATTATATTATACCTATCCAAAAGAAATTGAAAAAAAATATTCCGTTAAACGTCATTTTAACGGGGCAAAATGTCGTATTTACAGTTTAAAATGACATACTTCTTTTGACTATCTGATACTTCAAGTAATATAACGTCTTCTTTGTTAGTAGCACCTCCTACTGCTTATAGACAAGCTCCAAATTTAGGAAATGAATACTTAAGATACACCTCATAAATATCCAATTCTGTAACATGTTTCATTCATCTGGTGACAAATAGCCACCGGTTACTGTTATTATCGCGTCACTGTTATTCTCTACAAAGAAACAATAATCATTAGCATCATCTACTACAAAGACCTTCTCCACGTTACCGTTACCAGTTACGTAACACTTTTTACCGGAAAAATCTTTGATACCCATCTTGATATTTACATCATTTGGCACTACATCTATAGATAATGGCATCAAATCATTCTGATTACACTTCATAATAGGAGTTATTTTTTGTGTCTTCCCGTCCATTTTCCAATTTATGCTGTACTGACAACCGTGAAAACGTTCTACTTCCCCTTCGACAACCTGTATATCTTCCGCATCCCCAATTTCCGCATATTCCTCATAATCTATATGTTCTACTTCAATCTCCACTACCGTCTTACGTTTTAATAGTATATACTGCTCTGCACTCACCAGTGTTGTTACGCACACGGTCATAGAACTCAAGATAAATGCACCACACAGGATGATGGCAGCACTTACTTTTGAGCACTTCTTCCCATATAGTTTTTTTACTTTATTTGCCCTTTTAACCAGTTCGTGCCGGTCTTCTACCAAATGGGAAGCGAATCGGGAATGCATCCTTTCTCCCGCTGCAACACTCATCAACACTTCGAAATACTCCTGTATATTCCTCTTATGCCGACAGACTTTATCATCGCAGGCATATTCACTACACTTTTGAATGTTTACTAGAAGCATCCATGCTAAGGGATTATAAAAATGAAAAGCACATACCAAAATTGCTACTCTTTTTAACAAAACATCGTTCTGCTTATAGTGCATCGCTTCATGCATCAGAATATACGTTAATTCTTCTTCAGAATACTTTACAACCGGCAATATAATAGTCGGGTGCAGAATCCCTGTGATACAAGGTACCGATGCTCGATAAGACTGCCGTAGCTGCAATTTGGAAAACCTGTTATTCTTTCTTTCATTAAGTGCCTTTAATACATCATCAAATATTTCTTGTGTCTTCTTATCACAGGGAAACAAATCCGCATATTTTTTCTTAAGTTTTATGGTAGCATGCAGTATATAAGCCAGCATGATCAGTATTCCCAAACAATATGTCAGTAAAAAAACTTTCGAAATGGAAAGGATTATTTCTGTTGGACCAAACAAATATCCTCTACCCAGTTCTTTCTCAAATATTTTCAAAAACACATAGACCATTGGAAAGCAGTAAAAGAATGCAGCCATTTTCAGCAATTCAAAGGTAATATTGATAAATCCGACTCTTTCCAACAATTTACCAATTCCTTGCCATAATACTGTCATGATACCACCAACAAGTGTAGTAGTAAAAAATAACATAGCTAAATTAATCAATAATACATTAGGTGTCATTTGTACCGTACTAAACCCCGGTGTCATCAAGCATACTCCTTATCTCGCAAATTTCTTCTTTGGTTAATTTTTTTTCACTGCACAGCGCAGAAATCAGTGCTGACACACTTCCCTTAAACCAGAAATCAGTCTCCTCGCACAACAACTTTGTCTTGTACTCCTCCTCATTTTTGACCGCATGCGCAAAAGATATTTTCCCTTTACGATATGTCTTGACAAAACCTTTCTCCGATAATTTCAGCAAAAAAGTCCCTACTGTAGTTCTGGCATAGTCTTTCCCATATACCACACGTAATTTTTCAATTAAATCAGGAATGGAAATGTCAGACTCTTCATCCCAAATAGCTTTCATAATTGTAGTCTCACTAGCAGTTAAATTCTTTTCATCTTCATAAAATCGTTCCATAAATCCTCTTTTCTGTTATATTCATCATATTGTTGTATTTTCTGACAATTCTATTTTACTATATTTATAGTCACTTGTCTAGTCTATTACACTTCCATTTACACTATTGCAAAAATATATAAATGGGGATTTAGAAAACAGAGACACATTTTCAAAGAGGGTACTGAGCGAGGAACCAAAGTTCGTCAAGAAGAAAAAAGCCAGCTCGGAAGAATGATTCTGAGCTGGCAATACTTTTAGACACAGAAGTCCACTTTTGTCAATGAACAGTCTACTTTTGTAGTACAATAATTTTTTACAATAAATTTGTGCGATCAATTCATGTTTGTCTGACTAATTATAACATAATCAAGTCGCCAAAAATAGTAGCTCCTTAAAATTATCTATTGCTCGCAAATTCGCAAACACACTGCACACAACACTTAGGGATTTACTTTCCATTTTTTGTATGGTAACTTTGTATAGTAACATTTATGCTTAAAACAAGATTGGAGAAAAAAATGACTGCAAAATCCCCTAATTTCAATAGGACCCGCTTGTCCTGTTTTTACGCCTACCTTTCCATGGCGTCCGTATTCAGTGTGCCCCCCATTCTGTTTGTGACTTTTCGGGAAATGTACGGTATTTCCTATACATTACTGGGTACCCTGGTATTGATCAATTTCTGTACCCAGCTGACCATTGACCTGATCTTCAGCTTCTTTGCGAAATATTTTAACATACATACTACTGTAAAGATCATGCCTCTTTTGACCTCTATAGGCCTTTTGATCTACGCGCTGATCCCGTCCTTTTTCCCTAATATTGCTTATCTGGGATTGGTAGTGGGTACCATTATATTTTCTGTATCCGCAGGTTTAAGTGAAGTGCTGCTAAGTCCTCTTGTGGCAGCTATCCCTTCCAAACATCCCGAAAAGGATATGAGCATGCTGCATTCCTTATATGCTTGGGGCGTACTGGTCATGGTAGTGATCAGTACCGTATTCTTAAGCATTTTCGGCCGTGAGAACTGGATGTTCCTGGTGGTCCTGCTGGCGCTGTTCCCTCTGGTGGCTTCTTACCTTTTTGCCACCTCCCCCATGCCCGAGATGAATCTTTCCCACGCGGTGGGTTCTTCCGTTTCTGCGAAGAAAAATATCGGCCTGGCCCTTTGCATCGCCTGCATCTTCCTGGGCAGCTGCGCGGAGAACACCATGTCCAACTGGATCTCCGGTTACATGGAAAACGCTTTGCAGATTCCCAAGGCCATGGGCGACATTTTCGGCATGGCACTATTTGCCATCCTTCTGGGTGCAGTCAGAACCTGGTACGGCAAGAAAGGCGGCAATATTTCCAATGTACTGCTGGTAGGCATGATCGGCGCAGCCAGCTGCTACCTGGTGATCGGCCTTTCCCGGAATACGCTTCTCGGATTCCTGGCCTGTATCTTCACCGGATGCTTCACCTCCATGCTGTGGCCCGGTACTTTAATCCTGATGGAAGAAAAGATTCCCCATGTGGGCGTGGCTGCTTACGCACTGATGGCTGCAGGCGGTGATTTCGGTGCCTCCCTGGCACCTCAGATGCTGGGCATTATCGTAGACAAAGTGGCTGCCAGCAGCTGGGCCGCTGAAATGGCCCCCGCACTCGCCCTAACCACAGAACAGTTGGGTATGAAAACCGGCATGTTCACCGCAGCATTCTTCCCCATCCTGGGCACTTTCCTGCTGCTGTTTATGAAGAGATATTTTTCAAAAACTGGAAACGAATAATATTTAGCACAATCAGTACCTGCCAGCATACATTTAACCAAATGGTTAAATATGCATTGACAGGTACTTTTTGTTATGTTATTCTATATTTAACCAAAAGGTTAAATGAAGGAGGGTCCTATTATGGGAATACAAAACACATTAAAAGCCCTGTCCGATCCTATCCGCCGGGAAATCTTGGAACAACTGAAATCCGGCCGGCTTTCTGCCGGTGAGATCTCAGAAAAGTTCCCAGTCAGCGGCGCTGCTGTTTCCAAACACCTTTCCGTGCTGAAGGAAGCAGATTTGATCCGTGATACCAAAGAGGGCAAATTTATTTTTTATGAACTGAACGCTTCCGTTTTAGAGGAAGTTTTGCTGTGGCTCAAGGGCCTGAAAGGAGAAGAAAAATGATTAAGAAAAATCTGAAAATATTGATTATTACCTCCCTCATCACTCTGCTTCCCATATTGGCAGGCCTTTTTCTCTGGAATCAGCTTCCCGAGCAAATGCCTACCCATTGGAACGCTGCAGGTGAGATCGACGGCTGGAGCAGCAAACCCTTTGCTGTATTTTGCCTGCCCCTGATTCTTTTGGGTGCTCAATGGCTTTGTGTAATTGCCACCTCAGCTGATCCCAAAAAAGCTGCTCATCCCGAAAAGATCCTGCACATGATCTTTTGGTTCATCCCTGTTTTGTCCGTTGTAATGCATGCACTCACTTACGCAGCTGCTCTGGGCAAAGAAGTCAGGATAGAAATGGTATTGCCCGTGATCCTGGGTCTTCTGTTTACCATCATCGGCAATTACCTGCCCAAATGCAAGCAAAACTACACCATCGGCATCAAGGTTCCCTGGACTCTGGACAGTGAAGAAAACTGGAACAGAACCCACCGTCTGGCCGGAAGGCTCTGGGTGGTATGCGGCCTTATCATCCTGTTTACAGGTTTCTTCAGCCTTACCTGGATCATCCTTCCCACCGCTCTTTTGATGGTATTGGTGCCGTTTGTCTACTCTTATATGCTCTACCGCAAAGGTGTATAAAACAACAAAAATGCTACGATGTTACCTTTTAGGGTATCACCGTAGCATTTCTTTATGACTTTTTTCAGCAGCCTTCGCTCATTTGCAATAACTCTTACAGTCCCAGCACTTTCTCTGCGATCTCTACTGCATCCATAATGCAGTCAGGGCAGCTTCTCAGCACCTTACCGGTGTCAACACCCTTAATCTCGCGGCAAACCAGGGAACCGTTCTGCTCCGCGAACTGCTTGGTGATCTCTGCTGCCAGCTTGTAGGTGGACGCCTTTGTTCTGGGCTGTGCAGGATCTGCGCAGCTGTTCTTAAAACCGGCCAGCATGATGGCGCCGGAAACAGCACCGCAGGTACCCGCCATGGCACCCATACCAAGGCCAAAGCCTTCATTTGCCGCAAACAGAACCTCTTCTGCCACACCGATCTCCTCTGCAAAAGCGCAGGCAACGGACTGTGCACAGTTAAATCCTCTATCATGCAGACTGATTGCTAATTCTTTTTTGGTCATGTTATTCTCCCTCTTTTGTATGAATTGATTAACAGACTCGCAAACTCGTGCTTCGCACTCTTGCGTTTGCTTCCTTCTCCGTAGACTCGCAAACTCGTGCTTCGCACTCACTGCCTGCTTCGCAGACGGTTTGCTCGTTAAACGCATCAGAAAATCAAATGCCGCTTTGCGTCGCTTGATTTTCTTTGATGCTGTTTAGATTATACCACAGCCACACAAATCTTCGCAACACTGTGCGGCGGCAATACTGCCTTTAACAGACCATTTTCAGAAGTTGTTGCCAGATCTCTCTTTGTAAAATAAGTATAGGGAAGTACGCTTTCCGATTCCAAAATCTCTGCACTGCAAACTTTGCCCTCTATATTGATCACTGCCGGCTTAGCATCATACAAATCCGTATTGATCAGCGTAACCGTCAGGATTTCGTCTTTGATGGTTGCTGCACTATTAAATTCCCCCATAGAAACCATCTGACAAAGATTGCCGCCCATGTGATCTTTTAACAGGGCAAATACCTGGCCAATGGCAGTCAGTCTGCTCTCTGTAGGATCAACCTCTATCGCACCTTCTCCAACGGGCTGGAAATAGCAGCAGATAGGCACATCGGAGGTCTGGGATTCATACATAAACATATGCAGCATCTTGGCAGCAAAAATACCATCCAGCACATTAGAGGCACGGTGCCATGCATACCAGCAGTTCCACTCATCGTAAGCGATATGGGCATTGTCACCCATTAATCCTCTCATTTCCCTTATCATCTCCTGCACCCCTTTGGGCTTGCCGAGGAGCTGACGGCAGGTTTCTTCGATGGCTTCCGGGGTAGTATAATCTCTGTATACCTCCTCATAATGATGAAGCGAAACGAAGCTTGCCTGATCGGACAAGGGAATTGCCGCATGCTCTACCCAGTTGGCATTGGGATAAGGACCTGATACAAACAGCTGGATATCAGGGGACACTGCAAGCATGGCCTTTGCATGAGGTCTTACCAGAGCCACATACTGTTCCGGCGTCTTAGGGCCTTCCATATGCCCAAAGCCCATCTCGTTTCCGAGCGCCCAGAATTTTACGTTGTAAGGTTCTTTATGACCACGCTCCGCGCGGATCTTGCCATATTCGGTTTCTTCAGAGCCGTTGCAGTATTCTACCCAGGCAGCGTTTTCTTCGGAGGTATTCCACACAGCATTGATGGTAATATAAGGTTCTGCACCAATTTCCTTACACAGCGCAATAAACTCGTCGGTACCGATTTCGTGGAAATCATAACCGTTGCTGTAGGTCTGTGTCTCCATCTCCATATAAGCCTGCAAAGGCGCACGCATGTCAACGGGAAGAAGACCATCCTGCCAACGATACTCCCCGGCAAAATTACCACCGGGCCAGCGCAGAACACTTACACCCATCTCTTTCAGATGCGCAATAACGTCCGTGCGCATACCGTGAAAATGATCCGCATGCATCATTGACAGGGCGCCAAACAGTACTCTTGTCTTCTCTTTAAAAGCGAATGTAACGCAGGCATCTGCCACATCCTGCCCGGAAGTTAATGTAAACTCACAAACCTGCCAGTCGCCGGGCACCAGGGAAAGCTTTTCCTCTGCATATATTTCATTGCCGGCGGCATCCTGCAATCTGACACAAATTTCCGCCTCCCGGTCACACCGGGTAACCGTTCTGAGCTCATAAGTTGTATTCTTGGTTAAAACAATTCCTGATTGTCCGATACCGCAAAGCTTTTCACCAAATAAATTTTGTACTCCCAGGCACTGGATCTCGCTCCAGCGGCGCATTTTATTACCGACAGCATGTTTGGTATAGCTCTTTTCCTGGTGGGCCATATACAAGTCTAAAAATACATCTTTTCCGCCAACAGGAAACCAAAAAGCTGGGCATCCGTCATTTTTTGCAGGTTTTCCTGCAAATTTCCGGTTGCGCAGCATCTGGGCACTTAATCCTGTGTGGATACTTGCTCTGGTATGCTCCAGGTTATGTCCGAAGACATAGGGAGACAACGGACCGCTTCCATCCAGATTGATCTGAATTGTTTCAAAGGCTTGATTGGTATTCATAAGATTCTCCTTCGGATAAGTAGGGTTTAACAACAAACTGCTGAAAAATTCCTGCTCCGAATCAGGCTCATCTTCTAATAATATTTCCACAGGAATCCCCAGAGTACGAATGATCATTGCCAACAAAGAAACGTCCGGGACATTCACTCCCGTCTCCCACTTGGATACAGCCTTGGCAGTAACCCCTAAATGGTCTGCAAATTCACGTTGTGTCATGCCTGATTTTTTTCGATATTCCGCTATACAGGAAGCCAGCTTTTGTGTATTCATATGTTTGCCCTCATTGATATCAAGATGCCAGTTGCACATGTACACGATTATTGTAGTCCCTTAAGCAGGGGACGTCAATCGACGTTTTATCGACACTTAAATCAATAAGGAGCAGCACCTGCTGCTCCTTATTTCAACATACACTATTTATTTTATACGATTACAGCTTCGGCAGCTCCGTCATCCTAAGCTTCGCGCAGCCATAAGGATGAAGCTCCATCTCCATCATCTCAGAAATCGGTTCTGTAGACTCCGGTTTCTTCGCGCAAACAGTATCAAAACCATCTGCCAGACCCCAGTCAATCTTTTGGACTTTGGTCTTTACGACCACAGGAGGATTGGTTCCTGAGAAAGGAACAGTACCGACGCCCTTCCGGCACACTTCCAGCTCTTCACTGCAATAAGCATAATTCCAATCAGAGGTAGGAATAAACTCATAATCGCAGTAAGGGAATTTTCTCTCCACGCCATCTCTTTCATACTCAATAATTTTCTTGTCGAAGCTAACAGGAACAGAAAATAGCAGGGAACCCCACTGTACTGCATTCAATTCATGAGGTCTCTTTCGGAAATATGGCACGGTCTCAAAAGCAATGTGAATCTCAGTTTCACCGGCCTTAATTTCAAAAGTAAGCTCTCCTGCAGCCTTTTCGCTTTCCCTTGTCATATCTCTTGTCATATCCTTTTCACAGCCTGCTCCCTTGCTCGTTATAGTAAGCTTCTGTGCAAAAGAAGGAACACGGACTTTGAAAGAAAACTCTTTCTCCGCATTGATCTTATATGTCATCGCGTTTTCAAAAGGATAATTGGTCTCCAGCAGGATATTCACGCCCTCTGTCTTCAACTCAGAAGGAAGCATCACGGAGTTTATAATGGTATCTTCATTGTGCATAAACGCTGAAAGGGCGAATTTAGGCCAGCCCTGATTAAAGTTGGCGGTGCAGCAGCCGAAATTAGGCTCCAGACCAAACATGTGGGCGTCCGGTCCATTGGTTCTGAACTGGGAACGGCCCGGAAAACGCTGACAGGCAATCTGATTGCTCAACTGCACGTACTGATGCACCCACATATCGTCACTGATAGTAGCCGGGAGCGCATTGAAAGCCAGCACTTCCAGGCGCTCAGCCCACTTGCTGTCGCCGGTGTACGCGTATAAGAGTTCATAAGAATACATCTGCTCCACGATGGCACAAAGCTCCGTTCCCTGGACGGGACTCAGGCCGGAAAGGCACTCATCTCCGGTGAAGCTCTCATAAACGGTTCCGTTATATTTTTCCAGGATGCTTCGCAGAAACTCTGCATTGTCTGTATATTCCTCTCCCAACAGATCACAGCTAACCGCTTCGGTCTTCAGCATCATGCCGAGATTTACAATGTGGGTATAGAATGTCCACTTATTTAAAGGGCGCTTCCAGGACTCAATATAATCATTATAATTTGCTCCCTGCTCCCTCATAAGCTTGGCCAATTCCAGAAGCCAATTCTCCTGATATCTTTCATATGTAAAATTGATTGCGATAAAAGCCTCGAACCAGCGGAACTTTCCCCAATCGAACAGTCGGATCTTCTCGGCTTTGAGCAGCTCATAGTAATTCTTAAGCGCATTATACACAACACCGGGAATCCTTTCATCCTTTGAGCACTCATAATAAACCACCAAGACTTTGGTGATCAGCTGTACCGCCCAGGTATCGTACTTTTCTATTTCATCTTCCCTGCAGGGGCAGATCCAGCCGTCTTCCTTTTGTCCAGCAATGATTGCGTCAATATATTTGCGGGCTCTGCTTATCATGTCCTCATTTTCCAGCAAATAAGCAAGAGGAATGAAACCGTCCAGCCAATAAGGTACTCTCTCCCAGCCCTCCCGGTCACCGCCGATCCAGGCGCTGTCCTTTACATCCGGCCACATTTTGTCCAGGTTGCCGCTTAATCCCTCAGCCTGGATCTCCAGCTGACGCTTAAGCCACCCCTGGGGTTTCAGTTCATTGGATGTGTAAAGTTGCCACTGTTTCATGATATCGTCTCCTTTGTTATATTATTCTTATCTTTACTTTATCACAGCTGAGTCAACTTATAAATATAATATTTGATTTATTTTTTCAATTTACAGCTAAGGAGACAAACCATCTATCGATTTACTCACCCAAACTGTTCACAAAGTTCTCCATATCCACCCTGGTGTGCATGGTGCGGCTTTTCTCCACTGTTGCCTGCTTTTGCTCATCATTCATGCCGGCAAATGCTGCCATGGCCTTTTCGTTGACCGCCAGGGACAAACCAAAACCGATGGGAAGGTCGCCTCCTGCTCCAATGTTCCATCTGTTACTTTGACCACTCAATTTTTCTCTGTCCTTCATATTCTTCTCCCTTATTTTGCACTTCCACTTTTGCCGTTTCCATTTTTTCACTGTTTATGACTTCTGTTTAGTTCGATCGGTCCGCACCCGACACCACTACATCAAACCCATCATCTTCCCGATCCAATAGACCACTCCCAGCCCCCAGCTTGCCAGGATGCCGTAGAGGATCACGGGCCCGGCAATGGTAAATATCTTACATCCGATGCCGAACACCTGCCCCTCCTTCTGGTACTCAATGGCCGGGGCCGACACGGAGTTGGCGAAGCCGGTAATGGGCACCAGCGCGCCGGCACCGCCCCACTTGGCAATCCCCGGATAAATATTCAGGCCGGTGAGCAACACTGATAACAATACCAATATCAGGGAGCACCAGCTGCCCGCCGCTTCCTTGTCCAGACCGAAGTTATTCCCGGCTATATTTAAAATAAACTGCCCCAAGGTGCAGATGGATCCTCCTACAAGGAATGCTTTCAGCATCTGCAGGCCCAGATTGTGTGTGGGCGTTACATCCTTAACTAATTTTTGAAATTCCTTTTGTTTCCATTGGTCCATGTTTTGTCCTCCCTTTGCACTGCTCATGTTACATCTTCTTCCACTCCTTCACGATCCGCCAGTTCAATCAGTGTCATATCCACATCATACTCGTAATTGTGCATGGCCACCTCGATGGGGGTTGGATCTTTGGTCAGCCTTCTGCCGCCGATATGATTGTAGAAAACGATAATCCCCAGTGCCAAACCGATGGAATAGGACACCTCCAATACATTGGGTCCCTGAGGTTCCCTGTTCATCACCAGACGGTACACTTCTTCAAAAATATCATTGATACCGATATCGTTGTGGTAAGCCATGATGGTAAAAGCAGTACCACACAGGCTCACCATGCACACCAGCACTATCTTGCACCACTGCTGCCAGGCCTTATGTTTGTTCACATCCCCCCACTCCACCAGCACATCCGGCTCGCCCAGCCACTGAACCTGAATGTCCGGACACATTTTCTCCATCAGTGCGATCAGGCGTACACTGCTGATCACACACCGCTTTTGCTTATCTTTTGGGAAGTGCTTCACCTTCAGGGATTTTAATTTTGCCGCCACGTTTCGGTCTGTACACTGTAAGCTGCCCAAGTCCTTTAAAAACACATCCTCAGTCTGTACCTCCACATAGCGCTCGCACCGGAAATATACTGTTGCACTTTTCACGATTTCACCTGCCCTATTCTCCCTCACATCCAGCCTTCCTGCGCCTGCCGCCGGATAGCAGTAGCTGCTGCTTTGCCACTCATACGATACGTACCATTCTGCCTTTACACCTTACTCCATCACCTGATGAAGTTCTACCCAGAAATACCATAGTGACCCCACCAGCTTTCCTATGGCCACACTGAAAATAGCCAGACCAATGCCATGCCTGAAACCGATCCGCCTGGCAAAAATAGGGACACTGTCCAGCATTTCCGCAATAGCCAGAGCCAGACAGCCGATGAACATTCCTGCAAAGAGACCGAAACCTCCCTGCAAAAGCACGCCAATCGTCTGCTGCAGACCGCTCACCGCGGCTGCCCATTGCACATCAGTTTGCCCTATCAATGTTCCAGCCCGTTCCAACAGCCCCCCCACCTGACAATATTCCGGGAAGATACTGACAAAACACCCCAGAATCGTCCCTATGATCACCATCTCTTCAAAGAGCAATATTTTCCGGGCGGTGTGGGTCTTGCCCGCAAACCGGGGGACCAACCCCACAGCGGTAAGTACCGTAAAGACTCCTGCTGCGGACAGCAAACCGAAACTTACACCCCCAAATATCAAAAAGAAATATTTCATAGGACTTTCATTCTCCCCTCAGCACGCCTTTCCTTAATACACTGAAAATAGTTTTTGCAAAACCGGCCATTCTATGCAAGAAGATTCTTTCAAAATGAACAAAGAGTCCGCATGTCCACAATCTTGCGAACACACAGACTCTTTATTATCACTTTACTTGCAAATCACCTGGGAGTATATCTCTGACAATTACTCTTCCCATATCGGTTCAAAGCTGATGTTCATATCAACTTCACCCTTAATACCATTCACCTTGCCGCTGTGACTGTACTGCCAGATTTTATAATCATAAGGATAATACAAATCCGGATTGTAATAAGCAAACCACTTCTCATACTCCTCCAGCCGCTCCAGCTCCAGCATCAACGTGCCCATCTCCATGTTGTAGTAGATCATGGGCTCATAGCCAGCTTCCTTAATCGTCTCGCAGAATAACAGCGTCAGATCGGTTCGATCCTTGGCAGACAAGGCATTCATACGTCCGTTGGCACCGCTTACCTTCTCCACGTCAAACACCACCGGGCACTCTACTTTGTAAGGAGCAATCTTTTGAAGCACCAGTTGGGCCTCCGCCAGCACTTCCTCCTCATTCAGAGCCTGGGTGTAGAAGTAAACACCCACCTTAATACCGGCCTGCAGCGCGCCCTCTATATTGGTCTCAAACATGTCATCCTCTAAAAGCTTACCCTCTGCGCCGTAACCTCTGTTGCCCACTCTGATAAAGGCAAATTCCACGCCGTCCGCAGCCACAGCCTCCCAGTCAATCTCCCCCTGGAATTTGGACACATCAATGCCCTTGTGGGAGGTCACCTGACCATCCTCAACATACTGGATCTCGCCGGATTCCAAAATATTCAGATTCTCCGACTTATAATCATTTTTCTTCAAAGCTTCGTTGATGGGCACAAAATGAAATGCGCCGCTGCTCACCACTACAATCTCGTCCTCATAATAGGGACGCAGCATTTCCACCATGGTCATACTTCCACCGGACAGCACCCTCTTAATATCCTCCAGGATGCCTTCTGTTCCCGCCTTACCAGCTTTCTCACGGGCCTCTTGCAAAAGTTCTGCCACCTCTTTCCGGGTATAGGTCTCTTTCCCCGGTTCCAGCGCCTCGTCCTCTATCAGGTCGCCGTTTTGGCCTTCCGTACCGTCGCTGTCTTGACCTGTTATCTGCCCGGAAAGCGCCGCTTTGTCCTTATCTTTGGAAAACCCTCCGGTCACTGCCTTGTACACCAGCCCTGTCAGCAGGATTCCCATAATCAATATCATCAACGCCCCGGCAATGGCCAGTGCATAAGACATTCTTTTGTTGTTCTTCATTCAATCACTCCTCATGTGTTCTTCGTTTCCTGCAAAACCAATCCTCCGTATTTCTCCCGGATCCTCTTTCGCAAAATCCCGACCTTACATTGTATACTTCTTTATCAATAGGACTCTTACACATTCTATGATAAACGAAAGTATACGGAAAAAAAAGTCGATTTTTATTTCTTTATGAAATATTAATCTTTTTTATTTTTCTATTACCATTTCACGGCCGTTCTCATCTCACACCATCTGCCGCAGCTGCAGCAGGATTTTTTTCTCCAGCCTGCTGACCTGCACCTGACTGATGCCCAGCACCTGGGCCACCTGGGACTGGGTCTTGCCTTGAAAATAACGCATATGGATCAACCGTCGCTCTCTGGCTTCCAGCGTGTCCAGCAGTTGCTTGATCACCAGATGATTTAACAATTCTTCCTTTTCCACATCAGTGTTCACGGCACCATAGTGGCCTGCGCTGGCACCCACGGATCCGGAAACGCCCCGCACCACCTTGTCCACCAGGTAAATTTCGCTGCCGTCATCCTGGTAAGCTGCGCTGTAGATGGATTCCACCTCTACACCGGCCTCCATAGCCAGCACGATGTCTTCTCTGGAAAGTCCGGTCTCCCGCCCCAGTTCCTCCAGAGTAGGTTCCCTGTTCAGTGCCGTCTGAAGCTTCTGCCTGGCAGTCCTGATCAGCATACCATTCTCTTTGATGGTGCGGGACACCTTTACCATGCCGTCATCCCTAAGAAAGCGCTTGATTTCTCCCGTTATCATAGGCACAGCGTAGGTGGAAAAGCGGACCTGGAGGCTCAAATCAAATTTATCGATGGCCTTCATGAGACCGATAGAGCCCACCTGAAACAAATCCTCCAGATCATGCCCGCGGCCTGCGAACCGCCTTACAATGTGATGAATCAACCCTAAATTCTTCTCTATCAGTACTTCCCTTGCTGTTTTATCTCCCGCCTGTGACTTTTCAATCAGTACTGACAGTTCCTCCATGTTTTAGTCCTCTCTGTCCATCCAGGAGCCTGTATACATTTTCTTTTTCATATGTACACAAGTGCCCTCTCCCGGATTGCTTTCCACCTCCAGATGATCCATGAAAGCTTCCATCAGTGCAAATCCCATGCCGGAGCGTTCCAATTCCGGCTTGGAGGTGTAAAAAGGCTCCATTGCCCGATCGATATCGTCGATACCCTTTCCCTGATCTGACACATCCACATACAAAATACCTTTTTCCAGCCGGCAGCGGAGCGTTACCTTGCCGGGCAGAATTTCCTCATGACAAGGCAAAGTCTCTCCATGCCTGCAGTATCCCTGCACATTCCCATACCCATGGATGATGGCGTTGGTCACCGCCTCGGAAACTGCGGTTTTCACATCTGCCATCTCGTCCAGTGTGGGATTCAGCGGCGTGATAAATGCAGCTACCGCCGTCCTTGCCAGACTTTCATTATAGGAAACAGCATCAAATATCATCTCCATCTCATTCTCCATTTCCTCCCAGACTTTTCGCAGTCTCTTGCCCATTTCCGGCAGTTTCCTCAAACCCTCTTCCGCATCCGTTTTCACATTTTTTTCCAACAGTTGTCCTGTAATCATCTCACTTTTCCTGCCTTTCCATTATTTCTACAATCTGTTCCAGCCCTGACATCCGCAGGATCCTGCGGATCTGCTTGTCCGCATGAATGATATAGACCCGGCCCCCAAAGCAGGATATCTTCTTGTAACGCCCTACGATAATACCAATCCCCGAGGAGTCCATAAACTTGGTATCTCCAAAATCAAACACTACATGCTTCACTTCTTTATTCAGAATAAACCGGTCTGCTTTTTCTCCTATGTACGCACTCCGATGATGGTCCACCTCTTCCGGCAGCCTGATCATCAGGCAATTATCAATGACCCGAAATTCTTCCATATAATATCCTCTCTTTCTTTGCGTACCCGGCCTGGCGACCCGGTGTCGCGATATTTGTCGAATAAAAAACAAAAGAACCTGCAGAAATATTCTGCAAGTTCTTCTCATTTGTATGTTACTTATTTAGAAATCCTATTACTGCAAATCGTCTATATAACCTTGCGCTTTGCGGGCACGCTCTGTTTCAGGGAACAGGTCCACTACCTTCTGGTAGGTCTCGATTGCCTTGGCCTTTTCATCACTCTTGCGGTAAGAATGACCCAACTGATACAAGGCTTCCATATTGGTCTCGTCATATTCGAAAGCCTTGGTCAGCTTCTCGATGGCGGTTGCGTAATCCTCTGTGCGGTATGCCTCATAGCCTTCCTGATAATAATCCGCCGACAACTGTGGTCCGATGGACTTTTTCAGGCTGTGATACAAATTACTGAAAGCCTCGGAAGTCTCCTCCACATTGACTGTAGCCGCAATGGCCTCCAGACTTTCTGCGGTTTGGTAAACATCCTTGGTCTCCAGATAAGCATTGGCTGCTTTCAGCAGGCTTTCAATGGTCTGCAGTGTACCTTCGGTACCCACATAGCCTTCCAGTTCCTGATTCAACCCGTCAATCTCTGTCTGCAGCTTGCCAACTTGTGTTTCCAGTTCCTGCACACGGGAAGTCTTGGCATCCAGCTGATTGCCGATCTCAGCCATGGACGCCTGCGCCTCATTTCTGGCATTGGATACTGCAGCCGGCACTACCAAGAAGTACATTGCTGCCAGACCGATCACCAGACCGATGCCCAGATTCAGCAAAGTAGATGCTCCGCCGCTCTTCTGCTCTTTTACATTCAGGGGCTGAATGATGATCTCATTGTCGCTCTGATAGCGCACAGCCTCCTCTTTCTTGCGCCTGGAAGGCTGTTTTACAGCCTCATCAGGGGCCAGCATGCGCTCCACTTCCTTCATATAACGAAGGGTCAGTGTATTGTTGCGGTCAATCTCCATGCACTTTCTCAGTTCTCTCTTGGCGCGCTCCCAATCCTCGCTGTCCATATAGAGCAGCGCCAGAAGCTGATGCGCCCTGATAAACTTGGGATTCAGGGAAAGCACCTTCTTTAACTGGATCACCGCCAGATCCTTGCTGTCCTGAAGACAATAGCCAAGGGCCTGATTGTATTTCTTGATGGTCTGATTGATGGAATCCAGACGACCTGCGTTGGACTGCAGCATATCAATATAATCATCTGCAATATTTTTCTCCGGGCGCAGATTTTTACTGATAACCCACTCACTGAGAGCAGCAACTACTTCGCCCATCTCAAAATAGACCAGACCCAGGAGGTTTCTGGCCTCAATATTATTCTTATTAAACTTTAAACTCTGCCGCAGGCTGTTGATAGCACCGGTCAGATCTCTCACGCCGGCCTTCTCCAAACCCTCATTATAAAATCTGTTGGATACTGCGATGATCCTCTTGTACAGGGAAACATCAGCACCACAGGCGGTACAAAAATCATGCTCAGACAAACGGCAGCCGCAATTATAACAAAACATACCTTTCCTCCTACTGCTTGCCTGTCTTTACATCTGCTTCCTGCACCATCTTTATCAGCAGATCGGCCACATCAGTCAGATCCTGATTGTAAATAGCGTCTGCTGCATCTTCCACCTCAAGGCTGGGATAAAATTTCTTCAGTTCTTCTTCAAAATTAATCATTCTACCAAAACTCCTTTATCGAAAACCGGACATTCCGCTGACATCCGACCATAATATGCAAAGTAACCCTAATATAATCATAATACCGAGTACCGGCAGAAAAATCAATGGTTTTATTCTTAAAATTAAGGAAAGGATAGCGTTTTTTCGACGGTAACCCTGCTGTTACGACAAACTTACAATAATCCCCTTATCTGATCCACACGAATCCAAAGATTATAGAGCGTATCCTGCGCCAATACGCCCCGCTTTAAATCCCGGGGCAATTCTCCGGCCTCATCCGCCTCATAATCCTGCAGCCACAGACCACCCTCGTAATAATTGAAAAGAGTGTCCATCTTCTCTCCCAGGGCAGCGTCCTCTTTTATGGCCTCCGCGCAGTTCTCCAGTGCCAGAAGGATCTCGTCCAGAATATTTTCCATCTGAATGATTCTTGCAATCCGGCCTGCCGCTTCTTGGCACTTCATCCCGCGCCCAGCTTTTTTTCCGTCTTCTTTTCCGCTGTCCTTTTCACCAGCGCCCTTTTCATCGGTATCATTTCCGCAGGCATCATACCACTTCACATACCGCAGCACTTCCAGAGGGTTCTCCGCCTGGATAAATTCCGGCATTCTTCCTGCGGGCTGCAAGGAATCTTTCTTCAAATACCAAGCCGCCTGCACCGGCTTCATGCCCAGATCCCTGGCCGTCTCCAGCTCTCTGCTGCCGCCGTCTCCCACATAAATGCACTCACCGGGAGCCACGTTCAGCTTGTCCATACATAGCCGGAAAATCTCCGGATCGGGCTTTTTCAAGCCCTGCTCGCAGGAGAGGCATGCCGCATCGAAAAAAGGAAAAAGGGCACTTCTACGGATCACTTCTGCCTCTTCCGAAAAACAGTTGCTGACAAGTCCGATCTTAATCTCCTGCTCCTTTAAAGCCTCCAGCATAGGCAGAATCTCCCCGTGGAGATGACGGAAGCACTCCTCCTTGGCAGCCCTTCGCTTGTCTGCCAGCTTTTGCAAAAGGTCCGTCGAATAGCACTGATTTTCTTTCAGGACCCGCTCCAACAGTTCCTCCAGGGTCAGCTTCCCAAGGGTACGGTCATCCTCTGCCGGCCTCCAAACCGCCTGAAAGTCTGCTTCCGCAATCCCCGCATCCGCCGCCATCTGTGCACCGAAATACAAAGGACTTTCAAAATGTGTAATCAACGTCTCAAACATATCAAAGATCACTGCACGGATCATATTAATTGCACTCTCCAATCTCAAAAATCAGGATCCGCTCTCTCTTATCTTTTCCAGGGAACAGGTCCTGACAATCAATCTCATCCACAAAATCCAGCATCTCCGTGCCGGCACCGCCTGTCATCAGACAGGCCACATACTCATCATCCGGATAGTAAAAAAATAACCGCATGGTCCTGGGCTCCTCATAGTAGGAATCCAGAATTTTCGCCAATACTGACCGCAAGATTTCCACAGAAAAAGGATTGAAAAAATAAAAACAGTCGGCACCTGTCGGCTCATATTCAGCGGCGTTTTGACACAAAAACGATACCGGCGATTCCGCATCACCACCCATTCGGACATACGGACGCGCTACCTTTATCTGCCCAGATATCTGCCCTTCACCCACGCTTTCATTATACGAATCACTATTCTGCACCGCCTGCAGAAAAATCCTCTCATCATATTCCAAACCGATGGTTCTACAGCCCAGCACATGATGGAGAAAGAACCCCACTCTTCCCTTACCGCAGCCGTAATCCACCACCACATTGTCCTGATCTATGTAACCGCTCTCTGCCAGTCTTTCTAACACCGAATAAGGCGTGGGCTCGTAGGGATGATGATAAGCATCTGCCGCAGAATCATCCCGGCCGGTGGTCTGTATATTCAGTTTTCGGTCCCAATTTAACTCTTTTTTCTTTGCCGGCATGACACTTCCGTTTCTCTTCCCATTCTCTCTCCGTTTCCTTACGCCTCTGTTACGATTCTTTTACCCGTTTTCCGCAGACATGCTCCGGCACCAGCTTTAACAGCAATGTGCCCGGACCGTATTTTTCTATTTCTTTTCGGATATATTCTTCATCAGAAGTAAACTTGCGGCTGAGTCTGGCCGAAATATCCGCTATCTGCGCCATATCGTCCACAATCTCCATCCTGCCGAACACAATCACACTCTTTATATTCAGGCCCCAATCGCCCTCATCCAGATACCCTTGATCGTAAACACAAAAAGACACTTTATCGTGCTTTCTCAGGGCATCCAGCCGGTGTCCCACCTTACCGCAATGGAAATAAACGGCACTGTCATCCTCATTGTAAAAGTGATTCATGGGCATGCCGTAAGGGTAATCTTCATCGCCTAACACAGATAGTACTCCGCGCTTTTCTTTTTTTAATATGGTAATGCACTCCTCCATGGGAAGTTGTTTTGCAGTTCTGATCATTTTCCGGAACATTTGTATTTCCTCCTGTGTATCCATCTCTTTCCTACCGCGAATCTTTATGTGGTTTTCCCTTTCGCTCTCTTCAGTCTCCTGTTACTTTTTTACTCCGATCAACACCGCCCCAAAATATCTCCGCTGTTTCAAAAATGCATCCAGGCTGGAACCATAATTGTCCGGTCCCTTGGAATTACTGTAAGTGTTGTAACCGATAAGCTTCTCATCCTGACAGTGAAGGGTCACAAAATGCTTGCCGAATTTCCATTTATTACGCCACCAATAAAAGAGAATACAGACATCGCTCTCCTTTACCAGTTCGTCGAAGCGGCGGCGTTTTGCAGTCATTTTCACCCGGAATTTCTGCTGTTTAAAATAAATGGCCGGGCCGAAAAAGAGGGTCCCCAGATTACCGTTTAACAAGGGAGCCTGACGCTCATAATAACGGATCAAGCGCTCCGGATTGGCCCGAAAGCCCATCAGCACCAGGGCATTGTATGTAGCGATCCACCCGCAGCCGGTGGCCGCACTGGAGCGGAAACCATAGCGCCACTGCTTCTTTGGTATGTTTTTTTGATTGTAGATCAGCTCCTGCACGACAGTCTCCTTTCTCCACTTTACAAATAACTGTTGTCATAAGCATACCACTCCCGGCAAGCCCTTGCAATATCCAAAAACGCCGCCGTGGAATCCCACGACGGCGCCATCATTACTTTTATATGCTTTTTAATCAGCAGGCCTTTATTACTGCAGCTGAGCCAGTCTCTCAGTTACCTGAGCCATCATCTGCTCGTACTTAGCCTTCTTCTCCTTCTCCTCGGCGATCTTGGCCTCGGGAGCCTTGGAGATAAAGCGCTCGTTGGACAGCATGCCGTTTACACGGGCAAGCTCGCCTTCCAGACGCTTCTGCTCTTTCTTCAGACGCTCGATCTCCTGAGCGATATCTACCAGCTCTGCAAAAGGAATGTAGAGGGTAGCGCCGGGGATCACTACGGATACTGCATCGGAAGCGATGCCGTCCTTATTGGTCTGCATGGTCACTTCGTTAGCATAAGCCAGAGAAGCAAAGAAGAGCTTACCTTCGGCGAAGGTATTCAGGATGCCCTCATCCTCGCTGACAACGTAAACGCTGGCCTTGCGGCTGGGTGCTACGTTCATCTCGCTGCGGATGTTGCGGATGCCGCGAACAGCTTCCTTGATGGTCTCAATGTCCTTCTCTTCTTTAGCGAAGCTTCTGTCCTCGGTGTACTCAGGCCACTTACTGATCATGATGGACTCTTCCTCGCTCTGCAGGGTGCAGAAGATTTCCTCAGTGATGAAAGGCATGTAAGGATGCAGGAGCTTTAACGCGTCGATCAGTACAGTCTGTAAAGTCCACAGAGCCGCATTCTGGCTTGCAGTGTTATCGGAGTTGTACAGACGGGGCTTAACCATCTCAATGTACCAGTCACAGAACTCATCCCAGATGAAATCGTAAACCTTCTGAACAGCGATACCAAGCTCGAAGTTCTCCATGTTCTCGGTAACATCCTTAACCAGGGTGTTCAGTTTGGAAAGGATCCACTTATCCACAGGCTCGAAATCTGCAGCTGCAGGAGTGGTCAGCGCGCTGCCGGTCTTCTCAAGTGCCTGATCCATGTTCATCATAATGAAACGGGAAGCATTCCAAACCTTATTTGCAAAGTTACGGCTGTTTTCTACTCTCTCGAAGTAGAAACGCATGTCGTTGCCGGGTGCGTTGCCGGTGATCAGGGTCAGTCTCAGTGCGTCCGCGCCGTACTGGTCGATGATCTCCAGAGGATCGATACCGTTGCCCAGGGACTTGGACATCTTGCGGCCCTGGCTGTCTCTTACCAGACCGTGGAATAATACAGTCTTGAAGGGCTTCTCACCCATCTGCTCGAAGCCGGAGAAGATCATTCTGATAACCCAGAAGAAGATGATATCGTAACCGGTTACCAGCACGTCTGTAGGATAGAAGTACTTCAGATCCTCGGTCATCTCAGGCCATCCCAGGGTCTCAAAAGGCCACAGGGCAGAGGAGAACCAGGTATCCAGGGTATCGGGATCCTGAGTATAATGATCGTGACCGCAGTGAGGGCAGGGAGCAGTAGGAGCTTCCTTGGAAACGATAAACTTGCCGCACTTGTCGCAGTAGTAAGCGGGGATTCTGTGGCCCCACCACAGCTGACGGCTGATACACCAGTCGCGGATATTGTCGGTCCAGTTGTAGTAGGTCTTCTCCATACGCTCGGGGATCAGCTGGATCTCGCCGTCCTGAACAGCCTTTACAGCGGGCTTGATCAGTTCGTCCATCTTTACGAACCACTGCTCTTTTACCAGGGGCTCAATGGTAGTCTTACAACGGTCGTGGGTACCTACATTGTGAACGTGGTCTTCAATCTTAACCAGCAGACCCATAGCATCCAGTTCTTGCACGATAGCCTTGCGGGCATCATAGCGGTCCATGCCAGCGAACTTGCCGCCGTTCTCGTTGATGGTAGCATCATCGTTCATTACGTTGATGATGGGCAGGTCATGACGCTTTCCAACTTCAAAGTCGTTAGGGTCGTGAGCGGGTGTGATCTTAACAACACCGGTACCGAACTCTCTGTCTACGTAAGTGTCGGTAACGATGGGAATCTCACGGTTCATCAGGGGCAGCATTACCTTTCTGCCGATCAGATGTTTGTATCTGTCATCCTCGGGATGAATTGCCACAGCAGTATCGCCCAACATAGTCTCAGGACGGGTGGTGGCAAAGGTCAGGAACTCAGTGGTGCTGGGAGCACCGTTCTCATCGATGAGAGGATATTTGATATGCCAGAAATGTCCGGCCTGCTCCTGATACTCTACCTCAGCATCGGAGATGGAAGTATTACAAATAGGACACCAGTTGATCATACGGGCGCCTTTGTAGATATAACCTTTCTCGTACATCTTTACGAATACTTCGGTTACAGCCTTGTTGCAGCCCTCATCCATGGTGAAACGCTCTCTGTCCCAGTCACAGGAAGAACCCAGCTTCTTCAGCTGAGAAATAATACGTCCGCCGTACTCTCTCTTCCAGTCCCAAGCTCTCTCCAGGAAGCCTTCGCGTCCCAGGTCACGCTTGTCGATGCCTTCGCTCTTTAACTTCTCAATGATCTTAACCTCGGTAGCGATACTTGCGTGGTCAGTACCGGGCTGCCACAGAGCATTGTAGCCCTGCATTCTCTTGAAACGGATCAGGATATCCTGCATGGTATTGTCCAGCGCATGTCCCATATGCAGCTGTCCGGTGATATTTGGAGGGGGAATTACGATGGTGAAGGGTTTCTTGGAGTAATCTACCTCCGCATGGAAATACTTGTTGTCAAGCCATTTCTGATAGAGTCTGTCTTCCAGACCCTTGGGGTCATAAGTTTTTGCCAGTTCTTTGCTCATTTTTGCTCCTTTCTGGTCTGTAGGTCCTTTGACGTTTTCGTTGGGGGCGGGGATTGTATCCTATATCCTGCGCGGTCACGCTTCCGCTCCGTGAAAAACGCAACGGTACTAAGCTCGAGGCGAAAATACTTTTCGCCTTACCTCGCTAAGTGCCGGCGTTTTTCAAGGGACCTTGCAGGACATAGGATACACTCCCCTGCACTTTCCCGAAATACCCAAAGGAATAGAAAATAAAATATTATGTTTTACAGGTAATATTACATAAAAAAGCCCTCTGCCAACTTCCGTCAGCAAAGGGCGTTATTAACGCGGTACCACCTTTGTTCGCAGCATACGCTGCCTCATGGAGCTTCTCATCTGCATGTATGCCTTCGCCTGCCGGTGTCGCCTTTCAAAACAGATTTTAAAGTCCTATCCGGTAACGGGGATAACTCGTGAGGGCTTACAGTTGATCTTGGACAGCTCAACTCTGGGCCTCCGGCTCGAAAGCTACCTTCTGCACACCTTCCTTCAAGCAGCCTTTCAGCGCACAATTTCCAATCATGCAGCCACTCTCTCTTTTAAGGGGTAATGCGTACTCCTCTTCGTCACAGCCTTTATAAGGTTAATTTTCATGTATTTCTACATAGTTGACTATAGTATATCGCGTGGCTGTTTGTCAAGGAAAATTTCATATAAATAGGGATGCTCCGGCACAGCCTGCATATATGTTCCATTCGGACACGCTCTCGCTCCGTAAAAAGCTTAGCACCGACGCTTTTTAAGGGTCTCTCATTGGAACATATATACATTCTGGCCGGAGCATCACATTATCATAAGCGTATTGCTATTATCCAAGCAGCGCTACAGCCACGTCATTTACATTGGTTCCTGTAGGTCCGGTGATAATCAATCCATCAACTTTCTGCAGAGCATGGTATGCATCGTTGTTCTGTAGGACTTTGTAGATCTCCACGCCTTGTGCTTTCAAGGCGTCTGCGGTCTCGTAGTCCACGTAGCCGCCGGCTGCATCCGTAGGGCCATCGGTACCGTCACTGCCGATACTGAACACTGCTGCGCCGGCAAGGCCGCGGATGCCTTCTGCTGCTGCCAAGGCCAACTCCTGGTTGCGGCCGCCCTTACCTTTACCGGTAAGCTGCACTACGGTTTCGCCGCCTGCGATGAAAGCGATCTTCTTGCCGCTGCCTGCGTAGGTCTTTAAGATGGAAGCCAGGAAGCTTCCTGCCTCCTTGGCCTGGCAGCAAAGCTGGTCGGTGAGGATCACAGTCTCATAGCCCAGCTTCCTGCAGACTGCATCTGCAGCGGTACAAAGCTGACGGACACTGCCGGTGATCTGGGTGGTCACATTGTCAAGTTCCTTGGGGGTCTCAATTGCCAACAGGGCTCTGGCCTCCTCAGTGAGCTTCAGATTATACTTCTCTGCAATGGCGATGGCCTGTGCAGAAGTGGTACTGTCGGGACAGGCGGGACCGGAAGCGATCATATCTAAAGGATCGCCCAAAATATCACTGAGTACGATGGCGAATACATGGGCCGGTGCACACAGCTGAGCGAAACGGCCACCCTTTACCGCAGACAGGCGTTTGCGGATAGTGTTGATCTCCACGATGTCCGCACCGCAGGCCAGCAGCTGTCCGGTAATATCCTGCAGCACCTCACCGGGTACCAGAGATTTCTCGAACAGGGCACTGCCGCCGCCGGACAACAGGAACAGCACCGTATCATCCGGCTGTAAGTCCGCCACCAGATCCAGGGCCTCCTGGGTGCCGGAGAAGGAATTCTCATCCGGCACGGGATGTCCCGCTTCCCTGCAGGAGAAATTGGCGATGGGACCCATTACGTGCTCGTACTTGGTCACTACCACGCCGCTGTCAATTCTATCGCCCAGGCAATCTCTGGCTGCCTTGGCCATCTGCCAGGCTGCCTTACCGGCAGCCACCAGCACAATCTTGCCCGGGAACTCATATCCGTCCAACGCTCTCTTTACCGCCTCATCCGGCTGTACCGCACGGATGGAAGCAGCCACGATTGCGTCAGCATTTGCTCTTAATTTCTGATTCATAGGCATCTTCCTCTCTGTTTTCAAATCATCTCAAAATCATTTTCGGCGCACTCCTCAGACAACGCCATACTCATGCTTTCCTATTTCCAACATGCTCATTGAGCAACGCTTTGCATATGATTTTATTTCTCCAGCGCACGGATCAGTTTATTTCTAACTGCCCTGAATGCGGCCGGATCATATTCTACGTCAGTAAAGGAATGGAACACGGTGCCGCAGATCTCATCCGCCAGCTCCTTGTCGGTCTCTGCCAGGACTTTCAGCATCTCGAACTCCTCAGTACCCGCCCTGAAATTCTCGAAACGGACGGACATCCAGGGGCCATCGGTGCCGGGATAAACCAAGTGGGTATCGCCGGGAGGCAGGATGCACACAGAATCTGTGTTGCGGTGCTCGGGACAGCTCTGCTTGAAGGGATCCTGTCCGGGCTGATAAGCGTTGGTAGCCCAATGCAGATAACCCTTCAGGTCATAAGCGTAATTGGCCCAACCATGATATCTGGAGGTTAACAGCGGATCGTCCATGAAGCGGTTGATATAACCGTTTCCTCTGGGATGCACGCAGTCGTAATACCAAACCTCGTCGCCATATTTACGATAGGTCTCAAATATTTCCTTGTGTTCCTCGTATTCGTTGCTCAGGGGGATGTAAACATCGATGGAACCGTACATCTCGCCGCAGGACACCGCATCGATCAGGCGGATCTTGGGAGCGTATTTTCTCACAATACTGCAAAGGGCGCGGTACTCCAGGTAATTGACCTCTCTGGGCTCATCCAGGAGACTCATGACAAACTTATCCATCCAGCCCCGTTCCTCCAGGAATGCGGACAGGGCGGGCAGGAACTGGGCCAGGTAACAGAAGCCCTCGTAGCTCATGCTGGGAAGCGCCCGATCACCAACCACAATCGTAGATTTCTGCCAACTGATTCTGGATCCAATCAAATGATACATGTACTTGTAACCCAGAGACAAAGCCTTAGACATATAGGCCTCAAAATCAGTAAAATCAAACTCATATTCGTTGGGAGCATTCTCAATGGACTTTATGTGAGGCATACCGTACAAGCCATTCTGCCTCATGCGGCGAAGTAGGGTCAAATACGCGGTGTCCAGGGCCTCATATTCAGATGTACCCTTCTCCACCTTGTGGAACTTACAAACGCTGTTCCTGTTGTATCCCAGGATCATAGGCAGCGTCTCCGCGGGCACTACCGCTGAGGAAATCTCCACTGTCACAGAGATGGTCACATCTCCGGCCTTTACGGAAGCCTGCACGATACCGGGCTCGGCATCCACAGGAATCTTCCAGGAGAAATATACGGCGCCCACACCATCCTGCAGTGTGAGCCCGCCGCTGTAAGGTTTCAAACAATCATACACATAGAACGGGGCTTTTCTGGCAGGTGAAAAAGGAGTACTGTTCTCCTCAGTCATGCGCTCGTTGGTTTCAACGGGGATAGCCACCATTTCGTAACTTTCCGGCTCCCAGCCCTCACAGGTAATCTGCAGGGCACCTTCGCCCTCATAAAAAAGAATCTGGGCACAAGCGAAACTGCCTCTGGGTGCCAGAATATTAATTTTGTCTGTTCCACTCTTGTATTCAGTTATATCGGGATAAAGATACTCAACCGGGTCAACACATGTATATTTCATCTGTCAAAGCCTCACTTTTCTTATGTCAGTACAGGCAGGATGATGCTCCACACCATCCTGCCTGCCAATTCACTTACTTATGTAACTAAATTAAAGTCACTGCACTATTTACTTTTAGAAGATCAGGGATAAGATGAAAATGCCGATCATGGAAGCAATACCCAGGATCAAGGTCATAACAGTCTGGGTCTTGTAGCCCTGCTCGGGAGTCATCTTACCGAAGTTGGTAACAACCCAGAAGTAGGAGTCGTTTGCATGGGAAACAGTCATAGCACCTGCACCGATGGCCATAACGGTCAGAGCTGTCAGGACAGGAGTATCCAGACCCATAGCACCCAGCAGAGGAGCTACGATACCGGCGGTAGTGGTCAGAGCAACTGTGGAAGATCCCTGTGCGGACTTGAGGATTGCTGCCAGCAGGAACGGGAAGAAGATACCAACTGCTTCCAGAACGCCTGCATTGGTGGTGATGTAGTTCACCATGTCACTGGTGGAGATAACCTTACCCAGAACGCCGCCTGCTGCGGTAACGAACAGGATGGGGCCGGTAACCTTCAGCGTGTCATTGGTAATGTCATAGAACTTATCCATCTTGCCTGCGATAGACAGCTGAATGACAGCGAAGATCGTACCAACTGCCAGAGCGATCACGGGCTTACCCAGGAAGGTGCAAAGTTCACTGATAAATCCGGTCCAGCCTGCCATGGAGGAGATGGAGCCCAGAGCCATCAGGAGAATGGGAACAACGATGGGAGCCAGAGCGTTCAGACCGCCGGGAAGCTTGCCATACTCAGCCACCAGCTCTTCATAGGTCTTGGTCACCTGATCATCAGTAATGATCTCATCTGCACTCTTAACCTTCTTGCCGATGTACTTGGCATAGAACAGCGCTGCGATCAGAGCGGGGATGGATACCAGCACACCGAGGCCCATAACCAACAGCAGATTGTCGCCGATACCCAAGGTATTAGCAGCTGCAATAGGACCGGGTGTAGGGGGAATAAATACATGGGAGATGTACAGACCTGCAGATAATGCCACAGTCATGGCAACACTGGAAGTAGCTGTTCTCTTCACCAGCGCCTTACGGATAGGATCCAGAATAACGAAACCACTATCACAGAAAACGGGGATGGATACTACCCAACCCATCAGCTCGATAGCCAGCTCAGGATTCTTCTTACCCACAACCTTGATCACCAGGTCAGCCAGCTTGAACGCTGCACCGGTCTGCTCCAAAACGGAACCGATCAGAGCGCCCAGGATAATAACGATACCGATGGAACTGAACGTACCGGAGAAACCTGCACCGATCACATCTGCAATCTGTGTCAGAGGGATACCTGCTATCAGGGCCAGAATCAGGGACACACCCATGATAGCCAGGAAAGGATGCACTTTGAACTTAGAAATTGCCACGATCATAACAATAACCGCAAGTACAAAGGCGATAATAAGTGGTAAACCAGTCATAAAAAAGTACCTCCTTTAAAAAATATATTGGCATCTTTCCAACGCCTTAACCCCGACCCGCGCGGGGTTATTTTCTAAAAATATATGTGTCTAAAATCATATTTATTATAACATTCAGGGTTAAAATGTTCAATATTCAAATGATTCACCGCATTATTTTGTGAATTGTGCAACATTTTGACCAAGGACTTTTGTGTCATATGACCGCCGCTTCCCCTAAGTGAAAAACACCCCAAGGCGTCCACACATCGCCTTGGGGTGTTAACTTTACATTCGCTCCATCAAATACTGCAGCAGACCCTGACAGCCCGCCATTACATCATCATAAGTCTCATCAAAATCGCCGGTATACCAGGGATCCGCAATATCTCCACTGCGCCCGGCAAAGGCCGTCAGCTTGTAAATCTTGCCCTCAGGATCCCCGCCTGCGATGCGGGTCATATTGCGGATATTGGCAGAATCCATGCCGATCAGGTAGTCGTACTCTTTGTAGTCCCGGGCAGTCATTTGAACAGCACGGTGGGGGACCACGGGGATGCCTGCTTTACGGAGTTTATTAACCGTGCCGTAGTGGGGCGGATTGCCGATTTCCTCGCGGCTGGTGGCTGCGGAGGCTATTGTGAAGCAGTCGCTGAGGCCGTGTTGGTTTACCAGGTAGGTTAGGACGGATTGGGCCATGGTGGAACGGCAGATGTTGCCGTGGCAGATGAAAAGTACTTTTATCATTATATTCTTCCTCCTGAAATGCCTCGTTTTGCCCTATTTTACGCACTTTTTCGGATTTCTTCAAGAGTTACAGTTTTCCGGAAACTGTAGCAAAAGTGGCAAAATACGGCAGTTTGAGACCAAGTGTAGTAGTCTGTAGTAGTCAATTGGTAGTCAGTTTAGGGGGGTGCAGACTACCGAGGTTTTTGAACCTTTTAACGATTGAAAAGGGAAGGGGTGTGTAAATCATCTTGCAGTAACACACACCTTATTTTATACCGGCTTAATTCCCAATTTCTCAAAATCTTCTTCTTTAATTTCACAACCACCAAGTATCAAAAAATACAATTGTATCGTTTGATTTCTTATTTCTTTAACCTTTGCTTCTGACTGCAAATTATGTCTATGAAAGTATCCATTCCTATGCTTTTCACGCCAATCATCGATAGCTTGAATCATATAATTTCTTGCATGGTAGTTTACTTCTACCATCCAACTATTATGCTTAATAACTTGCTCTAGCGACCACAAAGTACCATCGATAACATCTTCGTTTTCCATAGAAAACTCGACTAATCCACCCAATTTAGATTTGATACTAAATGTCTTTTCTTTTTTCAATTCTATTATTGCCCAAATAAGCTGTTCAATAGATTTTAAGTACCCAGATACAACACTGGTTAAATCTAAATTTTCACTCAGCTGATACATATTAAAGTTCCATTCAGAAGTAATAAAGCTGATTGCAAAATTATTTTTCCCTATCATCGCACGCCATAAGCCACGTTCTATGTAATTATTGTGGAATATATCAATCTGTTTTTGATATATATTATCAGGAATCGCTTCCGTATAGGGAAATGAACATAACATTTTACCTGTTTTTTCACGGAATCGTTGCAAGGCGGATTCTGTAGGAGTAATTATTGTGCTAAATCCAATGACTTCTTTCGCTTGTTCATTGAATCTATTTATGTATTCAACCAGAACTTCGTATTCTTCTTTTCCAAAATGTTGTTCCCAAAATTCTCTAAGAGTTACTCTTTCGAGAGAAATTTTTCCTTTTGCATTGAATTCATTTACAGAAGCAATCACTGTATCATAAGCATTTTCCACAGGATCAATTAGTAATACTATTTGCAATGTGTCAACCAAATATTCGCCATCAACCAAAGGTTTATAGTAGTTTATAGCATCTTTTAAGGTACTAAACACTACCCCTGTTCTTTGATTGTTCTTTTCTAATACTATTTGAAACGGTCTTGATTTAGCCTGTTCATCAATACTTAATTTTTGATAACATGCTTCTACTGGATAAAGTGTAAAGTTATTTCCGCCTTTCTTTTGAAACAACAATACTGCTAATTTTTCTATAATTTTCGTTGCTCTATATTCATTGGTTTCTACCATTAAAGAATAACTCTTATATCGGCTATCCCCCAATGACAAAAGTGATCCAAATGCTTCATTGGTTTCGTCATAAAAGTGAATACTGGCATCTCTGCTATTAGTGATTAAATTTATTAACTCTGAAAATGCTTCATCATAATAATTTCCCATTTTATTCCTCCACTTTCAAGAAGTCTAATACAGAAAAAGGCACATAATGCAAACGATTATGTGCCCAACGTTTTAAGAATTAGCAAATGCCATCCGCAGTAATCGCTAATTCTTTGGCAGCACCGATCGCACAGATCGATACATCTTTGATTGCCATCGGATCCATTCGCAAAGCAAAAATTGAGCCAATAGCAACCACACCAAGGGCAAGTACGACTTTATAGTCGATTATGACCTTAACGTCCATAGCACATCCTCCTTTCCAGAGCCTTGCTCTAAGAATTAAAATGGTGTGCTATACTGCCAACGTCACTTCAATGATACCATAAGAATAGCTTTCTTTCAATGGTGCGCCAATTCAAAAATGTCGTTACAATACTTGTTCAATCATCAACAACAAATCTTCCAATGCCTTTTTGTTGGTATAATCATTTTGCATTTTACATTGTTCAAAATATTCTGGCTCCTTTGCGATAGTAATGAGCGTGGCATTTTTTACAAGTGGCGCAATAGCTTTTTTTAATTCTTCGTTTATACAATTATCATGAATAAAATAATCAAGATCAAAATCCAAAATGATAGGGAGTTCAATATCATTGTAATTAATTTTACTTTGCTGCTCCCTAACAAAATATTTTGCATCATATCCTCTAACCCGGTCATCACTCTCATAACCTTTTGCTTCAAAATCATCCAAATCACAAATCACATTATATGATTTGATATATCCAAAATAATCTGCCGTCAGAATATGCTCATCATTTCTTACATATTGAAGTGCAATCTTAAAAACATCTTCAAAGCAAAATTCATCTTTTTTATAATGTTTCCCTTTCAGAATATCTTTCACCACAGGATGTTTGGGACTAACTTCAAAATCATTACTTCTGCTAATAACTTCTGCTGTAAATGGCGTTCTTGTATCTGTATGAGAATCAAATGTTATTAAATTGAATTCCGTTTGGTATCTATCACTATAAGTTCCCCAGACGGGTAATGCCATATTGTGTGCTTCAAAAATATAGACATCTTTATTCTTAATTTGTAAATGAGTATACATAGAACAATCTTCTAACGTATATTTTTCCATATTCTATTTTCCCTTCATACGTAAATAATCTCATCTGGTGTATCCGAAAATATTATCCCTCATGCATTTCCTTTAATATCTCGACTGCATTGCTTGCTGTATACTCTTCTTGAAATTTTTTCAGAAACAGAAACAAAATATTAGAAGTATTTATAACCGCACCATCCTCTTTCAAGATATATGATTCTTTCTTGTTCAGATTTTTTCCATAAATAAAATCCTCAATAGTTTTCAAATCTTCAAATATATCTTCTTTCATCTCGTTCATAATTTTTATTTGTAATTCACAGAAAATGTTAAGGAAATCCCCAGTCAAAAGTCTTAAATCGATGACTTCTCCTTTTTCTATTTGACGTTTCAGAATATCTTTCACGTCTTTCCTTAACATTCCTTTATCCTTTTCTAACAAATCATTAGGAATAATTTGAATGGAATATTTTCCTGTCATTATATCGAAGGAGCTTTGGGTTATAGCCATAAAACAATGCGTCGTATATTTTCTCAACTCTGATATGATTTTATATGTATCATATTTATCAAATTGTTCTGAAAAAACTCTCTTGTATCGATCGTGGTAAAACCTCTCATAATATTTTACATAACAATAAAAGCTACTTACCATATTAAAAAAATATCTATTTATAGTTGCAAACGCCTTTTCTTGTCTGAAATCATAATTTATAATAGCTTGCATTAATTCAACTATATTATCTTTCACAATATTGTAGTAATCTATAGAATTCATTACTTGAACAAAATTATCCTTAGCAGCTAAAAATTTATTTATGTCTTCTTCAGCAACATTTTCTCTAAAAACTATTTGCTCGTTCTTTTCATTGAAATAAACCAACTTATTCATTTCGTCTTCCATCTCCTCTTCAGAGCATTTTCTTCTATTATAAGAACTATAAGTATTATATAATAATTTTTATCAAACCTCAATTTCCTAACAAAAAATAACGTCCAAGGATCCTTCCAATCCCTGAGCGTCCGCTGCTTATCTTAAACTACCTTAAACATATTCTGCTTCATCGGCTTCTTGCCTTCTGTCTTATCCACTTCTTTTCTGGCCTGTTCCAGTTCCTCCATTCGAATCATCTCGTTCTTTGCATCGTCCAAACCAAGGTGCGTATACGTATTCATCGTCACCCCGATATCCGAATGCCCCATCAGGTACTGCAGCGTCTTTGGATTCATGCCAGCCTTCGCCTGGTTGCTGCAGTAGGTATGTCTGCAAATGTGAGGCGTAATCTTCGGCATCTGTACTTTGAAAATGCTGTTGTATCGATTGACCGCATGCTTGAATCGATGTTCTCAATGCAGCGCCACCTCCGGCATTCCATTCTTGTCTCGGAAAAGGAATCCCACATAACCATTTACCATAACCTCTGGAAGGTCTGTTGGTCTGTCCTCCAGAATCGCCTGAAACATTCGGTACACATCTTCCGTCATCGGAATCTTTCTCGTTCCGGCGTTTGTCTTCGTGGATTCAATGTGATATTCCATATTGTTGAGTCGCTGAAGCTGATGGTCGATGTTGATGATGCGATTCTTCATATCTAGATCTTTGATGGTCAATCCGCAGAATTCAGAAATTCGAAGCCCCGTATGAAATAAAATGTAGAACACCTCGTAGTACTTGCAGTACACATTAGCTTGCCTTCACATCTAGATAGCGATAACGGAGTAAATCATATTCCAACTGAAGAGCTGCATATTTTTTCTTCAATTCAATCAATCCATCCCTCGCTTCTGTCTCTTCTTTAGGCGGATACGGATAGGGCTTTAACCTGATAGGATAGATGGAACGCAAATCCTCTATGACTGCCTTAAACTTTTCCTCGTCCAAATAAAACTTCCATCCAAAGCTTTTGACAATTCCATCCTCATCTTCCAAAGCTCGTGTCATCTGATACCTGGCTGTTGCCTCCGGCAATCCCAACTCCTGCATCAAATACTCTTTGATTTCCTCTTTCTCCTTGCCCTCACTGCCAAGGAATTCACAAATGTGTCTGTACTTACAAAAATGTTCTAACCACTGTTTCTGCATTTTCTTTTCCTCCTTCTGTTTAGTACTTAGGGTCAAAAAAAGCTGATTGCAAAAATCTTTGCAATTTTTCTTCAACTTTTTTCTCCTGTCAGTTATTACTTGGAGTCAAAAAATGCTGATGACAAAAAATCCGGCAAAAAAAGAAAAAAGTCACCAACATTTCTGCTGATGACTCTAAAAATCAACTATATTTTCTTGTATCTTCTCATAAATAGCATTTTCTCAAATTCCGAAATTCTCGGACAAATAGTCTCAAAAAATGAGACTGACTTGTCCAGCGTCTTTAAAAAGAATCCAACGTCGTTAGACACTTTCCGAAAATTCCGGACTGAGAAACCCAGTAAAATCAAGGGTTTCAGAGGCTCTGTCTAAAATTCCAAAAATGTAGAATTTGTCTACGTAATTGGACTGCGAAAGAAGCAGGATACGCCTAAAGTTGTATACTTTACGCCGGAAACTTCACGCCCAGGGCGTTCACAGTAGGGTTCCCCTACAACCCCAATATTGGTCAAAAAAAGAAAAGCCACTTCTGGTCACGATGACCAAAAGTGGCTTGGAATGTTGATTTGGAACTTTTGGTCATCGTGACCAAAAGTTATTAAACTGTCAATTGATTTAATTCAAGATATTCTATAAAGGCATCTATAATTTCTTTCTTACGGTTAATTATATTTGATTCTGCAAAATCATCTTGCTTAGTAGCCATTTCAGCCAGTTCAATGATTTTTGTTCCGTCCTTCACTTTTCCCTTATCATTAGTAAAGCCTATGTAATACTTTTTCTTATCTGCAAAACGATAATCCGATGCTCTAATATTAATACTCTTCTCTAAAAGAGCCTTGTTTCCTAATGACTCTAAGCTATTCTTATCAGTAAGACTTCTCTCGTTTTCCTGTCTTTTTCGTGAAAATATATGTTCTATTTCAAGTGTTACATCTAGCGGGATTAACTGCTGTTTTTCCTCGTTATATGCCCACCATGCCAACATAG
>SVFF01000021.1 GCA_015057005.1 Lachnospiraceae bacterium | reverse complement strand
CACCATTAGGTGTATCTGGCCATTCTCCCTTCCTATAAAGCTCGACGCATTTCCTTTTAAATTCATATGAATAGCGCATAAAAATACCCTCCTTACTGGATGTCCAGTAAAGAGGGTACATATCAATGTGAAGGAGCTTTTATATTTTGGTTCTATTTTCCCTATTTCTTCAGACTTTTTCAGCCTTATTCTTATTCACCCTTTGCAGCCTGACGTGCCTCTTTGCAAAGCTGGGTAATCTTGTCCCAATTGCCGGCATTGATGTCTGCTTTTGCACAAACCCAGCTGCCGCCTACTGCGTGAATAAAGGGTGCGTCAATATATTCCTTGATATTGGACGCATTTACACCGCCTGTGGGTACGAACTTGATACCAACAAAGGGAGCGGACAGATTCTTCATGGCATTCAAACCGCCGTATACATTTGCAGGGAAGAATTTGATCAGATTAAGGCCATGGTTCAGTGCAAGCATGATCTCAGTGGGAGTTACGCATCCCGGAAGTACCGGAATTTCGTTTTCCACACACCAGCTGACAACTTCCTCGCTGTAGCCGGGAGAAACGATGAATTTTGCTCCCATTTCAATAGCCTTTTTACACTGTTCCAGATTCAGGACGGTACCTGCACCTACCAATACTTCAGGACAATTTTCAGCAACTGCTTTGATGGCTTCAGGCGCACATGCGGTACGGAATGTAATTTCCATGGTGTCGATGCCGCCGGCATACATTGCTTTCGCTGTGGGAATGGCATCTTCTGCTTTATCAAGAACCACTACCGGTACTACGACTGAATTGGCTAATCTTTCTATTACACTCATATCGTTTACGTTCATATTTATTACACTCCTATCCATTGGCGTTCATCCTTCTGCTTAGGGCTGTTTGCCGATGTAAGCAAGGATACCGCCATCTACGTAAAGTATATGTCCATTTACGAAATTAGATGCATCGGATGCAAGGAATACGGTAGGGCCTACCAGATCTTCTGTCTCGCCCCAGCGGCCTGCCGGTGTCTTGCTGATAATGAAGCTGTCGAAGGGATGACGGCTGCCATCAGCCTGACGCTCGCGCAAAGGTGCTGTCTGCTGAGTTGCGATATAACCGGGACCAATACCATTACACTGGATGTTTGCACCGCCGAACTCGGAACAGATATTCTTTGTAAGCATCTTAAGACCGCCCTTTGCAGAAGCATATGCAGATACGGTCTCGCGGCCCAGTTCGCTCATCATGGAGCAGATATTGATAATCTTGCCGTGGCCTTTTTCAATCATTGCAGGGATAACTGCCTTGGCGCAGATAAAGGGACCTACCAGATCAACCTTGATTACTTTTTCGAAGTCTTCCACGCTCATATCGGTCATGGGAACACGTGCGATACAGCCGGCATTGTTTACCAGGATATCTACTACGCCAACTTCTTCTTCGATCTTCGCGATCATCTCTTTTACAGCTTTTTCATCGGTAACGTCAGCCACATAACCGTGAGCCTCTACGCCGGCCTCTTCATAAGCTTTCATACCGCGCTCGTAACTTCCCCGGCTGGAGCAGTTAAAGCAAAGTTTTGCGCCTGCTTTTGCAAGGCCAAGGCCAAGGGCAAATCCGATGGAATGTGCACCGCCGGTTACCAGTGCAACTTTGCCGGTCAGATCAAACATATTGTTCATTGTGATTACTTCCTTTCTTAATTCAGCGACCGGGACGCTCCCGCGTCCCGCCCTATTAACCTCTAGCGCAGATCCGGTGTGTTGATAACATCCATGTCATCAAATTCCTGATTCTCGCCGCCCATAGCCCAAATAAAGGTGTAATTGCTGGTACCAACGCCGGAGTGGATGCTCCAGGAAGGGCTGATCACAGCATCAAAGTTGTTCATTACAACGTGACGGGTTTCTGTAGGCTCACCCATCATATGGAATACTACCTGATTCTCGGGGATCTCGAAGTATGTATAAACTTCCATACGACGCTCGTGTGTATGGCTGGGCATGGTATTCCAGTTGCTGCCGGGTTCCAGAGCTGTCATACCCATTGTAAGCTGGCAAGTCTTCAATACAGAAGGGTGGATGAACTGGTTGATCACGCGCTTGTTGCAGGTTTCAAGAGCCCCCAGAGGACGCTTTGCAGCCTCTGCGATGGTGATCAGCTTGGTCTCATATGCACAGTGTGCGGGCGCAGATACCATGTAGAACTTTGCAGGTTCTGCGGAATTATCAGATGCAAATGTTACTTCCTTAGTACCCTGTGTGATGTAGAGACAGTCCTTGTAGCCCAGAGCGTACTCAACGCCATCTGCAACGATCTTACCGGAACCGCCCAGGTTGAAGATACCGATCTCACGGCGCTCCAGGAAAAACTTTGTGCCAAAGTTAGCCCAAACATCCATGCCTTTATCAATAGAAACCACTTCATTTACAGGCATGCAGCCCAGTGTTACCATACGATCAACGTGGCTGTATACGGCAACCACTTCATCTGCCTTGTAAAGGCCTGTGATCAAAAACTCCTGGCGGGTCTCCTCTGTTGTGTAGCGCTTAAAGTCACGCTGATTGCAGGAATAACGAATATCCATAATAAGAACCTCTCTATATTTTAATATTTGCAATACTTCAAATTGCCCAATTACATCTACCATTAAATTTTACCTTTATAAGATAGGTTTGTCAACCAAGCCTCCCACAATCCGAAAAGCTTAACAACTCCTTTCCATTGACTTTGCGTTTCAGTACTCCTATAATGTAACTTATCAGCAGGAAAGGACGCTTGCACCAAATTAAGATTATAAAGTTCACCAAGCGGTTACAATAATATATGCAACTACGATTAAGGAACAGGAGAGTTTAAAATATGGATTTGAATTTGAGACCAAAAAATGAATGTACCTTTGATGCCGTTTCCCTGGGTGAAGTAATGCTTCGTCTTGATCCCGGTGAAGGAAGAATCCGTACCGCCCGCAGCTTCAGAGCCTGGGAAGGCGGCGGTGAATACAACGTTGTCCGTGGCTTACGCAGATGCTTTGGGTTAAAAACTGCGGTTATCACCGCTTTTGCAGACAACGAAATCGGTATGCTGATGGAAGATTTCATCCTTCAGGGCGGTGTTGACACTTCCTTAATTAAATGGATGAAAACAGACGGTATCGGCAGAATCTGCCGTAACGGCCTCAACTTCACAGAGCGCGGCTTTGGTATCCGCGGCGCTGTAGGATGCTCTGACCGTGCTAACACAGCTATCTCCAAAGCAACTCCCGAAGATTTTGATTTCGAATATATCTTTGGTGAACTTGGTGTCCGCTGGCTGCACACCGGCGGTATCTACGCAGCATTGTCCGAACAGTCCTGTGAGACCGTTCTGGCAGCCATCAAGACTGCAAAGAAATACGGTACCATCGTATCCTACGATCTGAACTATCGTCCCTCCATGTGGAGCGCCATCGGCGGACAGGCTAAAGCCCAGGAAGTGAACAAAGAGATCGCAAAGTATGTGGACGTTATGATCGGCAACGAGGAAGACTTCACAGCATGCCTTGGCTTCGAGATTGAGGGCAACGATGAGAACCTAAAAGAACTGAACATCGAAGGCTACAAGAAGATGATCAACAAAGCGGTTGAGACCTATCCCAACTTCAAGGCTGTGGCTACAACCCTCCGTGAAGTTAAGACCGCTACTGTAAACGACTGGAGCGCACTCTGCTGGGCAGGCGGCGAGATCTACAAGGCAAAGGACTACAAGGAGCTTGAGATCATGGACCGTGTAGGCGGCGGCGATTCCTTCGCATCCGGCCTTATCTACGGCCTTATGACCACAGGCGATGCTGAGATCGCAGTAAACTATGGTGCGGCTCACGGTGCTCTCGCTATGACAACCCCCGGCGATACCACCATGGCCTCCAAGAAAGAAGTAGAAGCAATCATGGGCGGCGCAGGTGCACGTGTACAAAGATAGTGTTTTGTATATCCCAACCTGTTTAAATCGCAAACGCAAATTACAAACTTATGTTACAAATAAACCCCTGCTGTCACGTGGAGCATTCCAACATGTCAGCAGGGGTTCTATTTTTCAGTATTTAATTTTTACAGAGTTCCCTGTGTGAAAAGTTCCTTCACATGTGCCACTTCTTCCTCTGTTGCCTGGCTGGCGGGCACATAGTAGGACTTTTCTCTGGCAATCTGGTACAACTCCTCCTGTGACTGCTCACAGGCATTGCGGAACTGCTTTAAGGTCTGCTTTAACTCTTTATTTTCGGTCTGGGCGATCATTCCCGCATAGCGGGTCAGTTCACCGTTGATACCGTTCAAGGTATCGGTGACCATGATTTTCTCCTGCATCTGCATTTGCTACCTCTCAATCTGCCTCGCCGGACCAACGCACTGCGTTTTCCGCGAAAGCACTACGCTGTCACATCTCCACCATCCTGCACATGCTTCAGGCCTTCTGACACTCCGGCCTACAGCAAACCTCATATCTGTAAGCTCCGCACTACTGCAGGAACTTCATCAGCTGCTGCTTGTTGTCCGCTGCGGACTGGGCACCCTTTTGGAAAAACTGCTTAATCTGAGGGTCCTGTGCCTCTTTGGCATACTCCTGCAGCTTGCAGTGGGTAATGTCATAGCCACCACACAGATGTCGCAAATTCTGCAGATCCAGTTCTGAAATATTACTCATATGGTATCCTCCTGTTTGTTTTGTCCCGATTATTATGTCTCGGGACCAGGAGGAATATTCTCTCTTTTATGAATAGTTTTTGAATCGTTGCTTTTTTTAAATCAACATACCAAATACAGAAACCGCCACCACGGTCATTATGCCTGCCACCACGATGGACAGACTGCTCATAGCGCCCTCCACCTTGCCGATCTCCATGGCCTTGGAGGTGCCCAGGGCATGGGCGCTGGTGCCGATGGCAAGTCCTTTGGCGATGGGCTCCTGAATCTTAAAGAGCTTGCAGAATGCCTCGGCGGCCACATTGCCCAGCACACCGGTAATGCACACGGACACTACCGTTATGGTGACGATACCGCCCATCTTCTCAGAAATGCCCATGGCAATGGCAGTGGTAATGGACTTAGGAAGCAAGGTAATGTATTGCTCATGATTCAGCCCAAAAGCCAGACTCATCAGGAAAATGCTGACCATAGCCGTCAGCACGCCGGCGGTGATACCGCCCAGAATAGCCTTGGGATATTTTTTCAATAAGTGCAGCTGCCGGTACAGAGGGATCGCCAGGGCCACCGTTGTAGGTGTAAGGAACACAGAAATGTGCTTTGCACCGGCGTTATAAACATCATAATCTATGCCAAAAGCCAACAAAAATACCACGATCATCAACACTGACATCAGCAGGGGATTGGCGATGGTAAGCTTCACTTTCTTTTTGATCCACAGGGCAATCTGGTATGTCAGCAGAGTCATCACCATGCCAAAGTAGGCGGACTCCATCAATAATTCTTTCATTTCACGCCGCCCTCCTTTACATTCTCTTTCGCGTTGTCTTTTACCTGCACACCGCTCTTCTCCTCTGCATGGGTTTCTTCCTGTGTTTCGGTCTTGCCGCCTCTACGGATAATCCCCTGGGTTACTCTGCCGGTGACACCAAACACAAGCACTGTAGACACAATACTGATCACACATAAAGGCACCAGCATCTGTTTCAGCGCCTCTATACTGGTCATAATGCCCACGGTAGCGGGGATGAACATGATGGGCATGATCTCCACCAGAAAATCAGCCGCATCCTCCACTTCTTTCAGAGGTATCAGACCGGTCACGAGACCGACCAGCATCAGCACCAGACCATAAATGCTGGCTGCCACAGGCAGCGGAATAAAATATTCCATTACTTCTGCAATAAATGAAATTGACAAAATAATAAGCAATTGCTTCACAAATTTCATTCTTTATGGTTCCTTCCTGTTTATCTCGCGCCTGACGGCGCCAATTCACCTGATTTCAAGCCGCTACATCTGATGGCGCACTACTGCGTACTCGTCATCCATTCTGAAATAAGGGCAGGCTTGCTGGGTCCCGGACAAAAAGCGGTACATTTCATCCTCATCCAGGTTCACCAGGCAAGTGTAGCACTCATAATCCTCATCGTATATATAATTGACACACATGTCACAATTTGTAGATGCCATAATTCTACCTCTTTTTCTTTGTTTCTCCACATTCGTACTTCCCGCATCCTCTGTATGAGGCTTGGTGCCCTTTGTACTCTTATGATTCCTTATGCAGGTATTGATAAATATCTCTCTTTCCCACGCCCCGGTCCTTGGCCACCTGCTTCATTGCAGTCTTGTTGTCCATGCCCTGCTTTTCATAATAGGCCATGTGCTCCTCGATGGTCATGTCCTCCCAGGCAGCGATTTCTTCCCGGCGCTTTTCTTCCAGGCTCTTGCCCTCCAGCACCAGCACATACTCGCCTCTGGGCTCCTCGGTCTTGTAATATTCCAAAGCCCCCTCCAGAGTAGTAGGGAAAATTGTCTCAAATTTCTTGGTCAGTTCACGGCATAAGGTGATACGGCGCTGTCCCAGCGCCTCGTATAGCTCCTCCAGCGTCTTCACCAGATGATGAGGCGCCTCGTACATGATAATGGTGCGGCTTTCATTCTTCAGCACTTCCAGAATTGCCTTTCGTTCCTTTTTATCTGCAGGCAAGAAGCCTTCAAAGCAAAATCTTCTGGTACTTAAACCGGACAATGTCAGCGCTGTGATACAGGCCGCAGGCCCCGGCAGGGAAGTGACGGTAACGCCGCTCTCCTGGCACATGGCCACCAATATTTCGCCCGGATCAGAAATGGCAGGAGTACCGGCATCTGTGATCAGGGCAATGTTCTGGCCGTTCAGCATCTGTCCCACCAACTGCTTTGCTTTTTCTACTTTATTATATTCATGATAGCTGGTCATGGGGGTGTGAATGTCAAAATGATTCAGAAGCTTGATGCTGTTACGGGTATCCTCCGCCGCGATCAAATCCACATTCTGCAGTGTCTCCACCACACGGGGCGTCATATCTCCCAGATTACCGATAGGAGTGGCGCACAAAAATAATGTTCCTGCCATAAAAGTTCCTTTCTGCACATTTGCGAATAACACGCTCGGCCTCTGCAATCATTTCACTCGGACACGCTTTTTAAGGGTCCTTCATTGGAAAAGTTGTGCACACAGAGCTTACTTATCTGAAAAATCAATATCCGTAAACATCATATATTTCAGGGGTGTAGACGCCCGGTTTTTCGTAGACGATCAGGGGTTTTTCCACGGTCATGCGGGATCTGCCGCCGCGCACAGCCTCAATCAGCACCATATTAGGTTCCTTGTCCACAAAAGGATAGACCAGCTGCATCCGCTTGGGCTCCAGCTTGTGGGCCGTCAGGGAGGTAATGATTTCCGCCAGTCTGAACGGTCTGTGTACCAGATAAAAACGTCCGCCCGGCTTTAATAGCTTTGCCGCCCGGCTCACTACATCCTCCAGGGTACACAGTATCTCATGTCTGGCGATTGCTTTCGGTGCATCCGGATTGGTAATCCCATGCTGTCCGATCATATAGGGGGGATTGCAGGTTATACAATCAAAAGAAGCAGACTTGAAAATCCTGTCTGCCTCTTTAATGTCTCCTGTGATGATCTGAATCTTGTCAGAAAGTCCGTTCAGAGCCACACTGCGTCTGGCCATGTCCGCACTTTCCTCCTGAATCTCCAGACCGGTAAGCTGGGCGCAGTGATACCTTCCCTCCATAAGAAGGGGAATAATGCCTGTACCGGTGCCCATATCCAGGCAAATATCACTCTCTTTTGCGCGGGCAAACCCGGACAATAACACTGCGTCCATTCCAAAACAGAATTTTTCAGGATTTTGTATAATCTGATAACCGTTCCGCTGTAAGTCATCCAGCCTCTCGTTTTCCTTCAGATTAATTGTCATGTTTTTCCTGTTTCCTTCCATCTTTTCTGTAGTATCTTCGATGTCTGTTGTCTCTCTTCTTCTGGCCGTCACCCTGAGGTTCACCGTTCTGCTCAAGCTTTTCACCCTTGTTCTGATCATTCTGGGCCTTGGAATATGCCTGCGGTTTCTGATCGCTCTGAGCCCTGGAATGCTCCTGAGGCTTCTGATCGCCCTGAGCCTTGGAATGCTCCTGAAGCTTCTGATCGCCCTGAGCCTTGGAATGCTCCTGAGGCTTCTGGTTGTTATGAGGTCTGTTATTCTTGCTATTGTCTGCATCACTCTGCAGTTCTCTGGAAGTGCCCTCACCTTCCGGACGATTGTCACGACGGTCGTGTCTTCTGTTGCGGCGGCGACGATTTCTCTCTTCACTGCGGCCATCCTGCTCTTCGTTCAGTTTGCCTTCCTCGCGCCCTTCACCTTCCATGCGGTTCTTCACTTCACCACGACTATCATTTTCGCCTCGATTTCTATTTTCTCCTCTATTTTCGCCGCGATTTCTTCCCTCGCCACGATTCTTATTTTCGCCACGGTTCTTTCCTTCGCCGCGGTTCTCGTTCTCGCCACGGTTCTTTCCTTCGCCGCGGTTCTCGTTCTCGCCACGGTTCTTCCCTTCGCCGCGGTTCTCGTTCTCGCCACGGTTCTTCCCTTCGCCGCGGTTCTCGTTCTCGCCACGGTTCTTTCCTTCGCCGCGGTTCTCGTTCTCGCCACGGTTTTCACCTTCGCCACGGAACTCGTTGCGGCGGCGGTTTCTGCGCTCAGCCTGCTTCTCGGCCTGATCATCACCCATATTGGCGGCCTCTTCTTTCAATTCTTCCTGCTCCAGGCGCTCCAACTCTTTCAGTTCTTCTTTGGAAAGAGACTGCTTTTCCTTCTTTCCGTGTTTTCTCTTAAACTGCAGCTGCTCCACCTTGTAATCGCGGATTTCCTTGTCATCTCCGTCCTCAATCACAACTTTTACAGTCTGACGCAGTACATTCACACTCTGTACCTCGCCCTTGAAACCATCTTCAGTGGTCACGGCATCGCCGATGCCGGGCAATCTTCTGTTCAGCTCCTCATAGGTCTCCTCCTCGTTCTTCAGACAGCACATCAGTCTGCCACAAACGCCGGAAATCTTGGTGGGATTCAGGGACAGATTCTGTTCCTTGGCCATCTTGATGGATACAGGCACAAAATCAGAAAGGTAACTATGGCAACACAAAGGCCTGCCACAGATGCCGATACCGCCCATAATCTTGGTCTCATCGCGCACACCGATCTGCCGCAGTTCAATCCTGGTCTTGAATACACTTGCCAGGTCCTTTACCAGCTCACGGAAATCGATTCTGCCGTCAGCTGTAAAATAGAACAATACTTTATTATTATCAAAGGTATACTCCGCATCAATAAGCTTCATTTCCAGCTCATGCTTGCGGATTTTCTCCAGACAAATCTTGTAGGCCTCACGCTCTCTGAGCTTGTTGGATGCCTCCTGCTCCTTGTCCCGCTCGTTGGCAATGCGGATCACGGGCTTCAGGGGCTGGATAACCTTATCCTCCTCCACTTCATGCACACCGGATACCACTGTACCGAACTCAATGCCTCTGGCAGTTTCCACGATCACGTGGTCGCCTCTCTTTATCTCAAACTGCAGCGGATCAAAGAAATACACCTTGCCCGCTGTACGAAATCTTACTCCTATTACTTTTGTCATCTATATACCTCACTTACATCTATTTGCAAAAATCCTATTGTCAGTTCTATGCGCCTGCTATTTATCCACTTCGCTTCAAAATACAAATACTACTCTTCTTTTGCATTCCCCCGCAGACACAACTGTGACTATTCTACCACATTTCCCTCAAAATGACCATCCTATATTTTATTAACATCAAGCCCAATCCATGGAAACTAATTATTTCTCCCTTATCCAAAACTAGCTTAAAATGTACCAATGTTCCAACGACGGACCCTTGAAAGATGTCGGCACTTAGCGAGGTCAAGGCGAAACGCAGTTCGCCTTCGAGCTTAGTACCGCTACATCTTTCACGGAGCGAGAGCGTGTCCGAGTGGAATATTGGTACATACTGAGCGTCCCTTCGGACAACCTCTATCCATTCTCCTTGATGGTCAGCATCAGCAGCTCCATCGTCAAATCAAAATTAACATTCGCATTCAAACGTGTCTTAGCCTTCTCCAACGCCTCCAGCACCTTCTCAATTCCCTCATAGCTGCTGCGCTGCGCTACCCGGCGAAGCGCCTGGCTCTCCTCGCGGAACACCAGATGATTCAAATCCTTTGTTGCCTTGAACAGAAGTACATCCCTGTACCAAATAGCCAGAATATCCAGATAATCATTGATCTCCAGCTTGTATTCGTTGATCTTTTTAATAGCAGCCACGATCTCGTACAGTTCCATATCCTGAATGCTCTTTAATAGTCCAAGAGCCTCATTTTTTACATTATCGAAATCCTCGCTGGACGCCAGAGACTTGGCCTTGCCCACATTTCCTCTGGCAAAAGCTACGCAGACTTCCGCCTTGTAATCGGGCACCTGCAGCTCCTCCATCAAGTATCTGCGCACCTGCGCATCGGATACCGGCTTCATATTCAGCACTACGCAGCGGCTCAGAATGGTAGGCAGCAGAGAATTCACATTGGCAGTCAGCAAAATGATCACCGCATACTCAGGCGGCTCCTCCAGCGTTTTCAGCAGGGCATTCTGCGCCTGTGCAGTCATACGCTCCGCCTCATTCACAATATACACCTTGTAAGGGCTGCTGTATGGCTTGATGCTCACATCGTTGTTGATCTGGGCTCGGATATCATCAACGCTGATGGTATTGGGTTTCTCGTGAGTCACCTTAATAATATCCGGTTGATTGGCAGACATGGCCTGCTTGCAGGAACGGCATTCCTGACAAGGCTCCTGACCGCCCTTCTCACACTGCAGTGCCATGGCAAACACCTTCGCAATATATTCTTTACCGGAAGATTTTTCTCCGTTGATAATATACGCGTGGGAAATTTTCCCTGTTGCCAATGCATTCTGAAAATGTTCCTTAATCTGCTCCTGTCCTACGATATCTCTAAATCCTGCCATCTTACTGCCCCCTTTTATCCTGTGTAACTCCCATTCATTTGGCGATAATCTTTACCGCTCCTTGTAACTGTTTCAGATATTTTCTGCTATGTATGCTACTATCTCTGTCAGACACTGCTCCAGATCCTCGTTATAGAATCTGCGGCAGATGCCTGCCTCCTGAATCTTCTCCTCCGAAAAATCCTCACAGTCTGCCAGGAAACGCCGACACATCTCCTTATATTTGGGATGTTCTTCCTTTCGTTCCCGATCCAGTGCACGCTGCAGCCGGATCCCATCATCAAGCTCGATCAATATCGGCAGAAGTTTTTCTTCCCCAAAATAGGCCTTCATCTTCATGTAGCCTTCCAGCGTGCCGATCACGATGCTGCTTCTCTCTCCCAACAAAATCTGGCCGTCATCCACGGTAAAATACCGCCACAGTCCATGCATGGTGTGATAAGCTCTGTCCTCAATCACCTTGCCCTGCGAACACAGAGACTGAAAACCGTCCTCATCCGTAAAAAAATACTGCACACCGTTCTCTTCACCGGCCCGGATCGGCCTGGTGGTATAAGGCACAATGGGCTGTAATCCCAAGCCCTTTTTCATCAATTTCTTAAAAACAGTGTCCTTCCCCGAAGAACTTTTCCCCATAAGATATACGATTTTACCCATTTTATCTATCTACCTCAATTTATCTTTTGTAAAGCCTACTCCACTTCCACCACGCGGATCATATTTGTATTTCCGGCTACGGAAAGAGGCACACCGGCTGTTATGACAACTATGTCACCTTTTTTCACAAACCCTTCTGCTTCCGCCAGTTTCACTGCATTCCGGAACAATTCTTCTGCGGACTCCGCTTCTTCCATATATAAAGGCGTCACGCCCCACAGCAGATTCAATTGTCTGGCAACTCTGTCCTTTACGGTGCAGCCCACAATTGGACAGCCGGGCTTGTACCGGGAAATGGATGCTGCGGTATATCCGGACATTGTCACTGTAATAATCGCCGCTGCATTCAGATCCATAGCGGTAGAACAAGTTGCATATGCAATGGCCGCAGTAACACTTTCCTTTGACGATGTAGCTACCTTCACCATGCGGGAGCGATAATCAATATCCTCCTCCGCACACTCCGCAATCCTGGCCATAGTCTTCACTGCCTGTACCGGATACTGACCGGCTGCCGTCTCGCCGGAAAGCATGATTGCTGTAGTGCCATCATAAATGGCATTGGCAATATCGGTAGCTTCCGCTCTGGTAGGTCTGGGATTTTTGATCATGGACTCCAACATTTGCGTCGCCGTGATCACGTGTTTTCCCTGGGCATTGGCCAGCTTGATCATCTTCTTCTGCAGAACGGGAACTTCCTCCATAGGCACTTCCACGCCCATATCCCCACGTGCTACCATGATTCCGTCGGAAACACTCAGAATTTCCTCCAGATTCTGGATACCCTGCATACTTTCTATTTTAGCGATAATTTTCATATCGCTGTCACATTCTTCCAAAATCTTTCGAATCTCCAGCACATCTTCTTTGCATCTGACAAAAGAAGCTGCCAGAAATTCAAAACCGGTCCGGGCGCCAAAAATAATATCAGCCCTGTCAGTGTCACTGATGTAAGGCATGGACAAATACGCACCGGGCACGTTTATACCTTTGCGGTTGGATACCTTGCCTCCGTTGATCACACGGCAGCGGATCTCACTTCCTTCAATTTCTTCTACGAGCATCTCAATCAGACCATCGTCAATAAGTATCCTGTTTCCCACAGAAACATCGTTCTGCAAATTCTGATAGGTAATAGCAGCTCTCCGGGCATTTCCCAAAATATCCTCTGTAGTCAGGGTGAAAATTTGTCCTGACTGAAGCTCTGCTTTTCCTTCTTCAAAATCCCTAAGACGAATCTCCGGTCCTTTTGTGTCCATAAGCGTAGCCACCGGCAATCCCAATTCTTCTCTGACCTTAATGATCCGATCGTATTTTTCCTTCTGCTGAACATGAGAATCATGAGAAAAATTAAATCTGGCCACATTCATTCCTGCCAGTATCAGTTCTCTTATCGTCTCCTCATTGTTACTTGCAGGCCCTATTGTACAGATAATCTTGGTTTTTCTCATATTATCCCCTCTGCATACTATATCAATTATTTTACTATATCTACTACCCTTTTTAAAGGTCTATTCTGTTGTTTTCCCGAAGTTATTTCAACAAATAGTACCTATATATATCATACCCTTTATACCGCAAAGCATAAAGAAAAGATATCGTTAATTTATGCTATGTTTCGGCGCCTTCAGTCCTATTTCGGCACTGACCCAAGTTTTAATAATAACAAATAACAGGATAACCTGTATAAAGGTAATTGTACAACTCTGCCGCCTTATCCAGCGGAAGATTCAGACAACCGTGAGAACCGTTGGAAAGATAAATATCCCCGCCAAATTCCGATCTCCAGGTAGCATCGTGCATACCGAAATTCCCATGGAAGGGCATCCAATAGCTGACTGGTGTCTCATAATTCGCTCCCCGAAGTACAGCATTCTTGGTCTTGTATGTCAGACCAAATACACCCTGAGGAGTAATATTGCCACTGACGCGCATATCTCCCGACACAAAATCAGTCTCCAATACCAGATTGCCCTTGTAATACAAATACAAATGCTGGTTGGTCAGATCCGCCTCCACATAAGAGCTGCCGATATCATTTAAACCTTTTACAGGTGCCTTACTGCTGTAAATCGGTTCACGCTTTGTGACCGACCCGTTTTCAATCAGAGCAAGCAGTTCTTCTGTTTCTGCTTCCCGGTCAGTTTTCCAACCAAATGCACCACTGGGCAACGTTTTTTTCTCACCAAGAGTGGTGGTCACGGTTCTGGGTTTACCATATGTATCATACTGCTGGGCGTTCTCTTCCACAAAAGCAGCCACTTTCTCCTGATCCATGACCGGTTTTCCATCCTCAAGTGAAACCCAGTTTTTAATGACACTTGTGTCAACCTCTACCTCATAACCATTCCAATCGTAAGTAATATCAGCCTTTAGCCAACGATTAATCTTCTCCCACTTCTTCAAAAGCGCTTTATCTTCAACTGTAATCTCCGGCCGGGTATAACATCCCAGTTCCTCCAGATCAACGCTTGTCTCATTTCCATAGATAGCAGCCTCTGCATAAGCAATCACAGCTTCTACGTCCAAAGTTGTGCCGGCGATGTGCGCTACCAACTCATAGGCACCTTCTTTTTCAGAAAAATCACCGATATAAGCATCCGTAGGCGCAATCATATTTTCCTCTTGAAGGGCTTCCAAAGCAGACAATTTTTCCCGTAATAATTCTTCATCAAAAACAACACCCTGTTGAATAGAGTAGGAGTATTGTTCTTCCCTCAAAGCTTTTATCCACAGCCATTCGTCCTGTTGTAACAAAATATCCTCAGTTGCGCCCAAAGCGTTCGTCAAGGCCATGTTGATTTCCCTGCCTGTCACAGTTCCCAATTCGATTTTCTCGCCCTGTTCGTTCCGCCCATTGATTACTAAAGAATACTCCCCGGCCTGCTCGTCCAACCTATGGGCCACCTCTTCCGGTGTCATTTCACTACAGTCCATTCCATTAATATATGTATTCTGCAGGTAGCGATCCTGATAGTAATCCACCTTATGTCCATACCACAGCAATGCTGCCGCCAGCAATGCCAATATCACCACCAAAACAATCACAACTGCAAGAAGCCAGGGCTTTTGGGGCTTTGGCTCTGTCTTCTGTACCTCCTTCTGAACCTCTGGCAATTTTTCCTTCAGTTCTGCATTTTGCTTGTTCTGCCGGTCGTTTTGTTCCTTATTTTGTTCCTTGTTTTGCTCTTGGTTTTGTTCTTGGTTTTGCTCTTTGTTTTGTTCTTTGTTATGTTTCTTATGTTTTTTCTTACTCATTTTTTCTCCAATATCACAGTTTGTATCAATTAATGTTTTTTTAGAACAGATGCTGTACCAAGATCATATAAAGCACTGTTCCCACTCCAATGCTGAGCAAGGTATTGCGACGCCACAGGTGAAGCAACACCACTACGCCAATTGACAATATTTCTGGAATACCTCTGCTTCCAATCATAAAGTTTACGTTTTTCAGGCAATAAACCACCAATATCATCATAATTGCCGGCGGCAGTACATTTCCTAAATATTTTACCAGCGGTGAAACTTCCCTTTTCCCTCCCGAAACCATAAAGGGAAAAGCTCTGGTGAGCAGCGTAAAGATTGCCACTGTAAAAATAAGAGCTATTGCATGTTCCATCGTCTCTTTACCCCCAATAATACCAACGCAGTAAAGGTCAGTGCCGGCAATAAAAACTTATCCGGCCCAAACAGCAGCAGGCATAGGATTCCCAATACTGCACCAATGAGAGCCGGACGATGTTCCTTGCTGTCCAACCATTGATTCAGCACAATCACCACAAACAGCGCCGTCATCGAAAAATCAATTCCTGTTGTATCAAATTTGATAAATTGACCAACCATTCCGCCCAACACAGAACCTATCACCCAATACAAATGATCCAATAGACTGATCAACAGTGAAACTCTCTTTTCATCCAATCTCTCCGGCACTTTCAGACTGCACAACACCGAATATGTCTCATCCGTAAGGGAAAAAACCATATAAGGGTAACGTTTCCCCATGCCCCTGAATTTTTCAATAAATGAAAGTCCATAAAACAAATGCCTTCCATTTATGAACAATGTCATAATCGCAGCATAAAGCAAACTTGCACCACTTGTCAGAAGCGTTACCAACACAAACTGCATACTCCCGGCATATATACATACACTGGAAAAGAAAGCCCACCAAAAACTATAGCCGGCATCCTGCATCATCAGCCCAAAGGCAATTCCCAAAAACAAATATCCCAGCATGACCGGAATCGTCTGCGTAAACGCAAATCGAACTTCTTGTACGACTTTCCCTTTCAATTCTTTTAGATCCTTTCAATTCTTTTGAACTCTTTCAAATTTCTTTACAGTTTTTGATACTTCCTTTACAAGTCTTAGTCCGCAAACTCTTTAACATTTCACCTTGATAAAGTAGGCTTATTTTATCATTTGCACTTCTCCCTGTCAATCTCTTCAAAAGTATTCACGACGTCTATTTTGTATCAGGAAAATATTTTAGAAAAAAGTGCGAAAATACTTTAAATCAGCATTTTCGCACTTTGATATGAATTGTTATTTTTGGACAGCAAAAATGCCCAGAGCCGGAATCGAACCAGCGACACGAGGATTTTCAGTCCTCTGCTCTACCATCTGAGCTATCTGGGCATTTAGACTTAAAAGTCTGAGTAGCGGGGATAGGATTTGAACCTATGACCTTCGGGTTATGAGCCCGACGAGCTTCCAGACTGCTCCACCCCGCGATATTAAATTATGAAGAAAATGGGCGGAGGTGGATTCGAACCACCGAAGGCGTTGCCAGCAGATTTACAGTCTGTCCCCTTTGGCCACTCGGGAATCCGCCCATATGAAATTTTCATTTCACAAGCCGATAATCGGACTCGAACCGATAACCTGCTGATTACAAATCAGCTGCTCTGCCAATTGAGCCATATCGGCATAATAGAACTAATGGGGCCTATAGGGCTCGAACCTATGACCCTCTGCTTGTAAGGCAGATGCTCTCCCAGCTGAGCTAAGACCCCATTTACGCACTTAGCGTTCGTACCTTGCGGTACAAACGACCCAGAAGGGACTCGAACCCTCGACCTCCGCCGTGACAGGGCGGCGCTCTAACCAACTGAGCCACTGGGCCATTATAGAAGATAACTCTTTATACCTTCAAAACCGAACACTGAATCGTTTTCTTAATTCCAAGTCTTTCATCCTTTCGTTACCTCTTGGATAACTCTCTCTTGTCTCTTCCACAATCACTTGCGTTTCCCAGCCTTGGTCAAGCCCTCGACCGATTAGTAAATGTCAGCTGAACACATTACTGTGCTTACACCTCATTCCTATCTACCTCATAGTCTTTAAG
>SVFF01000003.1 GCA_015057005.1 Lachnospiraceae bacterium | reverse complement strand
ATCCACTCACCACCGATGGAATTTACTACGATCTCGTACTGCTTACCAAGAGCTTCCAGATAATCGCCGGTTTCATCATAAACCTTCTTATGATCAATATTTACCTGATCTCCGGACTCTGCCTTCAGTGCTGCCAATGCTTCCTCAGCCGCTATCAATACATCGATATTTTTCACTTCACTCTGCTGTACAGAAGTCAGCAAGGCAAATGCTGTACGAGCCGCACGGATCGCCTCCTCACTCTCCAGAGTAACAGGAGTACCGATAGCATCGATCAATGCTTCTACTTCATCAACTGCTTCGGAAGAATAATCATCGCCGATATCAGCGCCCAGCTGGCAGGTATACTTCCATGAGATTACATCGCCGTCTTCTACCATAAACTCGGATGCGCCCTTGTTGATGAACCAGTCATCCCAGGTGATCATCCAACCGGACTGTGCACCGGCATCAAATTCGCCGAAGGACTCATACTTCGTTCCGTTAACAGTGAAATTGTTAATGGCTGCCAAATAAAAACCGCTGTACTCATCGCCATTATACACGGCGCTGATTCTCATGGCCTCCAGTAAACGTAAAGTAACAGATGCAATAGTGTCATAGGCCTTAAAAGGAACCTGGGTAGCACTGATAATAGTACCCAGAGGATTGCGGAACTGTTCGTCAATCTCTTCAAGTTCCTCCTCTTTACGCTCGCCTTTGTCCACAAAGCTAACAGTTACATAACCCTGGATTTCGCTCTCATCCAAACCGAAATCCAGCGTAGTATCCGGAGTATCCGGAGTATCAGGAGTATCCGGGGTATCCGGGGTGTCAGGAGTATCCGGGGTATCCGGGGTGTCAGGAGTATCCGGGGTGTTAGGCATACTTGGATCTACAGGATCGGAGGTAACGATCTCTGCACCAACAGTAACTGTAATATCCGGGAAGATATTGCGGCCGTTATTGGTAACGGTATCTGCATTCAGTCCGGGAGCTACTTCACCGGTAACGGCACGATGTGCGCCGCCGGCGCTTCCCCAACCGCCATTGGTAGTATTGCCATTTGTCAAGGTCAAGGTGGTTCCGTCTGCCGCATTACCCGGGATGGTGAATACCACATATGCCGCATGAGGGTAGGTATACTGTCCGCCGCTACCGCTTACGGTCTCACCATTATATGTGAAATTAGTCTTATAATCGGTAGGATTATAGATACCGGACATCTTGCCGATTACATTATGAACACCATTGAACTTAACATTTATCTTCTCACCGGCTTCATAAATGCCGTCCTGATCACTTGCACCGGCAACCTCAGTCACAGTAAGAGTAACCTTATCACCGCGAACCACCTGATAGTGTTCACTTCCGTCAGCCTTGGTTACACGGATGATGTTATTACCGCTTACGATATCCGCAGTATAGAAACCGTCTTCCCCTGCAGTAAGTGCGGTGTAGCTAACGCCCTTGTCACCGCTGACCTCAACTTTTGCGATCTCACCTCCGGTAATAACCGTGGGCTGGAAGCGGATCTGTCCCTTATCGCCGGTGAAATACAGAGTATCGAACTCTACATCCCAACCGTCAGCTCTGTTCAGCTCAAAGCCAAAATTGATATCATTCTTCGCGCTGCCTACCTGAACAACTACCAGAGCAGTTCTTGCAGGATCAGAAGCATTGAAGGTGAAGTTATTTGTGGAAACGATGAAATCATCACCATTTTTACTACCACTTACAATATGGATCGCATCATAAGATACCTCGATGATAGCGGTACCTGCTTTCTTAGCGGTGATATCCAGCCAGCTCTGACCTGCGATACCATCTGCATCATCGGTAGGCGCAATATCGATCACATCGCTGCCGGAGATAATGTTATAGTGGAAATCCGGCTCGATCATGATGTTAGTGGTATCGTAGTTGATGATCTCCCAGATACGGTATGCGCGCAGCTGGAATTCTTCATTCACGCCCAGCTGCAGATTGTTGCGGTAGTTGACATTAACATACATGCTGTCGTCACCACGCGCGCCCAGATTGGTGCTGGTGTCGTATGCGGCACGATACTTTGGACCACGGTCATCATCTTCCCAATCGATGGTAATTCCGGTGGTTCCGGCAGCAACATAACCGGCCTTGGTAATCTCACCTTCCATACTTACGCGGAAAATGCTGTCCCTAGCCACATTGTTGAATACCACGTTCTTTGTGCCGTCACTATTTAAAATCGTCTCAGCAACAGGGATCGTATTATATTTGTAATAACCTGCCTGACGATACATTACCACTTCTGCCTCAGCCGGTGCAGTAACGGTAAAGGAGTTCTTAAGTCCCAGAGGCAATACAGTCGTTACCACAGTAGAAAGATCTGTTGTAATCGTCTTGGTGTTACCCTCATTTGTACTGTAGCTACCGGTCAGCTCACCCAGAGGTACTGCATAATATGTGTAAATCAGGCTATTGTCAGCTGCTACAAGCAGGAAACGATATCCCAGATTGCCGTAGCGATCGTTGAAGCTTCCGCCGTTTACCGCATAGCCGTCAGCACCGTATTTGATCTTGAATACAGCCTGCTCGGCAGTAGGAGCCACTTTGCCATCCTCAGAATCGATCTGTGTATTGATAATTGCCTGTACCTGACGAAGAACTACAGGTTCCATATCAGCAGCAACAGCGATAGACATGCCGCCCCAGGTATCTGTTCCGTCCGTACCACGGAAGCTGATGCGGGTAAGGTTCTCGGGAACAGCTACGGTATAGCTCGTCCAACCCTTTGCGCTCTCGCCCTTTACAGCAGTCAATTCGTCACCAGCGGTATCCTGCTCATTCTCATCATAGCCACCAAAAGCATAGAAGCCGGGAGTGATGGCATCAGGAACTTTAACAGTTACATCAAAAGTAATGTCGGAATTTTTTACTTTGAGCTTTACGGTATAGGTAGCTTCGGAAGTACCCCAGGCATCTGCAGCAGTAAATACCAGCTCATAATCGCCGGTTACAGACTGGCTATAGCTGTAAGCTGCCTCTGCAGCAACTGCTTCTTTGCCATTTACAGATACCATATAGTTTATTGTGTCGCCATCGGCATCAGCAAATATAGTACTAAGATCCACTTCATAGGCAACGCCCACCATGCGTTCTTCTTCCACTTCTGCCTGAACGCCTTCTGCCAGAGCAGGAAGGTTGTTGGGCTTGTTGGAGATAACAAAGTGGTAATAGCGGTGCTGTCTGTCAAAGAAGTGTCCGTTGCTCTCAACGGTAAATTCAGCTTTGCCGTCCACCAGCTTTACAGGATTATCAACAGACATAGAAACACTGTCGTTATTGCCTTCCCACTTAATTTCCACTTCGGCGTCATCAGCTACGGTTCTCGCCAGCTCAACATTGATATAGCGATTCCATCCATCTTTAGAGAAAACATACTTTTCTGCCGGCTGACCATAGACATAGAGGGTATTCAGGCCGGATTTAAAGGTACCTGCGCCTTCGCCGGTCTCAATCACCAGACGATCCACGCGATTCACTGTCAGATCTACGATATATTGGCAACTTGCGCCCATAACATCAGTAGCCTTGAAAATGATAACCCGATCGTCATCCGTCTCCAATTTCAAGCTATAGTCCTTGCCGGTTTCCTTGGTCTCGCCGTCAACCTTAACGGTATAAGTCACAGCGTCACCTTCCGGTTCTTCGAAGATGGTAGAGAGGTCCACACTGTAGGTCTCATACTGATCCACCTCAACTTCAGTGATGGTCTCTACGCCTTCTTTCAGCTTAGGAGCCTGGTTGTTTTCACGATGAATGTAGTACTCCAGGATGTAGCGCTCTGCATATTCGCCATCCTCGTACTCGATTTCTGCATCATCAAAGAAATAAACCGTAGTGCTTCCTACGCCTCCATTAAGAGTAGTGGCTGTGCCATCTTTCGTGTTGTTATGAACATCCCGGTAGAAGTTCTCTGTACTGAGAATGGGAACACCTGCCTCATTCTGTGCCATATGCCAATGGGCAACTACCTTATCGCTGACACCTACCGTCTCAGGAAGCGCCACTTTAATGGTATGTACATCCCACTCAAAAGTCTGTCCGGCATAACTGCCGCTGCTATCCTCAGCAAAAGATTTCGTATTATGCTCAGTGGTCATCTCAAAGCCTACGCCTTCGATCAGATTACCTTCCGCGTCTTTGATGGTTACGCTGAGAAGTCCACCATTATCCGTCATACGGTCAATGGCAAAAGAACCTTCGGCGATTTCATATTTGCTCACGTTCAGAGTAAGGACATACTCTTCAGACTCTGCGCCGAAGATGTCCTTGGCTTTGAACTTCAGTGTTATGGTATCCGTGGTATGTGGAGTAATGGTAAAGCTTTCGTCACATGCTTCATACTCCGCACCGTTTACGCTGACACTGTAGCCAAGCCAGCTGTCATCTACACCATCAAACAGACCGGCAACATCCACCGTATAGTCAAAATACTGCTCTACGGTATCGGTCTTGCTGCCGCCATCTGCAAATACGGGAGCCTTATTCTCTTCACCTGCGATCTTCAGTCGGATAGTATAAACATATTTATTATCGTTCTGCGGCTGAGCAACAAAAGTAAGGCCGGCCTCACCGTATTCATTCCACTCAGGAGTATACTCGGCAGTCCAGATGTAATTCGTACTATCTGTCTGTGCTCCATCTACACCCTTGCCATTAATATTTACACCAAAGAAACGCCCCCTCCCAGCAGAGCCAATTACACGGAAGAACAGCTTATCCTCTTTATCTGTCTTACTGTCCAGAATCGCGTAGGCATAAACATCCTCTTCCTCTGGCAGAATCACTTCATCTACCTCAGCCAGGCCCATATCGATACGCTTAATATCGGCATTCCAGCTGTCCTGAGCTGTACCGCCGATATCAAAACTGGTCAGATCCATAGCTGTGATCTTAACGGTATAAGTATCCTCAGATTCATTACCTTCACTATCCTTTGCACGGAAGACCAAAGTATAGTCTCCTGCCTTCTCGGGTCCGAACTGATACCAGACAGAACTTGCAGCTACAGGATCTGCTCCGTTGATAGAGACAGTGTAGCTCAGTTCATTCAGTTCGTAGTCTTCCCAAATAGGGTTCTCCGCAAGCTTCAGTTCATAAGATTCGCCGACTGCTATAAGCGCAGAAGTTTCGTTCTCAATACCGCTTTTCAGCGTAGGAGCCTTGTTCTCTTCACCCAAGACTCTCAGTTCCAGAGTATAGGTCTTGGTAACCCAGCTGACATTTGCCCACTGAGTTTTAAAAGCAACTGTCGCTTTACCATTTTCATCCCATTCGGGAACGAAGCTGTAAGACCATGTGCCATCGGTACCACTGCCCTCATCGGCAGTCATCGTTCCTACGGCTGCATTGTTTACAAACACTTTGCAGTTGGTGATGTTATTGGATGCCACACAATCAAGCGTGAATACGATCTCTGCTTCCTTATCCGTATCTGCAGGCAGGATTACCACCGCAGAAAAATCGCCGTTTTTCACATGTCTGTCCACCTCGACACCGGAGATATTAATATTCTTTGCTCTCATACGCTGACCGCCCTGGGAGTCAACGTCTCCCGTCACGATGTCGTAACCGGTATCCACATTCACGGTACATGTATCACTCTTGCCATTAGCTGTGGTTGCAGTAATGGTGGCTGTACCTACTGAAACTGCGGACACTTTGCCGGTAGAAGCATCAACTGTGGCTACTTCGGTATTGTCGGAAGACCATGTAACGGTTTTGTCGGTTGCATCGTCCGGGCTTACCGTCGCGCTGAGATTTGCAGCAGCGCCAGGAGCAAGAGTTATGCTTTCCTTGTTGATCGCAACGCTGCTTACCTCTACCTCTAATACCGTCACGGTGCAGGATCCACTTACTCCGTTGCCGGTTTCCGCTTTGATGGTGGCTGCGCCTGCTGCAACGCCGGTGACTACACCGTCCGCAACTGTGGCCACGTTTTCGTCAGTAGAAGACCAGGTAAGGGTCTTGTCGGTTGCGTTGTCGGGAGATATGGTTGCATTCAGCGTTACAGTAGCGCCGATTCCCACTGTAGGTGCAGACGGATCCAGAGTAACACTCTCAACTGCAACGGTTTCTTCGCCGTCGCCGGTACCTCCGCCTTCGATTTCAAAGTGGAATACATAGGTTTCCCGATAACCGCCATTGAAAATCATGGTCGCATCGGTCTTGCCATTCTCATCCCACTCAGGGGTGAAGCTTCCGTTCCAAGTGCCCAGATAAACACCATTTTCGCCGGATTCGGCAGGTGTGCCTGTAGTTTCAGCACCATTCAGGGAAATGAACTTACCAAAACCGGTGTAACAGGACTCATTGAATCCTACCAGGTCCATATCCAGCGTAATGGCTGCACTCTTGTTGGTGTCTGCTGCCAATACGATGGTAAATTCATTGGGGTTTTCCTCACTTCTGGTATGAGACACAACATCAGCATCCACACGGATCTTCGTGGGATGCAGGTATCCCTGCGCTGCTTCCGTAATGCCGGTCTCAATCACATATAAGCCAACATCATTCCCCGACACAGTCTCCGCCGCATACGTGGGAATAGCCGTAAATGCCATCAAAAAACTTAATACCCATGACAAAATTCTTACTTTTAATTTTGTCTTTCGCATATCGTTTCCTCCATTTCAAAATTTTTATGTTACTATTTGTGTTTCCCTTCTAAAAATTTGATCCGCCTACATCAGCGCCCAGTCCGTTACAGGTATAGCACCACACGATCGTGTCTCCATCCTGCAACGTGTAGCTGGAGCAGCCATAGTTAGGGAACCATCCGTTCACTTTGTACATCCATCCGGATTCACTTCCGCAGTCGAATTCATACAAATGGTTAATTCCTTCTATGTAGTAGCTGTCATACATGGGTGTCCAGGAATATTCCAACTGGATCCCTGTACTGTCACAGACTCTCTGAAGCACATCAAACACCGTTTCTCCCTCTGTAAATGCCACTGCAGAAGTTCCAAGAATTGTTCCGTTGGATGGCACATATCCTTCTTTTCCTGCTGTCAAATTACCCATGTTGTCAAGGATGGTGTCGCAACGGATCTCGATGGTACAATACAGGGATGTGTCTTCCGGTATGACAGGTTCTGGAGCAGGCTGTTCTTCCGAAGCCGGGGGCTGGGTATTGTCTTCTGTATTGCTTTCTATAGAAGTTTCCCCGGTTGCAGTGCTTTCAGAAGATGTGGTATCCTTCTGTGAGTTCTCCTGCTTTTTCGCTTCTTCTGCCTTCTTTGCCTCTTCCGCCCTTTTGGCTTCCTCTGCCTGCTTTTCAGCCTCTGCCCTTGCCTGGTTGTCCGCTTCCTTCTGTGCCAGAAGTGCCTGCTGAGCTTTTAACTTCTCTGCTTCTCTGTCAGACCGTACTTTATTCAGATCAGCCTCTGTGAAGCAGAAGGACTCATCCATGCCGCACTTGATCAGCTTAGTCATCTGGGTATCGCTTAAGCTGTTTGCCCCAAAAGCAGCAATATCCACCTCATCAGAATTGGCTACTATGGTAATTACCAAACCGGCTTCTGTTTCTATAGTTGCTTCTCCTTCTGTACGGGTTACAATTCCGGAATAAACATAGACCATACCGGATCCGGCCTGAGTGGATACGGATGCCACCGCACCATCTACGCTTACCTTGGTGTCCCCTGTTATTGCGGTTACACCGGTCATTCCCCTGGCATCAATCAGGGCGTCTCCTTTCAACACTTCTACGGATAGTGCCTCGCCTACCGCCTGTATAGAAATTTCCGCATTGCCATCCAGACTGATCCTGGATTTTTCCGCATCCCCGATCTGCAGGGCAGAAGCGTTCTTGGTATACAGGATGTCTCCGTGTCTTACCACCGTTCCTTCGCTGACTTCATAGGCGATTCCATTTCTTTCAATCATGGCAATGCCGGTCTTTTCTGTAACCGTCAAATTGCCGCTGGTTTCCGTGCTGTCATCAAACCAGCCTTTGACACTGCCTACTGCCATGACACCGCATACCGCCACCAGGATAATAGTGAGCACCATGCAGATATTTAATAATGCTCTCTTTTTCATTGCGCCTCCTTCTTCCGTTAGTATCTATCCTAAATATGTTCCCACCGAGGACATCCGCTTCCCATGCGAAGTATTATCCCTCAGCCAATGCTGCTCAAGCATCATGGAACACAATCATTTTTTCATTAATTTTCCTATCTCTTCACACTTCTCCATCACATACTCATAATTCTCCCGCCGATGGGGCAAGGTACAATTACTGCAGTCCTTCCGTCCGCTTTTGGTATATCGGAACGCGCCGCCGCACTTATCCCCAAGCGTATACAGGGGACAATAACAAAACAGGCAGTTGTGATTCTCCGGATCCGCATCCTGATGACAGGGAAAATACTCACATTTCTCATTTCTAAAATAAGCAGCCCGCTGTGTCTCTGGCTGTTTTGCAAGCTTCATGATGCGCTTCTCAGGATTTCCTTCGGCATCCACGCTCATTTCCACCACCTTGTCAGCCACCTCTTCCAACTTTTCATTCAGCCAATTCAGCTGCCCGATATAACTGGCAGTCTCCGCATCATACCCTTCCGCGCAAAGTCCTCCAATACTGACAACGATCAGCATTTTGCAGCGCTTTGCCAAGTGCAAGATGGCCTCCAGGGCAGCCGGTGCGTCTGCACCGTGCATGAAAATCCCGTTTGCCACCAGATTAGAAGCATCCTCCAGCAAAATGACTGTCTCCGGATCAGTCTGGATTTTATCAATATTCCATCCTGCTTCGATGGTCTGAAATCCCTTGTCCCGGCGTTGAATGCGGTGTTTTTCTATTCTTTGCAGGTTTTCTTCGTTCTGAGGTACCATGGTTGCCAGATAAATCAGCTTATAACCTGTGGACACTGCCACCTCTTCTGCATATTTACTTTTTCCGCTGTTGTTTGGTCCGTAGATCAGTTGGATTTCCATTTTTCATACGCCTCCACCTGAATATCTTCAAAAGTTGCTGCATGACGGTACACAGACACTGCCATATCAAGAAGGGGCATCAGGGCTACCGCTCCTGTTCCTTCTCCCAGACGCAAGTCTCCATGTATCATGGGAGCAAATCCCATTTCCTCCATCAGCATCCGGCCTGCCGGTTCTGCACTGACATGAGAAGGCAAGATATAACCTGCTACAGCAGGACACAGCCTGACTGCGCACAAGGCGGCCACTCCGGAAATGAAACCGTCCATAATGATCGGCACATGATAGATCGCACCGCCCAGAAATGCTCCGGTCATTGCTGCAATATCAAAACCGCCAAGCTTCGCCAGCACATCAATGATATCTTCTCTATCAGGCATGTTGGTCTGTATCGCCCGCTCAATGGCACATTGTTTTCGAAGCAAGCCCTCGTCGGTCAGACCGGAACCTCGTCCGGTCACTTCCGCCACCGGCTTGTCCAACAGCACCGACAGAATGGCACTTGAAGTGGTGGTATTGCCGATTCCGGCTTCTCCTGTGGCAATCAGACTGTAACCTTCCCCGGCCCGCTGTCCTACCAGTTCAATACCGGTAAGGATTGCCTTGATCGCCTCCTTGCGGCTCATGGCAGGACCTTGGGAGATGTCATTGGTTCCGCATCTTATGGAACGATCCAACAAGCCTTCTGTCTTATCCACCATTCCCATATCAACCGGAAACACCTCTGCGCCACAAGCTTTTGCCATAGCATTTACGCTGGTGGTGCCTCTCACTAAGGAACGGCCGATGGCTGTAGTCACCTCATGAGTGCTCTGGGCTACGCCCTGAGCCAACACACCGTTATCTGCGCAAAATACCAGCACACATTTTTTGCTGATGTCCACATCTACGGTACCGGAGGCTGCGGCCACTCTCTCAATCAAATTCTCTAATTTCCCAAGACTTCCCACCGGCTTTGCAATTATGTCAAACCGATGTTCACAAGCCTCAAATATGTTCTGATCGGCAGGCCGGATTGCCGCCAAAACGGCATTCAGATCACGGTCCACACGAAGCGCTTCCAGCTGGGCATCCAGGCATGCCCGGTGTTCTGTGCTGTCTGCAGAAATAAATTCAAAAGTCAGATATTCCGGGCTGATACGCCGGATCAATTTATCAACACCATCGCAGGTAAAAGGCTGATGCTTGTCTACTGCAAAGGCATGCCAGAACATTTTTCCGTACCGTTCACCATAGGTGGCTCCCAGATACGGTGGATTTTTGATGGTCTCTTCACAGTACTCTCCCGTCAGGGACTGATTCAGGTGCACACCTCTGATATATTTGCATAGTTCTCCATGATCGTCCAACAGTCCATGTATGTACTGAAGTCCCGCTTCCTGAGTGCGGATCGCAGTGTTGGTATGCAGCAGATGACCGGTATCCAGCATGATTCCTTTGTTGGGATACTGAATCCCCTCCAGTAAACGCTTTGTCATCTCCGGCCTGGTGAATGTCAAGCCCGGCTGCCAAAGGTTTTCCACCAAAAGGGCAATCCCTCCATCCTCGTCCCGGAACAGTTCGTTCAACAGTTCAATAGTGCCGTCAATAACTTCCTCATCCGTGTGCTGATATTTCCAGGTAAAGGACTCCTCTATCGTAGACTCCGACACATGGAACACCACATATTCAGCTCCATAATGATGAGCCCACTGCAGCTCCCGTTTATAACGATTCAGGATTGCACTGCGGTCCTTGCCACTGTAGACTTGCTCCACAGTCTCTCTATTGTCAAATTCTTTAATCAGTGCATCCTCATTGCCGTTCCAGAAATCAAGCCAGCAAGGAAAATATCCCATATGAAAGCCAATCACACGGTCTTTAGGAATGATCTCTCGACTGTCCTCTTCAAACTGCATCAGTTCCACGCCATCAAGTCCATGCATCAACTCCAGCAGATCTTTTCTATCCTGAAACCGGTCCAGATCCTCCGAGCTGGTGGTTAAATTAAACATAATCTTCATAATATCTGATACCCCTCTTCCGTGACCAGATACCCGCCGCCGGGAGCCGGCTGCCATTGGTAACGGTTCTTATTTTCCTCCGGAAACAGATGCTGCATAATCGCAGCGATCACACCTCCGTGGGTGATTAGTACTGTATCTTCTCCTCTTTCCAGTAGTGCATTCAGTCCCTCCAAAACTCGTTTAGTCATCTGAACACCACTTTCTCCCATAGGAGGTACATTGCTCTCAAAGTCTCCCGCAATCCATTCCTGATAGTCCGCCCGATCTTTCAATTCCTCGTATCCATGCATTTCAAACAAACCGAAATCAATCTCTCGAAAGCGTTTGTCCATCTTATGCGCCACATCTCCGCACAAATAATAAAGCGTCTGCTCCGTCCGGATCATCCCGCTGGTCAAAAACCGACAGCCTGGGGGAAAATCGTAATGAAGATCCTGCAGTTCCTCAATCCCCGCTTCGGTAAGCGGCAGATCCGTAGAACCGCAGTATATATGCAATTCATTTGCCAAAGTCTTGCCATGGCGGATTAAGTAAAGTTTCATAAATTATACATGTCCTTTTTACAGCAGCGCATACACTGCCACTGCACACAATTCACTGATTGTCAAACAATATCCGGAAATATCTCCGTTCATCCCTTCCAGAGAACGGTAGCTGCGAAGCAGTGCCACACCATATCCAAGCAGGCCTCCCACTAACACTAACCCATATTTCCCGAAAAGCAAAAATCCGGCCGCAACGCATCCTATTTCCAGTGCTGCAAGCAAAATATTATGCCACTTAGGTGTGCTGCTCTGACTTCCGGCATACTGGCTGCTTCCCATGGGCTTTAATGAGGAGACTGCCAACGCTGAACAGCAGCGACTGATCATCGGCACAAAAATGAGGATTCCGCTTTGTGCTTCTGCCGGCACAGATGCCAAAAACGCAAATCCGGCCAACAACAAAAATACACACCATATCACTGCAAAGGAACCCACGTGAGAGTCCTTCAGTATCTTTCGCCGTTGCTCCAGGTCACGCCAGGAACAGATGGCATCCGTCACATCCAGAAATCCATCCAGGTGGATAAACCCTGTCAGCAGATAAGGAAAGGCGCACATGGCAAGTCCGCAGACGAGACCGGGCACATTCAGATATCCCAGCCCCCAATCAAGCAATGTCCATAGCAGCCCGATCTCCAGACCTACTACCGGCAGAAATAACAACATCTTATTCCGGGCCTCTTCTTTCCATAGATGACATGGAAACGGCAGAGCACAAAACATGGACTGAGTCATAACAAATGCTATTCCATATTCTTTCATCATGGCATCTCCTTTTCATTTAAACGCTTTTCATAGGAATGCGCTTCCCGGGAACACTCTTCCCCGGCGTCTTTCCGTTTCTGCTGCATCTCCGCACTATTTAATTCCGGTAACCCTGCAGCCAATATCACGTTCTTCCAAATCCGAAATCTACTTTTTAATTTACTAACAATTTGAGGTTTTATATCTTCTTTACGTGGTGAGAATCCGTTTTTTTGATAAAACGCTTTCACTTCCCGCAATAACACTTCGTCCTCTTCCTTTAACGCATCTCCCGGCCGCCAGAAATCCTGCGTGCTGTAATTTTTCCCCTTGTGGGTCTGACGATAATAAAAAATCTTTGATTTATCCTTATCAGTACTCATTTCTCAAAAAGCAAACAAAAATAAACATCTGCTTTATGCCTCCAGATATTTTACATATCAATCTCCAGATACCTGTATCCTGACTCAGACTCAAGCCTACTCACTGCCCTTCTCAGCCCTGTTGGGCCAATGGTTATGCAGCTTTCGTCGTCTATTACAGTAGGGATAAAACTGTACACGGGATCTCACCGTGATTTCCGAGAACCGAAGGGTTCCTTTGCATCTGTCAAACGACTGATCACTTTATATATTTTTATAATGATATTTTCGCAGAACTGATTCTACTACTCGTATTCTGATTCATTATACCAAAAACGGAAAATTTGTATATGGTTAATTTATTGTTTTTTTGTAATTTCTTTGGATTTTAAAAAAACGACAAGGAAAAAATTTCTTTGCCGCCTCTTCACTCACATATTATACTTCCCAACAGAACAGTATTTTTACCAAATCGTACATACTGTTCAGAAACGGTAACTGAGCCTGCAAAATCATATATTCTTCCTGCATTTTCTGTACTGTATTAAGTACATTATTCTCGAAATCCACATCTCCAATTTTCACATTAACCGCCGTATTCAACCGATTTCCAGTAGACACAAAATAATTAACCATTGCCCAGTTGCGCCATTCCGTCCACCTGCCCGTTTCGGGTTTCTTTAATAATTTTTCCAATTCTTTATCGGTGTACGGCTCTTTGATAACCTCGTCTGCTTTTGGTAATGTTATCTTGAAATTTGCCAAATACTCACGCTCCATACAGAAGTACAAGAAAGCCCGCAACTGCCGCATTTTAGTACACACATAAACTTGCGAATTGTTCTTTTCCTGCAAGAAAATAACGTAGTCCTCAATCACTTCTGTATTCACATTACGAATGCTTTCGTCTGCGCCATACCATTCTATAAAGTAACTGCACATTTGTTTATAAGTTGTAATTGTTTGGGGGGATAGGTTTTTCACTCTGCAATTTTTGATATAGATTGCAAAGCACTCTGAAATAGATTTGTCGATAAGTTTAATGATTTGTTTTCCTCTTGCCATGTAAGATTTTTCCTCCGTTTTTTCTGAAAAAATCTTACGCGTCGGTCAAGACCTAATCTTGCTCGTTCTTTTCTTTTGGAAACAAAAAAACCCTTGAAAATCAAGGGTTTTACTGCGGAAGATGGGACTTGAACCCACACGGTGTAACCACCACAAGATCCTTAGTCTTGCTCGTCTGCCAATTCCGACACTTCCGCATCTGTGTTTTGCACAAGATGTATAATAACACTATCCAGATGAAATGTCAATTACTTTTTTAAAAAATTGTCGAAGTTTTTCGTACAATTATCTTGCGCCCCATTTTAGCACATCGTACTGCTTCTACTGATATGCCGATACTGTGCAAGTCCCACATCTGCTAACAGAGATACCGTCCAAGAAATGGAATTCTGCGCAAAAAGGCGGCACAAGCAAAGCACAAACAAAAACAAACAACCGATATCATCGGAACGCCTATCCAAGGAGTAACCGTTGTGCTATGAATTCCTTTCTCCATCAAAAACTCCATCCACATCAGGTGCATCAGATAGATGCCCAGAGTTGCTGAAGAGATTTCCCTAATGATACAACATGTCCCAGATGACCACTCCACCTTACTGCCTTTTTCTGTAAAGAACATCAACAACGCCAACACCATCAGGAAAGTAAACAAACCAAAACTGTCGAAGATCACACCGTCCGGTGCACCTGTTTGCGCAGCCTTCCAGGCAGACAGCAGGATGTTGGCAACAGCTCCCAGTACACCTGCCAGGTATATCCACGGATGCCACTTTTTCCCAATTCCACAGTACACAACATAGTATCCCAGCACAAAATACCCCAGATAACTGCATGCCATCTGTAAATCAAAGGCACCCAAGACAAACTTCATCCACTCTGTAGGTTTGATCGCCATAATGGTTCCCTGCAGTATCTGGAACACAAGAAACAATAGTAAAAAGTATTCTACTTCTCTTCGGCTCGCCGCTGTAACCCATCTTTTCAGAATGGGGACCAGCATATAGATACCTACGATCATAGGCAAATACCACAAATGATATCTGCCCAAAAAGATTTCCATTAAAATATCATTCATGGAAAGCTGCGACCACTCATAATTCCTGCAGTCATAAAGGCCGTAAAGGGCGGACCACACAAAGTACAGGATCACAAGGCGCAAAATATTATGCAAAAATAATTTTCGCATATTTACTTCTCTGGACGGTGCCAGAAAAAGCGCGCCACTGATAGCCACAAATACCGGCACACCAAAGCGGAACACCGCATTATACGAATTCACCACCAGCCAATCTGTACTGTCAATCGGCAGACCATACCAGAATTGAGCCGCCGCATGCAGCACGATCACACTAAAACATGCCAGAATTCTCAGTAAATCAAAATGAAGCAAACGTTCCTGTTTCATTATTTTTCCCTTTGTTCCATTACTACATCTTTGCCAAAATCTCTTCAAACACTTTCTCAATGGCCTTTGCCATGCTGAAGAAACCACTGTCAGTAGGATGTACATTATCTACGGTTCCATTGTCTCCCACTACTTCCATCAACTGTGCACCGCTTAAGAAATACACATTTTCATCTCCGGCAGCTTTGGCCTCCAGATAGGTATTGTATACGATCTCATGGCGCACCTGTTCCTCTTTCTTAAGGTAGTAATTGGGGCGGGGCATAATCAATATGGGAAGCTCCGGATGAGCTGCACGGATTGCCTTGAACATTTTGCTGTGGGTGGCACGTAAATGCTCCACTGTGGGGGCATTGTGATCATAGTCCAGCACAAAAACACTCATATCCAGACCATTTATATACTCGATGATAGCATCCTCCGCTCTTGCGCTGCCGGAAAATCCCAGATTAATATAGTTGCAGTTAAATCTGCGGGACAAAATACTCTGATAAGAGCTTCCCGGTTTGGACGCACAACCTCCCTGGGTGATGGAGGAACCATAATAAACAATGGGCTTTTCCAGTGCATAATCAGGAGCAGTCTCCAGCACGCATCCCTCTTTAAGTCCTAAAAGTACAGAGAGCACATTGCTGTACAGAGGGAAATTCAGAGTGATGATCCTCTTCTTTCTCTCTTCAAAATCAATCACACCCTCATAAATATCTTCCACAGTAAAAGGCGGCATGTAGGTGCCGGCATAGAGCACTTCCCTCTGAGCCTGCTCAGCTGCACCATCCGTCTGATTATTTGTCTCAATGTCTTCTGCATACATATCAAAGCCACAGCTGCCGGTCAAAGCAAAATGAGGCATCTTTCCCGGATTGATATGAGCCTTCAGGATCACATAAGGGCTGTCTGTTACAAAACGCACGCGACCGCCTGCCGTATTGGCATGAAGCCCAAGCACTCCGGGGTTTGTATTAGCAGCTACCGTTTCCGGCAATCTGCGATATTTTTCTCCATCCCTGTATACTCCATATATCCGAAAAGGCTCTTCATCAATGTCATACATGCAGATGCCTTCTCTTTCAATATTGGTCACAGGGGCCATTCTTTTATCAATTTCGTCTATTCTGTTCATCTTTTTCCCTCTTTTTTCTTTCAGTATATATGAGCAAGACAAAAGGAACCGATCTCTCAGTTCCTATCATATCATGTGGATATATGCAATTCAATCCTTTTTCTCAACTCAGTTTCTTAGTTTCTCAAATCAGTTTCTTTGTCTTCCAAGCACTGCAATCTGCTATTGATAAACGCCACCGGTTGCTATAAAATATGAATAGGTAACATCAGAACGCTCCGCAGAGCTAATGAACAGGAGAAGAGCATCATGGCAGGACATTATCAGGTAAAAAAGAAAAAACGTGACGTAGACATGACCCAGGGCAGCATTACCAAACATATTATCATGTTTGCACTGCCGCTGTTGGCGGGAAATATATTCCAGCAGATGTACAATACCGTGGACACCTGGGTAGTGGGCAATTATGTCAGCAATGAGGCTTTTTCTGCGGTAGGTACCGTCGGCCCCATCATCAATATGCTCATCGGATTCTTCATGGGACTTTCCTCCGGTGCCGGTGTGGTTATCAGCCAATATTACGGCAATCAGAATTATAAAAAAGTCCAGGATACCGTACATACTGCTATCGTACTGACGCTGGTACTGGGTGTGATCTTTACTTTCACAGGCATTGCTTTGATCCCCTATATGCTGGATCTGATGAATATGCCCGTTGAAGTCATTCCGGAAGCTACTACCTACCTGACCATCTACTATTCCGGCCTGATCGGTCTGATGCTCTATAATATCGGTTCCGGCATCCTGCGTGCCGTTGGCGACAGCCAGAGACCTTTTTATTTCCTGGTGGTGTGCGCCATTTTAAACACCGTTCTGGACCTGCTGTTCATACTGGTATTCCATATGGGCGTAGCCGGTGTGGCTCTGGCCACGATTCTTTCCCAGGGGATCAGTGCACTTCTGGTACTGATCACCCTGATGCGCACAGATTCCTGCATCCAGTTACACCTGCGCAAGCTGCGTATCCACATGGATATGCTGAAAAAGATTGTCAAAGTGGGCATTCCTGCCGCATTTCAAATGTGCATCACAGCTTTTTCCAATATTTTTGTGCAATCTTATATCAATTATTTCGGTGCAGACTGTATGTCCGGTTGGACTGCGTATTCCAAGATCGACCAATTGGCACTTCTGCCCATGCAGTCCATCGCGCTGGCTTCCACCACCTTCGTGGGCCAGAACCTGGGCAGCGGTCAGGTAGCCCGTGCTAAAAGGGGTGTGCGCAACTCCCTGATCATCGCGGTGACCTCTACCATTATCATGATGATCCCTTTGATCACATTTGCTTCCCCGCTGGTAGCATTCTTCAATTCCAAACCTCAGGTAATCGAGTACGGTACGCTGCTCCTGCGCTGGATAACTCCCTTCTACGTGCTGTGCTGCTTTAACCAGATTTACGCAGGTGCACTGAGAGGATCCGGCAACAGCAAAGCCCCCATGTTCATCATGCTCTTCTCCTTCGTGTTCTTCAGACAGTGCTACCTGTTCGTAATGAGCCGTGTGTGGAATGAGATCATCCCCATCGCCATGGGTTACCCTGCCGGCTGGCTTTTGTGCAGCAGCTTGTCTGCCATCTACTTCCATCGGGTAAAACTGGATAAGAATGTGGTAGTGGAAAAAACTGACAAATAATGGCAAAAGGCCCTTTTACTCAGATGCTGCTCATTGGCATCCGGCAAAGGGCCTTACTCATATTTTGTATATTGTTCTTATAATGATAGTATCACTCAACAGCAAATGTTTCTACAAACTCCCATGTTTTACCTCTGTCTGCTGAAGCATAACGTCCATGGCAAAAACCATCTTCTCCATAGTAGTCTCCGTCTGCTCCCTGCCCCACTTCCAGATATAAAAGTCCGTCCTCTTTATATATTACCTCGGGCATCACAAAAGGATTGAAAGAAGCACCGTTTGTCAGGAAAACTTCATGTTCAGGGTACTCTATCATTTCAAAGCTTTCACCACCGTCCCTGGTACAATAGAGGTGCCCGTAACTTCCTGCGCTTTTCGCCAGACAAGCAAATCCCAATTCTTCGTCTATAAAGGTGAGCCACCTGGCCTCTCCGCCGGAACCGTTAAAGGGATCTGCATTCACAAAATCGCAGCTTTCTCCATCGAGAGTACCCACCAACACATAGAAGCTGGATCCCAGCGCTCTGTCTACCGCCACTAGGCGATATTCCAGGCCATCTCCTTGCACGTAGCTGCAAGCCGGCTCCAGGCTCATATAATAAGTAAGAATTTCCGATGAAAGCGTTATCGTTTCTCCTATCACAGATTCCTCAGCGTCCCCTGTTTCCTCCTGAACACTCTGGGACGCCTCCGGCTTCTTCTCCACAGACTGTTCCTTATTTTCCTCTCGGTATCCCTTGGCCTTCTCACTATTGTTTGTACCGTCAAAATAAAGGGTGTACAGCATATCCTCCTGCTCGCTGCCGCTGACTATGATCTTTACGCAGTCCTCTCGCCACTCAAATATAGGAATATTGTAGGATAATCCTGCACCATCATCGCTCACTGTAAATTTCAGTTGGTTTATTATCTTTCCCTTTCTTTTCAAAAGAAACCGGCCACTCACAGGCCCGAAAGGAAATGCCGGTTCCCCAATCTGCTGCATTTCCACAACGAACTGTCCATCACTGCTTTCTCTTTGCAACACATCCGTTTTCTTGTAATTCATCTGATATATCAATCCCGCAATCAGAAATCCTACCAACAGCAAAAACACACCTACTATGACGGCGTTTGTCTTCACAATTTTTTTCATTCTTCCAATCTCCCATATTTTTACTTTTGCAGTCTACATTCCCAGGGAAGAGTAAAACACCGCACCGTCCGTTATATTGGAAAACCATAGGGCCTCTGAGGAGTTTTCCCCATCAAAGACCAGGGTATCCTCCACAATCGTAAAAGTGTAGAGGAATCTGCCGTCATTGGTACGCAGGGTTAATTTATCCTCTTCCATTTGATAACTGCCGTAGCCGAAATAACTGCTGATGACAGAGAAGAAAAACGTGAATTCGCCGTCTTCGTATAAAGTGACTGTAGGAGTACTGACTCCTTTGAGATCCTTATATGTGTAGGCGGCGATCACTTCGCTGTCGCCAATCATACCATCCAATTTGGTCCGTGTATCCACTTGAATATTGAAGGTGGTTACATCCTGTATGGAGTCCTCATTTATCTGCAGAGCCATCAGACAGCCGTCCAGACTTACATTCTTATCTTTCCGGTCCGCACGCTCAATTAAAATGGTCAATTCTTCATCATACCTTTGTACAGTCTCCACACTATACTCGTTGATCAGATTGCCATGGGGAAAGTACATAATAATTACCGGGTTCTCCAATTCTGCCGCTGCTTCTAACATTTCTTTTGCATAGCGATAAAAGGCAGGTTTTGCCACCAGCTTATTAAAGGTCAGTTCCTTCTGCATCTTCTCCCAAAATCCATCCAACTCTTCAACATTGTGAACAAGAACACCTACAACCTCAGTGTAATCGGTCACTACCCGCTCCATTTCAATCTTTCGGGATAGTTCTGCCATTTTAACCACCGCATCGGGGGAACCCAGTACCTCAATGGAAACTATGGCATAAGGAAAAGTCTTCAGTATACAATTACCCTGATGCTCCTGAATATAGGCCTCCACATCCCCTGTACGAATATCCACCTGAGTATTCTGACCGTCCTCTGCCTTCAGATAAACAGCAAACAGTGGTTCCTCAGCTTTCATACTCTTACTGCTTACCCATAGCGAAAACAGTTCGTCGATTTTATAAACCCTGATGTATAACCCAGAACCGGTCTCAACATAATTGTAGGCTTCAAAATCCGTCCAGGACAACGCTTCTCCTTTTTGGGAAAGGGCATGCACATCTTCCAATGTCATCTGTTTCCCATCTGTATTTTCCCGGACCTTATTGCTGAAAAAAACATTTACCGGATCTGTCAGGAAACATACTGCCAAAACGCCCAGCGCCGCTACCGCTGCCACAACAAGCCAAAATGCGGGCTTTTTGTAATTCAGTACATTTTTTACCCTGTCCTTCACACTCACTTCCCCAAAGGCAAGAGGACAGACTGAAATTTTCCGCAACCCGATACTGCAGGATAACAGCGCCTGGGAGTAATCTGCAAGTTCTTCCCGGGGAAGCCTTCCTATCACATGCTCGTCACAAGCAAACTCCATATCTTTACCAAGCATCAGATATGCCAACCACAAAAGGGGATGGAACCAATACACTGAAAGAAGCAGAAAGCTCAAAGGCTTGAAAAAATGATCTTTTCTGGCGATGTGAGCTCTCTCATGGGCCAGCACATACTTTATGTCCTTCTCTTTTATGGAAAAGGGCAAATAGATTACCGGCCGGAAAAACCCCAATACAAAGGGGAAGGATGTCTTATCACTAAGATAAATCCGGACACCGTCACGTCCATTCTCTGACTTCCGCTCTCCTTTATACAGCACAGCAGTCTTCATAGACTTACGCAAAACGCTATAACTGACAATCATATAAATAAGCAGCACTGCCATTCCAATCAGCCAGATAATAGCAAATATTGGGATCCAGATCTGCAAAGGATTGGCACTGTCCCCAGGATTAGGAGCAAAAGATTGACTGATAACCGGATTTACAACTGTATTCAGCGCCGAGATACCGGTATGGATCTCCGGCTTCGTCTCATACATGATCTGTGGGCTGATGGTCTCTGCACTGGGAATCAGGCTGACAATACTCAGTAGGGGGAATGGCATGATCAGGCGTAGTCCCACAATTCCCCACAGCAGAGGATTCACCCATTTGGGCGCCTTTTTCAAAAGCACTCGCAGGAAGAGCACTACCAAAACGATCCAGCCTGCGGATATGCTCATATTTACTATTTTAATAAACAAACTGATCATCCGGGCTCCTCCTCGTTCATTCTAAATCGGTCGATCATCCGCTGTACCTCTTCAATTTCTTTTTGGGATATCTTCTGATGTCTGGTAAAGGCCGCCACAAAAGCAGGCAGGGAACCTTCAAAGGTCTTCTCCACCATCTCCTCAATCTCTGATGCCTGGACCTGATCCTTGGTGACCAAAGCGGACACTATGGTATTCTCATTTTTCAGGACACCTCGTTCAGACAGGCGTTTGATCACCGTATATGTGGTGGTAGGTTTCCATCCCAGCTGCTCCTTACATAAGTTTACAAGCTCACTGCTTTTAATGGGCTCATGCTCCCACAATATCAGGCAAAAACGATATTCGCTCTCAAAAACCTTCGGTGTATTCATCTGCTCCGACCTCGCTTTCCTTTCAGTCAGTTCAACACTATATATCAGCGCCATGCACTCTAACGGAGTAGAGCTCAATTGTAGTCTAATGCATTAGAGCGTTTTTGTCAAGAATAATACTGTATCCGGCAGATACTCCGAAAGTTTTTTCTGCAAACAAAAAGTGCAGATTTACCTAAACCTGCACTTTTCCTCTCCCAAATACTGATTATTCTTCCTCTTCTATATCCAATATTTCTTCATTATAAAAATCTGATCTTTTCTGCATCTCCTCATTTAAGAGATCAAAACCGTATACTTCTGTGAGAGTAGCCTTTTCCGAGAAAAGATTGGTACCAAGGCCCAGGCTATCCCCTTCGATCTCTACGCCCATTGCCGCCAGAGTGGTGGGAAACATATCAATGGTGCCAAACATTCGATTTTTCTCATTTACCGGTTCTATAGGTGCGTTAATGATGCAGTTGTAAATCGTACGCTCATATTCCGGATCAATATCCGCCAGGAAATCATTATCCATGGTCAGGTGATCTCCGCTGATCACAATGGTAGTATTCTCATAGAAAGGCTGTTCTTTAATCCATTCTACAAACTCATAGACCTGGCGCGAAGAACAGGCCAGCACATTGGAATACTGCTCTTCATACTGCTCCTCACAGAGCTCACACACATAGCCATCCGGGAAATGCGTGTCGCAGGTAAGCATCGTAAAATTAAATGGCGCATCCTGACTTGCCAGCTTGGACACTTCCTCCTTGGCAAATGCAAAGAGCTTCTGGTCCTCAAATCCCCACCACTCGTGATAATCCTCGGGAAGTCTCCCCTCAGCCTTCAAGGAATCAATGTCCACAATATTATAATTGCCATGCTGGATGAAATAAGGCTGTCTGCCGTGAAACTCTGCATCAGAGCCTACCAGCAATGTCTGATTGTAGCCATACTTTTCCAACACCTCTCCCAGTGAAACCACACCGGGCAGAAAGTCCTCTTCCGCACCGTAGGTATCTTCATCTGCTGTAACAATCACTTTGACAGGAACACCACTGGTCTGAGTGGCCATGGCCGCCGCAGTCCAGGTAGTTCCAAGATAGGAATGGGCACCACCCAGTTCCTTCGTATGTGAAAAATTCACATTTTCCTCTGCCATCTTTGTCAGTTCCGGAATGAAATTCTCTACAATCGGCTCTCCCACAGAGGTGTCGGCAAAGGTGTTCTCCATGGACTCCAAAAATATGTAGATCAGATTACGCTTCTTTTGCGGGAATTCCAATTTTACATCATAGGGACTGACATAGTTTTCTTCGATAAAAGTGGAATCTGTCGACACAAGCCCCACATAGGCCACCACGTCCAGCTGGGTAATAAAAATGATAATGGAAGCGACAAGCGCCAGCGCAGAGAACATAATCGTATGTTTCCTCACAAAATTAAAAGATTCCCCCTGACGCGGCATTTTTCTATAAATCCAATATTCCACAGCAGTTGTGATAATGCCGAACATACCTATTCTAATCACAGCATTCAAGGCTAAATTACCCTGCACTCCTTCTGATGAGGATTTCATCTGAAAGAGCACCTGATCGATATAGATCCGATCATATCTGTCCAGCAGCCATATCGTAAAAAAAGTCAGCAAATTGCAGGCCAGAAGAAGCAAAAGTGACGTGATCCTCTTTTTGTATTTTTTTATACCCATTATCTTTTACTCCGTTTGTAGGAAACAACAACTTTCACTTTCATATTATACACCTAAAATTTTTAACAAACAACCTTAGGCGCCTAAATATTCTTTAATGAATTCCTTAAGATTTACGAAATTATTCTGCCGGAAAGTTCTAAATCATACGGAGTGATTGGGATATTTTTCTGCTGACTGCCAGGGCCAGCCCCATCTTTATCAGATCAGGAACCACATAGGGAAACACACACAAGGTCAGTGCCGTCCACAAGCCGGTGCCGTTTATCCGGCCATAGTATACCCACAGAAACCACAGCGTGCCAAAACCGTAACACACCACAAGCCCCGCCATAAACGCAAGAAACAATCTTCCCTTTCTCCTGCCGATTAATAACTCCATCCCCCACATCGTAAGTGCTGCAAAAGCAAATCCCAGAATATAACCTCCGGTAGCGCCCATCAAATAACCGATACCACCTGCAAACCCGGAAAATACCGGCAGTCCTATAGCGCCAAGCAGCAGGTATATCAGCACTGCCATTGTGCCGCGCTTTCCGCCCAACACTCCTATTGCTGTAAAAACCCCAAAAGTCTGCATCGTATAGGGTACTATACCGGGAATGGTAATCCAGGAACAAAGGCTCAGCACCACGGCAAACAAGGCAATATAGGCCATATCAGCCGTTTTCATTCTGCCGGATGCAGATCTCATTGGGATACCTCCATCTCTTCTCCCGTCTTTTTTCTCTTTCTGCCCACAAGCTGCAGGCTTACAAAAATCCCCAGGGTCACCAAGCTCACAGCAAGACCTATCCTGCTGCCTTCGGGAACATATTTCATCTGCAGTTCATAGTCACCGGGGGCCAGATCAAATGCCATTAAAGTACCTCCAAAGAGGTCAGGCTCAACTTTTTCTCCGTTTATCCTTACAGACCAGCCATCCTCATAGGGAATGGACAGGATCAGTCTGCCAGCTTCTTTCAAACTTAAACTGCCGCTTAAGTGGGTGCTGTCGTAGACCACATTTTCCAGATGCTGCTCTGACAATTTCGCTATGGCTTGTTCCAATACCTTCTTGTCCAACTGATAGACTTGCACAGCGATATCCTGGGACTGATCCTCCTCATTGCCATTTTCCAACACAATCCGCTCTCCGGCCTTCAGTTCGCCCAGATACATCAGGGATTCATCCTTCAAGTTTTCAAACTTTTGTGTTTCCACGGGACCACCGGTCACCTCTATCTCACTGGTGCCTCCTGCAGTAAGGCGCCCATAATAAATGCCATCCTCAGGTACTGTAAAGGCCACATCATCCCCTCTATCCTCACTGTTTACTTTGTTTAACAGAGTTCCCCCCACGCCCAGACTGTTTACAAGGTCATTTTGTACCATGACAGCTGTCTCCAGCGTACTTTCTGCCGGCAGATCATATCCTGTAGGTGCCACATAACCGAAAGGAAGGGTCACTTGATTCTGATACAGGTAAATCGCTCTGCTCTGACCGATCAGATGATACAGACTGTTTTCATATTCGTCCGATGTGCCGAACATATAGTTCACATTCAGCAGTGCTGAAGTAAACGCAGTAGCTCCTTCAAAAGTATAAAATACTTTGCTGTGCCTGCTGCCCAGACGATCATACAGCTCCATAACATCCGAATTCATGGTAGAAGAAAAGATCGACGCCGTAGGATATCCCGCCAGGGTTCCGTCATTTTTGGTCTTCCTGGTGAATTTCTCCACTCTGTAAAAACCATCCTCCAGCTCCTTTGTCTGCTCATACAGGTCTTTGTAATCCTTCTGGCTGTTCAGATAGGCAGATCTGCTCACTGTGCCAAGACTGGTGTGCTCCATATTGATACAACTCTCCGCAATCACAGCCACCAGTGCCAGTGCACCCAGCACTACCTTCCACTGACCGGTCTTGCGGGTCCGATACAAATACAAAAGTACCGCATAGACCGTCACAAAAGCCAGCGTCAGATACTCTACCATGGGCGGAAATTCTTCGTAATCCACAAACTTCTCGATATATAATACAAACACTGCCGCTGCCAGGTAAGCGTACAGTATGCGCCCGGGCTGTGCAGCATGCAGATTCCTGTACGCCTCATAGCACATTACCAACACCAGGAAAATGTAAATAAAGGACTGTCTGGCCGGCAGGGAATTGGGATAATTAAATCCATGCCAGATAAAATTAAGCACATTGGTAGAAAAGCTCAGCAGCATAATTCCTGCCAAAGCCAGATTAAGAAAACGCTTTTTAATAGAAATCCCTTCATTTGTGGCGTACAAAGGTACCAGCAAAAAAACCGCCACACCGCAATAAATATTGGGCCAATGTTCCAGCTTTCTCTCCGTCTCTACACACATACCGTGACGGGCAAGCATGTCAGCCACAGGAAAATAGGACTCCAGCGTTTCCGGGAAGGTACTGCCCCCAAATTCAGTCTCCAAAATTGCCATGGCGCTGGGAATCAACAGCGCTGCCGCCAAGCCGCCGGCCAGCAGGGAATACAGGGCAAAATTAAATACCGTGCGCCAGCTTCCTTTTTCAGACACCAGCAGCACCACAAAATACAGCACCAGAAAAATGCAGATCATGATGGAGATATAGTAATTGATCAAAATACTCAGACCCAGCAGCAAACAGTACAAGCCGCACTTTCCTTCCTTCACCAGACGCTCCAGCGCAAACAGGATCAGAGGCAAAAGTGCCACACCGTCCAACCACATAATATTCCAATTATATGCCGCCATATAACCGGACAGGGCATAAAAACAGGCAAAGAACACGACACCGAAATCTCCGCCTCCGAAGCGCTTCTGCAGATAATATCCCGCAGTCAGACCGCAAAGCCCCATCTTGAACACCACCAGATAGCTCATAAATTCACACAGATAAGCCTCCGGCACCAGAAGCGCCAGCCAGTTTAAAGGGGATCCCAGATAGTAGGAATACAGCGCAACAAAATTGGTTCCGATACCTACATTATAGGAATAATACAGACTCTCTCCTGCCCTGACCTTTCTTACAAACTCACTGAAGAAGGGCATATACTGGTGATACATGTCCGAAAACAAAAAACTCCTGTCACCAAAAGGAAATATTTCACAGAACGCAAACAGCGTCAGCATAATTACAAACGGCACCAGAAAACTAAATGTAAGCACCATACCCGGCGTGCAAAATCGCTTATACCCGCTGTCCGGATTTTTTGCCCCTGTTATTTCTTTCATCTCCATCTTTATCGTCTCTCTTCTAAAAATTTTACATATATTTTAATATTCTTAAGAATATTTTATTTGCTTCCTTTTTCGTAACTTTTATTCTATAATAAAAAATATCCCAATACAACCCTGCATATATTAACTATTATTAATTTTTGGAGATTTTGATATGAAAATTGCGATACTCGGAAGAAAAAAGGACACCCACAATTACGTGAATTATGTGAAGCGGCTGTCCTGTACTCCCTTACAGACCCTAAGCCCCGGAGAAGCTGCCACCTGCGATATGCTGATCCTGCCCGGCGGCGGTGATATCACTCCTGCTTTTTACGGCGAAGAAATAGATGGTTCCTTTAGTATTGACACCGAACTGGATGTTCTGCAGCTTCAGGCTTTTGAATACGCCATGAAATGCAAAATGCCCGTTCTGGGCATCTGCAAGGGCATGCAGCTGATCAATGTGGACTTGGGCGGTACCATGGTACAGGACATTTCCACGCCCAAGATACATAGGTCCCCTAACGGCGACCAGTACCACAATACACATATTGTAAAAGGCTCCTTCCTGTATGATCTCTACGGTGAAGAAGCCGTTGTAAACAGCGCCCATCATCAATGTGTAAAGCAACTGGGCAAGGGCCTGATTCCCATCCAGTGGTGCCCCGAGGACAATATTCTTGAAGCTTTTTCCCACGAAAGTCTGCCTGTTTTGGGAGTCCAGTGGCATCCGGAGCGCATCAAGTCTGAGTTTACGACCACCTCAGGAGATCGGCTTCTTGCCTATTTCCTGGAGCGCTTTACATAGTTGCTTGCTTATTTTCTGCATTTGTGGTATTTTTATAGTAATAAGTCATTTTCAGAAAGAGGTAATAAAATGCCAAAAATTCAAATTGTAGCCGATTCCACTTGTGATCTGTCTCCTGAATTGAAAGAAAGATATCATATAATAACGATTCCCCTTTGTATTGTGCTCGATGACAAAAGTTATTATGACGGAGAAGAAATTACTCCTCCGGAAATCTATGAATGGTCTGATGCCCACCACACCACTCCCAAGACCGCTGCTGTTTCCTATGAGCGGGCTCTGGAAACCTTAAAGCCACTCATGGATGCCGGCGATGAGATCCTTTATTTCGGCATCTCAACACAGATGAGCACTACCTGCAATGTATTCCGCCTGATTGCTGAGGATCAGGAGTATGACAAGCTCCATGTGATCGATTCCATGAACCTTTCCACCGGTATCGGTCTGCAGCTTATTTACGCTGCCGAACTGGCTGCCCAGGGCAAATCTGCAGCTGAGATCATCCAGCTTGTGGAAGAGCGCCGCGGCAAAGTCCGTGCAAGCTTCGTGGTGGAAACACTCACTTATCTGGCACGAGGCGGACGTTGTACCGCAGTTACTGCCCTCCTGGCCAACACATTAAAGTTAAAGCCCCAGATCATTGTAGAAAAAGGTGCCATGGGTGTTTCCAAGAAATTCCGTGGCAGACAGGACTCTGTGCTCCTGAAATATGCGAAAGAACTGGAGCCTCAGCTTCTGCAGGCTGATCCCAAGCATGTCTTTGTCACCCACTCCGGCTGCTCAGACAGTATTGTCCAGTCCCTGGTAAGCTATCTGGAGAGTCTGAATCACTTTGAAGAGATTCATGTGACCGTGGCAGGCGGCGTTATCTCCAGCCATTGCGGTCCCGAAACTTTGGGTGTTTTGTTCTACGCCGACTAAGCCATTGGCATTGTAATTTTCGTCCTGATATGTAATGAAAAATTTTACTCCCCCATAGAATATATTCTACGGGGGAGTTACTTTATACCTTTATTCGAGTTATGCTTTTACTTGTTCTGTGCCGTCATTTACTTTATTCTTTTATTAACGCTCTTCTATATCTACATAGGTGCGCTCTTCCATCACGCTCTTGTATGCAGGACGGATGATCTTATCCATGTTGATCAGTTCTTCGATGCGGTGAGCACTCCAGCCTACGATTCTGGCAATAGCAAAAATAGGAGTGTACAATTCCAGAGGGATTTCCAGCATGCTGTAAACAAAACCGCTGTAGAAGTCCACATTGGCACTTACGCCCTTATAAATCCTTGCCTTCTGGGAGATCACCTCCGGGGCAAGTCTTTCGATCATGGAGTACAGGGCGAAGTCTTTCTCCCGTCCCTTTGCAGAAGCAAGCTGCTGTACAAAGTCCTTGAACACCTGGGCTCTGGGATCGGAAAGAGAATATACAGCATGGCCCATGCCGTAGATCAAGCCCTTGCGGTCAAAAGCTTCTTTATTCAGGATCTTCTGCAGATATCCTCTTACAGCATCCTCATCAGTCCAATCTTCCACATGCTCCCCAATATCCTTCATCATCTCAACTACCTTGATATTTGCACCGCCATGCTTAGGTCCTTTCAGAGAAGAAAGGGCTGCTGCGATTACAGAATAGGTATCGGAACCGGAAGAAGTTACCACACGGGTGGTAAAGGTAGAATTGTTACCGCCGCCATGCTCCATATGCAGTACCAGGGCAATATCCAGCACCATCGCCTCCAGCTCCGTATACTTCATGTCCGGACGCAGCATCATCAGCAGATTCTCAGCTGCGGACAAATGAGTCTGAGGGCGGTGAATGTACATACTGCTGTCGTTGCTGTAATGATTGTAAGCATGGTATCCGTAAACAGCCAGCAGAGGAAATACACCTATCAGCTCGATACACTGACGCAGCACATTGTCTATGGAGGTATCATTGGTATTGTGGTCATAGGAAGCCAGCGTCAGCACACTGCGGATCATGGAATTCATAATATCTTCACTGGGAGCCTTCATGATAACATCCCTGGTAAAGTGAGTGGGCAGAGTTCTGCAGGAAGCCAGCACACTGCGGAAGTCCATCAATTCCTGCTCATTGGGAAGCTTACCAAACAGCAGCAGATACGCCACTTCCTCAAAACCGTGGCGCTTGCCCCTGAAACCGTTCACCAGTTCAATACAGTCATATCCGCGATACCAGAGCTTACCATCGCAGGGCACCTTCTGCCCATTTTCCATCTTGAACGCCTCAATTCTGGAAATATTGGTAAGACCGGCCACAACACCGTTGCCGTTTTTGTCTCTCAGTCCTCTCTGAACACCATGTTCATCAAACAAATTCACATCTATTCTGTCCATCTGCTGACAAATTGCAGCGTATTCTGCCATGTATTCTTCATTTCTTTTCATTGTAAATCCTCCTGTTTTCTGCTATTTTGCGACTTCGGCTAATATTTCTCCGGCCGTTGACACTTCAGTCCGATATCGCACCATCCTATGCTGCATAAATTCGGAAGTGCACTCCTCAGTGCTGCTCCGGTTCTGTCAATTCCCGGGATAGATTCAGCTGCATCTGCTGCATCACCTGCTTCATGATGTCAATATCTTCCCGCGGGATCCCTTCCGACAGGCTCTTGCCCATCTCTTCTCTTATTTGGCGTACTTCTTTCAAAATCGGGGCTGCCGCTTCAGTCACTTCTATGTGGACACACCTGCGGTCCTCCTTATCCTCATACAAGGCTACATATCCTTTTCCCCGGATATGCTCCACTGACTTGGATACATTGGCCTTGGACATACCCAAATCCACAATATCCTTGGCCATGTTCTTGGAGCCTGCCTGTGACACATAATACAAAATTTCAATATCTGCAAGGCGCAGGTCATACTCTTTCATGATAACCTGACAGCGCTTCTCATACACTTTTTTATACTTGTAAAAAACTGTCAATATATCCAATATCCGTTCCATATCCGCCCTCTTGGTCTGCACTTATCTTTTGCTTGCCCTATTTGTCCGCGCCGAAAACGTTTCTGTTTGAACTGTTCTTTTTTAAACAGTTTCTCCGTGAACTGTTTTCTTTTGAACCATTATATATCATAAAAGTGCTCCCGTCAAGTTTTTATCTGCTAACATTCTGCAACGAATCTTCTGTACGAACAAAGAGTCCGCTTGCGTACTCTCCGCGCGCGAGCGGTGCCTGAAAGGCAAACTTCTTCTCCGCGAGCAGCGCATCCTCCCGGAGGGTTTTGCTTTGCAGGAAGAATTTTCGCACGTTAATGTGCCAAGGTCTTTCCTGCAAAGTAAAAAACCCCGCTTTCAGCCGCCTCGGAAAGACGAAAGAAAGCAGGGGTTTCCTTAATTATTCTCTTTCACATAAAGCTCTACCCGGCTCTGAATGATCCCGGCCACATCCTGCGGACTCTTCTGGCCGGCAAAGTAAGCATCTGCCTCCTCGCTGATCATGGCAAAGACTTCTTCACTGCCGTTTGCTGCCAGTCTGGCATTGTCTATCAGGAAACGGATCTCGTCAATCTCCTCCTGAGTAGCTGCAAAAATTTCTGTTTGCCAATCATCATATCCCCAGGTAGTCTTGGGTATTTCTATGGGATCACCACTTTCATCCTTCATGATCTCGCCATTCTCATCCCTCTGATATTCAGCCGTCATTGCCTCTTCAAACACTTTTTCAAGCAAGTCTTTTCTGGCGGGGAAGCCCCAATCCACCTTGTCGCCCGACAAGACACTTTCCAGGAAAGCCCAGGCGCCATCCTTATACTTGCTTTGGGAAGAAATGCCGTAAAGTTCATTTCCGCTTACAAAGATTCCGGGATTGCCGTCAACGGTAGGATAGCCGATGGGCGTGGCCTTCTCCTGAAACATGAGATTGTACATCTGGTACTCCTGCACACCACCGTAAGAAATATTGGATAAAAGAATCTGTCCGGACTGTATCATGGAAGGGAAGCTTTCCTCTGTATCCTTCCATTCCCCGAAACTATTGGCAAATTCCAGCACCTTTATAAATTCCGGACTGTCAAAGCTGCATTTGCCGGTTTCATAATCAATAAAACTGCTGCCGGAATACAGCATACAAATCCGCAGGGCCTCAGCCTGATTCACATACTGCATGAGTTTTGCTTCCGGGTGTTCCTCCGCCAGCGCCATCACATCATCCAATGTCCAGCCGGGTTCCTCTCCTACCAGAGAAGCTTTCGCCATCAGTGTGGACACATGGAAACGTTTGGGAACAGCCACCTGAACACCGTCAAATTGGTAGGCTTTCAGGATACTGGGGACAAACATTTCCTCATTGGCAGTCCGGCTGTTTGCCATATAAGGTTTCAGATCCTCCAGCGCACTCTTGGCCGCCAGATTGCCTATGTCCACATTGGACAGATCAATCAGATCAGGACTTTCCTTGCCCACCAGATCAGCATGCATCCTTGTAAGGGCATCGGAGTAGGTGTCTTCCGTCCACTCCTGAGTATCATCCACATAAGCTTTGATTGTGACCTTGTACTCACTGTTTGATTTGTTGAAGGCCACCACCGCCTGCTGCAGGGAAGAATTGCCCTCATAGAGGGTAGCCAGCAGGATTTCTTTTCTCTGAGGCATCTTTGAACGCTCTGTCTTGGTCAGGAGCACCACCTCGGGTGCGTCATCATAATTGTCATAAAAGACTGCAATCTTACCGTCCTCCAGCATACAGAACTCTCTGACATAATTGCCGTCAATATTGCAGTCTACCCAATCAAGTACAGCCACAGACTCTTTGGAAGCCAAATCATATTCGTAGAGCTTGCCGTATCCGGAAACCAAAATCTTGCCCTCTGCACCGGGCTTCAACATGCCGTTGCCGTCCGGCAGATTGTCAAAGGTATCTCCCAGCCCATCAGAAACGGTATTCACCTCCACCAGCTCCATTCCACGATTGCCGTACCAGGTCACAAACACTCTGCCCTCTTCTGTAACCAGCATGTTATTAATCCAGTCCGTATTCACGGAAATGGTCTTACTGTAGGCACCGGTCTCACCATCAAACACGTAGAGCACATTGTTGGAGGCAGCGTAAATTTTGCCGTTCATACTTACAGCTGCGGTCTGGATATAACTGTTCTCCTCATCCTGAAAGGCAGAATCCACTTGCTGCTCCCACACCACCTGTCTCTGCGCGTCAAATTTTGTCAGATATGTAGCATTGTCATCGTAATCATACTCCTGCCCTTCCACATATATAGGGTAAGCACTCCAAAACACATAAAGATTATCCTGACTGTCAAGAAAGAAAGTGTTCATGCCGTAATCATACCCTTCAGGTACCTGACGGCTGATATCCAGCATTTCTTCCGTCTCCAGATTCCCATAAGTCCTGAAGGCAAAACCACTGCCGGACTTCCCAGTCTCCTCATCATAGCTGTAGGTGGTATAGTAGATGCCATCTTTTCGAAGTTTCACCGTATTGATGTGCCCGTTTTCACTCTGTTCCAGAGAAAAAAACTCCGGCACGTAAGTATATGCACTGTTAGTACCATCCTCCCTGTCACCCTTATCTCCTTTTGCGCTGCCCGCTTCCCGGCTGCCGCAGGCAGCCAAGGCAAGTGCCGCAACCACTGCCAGGGTAAGAGAAATCCCCCTCCTGATGTACTGTCTTAATGCTCTTTTCATTCACTCTTCCCTCTTTCCTTACAAATTACTGAAACTTTTGCGGCGGGCACCTACGCCCGCCGCACCGTTCCCGATCTCCATACAGCGATCAGCATATGAAAAGTATAAAGCATTGAGGGGAATTTACAATAAATTCCATGGGAAGATTTCATTAAGGTTTGTTTAAGATGGGGGGCTTGTTTGTTTTCCCGATCCAGGCTTACCTCTTTTCATGGCATACAAAAAAATGAGGGAGTTTTTTGATATTCGCCACAAAAATGAGGGAATAATCGAAAAACATCCCCCTGATCATGTTATCAACACATAATCAGAGGGATATCACATCTCAAACCATTATAAATTTCAAAATCTTACAAAAGATGTACCGGCAGTTCCTCTGTCAAATGACATACCACATTTCCAGTTTTCTTCTGCTCAACTACTGCAGGTTTTACCTCCGCAGGCTTCTCAGCCTTCGCCACAGCCTTCTTCGCAGTAGTCTTCTTAGGTGTTGCAGCCTTTTCAGCAGCAGGCTTTGTTGTCGCCTTCTTAGTAGCTGGCTTCTTTGCCGCAGGCTTTTTCCCAGCCTCTTCTTTCACTACCTCGACTTTTACTTCTGCCACTTCCGCCACAGTCGCAGCGTCCTTCTTAACTTCCTCTTTCTTCACAACCTCTTCCGCTGCCGCGTTCAGTTTAGATGCTCTTTTGATACTTCCTGCTCCTACTGCCATATTCCATCGATCTCCTTTGCAAGTTCCATGTATTCGCCGGCGCTGCGGGCGTTTCTTTTATGTACCATAACGGGCTTGCTGTCGTCCTGGGCCCATTCCACTTCACTGTCTACGCGGATGATGTGGTCGAAAACGTGCACGTTGTCGGCTTCGCGCAGGGTCTCGCAGGTCTGCTTGTAGTAATTTTTGCGGGTGTCCACCTTGGTGATGGCGATGCCCAGAAGCTGCAGATCTTCGTGGATGCGGCGCACATCCTCCAGGAATTCAAACATATTGGCCACGCCGAACAATCCCCAGGGGGAGGCTTCCACCGGCATGATCACGTAATCGGAAGCACAGAGGATGTTCATCACCCAGCCGCCCAATGTAGGAGGCGCGTCGATCAGAATGTAATCGTACTCTCCCGATGCCTTGATCTTTTTCAGGCTGTTCTTTAAAATAAATTCTCTCTGCCACTTGGTGAAAAGCTCGTACTCCATGCCGCTCATCAGGGTGGAGGAGGGAATCAGATCCAGATTCTCATAGGGTGTGGAAATGATATAGTCTGTCAGGTCATCCTGCTTTTTGATAGCCTGGTAGAGGTTCTTTTCCCCGGAGGCAAGCTCCAGCACTCTGTCCTCTGTCAGGAAAGAAAGGGACAGATTCAGCTGCATATCGCCGTCAATCAGCAGCACCTTTTTACCCATAACCGCCAGGGAATAACCGATGTTGGCACAGGATGTGGTCTTGCCGCTGCCGCCCTTATTATTCGCAAACGCTATTGTTCTGGTTTTCTTCTCCATACAGGCACTCAATTCCTTTTTCCTTGAAATATTCCATCCATGCATCGGACGGGCGTACATCTGTTACCACCAGGTCAATATCCTCCAGATCGCAGATCTTGGAAAATGCGACCTTCTCAAATTTGGTGCAGTCCACAGCCAGAATTTTCTGCTTTGCAGAGCGCAGCATGGCCTTCTTCACCTGGGAAAACATCTCGTTGGCATCGGTGATTCCCTTTTCTATGTCCATTCCCTTACAGGATAAAATGGCCTTGTCCACATTAAAGGAATTCACTCCCTCCACTGCTCTGGGGCCCACCAATGCCAGATAATTTTCTTTCAATGTGCCGCCTGTGGATATGATATCCCAGCCAGAAACATCATTCAGTTCCACCAGCACTTCGATGGAATTGGTCACCACAGTCAGGCGCTCCTTGGAGCGCAGCGCTTTCACAATAGACACTGCCGTAGTGCTGGGATCCACGATAATATGGTCTCCCTCCTGCACCAGACCTGCAATGATATCTCCAATGACCTTCTTGCCTTCCATGTTCCGCTTTTTGCGCACATTAAAGGGCATATCCAGATTGCTGTTCTCCACAAGAACTGCACCGCCGTAAGTCTTGGTGGCCAGGCCCTCCTTGTCCAGCTTATCCAGATCCCTTCGGATGGTTTCTTCGGACACATCAAACTGTTCACTCAGCTGACTGACTACCACCTTTTTTTCCTCCTGGAGTTTTTCCAGGATCAGGTTCCTTCTCTCTGCTGCTAACAAAATAGCATCAACCCCACTTCAAAATATAATTTACACAATGTGCTTGCAAAGCTGAGGATCGGGACGGGCGATCACGGAGGAATCCAGGAACATACCCTTGTCTCCCACGGAAGCCTTTGCCTTAGCGATGGCCGCCTCACAGGCTGCCACTTCACCGGTGATCAGCATATAGGACTTGCCGCACATGCCCTTTGCGATACGCAGTTCGATCAGCTTTACAATTGCAGTCTTGGCCGCAATATCAGCTGCTACAATAATGGAAGAGGCATCATAGGTCTCCAACACACCCAGAGCCTTCACGCCTTCAATCTGGCTGCTGCCGTAGATTGCAGGGAAAATGGACTCGTCGGGGTTGCCCAGCACGAAAGTGTCGATCAGTTCATCAGGTCTGGTCTGAGCCGCTCTGTCAACAGCTGCTCTTACAGCACTCAGGTCGCCTGCGATCAGTGCGATATATTTGCCGGGGCAGACTGTCTGAGCCTCTAAAAGCTCCACCTCAGCAGTCTTTACCATCTGGTCCGCTGCAGTAATACCTGCAGAAACTGTCTTAAATTCAATCATTCCGATTGCTCTGCTCATGTTATTCCTCGTTTCTGTATACAAATACTTTCTATCCCAATATCCGTTTCATTCTGCCGCTTAAAATTACTCACCGGCTATCATTACATACTTGTCTGTGACTTCTTTTACAACACCATTTACGGATGCATGAATGTTTACGGAAAGGCCGTCAGCCGCTGCTGCGATCACATCACCTGCAGCCACCTTGTCACCCACCTGCACATTTGCCTTTGCAGGAGCTCCGATATGCTGGGACAGCAGGATCTTTACTTCCGCCGCATTTCTTAAATTATCATCCAGCAAAGCATCCTTATCGTATTTGCCAAGTCCCAGTCTGGCCATCAGACGGCCTTCCCAGGCTCTGCGGTATTCTCTTGCGCTGCTTACGGGCGCTGCCTGCACTACGGGAGGCTTTATGCCGGCCTTTCTCAGACCATTCTTGTATTCGTTGATCATGGTCCTGGGGGATAAGCCCTGAGGACAGCTGAACATTTCACACAGGCCGCAGGCGCTGCAGAACATGGTGTCCAAGAAGGGATCCAGATCCTGGAAATCCCGATTGGCCGCTGCTCTCATGAACAGATGGGGCTGAATGGGATGGCCCAGCGCATGTCTGGGGCAAAGATCTGTACAGCACTGACACTGACAGCAGCTTGACGCTGCTCTGGCTACCGCTGTTGAAAAACGGTTGGTCTTGCGGTACACCAGGGTGTGATCCTCCGGCAGTACGATAATGGCGTTGGTGGTCTTGGTCACGGGCTGGTAATCACTGCCAAAGCTTCCCATCATGGGGCCGCCCAGCAGATACACCGGCTTATTTGTGGTGATTTTGCCGGCCATGGCCACTACATCCCGGATTCTGGTGCCGATGGGCACACGCACCGTGATGGGCTGTTCCACCTCGCCTACTACGGTCACATATTTTTCTGTGACGGGCTTGTTTTCCCAGACTGCACGATATACATTGTGAACGGTCTCCACGTTAAAAACAGCCACGCCGCACTCGATAGGCAGGCCGCCCGGACGCACCACTCTGCCGGTGGCCTCGTAGATCAGGACAACCTCATCGCCCATGGGATATGCTCCCGGCAATTTATGTATACGCATCATAGGATACTCTCCGATATACTCCTCCAGAGCCTCTATGGTGCTTTCATATTCTTCTTTTATGCCAATAATGGCCTCTTTTGCTCCCACGGTCTCCGCAATCAGAGCAAAAGCCTTCAACACTTCGCGTACATGAGCCTTTAATAGCTGTCTGTGCAGCTTCAAAAGGGGCTCACACTCCGCGCAGTTGAGGATAATGGTATCTGCCTTGTCGGAAAGTTTTCCATAAGTAGGAAAGCCCGCGCCGCCGGCTCCCACAATACCATTATCCCTCAAAATTTTGCTTAAAGATGCAATATCCATAACCTAATTACCCCAGCTTCCCGATATCATCAATAATTCCGACAATAGCGGCATCAATGGGAGAATCCGGCAAACCGCATCCAATGCGGGCCGCGCTGCCCTGTGCCACCAGTACATACTCGCCGATACCGGCACCTATATTGTCGATAGCAACCAACTGCTTGGTCTCTCCGTTCATAATGTTTAAGGGCTCAATTACCATGAATTTGTTACCGATCAGGTTATCCTGCTTGCGGGTTGAAACGATACTTCCTGTTACTTTTCCAATAATCATTTCTATCACTCGTTTCTTTTTTCAGAATATAAAATTTATTTGATGACAGTCACTTTATCGCCCTGCTTGATCTCACTGGCATTGGCCTCGTCAGTATCAATGTGCATTTCCAGGGTAAAGCTCTCGTCCACACGGATCTTCACATTGTTGAATGTGGTACCGCGCTCATTTTCTACTTTTACGCTTACATAATCGCCGTCATTTACGCCGCATGCTGCTGCGTCTGCCGGTGACATATGAATATGTCTCGCTGCTACGATACAACCTTCCTTACAGTAAATCGCACCCTTGGGGCCGACAATTGCAATGGGAGCAGAACCTGCGATATCGCCGGATTCACGCACTGGCACATTGATGCCCAGTTTTCTGGCGTCGGTACTGCTGATCTCTACCTGGGTGCTCTTGCGGGCGGGGCCAAGTACTCTTACATTTTCGATAGCGCGAAGCTTCAGTCCTACGATTGTACAGCATTCGTTGGAAGCAAACTGTCCACCCATCAGCTCCTTCTTCTTGGTCAGCTGATATCCGGGACCGAACAATGCCTCAACATGCTCCTGGGATAAGTGGATATGTCTGTTACTCACACCCACAGGAACCAAAAAACCATTTCCCTTTTCCTGCTGCTTCTGCATACAGGAGATCACTAATCTGGTAAGGGCTTCCAATTCATTTCTTTCCACTTTGTTCACCTGCTACCCTTCTTAAAAATTTTAGCATTAATGTTACTGTTCACTGGCCATCTAATTCCTAAGCCCGGGATGCGTATATGTCCTCTGAGAGACCCTTGAAAGACGTCGGCACTTAGCGAGGTCCTGTCGAGCTTAGTACCGCTACGTCTTTCACGGAGCGCGAGCGTGTCCGAAGAGGATATATACGCAGCCAGGGCGCCCGAATCAACTACCCGTGAACAGTAACTTTATATGCTTAGTGGTACATTATTTGATTACAGGCAGAATACCTTCAACATCGGTATGAGGGCGAGGAATTACGTGCTGAGCTACCAGCTCACCAAGTCTCTCTGCGTTGGATGCGCCAGCTTCTACTGCAGACTTAACAGCGCCTACATCACCACGTACCATAACGGTTACCAGACCGGAACCGATCTTCTCGGTACCAACCAGAGTAACGTTAGCTGCCTTACACATGGTATCAGCTGCCTCGATAGCTGCGATAAGACCTCTTGTTTCAACCATTCCTAATGCTTCCTGTGCCATAATTTTTTCCTCCTTAATTATGTGAGATTATTTTCTTATATTTGCTTTAAATTATGTTTTGATTAACATTTGTGGGCCTTCTTTACAAGCCCCTTTAATACTTATGTTTGCTTTTTCTCTTATTTCCGGCTCTTGTTATTGTAACTGTCTGACAGCCTCCAGCTGGAGAGGCATATAGGTTCCAGCAAAGGACCCTTAAAAAGCGTCGGTACTTAGCGAGGTCCTTTCGAGCTTAGTATCCGCTACGCTTTTTACGGAGTGAGAACGTGTCCGAGCGGAACCTATATGCCGGCTCCTGCGGGGCTTTCAACCTGCACAATAACAATTATTTCTTCTCAAGGCGCTTAGCACTCTTTGCCATCAGTCTTCGTGTCTCCTCAGCGGGAGAAGCGATCACACCGGACGCCGCCAGAATATGATGATTCACCTTACAGATATTGGCCGCTGCATCCACAGCTGCTTTTACATCGGACACGGTACCTTCCACAACGACGGTTACCAATCGTCCGCCCAGCTTACGCTCCCAGGTCACCAGGGATACGTCCGCAGCCTTGCACATTGCATCCAGGGAATCAACTGCAGCAACTACACCGGAAACTTCGATCAGTCCGTATGAGCTACCCATAATATTTATGCCTTAGGGAATCCGGGAAGGATGCCTTCTACATCTGCGTGAGGACGAGGAATTACGTGCTGAGCTACCAGCTCACCCAGACGGCTTGCTGCTGCCGCGCCGGATTCAACTGCTGCCTTAACAGCGCCTACATCACCGCGTACCATAACAGTTACCAGACCGGAACCGATCTTCTCAGTACCTACTAAAGATACCTCTGCAGATTTGGTCATTGCATCTGCTGCCTCGATTGCAGCGGTAAGACCTCTTGTTTCAACCATTCCTAATGCTTCCTGTGCCATTTTAAATTTCCTCTCTTTCCTTTCAAGCTTTTCAAGCTTTCTTTGACTTGTCGAGCTTAACATTTACATTTTGTCTCGGTAATTAATTTGTGTCGAACGCACAAATATTTAACATTTTTAAAGTATCCTGTGTGGGTCTGGGAATGATGTGGCTCTGTACCACTCCGGATATGCTTTCCGCCATCCTGATGCCGGCTTCTACAGCCGCAGTCACATCTTCCACACTGCCGCGGAACTTAATGGTCACCAGAAGGGGAACCTTTAATTTGTCCGCATTTGCAGGCTTGTTTTTGTCGAAGGGCTCCAGTGTTACGTTAGCAGCCTTACAGCCTGCGTCAGCAGCCATGAAAGCACATACCAGACCGAATACCTCCAGGATGCCTACTGCTCTTTCATCCATCTTGTTTCTCCATTTCTTCATAACACTGAAGAATCGTTTGCGATTCTTCCGGACAATACATAGAATATCTTAGGCGGCGTCCTGTGGCGTCTTAGATATTCTTTTTGTCTTTTAATCAGGGAAAACTGCAATCTTAAGTCCGGTCATTGCAAGATTCTTCTTGTAAGCTTCGTTGATCTGACTTAAAGGATATCTGTCAGAGATCAGCTCGCCGATGGGAAGTCCCAGTGCCTTTGCACTCTTTAAGAAATCAAAGGTGGTTGCATAATCGCGCAGGGTGTATACCCAGCTTCCTACGGTAGTGATTTCCTTGGAGCAGATGTCAAAGTGAGGATTGATGGTAGCATCTCCGCCGTTGATGAAGAAGCCCAGCTCACAGAGTCCGCCGCCGTTACGAATGAACTTGTAGATATTGGAGTGACCTACAGGAGAACCGGTACACTGGAATGCAAAGTCTGCAAGGTGGCCGCCAAACTTCTGGCTGATGCCCTCTGCCATTGCCTCAGCACCGTTGTAATCCTTGAAGCTTACGGAGTCACATGCACCCAATCTCTTTGCAAACTCAAGTCTTCCGGGGTTACCGTCAACAGCGATAATGTTCATGATACCCATGGTGCGCAGTACTGCGATACAGATCAGACCGATAGGTCCGCAGCCCTGTACTACTACGCGGCTGTTGAACTTCAGGATGCCGGTGGTCTTAGCACGCTCTACAGCGTGGATCAGAACTGCACAGGGCTCGATCAGGATACGGGAATCCAGATCCAGGTCACTTACGTTGAAGAAAGTGGAACCCTTACGAACCAGGATATAATCTGCAAACCAACCGTTCAGATGTACATCATCATCGGGAAGCAGACCGTATACATCAGCACCTCCTACATTCTGTTTGTTTAAGTCAAACATGGTAATGTCCGGATTGTCCTTGAAGATCATGCAGGTAACGATCTTGTCGCCAAGCTTAACATCCTTGCCTGCGCTGTCCTTCTTAACATTTTTACCCATCTTTACGATCTCGCCGGTACCCTCATGTCCCAGAGCTACGGGAATGAGACCGAAGGGATCACGCTTAAATTCGTGGGCATCTGTACCACAGATACCGCATCCCTCTACCTTTACCAGGATGTCATCATCGCCAACCTCAGGCATGGGATATTCTTTTATTTCTACTTTTTCCAGCGCTGTCAGCATAGCAACATGTGCGGTCTTAGGGATCGCTTTGCCTGCAGAGCAGCTGCATGCAGAAGCAGTTGCTGTGGAACCGGAAAGCTGGCTCAGCACCTGTTTCACAATCGCTTCTACCTGAGAACTATTCATCTCCATGGTTATTACCTCCTTATATTATCTGATGCAGAGACTGTCTGACATAGTACATCTTCTGCGTTTTGTGAAGGTGGCTGCACTGGTCAGTCCCTCACCGGTACGGCTTGCAATTGTAAAGGTGGGGAAGCCTTCTCCGCCGAAGCCAAGGGCTGCGTAGGAAGGTCCGTTCTTTACTAAGATAGCGGTATCCATTGCTCTTGCATACTCTGTAATGCGGTCCACATTCTTGGAGTGAATGTGTGCGGAATGGCGGTTGCCATGCTCAAGCCATACTGCTTTTTCAACTGCATCCTTGAAATCCTTCGCTCTAACCAGACCCAGGATGGGCATCATCAGCTCTTCCGCAATCAGGGGATGCTCCTTGGGGCCTTCGAAGACGATGCAGCGGATATTATCGGGTACGTTAACCCCTACCATCTCCAGCAGTGCTTTCGCGCTTCTGCCTACACATTTACGGTTCAAAGCGCCCTTTTCGGTAAGCACGGTCTTCACCAGCTTATCCTGTACTTCCTGGGAAGCCAGGTAGCAGCCCTGCTCCTCAACCATGTACTTCATCAGCTGGTCGAAGATGGCATCTACTGCCACAACTTCCTTCTCTGCGATACAGGGAAGGTTATTATCGAAAGTACAACCGTTTACAATGTCCTCTGCTGCTTTTCTGATATCTGCAGTCTCATCTACCAGTGCGGGAGGATTGCCTGCGCCTGCACCGATGCCGCGCTTACCGCTGGATAATACTGCGGTTACCACGCCGGGGCCGCCGGTAGCTACCAGCAGGGGAATGTCTTTGTGTTTCATCATGATATCGCTGGAAGCCAGTGTGGGCTTTTCAACGGTACATGCGATATTGTCGGGACCGCCTGCCTCCAGGGAAGCTTCATTCAGCAGATTTACTGCAAAGATGGAAGTCTTGATGGCCTGGGGATGAGGGTTGAATACTACGGTATTGCCGCCTGCAAGCATTCCCATTGTGTTACAGAGAACGGTCTCACTGGGGTTGGTACAAGGAGTAATGGCACCGATAACACCAAAAGGTCCCATCTCCACCAGAGTCAGTCCTCTGTCGCCAGACCAGGCTGTGGTGGTAATATCCTCGGTGCCGGGAGTCTTCTCAGCTACCAGAAGATGCTTTAAGATCTTGTCACCCACATTGCCCATGCCGGTCTCGTTTACGCCCATGCGAGCGAAAGTTTCAGCATTTTCTTTAATCTTGGTACGAATTCTGGAGATAATCTTCTCACGCTGGTCCATGGACAGCATACGTACCACTTTTTGAGCTTCTTTTGCCTTCTCGATCGCTGTATTCATATCGGCATATACGCCATGCATTCCTGATACGCTGTTGTTCAGCTGCATCTTAGCCATGACTTCGCCAACGATACTCTTGATCTGGCTTTCTGTCATTTCCAAGTACGATCACCTGGCCTTTCTATAAACATCTGAAAATCATTTTTTACTGTCTGTTGTGCAATTATTTGCCGGAAGCTTAACGCTGCAGCAGTTCTTTTAACCCATCCTTGCCGTAGGCACCTAAGTAAGTGTCCTGCTCGGCAGTACCGCCGCTGACACCGATCGCGCCAACCATCACATCATCCAGATAAAGGGGCTCTCCGCCTCCGAAGATCACGATCTTCCCTTCATTGGTAAACTGAATACCATAGAGGGAACCGCCCGGCGCTGCCAGCTCAGCCAGCTTGGCAGTGGACATCCGGAATGCCACGGAGGTGTAAGTCTTGTTCAGGGCCACATCAAAGCTTCCTATATAAGCGCCGTCCATACAGTGAACGGCCACCGGTCTGCCGGAAGCATCTGACACAGCCACCACAGCCTTAACGCCCATCTTTTCCGCTTCTGCCTCCACCCTTTCGATCAATGCCAGGGCGAGCTTCAGATTCATTGTGGAAGAGGCCTTCATTTTGCGGATGATATCACGGACAGTAGTTTCCATGTTTGTTTGATCCACTTTTATCACCTGACCTCTCAGTATATTTAACAAGCACGTCTATCTGCATGCCTGCCGTCCGGGGCTTTCTATTATTTCATTTGAGCAATAACCTGCTTAACGATCTCAGCGATTGCTGCTTCGTCAACGTTCTTGTTGTTTTCACAGTCGCAGCCAAAGTTGTACTCGTAGCCGGGGAACTTGCTGTAGTCCATACCACCGCAGTTGCCGCCGCAGTTGTGGCAGTTGTCGCTGCCCTTGTTCAGGCAAACGTTTGCAGGATGCTTACCGGGCATACCGAATTTACGACGGATCTCGTACAGTTTCTTGATGTTCTCCTTATCGAACTCCTTAGGGCCGCCCAGCATTTTGGACTTGTAAAGCAGTTCAGCATAGAACTCAAGGCTCTCCATCTTGTGGTAAGCAGCCAGCAGATCGGTGCTCCAGGTCAGTGCGCCGTGGTTCTCAAGCAGAACAGCATCAAAGTAAGGAAGGTATTTTTCCAGATTGTCGGGAATCTCCATGGTGGAAGGAGTACCGTACTCAGCGATGGGCACGCAGCCAAGGGAGATAACTGCCTCGGGCATGATGGGCTGGGTCAAAGGAATACCTGCAATTGCAAAGGAAGTAGCAAAGGTAGGATGTGCATGAACTACTGCTCCTACATCGGGGCGCTTCTCGTATACGCGCATATGCATCTTAATCTCAGAGGAAGGCTTGAAGCCCTTATTAGCCTGGATCACATTACCCTTTGCATCTACCTTACAGATAAATTCGGGGGTCATGAAGCCCTTGGAAACACCGGTAGGGGTGCAAAGGAATTCATTGTCGTTGAGCTTTACGGAAATATTACCGTCGTTGGCAGCTACCATGTTACGGTTGTAGATTCTTCTTCCGATTTCGCAAATTTGTTTCTTGATTTCCATTTCGTTGATCATGGATAGTTCCTCCTTAAAAATATTTTCTTTTATTTATGAAAATGATTGCTTTTCCAAACTTAAAGTTATTGATTAGTGATATCAGCTATCATCCTCTTTTCAATTCAGAAGCTTTCACTGTTTCCGGTTCTTCCATTAAATATTGCAGGATTTCCGGAACACCTTCCCCTTTCAGGGAGTTTACATGAAAGATCTTCCTGCAGCCCGCTATCTCCAGCCATCTGTCTGCCAATGGCACGTTGGCGTCAGGCAGGTCGATCTTGGTTACGATTCCCACACACTCTCTGTTGGCCTGACTGGTCACATTGGGCGGGAACAGGGAATAAGGCTCGTTGGACGCTACCAGAATGCCCACAACATCCGCCTCGTAGGTATACAGCGCAAGGGCTTTTCCCAAGCGGCGGCTCTGGGCGTATTCACCCGGGGTGTCGATCACGCTCTCATAATAATGAACGTCCTGGGTCTTGTAATAGTGGATTTCCTCTCCACGAAGCGCCTGGGTCAGCGTGGTCTTGCCGGCCTCACTGCGGCCCATAAGTATCATCCGCCTCATGTCTTGGTAACGGTGCAGACAGTATAATTCATCTTGTTCTTCAGATAGTCCATAATAGCTTCCATGGAAGCCTGCACCTCACTGACGGTTCCGGTAAAGATCAGGGAACCACTGAAGCGGTCCACAAATCCAAGGGTAATGCCGCTGGCCTTCAGCGCTACATCTGCCATAATAATGGCAGTCTCGGAAGGAGTCACTGTAGTCACACCGATGGCAGCCTTCTCATAATCAATTCTGGGATCCAGACCCAGTTTCTTGTAAAGAATGGGGTCGGGACTTGCTATGATGTGCGCCAGTGTCAGCTGACAACCGGGCACATACTCCTGAATGATTCTCTTCTCTTCATTCAGTATTGAAGTATCAAAATTTCCTCTCATATTACCTCCTAAATGTATCAAACGCTTGCCATCATTTGGTATACGTAAGCATGAGATGTTCCAACGATGGACCCTTAAAAAGCGTCAGCGCTTAACGAGGTCCTTTCGAGTTTAGCGTCTGCTACGCTTTTTACGAGGTCAACACGTTGACCTTGCGAAAGCGCGTCCGAGTGGAATATCGGAACAGCCACATGCGACCTAACCACCAATCTGGCAAGTCAGTCTCGATACATTTTCAACAACCTTTTTCAGCATCTCCATATGCTCATTTTCCGGCGGCAGGATATCCTTCATCAAATATTCCCGGCCAAGGCCTTCGTATTTATCCTGCCCCAACCTGTGATAGGGAAGCAGATGGATCTTGTTTACGCCGGGCAGCTTATCTGCAAACTGCGCGATCGCCGCAATCTCCTCCGGTGTGTCATTGAAGGTGGGAACTACCGGTACCCGGATCACCAGCCTGGTCTTGCCGGAAGCTGCGATCTTTCTGGCATTTTCCAGCATCAATTCATTGCTCATGCCGGTAAACTCTTTATGTTTTTTAGGACTTATGTGCTTGATATCCATCAAGTAAGTATCCAGGTAAGGGAGAATGCTGTCGATCACCTCATAGGGTGCAGCGCCCATGCTCTCCATTGCTGTAGAAATACCGCTTTCCTTGGCAGCCTGCAAAAGTGCTCTGGTAAACTGAGGCTGGCACAGGCTCTCTCCTCCGGAAAGGGTAATCCCTCCACCGCTTCTGCGGTAGTAGGCTCTGTCCTTCTCCACGATCTCCAGTACTTCCTCGACCGTCACATCTTTTCCAATCACCTTAGGTTTGCCCGCCACCATCATGGTCTGAACGGCGTACTCCTGGGATTCCGGATTGCAGCACCAGCGGCATCTGAGCACACAGCCCTTTAAAAATACAATGGTACGGATCCCTTCGCCGTCGTGAATGGAGTAGCGCTGAATATCAAAGATGCGTCCTTTGGTCTGTAACAATTCTTCCCTGTTCATCTGCGCCGCCTCCTTTCCTTTTCAATCCAAGCAGGCGTTTGTCGGTCTCACTCTGATTCCTTCCATCGCGGCCGGCTTTTCCCGCCTTCTACTTAGAATCCCTGCTCGGTTCTGCGGATGATGTCATCCTGCAGACTTCTGGAAAGTGTGGTGAACAGGGCACTGTAGCCTGCCACGCGCACCACCAGGTGCTTGTAATTCTCGGGATGCTTCTGGGCATCCAACAAGGTCTCTCTGGAAACCACGTTAAACTGTACATGACTTCCCTTTTTATCAAAATAGGTACGGATCAGATCTACAAATTTCTCCAGTCCCTCCTGACCGCTCAATGCGGAAGGGTGGAACTTCTGGTTGTACAGGGTACCGTTGGAAGCAATACCGTGATCCAGTCTGGATACGGAATTGGCTGCTGCAGTAGGACCATTCATATCCTTGCCTGCGGAAGGAGAAACGCCGTCAGCCACCGGCACACCTGCCAGTCTGCCGTCCGGTGTGGCACCGGTCTGGGCACCAAGGGGCACATTGGCAGATACGGGATAAAGACCTGCCTGGAACACACCGCCTCGGGGATTCTTGTACTGAAGCAGAGGCTTTGTGTAAGTGTAGGCAGCCTCTCTGGCCATCATGTCTATTTCTTCTTCGTCGTTGCCGAACTTGGTAATATCTTCAATCATGGCAAGCAGCTGATCGAACTTGCGCTTATCTTCTGCTGTCACGGAAGTTTTGATGATCTCCTGTGCCATCTTTGCTACTGCTGCGGTATCAGGCTGCATGCCCTTCTCGATCATGCGGCGCGCCACAGTTCCTGCCACCTGGGATACGATCAGAGGACTTACGGACTGACCGTAGTTGAACATCAGCGCCTTTTTGAACTCTGCCATTGTAACTTTCTTTTCTTCAAAGACAAGCTTCTTGATGGCGAAAAGGGAATCTGCCACATTGGCGATACCAAAGCCTTGAGGACCGGTAAAGTTGTATACGCAGCCGCCCTGCTCACAGGTCTTGCCTCTTGCCATACAGTCATCCACCATACTTGCCAGGTAAGGCAGAGGCATACGCTCTGCATGGGCCTGATCGATGGCATTGTCTGCATTTACCAGCAAGGAAATAAAGTAATTCATCTGTGTCTGATAAGCATCACAGAACTCCTGGAAGGTCTGCATATTCTCCACTGCAGGAGTCTTGGGACCGATCTGTTCTCCGCAGTCCATACCGCCGGTAAATACCAGTTCCAAAGGTCTGCACATATTGAAGAATGCTGCGTCGTGCCATCCCCATGTCTTGCCGGGCACCTGAGGCTCTACACAGCCGATAATATTGTAATTTCTTGCTTCTTCCAGGCTCACGCCTCTGCTCATCAGGGAAGGGATGATCACTTCGTCATTGTAATAAGCAGGCAGGCCGATACCTGTCCTGGTCAGCTCCGCCGCACGGATCAGCAGATCCCGGGGAGAACCATTCCACACTCTGATAGACAGGGACGGCATGGGCAGGAACACATGGAAGGAAGCTTCGATACACATAAAGGAAAGATCGTTGGTCACATCCCTGCCGTTCTCATCCTGTCCGCCTACGATCAGATTCTGGAACAGGCTGTAGCCTGCAAAACCCTTCGCACTCTCTGCGTCTCTGCACTTATTTAAATCATTTAATTTTACCCAGATACAGTCGATCAGTTCCTGCGCCTGTTCTCTGGTGATCCTGCCTTCCTCCAAATCCTTCTTATAATAAGGATACATGTACTGGTCAAAACGTCCGGGGGAAATGGAATGTCCGGAGGACTCCATCTGCAGAAGCTGCTGTACGAACCAGAAGCTCTGGCAAGCTTCATGGAAGGTTCTTGCTCCCTTGGCAGGCACATGGCTGCAGTTGGAGGCAATCGCAAGCAGTTCTTCCTTCCGCTTGGCATCCTGACAATTCTGGGCCATTCCTACTGCCAACTTGGCATATCTGGCCGCATAATCGATAACTGCCTGACAGCTGATGATCACTGCCTCCAGGAATCTGCTTCTGGTAGCATAGTCCGCATCACCGAAGTCACATTTTGCAAGCTCAGCTTTCGCCTCAGCGATAATACCCTCGTATCCTACCGCCAGCACTTTCTCATACTGTACAGTCACATGACCTACACCGTTGTAAAAATAGTTGCCTGTGGTAAAAATATTGTGGGCGATGGCCTTCAATGCCTCCGGCGCCATATAGGAAGTAGCCAGTTCACTGGTGGTCTTGCCCTTCCAGTAACTGTTGGCTTCCTTGATCTCCTTCTTAGCTCTGTCTGATATGTAAAAAGGATCAGCCTCTCTGCTGTCCACAGTCTCAAACTCCTGCTCCAGCCACTCATAGGAGAACTCAGGGAAAGTCTGACAACCTCTGGGAGCCAGCGTAGAACTGCCCACGATCAATTCTTCGTCACGTATAATAATGGGAATATTTTTCAGGATATGCTCAAACGCAAGAGCGCGTCTGGTAATCATGGGAAGATTTTCTGTCTGCTGATAGCTCTCTGTCACAAGAACCGCACGGGCAGACTCAATTTCCGGCATCTTGGCATAAAGATTTTCCACCAATCTGGTGATTCGCTCTGTCTTTGGAACTCTGGAACTGTTATATTTTCTCATTTTACAACACCTCTATCTCCAACAAGCTTCTATTTGACTTGCATTGTTATTTGCATTCTGACCGGAATTGTTTGTTTTGTCGTATTTGCCTCAAAAATTTACACAATTCCACACTCTTATATTTATTATATGCCTGATTGTGTGGTTTGTCAATAGCACGATGTGTGGTTTTTTGTTGTTTTTGCTTTTTGTTTTCCGTGGTTTTTCAGCTGCAGAAACCATTTTTTTGTGTGGTTTTTACACCTTACTGCATAAAAAGGAGGCCGGCAATTGCCGACCTCCGTCTCATAGACAAATCTCTGTTATTCAGTATCAATGAAGTGGATACAATCCTCGCAGCCATTACAGCTATTTCTGCAATTCTACTGTGTATGTCAGGCCTTCCGCAGCATAAAGCTCCGTCAGCTTCAGGGAAGCATCATTGTACAAGATCACATGATCCCGGCAATAAAGGGAATAGATTCCGTTCTCAGCCAGTTCCCACAGCGCCGGCTCCTGCATGGCATCTGCAATATACAGCGGTGCGATCTCCATCAGGATCTGAGCACAGCCATGCTCTGTCGAATAGGAATACAGGCTGTCCACAGCGCTCTTGCACAATCCATCTGCAACATCCAGATAAGAAGTGCGGATCTGTCCATTATCCAGCTGATAATAGCGATACTTATCCGGAGCATTCATGGGGTAATCCCGCAGAGTGACAAAACTCCTGGGCAGGGAATACTGCATCGCCGCCACCTGTCGGATTTCCTCCTGCTCTCTGTTATATATATTGAGCGCAAATGTTTCGCCGCTGTCATCCATATTGTGGGCAAAACCGTCATAACTGGAGATGGTGCCCGCAGTAAAACCCTGGGCCGCAAGCTCCTCCGCCAGGAAATCTACTATAAAGGCATTTTTCATCCAGGAAAAATCGATCCACTTTGAGGCATCATTCTGCTGGCCATATTTCAGGTAATCGTCAGAAACATACAACTGTATCTCATTGTCGCCCAGCAGCCGGACTTCAACAGACTCCGGATCTCCTGCAAACACCGTCATCTCCCGATACAGGGCAGCTACTTCTTCGTTGGTGCAGGGATCATAATCCACAATCTGGGAATCATCCTCGCAAAAGAAAATGTCATCGTAGATTTCATATACAGGAGCCAGATACAGGTTTCTGTCCTCATATTCCGCTGCCGTCGCAAAAGCCCGGTACAGCAGATCATCCACTTTTATAACCTGATTGGGGTGCTGATTAATATAATATATATTAGGAACATTCTCAAAACTCTGATTGCTGTGGAACAGCTGATAGGAATGCTCCAGGGCTTTCGCATACGCAGCGGTAACTGCCTTGTTTTCAGCAACTACCGACATGTCGTCACGACTGCCCAGACGATACATAAAAACAAACTCATTGCCGGCTCCTGCACCCGCTGACATCTCTGTTCCGACTGCCGTCCAGCCCTCTTTTGTTCCGAAGAAAGAACGGATACCATATGCAATGGCAGAAACTCCCACCACCAGCAACACCAGAAAAAGTACAATCCTAAGTCCAACATATCGCTCAGAAAGTTCCACCTTTTCCACCGGCTTGGGATGAGGAAGGTTCCCATTCTTTATCGTACGCCCCATATTACCATACCACCATCATAAGCATGATCAGGAACAACAACAGGATAACACCAATGGTAATCAATCCTGCAACAGCGCCCTTCTTACATGCTTTTGCGTTGCGCTTATGATTAAAGTGTTTGAATACCAGCATCAGGAGCAGACCGATTACAGGCAGTACAAAGGAAATAAATTTGTACCAACCGCTTCCTGTATCATGGATGGGGGTGATCAGGAATTCGTCCTCAGAAATCAAAACTTCTTCCTTTTCCTCAGAAATCTCCACCTTATTTACATCCACATTTACATCTTCTCCGTCCTCTGCAATGGTAATGGATTTTAAAGGCACATCTTTTTCACGGATTGCTTTGTACTCTTCGATTTCCTTCTTGTTACCATATACAAAGTGATTATGTCCGATGTCTACCAGCTCGGGCTGTTCCTCACTGTAATCATGCACACCGGGATCATAAGTGAACAACACTTTTTTCTTCTCCAGCTGAGGATCAGGGATGGGAATCGCTGAAATCAGGGATCGGGTGTAAGGATGCATGGGATAATCAAACAATTCCTCAGTCTCCGCGATCTCCACAATGTTACCTTTGTAGATAACACCGATTCTGTCAGAAATAAATCTTACAACGGACAGATCATGTGCGATAAACAAATAAGTTACCTGCTTCTCCTTCTGGAATTTCTTCATCAGGTTCAGCACCTGTGCACGAATGGATACGTCCAATGCAGAAATAGGTTCATCCGCTACTACCAGCTCAGGTTCCATTACCATCGCACGGGCAATACCGATACGCTGACGCTGACCACCGGAAAACTCATGAGGATAACGGGTCAAGTGCTCAGGCAACAGACCTACTTCCTTGATGATATTCTCTACTTTTGCCGCACGGTCTTCATCATTTTCATACAGTTTGAAGTTGTGCAGACCTTCTGAAACAATATAATCTACGGTAGCACGCTCATTCAGAGATGCAGCAGGATCCTGGAATACCATCTGGATATTACGGATCACCTGACGGTCCAATTCCTGAGAAATTTTTCCGGAAATAGGCACGCCCTTATACAAAATCTTACCGGCAGCCAGAGGATTAACGCGGATCACCGCTCTGCCGATAGTGGTTTTTCCGGAACCGGACTCACCTACCAGCGAAAATGTCTCTCCTTTGTAAATATCAAAGGAAGCATCTTTTACGGCGCGAACTGCCTCTTCCCCTTTACCGAAGGTAATATCTACATTTTCTAAGGACAGCAGGATCTCCCTTCCGTCCTTATCGCAAGGACCATGTTCCGGGAACTGTAAAACACTGCCTTTCTTTTCTTCTTTAGCCACAACGATATCTCCTATATATTAAATGCATTTACTAATTTCTCATGGATATTTTGGATTGCTTCCGGCTTCTCAATCTTGGGAGCATCAGGATCCAACAGCCATGTCTTCGCATAGTGGGTCTCGCTTACCTTAAACATTGGCGGCTCTACAAGCGTGTCAATCTTTAAGCAATAAGGATTTCTGGGTGCAAAAGGATCACCCACAATATTGTTGTAAAGAGAAGGAGGTGTTCCCGCAATGGAGTAAAGCTCCGTATTTCTCTGTGCCAGCTGAGGCAGTGAAGACAACAGCGCCCAGGTGTAGGGATGACGGGGATCATAGAAGACCTCTTCAACTGTTCCCAATTCCACAATCTGGCCTGCATACAATACTGCAACACGGTCAGCCACGTTGGCAACCACACCAAGGTCATGTGTAATGAACACGATTGTGTAGTTGAACTCCTTCTGCAGATCCTTGATCAGTTTCAGAATCTGGGCCTGAATCGTAACATCCAGCGCAGTAGTGGGCTCGTCGCAGATCAAAATCTTGGGCTGACAGGACAGAGCAATCGCAATAACAATACGCTGTCTCATACCGCCGGAATACTGGAAGGGATAGTCGTCAAAACGAGCCTGAGGATTGGGGATACCAACCTTGTGCATCAGTTCCAGCGCTCTGCGTCTTGCTTCCACCTCGGAACATTTCTGATGCTTCAATATAATAGAAGTAATCTGTTTACCGATTGTGATGATCGGATTCAGGGAGGTCATAGGATCCTGGAATACGGTCGCAATCTTACGGCCGCGGATCTGGCCCCAGTCGTTGGCATCTCTTACATTTGCCAGATTCAGCACAGCATAACCGTGCAGCTGCTCTTCCGTTTCATCCAGATATCTCATGCGCAGGGTAACGGTGTCAAACACAGCGTTTCTCTGGGAATCACTTGCCAGATCCACACCCAGCTTCATAGCTTCCTTCAGTGCATCCAGCAGCTTATAGAAGCATTTAATACGCTTGAAATATTTGTATCTTCCTACAGAAAGATATACCTCTTTTGCAAGGATTTCATTTCTCTGCTCAGTCTCGGGAGCAATCGCACCTTTGATCTCCTCTGCATGCTTAGCCTTCAGCGCAGCCATTTTTTCTGCGTATTCTTTCTGGTAGGCAGCGTCGTTTGCCACGGAAGCCTTGCGATCCTTAGCCATCTGCTCCGTCTGCTTGTCATGCTCTTCAATTTCCTTCTCCAGGCTCTTGATACGCTCCTCCAGCTGCTCAATACGGCCTTTCTCCTTCTTTTTGTTGAGAGTGGTCTTTTCATTGAACAGATCTGTCTTTAAATCAGAAAGAGCCTTTCTGTGCTTAGCAGCAGCTTCTACTTCCTCATCAGTCAGATTCTCTTTGTGCTTCTTTTCAGATTCCAGATTCAAGATCTGGCGCCAGGTTTCTGCACCCAGCTCCAGGCGGGAATCCTCGTTCAATCTGTCATAAGCCTGCTTGATCATTTTCTTGGCGTTAGTGGTAAGCTTTACATAAGAATCAGCCAGCTCATCATCGTCAAAGAAAATGTAACCGTTACTGATAAAGCCATTGCTGTCCAGCATACCTGCAAAGGATTTGGTAAATACAGACTTACCGGAACCGGACTCACCTACGATTGCGATGGACTCATTCTCATATATATCGAGGGAAATTCCGCGAATTGCAGTAAGCACTCTTCCGCGCACACGGAATTTAACCTCTAAATCTTTGATTGATAATAATACTTTCTTATCTTGCATTCCGTTTTCCTCTTACATATGTGTTCTGGGGTCAGATGCGTCACCCAGGTTCTGACCGACTACATACAACACCACAGTGATAATGGACGCAACTGCCACAGGGCTCCAGAATTCAAATCCCCAGCCGGGCGTAACCATGGCGCTCTCTGCCGCAAAGATCATACGGCCCAGTGACATATCAGAGATACCCATACCAATATAAGAAAGGAATACCTCGTAAGAAATATAGGAAGGAATCTCAGTAGCCAACAGTGTAACAATAATAGATGTCATAAAGGGCAGGATATTCTTCATAGCAATCTTAAAGGTAGGAGTACCCAGACATTTAGAAGCCAGGTTGTACTCTCTGTCACGGATAATAACTACCTGCGTACGGATGAAATATGCAATTGCCAGCCAACCGGTCACAGTAAGTGCCAGGACCATAGTCCAGAAGCTGGGATTGAACAGCATAACCATAACGGAGATAAAAAGAACATACGGAATATTTGCAAAAATATTGTAAACCACCGTCATGAACGCATCAACCTTCTTGGAGAATCCCCAGACTGCACCGAGGACTACACCGATTGTCATATTGATGGCCGCACATACAAATGCCAGGGTAATGGAAATTCTGGAACCATACCACACAGCATCAAAAGTGGATTCACCGGCAGCACCGGAACCCAAAAGCCAACGGATACTAAATCCGTGATACTTAAACGCCTCACCCGGTGTCAAGTGCTTTGCAGCACCATCCATCAGCTGACCGTATCTGTCGTAGGTAAAGATCATAGGATAAATATACGCAAACAGAATCACCAATGCCAAAATTGCAAGAATTACAATATTAATCCTCTTCCTGAAAAATACCCTGAAAACAGACTGCCAGTAGGAGTATTTGGGCGCTGTGATCTTCTCGGACTCCAACTCATTGTTGTCCACACGGGAAAACAGTTCTTCTTTTGTCAGCCCTAATTTTTCCAAATCATAATTCATACATATCACCTACCTATCTGTCTTTTGAAGAGAAGGAGATTCTGGGGTCGACCATGGACATCAGGATATCACCGATAATGATGGACACTACAGATAATATCGCATAGAACAGAGTTACACCCACAATCGCTCCGTTGTCATACGCATTGATCGCAGTGGTAAGCAGGTTACCAGCACCGGGGATTACATATACACGCTCGGTAATGATCGCACCGGTCAACGCACCCAGCACACTTCCGGGAATACCGTGGACAATGGGAATCGCAGCATTCTTCATAATGTGCTTGGTAAAGATCTCGCTCTCTGTCAGACCGCCGGAGCGGGCAAACTTAACGTAATCAGAGTTCATCTGATCAATCATGTAACGGCGCATCCATTTCATCAGGTTTGCCACAGAAGGCAATGCCAGGGAAATAACGGGAAGGATGTACATTAACGAGCTGGGATTCTCCATGTCAAATGTGGTAGGCAGGCCGAATACTCTGCCGCCGATGGACTTGAACATAAAGATATATGCCAGGGAAGGTACCGCAATAATAAATACAATGTAAATGGTACCCAGCTTGTCAATCAGTTTATCTTTCTTTCTCGCCATCAAAATGCCGAGAGGCACACCCAGCATGTAAGCTGCAACAGTGGCAATGATACCGATCACAAAGGAGTAACCCATTTTGGACAGTCCATTTTTCTTAGTAGTTACATTGGTGTAATCATCTACGTATCTGGACATATTTGCCGCACTGGCCTCACGGGAACCCTTTAGATAGGTAGCGGTGTGCAGATCGTCCGCACGTTCCTCCACCAGGCCTGTGGGGAATGTAACCGTAGACTTCTCATAAGAGCCCTGGGAAGCAGTCATTGTGTCAAATACATCAATACCCTTGTTTACAGAGTAGGATTTGCCTAAATTTATGCTAACAATATTCTGGTGAATATATGGAAATTTCGAATCAAAATACAACAGATATTTATGCTGTGTACCATTACCGATAATAGCAGGTGAGAATTTTTCTCCGCCGTATACAGGATCGTACAAGGTAAAGGAAATACCTCTCTCTCCCACATCACCACTTGCAAAATTAACATCATCCACCCTGAACAGTCCGGAGAAATATGTCCACAGACGTTTGGGCAGAGAAGTATCCTTATGCGCGATCAGGTATGGTCTTCCACCGTCAGCATACTTCTTCTTCAACATTATTGCATCAAAACGCTCTACCTCGTATCCTTTGGATTCGTAGTAGTCGGTAAATTCTTTCACATACTTTGATACAGCCTTGGAGTCTTTGGACACAGTATTCCCGATCTTAATTACTTCTTCCTTGGTTGCTTCGTCCATTTCGCCTGCTGCAGCCAAATCATTGATGTAATCAGTATAGGTAACATAGTCTAAATATCCATACTCTTCCCATTTCTGAAATTCATAGATTTTTTTTGCATTATTACTTTGATGACTCCAAACGGAATCCTTTGAAAATACCAGATCACGATTCATCAGGGAATAAATCATGACCATAACGATTGCCACAACTGCCACAATCGAAAAAATTCCAAATGCTATACGCTTTACTAAGTACTTTGCCATAATTTGTCTCTCGCTAACCAAACGCACTGTAAGAGAACGAACTTGCATCCGTTCTCTTACAGGCAATTATTTTTTATTCACTAAAGATGCTATTAGAAAATACCACAGCACTTAGCCATGTATCCTGCGTAGTCACCCAGGAAGGTATCCAGATATGTCTGAGGATCACCATAGTCAGGACCCCAACCGGACAGATCGAAGATATCGTAGTTGGACTCGTAACCCATCTCGGTATAGTAACCGGTGTAGTACCACTCATCATAGCTTGCACAAGCAACCAGATCCAGAATAACCTTCTTGCCAAGAGCTTCTTCTACGGAAGTCTTGTAAACCTGAGCCTTCTGAGTATACTCTTCGTCGTTGGAAGGATAAGGAAGCTCTAAGTGGATAGGATTCTTCTCGCTGATCTTTACGCCTTCTTCCTTCAGCTCTGCGATAGCCAGTTCCAGTTCAGCTGCAGCTGCTTCAGGATTGTACCAACCATCAAAACCGTCACCGCTCATGATGGTGTCGTCCCAAACTTTGATAGCGGAACCGTCAGCGGTCAGCTGTGCCTGCATGATCTCACCATAGTAAGTACCAGCTGCAAAAGGAGTTGCTTCACCGTTGATATCAATGGTAACTTCCTCGTCCAGAGTTACGAAGGTACCGGGGGTGTAAGAGTTTCTTAAGGAGTACAGAGCTACATCTTCACCACGAACAGTTGCGTTCCAAGCTTCTCTGTCAAGTGCATGGGAGATAGCGGTACGGAAATGCTGGTTCATCAGAGCAGCGTTGGTTCTCTCAGCTTCTTCTACAGTCTTGGTAGATACAGCTGCAGTTGCATCGTTAACGTTTGCATAAGCTGCACGGTTCAGGTTGTAGAATGCCATGTAAGAAGTAGCATCGGTATCACTGATATAAGCGTATGTATCAAACAGACCATCCTTCTTAGCAGTCTCGATATTGGAATTGCTTAAACCGGTGCCATCGATGGTACCTGCAACAGCGTCGTTGTAAGGCTTAGCAGCATCCTTACCGCTGTCGTACAGCATGCTGTACTTCTTGATGTTGATGTTCTCAGCATCCCAGTAAGACTCGTTTGCTTCGAATACGATAGAGTTTTCAGCAGTGTAGCTGGTAATGGTGTAAGGACCGCAGTAAGCGATGTTGTCCTTGGTAGTACCATATACGTAAGATGCGTCTGCGGGATCGAAGTCCTCACCGAACTGACCACCCTGGGACTCATAGTATGCTCTGTTCATAGGAGCAAATACGGAATAACCAAGCATGGTTGTGAAGTAAGAGCAGGGAGCTTCCAGAGTGTACTCAAGGGTATACTCGTCAACAGCCTTAACACCAACCTCATCAAAACCGATTTCGCCGTTGATGTACTCGTTAGCGCCTACGATAACGCCCTGTACCAGGTACTCAAGACCTGCAACAGCGTCCATCATGTGCTGCATACCTGCAACGAAGTCGTCTGCAGTCACGTCAGCAATGTAGCTGCCCTGAGAGTCAACCCAGGTAGCACCCTTACGGATCTTGAAGGTGTAGGTAAGACCATCATCAGATACATCGAAATCTTCTGCAAGAGCACCAACGTGTCTGTTCTCCATATCGTACTCCATCAGACCGTCGTAGCACTGAACCATAACGTCAGATACAGTTGCTCTGGAAGAAGCCAGAACGTCGAAGGTCTCAGGATCACCGGTGTAAAGTGCGGTGTAGGTATCCTTTAAGGTGTAACCATTGTCAGCCAGGTAAGTCTTAGCCCAAGCTTCGTACTCGCCGGTACCCTTTAACTCTTCCCACTTTGCCTTCATAGCGTCCCTGTCGGCAGCGGTGATGAACTCGGTAACAACCAGTGCATCGTGGATACGCTCTACGTCAGAACCCCACAGAGTGGAAGTTACTGTTCTGGGAGCTACTCTGGTGATAGCGAAGGAACCACCACGAGTATTGGTAGGAAGCATAACAGCTGCCTCCATCAGTTTTGCCTCGGCAACAGCCATCAGGGCAAATTTTTCGGAAACGGAATCAGCTTCTTTTGCATCTGCATAAATGCTTGCAAATTCGCCAAGTACGTTTTCGTAGACTTCTGCTGATACTTCATCATGCTTTGCAACATCGTAGGTCAGAGCTTCAGCAGCCAGCTCGTTCTTCTTGCCACATGCGGTCATGGACAGTGCCATTACAGCAACCAGCACGAGGCTAAGAATTCTTGAGAAATTCTTTTTCATAACTTTCTCCTCCTTTGAAATATATGTTTAACCGTCTACGGCGGTTGAAACCATTTTTACTATGCCCCCAGCGTCCAAATAATCGCCTCACCGTTTACATTTTAGCGCTGTAAAGCACAAATATTGACATATTTTATCACAACCATTTTTAAATTTCAACCTAAATATAGATAAATTTTTATCTATATTCATTTTTTGTTCATATATGTAGAATTAACTCAAAGGAGTTGTTTGCATTATGATTTCCTACTCGCCCTTCTGGGAAACCCTAAAAAAGAAGAATTTGACGGTGTATTATCTGACAGTTAAGAAGGGCGTTAACTCAAACACCATCAACTGTATCAAAAAAGGAAAATCCGTCACGTTATATACAATAAACAACCTCTGCGAGATTCTGGACTGCCGCATCGAAGATATCGTAGAATATATCCCTGACACTATCCCGGCATCCGCAACCGATACCGGCAATCCCCCCGCCACTTCACCCCATACCGCTTCAAACAATCCATAAAGGCCTATGTTCTGCATTATTAAACGAGAACATAGGCCTTTCATTATAATTATAACACTTAATTTGCGCCGCAAACTTTTCAGGGATTACAGCAGTTCAAACTCCAGCAGATCAAACTTGCCCTCGCCCTCATAGCGGAAACAAATCTGATGCACACCGGGCTCAATCTTCACTTCCCCCGCAAAACACTTCCACTCCTGTGCAGGAGACAGCAGGATCTCTCCCATTTTCACCCCAGCATCCCCCTCACAGACGAGCAGCTTACCGGAGGCTGTGCCTCTTACTGTTACAGCAATACCGGTCACCGCTTCCTGCATTTCAAAATAGCGGAACACAGCCACAGTGCCGTTCTCACCGTCTGCAATATACTGTCTGGGGGTGTTTACAGTACTTTCCTCCTGTTTTACCCACACTTCCGTCGCGCTCCCCAAAGTCTGCTCCACATCATAATCGGGGCCATCCTGGGTCAGATGGGGGTATTCCTTGCCGTTTCCCAGGCCGCCCACAATTCCCGGTTCATCCGTTCCGTAGAGATTGCAGACCATTGCAGCGGGATATAAGCCTTTACCTGCAAGCGGCTTGCCGTTTAACCCCTGGGAGGTCATCTCCGCCTGGACAATCCTGCCTTCAGGATCAATTGTGATGGGTTCTGCGCAGGCCTGTCTGGAAAACATATGCTTATTGGTCTGACGATGATAAAAAACATACCACTGTCCATCAATGCACTCAATACCGCCATGGTCGTTTCCGTACCAGTTCTTCGGCACATTGCGTTCCGAATCCGGAAACAGGTCACAGTTGCTCACGATCACTCCGCCGAATTTGAAGCCGCCATCCGGCCTGTCGCTGACCGCATAACAAAGCTCGTGCAGGCAGCAGGGAGAATAGACCAGATAATACTTTCCGCTCACCTTACGGATAGAGCTGGCCTCAAAAAACTCGTGTCCCTCGTAACCGGACCCTTCCGCCTCGCCCAGTATAGGCAAAAGCTTTTTGGGTTCTGTCTTAATGGTGACCATATCATCCTCCAGGGTCATTACCACGGAAGCCTTCGGCTCTCTGCCGATCTCCGCCGCAGTTCTGGGACCGTTGCCGGAATACAGATATATGGTTCCGTCCTCATCAATGAACACCCCCGGATCGAACTGTATAGTATCACCCTCACGTTCGCCGACATATCTGCCTTCTTTATCTTTCACAATTCCCAGAAATTCGTACTTCCCCGCCGGGGTATCGCACACAGCCACACCGATGGACCGTATCCTGCTGTCCGGACAATAATAAAGATAATATCTTCCGTCTTTTCCCTTTACCACATCCGGTGCCCACAGTTCATATTCACCGCTCCTGGTGCGGATGTCCTGGGTCTTTTTGTAGATAACACCCTCATATTTCCAGTTTGTCAGATCCTTCACATCCGCAGAATAGCAAATGTAATCATTCAGGCAAAATCTATGACCGTTAAAACGGTCGTGACTTCCGTACACATACACACGGTCACCGAACACATGGGGCTCGCCATCCGGAACATACTCATATTCCGGCATATAAGGATTCCAAATCTGTCTGTTCATAATGCTCTCCTTCACCGTCAGTATTTTCTCCCGAATCCACAGAAAGCTCTTCCTGACCACGCTGGGGCCAAAAGAGCTTTCCGGAATCTTATCAGATTTTACACTTTCACATTACAGCTTATTTGCGGTTTGCCAGTACTTCCTTCTCGTACTTCTCAACTTCTGCAAACAGATCGCGGTCCTGAGGAACGCCGCACTCTTCGCAGTACTGAGCCCAAACATCGCCCAGAGGATACATCTTTACTTCTTCTTGGCGAACCATCAGCTCAGTCATGCGGTTCTCATCCTGGAGCTTTTTCAGTTCTGCATTAGGAGTGCACAGAGCCATCAGCAGAGCCTTCTGCCAGCTGCGGAAACCAACGGCCCATGCAGATACACGGTTGATGCTTGCATCAAAGTAATCAAGAGCCATGTATACACGGTCAAGAGCTTCGCAGCGAACAATTTCCTTTGCCATCTCTTTGGTCTCATCGTCGAACAGCACTACATGATCACTATCCCAACGGATGGGTCTGGTGATGTGCAGAGCAATCTCAGGGAAGAATGCCAGCAGAGCAGGAATCTTGTCGGAAACCACCTCAGTAGGATGATAATGACCATTGTCCATCAGGGGCAGACAGCCTTCATGGGTAGCTGCAAAGGTCAGGGAGAACTCTGCACTGCCGGTGGTGTATGCTTCCACACCGATACCGAAAACCTTGGACTCTACGCAGGGCTTGACCAGGTTCTTGTCGAAGGGCTCAGCCAGAATTGCTTCGATGGACTCTTTATAACGTACTCTGGGACCCATACGGTCTGCAGGGATATCCTTGAAACCGTCACCGGTCCAGATGTTCATTACGCAGGGAATACCGGTCTCTTTTGCAAAATACTCGGAGATACGGATACAAGCCTTACCGTGCTCGATCCAGAAGTTTCTGGTCTCCTCGTCAGGGCTGGACAGAGTCAGGCCGTCTTTTACCATAGGATGAGAGAAGAAAGTGGGGTTGAAATCGATACCCATGTTTCTCTCTTTTGCGAACTCTACCCACTTAGCAAAATGCTTGGGCTCCAGCTTGTCGCGGTCTGCAAACTCACCGTTCTCAAAAATAGCGTAGCAGGCGTGTACATTCAGCTTCTTCTTACCGGGCATCAGGCTCATGGTCTTGTCCATGTCTGCCATTAACTCTTCGGGAGTTCTGGCCTTGCCGGGATAGTTACCGGTAGTCTGGATACCGCCGGTCAAAGGGCCGTCGTGGTCGAAGCCGGTCACATCGTCGCCCTGCCAGCAATGGAGGGATACGGGTAATTCTTTCATTTTCGCAATAACAGCATCAGTGTCGATGCCTACGCCTGCATAAAACTCTTTTGCTGCTGCGTATCTTTCTTTGATTGTCATGATTACAATTCCTTTCTTAATATAATATAGTTTGAAATTTTAACACAATTTTATATCACATATTGGAAACAGTACCGCTCCCTGCAATGCTAAACCTCGTAAACTGCCACTTCAAAGGATTTGAAGATACACTCTCTGGCATCCCAGATATCCTTCAAAACACCGTCTGACATCATCTGAATCGAGATATTGCCGATGGCTGTAGCCTCAGTAGGTCCTGCGTAAACAGGCACGCCAGTAGCCTTTGCAGTCAGGCGGTTCAGATAATCCGCATTAGAGCCGCCGCCCACGATGTGGATCCTGTCGTACTTCTTGCCGGTCATGGACTCGATCTCCTTGATGGTAACCGCATAACACTGTGCAAGGCTGTTGTAAATAACTGCCGCCACATCTGCCAAGGTCTCGGGAACCTGCTGACCGGTCTCAGCACAGAACGCCTGCACCTCCCGGGTCATGTTCTTGGGAGCCAGGAAACGCTCATTCTGACAATCCACGATGGAAGCGATAGTGCTCTTGGACGCCATCTCGCAAATCTCACCAAAGCCGTATGTACCGCCGATTTCTTTCTTAACAGACTGGATCATCCACAAGCCCATGATATTCTTCAGGTAACGGAAACGATAATTGTAACCGCCCTCGTTGGTCAGATTGCGGGCCATGCTTTCCAGGGCACAGTTTGCTTCCATAAGCTCGGTGCCCATCAGGGACCAGGTACCGGAACTGATATACAAGGCATCCTCCTTGTTGCTGGGCACTGCCACAACAGCGGAACCGGTGTCGTGGGTAGCAGGAAGCACTACCTTACAATTAAAACCAACTTCCTCCTGTACTTCCTTAGTCAGTTCACCCAGAACAGTACCGGGAGTCAGCACCTTCTTAAAGATATGAGTGGGGAATCCCAATCTCTCCATCAGTTCAAAATCCCAATCCTTGGTGATGGGGCTGATCAACTGGCCGGTAGTAGCCTCCGTGTACTCAGTCGCTGCAACACCGGACAGCAGATAATGGAAATAATCGGGAATCTGCAGGAAAGTCTCTGCAGCTGCCAGCTGTTCGGGCTTCTTCATCTTTAACGCCATCAGCTGGTAAATGGTATTGAAAATCTGTCTCTGAATACCGGTTCTCGCATAAAGCTCGGCTTCAGGAATAATTTTGTAAACCTCATCGTCCATGCCCTGGGTTCTGTGATCACGGTAAGCCACAGCATTGCCGATGCGGTTGCCTTCCTTGTCAAGCAGCACAAAATCAACCCCCCAGGTATCCACACCCACACTCACGGGAATCTTGCCCATTTCCTTACACTTTTTCATACCGGCCTTGATCTCCGCAAACAGACGCTCTGCCTCCCAGACCATCTCGCCATCCTTCTCAACCATGCCGTTAGGAAAACGATGCACCTCTTCCAGCACCATTCTGCCTTCTTCCAGGTGTGCCAGGATATGTCTTCCGCTGGATGCACCGATATCGACCGCCAAATAATATTGACTCATTTATCCTTTCTCCTTTCCGTATGACTCCCGCGTCCGCAGACCGGAAGACCATAATAAACATACTTTTATTCATCATATCATATAATACAGATTAATTCCAGCATACCCTCTTTTTTTTCATAAAAAAAGGACACCTTTTGTGCAAAAAAGTGTCCTGATTTGCCAATGGATCAACTCACATATTTTTTCAGTTCAGCCAACCTCTGCACAAACATTTCTGCTTCCGCCTGCCAATCACCGAATTTGCTCATATCCATCTCTTTCTTTTGTCGAAGGCCAATCATCTTTACCGCTTCTATCGCAGCCTCTCTCTGGGATACATTTCTCGATACAACGGTCTGACACCCGGCTCCTTCCAGATTGTCATAGGCTAAAAAGCACTGATTAAAATCCATCAGCGGATACAAGGAAACCCATTCGTTGCTGTTATTATCAATCAAAAAGCCCCAATTTTCAGGATGACGATCTGTATTTCCAGTCAGATAATCCAGAATATTCATGCCGTAGTACGTGATGGGGTCACAGGCTTTGCACACTTGGATCGTATCCAGTTCATGATTAGCCGCATAGATATCAAAGGCCATTTTGGAAACCATGGAAAAGTCCTTCGATGTAACAATTTTACTCTGCGTAACAAGCTCTCCGTCATAATAATACTCTTCATATTCCACCTGCGGAATATCAAAGCACTGGCAGATCTCACTGGCAAGCAATTCTCTCCTTACAGCGTCCGCTCCGCCGTCCTTCAGCAACTTAAAGCCACTGTTTTCCCGAATCCAGGCTTTTGGAAAACAACCTTTGGTAGACAAATCGGGGGCAAGTTCATGATTGGTAACCGTCATTTGCCGTCCCTTTAACGAAAGTTCCACGATTGCTTCATTCAACGGATTATCATACAAATTTAATGCTTCAAAAGTAATGTTCTCTCCGTTTTTTCTCACCCAATACACATCAGTCAGGGAAACACAATGATATGACAGGGAAATATTGGCACGATCCCGGTCTGTAACTGCCTGAGACACCCCAATACTGTTCAACAGATCCTTTGCATACTTACGGTCCAAAGACAGGACTCTGGAAGCACACCAATGATAGAAATTATTCAAATTATTCAAAAGAATATCAATATCATTTTCATCTTCTGCATCCAGCCACAAATCGTAAGGCATATATCGGGCATGAAATACTTCCACTTTTCCATTGGTGGAAATATTTGCCACAATTCTTTCCTTATGCATCAATTCAAAAACAATGATAGGGGTCTTCATGTATATCACCTCAAAATTACCAAAGATATTATTCCAACACGCAGCATATTACTCAACAGTTTCCAAATATTCCCGCAGTTTCTCCACATCCCCATCAAACAGATAACCTTTAATTCCCACCTCGGCAGCGCCCTCGATATTGATGTAGCTGTCATCAATAAACAGGCAGGTCTCCTTAGACAGTGAGAACTTATCCAGCAGATGTTCAAAGATATCCCTGCCCGGCTTTGTAAGCCCCAGAAGTCCGGAAAATACCAGACCATCAAACAGTGCAAACAAATCCCTGATCCATGGCACACGGCTGTAGCCTTTCGCGAAACTCTCGCTGATGTTGGAGAGCAGATACAGTTTGGCGCCCTTTCTTTTCAAATCCTCCACCAACTCCGGCATACCGGGAATGGGCGGCAGATTACCGATCCAACCATCAAACGCGCGGCAGGCAAGCTCTGCCTTTTCAGGAGACAAACGGCCCTGAATGGCTTCTTTTACTTCCTCATCGGTAATGGTGCCGGCATCCAGCCTATCCCAATACAGCCTGTCGAACACCACCTCGCTGATCTCCGATAAAAGCACTTCGTCGTCCACAGCAGCCGCTGTCAGTTCCTTAATATCAAACCTGGTAAGTACGTTTCCGAAATCAAAAATATAATTTTGTACCATGACAGTCCCTCCTGTTTACGCCCCGGTCTGTTCAGCGTTGTGCGTTTAATGTAAGCATATCATATTGATTTCGAGAATACAATGTTGTTAAGCATCCTCTAAATCATTTTTTATGATTATCTTAAAATCCAAAATGTCTCGCAATCTCACTAACCATTTCTTCCTCAGACCGTTCTCCCCTATTGATAATAGATTTATACCCGGTTATTTCACACTGTTTTTGAACATCTTTTGCAAAAAGAATATCTCTCTCCATCCAATTAGCAAACGCTATTTTCTTATCAGTACAATCTCTCAATATGTACGGTACAAATTCACGTTTACTGTAGTGAAAGAGCTGAAACTCTCTTTCAGGCGTCAAAGCCATATATCTGTTAAACGGGACATTTATTTCTTTCATTAATTTGGGCATATACGCCGCCCCTTCGGTAATAATTTCCTTTTTGCAAGATATCTTACTCAAATCTTCGCATACAAATTCAAAAATTTCTTCATACCACTGCACCTCTTCTATACACTGAAGAACCGGATCTCTCATCCATATTTCATCCCAGCTCATTTCACTCATCTTTTTACATATTTCGTATCTTTTTACCGCCCCCAGCTGCATATATTTGTCGATAAAATCATCCACCTTGAAATAGTACAAATCATATTTCTTTGCCAAAATCTCCGCCATTGTACTTTTACCGCTACACGGTGACCCACCAATATAATAGATATTCATTTTTTATTCCTCCTTCAACTCATAGTTCAATTACTTTTGTCGCTATCTTCTCTCGAAATCTTATATCATGCTCCACAAACAACAATGTCGGTTGATATTCCAACAATAGTTTTTCAATCTGCATTCTGGAAAAAACATCAATATAATTTAGCGGTTCATCCCAAATATATAGGTGTGCCGGAGTCAATAAACTTGCTGCCAATAGTACCTTCTTTTTCTGCCCCTCCGAATATTCTTCCATATTCTTCAGAAACTGTGTCCGCTCAAAATCAAGCTGTCGAAGAATCGCACAGAATAAGCTCAAATTCAAATTATGTTCTTTACAAAAAGATTGGACATCACCCTCTAATGTGGCAGTATCTTGCCCCACATATGAAATCTCTAGTCCCGATGCCACTTCGCATAAACCCTTTTCATAAATTGCTAATTTTTCTTGGTCCATCTCGCTTTTTTGCAAAATTATCTTAATAAGTGTTGACTTTCCACATCCATTTTTTCCAGATAATGCAATTCGCTCCCCTTTGTTGATCCCAAAGGTCAAATCTTTAATAATCGGTCGTACTGCATCTGAATATTGTACGCAGTAATCCTTCATATTGACCAGCGTATTCTTGTGATGAGATAGTTGTACCAACTTTAAATCTACTGGTTTTTCCAAATCCTGTAAAAGACCTTCTTTTACTTCAATTTCCCGATTTATTCTTCCTTCCATCTGCTTTACTCTGCTCTGCATTTTTTTAGTTTTTGCTCCAATATGCGCCCTGGTAGATTTACATCTGTCGTGCTCTTTTATCGGGTCAAATCCTATTTTCGTGCGTTCATTCTTATCCGCCCACTCCGTAGTGCGCCTTGCTGCCTGTTTTAGTTTTTGAATCTCCTTCAAATGTTTTTCATTTTCAGCCAGAGCAAACTGATCTTTCCGTTGTTTATTTTCCCACCAACTGGTAAAATTGCCCTCTTGTACTTCAATTGTTTTTCTATTTAACACTAAGCAGTGATCAATGCAGGCATCCAATAAGTCTCTGTCATGTGACACCAACACAAATCCTTTCTTCGATGACAGATACTTTTTTACAATTTCTCTGGCTTCCTGATCCAAATGATTGGTAGGCTCATCAATCAACAAAAAATCGTGTTCTCCCGAAAACAGAACCGACAACATAACTTTGGTACGCTCTCCCGGGCTCAGATTTCCAAAAGGGCGATAAAGAATTTCTGCACTCTCCCCCAGCTCATCCAATTCACATATGACACGCCATATTTCACATCCTTGCTTCAATTCTTCTGCAAACTCAGCAGCAGGCAACTGCATTTGATGCTCCATAATCTGATACGGAAAATAATCAAACATCATGTTGGTAGTAATTGTACCTTCATAAGAATATTTTCCCTGCAACAAATTTAAGAAGGTCGTTTTTCCTTTTCCATTGCGACCAATAAAGCCCAACTTCCAATTCGTATCAATGGAAAAGGATACGTTTTCAAAAACATTATCAAAACTTCCATCATAACAAAAACTAAGATCATTTACGCTTATTTTTGCCATATTTATCCTCCATGTGCGTTTCCCATTATAAGTCCCAATAAAAAAGGAACCATTTGTTGCCAAACAGTTCCATTACATCCTATAACCTCTTCCTCACAGGACAATATGATATCCATATACATTCATCAAATTTTGCGCACAAAAAAGAGAGGTTATGAGAACATAATCCACTTTTGGCAACATGACAAAACGTGTCTAAAAACACGCTTAACAGTATGTATATGATTATTCATACCGTTAGTACTGTTCATGCAATCAAAAGTAAACTATCTCCTCATCTTTTCACCTCTCTCTTTAAGATGATTCTATTTTAGCATTATAATTTCTTCATGTCAATCAAAACGCTATACCATCCGGCATTTACCTCATCCTGGAATTTTTCCGCTCACCCGGTACTTCCTGGGTGTCATCCCATACTTCTTCTGGAAAATCCGATGAAAATAGCTGATATTGTCATATCCCACTTCCATAGCGATGTCCATCACAGACTTGCCCGTAGCAGTCAGCAGATAGGCCGCCAGGCTTAAGCGCTTGGCCTGGACAAGCTCCGTGTAGGTCTTGCCGGTACGTTTCTTGATCTCCTTGGAGAGCCAGTAAAAATCATAGTGAAGCTGCGAAGCCAGCTCTGACAATTCACCGTCCCGATAGTGTTCCTCGATATAACTGAGCACCGAAATGATCAGCTTCCGCTCGCCCCGGGTATCGCTTTCCAATCTGTCCATGCAGTTCATCAGCTGCAGGAACAACACCCCCATGGTAATCTGATTGATGCTGCGCTTATTGGGCTGGCGGTTGCGGATAGTCCAGATCAGATTTTCCACCAGATTCTGCACCGGCAAAAATTTCCTTCGGGGTGCCGGAAAGTATTTGACGTTCCTCAGGCGTGATGATCTTCAATTCTCTCAGTAATTCTTCTGTCATATGACCACATTCTTTCTAACGAACTCTACTTTTGTACTTATTCTAACACAGAATCTATGCTTCCGACAACACTCCAATACAAGCATAGCACTTACGCACTTTCGGACATATACCACATTTGCGAACAAATGGACATATTCAAGCAACTATGACACTTCTAAAAATCCGCAAAAAAACTGCGCATAACAAACGTTATGCGCAGCTTTGCATCTCATTATGGATGTTTATTATAAGTTTACAGCGTTGAAAGCCTGCTGGATCAGAGCCTTGGTCTCAGGATCCTTCTCCATAGCCAGCTGATGTCTTACTCTGGTCTTCATGTACTCGGTGTTAACGTTCAGACAAGCCTTGCAAGCAGTTAATCTTACATTCTTATCCTCATGATCAAGGAAGTGTACCATGTAGTTGCTGCTGTTCTCGTCACCGATGCTGCCCAGGCCATTCAGTGCCAGGATCAGATCTTCAGCGTCACACTTAGATAACAGCTTGGTAATAGGCTCACTTTTCTTCTTAGCAGCAGCTTTAGCAATTTTAGCAGCGATTTTAGCATTGCTCATAATAAAATACCTTCTTTCTTTTGTTCTTTACTTTTCACATAATGCTTACACAATAATATGTGTTTCAGACAATTGGAAGATTGCACATGCAAAACATTCCGACGTATTGTCCTTACTATTAACTATATCTAAAACACCAATACTTTGTCAACTGTCTTTTGTCATTTTGACCAATTATTTTGCCGAAAGTTTCACCACAGCCTCCAGCGAATCCGTATAAGGGAACATATCCACACCGGTACACTTTTTGACTACAAATCCACGCTTCGTCAAATACTGCAGATCCCTGGCCAGCGTCTCCGGGTTACAGGAAATATAAACCACCTTTTTGGGTTTCAGTTTTACCACTGAACTCAAGAACTCTTCACTGCTGCCTGATCTGGGCGGATCCATCAGGATCACATCTGCCTTGGCCTGCTGTTCGGCCATCTCCACCAAAAATTTCCCGGCATCATTCTGATAAAACTGGATGTTCTTGATATTATTTCGTTTGGCGTTATTTCTGGCATCCTTGACCGCATCCCCATTCAGTTCCACACCAATCACCTGCCCCGCATTGTCACTGGCTATCATGCCGATGGTACCGGTGCCGCAGTATGCATCCACTACAGTCTCTGTGCCCGTCAGCCCCGCATACTCCAAAGCCCGACCGTAAAGCTTCTCAGTCTGTACAGGATTCACCTGATAGAAGGACTTGGGAGAAATACGGAATATTTTGCCGCAGAGCACATCCTCAATATATCCCTTGCCGTATATCACCTGTTCCTTTTCCCCAAGGACCATGCTGGTATTTTTGTTGTTTACATTCACCACAATAGTGGTAATCTCCGGATGCAGCTTAAGGAGCGCCTTCACAAAATTATTTTTGGAAGGCATCACAGGGGAACCCAGTACCAGCACTACCATAATCTGACCGGTCACATGTCCGGTTCTGATCAGCACATGGCGCAGCAGACCATACCCGGTATCTTCATTGTAGGGCTTAATCTTAAAGGACTTAGCCAGTTCCCTAATGGACACGATAATGGCATCCGCCTTTTCATTTTCGATCAGGCAACTGTCCACCGGCACGATCCAGTGTGTACCCGCTTCGTATATGCCGGAAATGATATTGTGCTTTCTGTCTTCTCCAAACACTGCATGGACTTTGTTGCGGTAATGTTCGGGGCACTCCATGGGCACCACTTCCTCCACCTTACAGAAAGGCCTCATCAGGTCTTTCAGCCATTTTTCTTTTATTTTTAACTGCTCCCGGTAAGGCTTGTCTATAAATTTGCAGCCTCCGCATTTATGGGATACCGGGCAGATTTTAGTCTTTGCTTTTGGGGCATCTGTTTTATTTCCACTCTCTTTGTTCATATCACACCTCTTTACTTTCCAGAACATTGTACTGCGAAAATCTCGTCACGTCAAATTGAACCGCTGCAATTTAAACGCTTTCCGGTAAAAACACTTCTAACCCCTCCCTTCATCTAAGCCTTAAACCCTCCCCGAAATCCACAATATTTTGTGTTGTACAAAAAATTTGAAAAATTTCAAAAAAACTATTGCATTTTCCAATATTCCATGTTATAGTACTAAATGTCTTCGGGGTGTGGCTCAGCTTGGTTAGAGCGCCGTCTTAGGGAGGCGGAGGTCGCGAGTTCGAATCCCGCCACTCCGATTAAAAAGCAGGCATTTGAGATTTCAAATGCTTGTTTTTTTATTTCCCGCAAATATTCCCCAATCCCCCTTCTCCATATCCTCTCAAAATTTGCGGATAATTTTGCAAAAAACACTTGCATTTTTCCAAATTCCATGTTAATATACCAAATGTCTTCGGGGTGTGGCTCAGCTTGGTTAGAGCGCCGTCTTAGGGAGGCGGAGGTCGCGAGTTCGAATCCCGCCACTCCGATTAAAAAAGCAGGTTCTTTAGAGTTTACTCTAAAGAACCTTTTTTCTTTGCTTCAAACGTTTTTCAGCGTTTTCCCCCTTGCCGCATTCAATTCATATTCCTCATTTCATCAGTTCATCGGTAAGTCTGATGATTTCAGGAGCAATCTTTTCCCGCTCTTTTTTAATAATGCGATTATAAAGCGGATAAGCCGCACATACAAGCACAATGCCGATAATTCCAATTAAAATCCCGATCATCATAGCCATTCCTCCGTGCAGACCAACCATTTCCCCAATCTCAGTCATAGCAAGGCTCATACCCATCCCTAAAACCAACGCACCGATCACACCGAACACAAGGGAAACAGACGTTGCTTTTTGCGTTACAGCCGCATCCAGACGGCGAAGCTGCGCCATCTTATCCTCAGTCTGCTCCTTGGCTGCATATTTTTTGCGAATGGCTTTTATTTCTTCCTGCTCTTTTGCAGAGTATGTATAAATAAATGTTTCTTTGTTTTCCATCGGATTACTCCTTCTCTGTATTTAATAGCTTTATTTTTTTTGTTCCTTGTACGATCATATAAATTGCCATCGCATTAATAAATGCAGATATTACACCGCCGGACACGCCAAGCAAAATACGCCGCCCGGTCATACTCATTGTTCCGTCACCGAATGTAGTCAGCATTGTGGATTCGAGTGTCAGCATGGATACGCACGCCGCCGCAAAACTGATGGCTTTTGAAGCGGAATATACGGGACTGTTATACTTGCGATATTTCACCATATTCACAACAGCAAGTGTAAACGAAGTGAAAGTATATGCCGCCATTGCGATGGTGGTGATTTCGTGGTGATGAAAAGTTCTGTTCCAATACACCATAAAGAAGGTCATCAGCGATAGTGCCAGATTCATCCCAAGAAACACGATGCCGCAGGCACGATATTTACGGAGTTCTTTGAGCATCTTTTCTCCAGGCTTGTGACAACTTGTATGACGCACCAAAAAGAACCGCATCACAGCAAGAGAAATATAGTATCCCGCCAAAGAATAGAACCAAAAGGTATGGTGCCAGAATCCCATTCCAAGCTGAAGCAGAGCATATGCGGTGTTCCAAAGCAAGGTGCTGTAAAGGGAAACATTCACTCTTACTCTTGTGTCGTCCTGCCAAATCCTTGCGTACTTGTTTTCCTTCTTAAAGGCTTTAAAAAACTTAATTAAATACGGCAACTTAAAACACCAAACCGTCAAGGTATAGAAGGCGAGCACGTAAGAAATGACAGCAACAACCGATTCCGTTCCTAAAAACACCATAGAATATACAAGGAATACTGTGGCAATCGGAATCAGTATGATCATAATGGCAATATGCGGAAAGAGCAATGCCGTTCCAAGCTTTTTCCAGTTCATATCAAGCCCTCCGTATTTTCACGGTAAAAACAGAACCTTTGCCAAGTGTGCTTTCTACACTGATTTCGCCCTGCATAATATCAACCACTCGTTTCACAAGGGCCAGTCCGAGACCATTGCCTTGTACCGAACGCGAGGTATCACCTTGATAAAATTTTTCAAACATATGCGCTCCGACCTCCGGTGTTATACCGCAGCCGGTGTCAGATACTTTCACAACTGCGTGATGCTCGGTTGCCGTCAGCGTAACTCTTATTGTACCGCCTGCCGGCGTAAACTTAAAAGCATTGGAAAACAGGTTATTCCATACGTGACTCAGAAGCTCTGCATCTGCTTTTACCTTAACACTTTCGGCAATATCGGTTTCAATCTCAATCTCTGCCTTTTCCCACACGTTTTCATACTGCAAAAGGCACTCACAAAGCTGCTCACCCAAATCAAATTCCGAAACTTGTGGGTAAATCTGCTGATTTTCAAGGCGGCTGAGTTTTAAGATATTAGTCATCATATCTGCCATACGGCGAGATCCGTTGGTAATGCCCTTTGCATATTCGATCCGCTTTTCTTCAGGAAGATCGGGAGTTTGCAGAAGTGTTCCGTAATTCTGCAGCACAGCAAGAGGTGTTTTCATTTCGTGGGACACATTGGCGATAAAATCCGTACGCAAAGTTTCCACGCTTCCCAGTTCTTCCGCCATCTTGTTAAAACAGTCGATAACACGGTTAAAGGTTTCATCGACAGCAAACTTGCTTTGAGGCTTTACACGAACAGAAAAATCACCTTGTATGATTTTCTCCGCAGCATCGGTAATGCGCTTTACAGGGCGTTCCACCGTCAGTTTTCTGCGCACAGTATCAAACATCGTGAATATAAGGCTCAAAAGCGCCACGTTCCAAAAGGTTATCTTTGCCGCAGCACTGATATCCGATTCTGACAAAGTAATGGAAATGGTATCTGCAAGAATAGATACAAACAGCATTGTGCAGCAGGTGATAACAAACGCAACAAGCAAAAAGAATACAAAGTAGTGATTGATATACTTGAGGATGTTTTTAATACAGTTGCCTTTTTTCACTTGATCACCGCCTTATAACCCAACCCGTGAACGGTCTTTATCTCAAAAGCTTCGCATTCAGAGAGTTTAGAACGAAGCTTTGTCATATATACATCAACGGCTCTCGGTGCCGTTTCGGTATCGGCATCCCAAAATTCGTCCATCAGCTGCGTTCTTGTAAGTGTCTTTTTGGGGTAGCTGAGCAGTTTATAAAGAATACTGAATTCCCGGTTAGTAAGGGAAATTTCTTCATCCCCTAAATATGCGGTATGTTCATCAACATCCATAATAAAATTGCCAATTTCAAGTTTACGTGAGGAGGCAATCTTAGCACGGCGAAGCAGCGCACCGATCCGTAAGAAAAGTTCATCAAGATCGATGGGCTTTACCATGTAATCGTCCACACCGATGCGGAATCCTCTTTGCTTGGAAGCAATATCGTCACGGGCGGTCATAAAAAGGAGCGGAATGTCCTCGTTCAGCTCCCGTACATTTCCTGCAAATTCAAAGCCGTCAACGCCGGGCATCATAATGTCCGAGACAATAAGGTCGAACACATTCTCATAAAGAGCATCGTATGCATCGGCAGCATTAAGGCATCCTGTTGCTTCATATCCGCTATGATTCAAAAATGAACAGACGGTCTTATTCAGTTCCTTGTCGTCCTCTACAATCAATATCTTAAACATCGCGTTACCTCCGTAATCAGCCATTGTTCATTATACAGTATAACAGCTAAATGTTAAAGTTTTGTTTGCGCTTTGCCTGTTTTGCTTGTTTTCGTCTTTAATTTTTCATGATTTTATCGCTGAGAGCGATGATTCTATCTGCGTATTTTTTACGGCGTGCGCTGAGAATACCTTTATAGACAGGATAATTGATGATTGCCATAAACATACCCACAAGACCAATCACAATGCCGTAAAGCATCGGATTGGCAATCCCTACCGTTTCGGCAATGTCAGTCATCACCAGGCTCATTCCTGCCCCCATAATGATTGCTCCGATGCTGCCGAAAATGTACGCACACACATTGGCAGGGCGCTTGACCTTGATATCTAACTCTTTGAGTTCATCCAGACCGGTATGTTCCTTTTCAGTGTACTGTGTGCGGATCTTCTGAACGAGAAAATCCTGATCATTCTTATTCATAATGTTAACCTCCTATTTTCACAGAATTATTTGTCGCCGGAAAGTCTTTTCTTGGCATCCTCTACAGTTTCACCCTCTTTTGCAAAGAGTTTCTCGACACACTTATCGGTCATTTTGCCAAAGCCCTCTACTACACCTGTTTCAATTTTCTTGTAGCCATCTACCACTCCATCCTCAATTTTTTTGTAGCCTTTCACTACTCCCTCTGTAATTTTTTCATTTGCACTTGCGAATTTTGACATTGTAACAATCTCCTTTTCTTGATTTTATGACCTAATCATACATCGCAGTTGTTTGCAAAAATTTTGAGAAATGTTTCCGTTTTGTTAAAATCAAGAATAAAATGGTAAAAAAAATCCCACCGACTATAAAGTCAATGGGATTTAACGTTATCACCCCAGCCGGGGAACATCCACAAACTCAATTACATTACATTCACAGGAGTCTGTCTCAAACACGACGATTTCATTTTCCCCTGTTTTCAGCATAGGTGCCGGGCAATACAGGGTCTTCTGGGGACCTGCATCATTATAGTACCGCCCCAGGTTGAAACCGTTTACCATCACAAAACCATGATGGAAGCCATCCAGAAGGATAAAAGTATCACAGGGATCACCTTCCACGATTAACGTTCCACGCAGGAAACAGGACATATCGGCACCGCCGTCATAGGGCTCATACGCCACATCGGACAGCTCCTTCATCTCCAGAGGATACATATCCCAGTTAAAGTGATTGCGCTGGCCGAAGCGGATGCCGGTCATACCCTTGCGCTCTCCCACCATTTCCGGTCCGTAATTGATGCGTCCCATATTTTCCACCAGGATATCCAGCTTTACTTCCTCTCCTGTTCTCAGATCCATAATGATCTCAGACTGACGGGCGTCGCGCTCTATAATTCCTTTCTGCTCTCCATCAATGTACACAACCGCACGGTCGTGGAGACAGTCATACTTTAAGGGCAGTTCTGTCATGGGTCCTTTCACGATGGTAGAATACAGAGTAAAACCGTAGCCCTGGCCAATCTGCTCCATGTATTTAGGCGCCGCAGCATGTACAGGGACAGAGATTTTATCCACCACATCCAACAAAGAAGCCTTTTCTCCCAAAACAACCTTTCCGTAAGCCTTCTTTTCCGAATTCTTGCAGGTCAGTTCGGGAAGCTTTCCAAAGAATTCCTCATTGATGGCACGCACTGCATGATATGCCGGCGTCAAATCTCCCGTCTCACTGAGAAGTGCATTGTAATCGTAGCTGGTTATAAGAGGCTGATATTTTCCGTCATAATTGGCACCATTCATAAAGCCAAAATTGGTACCTCCATGGAACATATAGAAATTGACAGAACCGCCTGCATCCAGCATATCCCGGAACAGACCGGCGATTTCCTCCGCTTCACGGACATGGTGCTCTTCATACCAATGGTCAAACCAGCCACACCAATACTCTCCGCACATACAGGGTTGATTATCCCGGAATTTTTTCAATGCTGCAAAGTTTTCCTTCGGACGGGAACCAAAATTTGCCACGCAAAGATACTCCGACAGAGTACCGCCGCCAAGCATCCAATCCCGAGTGCCGTCAGACGTAAAAAGCTGGCAATCCACATTACATTCACGGTAAATATCCACAACTGCATTCAGATAGTCTTTATCATCACCATAAGAACCATACTCGTTTTCAATCTGTACCATGATGATATTGCCGCCATGAGCAGCCAGGCGATCTTGACCAATATGCTCAAACAAAGCCTTATAATAACGTCTCACTTTCCCCAAAAACAACTCATCATAGCAGCGGATGGCCATATTTTCATAGGAAAGCAGCCATGCAGGCAGCCCGCCAAAATCCCACTCACTGCAAATATAGGGACCCGGGCGCAGAATTACATTCAAACCATATTTCGCCGCCTCATCCACATAAGCAGCCAGATCCAGCATGCCTGTAAAATCAAACTCTCCCTCTTTAGGCTCATGCAAATTCCAGCAGGTATAAGTCTCCACCGTATTAAAACCACATTGCTTTAATTTATCAAGCCGGTCCGCCCAATATTCCCGGGGTATCCTAAAGTAATGCATAGCTCCGGAAACAATGGTATATTCTTTTCCGTCCATGAGAAAAGCCTTGTCATTATATGTCAAAATCCCCATAACTACCTCCTGAGCATCATATTGATATATGCTCATATTATACAGGTTTTTGCCATAACTGACAAGGCAATTCCATATTATTATTCAGTATTGCCCGCTGTCCTTAGCAGACACGATCAACTTGTACAACACTCCGGAAACGCTTACACACGGTCATAGTTTCCATACTCTCTCCAGATACCGTTCATCAGCTCATAGCGTTCCAAAGGCAGACCGGTGTATGCACAGTTGGAACTGCAGAAGATATATCCTCTTCCGATAGCCATACCCTCTCTCAGGGAACGCAGGGTATCTTCTCTGGCTTCCTCCTCGGTACCTGTCTGCAGCAAGCCGCAGTTCACATTACCGCACAGAGCAATTTCAGTTCCGATGATCTTGCGCACCTCGGGAATGCTTACGCCGCCCTGAGGGTCCAGGGAATGGATGGCATCAGGCTTACAATCGGCAATCTGCTTTAAAATAGGCATAATGTTACCATCGGTATGCTTGATGGAATAGTAACCCATCTTGCGGTATTCAGTGATAATCTCCTTCAAATAAGGAACGATCAGCTCATCGAAAGACTCCTCGTTGAAGAAGGGATTTGTATTGAAGCAATAATCAGAGCAAAGGGCAAAACCATCCAGAAGATGTCCTTCCTCATGGAGTCTGCGAGCCATATTCAGAGCTTTCTCTGTACGTCTTGCAGATATTTCATTGAGCACCTCCGGCTCCTCATACATCTGCACCGCAAAGTCCATCATATTGTCACCATCGGGAATTGCCCAGGTGGAATCACCGTGCATCATAATAAAATATTCGTCACCGGTCTTCTCGCGGATGGTCTCCAGAAGCCACTTGGTATTGTCGTAATCGCCGGGATTGCAATGTACAAAAATAGCACTGTGTCCGTAACGCTCGGCTGTATCAATATAGATCTGAGCCATCTCATTCATATGCAGATTTCTCTCAGTCTGGCTCATCTGATTCCACTGATCATAATGACGATGCAAGGGATGTACCTTGCCAAAAGCCTCCATGGTCAGATAGAAAACCAATTCAAAAGTAGGCACCTGGCCGCCGATCTGCTCACACTTCAGTGTCTTGATAAAACGTTCTCTGTTTGTCATTTTCTCTTTCTCCTTATCAATTATTTTCTTATTAAATCGTAATTACCGTACTCTCTCCAAATACCGTTCATCAGTTCATAGCGTTCCAAGGGCATTCCGGTATACACACAGTTTGAGGTACAGAAAATATAACCCCTGCCATCTGCCATTCCTTCTCTCAGGGAACGAAGGGTATCCGCTTTGGCTTCCGCTTCGGTGCCGGTCTGCAACAAGCCACAGTTCACATTACCGCACAGGGCAATATCAGGGCCCACGATCTTGCGCGCTTCAGGGAGGCTCACACCACCCTGGGGATCCAGCGAGTGGATGGCATCCGGCCAAAACTTCCTTTAAATAAGGTGCGATCAATTCTTCAAATTTCTCTCCGCTAAAGAAAGGATTGGTGTTAAAACAGTAATCAGAACAAAGTAGGAACCTGTCCGCCGATGGGTTCTCATTTTAATGTTTTGATAAAACGTTCTCTGTTTGTCATGTGGCACCTCATACATATCTACACTTTTTAAGCATTCTTTTTTTATTATATCAAAAACTCCTCCCTACACAAATTCACTTTTCTATTTTAAATATATGATTTTAGAGTTTTTTTTGCATATATTTTTGTGGTATAATGCGAATGAACTATGATATGGCACATAACACCGGAGGCATCACAATGGAGAAACTGTTTAACATCCTGCAAAATCAATTTCACGAGATCACCATCAGCCTGGATCGGGCTGACCAGATAAAATGCGACAACAATTGGCGCGGCAGCGGAGGCAGACCGCCTTACAGCAGCATCGGCCTTATCCGCAAAGGCACCGGCACTATCATCGTAAACGGTCAAGAGATGACTCCAGTAAAAGACCAACTCTATCTGATCCCGGCACACTCGACACTGACTTTCTTTAATGATGGTACTCAGCCCTATCTGAAATATTACTGCCACTTCAATATCAAGACACACGACACCGAGTTGTTTGATTACTTCGATATCCCTCTGTGCGTGACCCCCGAAGATCCTGACGCGGCCGCAGCGCTTTTTACACGTATGATCTCAGCGCACAAAGAAAAAAGCCTCACCTCTCTGATTAAAGCGAAGCAATATATGATGGAGCTGGTCTGCTATTATCTGCACTGCTGCGGTGAGTCCAATATTTCTTTGCTTGAAAACACCTCAGACAGCGGCATCAACAAGGCTATCTCCTATGCCGGATCACACTTGGATCTCCCTGTTTCCGTAGCCGAAATGGCTGAAATCGCCGGCTATCATCCCAGCCATTTCACAAAACTTTTCCAGAGGCGATTCGGTGTCAGCCCGGCTCAGTTTATCATCCAGAAAAAAACTCATTTTGCCATGGAACAGTTGACCAGTACAAGCCGTTCCATTGCAGATATTTCCGATTCCCTGGGCTTCTCCAGCCAATTTTATTTCTGCAACTTTTTCAAAAAACAGACTGGCATGACACCCTCAAAATATCGGCAGATTTATATAAAGAGCTAAACCATGCAAAAAAGCAGCCTATCGGGCTGCTTTTTTTGCTTCCAGCGTACGCTGATAAATTATCTCTGTGGCAAAGGCCATTTTTGTAATTACATTCTGCTTTGTGGGATAGCAATAGAAGGAGTCATTCTCCGTGGAAATATCCACGCAATCATAAGGCTTTACAAAACACCAGTCATACTCCACATGCAGACTGTTGTTCTGCATAGGCTGGCGATGGATGTAATAATCCTTGCCCCGATAATGTCCTTCCAGCACAAAACCATTCTCAGGGTCATGGCGAAGCTTTCCCTTGCCAAGCGGTACGAAGCCCCATGCCCTGGGCTGGGAATACACCTCCACTTCATCTTCAAAGGAATATTCTCCTGCCGCAATCTGCTTTTCCACCTGCTCCCTCTCCCAACGGAACCAATCGGGGATATGCGAAAACTCAGTCTCCCCTTCCAGGGCCCGCAGATTACCGTTTTCTTCCCAAAACCATCTCTTACCGCAAGCGGTACAAAACAGTTCCGCTCCCTCAGAAGCCATCTTGGACTCTGTCAGACAATGAGGACACTGATACAACACCTTATGTAAACCTTCCGCACGATAAGGTTCCTTGATCAGGATTCCGTTATCTTTCTGATACTGATAATCATCGTATTGGAATGCTTTCTCGATCACCTTATTGATCTGCGCAGGTGTCATCCCCTCGATCTGTTCCGAAGTCAATAACAACTGCAGCGTTGTATGCATAGGAACCTTGCGCTTCTTGCGGAAATTCCAGAACGGCGCATACAAATGATTGCCACGGTGAATCGCCACAACCACAGGCACCTTGTTCATATAAATCATCTTGCCCAAGGAATCCGGCAGATACGACGTGATACCGCAGGGAGAATAACGTGCCTCCGGGTACATTCCCAGCACATCACCCTTTTTCAGCACATGGCGGATGGACTTCACCAAATGCAGATCCATGGTAAACTTTCTGGTGGCAATGGCACCGATCCACTCCAACAGACAAGCTTTCCTATAATAACCATCCAGATTCACTACGTTGTTCACCCGATGAGGTGTAGTGGCCATGGCCACCAACTCAAAATCAATAAAGTGCATGTGATTGCTGAGCAACATATAAGGGGGCTTTAGATTCTCCATTCCAATCTTCTCCACCTTATATTTTTTACCCATCAGGCAAATCTTCGACAGCACCCAGATCAGCCAGACCCAGAAAAGCCCCTGGCGTTTGGGAAACTTAGCCGTATTATACCGCTTTTTATTCCTATAATTTACTTCAATATCCACTCTTGTCCCCTCGAAAAGATCATCTCTTCAAAACATCAATTTCTTCTTTTATAGTTTCTTCATCCGGTGCCTCACCTGACATCTCTTCTTCTGCCATCACTTCCGCCTGTTTTCCCGCATTTCTGGCATTCACATTCTCGCGGAGCAGTGTGTAGATTGTAGCCAGCAACGGAATAAAGAACAGCATTCCTGCTACACCGAAAAGGCTCCCGCCCAGGCTCACTGCCATCAACACCCAGATAGAAGGAAGACCTACGGAATTGCCCACTACTTTAGGGTAGATCAGATTACCCTCCAGCTGCTGTATGATCAGGAACATGATCACGAACCAAAACGCCATCACAGGATTCTCAATCAGGATCAGGAATGCTCCCACTACGCAGCCGATAAATGCGCCCACAATGGGAATCAATGCCGTAAAACCAATCAGTACCCCAACCATAAATGCATAGGGCATTCTAAAGATGGACATGGCGATCACAAACATAGTCCCCAGGATCACCGCCTCAAGGCACTGTCCACTGATAAAACTGCCGAAATTTTTATGCAGCATAGAAAGTACTTTCAGCACACATCCTCCTGCTTTGGGAGAAAGGTATGCGGTAATAATGCGGCTTCCCTGATCTGCCAGTTTTTCCTTCTGCACCAGAATATAAAGTGCAAAAATGAAGGATATGATGCCATTGAACACGCCACCGATAATATTACCGGCCACATTGACAGTAGAAGTCAACACATTTCCCACTCCGCTTTTTAAGAAGCCGAACACGGAATCTGTGATCGCATCCCAATTGATCTGTATGTTCTGCAGCGCTATCATCTGCTCTGTCAGTTCCGGATAATCTTCCGACATTTGAATCAGTTTTTCCGCAGTATCCTCAATAAATCCCGGAATCTTGGCTCCCAGATCATAAAAGGTCTGGGATATCTGAGGCACTACCGTTCCTACTACCAAATAAAGAATCAGGACCACAAAAACAATGGCTGCAATCAAGCTGACAGGGCGTTTTAACGCCTTTGCCGCCTTCCCATTCCATTTACCCAGGATTTTATTCTCGATAGACCGCATGGGCAAATTCAAAATAAACGCAATAATGCCACCGATAATAAAAGGCCTGAAAATATCAAAGCACAACACAATGCCCCGGTACACCAGACTGCTGTGCATCACAATCAGTACCAGCACTGCGGCAAATATCAGCAGACCACCTATCTGTTTTATCTTTTCTTTGCTAAAACCCATCTTATCCTCCATCTTAAAGCGTATCGCAAAACCCTTAAGTCCAATTTCCCATTATTGCCTTCACCGGCCCCACGGGAATCGCAAAAATTATAATTCTTTCAGAGCGTCGGTCAACGCTTTTAAATTTTCTTCCTTCGTAGCCCAGCTGGTACAGAAGCGCACTGCGCTGTGGGTCTCGTCAACACGGCTGTCGTAGCAGAAGCCGAACTTCTCAGACAATTTATCCAGATCAGCATCAGGCAGGATCACGAAGATCTGGTTGGTCCGGTTGGGCACCAGATAAGGATAACCTTTGGCATCAAACGCAGCACGCAGCTTTTCTGCCAGAGAGATAGCATGAGCCGCGATTTCCTCATACAGTCCGTCGGTAAACAGAGCATCAAACTGCAGACCCAGAAGTCGTCCTTTGGCCAGCATACCGCCCTTTTGCTTAATGTGATATCTGAAATCCTGCTTTAGTTCTGCATTACTGATGACAACAGCCTCTCCAAAGAGGGCTCCCACTTTTGTGCCGCCGATATAAAATACATCGCATAGTTCTGCAATATCAGCCATGGTCAGATCATTGTCAGGTGCCGCCAGCGCGTATCCCAAACGGGCACCATCCATAAACAGGTAGAAACCACGCTCCCTGCACACCTTAGAAAGCGCAGTAAGTTCATCCTTGCTGTAAATAGTTCCAAGCTCTGTAGGATGGGAAATATAGACCATCTTGGGCTGCACGGTGTGCTCAAAGCTGTCGTTGTTCACGTGACTCCAATAAGCTGCCTCCACTTGCGCTGCAGTAATCTTGCCATCCCCACTGGGAAGTCCCAGTACCTTGTGGCCGTACGCTTCCACCGCACCGGTCTCATGCACGTTAATATGTCCGGTATGTGCACAGAGCACTCCCTGGTGGGAGCGAAGCGCCGCGTCAATCACCGTCATATTGGTCTGGGTACCTCCTACCAGAAAATGCACTGCCAGATCTTCATTGCCGCATTTTTCTCTTATTTTAGCTGCTGCTGCGCTGCAGTAAGGGTCTTCCCCGTAGCCTACCGTCTGCTCCATGTTGGTTGCAATCAGGCGCTCCAGTACTTTAGAATGTGCCCCTTCGTTATAATCACACTGAAAAAGAATCTTTCCGCTCATTTGATATTTCTTCCTTCTCTCTCTTACTTTTATTCTTTTATCAATCCTTTGTCTCCAGCAATTTCACCAGATAATCCCACACTCTCGCCACAGAAGAAATGCTCAGGGTCTCCTCCGTGGTGTGGATGTCCCGCATATCGGGGCCCATAGACACGCAGTCAGGATCCTTGATTTTGCTTCCCAGGATACCGCACTCCAATCCGGCATGAATCGCTTCAACCTTAGGCTCTGTGCCATACATTTCTCTATATACTTGCATCATCTTCTCGCGAAGAGGAGACTCCACACGATACTGCCAACCGGGGTACTCACCGCTGATTTCCATATCAGCGCCTGCCAGCTCCGTTATAACAGCAAGCTTGGCGATCAAAGCCTCTTTGGCACTCTCCACACTGCTTCGCACGTTGAAACGCGCACCAATCGCGGGACCATTCTTTTCCCCCGTGCCATTTTCAGCCACACCGCTTTCGCCGCCGGCACCATGACTGTGGTCATCTTTTTTAGAACGTTCTACGCACTCTTTCAGTTCCAGAATGCCCATGTTCAGGGAAGTCTCAACCATGCCCGGCATATCCGCACTCATAGCCTGTACACCGTTCGGACAAGCATACAGATAAGCCATAGCCTTTCTGGTATCCTCTGTGGTCACGCAGCTGTATACACCGGAGCCAATTTCCCTTAAGCCCACCTTTACGCCGGGATCCTTGGACGCCAGTTCCGCCTGCCATTCTCTGGCAACTGTTTCTGCCATTGCTAAAAAGAAATCTTTTTCTTCTTCAGCGACCACTACCGTAGCAACCGTCTCTCTGGGAATGGCATTGTCTGCCAATCCGCCTTTCAGGTCCAGGAGAGCCACCGGCATCTGCCCGGTCATCTCCTGTAAAAGTCTGGCCATCAGGCAGTTGGAATTGCCTCTCTCTTTGTGGATCTCTGCACCGGAATGTCCTCCCTGCAGGCCATTCACTACGATCTCCACAGCCACACCTTCCACATCACTTTTATTCACCGGCAGATTACATGCCACTCTGGCACCACCGGCACAGCTTGTCAGGAACACGCCTTCCTCCTCAGAATCCAGGTTCAAAAGGCGGCTGCCCTTCAATACACTCAGATCAATAGCCTTGGCACCGTCCAGACCGGTCTCCTCATCCACCGTGATCACTACCTCAATTCTGGGGTGTTTCAGTTCATTGGAATCCAAAATTGCCAATGCATAGGCCACCGCAATACCGTCATCGCCACCCAGGCTGGTGCCCTCTGCGTATATTTTATCACCGTTAATTGCCACTCTCAGGCCGTCGGTTTCCAGATTGATATCACAGTCCGGCTTTTTCACCGCCACCATGTCCATATGTCCCTGAATGATCAGCGCAGGCTCCTCCTCATAACCGGGAGTTGCCGCTTTAATAATGATCACATTCTTTGCTTCATCCTGTATATAAAAGAGCCTTCTGTCCTTGGCGAATGCCGCCAGATAATCACTGATCCGGTCCACATTGCCGGAACCATGGGGAATCCCACAGATTTCCTCAAAAAAACGAAAAACATTGGCCGGCTGCAATCCTGTTAAGACACTCATTCTTATTCTCCTTTCGCAGGTGCTGCAGTATTCATCACACCTCTTTCCAATTATATACGATATTCAAACATAATACCAGAGAACAATATTTAATACCCGTTAAAATTTTATAAACTACTTCCCTTTTTAACAATGCTGTGCTATGATAATACACACGCAGATATGGTTCATCGGTAGAACGCTAGCTTCCCAAGCTGGAAAGGCGGGTTCGACTCCCGTTATCTGCTTTTTTATTGCACAAAAAACCTCCGGCGGTTACCCGTCGAAGGTTTTATTTTTGACTATATCAGATCAATATGAGATTAAGCCAGTTTGCTCTTAGCAACTTCTGCAAGGGTCTTGAAACCTTCTGCATCGTTAACTGCCATCTCAGCCAGCATCTTTCTGTTGATATCGATCTCAGCCAGCTTCAGGCCGTACATGAACTTGCTGTAGGAAAGACCGTTCAGTCTTGCTGCTGCGTTGATACGAGCGATCCACAGCTGTCTGAACTGACGCTTTCTCTCTTTTCTGCCGGCGTAGGAGCTGGTCAGAGCTCTCATAACGGACTGCTTAGCGATTCTGTACTGCTTGCTTCTAGCGCCTCTGTAGCCCTTTGCAAGCTTTAATACTCTATTGTGTCTCTTCTTGGCATTTAAGCCACCTTTAATTCTTGCCATGTCTCAATATCCTCCTTACCTGAATTATAAATAGGGTAAAATCTTCTTCATATTCTTTACGTTAGTAGAGTCGGTCATTGCAGCCTTTCTCAGGTTACGTTTTCTCTTGGTGGATTTCTTGGTCAAGATATGGCTCTTATAAGCTTTTGCTCTCTTTAATTTACCAGTTCCAGTTGTTTTGAAACGCTTAGCAGCTGCTCTGCTTGTCTTCATTTTGGGCATAACGAATTCCTCCTAAACTTATCTTAATCTATTTTAACTGTACAACGGATTAACGCTTCTCAGTTAAAAACATGGTCATGCTTCTTCCCTCAACCTTGGGAGCTTTTTCAATTACAGCGATATCTGACAGACTCTCAGCAAAATCGTCAAGAATATGCTTGCTGTTGTTCATATGTGCCATCTCACGGCCGCGGAAACGCAGAGTAACCTTAACTCTGTCACCTTTGGTAATGAACTTTCTCGCTGAATTAATCTTGGTGTTCAGATCATTGCTGTCAATATTGGGAGACAGACGGATCTCTTTGATCTCAATCACCTTCTGTTTTTTCTTGGCTTCTTTTTCTTTTCTGATCTGCTCATACTTGAATTTGCCGTAGTCTACAATCTTGCAGACAGGGGGCTTTGCTGTAGGAGCGATCTTCACCAGATCCAGACCTGCTTCCTCTGCTAATTTCATAGCATCCTTGGCAGACATGATACCCAGCTGTTCCCCATTTTCCCCAATCAGACGAATCTCTTTGTCTCTGATCTGTTCATTAATCATTAAATCGCTAATGGTCTTGCACCTCCATAAGAAAATCAAACAAAAAAAGTGGATAGCATAACTATCCACTCAATCACAATCTCTTAGTAAACACATCGAATACACTTCTGATCCGATACATTTATTCTGTTAAAAAGATGTTGACACTTACTAGCCCGATTGCTGTAAGGTGAGAGCGGATACTCTGCTTGCTGCATGTTTTCTCACATGCTCCATTAGAATACCACACTCCCACCCTATTGTCAACCACTTTTTCAATCTTTTCAGACTGATTTTCAGCAAATCTGCATCCTGCCTATTTACTTCTCCGTAAACGTAGCACAAGCAGTCTCTCTGCTATCGCCGGCACCATTTCCCGTGATGTCCACGTGCTCAGCAACGCACTTGTAATTGCTGTTGTAAACACATTTCACAGCCTCACAGTCGATGCTGATAATCTTGCCGGGATGGGAAAGGGAACTGGTGTAAGCATTTGTTTCCCCTCTTCTCTGTGCAAAGCTTTCACAGCAGGTTTCTTCCTCTTTATGGGCATGCTTGCCGCCCACCATGATGTCACCTTTGCTGCAGTAATTCTCCTTGTTGTAGGTACAGTTTTCTACTCCGCATTTCAACTCTGCCATATGGGCCTCCTTCTGCGCCGCCATCTTTCAGTCTGCTGCAATTTTACATCAGCCCCACTTTTCTAAAGCCGCGCAGAATTATTTTGCCCTGCCGCCGCTTGGACTATACAGTCCATTCCGGCTTAAATTTCTTATTTCTGTTCTTCCACTTCGATCTTGCGGATTTCCTTGGTACGGATCTCCTTGCAGATCTGATCGATAAAGCAATCTAAAGTCTTCTGGCCTTCGTCGCCTGCGAAGCGGCTTCTTACGGATACCAGACCTTCTTCCTCTTCCTTCTGGCCTACTACCAGCATATAAGGAACCTTGTTAAGACGTGCCTCACGGATCTTGAAGCCGATTTTCTCGGAACGGTTGTCTGTGGTTACCAGAATGCCGTTTTCCTTCAGTTGTGCCTCTACCTTTGCAGCGTAATCAGCATATTTTTCAGAAATAGGAAGTACGCGTACCTGCTCAGGACACAGCCAGGTAGGGAACTTGCCTTCGTACTTCTCGATCAGCCATGCCAGAGTTCTCTCATAGCAGCCCATGGAAGTCCTGTGAATGATATAAGGACGAACCTTGTCGCCGTTCTGATCAATATAGTACATGTCGAACTGCTCAGCCAATACAGCATCCCACTGGATGGTGATCATGGTGTCTTCCTTGCCGTAAACATTCTTAGCCTGAATATCCACCTTAGGACCATAGAAGGCAGCTTCGCCTACGCCTTCGTAGAAAGGAATCTCCAGCTCCTGCAGCACGTTTCTGATGTGGCCCTCGGTCTCCTCCCAGATTTCAGCGGAACCGATGTACTTGCCGGGATTCTCAGGATCCCACTTGGACAGACGATAAGTTACATCCTCTCCTACTCCCAGAGTATCCAGACAATACTTCGCCAGAGCCAGACAGCCCTTGAACTCCTCAACCATCTGGTCAGGTCTTACGATCAGATGACCTTCGGAAATAGTAAACTGACGCACACGGGTCAGACCGTGCATCTCCCCGGAATCCTCATTTCTGAACAGAGTGGAAGTCTCGCCGTAGCGCAGGGGCAGATCTCTGTAGGAGTGCTGGCCTGCCTTATAAACATAATACTGGAAAGGACAAGTCATGGGACGGAGGGCAAATACTTCTTTATCAACCTCTTCATCTCCCAATACGAACATGCCTTCTTTGTAGTGATCCCAATGACCGGAAATTCTGTACAGATCGCTCTTTGCCATCAGAGGAGTCTTTGTGCGGATATAGCCGCGCTTTTCTTCCTCATCCTCGATCCAGCGCTGCAGAGTCTGGATCATCTTTGCACCCTTGGGCATTAACAGGGGCAGACCCTGACCGATCACATCAACGGTTGTAAACAGCTCCATCTCACGGCCCAGCTTGTTGTGGTCACGGTTCTTTACGTTCTCCCAATATGCCAGGTACTCTTCCAGCTCTTCTTTTTTATTAAATGCGGTACCGTAGATACGCTGCAGCATAGCGTTCTCGGATTTGCCTCTCCAGTAAGCACCTGAGGAGGAAGTCAGCTTGTATGCCTTAATATTCTTGGTGCTCATCAGATGAGGACCTGCGCACAGGTCAACAAACTCACCCTGGCTGTAGAAAGAAATCTCAGCATCCTCGGGCAGATCACGGATCAGCTCTACTTTGTAGGGTTCACCCTTCTCTTCCATGAATTTGATGGCTTCCTCGCGGGGCATGGTGAACTTTTCTAATTTCTCACCCTTTTTGATGATCTTTTTCATCTCTGCCTCGATCTTGTCCAGATCCTCCCTGGAGAAGGGGGCATGATCAAAATCATAATAAAAACCGGTGTCGATGCTGGGACCGATGGTCAGCTTGGCATCGGGAAACAGATTCTTTACAGCCTCAGCCATTACATGGGAAGTGGTGTGGCGGATAGTCGCCAGACCTTCCTTATCGTTGGCAGTGCAGATGCTCAGTTCGCAGTCTGCATCCACAATGGTTCTTAAATCCACAACCTCGCCGTTTATCATACCGCAGCAGGCTGCTCTTGCCAAACCTTCGCTGATATCCAGCGCGATCTCATAAACACTTTTGCTTTCAGCGTACTCCTTTACGGAGCCGTCCTTCAATGTAATTTTCATAATATTTTCTCCTTTCACAACCTCTTTTATAACATAAGAAAGTCCCTTGCAATCTCAACAATTGCAAGGGACGTAAAGTACGCGGTTCCACCCTTGTTGCAGGACCCCTGTACTGCGCTCTGCCTCATAAGAACATTGCACAAGAGCTCTCTGCCACTTCATTTGCTCATAACGGGAGCTTCCGGGCTGTATTAAAGCCACTCAGAGATGGTCTTCAAAGGCTTCCGACAAAACCGCTTACAGCACCTGATAGTCAGGGCGGTTCTCTCTGTTATCTTCCACATTCTACTGTTCTCTTCAACGTTTTTTATTATTGCTCAGAACTTCTGCACCTATAATATTACTTTTTTCTCCGTTTGTAAAGTGTTTTCTTTGCTTTCTGTGCGCCGCCTTTACATGCAAACAGGGCTGTCAGTGTGTTTATCCAATTCTTCTGTAATGTATTGTTCCACATCAGCCCTTGACATATCCAGAGAAACAGCCAGTTCACCATACAGATTTTCTTCAGCCATGCGGAAATATTTGGTATCCACAGCCGTCACTTTTCTGCCGGCTGCCAGACGCTTTTGCTTGCGCAGATATATAGTCTTGATCACCCTGATCACATCCTCGCAACGATTGGCTTTCAGGCAGCTGCGGTATTCCTGTTCCAATAACTTGTCATTGGTGGTAGAAATTGGTTGAATCTCCGGTATCAGGCAAATCAACTGCTGAATTTCCTCACGATTCAAAACTTTACGCATGGACTCCTCTGCGGTATCCACCGGAACATAAATAGTACTTCCTGCCATATATACCGGCTTCAAAATATAATATTCCCTCTCCTTATCCACGCCGGAAATATCAAGCGTGGTCACATTTTCAACCACACATACGCCCTTGCTGCCGCTTACTACATATTCTCCTTTTATAAACACTTTTCCACCTCTCTGCTAACATCGGGAGCCCACATTTTCGGGCAATATCAAACACATTTTCCTTATTATAATGTTATACCCTTATTCTAACAGATTAATCAAAAAAATGTCAGTTAATTTTGTGACACAAAGCAAATTTTGTGAAATCTGCTTGCGCTTCTATGACCTTATATTGTGCAATTTGACAGCATATGCGTTCTATTGCATATTGGTAAATCAAGATCCGGGCGTTTCTCTTTTTTTCCAATGATATGCCAATCTCGGATCTCCGTTTTTCAGATAGATCACTCCGCATTTTTGGAAACCGTGCTTCTCCGCCAGATGCTGCATGGTATGATTGTCGTGGTGGGTATCCACACGCACATTATCCGTTTTCTCCCGGCAAAAGGCCAGACACTTTTCGAAAATCCCCTTTACTGATCCGTCTGACGCAAGACGGTGGATGGTGCCATAGGGCTCATCGTTCAGCCAGCTGCCTCCTTCAATGTACCGGTAAGTAGGTTCCTCCTCCAAAAGGAGTACAAACACGCCGTGAATCGCCCCTTCCGCCTTGTACACATACAGCCGCTCCCGGGCAATATCCTCCAAGAGCGTCTCGCGGTCAGGATAAGCACCGTTCCACTGCTTTGTATTGCCGCTCTTCCTCATATACGCTTTGGCAATTTCATATATTTCAAGAAGCCTGTCTAAATCTTTTTCACAGGCAAGAGTGATTTCTTCTGCTAAATAGTTTTCTTTCATACTGCTCACCTTACTTACACCTTCTGTTTAGGAATAAATTCAATCTTCAAAACCATATCCATTCCCTCCGCCAGCCGCTTCAACAGATTAAGTGAAGGATTTCTGGTCCCATTCTCCAACTTGCTAATATCCGCCTGGTTCATACCTACGCGTTCTGCCAACTCTTTCTGTGTTAGATTCCGGGAAATCCGCGCATCTACAATCGCCCTGATCACGTCCATCTCCGGTTGGATTGCCTCGTACTCCCGGGCAAATTCCGGATTATCCATTTGTTCTGAGATATAGGTCTGTAAATTCTTCATATTTTGTCATTTGCTCCTCCATTTCATAATATGGCATATATTCCATATTGTCAATCTGAAAAATTTGTACTTTTTCTGCTTCATCCTTGAAAAATGAGCGAACTGCTCTAAAAAAGAAACGTACCTATGCCGGCCGTCTTAATGATAACAAAAAGCGAATGCTCTTCAGATATTCTGATTATAGCATTCGCTCCACGTTTAGGAAATAATTTAAAGACTTATTCTATAAAAAATGTAAATACTCTTTCAGTTGGGCAAACCCGCCATGGGGAAATACCGAAATATCCCGCCCCTCTTTATTGATCAGGCAATCCGTTAACAGGAACACTTTCATCCCCAGCGTTGCAGCTACCATATCCTCCTGCACATCGTTGCCCACCATCAGGCACTCCTCCGGCTGAAAACCTGTCTTTTTCAGGATTTCCTGATAATACTTGGGGTTGGGCTTGCAGTAGTGTGAATTTTCATATGTGGTGTAAAGCAGAAAATCCTCCGGTTCCAGGCCGGCCCAGCGCATCCGCTTTTCTGTAGCAGCGGCAGGAAATATCGGGTTTGTGGCCAGGATTATCGGTACATCATTCTCCTGCAGCTCATGAATCACCTCTGCCGCTTCTTTGTTAAATCCGCAAGAAACCTTTGCTTTTTCAAAATCTCCGGTATAAAAAGCATCAATATAAGGCTTATCCTTCATGGCCTCTTCACCATACTTTTCTTCAAAACAGCGCCAAAAGGCCTCTTCATTTCTGCAGCTGCCATTATTTTTGATCATAGCTTTGGTACCGGTCCAGATACACTCTACCAGTTCTCTCGGTTCATATCCTTTGGGCACCATTCTGGCCGCCAGCAGCTTAAAATAAGCCTTCACAAATTCATCCTGATCCATCGGAAGCAAGGTGCCGTCCAAGTCAAACAAAACTGCTTTTATTTTCATATTCTCCTGTTTCCTTTCTTCCGCTTTATTCAAAATATTCCCTGTTTTGATTGCGATATTCCGTAGGCGTACACCCACATTCTTTTCTGAATACTTTTGAAAAATATCCCTGAGCCGAAAAGCCTAACGCTTCCGCAATTTCATTAACCGGCTCCGTGGTATTACACAGACGGTATTTGGCCAGCCGGATCCGCTCCTCCGTTATAAACTGCATGGGCGGCATCCCAAAGGTCTCATGAAACATATGTGCAAAATGATATTTGCTTAAAGATACTGAACGGGCCAACTCCTCCAATGTAATATCCCTGTGCAGGTTATGGGCGATCACCTGCCAAATTTCCTCTTTAAATTTTTGCCTCTTAATATCCTCTTTATCCTCAGAGCATTCACTCCACACCTCACGCAAAAACAGCAGCCAGATGGCATAGCATTGTTCTGATTGCCCCCAAACATCCCGGCCGGGCAAATCAGAAATTTCAAATAACGCCAAAAGTCTATCGCAGATTTCCGGTTGTTTTATTTTGACAGGGAACTGCTGCTTCCTCTGCAGCTGCTGTGCAATGGAAACAATTGGCGTTCCGTTCATGTGGGCCCAGGCGATCTTGGAAGGGACCCCCTCCCGGAAATGATAGCGGTGATACTGATGCAGATCCAACAGTACCGCTTCCCCGGGCAACACCGCAATTTCTTCCCCATTCTGAAAACAGACCAATTCACCGGATATGGTATACATAACCAGATAATTATTAAAAGCTTTACGCTCTATATAAAAGCTGGGATTCTGCTCAAATCCCATTCCATCGCTGTAAATCAGCGATTCTTTTTGCAGTTCATTGGGAGGAACAAAACTCGCAAAATTATCACGCATGACATTCTCCATTCATCTTTGTCTTCATTCATTATAATACATCCACTGCAAAAAGCAATTACTCCCATTTGAAAAACAGCAATATTTTACACAAACTTCAGCAACAACATCACTTTATTCTATTCTATTCCTGTGTTATTTTAAATGTAACTACACAGGAAACGATTTATCACGCATCATTGGTGCGTTTCTCGTCCCTTCAGTACTTTACTAACGAATAGGAGAATCACATGGACAGCTTAAAACAACTGCGCAAATTAGCAAAACAATATTATGAAGAGGCAATGAGCCCCATTAACATCGAAAGAATGAACCTGCACCGGGCAGTAAACGACCTGAAAATGCAGCGCCCTGTAGTATTGATCGACGAAATTCCTTTTCACGAATTGAATTTTGACGGTTCCCTTACCCTCCACTGTACCGATCCTGTTTTGCGTCAGGCAGAAGATTTCATGCGCAAAAAATTGTTTCAGTGGAAGTATTTTCCTGCTGATATGATCCTTGAGCCCTACATTCCGGTGACAAAGATCATCCGTAACTCAGGCATCGGCATCCAGATACAGGATTCCAAGATCTTCTTTGATGAAGAACAGGCAGGTATTGCCGCCCATATGTATCACGATCAGCTGGCTACTCCCGAAGATTTGGAAAAGATCAAGCTTCCCGTTGTCACATACGACAAAGAAGCTACCATGGCACAGTATACCAAACTGTCCGAGGCAATCGGCGACCTGGTGCCTGTCCGCATTACCGGTTACACCTGCTATACCGCCCCCTGGGACCAGATTGCCATGTACCGGGGCGTCAACAATCTCCTGATCGACCTGATTGAGGAGCCTGAGCATACCCACAACATCGTGTCCAAGATCTACGAATGTGAAATGAGCCGCCTGCAGCAAATGGAGGAGCAGGATCTCTTTGAATTGAATCCTTACAAGCTCCACTGCACAACAGCCCTCTGCAGTGACCTGGCCAAAGATTATGACGGCGGCAAGGTCCTGCGCAAACACCTCTGGGGACGTGGCATGGCCCAAATCTTTTCTTCCGTCAGCAAAGAAATGCACGAAGAATTTGATATTAACTATATGGTAAGATTGATGAGCGAATTTGGCCTGAATTACTACGGCTGCTGCGAGCCTCTGGACCGTAAAATGGACATCGTAGAAAAGCTTCCCAATCTGCGCAAAGTGTCCATCACTCCCTGGGCCGACGTGGATGTGGCCGCAGAAGCCATCGGCTCCAAATATGTCCTGGCCAACAAGCCCAATCCCGCGGCGGTTACCGTTCCTCTTGACGAGGACGCTTTAAGAAAAGAAATCGGACATACTCTGGATGCAGTAAAGCGAAACGGCTGCAGCTGCGACATCGTACTGAAGGACATCAGTTCCAGCGGACATGATGTGAACAACCTGATCCGTTGGGAACAGATCGTTATGGAAATGGTAAAAAGTTGGTAAAAAAGGATGAATGCCCATGGCTAACATTATAGAAATTACTGATTTTAACGCCCCCGAGCTTGATATCTATGCAAGATTATCGGAAAACCAATTACTGCACTACCACGAGCCCATAAAAAAAGGACTTTTCATCGCAGAAAGTCCCAAAGTTATTGAGCGGGCATTAAATGCCGGCTGCGTGCCTGTCTCCATGCTGTTGGAACGCAAACACATCATCGGCGAAGCCCGGGATATTATTGCCCGCTGCGGCCACATCCCCGTTTACACAGCTGATTCCGATGTGCTGACACAGTTAACCGGCTTTCAGCTGACCCGCGGCACCCTTGCTGCCATGTACAGACCGGCTTTGCCCACAGTAGAAGAAATCTGCCGTGGAGCCCGCCGGGTTGCTGTGCTGGAAAATGTTATGAATCCTACCAATGTAGGGGCTATCTTCCGTTCCGCAGCTGCCCTTAATATGGACGCCGTACTGCTCACCCCTGCCTGCAGCGATCCGCTGTACCGCCGGGCCATCAGAGTCAGCATGGGCACGGTGTTCCAGATTCCCTGGACATTTTTAGACTGCACATGTAACGAGCATACGAAAGCCCCGGTCACTGCTACCGCCTCTGCTCCCAGCACAACTTCCGAGCAAGAAACAACTTATCTCCAGCCCTTAAAAGACCTGGGGTTCCGCACCGCCGCCATGGCACTAAGTGACGATTCCATCTCCATAGATGACCCGCGCCTCAATGCCGAAGAAAAACTGGCCATCGTACTGGGCACAGAAGGTGACGGACTGGCTTCTTCCACCATCGCAGACTGCGATTATACCGTGCGCATCCCCATGACTCACGGCGTAGACTCCTTAAACGTGGCAGCTGCCAGCGCGGTTGCATTCTGGCAGCTTGGGAAGAAATAGTTTTTTTCTTATTTTTCTGCAATCGCCCCTACGCGCATCGGCAAGCCGGCAGCGGGCACGGCGCATCTGTATACAGAGTTTCGTGTCCGTTGCCTATCATTTCGCCAACACTTCCAGTACCGCCTGCAGCGCCGTCACCATATCCTCAAGCGGCATGGCTGCCAGCCGTTCCTTATCCTCTCTATGGGCAATTTGCTCCGGCAAAAAGGGGACATGTATAAAACCTGCCTTCATTTGCGGGTATTCTACTGCTGCCTGGTACAAGTTCTCATACATGACATGATTGCAGACATAGGTACCCGCAGAATTGGAAATTCCTGCAGGAATCCCTTTTCCCTGTATAGCTTCCACGATCTGCCATATGGGCAAAGTGGCAAAGTATGCCGCTGCCCCCTCTGCTTCAATGGGCTCATCCACCGGGACAGCACCCGCATTATCCGGCAACAGCTTACTTCCATTGGAGCTCTTTACATTATCAATATTGATGGCAACCCTCTCTACACTAATTTCCGCCCGACCTCCTGCCTGTCCGATGGACAGCACAATATCCGGCTGATGCTCCCGGAACAATTCCTTTAAACGGACCGTTGTTTTCCCAAATTCCACCGGCAAAATCTCTTTGATCAGGGTTACTCCTTCCGGAGCTGCCAAACGATATACAATCTGCTCCGAAGGATTTACTGTCCCTCCGTTAAAAGGCTCAAATCCGGTCACTAGTATTTTCATAGGGTGTTCTCCTCTTATCTGTTGTCTTTTTATGGTTACCCACCATTCTGTCAGCATTTCAGCATATGGTGTATATATCTGTAATCTACTATAAAGAACCGGTTTCACATAATGCGAATCAAAATACGCGCTATTTCTAAAAATTATTTTTGTTCTGTAACTTCTATTATTTTGTTCACATAATCGCCGGCACGATTTATTGAAAACTCTCCATGATACATATCAGGCAGCACTTGCAGAAAACTATTCTGTAATTTTTCATGAATTATTGCAGCCGATTTTCTCATTGCATGACTTTCTTTTTCCCCGACAAAAATTTGAACATTTGTTGCACAATCTCCAATAGTTTCCTTTAATGAGTATCCTGAATTTTCCTGTAAAAAGGCAATCATATTACTCTTTGAAATACCACAAGTATCTTTATAATAATCATCAAACAACTCCGGCTTTATTCGAAGTGCTTTGAATTGTAATTTTGAAAACCACTTATAACGTATCAAACCGTAACAACTTCCGAATGCCGGTTTAATCATGGAATATGCTAATTTTGAGGGTATGACAAGTGCGCTCTCCACTATGGCATACTTACATATATCCTTACATTGAGATAAAACTTCAAGCAAAATCTGGCCTCCAAGTGATAATCCTCCAATCAGTAAAACAGAACCAGCAAATTGCTTATTTATAAAATCAATAATCTCAGCAGCATTATCCTCTATCGTTGTAAATTGTTTATCACTGCCCGTATGACCGTCTAATATCGGCAAAATCACACGATAATCCGTTTGCAGCATTTCAGCAACTTCTTTGTAATTCCACCATGATAAACCGCCTCCATGTAAGAGGATAATTACATCACTGTTTTCTTTTCCATATTCTATGTAATTCAACCACTTTCGCCTCACTGTAAGATTCAAGACCTACTACTTCCAAACAACTCTTTTTTCAGCTCCGCTGTATTTCTCAATCAATAATATTCTAAACAGAAAATCGTGCATAATCTGCACCGGCTTTCGCCATTGGCTTTCTAAAGCCAGACCGGAGTAGCCTGACCAACCTGTATATCCATCCTTTTTCTTTATCTGCAACTCACCAGCCTGATCTCCGTATTCAAAAATACTCTTTTTAAATGCCTCAAAATGCTGTCTAAATGGAGAATCAATGTCTAACATTCCCATCCGCGAAGATAATTCGTAAAAATGAAGCCATGCAAAACCATATTCCTCTTTAAAATTTTGGTTTATCGGCACACATATATTTCCTAAAGGAGCAATCACATGTCCCTTGCTTTTATAATACATCGGTGGTAATGGTAACCATTGATACAACTTATTATATGCTGCTCTTAGCATTTCCAAATTTTCTTTGGTTCGCCAGGATTCCGTAAAGGCAAGTATACGCAAATGATATATGACCGGAATATATTTTTCTCCTTTGAATAGGAACTTGTGATCCTTATTCTCATACGCTATGTCTTCATAACGTTCTGCTTCGGCGATATGTCGAAATCCGTTCAACGCGTCATCCACCCATTTTGATATCATTTCATCATTTTGGTATCCCGCCTGGGCAAACAGACTTGCCCGTATCATCTCATATTTAATCACTTGCGCCGCTCTGCTGTTTTCACATTCCTTCCCCCATCCGGGACAAGTCATAACAGCTAAGGCTTTCTTTACTTCCTCGTGTTCTTTCGTCAAGCCCATTTCCAGCAAATAACGAACACATCCTTCATGGGTCCAGACTTTACTTCTTGATGGTGCTGTATGAAGTCTTGTTCCGAAATATCCATCCGGATTCTGCCAAGCTAACACCATTTGCACTTTGGGTTCTGCATAGATCAGGTCCAAATAATTTTGTTCCTCTTCTGGGGTTAATTTTTCTTGCTTTATCTCCTTTTTCACGCGGTATGCTATAGCCGGAGAACCTTCATTCAATAATCGCTCTATCATCTGATTCATTGTTGTACCTCCATCCCAAACAATTACTTTCCGACACCAAATAGCATCCTCGTACACGCTACTTTTTACAAATCGTATTCCCCAATACAATAATAGCCACACAGACCACCGCAACGATCACCAGCGAAACATACGCAAAGCTTGCAGGGAGTACATTCTCCAGCAATCCCATCACTCCGATAAGCACTGTGATTACTGCCATGCCGATTCCGGTGATTCTGCTAAGTTTCTTCGCATCATATTTATCCTTCTCCGCCTTAGATGCAGTATTATAGCCTGCAATAAGCCAGGCTCCACGACCCGATAACAGGACAATAGACATCGCTAACAAAATGGCAAAAGCCACCCAAATAATCCAATCCGGGCCCGAAGAAACATCTGCTAATGTCATCTGCAAAACCTCCTTTTTACATCACCTTACTCATATGATACTATGTGCTCGAATTTGACCGGTAAACTTTTTAGTTTGGTTTTTAAAAATGGGGGGACCAGGTTGACATTTTCTAAATCTACTAATGGCAACCAATATAAATGTTCATTTTGTTGATCAGTATTCACACCATTCGCAATAACTGCATCTGTCTTTTTCATCAAATAGAAAAAGACAATTTGGTGATGCATCTCATTTCCCACAGGATAAATACGCTCTTGAATAAATACCAAACGCTCCGTTTCCCAATGATAACCTGTCTCTTCATACAATTCTCTGACAAGCGCGGTCTCAGATGTTTCGTTTTCCTGTACTGTTCCTCCTACCACATAATAACAGTCAAAGTTATCACTTTTAGCCACTAACAAACTATTGTTTTCAATCACCAAAGCAGCCGATCTGACAGAGAAATTACCGCCCATAGTTCTAAAGCCCAAGTTCATCCTCATGCTTCCTCTCTGTATCAAAATCCCCTTCATAATATTAAACCATTCACTATATTCCACAGCATCCCTATCCATAGTATCTCAAATATACCTTTTCGCTCTTGAGACCTACGCTTCCGGTTCCTGCGGTATCTTAATCACTCTTTTCCGCTCCTGGGACCTACTCTTCCGGTTCCTGTGGTATCTTAATCACTCTTTTCCGCTCCTGAGACCTCCGCTTCCGGCTTCCGCGGTATCTCAAACGCTCTTTTTCGCCCATGAGACCCACACCGAAGGCTTCCGCGGTATCTCAAACGCTCTTTTTCGCCCATGAGACCCACACCATAGGCTTCCGCGGTATCTCAAACGCTCTTTTCCGTCCCTGAGACCTACTCTCCCGGCTTCCGCGGTATCTCAAACGCTCTTTTTCGCCCATGAGACCCACACCGAAGGCTTCTGCGGTATCTCAATCACACTTTTCCGCCCCTGAGACCTACGCCATAGGCTTCCGCGGTATCTCAAACGCTCTTTTTCGCCCCTGAGACCCACCTACGCTACAACTTCCGATACACAGTCATCCGCATAGTGATATAGCAGGCCAGGCCACCCAAAGCGTTCGAAATAGGCTCTGCCATGAACACTCCGCTTACTCCCAGTCCCATTCTGGGCAACAGAAGGGTCAGAGGCACCACGATAACAGCCTTGCGGAGCAGGGAGAAAAAGATGGCATGCTTGGCATCTCCCAGCGCCTGGAAAGTGGACTGTCCTGCAAACTGAAAGGCCATAAACACAAAGCCAAAGAAGTAAATCTTCAGCGCACCAATTCCCAAATCGATCATCTGCAGATCATCGGAGAAAATGCCGAACCAAAATCTGGGGAACATCACAATTAATATCCAGGCAAAGAGCGTATAGGCAGAACCTACAAAAGTATTGAAGCGAATGCCTGTCTTTACTCTGTCATTTTTCTTGGCTCCATAGTTAAAGCTGATCACAGGCTGGGCACCGTTGACAATGCCGTTGATGGGCAGCATAGTGATCTCCCTGATAGAATTTAATACTGTCATAATGCCCACATACACGTCGCCGCCGTAGTTTTGCAGCGTGGAATTGCAGGCAACCTGTACCAGACAGGTGGTGCCGTGCATGATGAAATTGGAGGTTCCCAGCTTGCAGATTGCTTTTACAATACGCTTTTTAGGGCGGACATAACAGCGTTTGATTCTAACCGCCGCCTTAGGACCGATCAAGAATCGTACCACCCAGACAGCCGACACAGCCTGACTGATGATGGTAGCCAGCGCGGCTCCCTCCACCCCCATATCAAATCCGAAAATAAAGATGGGGTCCAAAATAATATTGCAGATGGCACCGATAACCGTAGTACACATTCCCACTCTGGGAAATCCCTGGGCATTGATATAGCCGTTCATTCCGGTTGTGATCATACTGAATATAGTACCCAACAAATATATTTTCAGGTACTGCTCCGCATAAACATAGGAAGCTTCACTGGCACCAAATGCAAACAAAATAGGACGGCAAAACAGGTAACTGACTACCATCAATACAAACGAACTAAGCACCAGCAAGCCGAAGGAATTGCCCAATATCTGCTCCGCTTCCTCCGTCTCTCCGCCGCCTCTGGCCATGGAAAATAAAGGGACACCACCGTTACCGAACAACACCGTAAATGCCATGATCAGCGTTATAATCGGAAATGTCAGGCCCACGCCTGTCAGGGCCAGACTGCTGCCCTCCTCCATATGGCCCAGATAAATACGGTCCACTACGTTGTAAAGCAGCTGCACCAACTGAGCAATGGTCAGCGGCACCGCCTGGACTACGATACATTTCCAGACCGGTCCTTTTGCAAAATCATTCTGTGTTTTTCCATTTTTCTGTCCCATATTAATCTCCATTTCAAAGCCGGTCAGCCGATTATTCCCGCGCATCAGCCGACAGTATCTGCTCATTATGTACAGCTCAAACTTGTCTTAATTATATAACAATACGCTCCGTTGCACAATCTCTCCTGTTCGAAAAACTCTTGTTTCCCTTTTTCGGGATTTTGTGGTATGATATCAACTTGTGGTGCTGACGCTTTACAATATAAAAAAGCAGGTGCTGGATAAGATCTAGCACCTGCCAAGAAGTTTATACATCAACCCCTCTTCCATGTTCGTCTCATCCGCATGGAAGATATCAATTTTATCCGAATCTCCGCACCTGTCCGAAAAGGCAGGATACAGGAACCCAAACACCGGCTCAGCGGGCTCATACTCCGCCCGCAGGGGACTTACGGTACAAATCATAAATTCATACACTGTCTCTGACTCCCACAGGCTTTCCTTATCTTTGGCCTTTAACGGCACATCATAGACTCCGTGGAATACAAAGACAGCACACTCATGATCCACCGGGTATCCATCGGCCATCTGCTCGTAGAAAATCTCCAGCAACGCATCATTCTTAAAACCGCACTGCAAAATCCCCTGCAGAAGTTGCCACATACTGTCCTTTCCCTTCATTTTATCAGGGAAAGTATACTCTTTTAATTGCTCATTTGTTCTGGCAAAGGGTACTGCCTTGGCCATCTCCAGATTTCGCGTCTTTTCGGCTCCCGAAAGTTTACCGAAATGTATATTAAAACTATCTTCCACTTCACCCCATTCATTAATGTAAGCCCCTGCCACTCTGTCAAAACAGCTGCGGGAAGGCGTCATGCGCCGGGTCAGTTCCAGCATATCGTTTCTGTTGATCATCTTATTGCTCCGTTCATTTCGCTTCTATGGATACTGTTATCTCCCGGCCGCTTCACATCAGCCCAAGCGTAATTTTTATAGCTTTTTGTATCCTTAAGTGTTAAAATAATTATAACTATTTAGGAGGATATTGCAATGACCATAAATAACGTGCAACGAACTTTTCATGGAAAATGGATTACCATAGACGATTTCTGTGCCCTGACACCTGTAAACGTATTTCACCGTCAGCTTGAAACATGCCATATCAACTCTTTGGGACCGCAAAATTCCCACATCTTGTTCCGAAAGTGGTTCGACGCGACAAATGACAAACAAACATATATTTATATCTCTGCCGATGACTATTATAAACTCTACATTAACGGTCATTTTGTTTGTCAGGGTCCTGCCCCCGGTTACCCTTTCCATTACTATTACAACAAAGTAGATATCACTCCTTATCTGCGAAACGGCAGGAATCTGATTGCCGTACACTCTTATTACCAGGGATTGATCAACCGGGTATGGGTCAGCGGAGATGATAGGCACGGTCTGATCCTGGACATCGAGCAGGGCAACCAAATTATTCTCGCATCCGATGAAAGTTTTCTGTGCACACGCCATACTGGTTTTGAACCCCTTGGCACAATCGGTTACAGCACACAGTTCATGGAAAAATATGTAAGTGGTACTTCCTGTGAAGGATTTGAAAAAACAGATTATGAAGACCGGCACTGGCAAAATGCAAGATTACGTCAAAACACCGATTATGACCTATACGAGCAGCCCTCCAAAATGTTGGTATTCGAAGAGATACAGCCTACTCTTTCCCGGGATGACCAGGGGATTACTGCTGATTTTGGAGCAATCTACGTAGGAAACCTCTATGCAGAAGCAACCGGAGCCCCCGGAGATCGCATAGCGATATTTGCTGCCCAGGAATTGGAAGAAGACAACAGTTTACGCTGGAAACTGCGGTGTAACTGCGAATACAAGGAAGAATGGATATTATCCGGTGGGGAAGACACCTTAAACCAGTTTGACTATAAAGCATTCCGCTATGTCCGTTTTGATATTCCTGAGGGCTGTACAATCCATAATATTTCCTTAAAAGCACGTCATTATCCCTTTGAACTAAAAGCAGTTCCGGGTTTTCAGGATGAGGAGCTGATGCCCATCTGGAACCTTTGCGTTAATTCCATAAAATACGGTGTGCAAGAAGTCATTCAGGACTGTATGGACAGGGAAAAAGGCAACTATCTGGGGGATGGTTGCTACACAGCGCTGGCACACTATGTCCTGACCCAGGATGCCTCTATGTTGAAAAAGCTACTGGATGACAGTTTCCGCAGCAGTTTCATCAACAAAGGCCTTATGACATGCGCGGCCTGTTCTTTCATGCAGGAAATTGCCGAATATCCCCTTATGGTGTATCACATGCTGGTAAGATACTACGAACTTTCAGGGGACCGGGAATATCTCGACACCTGTTATGATACTCTCACAGACATACTTGATTACTACAAAATGACTTATGCCCAGGAAAATGGATTGTTATGTAATTTGGATAAATGGTGTATCGTCGAATGGCCCCCAAATTACCAAGGTGATTATGCCGCAAATGTTTCGGAAGGAAGAGTTTGTACTGATATGCACAGTGTTATAAATGCTCACTATATCGGTGCTCTTATGTGCATGAACCAAATTTCGGAAATCACAGGTCATCCAAAGTACTGCGATACAACATCTGTCATAAAAGCTTTTTATGATACTTTTTATGATCCGGATTCCAAACTGTTCCGTGACATGAAAGGTTGTGATCACATCAGCCTGATCGCCAATGTATTTCCCTTCATGTACGGATTGTACCCCGACGAAAATACCGAACAAGCCATTTTAAACCTGATTGAAAACAAAGGATTCACTTCCGTGATGCTGTTTGGCGCCTATCCTATATTGGAGGGACTCAGACGCACCAAGAAAAAGGACTTGATGTATCGCTATCTGAACGATGAAAATGCCTGGAAAAAAATGCTTCGCGAAGGTGCCACCACAACTTTCGAGGGTTGGAGTAAAGATGCAAAATGGAACACCTCCTTATTCCACCTGACTCTCAGCTATGCTGCATTATTTTTATTCGACGGTACACTTGCTGCAGATACCAACAAACACACGGAGGACATGTAAATGATTTTTAATGATTTTCAAGATAAAAAATTGTCACTGTTAGGTTTTGGTACCATGCGCTTGCCGGTAAATGCGGAGGGCATCATCGACGAAGCCCAGGTAGCAGAAATGACTGATTATGCACTGGAACACGGTATCAATTATTTTGATACTGCATACCCCTATCATAACGGTGAATCAGAGCGCGTCATCGGGCGTGTGCTCAGCGCCCACCCCAGGGACAGTTACTATTTGGCCACCAAATATCCCGGCCAGCGCTTTTCTGCGGAAGAGCAGAATCCTGCCAAGATTTTTGAAGAACAGCTGGAAAAATGCGGTGTGGATTACTTTGACTTCTATCTGCTCCACAATGTAAACGAAAAGACCATGAAGATTTATCTGGATCCCAACCTTGGAATCATCGATTATTTCATGGAACAAAAGAAAAAGGGCCGAATCAAGCATTTCGGTTTCAGTTGTCATGCCCGAACCAAAGGACTGCGGGAATTCCTGGACGCCTGCGCAGATGTAATGGATTTCGGCCAGCTCCAGCTGAACTATCTGGACTGGACCCTCCAGGATGCCAAAGGAAAATATGAACTTCTCTCCAAAAAAGGGATACCGGTCTGGGTCATGGAGCCTGTCAGAGGCGGCAAGCTTGCCCAGCTTCCCGAAGCTGATGAGGCTGCTCTGAAAGCGCTGCGCCCGGAAGACTCCATCGCATCCTGGGGTTTCCGCTTCCTACAGGGACTTCCCAATGTCAAAATGATCTTAAGCGGCATGTCCAACATGGCCCAGATGCAGGACAATATAAAAACTTTCAGCGAGTACACCCCGTTGTCCGATGGGGATGTGAATCTGCTGTTACAGATTGCCGAAGGTCTAAAATCCTCCGTTCCCTGTACCGCCTGCCGTTATTGCTGTGACGACTGTCCTATGAAACTGGATATCCCTATGCTGCTTGGCCTCTACAACGAACTGCGCACCCCCTCTGCGGCTGATGCACTCCGGCGCCTGAATGATCTGGACGAGATTGCAATGCCTGATATCTGTGTGGGCTGCGGCAAATGTTCCACACACTGCCCTCAGAATATTGACATTCCGGCGGTGCTGAAGGATTTAGCTAAACATCTGGCATAGAAGTTATTCCTTCTCCTTTTGTGCTGATCATTTATTTAATTATATTATTCATGTGAAATTACAAAAAATGCCCCGAAAGCTTAGCTTACATGCCAAGCCTCCGGGGCATATCATTTTTACAGTGTAATCTTTTTCACCAATTCCTGCAATCTACTCTCTGCGCTGCTTTTCTGTGCCTTTATCGAAGCACTGGCTCCATTCAGCTTGCCCAGCACTGTCGCAATCTGGCTTTTCACCTTTTCCACCTGTCCTGTTGCCTCACTGATCCGGTTCATCACACTCCAATCGGCAAACAGCCCATCAAAGAAATAATCCGCAAACCGCAGGAAACCATCAATACTTATCTGCATATCCGCGATGATCTCCACGTCAGCCAGCTCTGTTTTGAACCTGCGCAGTGCCTCCTGCAGCCGTTCCACCATGCCCTGGGCTTCATCCAGATGGCTGTGTTTTGCTATATCGGCGATCAATCCGCCGCCCAACAGATCAAAAGTTCCCCAGCTTTGGGCGCTGGACAGACTCTCCAGAATCCAGTCCGCAGTTCGCTCCGCATGATGCCCTGCCGAAATGGCCTCTTCCAACTCCCTCGCCTGCACCTCCAGGCTGGTAATCTGCGCTTCCAACCGCAGAATCTCAGAAGCCTCAGGCACATCGGACAGCTTTAGGGCTTCCTGCTTCTCTTTCAGCACCTGTTGGTACCGCTCATTACTTCTGCGCACTCTTCCGTATTCCAGTTCCTTCTCCCGAAGCTCCGCTTCTATGGACTGCAGTTCACTATATGCCGTATCATACTTCACCGCCGCTTCGTAAGCCTCCTGTCGCTCCTTGGTCAGCTTGTCGTCCAGTTTTCCCACCACCTGATAAAAGTAATTCACCAGGCTGTTCTTTTCCAGACGCTCCACGTCCAGCTGCTCCTTGGCTTTACGGGCGGAAAGTTCTTCCACTCTGGTTTCCAGAATACTCTTTTGCTGCCCCAATTCTTTTATTACCGTCTCCAGCCTATTCTTCGCAGCAGCCTGTATCTGCAGTTCTCTCAATTCTTCATCATAATGTCTCATGGTACACTACTGCCTTTCTTATACTTCGAATCTTTCTATTCCTTCCCACTTCCGGCATCTTACGAGTCTTTACCGGCACACTCTTTTTCTCAATCACGCAATACCGCAAACACAACGATTCCCACCACCAAAAGAATCGGCAGCGCCAGCGCGATCAAACCTGACAAGACCAATACTATCAGGAAAAGAGGCAGCATTATCAGTGACACCACGATCTTCGCTATACCCCAGGTCGCCTTGATGGCAAATTTTAAAAGTTTTCCGAACACAACAAACATTAATATGGTAAAAATAATTGACCACATGGTATGAACCCTCCGTTTCAAATATGTTTATGACTACATGTGTTTTCATTGTAATCTCATTTTAAAATATATGTATGAAAAAATACAGCATTAAAATGCGCACTTTAGAGGTTATATCGTGCATTATTTCAAATACCGCTGAATCTTATATTTACTTAATGCGTTAGCAATTAATATCTCAGTTTTTGACCGTACCTGTTCTCCCCTATCCGTATAAAATTCCGGAGCATGCAAAAGCCCTGTGTCAGTTTTTCAACTGCTACAGGGCTTTCCAAATGCGCTATATTTCCAACGGAATCTTGGCTTACTCGTCGTTCATCTTTGCCAGCTTTGCCGCCTGGTCAGCAGCGATGCAGGCATCCAGAATATCCTGAATATCACCATTCATGATCTTGTCTAATTTGTACAGAGTCAGATTGATTCGGTGATCGGTTACACGTCCCTGAGGGAAGTTGTAGGTACGGATCTTCTCGGAACGGTCGCCGGTACCGATCTGGCTGCGGCGCAGCTCTGCTTCCGCATCGTGACGCTGCTGCTGCTCAATATCATAGAGTTTTGCTTTCAGCAGGGCAAATGCCTTTGCCTTATTCTGCAGCTGGGACTTCTCAGTCTGGCTGTAAACCACGATACCGGTAGGGTAATGGGTCAGACGCACTGCGGAGTCAGTGGTATTTACGCACTGTCCACCGTTACCGGACGCACGCATTACGTCGATACGGATGTCCTTATCTTCAATTACGATATCAATATCCTCGTCTACTTCAGGCATTACTGCCACACTGATGGTAGAAGTGTGGATACGGCCGCCGCTCTCGGTCTCAGGCACACGCTGTACGCGGTGTACGCCGCTCTCGTACTTCATCTTGGAGTATGCGCCCTGGCCGGTGATCATGAACTGTACTTCCTTCATACCGCCGATACCGATATCGTCCACGTTCATGGTCTCCACTCTCCAGCGCTGGCTTTCTGCGTAATGCACATACATACGGTAGATTTCAGCAGCAAACAAAGCAGCCTCGTCACCGCCGGCACCTGCACGGATTTCCACGATAACGTTCTTGTCATCGTTGGGGTCCTTGGGCAAAAGCAGGATCTTCAGCTCATTTTCCAGTTCTTCCACACGCTTTTTGCTGTCGCTCAATGTCTCCTTGATCATCTCGCGCATCTCTTCATCGCTTTCCTCATCCAGCATGAACAGGGAATCTTCAATGTCCTGATTACACTTTTTGTACTCTCTATAGGCCTCTACAATAGGGGTCAGATCACTCTGTTCCTTCATCAGTTTGCGGAAACGCTCCTGATTATTGGTGACGGTGGGCTCACCCAGCTCGCCCAGAATCTCTTCAAATCTGATCAATAAATCCTCTAATTTGTCAAACATAGTTTACCTCATTTTTCATTAAATCCAGGTACCGTACACAACTCTGTCCAGTCCGGCAAAATCTTTTACTACTTTTATCTCTATAAACCCTGCCTCAGTCATGATATTGCTGACGTCTTCGGCCTGATCATGTCCGATTTCAAAATAAAGCATACCGCCTTTTTTCAGATACGCCCTGCTCTCCGCAGTAATCCTGCGATAAAAATATAAGCCGTCCGCTGTGCCGTCCAGGGCCTGCATAGGTTCATGATCCTTTACCTCCGGCATCAGTGTGGGAATCACATCACTTCTGATATAGGGGGGATTGGATACGATAAACTCGTACTTGCCGGTAACATTTTCAAACAGGTCACTCTCTACAAATCGTACCAAATCTGCATTTTCCGTTTGGCTGCCAGTATGTCCTATCTCCAAAGACCCGACCGGTATATTTTGCTGTGCATACTTCCCACCCAGCAATCGTCCGGCGTTTTCTCTTGCCACTTCCAGCGCTTCCTCTGAAATATCCACACCTACACCCCGGCAACGGTTGCTGTAATGCAGCAGGCTTATCAAAATACATCCGGAGCCGGTACACATATCCAGCACCTCCATGCCGTCATGGAGCTCCTTTAACACCTCTTCTACCAGAATCTCTGTATCCTGCCTGGGAATCAGCACATGTTCATTTACAGCAAATTCCAGCCCCATAAATTCCTGAACGCCGGTCAGATGCTGCAGCGGGATCCTCTGTTCGCGCTTCCCGATCAGTTCCCGATATAGAGCTTCCTGGCTCTCATCCACTTGTCTGTCTCCATGGACCAGCAGGTCATTTCGATTGGTGCCGCAAATATGCTCCAAAAGATACCTAGCATCCAGAGCCGCCTCTTCAATGCCCGCATTTTTTAAGGAAGAGCATCCCCAATCATAACATTCTCTGTATTTCATACTTCCTCTTTATCGGTCTCAGAATTGCCATCAGCCTCAGGCATTTCGAACTCAATGTCTTCTTCCTCGGTCACTGGCATTTCGAACTCGATGTCCTCATCCTCGGTCCCGGATGCGTCCTCCTGTTCGTCGTCCACCTGATATCCGAATTCTTCCTTCAGGTACGCCTTCCAATCAAAAACAGCTTCTATGGACGCAATCGCCACTTCTATCATATCACGATCCGGCTCCTTTGTAGTCAGGCGCTGGATCAGCATGCCCGGTGCAGACAAAAGATTCACCAGAAAAAAGTCGCTGCGTCCGGCCAGACGGATCAGTTCATAGGAAATGCCGGCCACAACGGGCATCAGCAGTATCCTTAATCCCACCTTGTAGAACACATTGTCCACCCGGATAAAGAAAAACAGCACAATACTTACGATCAAAACAAAGAAAATGAAACTGGTGCCGCATCTCTTATGCAGTCTGGAGCTGCGCATTACATTGCGCACATCCAAGGGACGCCCCTTCTCGATACAATTGATACACTTGTGCTCAGCACCGTGGTAGCGGTACAGACGTCTGATGTCCTTCATCAGACTAATGGCACTCACATACAAAAGGAAGATCGCGATGCGGATAACCCCTTCAATAATGGCCATCAGGGAGCGGTTACGGATAAAGCCTTCAAAGAAAGATCCCACAAAATAAGGCAGGACAATAAAAATACCCACAGCAAGCACAACAGCAAAAATAGTCACCAACGTATTCACAAAAGACTCGCCCTTGCCGCCGCTTGCTTTGTCTGCAGCTTTTTCACCGTTGGGATCCTCCTCATCCTCATAAAAAGAGGCGGAGTAATTGAGCACCTTGGTGCCCAGTATCATGGACTCCACAAAGTTAAATATACCTCTGATAAAGGGAATATCCTTAATCTTTTTGCCTTCCAGCAGCCCCTTGTGAGTCTCTACTTTCACTTCGATCTCACCGTTTGGCTTTCTGACTGCAACCGCATATTTTTCTTTGTTTTTCATCATTACGCCTTCCAGCACCGCCTGTCCGCCGATACCGGAATAATGGCCGCATTTCTTTCTTGCCATATCATACTCCTGTTATTACAAAAGGTTGAGATAGAAATACCTCAACCTTTCCGCATTTGATCTTATTTAACGCCGTATTTCTTGTTGAACTTATCAATACGACCATCAGCTCTTGCAACCTTCTGCTGACCGGTATAGAACGGATGGCATTTGGAGCAGATTTCTACGTGAATCTCAGGCTTGGTGGAGCCGGTTACGAATGTGTTGCCACAGTTACAGGTAACAGTTGCCTGATAGTACTTAGGATGGATTCCTTCTTTCATTGATTTTCACCTCTCTATAAAAATTTCATGTAAAATTTTTGTTCTCATCCACACTGCTTATGGAACCACAAACAGCGGTATTATTGTAACATAAGAGTTGTCTACTTGCAATACCCAAAATAAAACTTTTCTGAAACTTTTGTGACCGTAATTTTGTGATCTTTCCCAAGTTGATACATCAGATAAATCTGTTCTTTTTCACCATATTTACAAACTCAGCATTTGTGCGGGTTCTGGCAAACATATCCAGAATGCGGTCCGTTGCTTCGTCGGCCTTCAGTCCGTTCAATGCCTTTCGCATGATATTGATGGCCTCAAGCTCCTCCTCAGACAGAAGCAGATGTTCGTTTCTGGTGCTGGATTTGGCCAGATCAATGGCAGGGAAAATGCGCTTTTCAGAAAGCTTGCGGTCCAATACCATTTCCATATTGCCGGTACCCTTGAATTCCTCGTACACCACATCGTCCATTTTACTGCCTGTTTCCACCAATGCAGTCGCCAGAATGGTCAAACTGCCGCCCTCCCGCATGTTTCTTGCTGCGCCGAAGAAACGCTTAGGCATATGCAGCGCCGCGGGATCCAGACCACCGGAAAGAGTACGTCCGCTGGGGGGCACTACCAGGTTGTAGGCCCGGGTCAGGCGGGTGATGCTGTCTAAGAGGATGACTACATCCTGCTTATGCTCTACCAGGCGCTTTGCACGCTCGATCACCATCTCGGAGACACGCTTATGATGCTCGGGAAGTTCATCAAAGGTGGAGTAGATCACTTCCACGTTTTCACCGTAAATTGCTTCCTTGATATCGGTAACTTCCTCAGGACGTTCATCGATCAAAAGGATCAGCATATGCACATGGGGATTGGTGCGAAGTACCGATTTGGCCACTTCTTTCAAAAGAGTGGTCTTACCGGCCTTAGGGGGAGAGACGATCATACCACGCTGTCCCTTGCCCACAGGGCTCACCAGATCCATAACGCGCATGGAAACGGGACAGCCGGGTGTCTCCAATCTGATACGCTGGTCCGGGAAGATCGGTGTCATATCTTCAAAAGCAATTCGTTTTGTAGCCTCTTCCACAGTATATCCGTTGATGCTGCGCACAAAGAGCAGGGCGCTGAATTTCTCCTGCTGGGTCTTGATACGCTTATTGCCGCAGAGAATATCACCGGTCTTTAAACCGAAACGGCGGATCTGGCTGGGCGCCACGTACACATCATTTTCGCCGGGCATATAATTTTCACAGCGTATAAAGCCATAGCCGTCAGGCATGACCTCCAGGATACCGCTGGCTTCGATTCCGCTGTCCAGTTCTTTCGGATACTGACTTTCATCGTAAGCCTCATTTAATCTGGCACTACTGCGCGTCTCAGTGGGTACGTTCTGCGATTGGGCGGCATAATTTTGCCCCTGTACGCTCTGGACGGGAGCTGACTGGGGTGCGGTATTCATAGCCTGGGCTGATGTATTTTGTGTCGATGTATTCTGTGCCGGTGCATTTGATGTCTGTGCCGGTGCACCGGATGCCGCGTATCCCTGATTATAGGACTGCCCCTCACGTCTGGAATATCTGGGCGCATCATCACGTCTTGTGTAGCCTTCACGTCTGGGCGCGTCAGAGCGTCTGAATTCCTCAGTACGTCTGGGTTCCTCTGCACGTCTGGGTTCCTCGGTACGTCTGGGTTCCTCAGTACGTCTGGGTTCCTCTGCACGTCTGGCCTCTTCTGCGCGTCTCGCCTCCTCAGCCTTCTTTGCTTCCTCTTCATTCTTCAGACGCTCATCTTCGGCCAGCATAGCTTCGATCACCTCGTGCTTTTTCATGGTTGATGTGCCCTTAAGTCCACGTGCTTTCGCAATTTCCTTCAAGTGCACAAGTGCTAAAGATTCATATTTTTCTCTCATATATTCCTCCTGTTACTACAACAGTTTCGTTATTTATATAAATATCCAATACCGGATTTTACCATTGTGAATAAAAGCATAAATCCAACTTGGCCTATTATTTCAATTTTACATATCATCAAAAGGGGATAACATCAGGACCAAACCAATAAATAGATGTGTTCTGTGAATCATGACATATGATCATGCTATTAAGTATTATAATACATTTCTTTCAAAATAGAAAGCCTTTTTTTATTTTTCTGCAGCCACCTGTAAAAAGCCCCATAAAACACCTCCAAAACTCCCCCTGAAAGTACTTGCGTCCTCGGAAAAACTGTTATATGATACATGATATCAGAAAAAGAGGTGTGCCTATGACTCCGGACCAATGGTACGGTAAGCCCTATTACTCCCTGGACGCTTACTGCAAAAATACCTTTCATCATAAATGCTACAAGATTGCCCTGAACGCTCATATGAGCTGCCCCAACAGAGACGGTACCTTGGGCACCCGGGGCTGCATTTTCTGCAGCGCAGGCGGCAGCGGGGATTTTGCCGTTCCTACAGCGGGCAAGAGCATCCGCCGGCAGTTGGAACAGGGCCTGTCTCTTTTCCATGATAAAAAAGTAGGTCAGGATTTTATCGCTTATTTTCAGGCCTACACCAATACGTACGCGCCGCTACCCTATCTGGAACAGATTTACACGGAGGCATTGGATTGTCCCGATGTCTGCGGCATCTCCATCGCCACCAGGCCGGACTGTCTGCCGGATGAGGTTCTTGCACTGCTTGCCAAATTAAAGGACCGCTACCCGGACAAATTCATCTGGGTGGAACTGGGACTGCAGACCATTCATCAGACTACCGCAGATTATATCCGCAGAGGCTACGCCCTGCCCTGCTTTGCAGAAGCATTCCGTGCACTTTCCGCCATCGACATTCCGGTTATCGTCCATGTGATCCTGGGACTGCCCGGCGAGACACCGGAAATGGTCCTTCAGACTATTGATTACTTGAACGCCCTGAAGCCTTTCGGCATAAAATTGCAGCTTTTGCATATATTGAAAAATACGGATCTGGCTTCCGACTACCTGGCCGGTTCCTTTGAGGCTCTGTCCAAGGAGGACTACCTGGATCTCTTAGTCCGCTGCCTTACCAGACTTTCTCCCCGGATTGTGGTACACAGAGTCACCGGTGACGGGCCCAAGGATCTGCTGATCGCCCCCAAGTGGAGTCTCAATAAGCGTGATGTGCTGAATTCCCTGCACAAGCTTATGAAGGCGCAAGGCTGCCTGCAGGGCTGTGCACTAAAGGCTGATCTACCGCCTGCTCCGCAACACTGAAGTCTTGCAAGACCGCTTATGCGTGATATAACGTACTTCCCACTTCAAAAAACACAAAAAGGAAACTACAGAAATTATGATCCAAGATTCTTTAACTTTATACAAATTAATCATTTTATATATGCTGAACCGGGTCAACTTCTCTCTTACCACCGCTCAGATCAGTGATTTTATCCTAGAGAAGGAATACACCAATTTCCTGACCCTGCAGCAAGTATTCAGTGAGCTGACCGAGGCCGGCATGATCTCCAGCCAGTCCATCCGCAACCGGACCCACCTTTCCATCACAGAAGAGGGAAAGGAGACTCTCTCCTTTTTCAAAAACCGCATAAGCGATGCCATTATAAATGACATGGAGACTTATCTGGCGGAAAACGAATTTGACATGCGCAATGAAGTATCCGTTCTGGGGGATTATTACAAATCCACCTCCGGCGAATACGAGGCACATCTTGTGGCCAAGGAGAAGGATATCAACCTGCTGACCATCACCCTCTCCGTTCCCACTGAGGAAATGGCCGCCTCCATCTGCGACAATTGGCAAAAAAAGAACCAGGATATTTATCAATACCTGGTTCAGGAATTATTCTAAATCCGAGGCCCGGCTGCTGCCGGGCTTTTATTATTCCTCTGCAGCTTCTCTTTTGATGCGCTGCATGTGCTCTCTGATCTTCACCTCATAACCGTTGCCGGAGGGCTTGTAAAATTCTTTGCCGTTCAACTCGTAGGGAAGATACTGCTGTTTTACATAATTGTTGGGATAATCATGGGCATATTTGTAGCCGATGCCATGACCCAGCTTAGCCGCTCCCTTGTAATGGGCATCCTGCAGGTGGGCCGGGATAGGCAGATTGCCCGTCTGCTTCACTTCATCCATGGCAGAGAAGATCGCCTCACAGCTGGCATTGCTCTTGGGGGCTGTGGCTACGTATGCTGCAGCCTGGGACAGAATGATCTGGGCCTCAGGCATGCCCACCCGCTCCACCGCCAGGGAGGCATTTACAGCCACCATCAGTGCATGGGGATCTGCGTTTCCCACATCCTCAGACGCACAGATCATGATCCTGCGGGCGATGAAGGTCACGCTTTCTCCTGCATAGAGCATTCTGGCCAGATAGTACACTGCCGCATCCGGATCCGATCCCCGCATACTTTTAATAAAAGCAGAAATGGTGTCGTAGTGATTGTCGCCGTTTTTGTCATATCGTACCGCCCGCTTTTGAATACACTCCTGGGCCACATCCAGCGTAATGTGAATCTTGCCGTCTGCACTTCTGTTGGTGGTCATAACGCCCAATTCGATGGCATTCAGGGCCTGTCTGGCATCACCGCCGGAGATATCCGCCAGAAAATCCAGGGCTTCCTCCTCTATCACCGCATCATATGCTCCCATGCCTCTGTCATTGTCGTAAACTGCCTTCTTCAAAAGTTCCTTGATGGATTCCTGCGGAATGGGCTTTAGTTCAAAAATAATGGAGCGGGAGATCAGCGCGCTGTTTACTTCAAAATAAGGGTTCTCCGTGGTGGCACCAATCAGGATCACCGTACCGTCCTCCACAAAAGGAAGCAGATAGTCCTGCTGGCCCTTGTTGAAACGATGGATCTCGTCGATAAACAGAATGGTCTTTCTGCCATACATGCCCTGGAGATCCTTGGCCTTGTTCACCACATCCTCCATGTCCTTTTTGCCGGCCACGGTGGCATTGATCTGCATAAATTCCGCGCTGGTGGTGTTGGCTATCACCTTTGCCAGCGTTGTCTTACCGGTGCCGGGCGGTCCGTAAAAGATGACCGAGCTGACCTTGTCCGCCTGAATGGCCCTATACAGCAGCTTATCCTTGCCGATAATATGCTCCTGTCCCACTACCTCGTCCAGGGTCCTGGGACGCATCCTGGCCGCCAGCGGGGAATCTTTTTCCATATTCGTACTACGCATATATTCAAATAAATCCATAATTTCTCCGTTTCCGTTGGTAACTGCTTCCCGTTTCTTAACTTAATCTGTCACCATTTTACCGCACCGCTGTCTGTTTTACAAGTAAAAACCCTTTCTCCCCTTCGCATTTCCTATTGAAAAAGGGCGCATCATAAAGCTATAATATAGTTATATTGCAGAAACGGAAAGGAGCCACTTTCATGAATGCAGAAATTCTCATCAACAAAAATTTTACCATTGCCAATATCGACAACCGTATTTACGGTTCTTTCATTGAACATCTTGGCCGGGCTGTGTACGGAGGCATTTACGAGCCTGACCACGAAACCGCAGACGATCAGGGCTTCAGGCAGGATGTACTCGACCTGGTCAAAAAGTTAAATGTCCCCATTGTCCGCTATCCCGGCGGCAACTTTGTATCCGGTTACAACTGGGAGGACGGCACCGGCGACAAAACCAAACGTCCCAGAAAAATTGAGCTCGCCTGGAATTCCATAGAGACCAACCAGGTTGGCATCGACGAGTTCCAGGAGTGGGCAAAGCGGGCCGATTCCCAGGTCATGATGGCTGTCAATCTGGGCACAGGCGGACCTCAGGATGCCCAAAATTGCGTGGAATACTGCAATGCAGACACGGACACCCATTATGCCAATCTGCGTCGTCAAAATGGTTTTGACAAACCCTTCGGCATCAAGACCTGGTGCCTTGGAAATGAAATGGACGGTCCCTGGCAGATCTGCCACAAGACCGCCGAGGAGTACGGCAGGATAGCCACCGAGGCCGCCAAGCTGATGAAACTGGTGGATCCCGAAATCGAGCTGGTAGCCTGCGGAAGCTCCGGCTTTGACATGTCCACCTTCGGCGATTGGGAGCTGACTGTACTGGATCATGTCTACAATTATGTGGACTACGTATCCCTGCATCAATATTTTGCAAACAGAGAGAACGATACCGCTGATTTCCTGGCAAAATCCACTGATATGGACAGTTTTATCAAAACCGTGATCGCCATCTGCGATGTCATCAAAGGCAAGAAACATTCCGACAAAACTATCAACCTCTCCTTCGACGAGTGGAATGTGTGGTTCCACAGCAATGAGGCTGACACGAAAATTGAAAAATGGCAGGTAGCACCGCCCATGCTGGAAGACATTTACACCTTCGAAGACGCACTGGTGGTGGGTTGCATTCTTATGACCCTTCAAAACAACTGCGACCGGGTAAAGATTGCCTGTCTGGCACAGCTGGTAAATGTCATTGCTCCCATCATGACCAGAAATGACGGCATAGCTTGGGCGCAAACTATTTTTTATCCCTTTATGTATGCTTCTGCAAACGGACGGGGTACGGCTATGAAACCTGTCGTAAAATGCGATACTTACTCCACCTCCGCCCACAAAAATGTTCCTTACCTGGAGACTTCGGTTGTACACAACAGCGAGAACAGAGAACTGATCGTCTTTGCGGTGAACCGTTCTCTGGAAGATCAGATGGACTTGGAACTTTCCTTCCAGGATTTCGGCAGTTGCACTCCCCTCAAACATGTGGAGCTTTACTGTGAAGACCTGAAGGCTGTCAACACAGGAGATTCTCAGGCGGTGCTCCCCACAGAACGCAATCTTGAAGGCAATGCCGGAGAAAAGCAGACCGTCACATTAAAGAAACACTCCTGGAATATGATCACTTATCGATACTAAGCGAGAAACTACTATGATATACCAAAATATTCTTGACGCCATGGGGCATACGCCCCTTGTACAATTAAATCACATGGTCCCTGAGGGCGCTGCCCGCATCCTAGTCAAATACGAGGGCCTGAACGTTGGCGGTTCTATCAAGACCCGCGTGGCTTACAACATGGTCATGGAGGCTGTCCGCCAAGGGAAAATTACACAAGATACCATTATTGTAGAGCCCACCTCCGGCAACCAGGGCATCGGTCTTGCACTGGTAGGTGCTGTATTAGGTTACAAAGTCCGCATCATTATGCCCGACTCTGTCAGCGTGGAACGCCGGAAACTGATGCGTCACTATGGAGCTGAAGTCGTGCTGATCCACGATAAGGGTAACATCGGAGATGCCATTGAGGAATGTCTCCAGACCGCCCTGCGCATGGAGCGTGAAGAGCCCAATGTCTATGTACCCCAGCAGTTTGCAAACGCCGCCAATCCCATGATCCACCGCCATCAGACAGGTCTTGAGATCCTGGAGCAGGTGGGCGGTCCCATCGACGGTTTCTGCTCCGGCATTGGCACCGGCGGTACCATCACCGGCATCGGTGAGACCTTAAAGGCGCTGAATCCCCACATGAAGATCTGGGCTGTAGAGCCTGAAAACGCAGCTATTCTTGCAGGCGGCACCGTAGGAGCCCATCTGCAGATGGGCATTGGCGACGGCCTCATCCCCGATATTCTCAATCAAAATATCTACGAGCACATCCACATCGTCACCGATGAGGAAGCACTCTCTACTGCAAGGGAGCTTGCACGCAAGGAAGGCCTGATGTGCGGCATTTCCTCCGGCACCAACGTGGCCGCCGCTATCGCTCTGGCCAAGGAGCTTGGCCCCGGCAAGACAGTTGTTACCATTCTGCCGGATACTGCAGAGAGATATTTTTCCACACCGTTGTTTGAAGAATAAGAAATGTAAAAATCAAGTTCCTACATTTTAAAATAATGTGGGAACTTTTTTTCTGCACACATTTCCGGCCCCAAAAAACAGTCCGTATCTATGTGCCGCCCAAGCATCCAAAAAGGACTGTACATCGGACCAATGCTTAGGCTGAAAAACTTGACATTTTTCTATGGACGAACATTTGTTCGTGTGTTATAATGTAAAAAACAGCACGAAAGGGCTCAAACTGCCGCTCGCCTCAGCCCCCCTTACAGACTGCATCTGAACAAAGAGTCCGCTTGCGGACTCTCCGCGCGCGAGCGGTGCCTGAAAGGCAATTTTCTTCCCCGCGAGCTGCGCATCCTCCCGGAGGATTTTGCTTTGCACCCCTGCCGGAAAGGAGGTTAGAATTTACTCTTATGAACAACCGCACTTACATCTGCATCGACCTGAAATCATTCTATGCCTCCGTGGAATGCGTGGAGCGGGGGCTGGATCCCATGACCACCAATCTGGTGGTGGCAGACCCGGACAGAGGTGACAAAACCATCTGCCTGGCCATCACGCCCGCCATGAAGAAGCTGGGTGTTCACAACCGGTGCCGGGTCTTTGAGATCCCAAAGAATATTTCTTATCTTACTGCGCCGCCAAGAATGCAGCTTTATATCGATTACGCGGCTGAGATTTACGGCATTTACCTAAAATATATTGCCAAAGAGGATATTCATGTTTACTCCATCGATGAAGCTTTTATGGATGTGACCGAATATCTCTCCCTCTATGGTCTCACCGCTAGGGAGCTGGGGCTGCAGATCATGGGGGACATTTTCTCTACTATGGGCGTGCGGGCCACCTGCGGTGTGGGTACCAATCTTTATCTGGCCAAGGTAGCCTTGGATATTACTGCCAAGCATGCGCCTGATTTCATCGGCGAGCTGACGGAGGAGACCTATCGTGAAACCCTCTGGGACCACCGCCCTCTCACCGACTTTTGGCGGATTGGCAGCGGTACTGCCAGACGCCTGGAGAGCAGCGGCATGATGACCCTTGGGGATGTAGCCGGTGCAGATGAAAATCTCCTCTACAGGCTTTTCGGAGTGGATGCCGAACTCCTAATCGACCATGCCTGGGGCCGGGAACCTGTCACTATCCGGGACATCAAGACCTACAAGCCCCAGACCAACTGTCTGACCAGCGGCCAGGTGCTGATGTGCGATTATACTTTCGAAGACGGCAAGCTGATCGTCAAGGAGATGGCTGACCTGCTCTGCCTTGATATGGTGGAGAAAGGGCTTGTCACCAAGTCATTGACTTTGCATGTGGGTTATTCCAACCAATTACACATCCCCTCCGCCCATGGTTCCGTCAGTCTGGACACTGAGACCAATGCCGATATACTGATCATCCCGGCACTGACAAAGCTCTACGACCGTATTGTCAATCCCTCCTACCATGTGCGAAGAGTTACTATTTCCTGCAACAATGTGGTCCCGGAGGAATATCACCAGTACAATCTCTTTGTCGATGTCCATGACCTGGACCGCAATCGGAAAGTCCAGGAAGCAGTGATCAATATCAAAAATAAATTCGGCAAGGATGCCATTCTAAAAGGTATGAATTTCGAAAAGAACGCTACCACCAGAGAGCGCAATCATCAGATAGGAGGACACAAAAGTGGCCGGTAGACCCCGAAGCAAAATGCCCGTTGCAGACCGGGCCAAACAATTCATGCCCTTTTCTGCCCTGCGCGGTCTCTCGGAAGCCCTAGCAGCAAAGGAGCGCATTGTAGTTCCTAAAATAGAATTGTCAGAAGAAATGGCGGCAGAACTGGACCGCAAAATGCACCTGATTACACCCGGCAGGATTGTCACCGTGGTACATTTTCACAGGGACGAATATATCAAAACAACCGGCATGGTCGCCCGTATCGACGCCACCAGCCGGCTGTTACAAATCGTAAACACAAAAATTTTATTCGATGATATTTTAGATGTGCAAATCATATAATTACGTTAATGCCTGCCACGCTCCAGACATCTCCAGGTCTCCGGCACATGGTCACTCATTAACTGCAGTACTTTACCGCCACGCGGATGGCCTCCTCCATGCTGACTGCACTTGCAATACCTTTGCCCGCAATGTCCATGGCCGTGCCGTGATCCACAGAGGTGCGCAGAATAGGCATCCCTGCCGTCACCGCAATGGTCCGCTCAAAGTCCAGCGTCTTGGTGGCGATGTGCCCCTGATCATGATACAGGGACAATACACAGTTGTATCTGCCCTTCAGCGCCAGATGAAATACAGAATCGGCTCCGATGGGACCTTCCACCAAATAACCCATTTTCTTCAGTTCTTCCACTGCCGGGAAAACAGCTTCCATCTCCTCATTGCCAAAGAGTCCATGCTCACCGCTGTGGGGATTTAAGCCCGCTATGGCCATGACACCATCCTCCACACCAAGCTTGTTTAAGGCCTCCTTGCAGCGGATCACGTAATCAATGATCCTCTCCTTGGTGACCAGATCACAGGCTTTGCGCAGAGACACATGTCTGGTCAGGAAGAACACTCTCATGCCGTGTACTTCAAACATGGTCAGAGGATCCGCAGTCTCAGTCAGCCCTCCGAAAATCTCGGTATGTCCGATAAAAGGAATTTCAGCTGCCTTCAGCGACTCTTTGTTGATGGGCGTGGTGGCAACTGCATCCACTGCTCCCGCCATGGCAAGCTGAATACTCTTTTCGATATACTCATAGGCCGCCCGGCCGCACATAGCCTGTACCTGCCCCAGTTTTAAATCTTCTATTGTAATGTTGTTAAGGTCGATCAGGTTGATAATCCCAGGTTTAAAGCAACCATCCTGCACATTGTCGGCATCTTTGCCACCGATGACATGTATGGTCACCTCCGGCATCCCGGGAAACGCTGCTGCCTGCTGCAATACGTCTTTATCTCCGATCACCACGCATCTGGCAAAAGCGGCAATCTCAGGATTAGCCAACGCCTTCAAGACGATCTCCGGACCGATTCCCGCAGGATCTCCCATGGGAATTGCAATCAAAGGTCTTTTATCATTACACATATCATACTCCTCCCAATCGTTCTTACAGCGTCCGTACACGCTATTATTGCCCAACACTATTACGCGAACACTATCGTACAACCTCAAAAATTACAATCTCACAACCACAAAAATATTGTAAATGGCCTGAATAGCCTTTTCAAAATCCTGATTGGATACACCGATGATGATATTCAGCTGGGAAGAACCCTGATCGATCATCTTCAGATTTACATTGGCATGGGACAGCGCCGAAAAAATCTTGCCGGCAGTTCCTCTCGTGGACTTCATATTGCGTCCTACCACAGCAATCAACGCCAAATCAGACTCTATCTCAATACCATCTGGCTGGAGTCTTTTTCTAAGTTCCTTTACCACATTGTCCGCCCGGGGCATGAACTCCTCCTGATGGATATACGCCGTCATGGTGTCAATACCGGTGGGCACATGCTCAAAGGAAAGACCGTTTTCTTCAAAAATCTGGAGCACCGTACTTCCAAAGCCAATCTGGGAACTTCTTCGTTCCTTTTCAATATTAATAGAACAAAATCCCTTTTTGCCGGCAATACCTGTGATCACATACTTGGTGGGCTGGATGGTCTTCTCCATGATCCAGGTCCCTTCATCCTCCGGCTTGTTGGTATTGCGGATGTTGATGGGAATACCTTTTCTGCGAACCGGGAAAATGGAATCCTCGTGCAGCACGTTAGCTCCCATATATGCCAATTCCCGCAGTTCTTTATAAGTAATGGAACGAACCACCTTGGGATTATCCACGATTTGAGGATTCGCCATCAGGACACCGTCCACATCCTTCCAATTCTCGTATACATCTGCACCAATGGCAGCGGCCACAAGTGCACCCGTAATATCAGAACCATCTCTTGGGAATGTCTTGATTGTTCCGTCCGGCATAGCGCCGTAAAATCCCGGAATCACCGCGTTCTCACATCCCTGTAATCTGGCCGACAGGATTCTGTCCGTAGCATCTGCATCAAATGTGCCCTGCTCGTCAAATATAATCACTTCTGCCGCATCCACAAACTCATAATCCAGGTAAGCCGCCATCACGATACCGTTTAAATACTCACCTCGGGACGCAGCATATTCTATGCCGGCGCTTTCCAAAAAACGTTCTTCTATTATTTCAAATTCTTTGTCCAGACTGATTTCAAGCTCCAAACCGTCTATGATCGCACCATAACGCCGGGCAATCCGCTTGAGATTTTCCCTGAAATCCTTGCCCTCTTCAGCCAATGCATAACAGGCGTAAAGCATGTCTGTCACTTTGATATCCTCAGCGAACCTCTTGCCGGGTGCTGAAGGCACTATGTATCTTCTGCCCTTGTCGGCTCGGATAATTTCTCCGGCTTTGCGAAACTGTCCGGCATCTGCCAGCGAGCTTCCGCCGAACTTCACGGCCTTACGCATACTTTTTCTCTCCTCATCGGCATACACTAGTTGTTGTATCGTTATATTTTATCAAATAGTTCTTGGTTTTTCAATGAAATTATTTCATATCACAGGAAATGCTCTTATTTCATATCATAGGTAACGCCAAACATATACTTGATAGTAAAGCGAAAGGTCCCTTGATATCCTTGCGACCGGTCAGGAGATATATGCCTCCCAAAACCAAATGGATGCTGACGATTATTTTGTTTGACTTTCTGTTGCTCACCATACTGTTACTTGCCTTTTCCCATAAACATTTCAGTTTCTACTCTCTGATCACGCAGACAACCCAGACTGATCCGGTACAAATACGCTCCGCTGATACTGAGAATAAAAAAATTGCCCTGACCTTTGATGACGGTCCTCATCCCTACTACACAGAGCAGCTATTGGACGGCCTCAAAGATCGGGGCGTTATTGTTACATTTTTTGTCACCGGCGCACATTCAGAGCTGCACCCGGATGTGATCAGCCGAATGCAGGCAGAAGGTCATATGATCGGCAACCACACTTTCACACATCTGCAGCTCACCCAACAGAACCGAGCCCAATTCAAACAGGAATTGATCGATACCAACGAAGTGCTTGCTGCCATCACCGGCGAAGTTCCCTCATATGTCCGGCCTCCCTACGGCTCCTGGGACAAAAGCCTGGAAAAAGAACTGAACATGATCCCTGTGCTCTGGACTGTAGATCCATTGGATTGGTGTTCTGACAACGTGGCCTGCATTACATCCAGCGTAGTCGGCAAAGTAGAGGAAAACGACATCATCCTGATGCACGATTACTACGAGACCAGCGTTACTGCAGCCCTTGAAATTGTGGATCAACTGCTGGAGGAAGGCTTTGTTTTCGTAACCGTAGAAGAAATCCTTTTTGAATAAATAATACAAAGCGACCCTTATGTTAAAGGGCCGCCGGACATAGTTACCAACTATTCTGTATCACACTTTGCGTTCTGTGCATCAATTTTTGTGTTATATTCATCAACAATCTTGCCCACCAGACGGATTCTCTCAATATCACCGGTGGAAGAAATCTCGTCAGAGATACCCAGGATCAGGTTGGGGGCAAACAGATCAATAATCTTGTGCACACACTCAACAAGCACTTCTTCCGGGAAAATCTCATCAAAGTAAATAGCCGGAAGACCATCGATCAGGTACATATCACCCAGCGCTTCCTTTACTTCTTCCAGGGTCACATCGCCCTGAGGCACAGGAGTGATGGCCTCAATACCGTCCAGACCAGTCTCCTTGTAGTACTTTAAAAGTCCCCGGTTGTCTCCGTCAAAATGAGCATGTACAAATTTACCTGCCTCATGCAGACGCTGGCAGCGCAGCTGATATTCAGGGAGCACATACTTCTCAAAAAGCTCAGGAGAAAGGGTACCGGAGTGCACATTGTCACCAAAATTGATGATCTGAATGGGTGACTCATTGATCACATCGATCAGACGCATGTGGCATCCGCGAAGGGCAGTGAAATATTCTTCCACAGTCTCAGGATAATCGTAAACTGCGTAAATCGCCTCTTCCACACCCATAATGTCAACGTAAAGTCTCTGCATGGACACGCGGGGCATAAACATGGTAGGCGCACCCAGAGTCCCCCACTTTGCCTTAATCTTGTCAAAGGTTTCCTGATCAAATCTCCAGGAGGTATGCTCTTCAATATAGGTATAAATTTTAAGCTCCTCTTCGTTGGTAACCCACCACTTGGTTTTCTGCCATGCCCAGGTATTGGGAGAAGGCTTACTTTCGGTACTTACAGTACCCAAAGGGGTATCAATATAGCTAACCCTTACATCACCTTTCTTCTCAGTTCTGGTCTGAATGGTATCGTCATATACTGCTTTAAAGCATTCATTGTAATCATAAATTCTGGAAGAACAATCCAACTCCGTGAAAATCTCAGGATCTGTCATGCCCTCGTAAATACCGGGAAGCTTGCCGTAATCAAAAAGCTTATCGTCACGCCAACACTGGATGCGGGGCTGCCAGATAATCTTGCCGCCTGCACGTTTAAAGCAGACATCCTCGTGAAGCTTCCAAAAATCTCTTGCCATTTTAGTTTCCTCCTTGTTTTTCTCTCCATTATTTTCTCAGGTCTGTATGAGCGATCGTTTCCCTTTATTATCTACCATTTTTATACACAATTACATGGTAAATAGGGCTGTAAACTTCTCAAAAAGCAACTTTTCACAATTGACATAAACATATCCGCCCTTTACAATATTGACAGATACTTACAGGATTGAAAGACAGAAAGGGGGATTGGTATGTTATTTTTACGCGGTTCAGAAATCCAGGGCGCCGGTTGGCACGTAACCGAAAAAGCCCCTACCGTATATTGCAGAATTTACTATTTGTACTCCGGGCAGGTACTCTACAGGGATACTAACACCGTAAAGCAACTGAAAACAGACCACCTCTATGTTTTCCCTTCCACATTACCTTACCAGATGCAGCATGATCCCAATGATCCTATTAATTGTCTTTTTCTGCATGTAGATATTGCCCCCTATCTGCTTTCTTCGCTTTTGGAACTGCCGGTGCAGCAGGATCCCTTTCTGCAGCACTTATTGGAAGCAATGGACACCTATATCCACAGTCATGAAAGCAGCGAAATCGATTCGGTAATGGAAGCTCTGGCAAATGCTCTGGTGTCTTATCTCATCAGTAAGGGGCATCTTCAGGCACCTCCCGGCAAAATCGCCGATACTATTATGTACATTTCCGACCATCCGGGCGAAAAAATAACCGTAGAGCTCCTGAGCGAGCTCTGCGGTTATCACAAGCAATATTATATTCGTCTGTTCAGTGCCCATCTGGGTACAACGCCTCACCAGTATCTGATCAGTTACCGCATGAAACGTGCCTTCTCCATGCTGATGGAAGGCAAAAGTGTCTCTGAAACTGCCGATACCGTTGGGTATCCGGAACTGCGTAATTTTATCCGGGCTTTCAAAAAATATTACGGTTATTCACCCAGTCAGGTAAAAAAGTACATACACTACACGAACTGATTGCGCTCATTATTGTAGGTATAGTTGATAGCGGAAAGCTTTGCCTCTATCTCACTTCTGTCCACATCCAGGTCATCACAGAGTGCATCCAGTGAATCATAGAAATCGCGCAGCTTCAGATTGACAAAGCTTAAAAGCATTACGGGATCATTTGGTATCATACGAACGTTTCCTCCAATTAAAAATTCGTGCCATTCCAACCCCAGTTATAAACACCATGGTAGGTCACATAAATTGCGTCCTTAGGAATGCCCAGTTCTCTCTCATACAAGTCACAGATGAACGCGGTCATCTCTTCGTAGGCGTCTTTGGTACCGTCCCCAAAGAGGCTTACCGCTACGTAAGCACCTTTCTCAAGCTTCTTGCCACCCATAGCAAGATCATAATTGTCTTCAAAACCTACCATCAGAAAAGCGGCAGGCTTATTCAAAATGGTCATGGACTCCCCAAGAGCCTTGCGGATCACTTCTCTCTTTTCCTCGGATACTTTCATGGTAATTTTGGAATCAATAAAAGGCATTTCGTTTTCCTCCTACAGTATTCTTGTCACCTCTTTGCCGGCAAACAATTCTGCGGCATTCCGGGCAAAATCTTCACAATTTAACTTTCGGGAACGGGACAATGTTGCCGGTGCTTCAAAATTGATCTCATAGAGCCACACACCCTGATAACCCACTTTTTCAAAACACTTCAGCATCCGCTGCCAATCTAATTTCCCCTCGCCGGGCAGCCAATGTCTCTCATCCACAAAATCATAATCAGAAATATGCACTGTGATAATCTTATCACCAACAGCCTCAAACAAGGCCTCAAAATCTTCACCCAGCAGATGATTGGTATCAAAACACACGCGCAGATTTTTCGTAGCCTCCACCAATTCTTTCATCTCAGCAGCGCATTTGCCCAGGCAGGTTCTGGGAAGATTTTCCACTGCCAGATATCCGCCATATTCTTTTGCAACAGCAGCCAGTGAGACTAAGCTTTCCTTTGCCGCTTTCATTTTTTCCGGTCTGATTTCGTCCGCAATGGGTTCGATACTGGGATGAATAATATATTTGTCAATACCCACACCGCCGGCCTGTCTGATAATGCCCGCAAGATATTCTACACTCCTTTGGCGGAGTTCCTGATCCACAGCAGAAATATCAAGCTCTTCAAAGGGATAAAAGGGCAGATGAATGGACCACAGCTCCACGCCTGAAGCATCCGCCAATTCTTTAGCCCTGGCATAATCAAAGGTGTCATACTCTTCCGGTTTCAGAGCAATTTCCATTGCTGTAATACCGGCTTGCTTGTACTGTTCAAACAGAGCCTCGTTAATTTCTTTTCCGCAGGATGATAAAGCTACTTTGTACATAAACGTCACTCTCCTTACCTAGTCATTACTTTCATCATACCTATTGGAATATGGTAAGTCAAGCTTTTGCATGTCAAATCAGTCATAAAAGCATCTTCCCATTACACTCCTGCTTTCAGCTTTCCATCCTCTACCATAATCCTGATGGTATCCCCAGGCATCACCTGGTCTGCCAGGATCAGTCTGGCTGCCAGTGTCTCCACATGCTTCTGGATATATCTCTTTAAAGGGCGGGCTCCGTATACAGGATCATAAGCCTCATCCACAATATAAGCGATGGCCTCATCCGTCAGGGCAATGGTCAGATCCCTGTCCGCCAGTCTCTTGTTCAGGTCTGCAATGATCAAATGAATGATGCCGCTGATATTATCCTTAGTCAAGGGTTTGAAGAGAATGGTCTCATCCAGACGATTCAAAAATTCCGGTCTGAAGTGAGCGCGCAGCTCATTCATAACCCTGTATTCGGCCTCATCACCGATGGTGCCGTCCTCATTGATGCCCTCCAGCAGGTACGCTGCACCGATATTAGAGGTCATGATCAGAATAGTATTCTTAAAGTCCACAGTTCTGCCCTGGGAATCGGTAATACGGCCGTCGTCTAATACCTGCAAAAGCACATTAAACACATCCGGATGTGCCTTTTCGATCTCGTCAAAGAGCACTACACTGTAAGGCTTACGGCGCACAGCCTCGGTAAGCTGACCGCCCTCCTCATAACCCACATATCCGGGAGGTGCTCCGATCAGTCGGGACACGGAGTATTTCTCCATATATTCGCTCATGTCAATGCGCACCATATTATTTTCATCGTCAAACAGTGAAGCTGCCAGCGCTTTTGCAAGTTCCGTCTTGCCCACGCCGGTGGGGCCCAGGAACAGGAAAGACCCGATGGGCTTGGAAGGATCCTTGATACCGGCCTTGGAGCGGATGATCGCCTCCGTCACCTTGGTCACACCTTCCTCCTGTCCTACCACTCTCTTGTGAAGTTCCTCATCCAGATGCAGCGTCTTATTCCGCTCACTTTCAGTCAGCTTGGCCACGGGGATGCCTGTCCAGCGGGATACGATCCTGGAAATTTCCTCATCGGAAACTCGCTCACGCACCAGGGACAATTCGCCCTCGTTTACCCTGGTTTCTTCCTGCTCCAGCTGCTTTTTCAGGGCAGGCAGCCTGCCATAGGAAAGCTCTGCGGCCTTTTCCAGATTGCCCTCTCTCTGGGCGATCTGAATCTCGCTGTTCACCTGATCGATTTCTTCACGCAGCTTGGACAATTTATCCACGGAAGCTTTTTCGTTATCCCACTGGGCCTTACGATTGGCAAAGTCCTCCCGCAGTTCTGCCAATTCTTTCTGCAGATTCTCCAGGCGTTCCCGGCTCAAACGGTCATCCTCTTTCTTTAATGCCGCCTCTTCAATCTCCATCTGCATGCACTTGCGCTGCAGTTCATCCAGTTCTGTGGGCAGGCTGTCCAACTCGGTCTTGATCAAAGCACAGGCTTCATCCACCAGATCAATGGCCTTATCCGGCAGAAAACGGTCTGTAATATAACGATGGGACAGAGTCGCCGCGCTCACCAGCGCATTGTCCATGATCTTCACACCATGATATACCTCGTAACGCTCCTTCAAACCGCGCAGGATGGAAATGGTATCCTCCACGGTGGGCTCATCCACCATAACAGGCTGGAAACGACGCTCCAATGCCGCATCCTTTTCCACATACTGGCGGTACTCATCCAGGGTGGTGGCACCGATACAGTGCAGTTCTCCTCTGGCAAGCATGGGCTTCAGCATATTGCCGGCGTCAAGGGCACCATCCGTCTTGCCTGCCCCCACGATGGTATGCAGTTCGTCAATAAAAAGAATGATCTGGCCGTCGCTGTTCTTCACATCTTCCAACACAGCTTTCAGACGTTCCTCAAACTCACCCCGGTACTTGGCGCCTGCCACCAATGCGCCCATATCCAGGGAAAAAATCTTCTTATCTTTCAGCCCCTGGGGCACATCCCCGCGGACAATTCTCTGGGCAAGCCCCTCCACCACGGCGGTCTTACCAACACCGGGCTCACCGATCAGTACCGGATTGTTCTTGGTCTTGCGGGAAAGGATCCTGATCACATTGCGGATCTCACTGTCCCGGCCGATCACCGGATCAAGCTTCTGATTCCTGGCTTTTTCCACCAGGTCCTGACCATATTTTTCCAAAGTATCATAAGTGGCCTCCGGATTGTCGCTGGTCACCCGCTGATTGCCCCGCACAGTAGACAGGGCCTGCAGAAAGCGCTCCCTGGTAATGCCATACTCTTTCCAAATGGCCCCGATTTCCCTGTTTGGATTTTTCAGCATGGAAAGGAACAAATGCTCCACGGACACATATTCGTCCCCCATCTGCCCGGCCTCATCTTCCGCATGGATCAATGCCTGATTCAAATACTGTCCCACATAGGGCTGACCGCCCTGGACTTTCACACGCTTATTAAGCGCTGCCTCCACGCGGTTTACAAAATGCTCCTTCTGAATCTCCATCTTCTCAATGAGCTTCAGGATCAGACTGTCCTCTATCGTAATCAGACTGTACAGCAGATGTTCCTGTTCAATCTCCTGATTGCCATAAGTGTAGGCAAGCTTTTCGCAGGCATTCACCGCCTGCAGGGATTTCTGGGTAAATTTCTGAATATTCATCATCCTGCCTCCTTTTATAACTCCTTATTTAAGGATTCCCTTTTCAACGAATCCCAATCATCTTCATCTGTTCTATAACTTATATAGCAAATATAGTACAATATACTCTAAAATGCAAGAAAGAAATTATAAACATTTTCTAAAAAAGATACATCCCTCCATAGTGTCCGGAAGGCTTGCACGCACTTTCTCTTCATGTTATAATTTATTCAATATGAAATAATATCGAAAGGACCGTTTTCATGAACAAAGAAGAGTTGAGAGCTGTTTGGAAACAGGAAGAAGACATCGCTTATATCAAAGGCTGGGATTTCTCACATATTCAGGGAAAATACCGGGAAGAAGAACTCCTGCCCTGGGATTATAGGGAGATTATAAAGCAATATTTAAATGATGACAGCAACCTGTTGGATTACGATACCGGCGGCGGAGAATTCTTATTATCCTTGAAGCACCCTTTCAACAAAACAGCTGCCACGGAAGGCTATCCCCCCAATGTGCAGCTGTGTAAGGAGCAGTTATTGCCCTTGGGTATTCATTTCAAAGAATGCAGTGACCCCTCCCATATTCCCTACGAAGACGAGTCATTTGATATCATTATCAACAGACACGGCAGTTTCGATGCAGGCGAACTGTACCGCCTTTTAAAGAAGGACGGCATCTTTGTCACCCAGCAGGTAGGGGCAAACAACGAGCGTGAATTAGTGGAAATGGTACTCCCCAATTCTCCCCTTCCCTACCCTCACCTGACTCTGGAAAAACAGCGCAAAGCCTTTGAAGAAGCAGGCTTTCAGATTCTTTTAGCCCAGGAGGCCTACAGGCCCATCAGATTTTATGATGTGGGTGCCTTCGTATGGTTTGCCCGGATCATCCAGTGGGAGTTTCCCGGCTTCTCAGTAGACTGCTGTTTTGATCAGCTGCTGAAAATGCAGGAAAAATTGGAACAAAAAGGAGTTATCGAAGGAACCACCCATCGTTTCCTGATCGTAGCAAAGAAAATATAATAACGAAACTGCCATATCACTTTTGAATGATATGGCAGTTTTTTATATTCTTATTCCTGCTGTAAAATGGCCGCGATCTTCTCGATCATCTCGTCCTCTTTCAGACGGAACTTTATCTCCACACGCCTGGATGCCGCCATATCGATTTCTTCCGTATGGGCATCCGGAGTGGGGGCTGAATAAATGGGATCGCTGTAAGACCTGCCGTTTACGGTAAGCAAATGCTGCAGACGCTCAATTTCTGCTTCGCTGAGGCCATTGCTCTCATCCAGGCAGAATTTTGCCACGGCGCTGGCACGGTTGTAAGAAAGCTCCATATTGCTGATGTAGCTGCCGTCTGTGTCCGTGTGGCCCTCAATGATGATCTCTGCTATGTACTCACGATACTGATCCTGCAGCAACACATCCAGGTACAGAGGAATGATCTCCCGAAGGGATTCCTGACTGGCCGGTGTCAGCGTAGCACTGTTATACCTGAAAAGGACATCCGATGAGAATGTGATAGAGCCGGTCTGGGCATCCACCTTCATGCTGGAATCATTAAAGGTATCCTGCAGTGCGCCGATGATGTCTGTTCGGATGCCCACAATGTCCTGCAGTTCACTCTTGGTGGCCGCAAGCTCTGCCTGGGCATTCTCAATCTCCAGATAAGCCTGGTTCAATTCTTCATTGGTCAGCGCTGCCTGGTCGTAGGCAGCCTTCAGATCTGCCAACGACAGAGCCAGTTCCTCGTTGGATTTTTCAATCTCCAACCTGGAGTTCTCCAAATCTATGGCCGCCAGCTCCAGCTGTTCCTGGGCTACATTCAACTCTTTCTCAGTCTCCTCCAGTGTTGTGGTCTTCTGTTTGTAAATTGCCAATGTGATGGCTATGATCAAAATAAAAATCAACAGCAAGGCAGCCATCATATCAGAAAAGGACTGCCAATAGCTGGGCTCTGCAAAAGCCTCCCGGTTCCTTCTCTTATTTCTCATACAAATTCCTCATCTGTCCAAAAGCATATAACTGGTTGCTGATATCATTGGTAATCTCGTCGCAGGTGGATACTAACTTTTCCTTCTGGGCATTCAGTTCCCCGTTCATAATGGCCTGACTCTCCAAAAGCTCACGGCAGGCCTCCTGCAAGCCTCTGTTAGCCAAAAGCAGAGCCTCTGTCGCTGCCAGCAGTTCACGATTCTTCTCCGCAGTAGTTTCCTGCACTGAAGCTGCGCGCTCCAAACGGCTGCCTAATGCTCCGAACTGCACTCCCAAGGTTGCTGTCATCTGTTCAGTGAACTGATTTACGATGCGCTCCACACCTGCAGTCTGCTCCATGGAATTGCCTTTCAGAAGCTCTACCATCTGCTTCAGGGAATTGACCATACCTGCCTGATAGATCACCATTGCCGCAGAGTTCTCATCCTCCGTGGCAACTGTAGGCATGGCATACTGGCGGAAAGCATTCTGGAACTCTTCCAGCTTTTCATATGCATCTGCCATGATACCACGATAAATGAAATTAAATATTATAGAAAAGAAAATACCATATACGGATGTATGGAAAGCTACCTTCATACCGGACAAAAGAGGTCCTACATTGTCGGATATGGTATAAATATCATCTCCGTTAAAGGAGCCCAGACCCATAGCCAGTCCCAGGAAGGTACCCAGGATACCAAGACCTGTCATGGTGCCGGCGATTCCGGAGTTAAAATAACTCATTCCAATCTTGTCCAGCAGATCCTCATTGATGTACTCTTCAATATCACAGGTATTGTTGTAGCCACGTTTCGTCTTGTAGTTTTTCATACGTGCTCTATACTTATAAAAGGCCCGGTTCAGTTCGCCGTCTGCGAACACATCCCTGCGGTCCTGGTAATTTCCCCAGACACATTTCCCGCCTGCTGCCTTATACTCCTCCGGCAGGCGTTCCGTCATGGCTTCAAGCTCGTCAGTACAGCGGTTCAGTCTGCCGAAACTAATGGTGGAGATCAGGAACAAAATGCCAATGATGATCAGGAAACCTACGTTAATCAGTACATTCACCAAATTGACCTCCCCACCGTCAAACACACCGTTCAAATACAACACAAACACAGCAACTGCTGCATACAACAGAAACAAAACATAATACAATTTGTTCTTCATAGGTACTCCTTCCTCAGGTCCCGGCGGTCCGTATGGGCCGCCGGGACCTTATTCTTTTCTTCTGTAAAGCGGGTTTTCTGCAAGTCACCTGCTTTACACTTGCATGCGGCCTACTCTACTGTAATACTAATCACATCATAGCCTGCATCAGTCACAGCCGCATTCAGCACATCATCGGCCACCTCTGCGCTCATCACCACGGTAGCTGTCTTGTTCTCCAGACTCATGGTCACTTCTGTAACACCTTCCAAGCCTGCCAGCACTTTCTGCACTCTTCCTGTGCAATGTCCGCACATCATTCCTTCAATCTTCATTACTTTTGTCATAATTTCTACCTTTCCTTTCTCCATATTGTTTTCATCACAGATTGTTGCACAGCCTGCAATGTTTTCTGCATTTTTTTCTTCACTGTTCTTTGCATCGCATTTTTCAGGATCCGCTGTATGTTCCTCTGCTGTGTTTCCGTCATCCCGGGTCCCCTCCCGGAATCCTACCGCAGAATCATCTGCACCATCCTTAAATTCACTCTTAAATCCTCTCAGCCGCAAGGCATTGCCCACTACGAAGATACTGCTCAAGCTCATGGCTGCCGCGCCGAACATAGGATTCAACCGGATCTCAAATATAGGATACCACAATCCTGCCGCCAGGGGAATCCCTATGCAGTTATAAAAAAATGCCCAGAAAAGATTTTCCTTGATATTGCGGATGACCTTGCGGCTCAAGCGCATGGCGGTCACCGCATCCCGCAGGTCACTCTTCATCAGAATGATATCTGCGCTTTCAATAGCCACATCCGTGCCTGCGCCGATGGCCATGCCCACATCAGCAGCAGCCAGTGCAGGAGCATCGTTGATACCGTCACCGATCATTGCCACCTTGTGCCCTGCTTTTTTCAGTTCGGTGATTTTGCGTTCTTTATCCTGAGGCAGTACCTCTGCAATCACTTCTGTCAGCTGCAATCTCCGGCGCACCGCCTCTGCCGTCCGCTTGTTGTCACCGGTCAGCATGATCACATTCACGCCCATTTCACGCCAGGCCTTCACAGCCTTCAAGGAGCTCTTTTTCAGGCTGTCGGCCACGCCGATCATGCCTAGGACTTTCTTCTCATTGGCAACCAACAGAGGTGTCTGACCCTCATCGGCCATTCCTATAAGTGCTTCTGTCTGCTCTGTTGACAGTGCAATCCCCTGCATCTCCATATAGGGCTGATTGCCCACAAAATATCGTCCTGCTTCCAATCCGGCTCCTGAAAGTGTTCCTTCAATACCACGGCCAAATACGGCGCGGAAGTCAGCTACCCGGATCGTTCCAAAATATCGGCCGTTTTGATCTTCTGCTGCTCCGCTGTCATCGGACAGTACGCCGGCATCAGCGCCTTCCTCAAGCTGCGCCCGTGCCTCAGCTACTACAGCCTCCGCCAGAGGATGCTCACTGCGGCTCTCCAAAGCTGCGGCAATCGCCAGGATATCCTGTACACTCCGCTCCTTCTCCCAGGAAAAGATATCCATGACCTTAAGATTTCCCTCCGTGATCGTACCGGTCTTATCCAGCACCACCGTATCAATCTCCTTGGCCTGCTGAAGGGCCTCTCCTGATTTGATCAAAATACCGTGGCTTGCACCCACGCCGGTGCCCACCATAATAGCCACAGGTGTGGCCAGCCCCAGCGCACAGGGACAGGAAATAACCAACACAGCAATGGCAGAAGAAATGGCAAATTCTGCTCCTGCCCCAGCGATCAGCCACACAGCCAAGGTCACCAATGCGATAATGATCACAGTAGGTACAAAGATTCCGGCCACTTTGTCAGCTAACTGCGCAATGGGGGCTTTGCTTGCACTAGCTTCCTCCACCAATCTGATGATCTGGGATAAGGTAGTGTCCTCTCCCACCCTGTCTGCCCGGCATCTCAAAAATCCTGCTTTATTGATCGTGGCGGATACCACCTTGTCTCCTACCTGCTTTTCCACCGGAACACTCTCACCGGTAATGGCCGCTTCATCTACGCTGGAATTACCCTCTAACACCGTTCCGTCAACAGGAATCGAACTTCCGGGCTTCACCAGGAAAATATCCCCGGCCTTCAACCATTCTGTGGGAACCTCCTGCTCCCCGCCCTCTTCGTTTACAAGAATCGCCGTCTTGGGAGCCAGATTCATCAGCTTTGTAATGGCCTCGCTGGTCTTACCCTTGGAGCGGCTCTCCAGGTACTTGCCAACTGTAATCAGGGTGAGAATGGTACCTGCAGACTCAAAATACAAGTCATGAGCATACCGCTCCACCAGTGCCATATCACCATGCCCCAGCCCGTAGCTGATGCGGTACATGGCAAAAACTCCATACACCACTGCTGCACTTGCGCCCAGAGCGATCAGGCTGTCCATATTGGGACTTCTGTGAAACAGGGTCTTAAAGCCCACTATAAAAAATTTCCGGTTCATATACATAATAGGCAGCACCAGCAAAAGCTGCGTCAGCGCAAAGTTCATGGCATTTTCATTGCCGTGAAATGCTTTCATCATAAATTCCGGAATGGGCAATCCAAACCAATCCCTAAACATGTGGAACATAGCCACATACATTAAAGGAACCAGAAAACCAATGGACACCCAAAGTCTGATCTTCATGGCACGGCTTTCTTCCTGCGCCTTTCTGGTCAGCGCATCCCGGCCGCCGGTTCTTCCCAGGGTGCTGTTTTCCATGTTTCCATTTCCCACACCAATGTTTTCTATTCCTACGTTTCCTATTCCGGCCTCTCCTATGTTACCGCTTCTTTGCCCTGCCGCCTCCGCAGCAGATGCAGCCGGCCCACTATGAATGAGACCGCCCGATGTGCCGTTCCTTCCCATGCGCTCGGCGCCATAGCCTGCTTTTTCAACTGCGGCCACAATGTCTTCCGGACGCAGCCGACTCTCGTCGTATGCTACTTCCATGGTCTCCGTGAGCAGATTCACAGAGGCCTTTTCTATTCCTTCCAGCTTGTTCACGGCCTTCTCCACATGAGAGGAGCAGGCAGAACAAGTCATTCCCGTCACTCGATATCTCTCTTTCACAGCTGTATCAACTCCTTTCTCATCTCGCCTTTTGCTGTCTATTTCAATTTTTTGATCAGTTCCGCAGTCTCGGCAATCACCTCTGTATTGCCCTTTTGAATCTCCTCCACCACACAGGTCTCCATATGGCTCTTTAACACTTCATGACCAAAGGACTGCAGCGCACTCTCAATGGCAGCAATCTGAATGAGTACATCCCCACAATAACGGTTCTCCTCCAGCATTCTGCTGACACCATTCAACTGCCCAACGATCCGGCTTAAGCGATTCTGCAGCCGCTTTAATTCCTTCTCATCCCGCGGTGTATTCTTCAAATGACAGTCCGGACATGCTGTCATAGCTTTCATATTTTGTTCCATCATACCTTGCACTCCTTTCTGTTTTCGCTATATCCCTCAGAATCCATATTTCATGGACCTCTGTATGCTTTCAAGGCTCATCCTCCAGATACCCCCATGGGTATTTTCTTATCTATATAATATACCCTCCGGGGGCATATGTCAAGAATTTTCCCCTTCCGCTTGGACAGCGGATCCGGTTTGGTATCAGTTCCTTGGAAAAACTTCTTTTCAACTGTCCCATTTAGTGATAGAATAAGGAAAAATCCAACCAAAGGAGAATGTTATGGAAAGAGAAACAAAATGTATCCATGCCGGTTACTCCCCCAAAAACGGCGAGTCCCGCATGATTCCGATTGTACAGAGCACAACCTTTAAATATGATTCCAGCGAAGACATGGGGAAACTTTTCGACCTGGAGGCTGACGGTTATTTTTACACCAGACTGGCCAACCCCACCAACGATTATGTAGCCAAGAAGATCTGCGCACTGGAGGGCGGCAGCGCAGCAATGCTTACTTCCTCCGGACAGGCCGCTACCTTCTATTCCGTATTTAACATCTGCGGCGCAGGCGACCATGTGGTTTCTTCCTCCACCATCTACGGCGGCTCCTACAATTTATTCGCAGTGACCATGAAGCGCATGGGCATCGAATTTACTTTTGTGGATCCCGATTGTACCGAGGAAGAGTTAAACGCTGCATTCCGGCCCAACACCAAGGCCGTATTCGGCGAGACCATTGCCAATCCTGCCCTGATCGTACTGGATATTGAGAAGTTTGCCAAGGCAGCTCACGCTCACGGCGTGCCCCTGATCATCGACAACACTTTCGCAACCCCCATGAACTGCCGTCCCATCGAGTGGGGCGCTGATATCGTGACCCATTCCACCACCAAGTATCTGGATGGCCATGATTCCACCGTCGGCGGCTGTATTGTTGACTCCGGCAAATTCGACTGGTTCGCACACGCAGACAAGTTCCCCGGCCTGACCACTCCCGACGAGTCCTACCACGGTGTGGTTTATGCTGAGAAATTCGGTCTGGAGGGCGCATTCATCACCAAGGCAACCGCACAGCTGATGCGTGATCTGGGCTCCATTCAGGCTCCCATGAACGCTTACCTGCTGAACTTAGGTATCGAATCCCTGCCCGTGCGCATGGAGAGACACTGCTCCAACGCTCTGAAGGTTGCTTCCTTCCTGGAACAGCACGAAAATATTGCCTGGGTTAATTACCCCAGCCTGCCCGGCAACAAATACTACGACCTGGCTCAGAAGTACATGCCCGACGGCACCTGCGGCGTAGTATCCTTCGGCGTAAAAGGCGGACGTGCCGCTGCAGAGAAGTTCATGGGCAAACTGAAAGTAGCCATGATCGCTACCCACGTGGCTGACGCCCGCACCTGCGTGCTTCACCCCGCTTCCTCCACCCACAGACAGATGAACGACGACGAGCTGATCGCAGCAGGCGTTGGTCCCGACCTGGTACGTCTCTCCGTAGGTATTGAAAATGTAAATGATATCCTGGCTGATCTGGCTCAGGCTCTGGAAGACTAATTTGCAATAAACGAACCTAATAGACGGTCCGTCTTACTTATACCGCTCCTTTATAGCGATATCATTGAACACAATTCACGATATCCGCTTCGGGGAGCGGTATTATTTTGCCGTCTTTGCCCCGTTTTTGTGCCTGGGTTTACGCCCAAAGCAACGCTTCCCCGGCTTTCACAGGATTGCATCCGGTCATGGCAAAAAGCCTGCCGTCCTGAGCCTCCGCACTAACAGAAACCGTCACCTCCACGCCTTCGGCCTCCAGGCCCTCCTTATCAAATTCCAGCAAAAGCTTTCCCTTATTTATGATCTCATTCTGCACCACACGGGCCCGGAAATACATACTGTAAATCTCATCCACCTCATTACACACTCTGATCATGACCTCTTCTCCTTTGTCAGAAACAATCAACATGGCATTCCCCATGGGATACATTTTTTTAACTTTCCCTGAAACAGGCGCATAAACCCTGCCCTGTTCCGGCTTGATGGACACACCGCGCCTTCGTCCATCCCGAAAGGCAGTCACCGCACCGGCCGCCGGACTGCCGATGGCATCCGCAGGTATCGGTTCGCCAGGGCGGTGTCTCTCCTCTGCCCCATTCTCCTTTCCATCGTTCTTTTCCTGCTCATCCGGCATCTCTTCCGTCTGCCGTTTCGTATCAAGCGCCATCCTCTCTGTGCTTTTGCCGATCCAAATCCCCATAAACAAAGCTACGCCTGCAATCACTACCAAAATCCCTATATCAACAGTCATTTTCTTCTCCTGCCTTTCTGATTCCATACAGTTTCTTTATGCTAATACTGTCTGCAAAAACATATTATTTATACCTTTTTGCTTCTTTTCCTGATTCTTGTTAAGGCCCCGTTAACCATTTAAAAAGATGCAAAATTAAGTTGACTTGGGGCGGAGCGAATGCTATACTCAAGATGTATTCTAAATGAAAGTCATTGATCTCACATATTTTTGTAAGTCATTGCAGCTTTTGATGATGGTTTACAAAAATATGTGATTTTATTGTCCTACGTTTTAGAATCACTAACACTAAAACGGGCTATCGTCCCACAATCTAAAGGAGGTACCAAAATGAACAACGGTACAGTTAAATGGTTTAACGCTCAGAAGGGCTATGGTTTCATCACCAACGAAGCAAACGGCGAGGAAGTATTCGTACACTTCTCTGCAATCAACGCTCAGGGCTTCAAGTCCTTAGAGGAAGGCCAGAAGGTTTCCTTCGACACCGAGTGTGATCCTCAGAACAGCAGCAAGGTTCGTGCAACAAACGTTACTGTTATTGCATAATATTCTTGAATAGCGCATCAAAGCCGGGACTTATATCGTCCCGGCTTTTTTGATTTCACAAGCACGCCCCACATTCCTGCTTTTTTTCGTTTTTGCATTTGCGAAATTTACGTTTTCCGTATTTTTTCATTCCCGTATTGACAATTTTCCCCAAGTAGGATATTATGATTCAAGTTTGTTTATACTAAAGCGTAATAGCTTACCTATGAGGGAGTAGTTGGCAGCGATCCGCTGCGGCATTGTCAACATAATGATGCATCAGCATCTGGCATTGCCTGGCAATAGAGTATTCTTTTGTGATAATGAGACTCATGGACAAAAACAGCACCGGCTGTTTATTGTCTGTGAGTTTTTTTGTACTTCTAAGAGGAGGCATCCTTCCCTCTCCCGGTACGCCCCTACCACACGAAAAGGAGAAATTTATGAGTTTATTCAGTCTGTTTGTCATCGCTGTCGGTCTGTCCATGGACGCCTTCGCCGTTGCCATCTGCAAAGGTCTGGCCATGCAAAAGATTACCTTAAAAAAAGCCGCCATCGTAGGCCTCTGGTTCGGCGGATTTCAGGGCCTGATGCCCCTGATCGGCTATATACTGGGCAGTCAGTTCGAACAATACATCACCTCCATTGACCATTGGATCGCATTCGTGCTCCTGGGCCTGATCGGCGGTTCCATGATCAAGGAAGCTCTGGAAAAGAAAGGCTGCGACGAGTGCGGCTGCGGAAACAACGATAACGGCTCTCTGACCGCCAAAGCCATGTTCCCCCTGGCCGTTGCCACCAGCATCGACGCCCTGGCCGTGGGCGTGACCTTCGCTTTCCTCAGGGTAAATATCGTACCCGCCGTTTCCTTCATCGGCGTTATCACCTTCCTCTTCTCCGCTCTCGGCGTCAAAATCGGCAACGTATTCGGTGAGAAGTACAAATCAAAAGCAGAGCTTGCCGGCGGAATTATTTTGATCTGTATGGGCTGCAAGATACTGCTGGAGCATCTGGGGGTTTTGTAAGACCGAATAGGTTCCTCGGTTAATATTAAAAGGCTGCTGCAAAATGATTTGAAACCCAAAAAGTCCATCATGACAAGTATTCCTTGGAATTATCTTCCGCACTTTGCTGTTTTTCCTTCAATATTATATTGAGCTTTTCTGTGTTCCTCTTGGTTATGGAATAAATGATCGCCCAGATCACCAGATAGCCAAAAGCAAAAATACCGGAAAAAACTAAAATCGGAGTCGCCCCCCATTCCAGCCAACCGTTGAGCAGATAAGTGCCCAAATAGCTGATATATAAAACGCCGCCATGGATCAAAAGTGCCACCATCAGGGGCAGCTTCTCAATTTGGTAGATAACATTCATGCCGCCCGCAATAAAGGCAAGCGCTGATAAGGAAAATATTCCAAGGCAGACCTGATTTACCGTTAGGGTCTCCAGGTTAGCTTGATGCTGCAAAATCAGATAGAGTATCGCCAGAACAATCGGACCAAAACCGCAAGCCACAAATCCCCGCCGTAAAAATTCCAAAACATTCTTTTTCATATCCCTTCATACCTCCTTCTGATTTCCGCAAAACAACGTCTGGAAACATATTCCCGATAGCCACACCTAAACACAGCATCCACACCGCCGCTGAACGCTGCATCAAATCGGAGAATACGATGTTCGTTGGCTAGGGTAGATTTGTTAATGCGGATAAAATAAGAGGGCAAAATATCTTCCAGGTCACGAAGCCTGTCCTTGAGTGAAAAGCGATTGCCACCGGTATCAATAGCAATCACTTTTCTGTCAAGAATGGTAATACACTCTATTTCTTGAAATTCCAGTTTTCGCTGTTCTCTATCCCGGTACCCCCAAATGCCGTCCGCACCGGAAATGCTGCAGACAAGATTCTCTATCTGCTGGGTCAGCGCAGAAGGGGCATGAACGATTGCTATGATTTCTTCTTCTACATTTTGGTCGATAATGAGTTTATATTTCATCGTCTAAAGTCCTTACTGTCTTTTCCTTTGTCCCAGGAAACTAAGCACTGCAATCACAGTTACAAATACACTATACGCCAAGATAGGCAGAATGTGTGAAGCTGCAAGCCCGAAATTTCCATTGAATAATGCTTTTTCCATTTCTGCTGCGTGAACAAAAGGCAGCGCATTGGCAGTCTTTTTGAAAAAGCCTCCCACAAGTTCCAAATCAAACCAGACTCCCGAAAGCCATGCAGAGAGATTGGTCAGCAATGCACCGCAAATACCGCCAACCTGCTTAACGCCAAAAATACTGCCACACAAAAGTCCCAATGCAATATTGAAAATAGCCATGGGAATAATCCCAATGATGGCATAAATAATGTTTGTACTAACAGTGAGTCCCAAAGGAATCGCAAACAGATAGCAGATAACTGTCTGTCCCATCGCGATGGGCAAAATCGGGAGCATATACCCTATGATAAAGTCAAATCCCGTAAGAGGTGTTGTGTACAATCTCTGCAAAAGGGCGCTTTCCCGGTCTTTGGCAATCAGCGTTGCGGAAAAAAGTGTCATAAACGACAATCCGAATACGGTAATACCGGGAGTCAGTGTATCGATTTCAAACAGGCTCACCGGAATGTTTGCCTGCAGGCTGCTCAGAAGTAACAGTAAGACCAAAGGAAAACCCAGACCGAAGCCAAGATTGATCGGATCACGCAAAATCTCTTTGGTACACCTTTTGGCAAAAGTCATCATTCTCATACTTACACCTCCTTCACAACGGCAGGTTTCTCCACAACGGCATATCCCTTCACAATAGAGACGAAAGCTGTTTCAAAATCCTTTGTGTGAGCCTTCCTGTTCAGTTCTTCTACCGTTCCTACTGCAAGAAGACTTCCGCTTTTCATAATACCGATGCGGTCAGAAAGCGCCTCCGCTTCTTCCATGTAATGTGTAGTCAGGATAATCGTTATCTTGCCTTTCAAAGAGCGGATCACTTCCCAGAGGTCGTGCCTTGCAATGACATCCAAGCCAAGAGTAGGTTCGTCCAGGAATAGAATCCCGGGTTCACTGATCAGTGCCATGGCAATGCTGACACGGCGCTGGAAGCCGCCGGATAACTTTCCGGCTTTCTTACGCAAAACGGCATCCAGAGAAAATTGCCGTTCAAGTTCTCTGATCTTCTCTCCCGTTTTTTCTTTGGAAAATCCGTGAATGCCGCAGATCAGTTCCAAGTTTTCTTTCACAGAAAGGTTGGGCGCAACGGCGGTCTCCTGGGGAGATACACCGATCAGCCTCTTTACCTGTTCCGGTTCCTTTGTAATGCTGTAGCCACCTACAATAGCCTCCCCACCCGTAGGCTTTGTCAGACAGGAAAGCATTTTGATCGCTGTAGTTTTTCCTGCACCATTGACACCCAACAGGGAAAACAATTCACCCTGCTGAATTTCTAAGCAGAGCTTGTCCACAGCAGTGAGATTTTTGTACTGCTTAACAAGTTCCATTGTTTTAATTGCCAGCATTTTGGTTATCCTCCATTTTGTTTTTGCTTACAAGTACCATCATAGCAAATAAAAATGGAGAAATGTTGCTTTTTGTCTGTTCGGTCGATTCTGGTGTCTCATCGGTAAGTGAAAATTATTACTGCCAATCCACGCAACCTCTTATTCCTAAAAAGGGGCAATATCCAAAAGGATATCCCCCCAACAAAGTGCCTATTCATTTTCTACCACGCCGCATACCCGCCGACGCCCAGCATCACCGCAATCAGATACAGCACCAACAAATGCACCGGGTAGAATGCGTAAAAGAAATATTTTAATTTCATTCCCCGCTTGCCGTTATATAGGGCGATGGGGATAAAGCCGATCAGGGCGGGCATCTCCCAAAGAAACGCTGCACAGCCGGCCACCAGCTGCCAGGATCTGCTTCTGCGGAATAAGTACAGTGCCAGGATTGCCAGCACACCTTTGGCACCGTAATCGGTGCCCAGCACTTCTGCCAGACAGGCTCCTGCCAGCAATATAACTCCGCCTGACAGGGCTTTCGCAGCAAGCTGCCATTCTGTTCTTTCTATGTAATCCAGCACCATCATGGTCACAAAACCGATGAACAGCGTAAAGAATACATTCTGGTAGGTCCACTCAAAGACTGCAGAACTAAGCGCCAAGTCAAATGGTATCTCTGAGATCAGGGCAAACGTTCCCAGCCGCAGGCCATACTTTTTCGCATTACCGGTTCGCATAAAGCCTTCCACCAGCAGAAAACAGAATATGGGAAAGGCCATCCTGCCGATAAATCGGGAAACTGTATAAACCATATATAAATTTTCATTGGCAGTCAGCCATTCTGCCAGGTCAGTAACATCAGAGGAATATATTGCGCTCTTATAACCGCTGGCCATAATAAGCCGCGCCAGCACTACCGCTCCCACATGATCAATGACCATTGTGATCACTGCGATCAGCTTCAGAGTGCTGCCGCTGATTCCTTTACGTGTCTGTAATTCTTCCATAAAATATCTTCCTCTCTCCAGGCTGTCATACACTTCCAAGTCAACTCAGAGAAAGCTTTTCGCTTTCACATTCTGTTACATTACCCCTTTTTACTCTCTTTGTCAATCATCGGGGATACTATTTCACATACACTTTACAACCCTTACATGGTAGCTGCCAATTTCCGCCAAGCATTTTCGAGCACAGATCAGCAATTTATTGCCATGACTTGAGTGACCGTCACCCTACCTTGTAACCATTTCCCCAGACCACTTTCAGATAATGGGGATCTTTGGGATTATTCTCAATCTTCTCACGGATGTGCCGGACATGCACCGCGATGGTATTGTCGGCACCGACAGCCCTCATCTGCCAGATGGATTCGTATATCTGGGAAATGGACAAAACCTTTCCCTGTTCCTGCACCAACAGCCGCAGGATTTTGTACTCAATAGGCGTCAAGCGCACCACCCTGCCATCCACAGTTACCGTTCGGCTTCTGTCATCTACTTCCAGACCGCCCACCCGGTACACAGGATCTTTTTTCTCCCGCAGGCTCACCAATTGGGTATACCTGCGCAGCTGTCCCTTTATGCGGGCCAACAGCACCAGAGGATTACTGTCCGCAGTCACATAGTCATCCGCCCCCGCATTCAGGGCCATGACCTTCACTTTTTCGTCGGTCTGGGCAGATACTACAATCAACGGTACCTTGCTTTTTCTGCGGATATATTGTATCAGTTCTACGCCGCCTCCCCAGCCCATGCCATCCAGTTCCACATCCAGCAGTATCATATGTAAAGTGTCCCGCTCCAGGATTTCTATTACTTCATCCAGCCCGGAAGCGATGAGCATCCTCATTGCTTCTCCTGCAAGCAGAGGTGCCATAATGTCCATGATGCCTGTATTATTGTTATATACTAAAATGTTCTTTTCCATATGACTATCCACCTTTCCCAAGTTTCTTTTTATCAAATCGTCTTCACAATCAGACTATCTTCCTAAGAAAACATAAATATCTGTTTTCCCGTCATTATCTTTGTTCAGCATAGCTCAATGCTGCATATTTTCTGCAAATAAAATCTTAAGATTTTATAAATATTCTCTGCATAAACCGCTCACGCAAAAAACGTCCTGCTAATCATTAGACGATTTCGCAGGACGTTTTGTTTCATCTTTTTTTAATTTTAGTGATCTTTTAGTAATAAACTTCCATCAGAGTCAGTCCTTTAGCAGGCACCAAAGGCCCTGCCGCTTCTCTGTTGCCGGCAGCTATAATCTCCGGCATGCTGTCCGCACTTCGCTTTCCCATGCCAACTTCCAGCAAAGTCCCCATCAGGATCCGCACCATGTGGTGCAGAAAACCATTCCCCTCAAAGGTAAAAGTGATCAAGTCGCCTTCTCTCTCGATGGCAATCCGGTCAATTCTTCTCACAGTAGACTTTTTGCCCTTCTTAGCGGAGGTGAAGGACTTGAAATCATGCTCGCCGCACAAGAGTGCCGCTGCTTTTTCCATGGCTGCCAGATCTAATGCTTCCGGCACTTCCTGGGCGAAACGCCGCCAAAACACATTGGGGATATGGCTGTTGAGCACTCTGTAACAGTAGCGTTTGCCGCAGGCATTTAAACGGCTGTGGAAACGGGGCGCTGCCTCCTTTACTTCCACCACTGCAATATCCTCCGGCAGATAGCGGTTGCAGTACGCCAGCATTTCTTCCTCGGACAAACTGCACTCCGTATGGAAATTGATCACCTGGCCCACCGCATGGACTCCGGCGTCGGTTCTGCCGCTGGCTGCTATCTCAATGGGCTCTCCGCACATTTTAGTCAGCAGCTGCTCCAGCTTCCCCTGTATGGTATTGTCTGAAGAGACTTGCTTCTGCCAGCCCTGATAGCGGGTGCCCTCATACTGCAGAAGCATTCTGATATTGCGCATAATTTCTCCTTTTTCAATTCTCCGAACTTTATATATCCGGAAATTCAGTTTTCAATCTTTCCAAACTTCATTCATTGGAAAAATTGATTATTTTTTTGACGCGGATTCTTCGTTGCCGGTATCACAGTTCTCTTTCAGGACTTCCAAATCTTCCTGCTTCAACCTGCGGAAATGGTTCAGTCCGCTTATCAGGATCAAAATACTGTTGCGGGTAGTGTCAAAAACGCCCTCCCGGTACATGGTATACACGATCAGTCCCAGAGGCACTGAAACGATCATACCAAAGACACCTCCTACTCTGAAGCCTATGTAGAGGAGAAGCAGCGTAGGGATGGGCGCCACTCCCACGGAATCTCCGATCATTTTCGGTTGGATCAGCTGTCTTACCAGCTGTCCCACTCCCCAGATGATCAAAAGACCGATTCCTATCTGGTAATGCCCACTCAAAAACTTGACAATCGCCCAGGGAATCAAGGCTGTACCCGATCCAAACACCGGTAAAAAATCAAGAAAGGCAATGCCCAGCGCAATCACACCGGCATACCGCACACGCAAAACGACCAGACCGACCAATAGCAGCAGATAAATCCACACTTCTATCTTCAGCTGGGCTTTAAAATAGCCACCCACCGCTTTTCCAATACTCTTCTTTAACAGAAGATAGCGGTCCCATATGGAGGTCGGCAGATTTCTGTGCAGCCAAAATGAAAGTGTACCTCTCTCTGCCACAAAAAAGTAGGATGATAAAAGAGCCATGACCATACCGATTACTATGGTGGGCAGCTTGGTAGCAATATTGCCTACTGCATTGATGGTGGGGGTACTGAATGACCCAACCGCATCTCCCAGATATCCTCCGATCTGAAGTCCGAATTCTTCTATGCTTTTTCGCACATCAGCCGGGAAGCGCTTATAGATAATGTCAAATTTTCTGCCAATCTCTGCGAACTCTGCCTCCATGTTCATCCACATCTTGGGCAGATCATTGACCAGTCCAATTAACTGCTCTACGAGCATTGCACCGATCAAATACAAAATCAATACTACGATGGCCAAAACAGCCACAATAACCAGAGCACTTCCTGCTCTTCGCTTCAGTCTAATCTTCTCTTCAAAGAAGTGTACTGCAGGAGCTGCAATCTGTGCAATGATCCAGCCAACCACGAAAGGCGAGAAAAAGACCAACAGGCGGGGAACACCAAAAATGACCAACAGCAGCAGTACCACTGTAATTGCAATATTTACCAGGGCCTTACAATACTTTCTCATGGGTATCCTCCTCTACACTCAGTCCTCCATCTGCACGTTTCCATTCAAGCGACAGCATTTTTTACTATATTTTACTATGTAATGTCCGGTCAATAATGTCTGCTTACTATTTATTTTCTGCAGGCTGAGCAACATCCGCCTCAATCAAATGATCAAGGATCTCGTAAATCTCATCCCGTCCCTGCTTGGTCACAGAGGAAAAAGGAATGATAACCGTATCCTTGTCAGCCTCCAGGGTAGTCTTGATCAGCTTCAGCTGCTTCTGGATCTGGCTGCGATTGATCTTGTCCAGCTTGGTAGCAATGATGATAGGGTTATAACCATTTCTCTTGATCCAGCCGTACATGATCCGGTCATTTTCCGAAGGGGCATGGCGGATGTCGATCAGCAGGAAGACTTCCTTCAGCTGCTTGGAGCGGTGCAGGTAGTCCTCAATCATCTTGCCCCACTGGGCTTTCACATTCTCATTGGCCTGGGCATATCCGTAACCGGGCAGATCCACAAAATAGATGGCGTCGTTTACATTATAAAAATTAATGGTCTGTGTCTTACCCGGCTGGGAACTGGTCCTTGCCAGGGCTTTACGGTTCACCAGACCGTTGATCAGGGAAGATTTTCCCACGTTACTCTTGCCTGCAAACGCCACCTCAGGGCGGGTATTTTCAGGGAGTTTACTGGTGATGCCGCATACAGTTTCCAATTCTGCTTTCTTGATAATCATAAAAATCCTCGTTTCATAAAAAACGCCGCACTTATATCTAACAACTAATGCTGAATACAAGGCGGCGTCCTGTCCATAATCATAATTTTATCGTGCTTTTTTCATGGCATCTCTGTGGATGGTCAGCGGTTCGCTGTCACCCTCCACTGCACTCTTGGTCACCACACAGGCCTCGATGGTATCATCGGAGGGAATCTGATACATGGTATTCATCATTACCTTTTCCATGATAGAACGAAGTCCGCGGGCTCCGGTCTTGCGCTCGAAGGCCTGATCCGCAATGGCTTCAATAGCATCCTGTTCAAAGGTCAGCTCCACATCGTCCATATCAAAAAGCTTCTGGTACTGCTTCACCAGCGCATTCTTGGGCTCCTGCAGAATCTTTACCAGGGCTTCTCTGTCCAGACCACGCAGGGACACGCAGATGGGCACACGGCCTACAAACTCAGGGATCAAGCCGAACTTCACCAGATCCTGAGGTACTACCTCCTGGAACAGCTCGCCCAATTCCTTCACAGACTTCTGGGAAACCTCTGTATTAAAGCCTATGGCCTTGCGGTCCAATCGGGCCTCCACGATCTTCTCCAGACCGTCAAAAGCACCGCCGCAGATAAACAGAATGTTGGTGGTATCGATCTGGATCAGTTCCTGATGAGGATGCTTTCTGCCTCCCTGAGGGGGAACACTTGCCACGGTACCCTCTACAATCTTCAGAAGGGCCTGCTGAACGCCTTCACCGGATACATCTCTGGTAATGGACACGTTTTCACTCTTCTTGGTGATCTTGTCGATCTCGTCAATGTATACGATACCGTACTGTGCGCGCTCCACATCATAATCAGCGGCCTGGATCAGCTTTAAGAGAATGTTCTCCACATCCTCGCCTACGTAGCCTGCCTCGGTCAATGTAGTAGCATCTGCAATGGCAAAGGGCACATTGATAATCTTTGCCAGAGTCTGTGCCAGATATGTCTTACCGGAACCGGTAGGACCTACCATGATGATGTTGCTCTTCTGCAGTTCCACATCTCCCAGGTCCTTGGGTGCCATAATTCTTTTGTAATGATTGTAAACAGCCACGGAGAGCACTTTTTTGGCCTCATCCTGACCGATTACGTACTCATCCAGATGCTGCTTGATCTCCATGGGCTTTAAGAAATTAATCTCGGACTGAGCCTCCTGGAGCGCCTCATCCTCCTCCAGTTCCTCCTCCAGGATGTCTGCGCAAATGTCTACACACTCGTCACAGATATATACCCCGGCGGGTCCGGCGATCAATTTGCGAACCTGACCCTGGGTCTTGTTGCAAAAAGAACATCTAATATCATTACCGGAAATCTTTCCTGCCATAATCTACTCCTGTCATTTTATTCTTTGGGACAAAATTGCTTCTGTCGCCTTATCCAGTTTTTACTCTTAAGCGTGGGAAGTGATCACCTTATCGATCAGTCCGTACTCGCAAGCCTCCTGGGCACTCTTCCAATTATCGCGCTCGGTATCTGCACAGATAACGTCATAATCTCTGCCGGTATTCTCGGACAGAATACGGTTCAGTTTTTCTTTGGTCTTTAAAATATGTCTTGCGGCGATCTCAATCTCAGTAGCCTGTCCCTGGGTACCGCCCAAAGGCTGGTGGATCATAATCTCAGCATTAGGAAGAGCATATCTCTTGCCCTTGGCACCGCCTGCCAGCAAAAATGCACCCATGCTTGCAGCCATGCCGATACACACGGTCGATACATCACATTTGATGTACTGCATGGTGTCGTAAATTGCCATACCTGCGGTTACACTTCCGCCGGGGCTGTTGATGTACAGATGGATATCCTTCTCAGGATCCTCTGCCTCCAGGAAAAGCAGCTGTGCCACAACGATGCTGGCACTGACATCATTCACTTCTTCTCCCAGGAAAATGATTCTATCCTTTAACAATCTGGAATAAATATCGTAAGATCTCTCGCCTTTGCTTGTCTGCTCAATGACGTAAGGTACTAAACTCATAACGGCCTCCATTCTACATTCGTGAAAATACAAATTATCCTATCCTCATGATAGCTTACTTATTCCCCATTTTCAATTGAAAACCTGATTTTTAATAAAATCTTAATTACGCATTTATAAAACACAGGTCCTGTGGCGCCGAAGCACTACCGCCCTATGTTAAAAAAGGTTGTACCTGGTGACTGCCGGGTACAACCTTTAAGATTACTCTTCAGTGCTTTCAGCCTCATCAGCTGCTGCTTTCTTAGTAGTCTTCTTGGTAGCTTTTGCTTCCTTAGCGTTCTCTACTACGAAATCAACTGCTTTCTTGATGCAGATGTCTTCCATAACCTGCTTCTTGCCGTTCTCGCCAAGCAGCTCTTTCACCTTGTCAGCTTCCATCTGATAAGCCTCTGCCATTACCTTAACCTCGTCTTCGAAGTCAGCTTCGGTAGCTTCGATCTTCTCAGCTGCAACAACTGCCTCAAGAACCAGACGGGACTTGATTCTCTGCTCAGCCTGAGGCTTCACCTGCTCAAGCAGTGCCTGAGGGGTAAGACCGGTGAACTGCATGTACTGCTCCATGGTAAGACCCTGGGACTGCATTCTCTGTGCGAAGTCTTCAACGATCTGTCTCTGCTGAGTCTCGATCATAGCCTCGGGAATCTCCATCTGTGCCTCTGCAATGATTGCATCGATAACAGCATCTTCCTTCAGACCCTTTGCATCAGATTCCTTCTTAGCGGTCAGGTTTTTCTTAACGTCTTCCTTGTACTCTGCCAGGGTATCGAACTCGGAAACTTCGCTTGCGAACTCGTCATCCAGCTCAGGAAGCTCTTTTACCTTGATCTCCTTAACAGTGCACTTAAATACAGCGGGCTTGCCTGCCAGTTCAGCTGCCTGATACTCCTCGGGGAAGGTAACGTTTACGTCAGTCTCCTCACCGATCTTTGCGCCGATCAGAGCCTCTTCAAAACCGGGGATAAATGCGCCGGAACCGATGGTCAGAGGATAATCCTCGCCCTTGCCGCCTTCAAAAGCAACGCCGTCTACAAAACCTTCGAAATCGATAACGGTCATGTCGCCGTCTTCTACTGCTCTGTCTTCAACAGCAACAGTTCTTGCGTTGCGCTCTCTTTCCTTTTCGATCTCTGCATCCACTTCTGCATCAGAAACTTCTACATCGATCTTCTCAACCTTAACACCCTTATACTTGCCAAGGGTTACTTCAGGCTTTAATGCAACTTCTGCAGTGAAGATGAAAGGCTTGCCTGCCTCGATCTGAACTACCTCTACCTGGGGAGCAGAAACAATAGTCTCTTCACACTCGTTGTATGCCTTGTCATATGCTTCAGGGATGATAGCGTTTGCAGCATCCTCATAGAAGAACTCTTTGCCGTACATCTGCTCGATCATCTTGCGGGGAGCTTTGCCCTTACGGAAGCCGGGGATAGCAATTTTGTTCTTGTTCTTCTGGTAAGCGGTCTCAATTGCCTTCTCGAACTCCTCTGCAGGCACTTCGATGGTCAGCTTAGCCATATTCTTCTCTAACTTTTCAACCTGTAAACTCATCGTTACATTTCCTCCTTAAATTCTTCTTACGAAGTATCTAACTTGTCCTTTATTACCAAATGCTGTTTTCACTGCACTATCGGTCTGAACTTGTGGACATAATCACAGTCATTTTAAGATTATAACATACTCATTTCAAAAACACAAATATTTTTTCCAAGGATTACAATATTTCTCAACATTTCTAAATAATTACTATCCGCAGGAGGTAATTATTTAAATGTGTGTAGCGATAATAATAGTACGTCCCTGCTGTCTCTCACGGATATATTTTTCAGCACGCTCTCTGGTCACGGCATCCATTCCTGTAAAAGGCTCGTCCAGAAGCACCACCTTGCTCCCTGCTTCCATGGCACGCACCAGCGCTACACGGCGCTTCATGCCGCCGCTAAGCTGGCTGCAAGGCTTACCCAAGGCTTCCTGCTCCAGCAGCTGTTCCATAGCTTTGACCGCCCGTTTGCAGTCTCCGGTAACCATTTCCACATTTTTGACCGCGCTGTAATCTTCACAGAGCCGGTCTTCCTGGAACATCATACTGCAATCAATCATACTGCCGCCAGAAACCACATTGTCCACTCCTGCTTCTTTGACTCCCCACAAAATCTCACCCTGATCCGGACATTCCAATCCTGCCAGCATGCGAAGCAGCGTAGTTTTGCCGCTGCCGGAAGGATCTGTCAAGTAATATGTGCCGCCGGGTTCGTATACTGCATTGAAATCTTCAAATAATATCTCATCATCAAAGGCTTTCCGCAAATGGGATACTTCGACCGCCATGTCAGCCGCTTTCCCCACCACATTCGGTCGTCCGCAGACCGGTTTCCAGGCAAAGAAGCATTTCACTGTCCACAATACCAGCTTCTCAAAACAAACACTCAGCAATATGATCACTGCCGTCCAGGCAAACAGATCTGCCATATCCAAATGGATCTTGGAAAAATAAAGCTGCTCTCCGATAGAAAACTCCGGAGTGCCGATGACCTCGGCTGCCACACCTGATTTCCAGCACATGCCCAGCGCCAGCTTGAGACTGCTGTTCAAAAAGGGTTTCAGCGCCGGTCTGTAAATATAGAAGAAGCGGGTTCCACAGGGAAGACCGAACACTTTGGCCATCTCCAAAAGTTTTTTGTCAGTATTTCGGATACCTTCCAGGGTGCCCAAATAAATATTTGGCAATACGATCAGAAAGCACACCGACACCGCCAGATTTTTTGACCCCCACCAGATCAGCAGAAGCACTACAAAGGAAGCCACCGGTACTGTCTTGCACAGCATGATTGCAGGTTTTATCACTTCCTCAAAGAGCCTGTATTTGCTGCTGAGTACTGCCAACAGCAATCCGGCCGCGGTTCCCAGGAAAAAGCCTGCTCCGATCCTGCCAAGAGACCCCAGGACCGGTCTCAAAAAGGCACCTGTAAAGATCAGTTCTCCCAAACGGCAAAGGGCCGTCATCGGCGAGGGCAACAATATGTCATTGTCCATAAACAGGGATAGCAACTGCCACACAAGCAGCCAAAAAGCTGCGATCGCAAGTTTTCTCGCGATTGTGGTGTACGATATTCTGTTACAATTCTTTTTTGCGCCAACGCTCCTGTTTTGTTCCATCTTGCATCCTTGATCACAATACTTTTATGCTGATATCATTCCATATAATATTAATAGTAGAAATCCTCACCAGGAAGTTTACCGCCCACTGCTTCGGGAGACTGTCCGAACAGTACCTCCAGGTACGCAGAAAGAGCTGTTTTCATCTCCTCACCTGTTGTGCATACGATACTGCAGAAGGGGATCGCCTTCTTAGCCAGAGGCTCCTTGGCGATAATGCCTGCCTTGACTACCAACCCAGCACCAACCTCCGTATCTTTGTTGATAGCATCTGCACTGTCAGCATGCTCTTTTAAGAATGCCTTCACCGCATCCTCGTTTTTCTCTAAAAATTCCTTACGCACCACAGTTACTCCGGTGACGGTGCTTGCACCTTCATCCCCGCAGACTTTACTCCACTCTTCGTCCATGGAGAAAACGATGGAAAGAGCTTCGTTCTGGGCACATGCTGCTGTCACAAAGGGCTGGGGAAGAAGACCTACAGCATTGGAATCCTCCGCCAGCACAGCCGCAACCTCCGTGGCCTCAGACTTATACTCCAGAGTGCAATCCTCAGTGGTCATACCATTTTGTGCCAGCAGATACTGCAGCACATAATCCGGCGTAGTTCCTTTACCGGTCAGGTATATGGTCTTTCCTTTTAAATCAGTAAAATCCTGCATCGTTGTGTCTCCGGACACCATGTACAGTACACCGCGGGTGTTGATATCGATCACTGCCACGCCGCCCTCAGTCTTATTATAAAGTACTGCAGCCACATTGGCAGGCACCAGCGCAATATCAAGTTCCCCTTTGATCATCAGGGGCAAAAGCTCGTCCGCTCCAGTTACCATCTGAAACTCATAGTCGTTATCAGCCTTTCCGGCTTCATCCTCTTCCATCAAAAACACTAATCCTATGGAAGTAGGACCTTTCATGGAACCAACACGTACTGTGGTGGGTTCAGAGACTGCACCGCAGCCCAGAAGGGTTGCTGCCAACAAGGCAAATGTAATTCCTAAGGTCAATATCTTTTTAGCTGTCTTTTTCATAATAGTCAATAATCCCTTCTATAATATTTTTCAACAACGTTTTTATATTAGCACAAAAATGCAGAAGTTACCAGCGTAAAATATTTTTCTCTGCTCATACTATTACCAAGATAAGTGATGACAGAAGCTTAGAACGAAATAACACGCGCGGCGAGTTCTTTCAGGATAAGCAACTGACACGCTTATCTTGAAAGATAAATCATAGATGAGAATTCAAAACACACAAAACAGAAAGAATTCAGGAGGTGAATTAAAATGGCAAACAGATCAAACAGAGTTGAAGTTCCTGAAGCAAAAGCAGCCATGGATCGTTTTAAAACCGAAGTGGCATCCGAGCTGGGCGTTAACCTGAAAGAAGGCTACAACGGCGACCTTACTTCCAAGGAAGCTGGCAGCATCGGCGGCGAAATGGTACGTCGTATGATCAAGAAGCAGGAAGAGCAGATGAAGTAACAAACACAATCCAAGTCTGCAATTAAGAATTTCGGCGCCCGGACCTTAAGGTTCGGGCGCCCTTTTATGTACCCTTATTAATATTCTTTTGATAATAAAACTCCATATTTCCCTTTCTGTGCCTTTGTCCCGTTCCCCACTTCCGGAATGCGGTATACCATCTCGTCACACCACGTTTTTTCCCTGTGCCGGTAAACTGCTCTATTCGCTGTAAGAAAATACGCATATCAGGTACTCTTTGCTTCCTCTCCTGCCGGGTCATATCTTCCAACAGACATATAAATGCTCGGGGAAGCTTGCACTTGTTTTTTCTATTGATACTTTTGCTTCGGCAACTTCCTCGTCGTTCACCCCCAATATCTACGCCTGCCGCAAACTGCAACAGTTTTCCCAGCGCATACACATCGCTCTCCACTCCTGCTGTTCCGTCACCCTTCAATTGCTCCGGGGCAGCATATCCTCTGGTCCCTGCCTGGGTTTTCCCCATTTCTTCCACATAGCAGGCACATCCCAGGTCGATCAACCGCACCCTGCCATCCTGCTGTATCATCACATTTTCCGGCTTCAGATCCCTGTAAATAACCGGCACCGGCTGCTCGTGCAGGGAAAGCAAACCTTCCGCCAGCCTGCTGCCCAACCAGGCAGCCTGCCGCCCGCCCAGCGCACCGCGGCGGACTATCCACTCCTTTAATGTAATACCGGGAATATATTCCATGACAATGCACCATTGATCCTGCAGTTCTACAAACCGATCAAATCTCGGAAACAGCGGATGGGAAGCCTTCTGCAAAAATTCTTTTTCCCGCTCTGCCAGTTCCCGTGATACGACCACCTTGCAGGCAAGCCACCTGCCAGTGTTCCGCTCCCTTACCCTATAAACCGTCGAAAACGTGCCCCTGCCCAGCAGGTTCCAATCATTATATTCCGATAAGCCCTTTTTCAAAATATCGTTTAGCATGTCACCACCAGCATGGTACTCACCTGCTCTGCGCCTCTCGTTGCAGCTTTCTCTCCAAGTTCCCTTAATCGTTTTTCCAGCCGTTCCTCTCCTGTAAGTGCTTTCACCGCCAAACACTCCGCCAGCTCCTCCGCCCTCATTTGCTGGCTAACCCCGGACGATGGCACAAAGATCCCCACTCCATTTTGAAGCTTTCCGCACAAAAATTGTTCCTGCTTTCCATCTGTCAGCAAACGAATGTGAGACCGTCCGAATCGGGTATTCAGCAGATACACCGGTTGTCCTATGCTGCTCCATAGGGCAAAATATTCTCCCACGCAGAGAAGCACTGCCCCCGTCAGTAATGTGTTCTCTTGGGCACCTCGTCCTTCCCCCTGCGCCTGTAGCCATACCTGCAGCTGTACTTGCATCTGCCGGCGCAGACTTTCCGGTGTGACAGATGCTTTTTTACAAAAATACAGCCCCTCTCTATAAAACCAGTCCGTGAGCTTTTTTCCAAATAGAGCGGCACCTTCTCCCTGGCACAAACATCCCACGAGCACCGGTTCTTCTCCGCCCGGATACACCAAATGCTTCAATACCAGAGTCACAGCCTCCTCCTGCCTCCAAAAACAGCCAGATAAATACTGCATAACAAAAACCTGCCTTTCTTATGTAATTTTAAGCAAAGTACTATTAAGGAAATCATTAATTGAAAAATAAAGAGTTTGATATTTTAGAAGTTGAATGTTTTTGAAAATTGATTTTTTAGATTTTGAAATTTTGAAATTGATAGTTTGAAATTGAAATTTTGAAATCGAAAGTTTTGAAAAAAAGATTTTAGAAATCAAAGGTTTACGCAAAAATATACTTTTGCGCGGTCGGAGCGCAAGATCAGGTCGCAGCATGCGCGCATGAACAACCTGATCTCGTTGCCTCCCATTGTAATATCTTATGTCAATATATTGGCAATATCATTGAACAGTACAAGTACCATTAATACCATAAAGAAAATCAACCCGGCAAAATGGACCATGCCCTCCTTGTCGGGCGGCACAGGCTTGCCCCGCACCACTTCGATCAACATGAACATCAGTCGTCCGCCGTCCAAAGCCGGCAAAGGCAGCAAATTGATGATTCCCAGATTAACAGAAAGCATCAGCGTAATATTCATCATGTTGACCAATACACTCTGCCAGCCGTACTGCTTACTCTCTTCGTATGTCTTGCCTACCAGATTTACTGCGATGCCAACCGGACCGGCCACATCTTCGCGGCCTACCTGTCCCTTCACCAGCATTCCCAGGCTCTTATAAGTCATTTTCACACTGTAACGGATCTCGTACCAGGCATACCTCAGAGAGTCAATGCCCTTTATCTTCACGAAATCCGCATTGGAAATACCAATCATGTACCTGCCGGTGCTATCGTCGAACTGGGGTTCAATAGTCACCGCATACTCCTGACCGTCTCTTTCATAGCCCAGCTCTACTTCACCGCCTTTGTGGGTCTGGGTGAACAGCAGTATTTCCTCATAGAGTCGGATCCGCTCACCGTCTATGGAAAGAATGCGGTCTCCGTCCTGCAGTCCGGCTTCAGCTGCTGCTCCACCCTCTACTACCTCTGTAGCTACAGGGTCACGAATCACAATCATATTGACCATGATCAGAGCAATGATAAAGGCTAAAATAAAATTAAAAAGTGGTCCGGCCACTACAGTGGAAATTCTCTTCCACACATTTGCCTTCATGAAAGACCCCTCACCGGGTTCCCCTTCCTGAGTCTGCAGGCCATCTTCGCCCTCAAACATGCAGGCTCCGCCGATAGGCAGAAGCTTCAGCGCATATTTGGTATCTCCTTTTTGGAAAGAAAAGAGCGTCGGACCCATTCCCACGGAAAATTCCAACACACGGATCCCACTGGCCTTTGCCAGCAGAAAGTGGCCGAATTCATGAGAAATTACCACCACCCCGAAGATCAAAATGAACAATATCAATGTTGTCATTTATTTACTACATAACCTTTCTGTCAATAATTTACTGTCAATCCACGTCATTTCCACGCCACGCCATGTTGAATCATTCAAGTCAGTCAACCAAGCCTGCCCTCAATGTACGCATAGGCTTCCTTCTCTGTATCCAGAATCTCTGCCACAGAAGGATTGGCGATCACTTTATGCTGCTCCATTGCTGCCTCGATCAACTCAGTGATCTGCAGATAGGAAATCTTTCTGTCCAGGAAAAGCCCTACCGCTTTCTCGTTTGCTGCATTGTATACCGTAGGCATACTGCCGCCCACAGCCGATGCCTGATAAGCCAGCTTAAGTCCCGGGAAGTTCTCCATGTCAGGCTTCTCAAAGGTAATCTGTCCCAATTCGTAGAAATCCAGACGTTTTCCGGGCATAGGTCTTCTGTCAGGATAAAAAAGTGCGTACTGAATGGGAAGCTTCATATCAGGAGTACCAAGCTGCGCCATGATACCGCCGTCCACAAATTCCACCATGGAATGGATCACGCTCTGTGGATGTACCACCACCTGAATCCGGTCAAGATCTACATCAAAGAGCCATTTTGCCTCCATGACCTCAAGTCCCTTGTTTACCAATGTGGAGGAATCAATGGTAATCTTACATCCCATTGCCCAATTAGGATGCTTTAACGCGTCCTCCACCTGAATATTGACCAGCTCTGCTCTGGTACGTCCTCTGAAAGGACCACCGGAGGCAGTCAGCAAAATCTTGGAAATACGATTTTTCGGTTCACCGTTCAAAGATTGGAAAATAGCGCTGTGCTCACTGTCCACAGGCAAAATGGACACACCTTTTTCCTTTGCCAGGGGCATAATAATATGTCCCGCTGTTACCAGGGTCTCCTTATTGGCCAATGCAATGTCCTTGCCGGCTTCAATGGCCGCAATGGTAGGCCTGATACCAATCATTCCCACAATCGCGGTAACCAATACCTGACTTTCCGGCATCACTGCAATTTCCAGAAGACCGTCCATGCCTGCCACTACCTTCACAGGCAGATCAGCCACGCGGCTGCGAAGTTCAGCCGCTGCTTCCTCACTCCACATAGCTGCAAGCTTAGGGCTAAATTCTCTGATCTGTGCTTCTATCAGATCCACACTGCTGCCTGCAGCCAGTGCCGCTACCTGCAGGTCAGGATTATTTCTCACAATTTCCAGGGTCTGGGTTCCGATGGAACCGGTGGAGCCCAGGACTGCAATGTTCTTCATGTTTTCTCTCTTTCCAGGAGAGTGTGCACCATATTCTACACGCAGGACGCTTGCGCCCCGCAAAAAATGTAACGGACGCTAAACTCGAAAAAACCTCGTTAAGCGCCGACGTTTTTTAAGGCCTGCTTAGCAGAACATGGTACACACTCTCCCTAGTGTATTGATGTAACATTCATTTAATCAACAAGTAGCTTCAATAAAATATTTAGTATAATCATAATCTGATCATCAACATGGTCAGGAAGTATATCATGGGTGCGGTGACGATCATGCTGTCGAAACGGTCCATGATGCCGCCGTGGCCGGGGATGAGTTTGCCATAGTCTTTGATGTTATGATTACGCTTGATAGCGGAGGCCGCCAGGTCTCCCACCATGCTCATCACTGCGCCGACTGCGCAGATAAAGGCAATAATGCCCGTCACTTCCTGATCAGGCAGCTGCTGCTCTACAAAGAAGTAGCCGTACAGGCCACCCAAAAGTGCTGCACCCAATACGCCGCCGATGCATCCCTCCAGAGATTTCTTAGGGCTCAATACGGGGAATATTTTTTTCTTACCGATCAGCATTCCCACGCAATATGCACAGGTATCACTTCCCCAGGCACTGAGCAGGATCAGCCACACCATATAAACGCCAAAGGCGCTTTCGCGGGTCAGATACACAAAGGACAGCATCACCGGCGCGTACATGAAAGCAAAAAATGCCCCCAGCACCTGGGATGCCTGAAATTTCGGGAATGTGAACACATAGATAAACATCAGCGCCATAAACACTCCCACAATACACATCAGCTGCAAATTCCACTGACTGGCAAAATATACCGTCACATAGTAGAGCGCAACGCCAACCAATCCCGCAGTCTCCAGGGTATTCACTTTTTTCCCGTCTGTTGCACAAAGCAGAGCCTTGGTCAGTTCACGGTATGCGATCATGGATATCATCCCCAATGCCAGCAAAAGCAACACACCGCCGCTGCTCAGTGTCAGTAATGCCAGAATGACTAATACGATTCCGCTTAATAATCTGGTCCGAAACATGGAACTATTCCTCCTTCAGGCCGCCATATCTTCTGTCTCTACGATTATATGCCTCCACAGCCTTTACCAATTCTTCTTTTGTAAAATCCGGCCAGGGTACCGGTGTAAAATAAAACTCCGTGTAAGCCAGCTGCCACAGCAGGAAATTGGAAATTCTCTGCTCATTGCAGGTGCGGATCAGCAGATCCGGATCAGGAATCCCTGCAGTATCCAGAAAACTGCTGACACTTGCCTCATTGATATCCTCCGGTGCCAATGCTCCGGAAGCAATCTTTTCCGCCAGTTTTTTCGTAGCCCTAACCAGTTCATCACGACCGCCGTAGTTGATGGCAATCTGGAAATGAAGACCGTCATTATTCTTGGTGGCCTCCTCCAGTTCTTCAATTCTGGTACGGATATCCTCATCCAGCCTGGTCTTATCGCCCAATACCCTTACGCACATACGATTCTTTTCAGCAGTCTTCAGGCAGTTCTTCATATAATTGCGCAGCAGCTTCATCAGCGCATCCACTTCATCCTGGGGGCGATTCCAGTTCTCCGTGGAAAAAGCATACACTGTCAGGTACTGGATCCCCATCTTGTAAGCCACTTCACAGATTTCTTCAACGGTCTTGGCACCTTGCACATGTCCGTAATTGCGAGGCAGACCCTTAGCCTTGGCCCATCTGCCGTTGCCATCCAATATGATGGCCACGTGATTCGGCATTTTCAGATTTTCTTTCATAATACTCTCCATTCCAAAGCCCAGCCGACTCTAAACAGCTGCAAATTGTACAAAAAGGGACAGAAAAGCTTACGCATCTCCGCCCCCCGCAGTTCGCACTAAACTGTCATGATCTCCTTTGACTTAGCTTCCATCAAAGTATCAATCTCCTTGATGAACTTGTCTGTGATCTTCTGCAGCTTCTCTTCCAGCTGCTTTACTTCATCCTCAGATACCTCAGAAAATTTGCCCAGCTTCTTTAATGCATCGTTACCGTCACGTCTGATATTGCGGACAGCAACCTTAGCCTCCTCAGCTTTCTTCTTAACATCCTTAACCAGGTCTTTTCTGCGCTCCTCAGTAAGCTCAGGGAATACCAGACGGATCACGCTGCCGTCGTTGGAAGGATTGATACCGATATCGGAAGTCAGAATAGCCTTCTCAATGGGTTTCAACAGAGATTTCTCCCAGGGAGCAATCTGAATGATACGTGCCTCGGGAACAGTAACGTTACCAACCTGCTGAATGGGAGTGGGAGAACCGTAGTAATCCACACGCAGCTTGTCTAATACATGGGGGTTTGCACGTCCTGCACGGATACCCATGTAATCAGCCTCGAGATACTCATAAGCCTTCTTCATTTTGTCTTCGTAAACCTGTAATCTAGCGCTCATATTTCCTCCATTTCACCGTAAATACGGTTCTTTTATTTTCTAAGTGTTTCTATGTGTAAGTTCTCTTCTGTCTAACGCCTTTTGTGAACTGCGTTGTCGCACCCGTCAACTTATACAATGACCTTAGTGCCGGTGAACTTACCGGTAACAGTATTGACAATACTGTTCTCCTCATTCAGTCCGAATACCATCATAGGCATCTTGTTGTCCCTTGCCAGAATAGATGCAGTCATATCTACCACCTGCAGATTCTTGGCGATTACTTCGTCGATTGTCACCTCGTCATACTTCTTGGCAGCAGGATTCTTGTTGGGATCGTCATCGTACACACCATCAATAGACTTAGCTAACAGGATCACTTCCGCCTCAACTTCAATGGCACGCAGCACTACGCCAGTGTCTGTAGAGAAATAGGGATGTCCTGTGCCGCCTGCAAAAAATACAACCATGCCCTTCTCAAAATACTTGTTTGCTCTGTCCTTGGAAAACAGCTTTGTAAAGGAACCGCATTCAAAGGGAGTCAGAATATTGGTCATCATTCCCACAGAACGGAAAATCTCAGACACATAAATACAGTTCATAATGGTCGCCAGCATACCAATCTGGTCAGCCTTGGTACGGTCAATATTCTCGCTGGAACGTCCGCGCCAGAAATTGCCTCCACCGATCACAATACCCACCTGGATATTCTGATCCACCAATTCTTTCACCTGCAGAGCCACTTTTCTGACAGTTTCCTCATCAAAGCCCGTCTTCTTGGGGCCTGCAAGAGCTTCACCACTTAATTTCAGTAAGATTCTGCGCATACTCAATCTCTCACTTTCTTATCAATATCAATGTCCGGCAATAAGCTCATCCCAGACACCGCATTTTCATGCTTTTTAACAGTATAGCATATTCCGGTTTTTTGGGAAAGACAAAAATGAAAAAAGGACATAGAAAAATGTCCTTTTTTACATTTCGGCAGTTCTTCGTCCGTCACTTACTGATTTTACCTCAAATTGTCAACTTTTTTGTCCTCTTCAGTGACCTTAGACTGCTTCCTTGCCATCAGCTTTTCCCTGTAAGCCCCCTTTATGTACTTATGAAAAAAGGCTTCCGGACACCGCTCCTGCCTGAACCGGTACCAGATTTCTTCCGGCACGTTCGCATACTGCAGAATCTTTCCATTCTGCACGAACTCCACCTCAAGCAGTTCGCACTGGGCATTATACCCAGCGGACGCAATCAAAGGACTGCCAAACCAGAAACGCCTCATGGGCGTTCACCCCTTTCTCTTTTGCTTTTATCAATGTGATTAATTGCTTTTTCTTTTACATTAGTATGTAAAAACAATATCTAATTCATTATGCACTTCTGTATACTCGTCAGCATCGGCATAGTGTGTGCAGGTGATACGGTATGTTTCACCCTTGATGGCATTTGTAAAAACGATTTCTCCTACAAACATATCCACATTTGTAAGGTATCCCCCCGCTGAAGTTGCAACCGTCTTCCATCCATACCATACCTTTTGTTTAATTACAATATCCTTTACGCCAATTCTGCTTGCTGTTTGTACACAATCTGTATTGAACGCAATTTCCATTCCACTGCTACCACAATACACACTTATGAAACAATTAAACAGAAGGGTTCTGATACTGCTGTTTGTCTCATTTTCACCCTCCCTTTGTTCCAGCGGAATCATTATTAACTCTTTTACTTCATTCTCTTTTCTCATCTCCAACTCGGCTGCCTGCACATCCATTGGTACCGTCGAGACAATAAATAATGTCATCAACATTACACTCACTGTTCTCTGCACTTTCTTTAAAACGAATCCTTTCATCATTTGCCTCCTTTTCTTTGATTGTTATGATTTTAGCCGAAGAGAGATACCCATCTCCTTTCACAACAAATATCTCTAATTTACTCTTCTACTTATACATGACAAAAAAGAAGTAAAAATTACAAAGACTCTACATATTTTCTATTTTTTACTTTATCACAAAATTCATATACTCTATTGCCAGTTCTTTCATCCTCTCCACATCCAATTGACCTGCAACAAAATACTTTTTATTTTTATCATAGAAGAAAATAGAATATTCCTTTTCTCCATTAGCGTCTTCCTTTTCAAAAATATCATGTTCATAATTATCTACACTATAGGAATATTGATATCTATATTGATCATATTTGTCTCTCACCACTCGTACTTCCCCTTCATAAATTACAACTCCTGCACTCAGTTTTTTATTTCCCTTAACATACCAGGATTCACGTACTTTCTGAAAGGCGTCACTATTCTCCACAACGATACCATCCAGTTCTCCTTCTCCCAACTCACTAATGATATCTGATACAAATAAGTACTTTTGATATTCCTCCGGCACATCCTCAAGTTCGTAATAATACTCTGGTTGTTCCACATCCATACCCAATCCATCCGGTGATGTGATCATCGTCTGTCCTTCCTTATCCCGGCGTAGCCGATTAAAGAATCCTTCTGCCTCCCAAGCCTGCGCAGAATTCATAGATGCACCTGCAATGGTCAATCCTAACACTCCTATTATAACTGCAGCCGTAATTCCCCAGCGATTAAATCCAATAATCTTCTTATCGCCAACTTTTTTTGCCCAAAATTCCGCTTCTTCTTTTTCCAGAAAAATCACTAACTTGTCAACTTCTTCCTCATCAAATTCTTCTTCTGAGGCCTCCAAAGCATACCAACGCAGTTTTTCTTGGGCATCTTTTATCATCTGTTCTCTATCATTACATTCCATTAAATTCTTCTTATTCTTTCTATTCTTCTTATCCATTTTTATTTTTTCCTTTTCTCCTTGTTTCCGATTGTACATCCTATATTTCTTTTAATATTTTCTGTTTCAGTCTTGTTAGACGGACGCGCATATTGTTCACTGTGACTCCTTCTCTGATTGCCAACTCTTCCACACTGTATCCCCAAACAAAAAAACGTTTGAACCGTTTTAGTTCTTCCTCCGATAGCACTTCTTTTAGCGTCTGGTTGAACTCACATGCAAAATAACCATTTTCATGTGCTCCCAACTCTTCATGCTCATCTTGACTGCCTACTACCATATGTTGGCTGTATTCATTTTTTCTTATATATTCCTGCATCTTATATCGTGCAGTACGATACAACCAACCGATTTGTTTCGGGTGTACACTGAAAACATCATACTTTCGCAGTGCCTCCATAAAAACATCCTGCAGTATATCTTCCACCGCCCTCTCATCTCTAATACCGGACTGAATAAATATCCTCACTCGTTTGCTGTATTCCATATACGCCCGGGTTATTCCTTCTTGTTTTTTCGCTTCTTCTTTTTCATATTGCATATACTTTCTCTCCCATCTTATGTGCTCTCCCTATTTTTCTTTGTGATGATTTTACGCTGACATTTTAACGTTAACACGTTTATCCCCTTCAAATACAGAGGTATTTAGACATCATGTAAAACCGTCTAATTCTGCACCTCTTTTTTTATGTTTTCTAAAATTTTTCTGCCATTATGAAACAATTTTGCCAGAGTTATAGGAGGATTATTCTCTTAATCAAAAAAGCCGCTCTGAGGAGTTCCCTTTAAGCAGCTTTTTAAAATATATTCAACAACCATTCCATAATTTCCGGATTGATAAAGCTCTCTGCCAGGCAGCCCAACACGACCAAGCCCAATATTCCCAGCAAGCGCACAATTCTGCGGGACAGCGGTACTTTTTTTTCCACATCGGAGGTCGCTTCACGCTGAAAATAGATGAATCTGTTCAGCTGCACACACCACCGAAGCAAAGCCACAGCGGCAGGAACATATAACAACATCTGCGGGAACACGCTCAGCACGCCAAAAACGATCCCCTTCAGACCGTACTGCATCATAAGCGCGGAGGTGAATGCCCCAACAGAAAAACCATACCACACTGTGGCTCCTGTGCAAACTGCCATGCCCAGATATGTAGTGGCAAAAACAATCAATATCAGTACAGTTTTCATGCGCAGCCACAAGACATAATAAAAAAGAGCTCCGCTGTCCACGGTCATGTACTTCATATGATACAAAGTGTATTCATCCAACAATCCCGTATCGTCCAACAAAATGCTCTTTCCTAAATTCATCACAATAATACCCGCCAGAACCCCTGTCCAAAACAGAAGTCCCAGCGGAAGCTTATTGCCAAAGCTGATTTTCCGCCTGATCCGCATATTCCAAGCCATTTAATGCCCGCCCCTTTGCTCTGTGTGCTGTTTCGGGCCACAGTCCTCTTTCAGTATATGCGGCAGAGGTATAGCAAATTACGTTTTTCTCTTACAAACCATATTTGGAAGCATAGGTCATGATACCGCAGATGGTCTTGGCATCCTGGAGCCGGCAATCATAAATCATCTGCTTTAGTTCTTCCAATGTGTAGCTTTCCACATTGATCATTTCATCCTCGTCCAGATGCTGCACTCCTTTTTTCAGATTTCCGGCCAGATAAATGTCAATCTTTTCATTGCTGAAGGCGGCACCCGGATATATGGAAGCCAGCATTTCCAATTCACCACATTGGTAACCGGTCTCTTCTTCCAATTCTCTTCGGGCCGCGATCTCCGTAGGCTCCTCTTTGCTGTTCAAGGCCCCTGCAGGTATCTCCAGCGTTTCCCGCTCAATGGCATTGCGGTACTGTCTCACCATCAACAGTTTCCCGTCTTCTTTCACAGCCACCACTGCAGCCGCTCCTTTAAAGTCCAAAAAGTCCCATCTTGCTGTGTTCCCGTTGGGTATCAGCATAGTGTCCTGATAATAGTCAAACAGCTTGCCTGCCGCAACCAGTTCTCTGTTTAAACGCTTGTGTTCTTCCATAAAATGTTCTCCTCAAGTGTTTTCTCTATTTACATTTTTCCTGCCACTTGCACTCTTGCATACCTATGACTCTATACAGAAAAGCACGTTTCCGCTATGCCTGTACTAACATTTTCTCTACAGTAACCAATTTCACACAAAGGGCAAACAACTCAGCCGCCATCTCCATCTCTTCCTTGGTTGGATAAGTGGGAGCGATTCGGATATTGCAGTCTTTGGGGTCCTGCTTGTAGGGATATGTTGCGCCAGCACCGGTCAGCACCACACCTGCTTCCTTACACTTTGCAACCACTGCTTTTGCACAGCCTTCACAAGTATCAAAAGAAATAAAATAACCACCGATAGGCTTTGTCCACTCACCAATACCCAAACCGCTCAGTTCTCTGTCAAGTACGTTAAGCACTGTTTCAAATTTAGGCCGAATCAAATCAGCATGCTTTCTCATATGGGCTTTTACGCCATCCGCATTTTTAAAATAACGCACATGACGCAGCTGGTTGATCTTGTCATAACCGATTGTCTGAATAGTCATGCTCTTGCGGACAGCATCCAGATTAGCCTTCGACGAGATAATGGCGGCAATACCTGAGCCCGGGAAAGAAATTTTGGAGGTAGAACAGAATTCATACACCATATCCGGATTTCCGGCCTTTTCACATTCAGACAGAATTTCCAGAATCTCATCCTGTTTATCATCATACAAATGATGCAGCGCATAAGCATTGTCCCAATAAATTCTGAAATCCTCTGCAGCAGGCTTAAGGGCTGCCATTCTTTTTACAGTCTCATCAGAATAAGAGTATCCCTGAGGATTGGAATACTTGGGCACACACCAGATACCTTTCACAGCTGCATCTTCTGTTACCAGCTTCTCGACCATATCCATATCAGGTCCCTGGGGCGTCATGGGGACAGTGATCAGCTCAATCCCGAAGTGCTGTGTTACTGCAAAATGTCTGTCATATCCGGGAGCCGGGCACAGGAATTTTACTTTGTCCAATTTACACCAGGGTGTACTTCCCATTACACCGTGAGTCATTGAGCGTGAAACAGTGTCATACATAATATTCAAACTGGAATTGCCGCAAACGATCACATTGTCTGCACTGACACCCATCAAATCACCTATAAGCTTCTTAGCTTCGGGAATACCGTCCAAACCACCATAATTGCGCACATCCATACCCGCTTCAGTCTTCATGCAACTTTCTGCATTCAATGTATCCATAAAACCCATAAACATATCCAGCTGATCTGCTGCAGGCTTTCCACGGGACATGTCAAGCTTAAGTCCCTTGGCCTTGGCATCATTATATTCTGCAGTCAACTGCTGCTGTAATGTTAAAAGTTCTTCTCTAGTCATTTCCTGATATGTTTTCATAATCCTACTCCTTGTAATAATCCAATCCTTATATGTTGCCCTAAGCATTCTTCTTTACTCTCTTCTATAATCAACTGCTGCACATTCTCCGTGCGTGTTTACTATCAGAGCTATAAAGTTTCTCTATAAAAACCTGTACATTTGAGAAAATATCAGATTGGATAATTGTATACAATTATACGTTTCGAATATGATACTACAAGATAGTAAATTGTACAAGCTTTTTTTACAAAATAGAGAAGAAAGAAAAACAGATCAGAACAAAGAGTCCGCTTGCGGACTCTCAGCGTGCGAGCGGTGCCTGAAAGGCAAACTTCTTTTCCGCGAGCTGCGCATCCTCCCGGAGGGTTTTGCTTTGCAGGAAGAGCTTTCACACGTTAATGTGACAAGGTCTTTCCTGCAAAGTAAAAAAGACCGCTGTACCTCTACGGTATAACGGTCTTTCAATCTTATGAAATTTTAATTGTAATTCTTCAAACTGTCGTATGGTATTACTTGGCGTAATCTACTACGCGGCTCTCACGGATCACATTTACCTTGATCTGTCCGGGATATTCCAAATCAGCTTCAATCTGCTTGGAGATATCACGTGCTAACAGAACCATATCGGCATCTGAAATCTGCTCGGGCACTACCATAACACGAACTTCACGACCTGCCTGAATAGCAAAAGATTTGTCTACACCTTTGAAATTGTTTGTTATTTCTTCTAATTGTTTTAATCTGCTAGTATAGGTTTCTAATGTTTCCCTTCTAGCTCCCGGTCTTGCAGCAGAGATTGTATCCGCAGCTTGTACAATACATGCAATCAGGGAAGTAGGTTCCACATCACCGTGGTGAGATTCTACTGCATTGATAACAGTAGCATTCTCTTTGTATTTTCTACAGAGTTCAACACCCAGCTGGATATGGGAGCCTTCCATTTCATGGTCAACGGATTTACCGATGTCATGCAACAGACCTGCTCTCTTGGCCAATCTCACATCAAGTCCCATCTCTGCGGCAAGCAAGCCTGACAACAATGCTACCTCAATGGAATGCTTTAATGCATTCTGACCATAACTGGTTCTGAATCTCATCTTACCAAGTAATCTGATAAGTTCAGGATGAATGCCATGGACACCAACCTCCATGAGAGCTGCTTCACCCTCTTCTTTAATCATTACTTCTACTTCTTTTTGCGCCTTTTCTACCATTTCTTCAATTCTGGCAGGATGGATACGTCCATCTACGATTAATTTTTCAAGGGCAATTCTTGCCACCTCACGGCGAATAGGGTCAAAACCTGAAAGAATAACTGCTTCAGGCGTATCATCGATGATCAGATCAACGCCGGTCATGGTCTCCAGGGTACGGATATTTCTACCCTCTCTACCGATGATTCTTCCCTTCATTTCATCGTTCGGAAGCTGTACAACGGAAATAGTAGTCTCAGATACGTGGTCTGCAGCACATCTCTGAATAGCAGTCACTACATATTCCTTTGCTTTCTTTTCTGCTTCTTCTTTGGCGCGACTCTCATATTCCTTGATAATCACAGCCGTTTCATGTTTTACTTCGTCTTCAACAATTTTCAATAAGTAATCTTTTGCTTGTTCAGAGGTTAATCCGGAAATTCGCTCCAGTTCCTGCACTCGCTGCTCGTTCAGTTTGGATACTTCTTCTTTCATGCGATTGAGAGATTCCTCTTTCGCTGCCAAGCCGGACTCGCGCTTTTCCAGTGCATCTGCTTTTTTATCGATGTTCTCTTCCTTCTGCTGAACCCTGCGCTCATATCTCTGCGCTTCTGCTCTTCTCTCCTTGATCTCCTTGTCAAGTTCATTCTTGGTACGAATGGACTCTTCCTTTACCTCAAGCAGGGACTCGCGTTTCTTGGTTTCTGCAGTTTTAAGGGCCTCATCGATGATCTCTCTTGCCTTTTCCTCAGCGCTACCGATTGTATTTGCAGCATTCTTCTTCTGAATAGAAGTAGTAACATATGCTGTAATCACTGCGGTAAGTGCCACGGCTACAAGGACACAGATAACTAATACTACGATCATATTAGCGGTCACTACAGGAGCACCTCCTTATTTAGTTTTCATTGTATACTCAATATTACAAGCAAATTACAACACTTAAATTTTATACGGAAAAGAGCGTAATGTCAAGTGAAAGTCGCAATATCGCATTAAAATGTTGTAATAGTTTTCCAATTATCAGAAATCTTTACGCATAGCCCTGCTGATCTTTTCCCCCGAAAATCCTTTCCGCATCAGGAACGCATACACTTTCTGCTGCTCTTTTATATCGGTCCTCTCCGGATCATAATTCTTTTTTCGAAGGAGCGCTTCAATCATTGCATCCTCATCCTGCGTGCCGCCATTTGCCTGCCATTCCTGCCAGGCCTGTTCAATTACTTCTGCGGGAATCCCCTTGCCGCGCAGATCCTGTTCTATGCGGAAACGGGATTTGCGATGCTCATTGTCTGTAATGAAATCTACTGCATAACGCAAGTCATCTGTATAATGAAAGGATGCCACATACTCCAGGGCTTCCCTAATCACTGTTTCAGGGTATCCGCCCTGCTGCAGCTTTATGCGAAGCTGCGCCGTGGTATAAGTCCTGCTCTTCAGGAGATTCATAGCACGCAGTTTTGCGCGTTTGGGAAGCACCTCTGTCATAATCTCCCGATAAGCTTCTTCCGAAAATTCTTGTCCCAATTTTATGCTGTATTGACGCAATTCGCCTTTGTACAATACAAAGGCGAATTCCTGATCAAGAACTATTTTACTGCGGCTTTTAGACAACTCTTGAATATCTGTAACTATCATGGACTACTCAGCCTGCTCTATGGCAGAACTGTTCAGATTGTAATGAGCACGCACCTTCTGGGTCACCTCTTCACAAATCTGAGGGTTGTCTCTCAAAAACTGCTTGGCATTCTCACGGCCCTGGCCGATCTTGTTGCCCGCATAGGCATACCAGGCACCGGACTTAACGATCACATCACAACCGGCGGCCAGATCCAGAATATCTCCTACCATAGAAATACCTTCGCCGAACATAATATCAAATTCCGCCTCTTTGAAAGGAGGGGCAATCTTATTCTTCACAACTTTTACGCGGGTACGGTTACCGATCACCTCACCGCCCTGCTTCAGGGATTCGATTCTTCTCACATCCAGACGTACGGAGGAATAGAACTTCAGGGCACGACCGCCGGTGGTAGTCTCAGGATTACCAAACATTACACCAACTTTTTCACGCAACTGGTTGATGAAAATAACAGTACAGTTGGTCTTGCTGATCACAGCAGTAAGCTTACGAAGCGCCTGGGACATCAGACGGGCCTGCAGACCTACGTGGCTGTCTCCCATATCTCCATCGATTTCAGCCTTGGGTACCAGAGCAGCAACAGAGTCCACTACTACAATATCAATAGCACCGGAACGTACCATAGTCTCTGTAATCTCAAGAGCCTGCTCACCATTATCGGGCTGAGAAATATACAGATTGTCAATATCTACCCCGATATTTTTAGCGTACACGGGATCCAGGGCATGCTCTGCATCAATAAAGCCGGCAATACCGCCTCTCTTCTGCACCTCTGCGATCATATGTAATGTAACAGTAGTCTTACCACTGGACTCAGGACCATAGATCTCTACAATTCTCCCCTTGGGGATACCGCCTAATCCCAATGCGATGTCAAGGCTCAGGGAGCCGGTGGGAATGGTCTCTACATTCATCTGTGCAGCAGGATCGCCCAATTTCATAACAGCGCCCTTTCCGTATTGCTTCTCAATCTGATTCAGGGCCGCATCCAACGCTCTCAATTTTTCATTCTTTTCCATATAATAATCTCCTTCTCACAAGGAACAAATGTTCTGTTTTTATCAGAATAAAACATTTGTTCGTTTTTGTCAACACTTAATTTGCGTTTTTCTCATTTATTACACGTAAACTTAATTTTTTACGCTTCTAAACAGTACACTTTTTCCTGTCCGTTAAACATCCCTCAAAGGCATCCCTCCCAAACTTTTCTCTAATTTGTCTTTTCTGAAACGATTGGCGAAATGCCGGAATGATAGAATGACTATATAATTTGTTTCAAGAATTTTCAGACACTAAAAATGTACCACAAAATCCTGTGATATGCAAGACAAAAGAGCGTACTGCGTCGGATAAACCCATCCCTTGTGTTCTATTGACAACAGGAAGTGTTAAGCGTACAATTAAATAAATGCATATAGAAAATCATTTAACAAAAGTTTTTAATGTTTTACTTCTAAAAAAGAAAGAGAGGATTTTAAAAGTGGGTATTCTTGAAAAAATGAGACTTGACGGCAAAAAGGCCTTTGTTACCGGCGGTGCAAGAGGCATCGGTAAGAGCGTTGCAACCGCACTTGCTGAGGCAGGCGCAGATGTAGCAATCGTTGACATGGACCTGGAAACCGCACAGAAAACTGCTGCAGAGATCGCTGAACTGGGCGTTAAGACCCTGGCTATCAAAGCAGACGTTACCTCCCCTGATGACGTAAACAACATGATCGATGTGATCGTTGAAAACTTCGGCGAGCTGAATATTGCATTCTGTAACGCAGGTATCGGCAACAACATTCCCGCAGAAGAAATGACCCTTAATGATTGGCAGAAGGTAATCGACGTAAACCTGACCGGCGTATTCCTGACCGCACAGGCTGCCGGCAAGCAGATGCTCAAGCAGGGCAAGGGCGGCAGTATCATCAACACCGCTTCCATGTCCGGACATATTGTAAACGTTCCCCAGCCTCAGTGTTCCTACAATGCTTCCAAGGCAGGCGTTATCCAGCTGACCAAATCCCTGGCTATCGAATGGGCTACCAGAGGCATCCGCGTTAACTCCATCAGCCCCGGATATATCGGTACCGATCTGACCGCAAGTTCCCCCAACATCGGTGAGTGGAACCGTCTGTCTCCCGTACATCGTCTGGGTACTCCCGAAGAGCTTCAGGCTATCGTAGTTTACCTGGCCGGCGACTGCAGCTCCTTCACAACCGGTGCTGACATCCTGGTAGACGGCGCTTTCACCTGCTTCTAAATTTCACAGGGCGTTTTAACCCTTTAACAAAAAGGATTTATAATCATGAAATTAATATTTATCCGTCACGGCGACCCCAACTACGCTATTGACTCCCTGACCGATAAAGGTTGGAAAGAAGCAGAATACTTATCCGAAAAGATTGCCCGGATGGACGTAAAAGAATTTTTTGTTTCTCCTTTGGGCAGAGCCAAGGATACCGCTGCTGTTACCTTAAATAAAATGAACCGCACAGCCATTCAGAAAGAATGGCTGCGGGAATTTGCCATCCGCATGGAGAGACCCGAGATTCCCGGCAAGCTTCAGCCCACCTGGGACTGGCTTCCTCAGGACTGGATGGTGGAGGAAAAATACTTCCACTATGATACCTGGTATGACACTGATATTATGAAAGAACACGGTGTCAAAGAAGAATACAAATGGGTCTGTGAAAATTTCGATGCTCTTCTTGCTGAACTGGGCTACCACAGAGATGGCAAGCTTTACAGAGTAGAAAAGCAGAACAATGATACCTTCGTCTTCTTCTGTCACTTTGGACTGGAATGTGTACTGCTCAGTCATCTGCTCAGTGTATCTCCCATGATCCTCTGGCATGGTACCTGTGCAGCTCCTACCTCGGTGACCACAGTTGTCACCGAAGAGCGCCGGGAAGGCATCGCTTCTTTCCGTACGCTGTCCTTCGGCGACATTTCCCATCTGTATGTGAAGGATGAGCCCCCCGCATTTTCTGCCAGATTCTGCGAATGCTTCGGCAATGATGAGGTTCATGACTACAAGTAAACCATTGACAAAATCATAGTCCGATACTACTATAGTCTTGTGCGTTTTAACAACATTACTAACAACGAGTCGTTCTCAAAGAATACTCGTACAAAGGAGAATCATAATGAAAAGAAAACTTGGTATTATTGCAGAGTGCATCGCAGGTGCAGATCCCGTAGATACTCTGGACCTTATGAAAGAAATTGGTTTTGACAGCTTTTTTACCGATACTTACAGTGTAGAAACCACTCAGAGAATGAAAGAGAAGGCAGACACATTAGGACTTACTTATGAATTTATTCATGCTCCTTTTTCCGGCATCAACAATATGTGGCTGGAAGGCGACGCATATCTGACTGTTTACAATGGCATGATCGACGCCATCGACGCTGCTGCAGCCTGCAACGTACCGGCCGTTATTCTTCACGTATCTTCCGGCTGGGATACCCCCGAGATCAACGATCTGGGCCTTGCCAGATTTGATGCAATCGTAGACTATTGCGAGAAAAATGGTGTTATTGCAGCTTTTGAAAATCTGCGTAAGACCGGTAATGTTGCATACTTTGTGGACAGATATGAAAAACGTGACTGCGTAAAATTCTGCTACGACAACGGCCATGAGCACTGCTACACCAAGACCGTTTGCTGGATGGATATTTTCACTCACAATGTGATCGCCACCCATATCCATGATAATCCCGGCAGAGGTTGGGAAAAGGTAGGCGACAATGACTTGCATATGCTCCCCTTTGACGGCACTTGTGATTTCCAGAAAATGATGGACAAGCTGAATGAGTACGGATACGAAGGCTGCCTGATGCTGGAGCTTGGCAACAGCAGATATCAGGACATGTCTGCAAGAGAATTTTTACAGACCGCTTACGACAGAATCAAGAAGATTTCCGAAATGTAAGGTTTCTAAATTATAATATCTTCTCAAACAAAGCATAAGCAAAATAAAAGGTGTTTCCCAAATCTCACACGATTACGGGAAGCGCCTTTATTATTATAGTGATTGGTTTTTCTGCAGATTATCACTTCTTGTCAAATGTAACTTTGCTGAAATATTCTAAAATACATCGTCTTGTCAGCCCTAATGCCGATGAAACCGCGCTCTCCCGGACCTTGGAACGGTTACCCTTAAACTGGTATTTTTCAACGGTAACTTTGCCTTTCACATAGCAAGCAATATAAACCAGTCCAACAGGCTTGACCTTGGTACCACCATCCGGTCCTGCAATGCCTGTGATGGCTACAGCCACATCCGCTTTGGCTGCCAGGGCTGCGCCCTTGGCCATCTCCTCCGCTGTCTGTTCACTGACTGCACCATGCTTATCAAGGGTATGCTTTTTCACTCCCAAAAACTTTCTCTTAGCCTTGTTGGAGTAGGTGACAAATCCCGCTTTATAACAATCCGATACGCCGGATACCCCGACCAATCTTGCGGACAGCATACCGCCGGTACAGGACTCCGCAAACGTAATAGTCAGGTCACTTCCAAGCAGCAGATCTGCCACAGCCTTTTCCAGGGTAACACCCTCTTCCGTGGTGTAAACATTCTGTCCGAAACGGGCCTTTAATTCTTTTACAACAGGCTTGAGCAGCTTTCCTGCCGCCTTTTCGTCTTCCGCTGCTGCCGTCACACGGATATGCACTTCACCGGTCTTTGCATAGGTAGCAATGGTGGGATTGGTCTGGCTGTCGATCAGATCAAGCATCATGGTCTCCGCCTGGCTCTCACCTATACCGCAGATCTTTATGGTCTGGGAGCGGATCACTCCCGGAGTCAGTTTCTCCAGATAGGGAGCAACCTTGTCTTCAAACAAAGGAATCAGCTCATTGGGAGGTCCGGGCAAAAGGATTACTTTTGCTTTTTCAGCCTCTATGATCACGCCCGGCGCAGTACCGTTCTCATTGTCCAGCACGATGGCTCCCTCGGGAATCAGGGCCTGTTTCCAATTGTTGACGGTAGGGGTGATATCCCTTGCCACAAAATACTCCACAATCCTCTCATGGGTATTCTCATCCAGGAACAATTCCTTGCCGCACACCTTCGCCGCCACTTCCTTGGTCAGATCATCTTCCGTGGGACCCAGGCCACCAGACAAGATCACAATATCAGAGCGGTCCATGGCGCAGGTAAGCACCTGTGTAAGGCGGTCCTCATTGTCGCCGACTACCGTCTGAAAGAAACAGGAAAGTCCCAGACCGGCACACTTTTCCGCCAAATATGCGGCGTTTGTATTTACAATATTTCCAAGCAGGAGCTCTGTTCCAACGCAAATAATTTCAACTGTCATAATATCTCCTCACTCTTCAGATATAAGATGACAATGGCACACTTTTATTCCACATGCACATTGTTATTTCACATCACTCAAAACGTTCTTGTTTTTCCACAGGTAATCCACCAAAGATATCACAGTCAGAGCCACCGCGATCCACATTACAATATCAGTAACGATCTGCAAAAATGCAAAATTGGCAAGCATCAGACATACCATGATCATCTGGAAAGTGGTCTTATACTTCCCCCAATAGCTGGCTGCAATCACTACACCCTTGTCGGAGGCCACTGTACGGAATCCGGTAATGATAAACTCTCTGGCAATGATAATAAGTACTACCCAGGAGGGAATTCTGCCCAGCTGGATCAGGATGATCAGCGCGGAACACACCAACAGTTTGTCTGCCAGGGGATCCATAAACTTACCGAAATTAGTCACCAGATTATACTTTCTGGCAATCTTGCCGTCCGCCAGATCGGTCAGGCTGGCAATGATAAAGATAGCCAGAGAAATCAGGTCAAAACCATTCAAAAGCAAAATTACAAAGGGAACAATTAAAATACATCTGAAAATTGTAAGCTGGTTGGGTAAATTCATCTTTGTCTTACTCATGATACATCTCTCCTATTAAATCATATTCATTGGCATCTACTACCAATACTTTTACAAAATCTCCTGTCATGAGACTTGCCGTGGTATTTAAAAACAGGAAGCCGTCCACATTAGGAGCGTCGCGGTAGGTTCTGGCCACGTAAGTGTCCTCATCCGCCACTTTTCCTTCGATCATAACGGTCAGCACCTGCCCGATCATTCCTTCCGCTTTTTCAAAAGCAATCTCCTGCTGAAGCTCCATCAGCTCGTCCCTGCGCAGAAGCTTAATCTCCTCCGGAACCTGGTCCGGCATAAGGGCTGCCGGTGTATCTTCCTCCTGGGAATAGGGGAACACGCCCAATCGGTCAAATTCCATCTCATTTACAAAGCGGTATAGTTCCTCGTAATCCTCCTGGGTCTCTCCCGGGAAACCGCTGATCAATGTGGTCCGCAGGCAGATATCCGGAATGCGGTCTCTTAATTTCCCGATAATGTCCCGCAGTTCCTGCTGATCGGTGCGTCTGCCCATTCTCTTGAGCACCGGATCGGCACCATGCTGAATGGGAATGTCCAGGTAATGACACACCTTAGGCTCTGTTGCGATGGCCTCGATCAGTTCGTCCGTAATCTCCTCCGGATAGCAATATAATATGCGGATCCAGTAAATACCGGGAATCTTGGCCAGTTCATGCAGCAAATCCGGCAGGCACTTTTTGCCATAAAGATCCATTCCGTAAAGGGTGGTTTCCTGGGCAACCAGGATCAGCTCCTTTACGCCGCTGTCAGCCAGCGTCCTCGCCTCTGCCAGCAGACTTTCCATGGGCACGCTTCTGAAACTGCCCCGCACCTTAGGGATAATACAGTAGGTACAGTGCTTACCGCAGCCCTCCGCAATCTTCAAATATGCGAAATGACCGCCTGTAGTCACCACTCTTTTCTTGTCAGTAACAGGCTTGGCGTTGATGTCCTGATAATGATTGCTGCTGTGTCCTGCCAGGATTTCCTCCACCGCAGCCACGATGCTCTCAATGGCCGTGGTACCGATGATGGCATCCACCTGAGGAATCTCCGCCTGGATCTCCTCTTTATAGCGCTGGGCCAGACAGCCCGCTGCGATCAGACCTTTCAGCTGACCGCTCTCCTTAAGTTCAGACAACTCCAAGAGCGTATTAATACTTTCTTCCTTGGCATCCCCGATAAAGCAGCAGGTATTTACCACTGCAATATCCGCTTTGGTTTCATCATCCGTAAAAGAATAACCTTTTTCCTGCAGCATGCCCAGCATCATCTCGGAATCCACCAGGTTTTTGTCGCAGCCAAGGGATACAAACAATATTTTCATATTCCAACCTTTCCAAACGGAGAACCACCTGCCACACAGGCCATCCCCACGTTAAACAATTAATAGCTGGGGCGAATCGCTCCAGCTACTATTTGCAAATTATTCCTCATCGCCGAGAATCTTGATTTTGCCCTGATTCAGTTCTTCTACTGCAACAGACAGAGGCTTTTTGCCCTTGCTGTCTACCAGCGCCTCGCTGCCGTCGATCAGCTGTCTTGCTCTTCTGGAAGTAGCCATAACGATGGAATAACGGCTGTTAACTACAGGCGCTTCACCGGGCTCTACCTCACTGTTTACTACTTTCATTAAATCTGAATAAGATGGATGTAACATTATTCTGCTCCTTTCGCGAAACCTTTCAGTTCCTCTCTGATCTCTTTTATAAATTGTTCTCTTCTGACGGGTGCTCTGCGGGCTGCATCCACGATAGCGTGGAGTTCTGCCACACAGACATCAAGATCATCATTTACTACTATATAATCATAGGCTTCAATGCCTTCTGATTCCTCACTTGCACGGGCCAGGCGCTTTGCGATCACCTCAGGTGTCTCGGTGCCTCTGCCCACCAGTCTGCGCTGCAATTCCTCAGCGCTGGGAGGTGTTACAAACAGTAACAGACTCTCTGGGAATTTCTCTTTCACTTTAAGTGCTCCCTGAATCTCAATCTCCAGGATCACATCCTTGCCTGCTTCCAACTGCTCCTCCACGTAAGCCTTGGGAGTGCCGTAATAATTGCCGCAGTAACAAGCATACTCTATGAAGCCGTCCCGCCCGATATTCTCTTCAAATTGTTCCTTATCTGTGAAGAAATATTCCACACCGTCACGTTCACCCTCTCTGGGCTGTCTGGTGGTCATGGAAATAGACAAAGCATAATTGTCATAGGTCCGGAGCATCTTTTTTACCAGGGTACCCTTGCCTGCTCCGGAAAAACCTGAAATTACGATTAAAATTCCTTTTTCACGAATCACTTGTAATGTCCTCTTATCTTTTCTGTCTCGTATGGTACACAATGCACCGGCTTTATTCAGTGGTTTCACCCTCTGTTTCAGCCTCTTCGTCTGCCGCAAGATTACTCTGGGCTCTTCCTGCAATGGTCTCCGGAAGCAGTGCTGAAAGCACCACCTGGCTGTTCTCCATCACAAGCACAGACTTGGTCTTACGCCCCTGAGTAGCATCAATAGCCATACCGTTTTCCTTGGCCTTTTGAACCATGCGCTTGACAGGTGCTGACTCCGGGCTTACGATGGCAATGATCTTGCCGGTGTTGACGATGTTGCCGAAGCCGATATGAATTAGTTTGTTCATAGAAATTCCCTATTCGATATTCTGGATCTGTTCTCTTACCTTTTCAATCTCAGTCTTCAGCTCAATGGCATAATTGGAAGTCTCCAGATCATTGGCCTTGGACAGGATGGTGTTGGCCTCACGGTTCATCTCCTGGGCGATAAAATCCAGCTTTCTTCCGATGCTGCCCCCTGCCATCAGGGTGTTCTTTGTAGTCTCAATATGGCTGCGCAGACGGACTGTTTCCTCATCCACACAAATTCTGTCGGCAAAAATAGTAACTTCGGTGAGCAGCCTGCCCTCGTCAACTGCAGTATCGCCCAGCAGGTCACGTACCTTCTCGGTAAGCTTTTCCTTATACTCAGCTACAGTCTTGGGATAACGCTCGGACACACAATCCACCAGCTTTAACATACCATCCAGCTTTTCGATCAGGTCGTCTCTTAAATGCTCGCCCTCCACAATACGGGTCTGCACAAACATCTCGGAAGCACTCTTCACTGCGCTCTGCAGTTCTTTCCACAGTTCTTCCTCGTCTAAAGTCTGCTCCTCCATGGTAAACACGTCGGGATACTTGGACAGGGTGGATACTCTGATATCATTGTCCAGATCAAAGTCCTGGGCCATCTGCTTTAAATAGGTCAGATATTCCTCCGCCAACTCCTTATTGTATCTGACGCTGGACTTATTCTCCGTGAAATCCTCGTAAGTAATGAAGATATCCACTTTGCCTCTGGAAATATAATTTTTCAGTTCACCTCGGATGGCACTCTCAAAGAAATTCAGCTTCTTGGGCATCTTGATATTGACATCCAGATAACGGTGATTGACGGATTTCATCTCTACCGTGATTTTCCTATTGTTCTCGGCAATCTCACATCTGCCGAAACCGGTCATACTCTTAATCATAAGCGCTCCTATCCGGTGTGGGATATTTGCTTCCCCACTGCATATTCTTATTTATTATAAAATAAGTTCTTATCAGCGTCAAGAAGATAGGGGGATTTTTATTGTGCATTTGTAGGGCACGAAATGAAGAAAGCTCCCCAAACCCGGGAATCCTCTGCTTTATTCTCCATTATTGTCATAATCTCTTAATCATTTTATGTACTCTTCTTCTCAAGGTGCTTCATTCCGCCCTCATGGGTAGACATAAGTCCCTGAAATCTGCCTGTCATTTTTCCTTTTTTTTATGACTGTTTCCTCCCAAGGCCGATTGTTTTGGCTGTGCCGCAAAGATATTGTACCCAATCTTTCGGCCTTACTTTGTGGTGGGAGGATAATGAGGTGCGCTTGAGGCTGTTATTTCCAACTTCTTTTTACTGCTTTCAACACTGATTCAAATTTTACACATTGGGTCTTTACCGTTCTGCCCCACTGCCTTATAATAAGCTCGTGCAGTCGTTCGCACATTCTGATTTTTATCATTAACTTCTATCATCCGGCTCCGGTGGAGCTACCTTCATTGCTGGGAATTCCCCCGGCACTTTTCAAACATTTCTAATCTTACCATCTCACAAAGGAAAGGACACATCTATGGCATCTGAAAATCATTCTACTATTGCGTCATCTGAGCACGCAGAACACACCGATTTGCTCCCAGAAACTTTAGCATCTGAAGACCTATTGGCCAACGCCACCGGACCGGTGGAATTCTCCATGACCAACGATTATCTCTTTAAAACATTTTTGCAACGCAACAATAAGGCATTAAAGGGCCTGATTGCCTCACTTCTACATCTTCCTGTGGAACAGATCAGATCCGTGGAAGTCATCCCGGCTCTTGATGAGGGGGACTCCCTCACCGAAAAGACTCTCATCATGGATCTCCTGGTGAGCTTTAATAACGACCGGATCATTAATCTGGAAATGCAGGTCATCAACGAACACAACTGGACAGACCGCTCTCTGACCTATCTTTGTCGGACATTCAATCACCTCAACAAAGGAGAGCTTTACTCTCAAGTGCGGCCTGTGATCCAGATCGGTTTTCTGGACTTCACGCTCTTCCCCGAGACTCCTGAATTTTATGCCACCTACCGGATGCTGAACATAAAAAACCACACGCTTTACAGTAGCAAAATCACGCTTTCTGTGGTAGACTTAACTCGTAAAGACTTGGCAACAGAGGAAGACAAGCAGTACCACATTGACTACTGGACATCCTTCTTCAAAGCAGAGACATGGGAGGACATCAAAACATTGGCTAAACAGAACGAATATATCAAAGAAGCAGCCGAAACTGTTTTTAAACTCACCAGAGATCAGCAAATCCGCCGACAGCTGGAAGCCCGCGAGGATTTTCTGCGTCGAGAACGCGAGAAGCAGTGGCGAATGGAAACGTTAACAGCGGAAAAGGCTGAAGCTGAACAGCGAGCTGAAAAAGCTGAAAACGACAAAGCTGTTGCTGAACAGCGAGTTGAAAAAGCCAAGGTCGAAATCGCTGAACTAAAGCGTCAGGCAGAAGCTTCCGCAAGCAAAATAGCCGAATTAATGGCTGAAGTGGCTGCCCTGAAGGCCACCAAATAACCATTTCACAAGATCAGAAATGAACAGAACGACTGCTGCAGCCCCAACGATCCAGGAAATCGTTAGGGCTGCTGAACAATAATCCCCCCAAAGAAAGGCACACACCATGGCATTTGACGGCGTTACCATAGCAAATATTGTAAAAGAATTGAACGCAGAGCTGGCAGGCGGCAGATTGAACAAGATCGCCCAGCCGGAAAGCGACGAGCTGCTGCTCACTGTGAAGACTCCCACCGGACAAAAGAAGCTCTATATCTCTGCCAGCGCTTCTCTCCCTCTGATCTATCTGACGGAGACCAACAAACCCAGTCCCCTGACTGCACCCAATTTCTGTATGCTGCTTAGAAAGCACCTGCAGAACGGCCGTATCCTCTCCTTCTCCCAGCCGGGACTGGAACGTATCATCCACATGGATGTGGAGCATCTGGACGAGATGGGCGATCTGTGCCGCAAGACCCTGGTCATTGAGATCATGGGCAAGCACAGTAATATTATCTTCTGCAATGAAGAAAATGTGATCATCGACAGCATCAAGCGTGTATCCGCTGCCGTCAGCAGTATCCGTGAGGTCCTGCCCGGCAAGCCCTACTTTGTAGCACAGACCCAGGATAAGCTGGATGCCCTGACCACAGATTTCCCGGCGTTTTATCAGGCGCTGTCTGCGAAGCCACAACCTGCTTACAAAGCTCTTTACGGAAGTTTCAGCGGTATTTCACCAATTCTTGCTCAGGAATTGTGTTTCCGCGCAGGCATCGACGGGGAACAGCCCACTGCTGCCATGACTGAAGATGATTATCAGAAGCTTTATCATACCTTCCATCAGCTGGTACTGACCATTCAGAGCGGCAATTTTGCCCCTTGTATCGCTTACACAGGCGCACAGCCTGCAGATTATGCGGCCATCCCTCTGACTATGTATACTCAGGGAGCCGACCATATCGTCTCCTATGACAACATGAGTCCCCTGCTGGAAAGCTTCTACGCGGAGAAAAACACCATCACCCGCATCCGCCAGAAATCTGCCGATCTGCGCCGCATTGTGCAGACTGCCCTGGAGCGAAATATCAAAAAATACGACTTGCAGATGCGCCAGATGCAGGATACCGAGAAGCGTGAAAAGTACCGCATTTATGGCGAATTACTGAACACCTACGGCTACAGCGCCAAGCCCGGTGACAAGGCTCTGGAGACCATCAATTATTACACAGGCGAATCCATTACCATCCCGCTGGATCCTATGCTTTCTGCCACCGAAAATGCAAAAAAATATTTTGACAAATACAACAAATTAAAACGTACCCACGAGGCACTGACCGAGCTGACCGCTGAAGTAAAGTCCGAGATCGATCACCTCCAGTCCATCAGCACAGCCCTGGACATCGCCCTTTTGGAGGAAGATCTGGTGGAGATCAAGGAGGAACTTGCAGACAGCGGTTACATCCGCCGCAAATACAATGTGGGCAGGCACAGCGGCAAGAACGGAAGCAAATCCGGTCAAAATCCCAAGAAAGCCAAAGTGACCAGCAAACCCTTCCACTATGTCAGCAGCGACGGTTTCCACATTTATGTGGGCAAGAACAATTACCAGAACGAAGAACTAACCTTCCAGTTCGCCAATGGCGGTGACTGGTGGTTCCACGCCAAGAACATGCCCGGCTCCCACGTGATCGTCAAGACGGAAGGCTCCGCTGAACTGCCGGACCGTACCTTCGAGGAGGCCGGCCGCCTGGCCGCCTACTACTCCCAGGGCCGCGGCCAGGACAAGGTAGAAATCGATTATATCCAGAAAAAGCACGTAAAAAAGCCCAGCGGTGGAAAGCCGGGCTTCGTAGTGTACTATACCAATTATTCGCTGATCATCGACAGCAATATCGAAGGAATTCAGCAACTCTAAAAGCCCCCCTGACTGCCCCTGCAAAATCCTTGCCCCCTGCAGTCCCCGCCCGCTGTTTGTAGAATTTTTTATGCGGCATGGTCTAGGGTTTCGCCGAAATACTGCAGGCTTTTGGGATTTGTGGATGCAAGCTTTCAAGATGATATTAGGAAGCGCTCGAGAAAAACTCAGGTTCACCGGGAGGGTGCAAAAACACGTCCTTTTCAAGCGCTTTCGAGAAAAATAAAGAATCATAATTCAAAGACAGACGCCAAAATTTCTATGTCTGAGCGTAAGCGAGTTTAGAAATTTTGGCGTCAAGCTTGTCATTTGAATTATGATTCTTATATTTTTCAGGAAGGGCTTGTCGACGGTTTTTGCACCCTCCCGGTCAACCATCAGACAGTTCTCTGCGCGCTTCCCATTATTGAAAGCTTTTGCATCTCACAAATCAATCCAAAATCCTGCAAATGTATTTCAGCGAAACCCTAGACCATGCCGGATATCAAAGTTTGTGTGAAGGCGGGTGGGGACTGCGGGCTCCTTAAGAATGTCGCAGGCGCAGTCAGGATGGCGGAACATTGATTTACCAAATGAAGAAGGCATTTCCTTTCAGCTTGAACAGTGCCTCCGCGAAGAAGAAGTCCGCATAAATAATGGGGATGTGCACACCTTTATGGTAGTCTTCCCGGCTGGGGTATCTCTCACTGCCCATCATCACCAGCGCATCCTCATCTTCTGCATAATTGCAACATTTTTCGTCGATGGCTTGCAGGATCCTGAGCGCACCTTCTGTGTATTTCACGCTTTCTTCTTCCGAAACATACTTTGCAATCTCCAGCATGCCGCTGGCCGCACACAAGCCGGCGGTGCTGTCATAATAAACAGGCTCCTCCGGAGCCAAAAAGTCAATAACGGGCACGTAGCCGGTGCTTTTGCTGTGCTCAAGAAAATAATCTGCAGTTCTCCTGGCCGCATCCAGATATTCCTCTTTGCCTGCATGTATGTAGGAAATCACGGAACCATACACAGCCCAAGCCAGACCTCTGGACCAGCAGGAATCAGGGTGAAGTCCCTGGCCTGCCAGAATGTTCTTAACACCTGCTTTTTCAAGTTCATGATCTACAATGTGGTTGGTGCTGCCGTCCGGGCGTATGTGGTCGCGCAGACTCATGTCCATCTGACGCATGGCAATCTTTTTGAAACGCTCATCACCAATCTCCTCGGATGCCCAATAGAGCAGAGACAGGTTCATCAGGCAGTCTATAATAGAGTACCCGGCCGCTTCCGGACCGTTCCAGGCCCTGATGAAATCCCCGTCAATATTGTATCTGGAAAACAGACTTGCTGCGGCAAACAGGTTGCGCATCCGGGATGCGTTATTTCCTGTAATGCGGTAATTGGCTCCGCTGGTCAGATGCCACATAAATCCCACATCATGGTGAAGCTTATCGTACTGTTTCAGTGCCTCATCCAAGAGTTCCTCGGAACGCTCTGCAGTCTTTCGGTACTCCTCATTTCCGGTAGCCGCATACATCAGCCACATGGTACCGCCCCAAAAACCATTGGTCCACCAGCCCACGTCTTTCCCGGATTTATCGTCATGTACACCTTCTACTGTAGTATAAGGAAGTTTGTCACGGCTTTTGATAGCCGTTTTACTAAGTTTCTTATCAATTTTCTCCCAGGTAGCGTCAATCCATGCTTTGTTTTGTTCCACTACTGCTGCATTCATGAAAACATCCTCCTTGACATTATGTCCGAATGGTCACTTCCATTTTTAAACAAAAACCAAGGGAATTCCCCAATGTCATTAAATCAACAATTCAAAGTACCGAAGGTACGACATATCGTTTGAAGACCCTTGAACAACGCCGGTGCTTAGCGAGGTATTTTCGAGCTTAGCATCCGCTGCGTTGTTCACGGAACGAAAGTGTGTCTGAAAACGATATATCATGCCAAGCGGCACTCAGGACAGAGATAAACAAAATGACATGGGGGAATTCCCCGGCATTCATCGTTATTTCATCAATTTGCATTTCTTGGCAACTTTTATCAACAAATGTCCCTTAGGGAAACTCTTCATTTCCTGTTCGGTAATGCCGCGAAGCAACAAAAGCATTACAAAGTATACCACTACAGCGATCAGAACTGCGGGAATCACCGCAATCACCATAGATTCCGTCAGAAGCATCAGGCACTCATATACTGCCCAGGCTGCTCCGCCCATAAAAATTGCCGCCAGCAAGGGAAGCAGAAAGGTCCGCTTGATCTCCTGCTTGTACTCTACGGCCCTGCGCACAGACCACTGATTCAACAGGCACATCATGCCGGAATACAGGGTATTGGCAATGGCAACACTGTACAGATCCAGATCTGTATAAAAGAGAAGCACAGCCGCCGTCAGGGTCTGGAGTACCAGTGCCACAGCTGCATTTTTAATGGGTGCGTTCACCTTACCAAGTCCCTGCAGAATGGAACTGTTCAGGGTGGACAGGGCATAAAAGATCACCGATAAGGATAAGGTCATTAGCAGCTTGGCCGCCATGTCCAAAGAGTCTGCAGAGTTGCTGGGAAACAGAAGGTAAGTCACAGGCTTAGCCAGCACAAAAAGGCCTACCGCACAGGGAATGGAGATCACCATGGTAGTCTTCACTGCCACACCGATCTTACCCCGGGCTCCTTCCAAATCTTTGGCAGCCACAAGCTGAGCCACCGAAGGAATGATGGCCGCCGCCATGGCGGAAGCAAAGGCGATGGGAATATTGGAGATTGTCAGCGCCTGTCCGGAGAAAACGCCCCATTTCTCGGTAATGGCCACTGTATCAAGAGTCCTCATGTTTGGATATACAGAGGTATAAAGCTTGGTGTTAACAGTACTGCTCAGATTGTAAACGGCAGTGCTTAAAATAAAAGGAGTCACTACCAAAGTGATCATTTTAATAATGGAACCGTAGCTGTCCACCTGTTCATGGCGGTCACGCCGGATCCTGCGAAGAATTAATTTTCGGTTCAGCCAATAAACACCTGCCATAAACAACAGGGCTGCCGCCACTCCCACACCGGTACCCAGAGCACTGCCTATTGCACCGCTGACCGCACGCTCTACCTGAGCCTCACTGTCAACAGGATGCTCCAAAGTGCCGAGTGTGCTGTAAATGATCAGGCAGGCACCGCCGATGCTGACTGCTGCATTAGCAATCTGCTCCAGAATCTGGGACACCGAAGTCTGAACCATGCTCTTGTGAGCCTGGAAATAGCCTCGCAGTACCCCCAGCATACCATACACAAAAATCGTAGGAGCCAGCGTGCGCAGTACAGGCACCGCATTCTCTTCCACGAACCAGCCTGCCCCAAAGAACAAAAGCAAACTGGCGATACCACCCACGATCAACACATAAACAAGCGCACAGTGAAAAATGCGGTGAGCATTTTTATACTCCTTCACCGCCAGCTTCTGGGCGATCACCTTGGAAATCGCAGAAGGAATACTGTAGGAGGATATCAAAAGAACTATCGTATAATAGGCATAAGCCGCCTGATAATATCCCAATCCTACATTTCCGATGACAGTATGTAAAGGGCTCCTGTAAAGGAGCCCTATCATTCTGCTGATAATGCCGGCGGCAGCAAGAATACCCGCCTGCATTACAAAATTATTCTTGTTACTACTTTTTTTGTCTGTCATACCTTCCAACCCTCGGCCGACACAATCCGGAATAAGTCCGCATTAACCGATCAGCCAGTCGTACATTTCCTGGTACTTGCTTGCAGAAGCATTCCATGAGAAATCAGCTGTCATGGCGCGGTCTACAATCTTGTTCCACTCACGTTTCTTTTTGTAATATATATGTTCCGCGTAGCGAATAGTATGCAGCATATCATGTGCATTATAATTGGTAAAGCTGAAGCCTGTACCAGTACCCTCATATTCGTTGTAGGGCTCAACGGTATCTTTCAGACCGCCGGTCTCACGAACGATGGGCAGTGTGCCGTAACGCAGTGCCATCAGCTGGGAGAGACCACAGGGCTCAAACAGGGAAGGCATCAGGAAAGCGTCACAGGAAGCATAAATCTTGTGGGACAGAGCATCTGAATAGAAAATATTGGCAGACACCTTGTTGCTGTACTTCCAGTCATAATGACGGAACATATTCTCGTACTGTTCTTCACCGGTGCCCAGTACTACCAGCTGGATATCATCCTGGCACAGTTCGTCCAGTACATGGGCGATCAGGTCAAGACCCTTCTGGTCAGTCAATCTGGAAACAATACCGATCAGCATCTTCTTGTCATCCTGGTCAAGGCCCAGTTCCTTCTGCAGGGCACGTTTGTTTTTGATCTTCTCCTTGCGGAAATTCTCAGCGGTATAAGGCTTTGCCAGGTATTTGTCATTCGCAGGATCAAACTCGCTGTAGTCGATACCGTTGACAATACCGCGCAGGTCAGCGCTTCTTGCACGAAGCAGTCCATCCAGGCCCTCGCCGTAGAACTCAGTCTTGATCTCTTCTGCGTAAGTATTACTTACAGTAGTCACCGCATCCGCATACACAAGACCTGCCTTTAACATGTTCGCAGAACCGTAAGCTTCCAGCTTATCAGCTGTAAAATAATGATCAGCCAGACCGGTCATGGTTTTTACATCATCAATGATCCATTTTCCCTGGAACTTCAGGTTGTGAATGGTCATCACGGACTTTACGCCCTGATAGAAATCGTCGCCAGCAAAGCGCTCTTTCAAATATACAGGGATCAGACCTGTCTGCCAGTCGTGGCAATGGATCACCTCAGGCTGGAATCCGATAACAGGAAGTGCTGAAAGCACTGCCTGACAAAAGAATGCATAGCGCTCTACTTCATAGCGGGCATCGGAAGTATACACACCGGCTCCGCCGAAATAATCTTCATTGTCAATGAAGTAGTAGCGAACACCGTCCACTTCTGCTTCCTGAATACCAACGTACTTATTCTGCCAATTATACTCGATAGAGAAATTGGTTACATCTGTCAGCTTCTCCTTCATAGCAGGCTTCATGCTTGCATACTTGGGAATGATCACTCTCACATCATAATCTTCTTTATCAATATACTTGGGCAAAGAACCAACAACATCTGCCAAACCGCCGGTCTTAATAAAAGGAACTGCTTCTGACGCAACAAATAATATTTTCTTCATAGTACCTCCAAAAAATGTTTTTCTCAATTGAAAACATACTTCTCTTACAGTATACACCATTTTTTTCTATGTGAAAAGAAAAAAATTTTCAGGAGCGGTAAGAAAGCCTGATTCTGTCTGCGATCAGTGCAATAAACTCCGAATTGGTGGGCTTTCCCTTCCCTGTATCAATGGTATAGCCGAACATGGCATCCAGTGTCTCCATTCTCCCTCTGCTCCAGGCCACTTCAATAGCATGGCGGATGGCTCTCTCCACCCTGCTGGATGTAGTCTGGAAACGCTTCGCAATGGTGGGATACAAAATCTTTGTGATAGAGCTGATCATCCCCGGATCCTCCACGGACATCATGATCGCTTCCCGCAGGTACTGATAACCTTTGATGTGAGCCGGCACGCCAATCTCATGGATCATGTCCGTCACATCCTGCTCCAGATCATGAACGGTTTCTTTTTTCTGCTGTATTTTTTCCACATGCTCTGCTCCGCTGTCTTTTGCGGAAGGCACTGTGATCATAATCTGGAATTCCTTGTCCGCACTCAGCAGGTCGCCCAGAATCTTGTATACCTTTTCGCTGTCCTTTGATGCCGTAATGTTTAATTGTTCCATGCAGTTACCTCCAAGTCTGAAATCAACTATAAAAACTTATAATTCGTTCTATCCCATTATAAAATGATATTGTTTGATACCACAACTTAAAGACACCGCAATGTTTGAGGGCAAACGGCAAATAAACAAAGGTTACCTCTGTATTCTCTTTTTTAAGACATTTATTTCCTGTCGATTCATTCTCTTTCCCCTGATGGAGGTGTCAATTCCGCTTCACACCCCACCGGCACCCCCATAACAGGATATCCGCTCTCATCAAAATCCACTTTTTGTATATGAAAATAGCGGGGAGCCAAAGTCACTGTTTCATTATGTTCCTTCATTCCATGATAAGCACACCAAACCTCGCTGCCATCCGGTGACCTGAAGAAAGAAGCATGTCCCGGACCATAGACACCATTACCATAAACAAACAAAGGATCCGGATATTTTTTCCAATTGGCTGCGTCACACAATTCTCCGCCCATATGCTCCAGTACCCCCAGACAATAGTGGTCAGACCAGCATCCGTTAGCCGAATAAATGATAAACAATCTGCCGGCTCTTTCCAGGAAAAAGGCTCCTTCCACAATAGCGTCAGTTCCCACATAGGGAGGCACAAGTTCCCAGGAAAGTTCGGCCTTTGTCAGGATCTCTCCTTTTTCTGCAAAAGTATAAGGATTGATCAATTCATAAATTTCCAACACCTGTCCCACCTCAGGCACCACTCTGGAATCACAGATATACTGTCTGCCGTCCGGTGCAGTATAAACAGTGGGATCAATTGAGAACACATCCGGCGTTGGCTTACATTTGAACTGCCACTCCCCGAAAGGATCGTCACTCAGTGCTTCCATAATAAACAAGCGTTTCTGCCCGGGTACTTCCGTATATCTGCCGCTGGTGTAAATATACCACTTCCCGTTACTTCCTCTATGCATCTCCGGAGCCCAGATATCTCCCCAGATGCCGTCCTTTTCACCATTGGGCTCATAAATCACCTTGGACTCCTGATCCTTCACGATACTTCCGGCATGACGGCTTCGGTAAATCTCCAGACATTTTCCTTTGGTGAAAAGTGCATAATAATATCCGGTCACCGGATCATAGGTCATGAAGGGATCCGGTGCTGAAAAAGGGGATACGGGATTTCGAAATGTTTTCATGGTGTAGCCTCCTTGCATTTGTCTTTATACTAATATTTCCTATACACTATATATCTTTATTAGATCTCAATACTATGGCCGCAGGATAAATATTCCAGGCGCGGCATATATTTTTTCATATATTCATACTGTTCCTTTCCGGTACAGTGACAAGTATAAAACATGGTGTTATGCTGTGCCAACTGCATTGCGTATCCGGCCAACGTCTCATCCAAAGGAAGCTTTGAAAAATGAAAACCGCCCACCAGCACATCCGGCTCAAACCAGTCCACAATATCCATAATTCCCTTGTGGGAGCAGCCGCTGATCAGCACACGTTTGCCCTTTTCTTCAATCAACAGGTACTGTTCGTGGGTGAAATCATCCGGAAGCAGTTCCTGCTTCTGCTCTCTGTTCTCGTACGCTTCCTTCTGTCGATCATCTTCCCTAACCATCGTCAGCCCGAAGCTTCCCAGATTATATTTGCGCACCAGGTGATTGCAAGTGTAAAGCGTAAGCCCTGAGACGATGGCCACGCCTTTTCCCGGCACATCGGAGGATGCTTCGCACGCTTCCTCATTGATCACCTGCAATCTCGCATTACCCTGCAGTGCGGGGTCCAGACCAATATACTTTTCACTTCCGTTGTAATGGCGTTCAAAGGCTTTGGCACTGACGTACACCGGTGCATGATCATTGAGCGTCAAAAACTTAGCCAATCCGCCGCCGTGATCGTAATGTCCGTGGGATAATACTGCAATGTCCACTTCCTTCAAATCAATCCCCAAGGTCTTCGCATTTTCTGCGAACAGATCGCTCTGCCCCATATCAAAAAGAATTTTGTAACTTTCAGTCTCTATGAACAAAGACAGACCGTGCTCCACTTTGAACTGCTCATTTGTGGTTGTATTTTCCAGCAAAGATGTGATTTTCATTACTTTTGCTCCTCGTATAATTATTCTTTTGTATCATTATTCGTGTCACCACATACCATTTAAGGTTCCAAGACCTACAATCACATAATCTCATATAACAATAATCATTTTAACACTTCTTGGCTTCCACCTCAACCCAATCTGCCAACTGTTGCTTTTTCTAATATTGTAAATATCCATTTTCAAAAAGGATTAAAATATTGAAGTAAAATATTTTGGTAACACATCGTAAAACAGAATATAGTAGAAAACCCTTTTCAAACATGATATAATCATAAAACATTACTCTATTTATTTTGTATGAGGATCCGTATATGACAGAGATACTTCTTGGCAAACAAATCGGTTCAGGGGCTACCGCCAATGTATACGAATGCGGTCACGGAAAAGTCTGCAAGTTATACGCGCCAAACACCGGTAGTGCAGAATACGAATACTTGAAAATGAAAGAAGCATATGACTTAGGCATCCCCGTTCCTCAGCCCTATGAATTGATAGAAATAGATAATCGGCGTGGCATCATTATGGAACACATTAGCGGCCATTCTCTCATGGAGATTCTAATGAACCATCTTGCCTTTTGTTTTGAAAATCAAATGTCTAACCATGAAATTTTTATTTCTGACGTGATTCAAGGGCAGATAAAAACCGTTGCCGCCACCTTGGCAGACTTTCATGCACACACCTGCAGTTTACAGGAAACAGACAAAATTGCTTTATCAAATGGCTGTAAATATAACACGTACTTGTCCAAATCCGAAAAAGCGAAAGTGATGGACTTAATCGCCAAGTTGCCCGATGGAAATTCGCTGATTCACGGAGACCCCAATCCCGGCAATTTCATTGTCCAAAACGGAACTATCCGTGTAATCGATTGGAACAATTGCGTAAACGGTAATTTTATGTATAATATTGCGGAATATGTATTGACTATGCGATACGCCAATGTATCAATCGCTTTACCGGAACCGGCCTTCCATTTCATAACGGAATATCAAAACGATTTCTCAAAAGTGTTTTTGACCGAATATACAAAATTGACCAACCGGGATTTATCAGCACTGGAGCAATGGACTCTTCCAATCCTTGTCTCCAAATTAAACGGCAATAATCCTCCCCAAAAACAAGAGAAGATATTAGCCGACGTAAAAATACTTCTTAGTTCATTATAAACCTATTACAATACGAAACCCATTACGAAAGGACCTTACATACATGACAAAACAGGAAATCAGTGAAATCAAGAAACTTTTTACCCAGAAAAATTGTTCCATCACCCGCATCTGCGGCTGCTATGTGGATGGAGAAAAGAATAAGAAGACCCAGTTAAAACAGGCCTTTCTGGCTCTGCCTGAGGAAGAAATGTTTAAGTATTTTGAAATTCTCAGAAAGTCTCTCTCCGGTACCATCGGCAAGAATCTGCTGACTCTGGATTTCCCTCTGGCTGCTGAATTTGAGGGCGGTCCTCAGGAATTCCTTTTAAAGCTCCGTGATAGCAGGCTGAAGGATGATGCACTGCTGGAAGCTTATTACGACAAGATCATCGAGACCTATGAATATGTGGGCAATTACCTGATCCTGGTGATCCACGATGTGTACGACGTGCCAGGCAAAACTCTGGACGGCATTGAGATGGAGGATGCTTCCGATGAGGTGTACGAATACATTCTCACCTGCATCTGCCCTGTCAATCTCTCCAAACCCGGATTAAGTTACAATGCTGTTGAAAACACCTTCCAGAACCGCATCCGTGATTGGGTGGTGGACATGCCGGAAACAGCATTTCTTTTCCCCGCTTTCAATGACCGTGGTGCCGATCTGCACAGCACTTTGTACTATTCCAAGGATTCAGAGGAGCTGAAAGAAGATTTTGCGCAGCAGCTGCTGGGCTGTTCCATGCCCCTTTCTGCAGGAAGCCAGAAAGAGACCTTCCATGCCCTGATCGAAGAAACACTGGGCGAGACCTGTGACATTGAGACTGTCATCATCATCCACGAGAAGATCAACGAGATGGTTCAGGAACACAAAGAGGACCCCGAACCCCTCAAGCTTGATAAGAACGAAGTGAAGACCATCTTTGCCAGCAGCGGTGTGGCCAACGAAAAAATGGAAGTTTTCGACCAATACTATGATGCTACCGCCGGCGAAGATACCGCCCTTTTTGTAAATAATGTAGTCAACACCCGCACTCTGGAAGTAAAGACACCGGATGTAGTCATCAAGGTCAATCCCGAGCGTGCTGACCTGATCGAGACCCGCAATATCAACGGCCGGGAATGCCTTGTCATTGAACTGGGGGGCAGTGTAGAGGTTAACGGCATCATGGTCCGCACAGCAGCCCAGGAGAACGCAGACGATTCCTGGGAATAATCCAACACACAACAAGGGCGTCCTTCCGGACGCCCTTATCACTTTATTCTTTCAATATCAGAAAGTCTCTCTTTTCAATTAGTAATTCTCTTTTCTCACTTCGAAGTAAGCCTGAGGATGGTTACATACAGGACAAACCTCGGGTGCCTTTAAGCCAACTACTACATGGCCGCAGTTACGGCACTCCCAAACAGTCACGCCGCTCTTCTCAAATACCTGCAGGCTCTCAACGTTCTTAAGCAGTGCACGGTATCTCTCCTCATGAGTCTTCTCGATAGCTGCAACACCTCTGAACTGTGCTGCCAGCTCGGTGAAGCCCTCTTCCTCAGCTTCTCTTGCCATGCGGTCATACATATCGGTCCACTCTGCGTTCTCGCCTTCTGCTGCATGAAGCAGATTCTCAGCGGTATCGCCCAGTTCGCCCAGGGCCTTGAACCAAAGCTTAGCATGCTCCTTCTCATTTTCAGCAGTCTGCAGGAAAATAGCTGCAATCTGCTCATAGCCTGCCTTCTTTGCTACGGATGCAAAGTAGGTGTACTTGTTTCTTGCCTGGGATTCGCCTGCGAAAGCTTCCCAAAGGTTCTTCTCGGTCTTGGTTCCTGCAAATTTGTTCTTCACTTCAATTACCTCCTTAAATACAGAAGCGGGCTGCTTGCACTTAGGGCACTTTTCAGGTGCTGCCTCTCCCACATGTTCATAACCACAAACGGTACATACAAACTTCTTCATAACTTCCGCTCCTTTTCTCATTTAAAATATTTTTTTTGCTTCTTTCCCGTAGGTAATCATTTCCGCGCTCGATATCAGTAATGATTACTGATATTAATATACCATCACATTGTGTATTTGTCAATCGTTTTGCTGCTATTTTTTACGCTTTTTTCACTTCGGGATTTTCCTTTTATTCCAAACTATCTTGTCCGGTAATTAGTTTCCGCACTCATCTCCTGGGAAGAAAATGCCGGCTGCCTTTCTGGCACCCTCGATCACTTCTACCACATTCTCCATTACATCCAGCCCCTGCTCAATAAAATCATGGTCTTCGTTAAGCAGCACCTTGGTCACTTCCTGTACCTCGTACAACCATCTGTTTTCTTCAAACTGCTGGTTAAAGGTCTCATCGGAAGTCTTGGTCACCACACGGATGCTGAGCAGACAGTTGCTGCCGCCCTCGATGAAGATAAAGCCCTCTTCACCCTGGATCTGCATGGTATTCACGCCCCAGGTATCCTTAGCACCAACACATTCTCCCACAAAGCCATCATACTGCATAACCGCCACACCGGAAGTGTCCACAAGGCCGGGATAAATATTGGGATAGTACACAGTGGCCTGGGGTTTGCCAAACAACAATACATTTAAATACACATTATAATAATTGATATCCATAAGGCAACCGCCGGCGAACTTGGGATTGAACACATTGGGCACTTCCCCTGCCAGAAGCCTGTCATAACGGCTGGAATACTGGCTGTAGCTGCTCATCACCATTTTCACCTTACCAACCTTGGGCAGTTCTCTCTTTAAAATCTCCAGATTGGGCAGGAATATAGTAGGCGTTGCATCAATCAGCATCAGCCCCTTTTCCCTGGCAATCTGACGCAGCTCTCTTGCCTGCTCTGCTCTGGTACAGAAAGGTTTCTCGCAAAGCACATGCTTTCCGGCTAACAGTGCCTTCTTGCTCTGCTCATAGTGCAGGCTGTTGGGAGATGCCACGTAGACCACGTTCATCTCCTCATCCTTAAGAAACTCATCCATATCAGTATATACTTTGGAAGCGCCATATTCTGCTGCCAGTTCTTCACCCTTTGCCCGATCCCTGGAATATGCTGCCACCAGTCTGATTCCTTCAACCTGTTTGGTGCAATCTAAAATCGCATGCACGATCATACCGGAACCGATGGTTCCCAATCTAATCTCTTTCATTGTAATCTCCGCCCTTTCTAAATCACTCCATAATGCTCCAACGCCCGGGTAATACCGCCCTCAAAGGCCGTGGCCGTCACATAATCGGCAGCCGCCTTTAACTCTGTGCTGCCATCTCCCATGGCAATTTTTTGCCCGGCCACCCGGAACATGGTCAAATCATTGTTGCTGTCTCCGAATGCAAAAATGTCCTCCGCAGCCACACCCAGGATACTGCTCATAATCGCAATAGCCAGTCCCTTGGAATGTCCCTTGGCGATCATCTCAATAGTACTTCCCACAAACGCACCTTCATGCCAGATAAAATCAAAAATGTGGGCCAACTCCCTGCAGGCAGCCTCAGCATTACAGCCGGGCAGACGCTTGGCACTGATCTTGTTGATGTGAAGCCGCTCTTCATTCCCTGCAATGGGACGCCACCGCTCCCCGATATCCCGGGTGATCAGGTCCGCATACCAGTCCACCTGATTGGTATACTCCCACTTATCATAATACATATGGGTATTGCCCTCCATCACCGGCACCAATCCATACCCTCTCAAGGTCTCCAGAGCCAGCTTGGCATCGGCCAGAGGAATCTCCTTGTCATATACCGCTTTCCCCTGATACTCTATGTATGCGCCCAGATTGGTGATCATACCGGTAAATCCCAGTCTTTCTATCTCCCTTGGCACAAACGCCCGGCTTCTGCCGGTGCAAAGGAAAGCCATATGCCCCCTTTCCGTCAGTCGCCTGATAGCCTGAGGCACATCGGGTGCCACACCCTTTTTGATATCTAAAATCGTACCGTCTGCGTCAAAAAAGAACAGTTTCCCCATAAATTTCAGTCCATCCGTCCAATCTTTTAAGTCCTTTTGCATCTGCATTTATCATATCATGCTTCCGTCTTAAACGCAATCAAAAACAGAGGCTCTGCGCCCCCACGGGAAACACAAAGCCTCCAAATAATCCTTGCTATAATCTCATTAATATCTTCCGAAATTCTGGATCGCATACATAACAGTCCGCATGCTCAAAAGGCTGCTGCCGTTATTGATGGAGCCGGCAGTCGTCAGGTTCAATCCTCTTAAATCTCCTTCCTTGGCCATCTCACAGTCACGCTTTACTTCCGCAATGATCTCCTCCTGATTGTTGCGCATGAAGGTGAAGGGCGCCAGCTGGCCGTCAATTCTGGTGCGGGGCATGTGCTTTCTGATCTCCGACACCGTAAGGTTGGGGCCGAAATTGCAGCCCGTCAGATTCAGTCCGGCCAAAATAGGCAACAGATGACCCATGGCAGAATCAGAGTGCTGGTATCTCCAATCCTCCGGATCCGGCGCAGTATACTCAAAAATCTTCTTCAGGATCGGATATCCGAAAATTTCATACATCTCCGGTGTCAACAAGCAGCAGTCATCATCACGGAATCCAAAGCCTCTGGGAGCATTTTCCGCAGTATATCCCGCTTCCTCCCTGAAAATATCAATGTACTGTAACATCACCTTCAAAATAGTCTTGCTGAAACGCTCAAAAAGCTCCGGCTCATCATAATAGAGAAAGATCAGATTTTCTACGCCATACACCGAGGTGGCCAGGGTCACAGGCCCTCTGATATCATTCCAGACCCAGGGTTTCTTGCCGTAATCATTCCAAAGTCTGTTCTTTTCCTGTTCCCAGTTTGCCGGCAGGATAAAGCTCTTGATGTCCATACCGTCCACCCGGTCCAGCATTTTTTCCAGTTCCTGAGGAGTGGAGCAGCTGCCCTTTAACCAGATGCTGTTGCCGTTATCCACATATTGACCGCCGAAAACCTCTCCAATCTCTTTAAAAGCAGGGAAACATTCCTCTGGCAAGGGAATCTTCTCATTGAGCAGTCTGATTCCCACGATCTGCTCTGCCAGATCATTGTAACGCTTGTTAAAGGCAATTCTCTTCTCCCGCTCCAGCGTTCCCCAGGGATTGCCCGGCTCTCCCAGTTCCGCAAATACACATTCATCGCTCATGCGGATACCCAGGGCCACCTGGGGTGCCTCCTTGGAAAAACAATTATCTTTGTGGGCAAGCTCATCATCCGCCCAGAATCGCTCGATATCTACCGATAACATAGTTTGTCCTCCTGTACTTTTTCTCTCATATACGTGGTTTCAAAAATTTCATCAGTTGCCGCATTCTCCGACGGGAAATGTCCCGATACAATTCTGATCCATCCTCACACCGTACCTTTTCGCTGCCATTCCACTCATAATAATTCCTGGCCCATTCTGTTTGGATCTTGCAGCCCGGCCAGACCTTGCAGCCGTCCTACGATGAAATGGTGATGAAGAGCATGGATACATAAGCTGACAGCGCTTAGACCCTTTTCCAGGTCCGCTTGCTAAATAAAATCAGCACCGGAAGGATTTCCAATCTGCCAAGCATCATGGTAAAAGTCAAAACGATTGTCGAAAAATTATTATACCCCGCGAAATTGGAATAAGGGCCTACGGCCTCAAACGCAGGTCCTACGTTGGAAATACAGGTGAGAACGGCAGAGAAGTTACTAAAAAAACCATGCTCAACTGTATAGGTTCCGGCATCTGACACGATATTTATAATTTGCCCATTCACAGGGTCGAACGCCAATAAAAACAGGGCTGCCAAGAAAATAAAGAAATAGAGTGTAATGAAACCAAACACATCGTTAATGGTTTTGCTCTCAAGTATCTTGCCTTCGAATTTTGCTTTCGGTACATACCGTGGATTGATCATCTTACGGATATTGATATACGCACCTTTTATTGCAATGACGATACGAGAGACCTTGATACCACCGGCGGTAGAACCTGCCATGGCTCCGATATACATCACCAGGATCAAGCTTGTAGTGGCGAGTATAGGCCATACATGATAGTCAGTAGTAGTATAGCCTGCCGTGGTCATTAATGAAGCTACCTGAAACAACGAATGGCGGAATGCTTCCTCTGTTGTATAGACCTGTGGAAATGCTTCAAATCTCCAAACCAGACTGATAAATACCATTGCAATGGCACCGGCAATGATGGCAAAATAGCTCTTAAATTCCTCGCTGCGAAACACATCATATTTCTCAATCAAACCCTCGATCAGATCCTTGTTTTCGTCGATGATCGTGATCGTATGACCTTCGCCGGAAAGGTTTTTCAATATAGTCCTACCAATACTTCCAAGGCCAATAATTACTATTTTCATATGTCTCCAACTATCCTTGTAATGAACGATAAGTATTATTGTCTCCCAAGCAATAATATTATTATAGATTATAGCAGTTTGATGCTGCATTATCAAGTTGTCTATTCTTCAAGTTACTCCCTGACAATACCAAAACGCATATACCAGTAACTTAAATGCTTGCGGTGTTCCTCTTGACTGTATCAGAGAGATATCTGCATTTTTTCAAACAAAAAAAGTGGAAGCCTTGATTTTTCAAGGTTTCCACTTCATTTAGGGGGGCTGATTTTTATTTAAGATATCACATCTTTTCATAAACAGGAATGGAATCCGTCGAAACTGTAAATCGTCCGCTCTCCACCGGTTTCTTTGTGAAGTAGTCTCTCCACTGACCGGCCGGAAGATAAACCTCACGGGAATTCTCACCAGCAATGATCGGTGCCACAATAAGGTCATCACAGAAAATATATTGATCATCAATATTATAGGTCTCGGCATCATCGCTGTAATCGCTGACAAGAGCTCTAACAGGCGGTATCCCTGTTTCCTTATACTTATCAAATGCTTTTTTCAACATCGGTTTAAGTTTCTCACGCAATTCCAGCAATTCTTTTACTTCCTGTTTGCAGTCATGCGCTAACCATGGAAAGACCTCACAATACCATGCATTAATCAAACACTGTACCGAGAAAACATTACTTTGCAATCTACGTACAAATTCTTCCTTTGTGTCAGCATGCCGAACTTCCGGAGTCCACAGAACTCCGCCAAATCCGGCCGTTGCACAACCGCGGATAAAATCTCTGTGATCATACAAGTCACTATACAGTACAAATGGATATGACGAAGAAAGTGCACCCGCATTTCGAACATCCGAAAATGTTGGATTATCTCCAAGTGCTTTCAGAATAGTCTGCATATACAAAGTGCCAAATAACGAATGATACTGCTCGCCATCCATTCCGGACGGAAATTCTGCCAGATTGGGGAATGACCAGCTACCCGTATAATCGCTACTGTCACATTCGTCCAACTTGAAACCATCGATTCCCATGTCCACTAACTTCTTGTGGTAAGAGGCAAAAATCTCACGGGCGCCTTCCATAGACAAATCCGGTACACAGCCATTCCACACCTCGTAATCTCCGCTGTACGGAACAAGTTCTTTGTAAATGGGGGATTCCGGATGCACAAAAGCATGCTCCCACAGATTGACATGGTAATCAAGATTTCTCAAGCCATCCACCAGTTTCTGCGGTTCCGGATACATTTCTTTGTCCCAGACGTAAGAACAAGAATATGCCCTTGAATGCCAGCCCGGTTCCAGCCCGATGATACCCACCGGAATTTCATCTTCACGCAGTTTTTGGGCTGCTTCCAACACGCGTTCCTGGGTATATCTTCCGTCACAACGGTAAATGGCAGACAGTCCCCATTCCGGAACACTGCACCCTCCCCCGGCAAGCATATTATATTGCGCTACCACGTCGGTAATATTTTTGCCTTCTATAACATATATATCAACTCCACGCGCTGCCGGAATCTGAATACTGATGTTAGAGTCACCGGTATTTTTTGCTGCATAGAGTTGTTCCGTCGAAGAAGCTATTTCCTTTTTCCCCACCGGTTCTTCTTTCTCTGTCAAAAATTTTGAGGAACCAAAATAAAACTCCGCATACCGGGCTGTGTCCACATAGATTCCATAACCAGCCGTACTTACAAAAAACGGTACCGGCGCATGGGAATCGCCCGTTGCCGCCACGGGGTCAGCATTTGGTCGGATAATTAACTTCTTTCCGCGCAGATTAAATGTCTTTAATTGCAGTCCCAGACCATAAATCTGCTCTTCGCTCCCCAAGGGCAATGTCAGGACGCACCCTCTTTGGTTACACTTAAATTTAATTTGATCGACCGGATAGGTTATTTCTGTTTCCGTATATGAAAAATTTTCACAGAAAACAGCTGGGGTATATTTTTCCGGAGTGCCATATGTGATTTTTTTCATTTAATCTTCGCCTTTACTTACAAAAAAATAGGATTTGTCCATGCGTACTTGCCATTTTTATCAATAACCGTTGCACGGACGTATTTATATTCACCTGACGATGCCCACCAAGTGTCGGCCAGATCTATTTCCGCACGCGTCATTGTTCCATCTGCAGAACGGACAATACGGGTAGGATTCTTATCGCTATGGAAACGAATTTTCGCAACCGGAGAACATTCTACCACTGCTTTGCCATCCTCAACATAAAAATTGTAAATTTCCGGACCACAGGAAGAGTAGAATTCCCCTGCCTTTAAGGCTTCCAGTATGGCATTTACATTATTTTCTGCTCTTACCATAACCCAGCCATTACAATGTTCTTCCATCGCGTGCCCGTCATCTGTTGCCACACCGTAGAGAACTTTTCCCTGTCCAAGGATTTCATCCCAGTATGCAGCATCTGTATCCATATCACAATTCAGCGCACAACCGCTGTTCCATATTTCCATCGCAAAATTGCCCTTTTGGTTTTCAAAATACCGTGCCGGTGTCGAACTCCATTCCGGATGGCAGTAAATCGTCAGATTTCCCTTTGCATGAATATCATCCAGATAGGGCTGGTATTCTTCCTGGTTACTTGCTTTCCCTGATTCCGGCTGTTCATCCTGTTTAAACCCATTTCCAGTCACCGGACCGACACATACAGTATGGAAACAGCGGAATCCATTTTTCCATTCGATGTGGCTATCATATTCCATCCCGGGGATAATTGTGATTGGCACATCAGGAGCAAAATTCTTCAGGTTGTAATTCCTGTGATCCGTAATTGCAAGGAAATCATATCCATGCTGATAATGATAACGAATCACTTCCTCGGGAGTGCCTCTCCCATCTGATCGGGTGGTATGACAGTGCAGAGCGCCTTTTAACATTTTTTCATTTCCAGAAAATGCCTGTTGCTGTTTCATTTGTGTTTTCTCTTTCCTTTCCTCAAAATTCAATGAGCATTTGTTAAATGCCGAGACCCCATTTCGCGTTTAAATTGTGTTTATCGCACAAGTTCATTTTAACATTCTGTAACCAAAAAAGAAACTACCAATCCTGCAATTTCTCCCTCTTGATTATGTCTTTTTAGTCATATTGAAATAAAAACGAACAATTTAGAAATAATTAGATTATAAGATATTAAGAATGTAAAACAAACCCCCTTGAATCATCAAGGGGGTTTTAGCGAGCTGCTGACGGGAATCGGACCCAGTTATAATTGCTCAAAAACCCAGTATTTATGCATGTTTCCAGGTTTTCGGCTTGAGTACCTTTGAGTACCTCATACATACTATTAGAAACTTTGACACTATTTTTAAGAAAGGAGAGTCTTGTATAAGTGCCATTTTTACTTAGGCTATCTCCATTTAACTTGTGCGATCACTTGAAGTATATCGCACAGGCAAACTGAATTTTTCACCAGTTCGACAATTGAAATTTACAAAATTCCTGTTACCATCATTGTGGAAACTATTTCAGCCGCTTCATACTCATTTTCTTTGATTTCTTCATCATTTGCAAGATTAATAAGTGTTGCTCCTCAAATTGGACAGATTAGTTCTTCCAAATTTCTTTTCTGCATTTTGGGCAATATTTCATAGAACTTCATCTTATTCTTCCACTAGTCAAACCAACCCACGCTAAGCGTAGTTGTATTTATATCCTTTCAATAATAAAAATATCACTTTTTGTAATTCATCACCAAGACAAAGAAATCTTACCCGCAAGAATTGCATTTATGGCAGCTTTATCATTGGCAAGGAATTTACCGTCTCCAGTAATATCTGCAACAAATACTGACATATTAATATTGCTGAATATCAATATCAAAGATAACGCTACCGATAATATTCTTTGAATACTTTTCTTCCTTTTTTAGGTTCCTTCCATTTGTGCAGTTGTATAAGCATTTTTATACTCATACAACTGCACTCATTATTTGCATTTACCAATCAAGTGGTTTATACGCTCCATGTGTATCCGGCAGAATGCTACGAGAAAGTAGAGTTGTATCTGCAGAGTCTATTTTTCCATCTCCATTGATGTCCAGAGCAAAGAATTGTTCAGGAGTCAATTCCAGATATGCAGGATGTGTACTAGGAAGTACACTTCTTGCAAGCAGGGTCGCATCTGCAGAATCTACTTTTCCATCCCCAGTAGTTGCATCTCCAGCAACCACAACCGTCACTTCAGTAACTTCCTCTGGCACTTCAAAGCCGTAGCTTCCATCAGTATTCGCAGTTGCTTCTACTGCAACATATTTGTCGCCGTCGAGATAACCAACCTTGCAGGCAATTTCATGATCAACAGTAACCTCATTGCCGTCCACTTTATAGGGGATGGTACCAACTGTTTTCACGGTGACATCACTGCGGATACCGCAATGTATACACTTGTTGTCCTCCCCCCATTCATGACCAAGAGGTTCCGTTTCATCCGTAATGTACGTAACATCACAGATTGAACACACATTGGTAGTATAGCCACCCTCAGTACAATTAGGGTTAGTAATAACACTTTCCCTCGCACTATGCTCAGTATGTACCACACCATCTACATAGAAAATGTTTTGGCCATCTTCAAAATACCATCCATTCTTCAACGCATTGACTAGTGTAAAGGTATCCTCAAAGGATGCATATTCCGAACCGAAAAACGCACCTCTGTCACCGGAATCATCCGGGTTGATATAAGGAGTTAACCCATAGGTTTTCTGATTGGCTTCATCCCCTGCAAAAGTATACAGTGCACCGGCAGATAAATAGAACTGATAGCTCAATACACCGCTATTGACAGGAGTCATTCTGCTGCTCGCATCCCACGCGGCATCCGCTTTGGGTATCTGTTTGATTCCACTGACTACACAAATCGGATTAGCTGTTGCAGGATCTATAGCAGTAGACTGTTTGCGCCATTTCATAGTCACAGTCAAAACATTAGTACTTTCCGTCAAATTCACATCATTCAGTATAAAATATTCATTCTCCAATTTGAGTCCACTGAGATCTACCTTAAAATTAGGATCAAACTGAATTTCAGCCCTGACCTCAGACAGTTCGCTGACTCGTTCTGCCAACTTCAGCAAGAACCCCCAAGCTGTACCGTCTGTGCTGTCTGCTCCCGGTAACATATTGGTCAGATCTTTCAACTGTTCCGGAACCTCAATAGCTGACATGTCAATAGCCAATGTGTACTCTACAACCATCGCTTCATCGGGTTCCACAACGTAATAGGTATTGCCATCCTCCGTGACAGTATTCGAAACTTCACGCAGCCATGCCAGCTGACGGTCACCTCCTGTAACATTATTAAAGTCAAATACAACATCGCCGGGGTGATACATAGTAACAGAAACGGTATCCGTAATATCGGGATCTGCCGTCAGTGATGCTGCAATGGTTACTGTTTTCATACCGGATGCCTCGTCTCCCACGAAATCAAACCCGGTAACAGTACCACCACTGACTCCCTCCTCATTGTCGCTGACATTAAATGTCACATCCTTTGCAGCAATAGCCACTGGCTTTCTGTTATAAAGAGCCGACAGGGGAAGCGGTGTTACCTCATTAAAGTACGCATTGATGTTGCTTTTGGTAAAATATATCGTATCCGGTGTAACCACATACAATGTGATACTACCGATCTGTTGGTCATTCAACCTTAAGTATACTTCAACCATACCCTCGGCATTGGCAGTGAAAATACCCTCCGAGTCAATAGCACCAATCCTGCTGTCAGAAACACTCCATGTCAAATTCCCCTCAGGAATAGGCACTTCCATGCCACGCGCAGTCACACCAACAGCGGATATTCTGGCACCGGCATTAACCGTCATATAAGAATAATCTGCATGCAGGATCGCGTGATCAAAAGTGCTGTTGTCGGATGCGTCAGAGATCATCATCAATACCGAATCCACTTCTTTCCTATTGCTTGTATGATCAGTAAAGATTTCTTCAGTCTCCAATCGAGATACATAAGAAGTAGTATCCCCCTGATCTAACAGAATCGCTGTGGCACAGCCGGCATCCAACATAATCTGTGCTATCTCTGTCAACGTAGCACTGTCCACAGTCATAAACACTGCCTTTCCGGTCTTTGTGATACCCATTGCCGTTCCTGAGGAACTGTTATCATCTTCCGAAACAGCACTTTTACCATCCTTTACCAACTCTGTTCCAGTCAAAATCTTTTCCAGGCTGCTACTATTTTCGTAGGATCCAACTACCGCAATGTCACCGGCATTCATACCTGCAATGACATTTGCATCATAACACTGTATCTGGTTTAGAACAGTTCCCTTACCCACCGCAGAATCAATACGAACATCTTCCCTGTTCAAGTCTGCAGTAGCAATATAATAATTTATCTTTTTCCCATTAGCATTGACCGCAGAATTTGTTTGCTGCTCAATACCCGGAGCTAGTGTGATCTTTTCACCGGAAGAAATAATAAGCGAAGTATTTTGGTTTTCTTCGACATAATCCCCCGCCAACTGCCACAAATAATCTGCAAATGCATAACAACAGGACAACCGCAGATCATACAACTTGGTAGAATCAGATTGAAACGTTCTGGTACCTTCCAGTGTCATATTCACTTTATTGCCTGCATATTCCTCATAAACCGCTGTCCGAAGCTGCTTTCGGTTTGTGATACCACTCATTCTATTCGTTATGAAATATGCAGCACGATCTTCATCCGCCAAGCCTTCCACAAAATAATTTCTCAATATCTCCGCAAGCAGTCCGGTATGGTACTCCTGTTTTCCTAACTTGTTCATGATGTAAAACGCATCCAGATCTCCATACATATCCTGACGTCCAAAGGATTCCACCCCACCAGCTATATAATCCCCGGCAAAAATGGCCTCCACCATTTCTTCCACGGTTTCTTTTCCTGTCACATCACTTCTGGTGTCAACCAAATCCAGCAAGTCTACCAGATCACCTGACCAGCCTGCTACGTCTGCATGGTCTACGCTGCCACGGTTATGCTGAATAATATCCATGGTACCGAACATATGCGTAAATTCCAGCTCAAAATCAGGGTCGCTGGGCGCCGCAAAATGCTTTATATTACGGATACTGACTACTGAAATCAACTCCTCTTCTTCCGTCACAAGGGTATTATAGGCATCCTCATAAGCCATTACATACTCCGTAAAGGCGATATTTTCATTGCCGGCCATAATCTTCCACGTAGCTGTGGTATAACTGCTGATACCGGTACGAATATAATTTAATACCAATGCCACAGGATCCTGTCCGGGATTTTCCTCCACAAAATGATCTGCAATCTCCTCCAGAAGCAACAAATTCTCAAGAAAAGTCGCATAATCAGAAACCGGCGGTCTACTCAGAATCGGATATTCCTGATAAGTGGAATAGTCACATCGGGAACATTCCTCATAGGCATCCCAGCCAACGCTGGTATAAGAAGCCAGTTTTGCCACATGTTTCGTCAGATCATGCCCCAATAGCGGAATCTCTTCCTCCTGACAATCACCGCAATTAGCACAGGTAAAAGTCCTGATACCTGCCGTGGTACAGGATGCAATCTGTGTCACGAAACCGTCGTCGTAATCATGACCGGTGGCAATCACATTCTCCTCCATAGTCTCATCACAGCGGCTGCAATCATATAAAGTGCTTCCATCCGTCGTACAGGTAGCCTCTACATGGGAAACCATTGTCCAGTCATGTCCCAATGCCGGAATGACATTGCTACTTGCTTCCACATAATCACAACGGCTGCAGTAAGCACCGGCGGATTCTCCATTCTCCGTACAGGTAGCCTCTTTGACCGCACTATATACCATAGCATGAGAAAGGGCCGGAATACGTTCGGAATAAGAACGTCCGCACTTGCTGCAAGTGTAAGTAATACTACCATCTATGGTACAGGTAGGCTCCACACTACTGGTGTTATAACTATGTTCGCAGGATATTGCCCATGCTCCATCTTCATAAGCATAGGTATTGGCGGACGTAGACACATAACTTCCATCTCCATTACGAAGTTTTGCAGATGTAACCGATATGGTATCATAAGACACACTGGTACCGCTCTGGGTAGCCTGGTAGGTAGAACCATTGGAAACGGACGACATCTTCACCGCTCCCCCTTCTACACCGGTAATTGCGGCACCTCCCACGGTGGTATAAAGCTTACCGGCGGAAGCATCCAATGTACCTGCCACCCGAATACCGGCATCGCCGGAAACCGTACGGGAACTGCTGGAGGCGGACTTATAAGTTCTTCCCGGAGCATAAGGAACCGCTCTTAATTGTTTACCGCTATAAACATAATTACCCCACTGATCATAATCATATACATACAAGCGCACTCCGGAAGCCAAAATGCAACGCGCTCCCTCTCCAATGCTCAGCTGCGCATCCGGCTGTAACGCAATATCCTGATTTATGGTGGCTGTTCCGCTTTCCAGTTCAATGGTGATGCTACTATTAATGGGCAGCACATAATCCTTAGAATTAATGCTCATGCTGGAAACCGACAGAGAAAGCGGATCCAGACTCATGGTGCCATTTGCCTTGATACTCAGACGATCCGTAGTGCCGTCATATTGCTTTGTGACAGAACCGGATGTCAGATTGAACATGGCACCGCTGGTACCGATAAATTTCACGGTAGAATGGTATTCTGTACTGCTCATATACAGAGTAGTATACCCATACTCACTGGCACCGGCCTCCAGTGTCATGGGAACTTCCACATTCTGTACGTAATACTGGCTCAAAGGAAATACATCGTTAGAATTGTTGTACATTCCCAATGTTGCCGTGCCGCCACGAAAGTCAATAATTTGGAAATATTCGTACACGGAAGCACCGGACATGATCTTTACCATACCCTTACCACTGATATAGCCATAGGCATACAAAGAACCGTTGACCTTAATGGAGCTGCCCTCTTTCATAACCACGTAACCGTATTTTTCAACCGGCCTACCACTATTGCGGTTATGTCTTGCATTCACATTCATGGTCCCGTTAATGATAAGATTAGCACCTTCCGCCATAGTCAGCGTACGATACGCTGAGGGTGTAGTGGTTGCAGAACTGCTTCCCGGCGCTGTCGTATAAACAACACCGCCTTCCTCAAAAGGAATTAGTAAGGTAATACCGGCCGGAATCGTATAGTCACCGGCTGTAAGTGTGCCATTGTTTGCCAAAACAATGACATCTCCCTGCTTTGCAGCTCCCAGCGCCTCATTTAAACTGTAATATAAAATTTTATTGATACTGAAATACGCATCTGTATCTGTGTTATAAAAAACCGCTTTCACAGAGATATCACTCTCCGGTTGAAGAACATATCCTTCATCATAAGAAAGAATACTCTCATCCGCTGCATTGATCCAGCATGCAAAACCGTAACCACTGCCCGGTTCTGCCTTCAATACAACCCCATCGGCGGGAGTAATTCCTTCCACAACCGTACCATCGGATATAGCTATTCCATCGGCGGTCACACTGCCTTTCACACTGTCAAAAGAAACTGTCACCTTTGAAGAATCCTGTGCCTTCGATAACTTAAAATTACTCAATGTCAATGTGGCTTTTGAAGAAGAAAACAGTGCCCCGCCGGTTGCTGACATGGTATAATGAACCGACTCACCTGCAGCCAGCATACCGGAATAGGAACCGGAGGTATTCTCCGAAAAGGTAAAAGTTCCCGTAGCCTGGCAGCTGTAATCAAAGCTGACCATAGCGGTACTGCCGGAAGTATTGGTTATGGTAACGGTATTGCTGGAAGTCTTACCGGATGTAAGACCACCACTTCCTGTTACCGTAACAGTAGCTGTATTATTGGTCACAGTGACATTTGATGCTGTATCCGTTACCGTGATCTGCCCATCCAGGATTGTTCCGGAAGCAGCCAACAACATGATTTCATAGGAGTTTGTGGTCATAATGGTATCTGCGAATACCACAAAAGTGGGATTTGCGGCTCCAAAAGTTTGAAGTTCTTCCTCTGTCAATTGCTCAAATAACGGTAACATTGCATGGAGCTCATCCATGGCGTTATAATAAGAATCATTATCCAAGGCATATACAGCTTTCTGCGTTTCTTCTTCACTCATGTTTGTCGTTCCCAGATATTTTATCAGGAATGCGTCAGACTGTTCCTGAACTGTTTGATAGCTGTCATATTCATCCGCTGTAACCTGCAAAGGCATCATGGAAATCATCAAAACCAATGCAAGCATTAAAGAAAGAATACGCTTTTTACGATAATACTTCATTTTTATCCCCCAGCAAATTAAAAAGCTATTTTTTCGGATTCTTAATCCGTTGAAATTCAAACCGAAAACTCTCTGTTCCTTCCGTACCTGAAAGAATCAACTTCTTGCCTTCTTTGGCAAAATCATATGTATAATCCTTTGCTCTCTCATCCTCAAAATCTATAGAAACCTGCTTTTTATCCTTGCTGATTTCATACACAAATTCATAGGTACTGCTCGGCAGGATCATGGCACCGTTTCCGCGGCCGTCAAACTGATATACTGTGGTACCGTCCATATCCCAGGTTCCTTTCAGCTTGTCCCCTTTAAAAACTGCTCCCAAAAGAAACGCCAGACCAATAACTAACAACAATGCCAACCCGGCATTCCTGCATTTTTCCCTGGTATTTATTATATCCTTCAGATGATTCATAAATCGTTTTCTCCCTTCATGGATCACTTTTCATTTTTGTCAATTCGTAAGTATCTCCGCTGGTACCTTCTCCACCAATCAAATTAAGCACATCTTTTTTGACCTTAAATTTATATTCTCCATCCACAAGGATATCGCTTTCATAGTCAACGATCAGCGTTTTCCCTTTTACCTTATAAGTAAATCTATACTTCGATTCCGAAACCAGCATCGCACCATTCTTTTCCCCGTCAAACACATACGATGTAACCTCGTCCAATGCCCAGCTGCCCTTTAGTTCATCCGGCACAAAAAGACTTTTAATCGTAAAAACCATAACCATTACGATTCCAACGACTGCGATAGAAAAAATGGACATAACCATTATCCGGTTTCTTTGCACTCGTTTTCTTCTCAGAAGGCGGCGTATACTCTTATCCTCTGTCAGATTGCTTCGTAAGTCCTGCCGATTTGAGGACACGTTTCGCTTTTCGTCCATGCGCAATCTCCTCTTTTTATCTGAATGGCGGTGGTGGAAAAACACTCCCGCCACCGCCATTTTTCAAATATTATTTTTAATTATAATACTCTTCTTTTTTTACCAAAAAGAATTAATCCTACTACGGAACATCCGCTGACTAACAATACTGCCAACCACAGGAAGATGTTTGAGGTATCTCCGGTTTTTGGTGTTTCTGTATTTGTTGCAGGTTTACTTGTTTCAGCCGGCTTACTTTCCTCTGCTTTGTTGTCCTCAGATGGTTTGCTTGTATCCTCTTTGTTGTTATCATCTGCAGGAGGAGTAACCACTTTATCCTTGTAAGTTGCCGTTACCTGAACGTCTTCGGCCGGCATATCAAATGTGGTTTCTGCCTTGGTCGCATCTGCAAGAGTGATGTCGCCACTGTCTACAACCCATTTGTCAAATTCCTTGCCTTCCGGTGCTTCGTCAGCCTTAATGGTGATCTTTGTACCTTCTTCCGCTGCCAGGGTTTCTACACCCGCACCTGTATAAGATTTACCATTGATCACTACGATATCATAAACCGGATTTTCGGGTTCCACATAGGTATTTGTGATAGTGATAGTGATTGCAATACCCGTGTCTGTTTCCTGAGCATCGCCGATGGACTTCTCAAAGTCCTCAACATCCACCTCGTCTACGGTGTAAACGATAGGGGTACCATCTTCTGTTGCTACAGGAAGTTCGTTCCATGTGTAAGTCCACTCATTGCCTGCATCCAGGAATGTACGGCTGTCAGTTACTTCGTTACCATTTGCAAGAAGATAAACTTCTACGTTTTCAGGTGTATCGATTCCTTCCGGTACATCCCATTCTTTCACTACGGTTACAGAAGTTGTTTCCGGAACTTCCGGTTCTTCTTCGATTAGTGTGTTAATAATTTCGTATCCGACACCGGCAGGTACTTCTACCTCATTAATTGTCTTTTCATATCCTTCCGGCACTTCTACTTCATCTACTGTGTAACGAATTGCAGCTGCCGCGTTTGCATTGCCTGCAGGGAGTTCTGTCCATGTACAGGTCCAGTTGTTTTCTTTGTTCAATTCAACGCGTTCGCCATATTCTTCATCATCTGCCATAAGCACAACGGTTACGGATGCAGGACGATTTACATTATCATCATCCTCCCATACCTTGGTTACTGTTACAGATGTGGTAGGTACTTCCGGTTCTTCCTCGCCCACGAATCCTACGGCAATCGGAGACAACCCCGTCACTTCAAACCGGATACCATTTTCGGTATTGGTCACTTCAGGATATTCAATCTCACCCGGAGTCTTACCAAATGCACCACTGGTAAACATATGGGCCACAACAAAGGTGTAGGTGCTGTCGGTTCCTTCCGGATAAGGCAATTCCACAACCATTCTGCCATCTTCCGGCCAGTGTGTTTCATCGGCTGGCTGCCAGGTCTCTCCACCATCTTCGGTGTACATAAAGGTCACATCATAATGTACCACATTTTCTTCATCGATCTGACTGTTTTTATTTTCAAGGTTCTGTACCATAGAAGCCTTTATCTTCTCCGGTGTATCCAGCCCGATTTCCTTCAGGGAATCCGGTACATTTGTGATACCGCCTTCTTGAATATCCAGCTTTGTATCATGTTCTGTTACTGTTACAACACAAACATCAGAAATAGTCGTTCTGGCAGCACCCATCAGTAATGTTACAGTAATCTCTGCGGTACCCGCTGATACTGCAGTAATTTTACCATTCTGATCAACAGTCGCTACATTTTCATCGTCAGAAGACCATCCAAGATTATAATCAAATCCTTCTTTCGGTGTTACTTCTACGGTTAATGTCTGTACTTCTCCTACTTCAAGAGAAAGCGTTTCTAAATTCAGTGTAACTGCCGGATTTTCCACTTCTCTTTCGTGACCACAGTCATTACAGTTTGTATCAAAGATATTGTCATATGCGTGTGCACCTTCATTTGCTTTCAATCCACAAGAACATTCTTTCCAGTGATCTTCTGGATCTGTATTTACCCAGTCACCATAGCTGTGTACCGGTGTTTCTCCTTCCAGTGCGTCATATGTTGTTTCTTCTTTTTCTTCTGTAAAGTATGTATCACACTCGTCACAGAAATAATGTGCTGCTACACTTGCTTTTAATTCTGTAGGTGTATGTACAGCATCCTGTGCTTTGATCATATCTCCGTAAACATGTTCGCCATAGCTGTCGCTTTCCCATGTAGTGGTTCCCTTGGTATCACAAAGGGTACAATCGTAATAATACTCTTTCTTATCCTGACAGTTCGCACCGCTTCCGCTTACAAGGTGGGCTGCATCTGCCAGTTTCTCACTGAAGTTGTGACTTCCCAGTTCTCCATAATTCTTTTCGCAGGTGCTACATACTGCCTTTGCCTGACAGGTTGCAGTTCCGCCGGCGCAATCCTCCTTGGTATCGGTATGGTCACAACCGGTCACCGTACACTTATGGAAGTGCTGGTCGTTCTCCTGAGTATAGGTGCTTGCCAGCTTATGGTCGCCGTAAGAATCACTTGCCCAGCTTGTGGTTCCCATCTCAGCACAGTATTCACAATCGAAGTAGTATTCCTTTGCATGCTGACAGTCGGTTCCGGTTCCATTTACAAAGTGATCAGCGTCTTCAATCTTTTCATTGAAGTTATGGTCGCCTGCATCTGTGCTGGTCCAGAACTTATCGGCTGCTTCGCTATCATTCTTCGCATTGCTGTCGCATCTGCTACAGTCATACCAATAAATATCGTATTCCGTACACTTGGTTGCTTCGCTCTTCAAATGAGCGGTATCTTTGATTTGTTCCGTATAAGCATGGCCCAGTTTGTCGATCACTACGCTGTCCTTATCAGTGATCTCAACGTTACCGGTTGCATCGCTGAACCACTTACCGCAGGAGCAGGTATAGTATTCAATGTTACCGGTTTCCGTACATTTTGCTTCTTCCGCCTTTACCTTGGTCAGATGGTTCTGATGGATATGGCCGGTCGCTGCTGCGATCACGTATCCACAAACCTCACATTTCTGATCCTGGGTTTCGGTAGGTGCGGAAATGTCCGGTGTATGTCCGATCACAGTGTCGTGTTCCGTACAGCCGCTGGTCTGGCATACATGTGCATGTCCTTCTGCTACTTTGTATTCCCAATCATCTCCAAAATCATGTCCTGCCACTGTTCCATAGCTGTTTCCACAGGTGCTACATACTGCCTTTGTCTGACAGGTTGCGGTGCCGCCGGAACAATCCGTCTTGGTGTCGGTATAAGTACAACCATCTACCGTACACTTATGGAAGTGCTGGTTGTTTTCCTGGGTATAAGTGGTTGCCAGCTTATGGGCACCCTTCTCGCTGCTTACCCAGCTTGTAGTTCCCTTGCTGTCGCAGTATGCACAATCATAATAGTATTCTTTTGCATCCTGGCAATCCATTCCGGTTCCTGCTACAAGGTGGTCCGCATCTGCGATCTGCTGGGTGTAACTATGTTCGCCATAGCTGTCGCTCTCCCAGGTAGTAGTTCCCTTGGTATCACAAAGGATACAATCGTAATAATACTCTTTCTTATCCTGACAGTTCGCTCCGCTTCCGCTTACGAGGTGAGCTGCATCTGTCAGTTTCTCACTAAAGTTGTGGTCGCCCAGTTTTCCATAGCTGTTTCCGCAGGTGCTACATACTGCCTTTGCCTGACAGGTTGCGGTGCCGCCGGAACAATCCGTCTTGGTGTCGGTATAAGTACAACCATCTACCGTACACTCGTGGAAGTGCTGGTCGTTCTCCTGAGTATAGGTGCTTGCCAGCTTATGGTCGCCGTAAGAATCACTTGCCCAGCTTGTAGTTCCCATCTCATCACAGTATGCACAATCGAAGTAGTATTCCTTTGCATCCTGACAATCGGCTCCGGTTCCATTTACAAAGTGAGCAGCGTCTTCGATCTTTTCATCGAAGTTGTGATCACCTGCATCTGTGCTGGTCCAGAACTTATCGGCTGCTTCGAGATCATTCTTCGCATTGCTGTCACATCTGCTACAATCGTACCAATAGGTATCCTTTTCGGTACACTTGGTTGCTTCGCTCTTCATATGAGCGGTATCTTTGATCTGTTCCGTATAATCATGGCCCAGTTTATCGATTACAACACTGTCTTTGTTGATGATCTCTACGGTAGCAGTCGCATCACTGAACCACTTACCGCAAGAACAGGTATAGTATTCGATGTTACCGTTTTCTGTACATTTTGCTTCTTCCGCCTTTACCTTGGTCAGATGGTTCTGATGGATATGGCCGGTCGCTGCTGCGATCACGTATCCACAAACCTCACATTTCTGATCCTGGGTTTCGGTAGGTGCGGAAATGTCCGGTGTATGTCCGATCACAGTGTCGTGTTCCGTACAGCCGCTGGTCTGGCATACATGTGCATGACCATCAGCTTCTTTGTATTCCCAATCATCTCCAAAATCATGTCCTGCCACTGTGCCATAGCTGTTTCCACAGGTGCTACATACTGCCTTTGTCTGACAGGTTGCGGTGCCACCGGAACAATCCGTCTTGGTGTCGGTATAAGTACAACCATCTACCGTACACTTATGGAAGTGCTGGTTGTTTTCCTGGGTATAAGTGGTTGCCAGCTTATGGGCACCCTTCTCGCTGCTTACCCAACTTGCCGTACCTATATTCTCACAATCTTCGTAACTACAGTCGTAATAGTATTCTTTTGCATCTTGGCAGTCTGTACCGGTTCCTGCTACAAGATGCGCTGCATCAGAGATTTTTTGATTATGGCTGTGCTCAGCCTTAATGGTCAGTGCTTCTTTCGTCGTAGCAACCTTACTGCTATCAAAATAAGTATTACAGGCAGAACAAAAGTAATGGGCTTTCATACCATCCTTCAGTTCGCTGGTAGTATGAACCACTCCCTGTTCTTCAATCAGTTCTCCATAAGTATGACCTGCCGGAATCTTACCGTCATTTGCCTTCCAGCTATCCAGATCCGGGATCTCCACTGCTGCAGAATCATCCTTATAATATTTTCCGCAAGCACACTTATAATACTCTTTATTTCCATCTGTGGTACAACCAGCTGAGGTTGCATCCACCTTGGTCAGGTTTGCATTACACTTATGCTCCGCGATCACATAACCACAGACGCTACAAACCTGATCCGCTTCACTTGTATTTTCCACATTCGGTGTATGGACTTTAACCGTATCATGGGCTCCGCAAGAGCAAGTGTCCGCATGTCCATCTGCTTCCTTATATCCGTTCTCGATTGTATAGCTGTGTGAAGCTTTGACCGTCAACGCTTCTTTCGTCGTAGCAACCTTGCTGCTATCAAAATAAGTATTACAGGCAGAGCAAAAAAAGTGGGCATTCATACCTTCTTTCAGTTCTTCTGCTGTATGCTTGGCAGGTACTTCTTCTACAAATTTGTAGTCGTGACCGGCAGCAATTTTACCTTTGCCATTCTTCCACTCTTCGAGGTCAGTAATCAGCTGAGTCAGACCTTCATCGCTGTAAAGCTTACCACAAGTATCATCAGTACACTTGTAGTAATCGTTCCAACCGTCAACTGTACAGGTAGCAGCCTGACCAGTAACCTTAGTGCCGGAACAAACATGCGCAGCAGGTCCTTTAACAGTTATTTTAGCTGTGAAATAAGTTTCTGTTGTATCTGGGTTATAAGTTGAATCTGTAAGTACCGTGCACTGAAAACGCACTGTATAATCTCCTGCAGGAGTATCAGCAGGTATGGTATACGTCGCTGTCAGAAGCTTAGTACCATTACTTACCTTTGCAGGATTAGAAAATGAAGTATCTAACCATTGCACATGACCTGTAGGCACATCCGCATAGCTGTTCAGACCACCCGCAAATGTAATTACCTCCGAAGCAAGGCCGTTCAATTTCAATTCGTTTGAACCTTCAGTTTCCGTCAGATCCCAATAACCTTCTATTCCGAAAATGGATTCATTAGAGGTTGCAACAAGTGCCACTGTAGCTGTTCCCGGATTTGTACCATCCAGTTCAACCGTACACCCCTCCGCCTTAAATTTACCAAAATCGGCAGCTAATACTGACATATTAATATTGCTGAATATCAATATCAAAGATAACACTACCGATAATAATCTTTGAATATTTTTCTTCATTCTTTAATTTCCTTCCTTTTATGCAGTTGTATGAGCATTTTTATGCTCATACAACTGCATTCATTATTTGCATTTACCAATCAAGTGGTTTATACGCTCCATGTGTATCCGGCAGAATGCTACGAGAAAGTAGAGTTGTATCTGCAGAGTCTATTTTTCCATCTCCATTGATGTCCAGAGCAAAGAATTGTTCAGGAGTCAATTCCAGATATGCAGGATGTGTACTAGGAAGTACACTTCTTGCAAGCAGGGTCGCATCTGCAGAATCTACTTTTCCATCCCCAGTAGTTGCATCTCCAGCAACCACAACCGTCACTTCAGTAACTCCCTCTGGCACTTCAAAGCTGTAGCTGCCATCTTCGTTCTTGGCTCCTTCCACAGCAACATACTTACCATCTTCGTTCAGGTAACCTACCTTGCAAGCTGCTTCGTGTTCTACAGTGACTTCATTGCCATCCACGGTGTAGTCGATTTCGCCAACCGGAGTAACCGTAATATCGTTCTCTTCCGGTGCTGCTCCAATGCAGACATATTTGTAAGTATCTACCTTGGCTGCGTCAAAGGTTTCGGGGTTGGCGCCGTCGGACTTGGTAGAACTGATTACCTTAAGTGCGGAACCATATGTAAAGGTTCCAGAAATGTCGATGGCTCTGGTGTCACTCTTTGCCAACAACTCACCGCCGGTGACGGCCAGTTTTCCATCATCGCCCGTGATCAGGATCGCAGCTTTGAATGCCTCAGCGTACAATGCGCCGCCGCTTACTGTAACGATACCGTTGTAATTGTAGATTGCGCTTCTGGCATCAAGCTGGCTGTCAGATACAACACTGACGCTGCCGCCGGAAATGGTCAGATCGCCGGAGGTAGTAGAAATTGCACGACCATTTGCTGCGTAGAAGCCCAGGTCACCGGCCGTAATCTGGCAGTCACCGGACATATACTCCAGTGCACTGGTGGTTGCTTTCACATCCACATCCGCACCGCAGAAGGTGACAGAGCCATCGGCAAAAATACCGTATTCTGCTGCGTCGACAGTGATGCTGCCGCTTTCGAAACTCAGGCCGCTCTCGCCGTAAATACCGTACATAGCGTTCTGAATATCCAGCGTACCATCACCGATCACCTCGCTGCCGCTGGCAAGGTATACACCGTAAGTCCAGTCGGAGCTATCCATAGCAATACTGCTGATGCCCTCCAGCTTCAGAACAACGAATTCCGGAGCATAGATTGCCATACAGGACACGCTTCCATCGAAGTCTGCCCAATAACCGCTACCGGTATGGGTGTAATTGTGCAGGGTCAGCTGCATATCGCCGTCGCTGTTTTCACCGTAGTAGACGTAATTGTCTGCCGGCTTGGTGGTGGTAGCAAGTCTTGCGCCCTGGAACAGATACTGACCGGGCTCCAGTGCAACGCCGTCCACATAGATGCTGCCGCCGGAAACGGAGACGATACAGGTATCGGATACGAAGCCGTTGACATCGGTAGCGGTGATGATGGCGGTACCGGAGGCGACCGCGGTCACCTCACCACCTGCATCAACAGTTGCGACCGCAGTGTTGTCAGAGCTCCAGAGCACATCCGGATCTGCAGCCGCAGGCGTAATTTCTGCACTCAGCGTTTCCGTATCGCCCACACTCATCAGCAAATTGTCCTTATTGATTTCAATGCCGGTAGCCGGGGATGCAATGATGGTGCAGTTGTAGGTATGGGTAATGCTGTCAATCTTCTGATTCCAGATGTTGACAAGCCGCAGTTCCATAACGATCACATGATCGCCGCCGGCCAGACATTCATATTCCACAGCGTTGGTGCCGGGATGACCCCAAACTTCATTCACCAATACGCCATCCATGTAATCATAAACGATTGCTTCGACCTGGCCTGCATAGTTGGTAGAACCGTCCGTAATCCATTCCGGAGGTGCTTCAAATGTAAATCCGAACTTGGTTCCGGAAGGAATCACGCCAAGCTCTGTCTTACCTGCGGCAAGGTCAGCTGCCGTGACAGAAGGTGTCATGGTCTTGAACTTCAGTTCATAGGAATTCTCGAACGTAGTGTGGTAAGTGAATTCCAGCTGATCCAGCTGCTGGTTATTGTAATCCAGCAGGGTCTGGCGCAGAACAATATCGAATTCGCCAAAGGTAGCCAGTTCAAGGCTGTTATCCTCCTCACCGGTTTTGATGACGCCGTCCTGGTAGGCCATAACTTCGCATGCGATCTTGTAACCGCCGTTGGTCATCCACTGGGGCAGCGGTGCATACGCAAACTCGAAGGTGGTGGGACCGGAGACAGTGATGGCAGCCTCGCCGCTACTCAGCTGCGCATCGGTGACAGAAGGCGTCACAGATGTGAAGGCAAGCGCATACGGACTCTCGATGGTAACGTGGTAAGTGAAGTCTTTGAGTTCAATCGGCTCACCATTTTTGTTGACCAGGCGCTGTCTCAGAATAACATCGTACTGGCCGATTTTGTTCAGGGTGTGCTCTGTTCCCTCAGAATTTTCAACCCAAACGCCATCCTGGTAAACAACAATACCGAATCCCAGGGAATAGCCTTCGTCACGCATCCAGCCGGGCAGCGGTTCGTAAGTAAACTGGAAGTTGATGGCCTCATTGGAGGTGATAGTCGCCTCGCCTGCTGCCAGCTGTGCCTCCGTAACCGCAGGTGTCAGAGAGGTAAAGGCCATGTCGAAAGGCTCAATCTCATGGTTTCTCTTTACACCGCAGCGGGTACAGATATTATTCTCGTCCCAATTGTGCCACAGAGATGCAATGGTTTCCGTATAGGTATCGCCGCAACCGTTTTCACAGGTGTAGGTCTTCACACCTTCGGTCTCACAACCGGGCTGAGTGGTGATCACACCGGAATCCCACTTATGGATGCAGGGAGGTGTGATGGAAATGTAGTCGTAATCGCTCAACTTGGCAGCGTCGTATGCGCCCAGAGTGCCGTCGGGTTCAGTGGATGCCTTGACGATCAGGCTGTCACCAATTATCAGCTTACCGCTGTTATACAGCATGATTGCGGAATAGGAGCTGTCACTGCTGGTAGCAGTGGACTTTGCGGTAACGGAACTGTTGTAAATCGCAATATCGCCATAGTATTGAGAAATACCATTCTTTGCACCCACCGCGGTTACCACCGCGTCGGTGATGGTAACACCATTAGGGGCGCCGATGGCATCATATCCCAGCGTACTGACATTCCAGGTACCACCTGCGATAACGATATCGGTTTTGGAAGAAATACCGTGTTCTTTTGTAGAATTGATCTCCACAATCGTGTCAGGTGTACCCTTCAGTTCCACCTCGTTTGCCAGAATACCATAGGCGGTATTGAATGTGGCACTGGTATTTTCCATATAGATCTTGCCGTAATAAGCATTCAGCGCAAAGCTATCGCCATTGATGATGGCATCGCAGTCGATCAGTGCGAGCGTAACATTTTCATGGCTGACGATAGCGCCATCATCCGCGGTGATGTCCAGTTCCGCATCCTGGATGGTAATATCACCATCCGAAAAAACACCAAAGGAATCAGAAGTGATGTCCAGAGAGCCGCCGTTTACGCTTACTGCACCGGTACCGGAGATACCATCTTCCTTAGCATCGATCTTCACAGAACTGTTCTGCAATTCCACCGTACCATAGGTATAAATACCGTTTACTGCGCCTTCAATCACCACATCCGCATTGGAAATCGAAACATCCTTGCCGGCAAACAGGCTGTGGTAGAGGACACCTTCCTCAAGGTCAACACTCTTCAGGTTATATTTACCGCCGCTGAGTGTTACAGCATTGTCGTTTGCGTAAACCGGGTAGGTTCCGCTGGTGATATCAACCAGATTGGAAGCTGCATTGGAGATATCTATGGAAGTCATGGCATAGATACCAAAGTTGTCCGCATCAATGGTCAGAGAACTGTTCTCAATATCCGCAGTACCGGAAACATTCAGTGCATAATTGCCGGAATTGATGGTCAGGTCTGCGTTATTGACGGTCAGGTCACCGTAGGCATACACGCCATCGCCTGCTGCGTTGATTTCCAGGGTACCGGTACCCCGGATCGTCGTCTTGACTGTTCTGTCCACACGGTTATTGACGCAAATGCCGTACTTGCCGGTTGCTTCCAGCGTGTTCGCAGTGGCGGCATCCAGAACGATCTCCAGATCGTATTGGGAATAAATGGCTGCGGAATAACCCGTTACAAATTCATAACCCGCGCCGGAGTAATCGTAGTTGTGCAGGGTCAGAACGCCGTCCTCATAGTAGGCGTAGTTATCGGTGAGGGCGGTGGTATAGAGCTCACCGGATTCATCCAGGTAGTTGCCATCGCGCACCAGAACGCCACCCACATAAACCACGGGCTTTAACTCGGGCATCAGGAAGTCCACAATCAGAACTTCCGTTGCTTCGTTATAGGTCAGCACGGGCGTTACGCCTGTGTAGCCCTTTAGGGTGACATCCGCGGCGGTGATATTCTTCAGGCTGTAGCCGTCGGCTGCCCTGATCTGGAATCTGACCCAGTACGCGGTGTTGGCAGACATGCGATCATCCCTGAGAACCACCGCGGGCGTGCCTTCCTCATCCGTCAGAACCAGGATACCTCTTTCGTAGCCGCCGGAACGGAGGGCCGCGCCGGTGGAGGTGACCTTGCCGGTAACGGAATTTGCCAAATTATCTGTATCGAAGTCTGCCAGTTCCAGTTCCAGCTTCTTGACATCCTGAGTGGAGACATAGTCCGCCTGCACAAACTTCATCACATTGGCATCGCCAAAGCCCTGATACTGCTCACCGGCAGCCTCGTGGTCAATGACGGTCAGTGCGTCCTCAGAATCGCCTGCGTAGACGGCATAGGCCTTGCCGTCGATCTGCTGATAGGTAATAACCGTGTCACTTGCACCCACAGGAGCGCCGATCAGAAGCACTTCATCGCCCGTGATCAGAACATTCGCATTCAGCGCATAGCCGGATGTGGAATTCAGGACAATGCTGTTGGGGGCAGTCAGGGTCACATTGCCATTACCGGAGATGGTATTGGCACCTGTTTCCGGACCGGATTCCAGATAAATCGTAGTGGCGGCGGTCACATCAAAAGCACCGTATGTAATCAACGCCGAAGAATCATAGCCAGTGATGCTTACCTTGCCGGTCTCGGAGACGATGCTGCTGACTGCCGTACTTTCATTGTCACTTACATAACCGTTTGTTACAACCACATCGCCCTTGGCAGTGATATTGACACCGTTTCGGCCGTAAATATAGCCATTGGCGGTAAAGTCACCATTGGCAACCGTTGCGGTAAAGCTCTTGCCGTAAACCGCATAGTTCTTGGGGCTGTGGATGGTGATGCCATCGGGAGCCGTCATGGTCACATTGCCATAACCGGTAACCGTATTACTGGTTGACTCTGAACCGGATTCCAGATAAATCGTAGTGGCGGCTGCCACATCAAATGTACCGTATGCGATCAACGCCGAATAATCATAACCAGTGATGCTTACTTTACCGGTCTCGGAGACGATGCTGCTGACTGCCGTACTTTCATTGTCACTTACATAACCGTTGGTCACGATTACATCGCCCTTGGCAGTGATGTTGACACCGTTTCGGCCCACAATATAGCCATTGGCGGTAAAGTCACCATTGGCAACCGTTGCGGTAAAGCTCTTAGCGTAAACCGCATAGTTCTTGGGGCTGTGGATGGTGATGCCATCGGGAGCCGTCAGGGTCACATCGCCATTACCGGTGATGGCATTGGAACCGGTTTCCGGACCGGATTCCAGATAAATCGTAGTGGCGGCTGTCACATCAAATGTACCGTATGCGATCAACGCCGAATAATCATAACCAGTGATGCTTACTTTACCGGTCTCGGAGACGATGCTGCTGACTGCCGTACTTTCATTGTCACTTACATAACCGTTAGTAACAACCACATCGCCCTTGGCCTTGATGTTGACACCGTTTCGGCCGTAAATATAGCCATTGGCGGTAAAGTCACCATTGGCAACCGTTGCGGTAAAGCTCTTGCCGTAAACCGCATAGTTCTTGGGGCTGTGGATGGTGATGCCATCGGGAGCCGTCATGGTCACATTGCCATAACCGGTAACCGTATTACTGGTTGACTCTGAACCGGATTCCAGATAAATCGTAGTGGCGGCTGCCACATCAAATGTACCGTATGCGATCAACGCCGAATAATCATAACCAGTGATGCTTACTTTACCGGTCTCGGAGACGATGCTGCTGACTGCCGTACTTTCATTGTCACTTACATAACCGTTGGTCACGATTACATCGCCCTTGGCAGTGATGTTGACACCGTTTCGGCCCACAATATAGCCATTGGCGGTAAAGTCACCATTGGCAACCGTTGCGGTAAAGCTCTTAGCGTAAACCGCATAGTTCTTGGGGCTGTGGATGGTGATGCCATCGGGAGCCGTCAGGGTCACATCGCCATTACCGGTGATGGCATTGGAACCGGTTTCCGGACCGGATTCCAGATAAATCGTAGTGGCGGCTGTCACATCAAATGTACCGTATGCGATCAACGCCGAATAATCATAACCAGTGATGCTTACTTTACCGGTCTCGGAGACGATGCTGCTGACTGCAGTACTTTCATTGTCACTTACATAACCGTTAGTAACAGTCACATCGCCCTTGGCCTTAATGTCGACACCGCTATTACAGTTAATATATCCATTGGCAATAAAGTCACCATTGGTAACGGTTGCCTTAAAGCTCTTACTGGAAACCGCCCAATTAGCTGCACTCTTGACGGTGATATTCTCATCAGCAGTCAGAGTCACAATACCGGAGCTGACGATTGTATTGGTGCCGGAACCACCGGATGCCTTGGACTCGATCAGAATATTCTCTGCGGTCACTTCAATTGTGCCAAGAACATTCAGTGTATTGTAGGTATTCGATACGATCGTCACGCTGCCGGTGTCGGAAACGATACTGCTGTCTACCGTATTTTCATTGACACCCACCCAACCATTGGTCACGGTCACATCGCCCTTGGCAGTGATGTCGACACTGCTATTGCAGTTAATATAACCATTGGTAATAAAGTCACCATTGGTAACGGTTGCCTTAAAGCTCTTACTGGAAACCGCCCAATCGGCTGCACTCTTGACGGTGATATTCTCATCAGCAGTGAGCGTCACGTTACCGGAGCTGACGATTGTATTGCTGCCTGAACCACCGGATGCCTTGGACTCGATCAGAATATTCTCTGCAGTCACTTCAATTGTGCCAAGAACATTCAGTGTATTGTATGTATCCGATACGATCGTCACGCTGCCGGTCTCGGAGACAATGCTGCTGACTGCCGTACTGTCACCGTCACTTACATAACCGTTGGTTACGGTAACATCATCATTGGCTGTAATATTCACCGTTTTAGCCAAGATATAGCCGTTGGCAGCAAATGTGCCGTCGGTGGTTGCGGTGAAATCGCCGGACAAGGACATAGCACGGTTTATCTCAGAACTCAGGGTGATGCCCTCGGTCGCATTCAGGCTCAGGCTGCCGCCGCCCTGAATCATAGCAACCGTACCGGTGGAGGTGATCTGAATGGTCTTAGCAGCAGAGACTGCCAGTGTTCCGTTTGCGAATACCGTCTCACAGTCGCTGTTGATCTTTACAGAGCCGGTCTCGGAGGTGATACTGCCTCCTTCTGTGACAGAAACATATCCGTCGGTAACCGTTACATCGCCCTTGGCAGTGATATTCGCCGCTTTAGCCACGATGATATAGCCGTTGGTGGTAAAGGTGCCATCGGTGGTTGCAGTGAAATCGCCGGACAGGGACAGCACACGGTTGGCCGCAGAGTTCAGGGCAATGCCCTCGGTCGCATTCAGGCTCAGGCTGCCGCTGCCCTGAATCATAGCAATCGTACCGGTGGAGGTGATCTGAATGGTCTTAGCAGCAGAGATTGCCAGTGTTCCGTTTGCGAATACCGCCTCACAGTCGCTGTTGATCTTTACAGAGCCGGTCTCGGAGGTGATGCTGCCTCCTTCTGTGACAGAAACATATCCGTCGGTAACCGTTACATCGCCCTTGGCTTCAATATCGATTGTCTTGACATTGATGTAGCCATCGGCAACAAATGTGCCGTCGGTGGTTGCAGTGAAATCGCCGGACAAGGACATAGCACGGTTTATCTCAGAACTCAGGGTGATGCCCTCGGCCGCATTCAGGCTCAGATTGCCGCCGCCCTGAATCATAGCAACCGTACCGGTGGAGGTGATCTGAATGGTATCGGCTGCGGTGATATCCATAGACCCATTCAAATTCAATACCTGAGCAGAACCGGTAATCTTTACATTGCCAGACTTGGAAACAATCGTGCTTGTGCCGGCTGTACAAGTAATGTAACCATTGGTGACAATGACATCACCATTGGCTTCCATATCGATTGTATTGGCGCTGATGTAGCCATTGGCGGTAAAGGCACCGCAAGTCGCATCAATGCTATCAGCCACGATTGCACCATTGGGTGCCGTAATCTGAATCGCGCCGTTGCCGGTAATGGTCAGCGCACCTTCGGCAACAATGCCGCGGTATACACCGGATGCGCCGGAGATGGAGATCTTATTGGTAGTGCCATCGGCTAGCACAATATTAAGATCTGTTGTGGAATAGATTGCTGCGTAGTTTGCCGATCCGGCGGTGATATAATGATAGCCTGCGCCGGTGTTGGTATAGCCGCTCAGAGTCAGAGCGCCATCCTTATAGTAGGCGTAACCACCGGAGGGCTTTGTCTTGGTGGGGGTGGTAGAGCCGCTGGGCAGATACCAGCCATCCACCAGAAGAACGCCGTCCACCGCCACCTCGGTATAGGTTGCGATCAGGTTGATATCCTGGGTGACAGGCTTGGTGAAGTCATAGGGCATACCATCCTCGGTATACCAGCCCACAAAGATCTTGCCCTCCTGGGCGGGATCCTCGGGCTTTACTACGGGCTTGCCGTCCTCCGCGGTGAGCCAGCCCACAGCGGAATCCCCAAACATCAGGGTCACGGTGTGGGACTTGACAAACTTAGCATGGAGGTTCAGGTCGCCGGTAACGGGGGTAGAGAAGTCATAGAGCTGATTGTCTTCAGTATACCAGCCCTTGAAGACCTTGCCTTCCTGATAGGGATCCTCGGGCTCGCTCACGGTCTTGCCATCCTCAATATCCTGGGTAGCTGTGGAAGATTCGCCCAGGTAGAAGGTGACAGTATGGATCTTGGCGAACTTGGCGTAAAGATTCAAATCCGCCTTGACAGGAGTGGAGAAGTCATAGGGCTGACCGTCCTCGGTATACCAGCCCTTGAAGACATAGCTCTCCTTGCCGGGATCGGCAGGCTTCGTTGCAGTCTGACCGTCTTCGATCTCCTGGCCAAAGATGGGGTACTCATCACCTTCGAACCAGAAGTTCACATAATGGCCAAATACGGCATAAAGATTGATGTTCTCGGTAACGGGTACATCGAAGTCATACAGTTCACCGTCTTCGGTATACCAGCCCAGGAAGTGCACACCCTCCTGGCCGGGATCTTCGGGTTTTGTCACAAGCTGACCGTCTTCGATGGTGCGACCGCTGATGGGAGATTCGCCAAAGTAGAACACCACATCGTGGGTCAGTTTTCTCGTTGCGGAGAAGGTGATGGTAGCGTGCACAGCGCCGTTCGTTGCCTTAACAAAGGCAACATCATAGAAGTCCAGCTTCACATCACAGTTCATGGCAGATACGCCGGAGAAGTTGATGTTCTCGCCATTGACAGTAATGTCAAAGTAGTAAGTCTCGCCTACTACCGGCTGTGTGTTCAGCTCGCCGCTTTCGGTGCGAAGCTCGCTGACAGTCCAAGTGGTCTCTTCGCTGCATTCCCTGCTGAAAACGCTTTCGCAGGAATCAAAGAAGACGATGCCGCCCTCCTCGCTTTCGCCCACCATACCGCCGGTGGTCTTGACGCCCAGCAGGATGGGATAGTTCTTGACAACAATCAGGTCATAGGAATTTTGTAAATTCTCGCCATATGCACCGAGCTGTCCATCGTCGCGTAGTGCACCTTTCACTATCAGATGGTTGGCATAGCTGACGCCGCCAGCACCCTTTATTGCACAGTACTGGTGTGCAAAATCATCGTCAGTGGCTGATTTGGCGGTCAATTCGCCGTCTGTAATATATACACTGCCTTCTCTGGCATAGATAGCGTATTGGATCGCACTCGCATCTGTGTAGCCGCCATTGATCGTCACATTTCCCTGATCGGAATAGAGCGCTATTGTGAAGTCGCTGACGGTAACAGTTGCCGCATTGACGGTCAGATTGCCCACTTCGGCGGCAATGCCGTAGTAGGTATATCCGTAGTCGGGATCTCCGGAGACCGCCAGCGTACCGTCGCCGCTGACCTCACCGTTCAGACGGAAGTAGATGCCGTCGCTATCGGGCATAGTCTGCTTGAGGATATTCTCTCCCTCCAGGACGATCTTCAAATCCTTATCGGCATAAATCAGCGCGTAGTAGCCTGCACTGTCGTACATATAGCCGCCGTTGGAACTAAGGCTGTAGTTATGCAGGGTCAGCACGCCGTCCTGATAGTAGGCATAGCCAACCGAGGGCTTATCCGGTCTGGTAGCGGTCGCATTGTTAGCAAGGTAAGTACCGTTGGCCATGCCTACGCCGCCCACATATACATCATATGTGGTTTCTGCCAGTGCTGCCGTATCCTGCACCACAGTGGTTTTCACGTTCACCGAAGTTGTCTCTTCCTTGGGTGCTTCCGTGGAGGGAGGGGTTTTCTCCTCTTCTACGGGCGCTTCCGTAGTGGGAGGGGTCGTTTCCTCCGACTCCGTAGTTGCTGCTTGTTCTGTTTCAGTCCATTCCGTTGCATATACTGTAAAGCTATTTGTCGGAATCATACCAATAATCATCACAAAAGCAAGCAACAAACTTAAAATTCTTTTTTTCATTTTCTTTCCTCCTTTACAGGATTATCGTTGCTCTTACGGGCATTTCCCGAACAGTCAATTCTCTCTATTTTTCCCGCTGTTCGGTTACCGGGAGTGGAATTGGCTTTTCCTTTCAAAGAAAAACAGAAAGGTTTCATTGCAATCTTACCCACCGCCTTTCGTCTTACAGACGGCAATGCCGTTCATGATGTCAAGCAAGATGGGTTCTACGCCGTCGGTCCACTGATAACCGGCTTTTGCGACCATCTGGCCAGGTACGTACAGAGTACTTCCGTCGTCATCGTCCAGTTCAATGTGGAAGAACGCGAAACTTCCTATGCCCTGACGATATTTCGGATCAACGTGCCGCTGGTGGATGTATTTGCCATCCTTGCAGCACTGGAAACGAACCAACGGTTTCTCCTCCGGATGGTCAGCTGCCATGTCCAGCATCTTCATCCCGTCCTCAAAGGAAATGATAAAGGTTTCCTCTGGATCTGAGAGAAACACCACTCTTCTGCCAAGGGGGCCGTCCTCGTAACAATCAAGCTCCGGTGGAATGACAAGACTGTACTTGTCAAACAGGCTGATTGTCTTACTCTGCTTCATAGTCATGTCATTTCTCACCGCCCCTCTTATAAGCTGTCCACGATATCAGCAAGATATGTGGCAGAGATGGAGCCGTAAATGAACTGATCTATGAGGCCGTCTTTTTTCGCCTGCTTCACTTGCTTGGCTACTTCTTTTTCCGCATTTTCATCTACAATGAGAACGATCTTGCATTCAGGATGCTGCGTCTTTACCGCATCGCGGATTCTCATGCGCTCATTAAGTTTCCACGGAGTATACCCCGTGACTTCCATCAGCAGAGCGTAAGGCGCGATCCACTTACATTCGTCAACGACCTTATCGGGAGAGTCAACGGTATATGGTTCCAACTCGTTACCCGATCTGCGAAGGGTATCGGCAATGGCATTGCAGAACAGGGAGTTTTGCATATTGATCACAATCCGCCTCATAGCGTCACCTTCTTTCTTTGCTATTTGAGTAAAATGGGCGCAGTTAGCCCTACCCATTCTTAATTGTACGGATTATAAAAAATAAGTCACTATCACAAGTAATAGTTTTTCGGACTTTTTTCAAAACGCAAAGAATATTTCGGGTTCAACGGGTAAAAAAACAGCCCCTTGGAAAATCCAAGAGGCTGTTCCTAAAAAGTATATTTTTTAGAAGTTATCGTCTTCCAGTGTTTTGTCCGGTGTTACGATGATCAGGTTTTTCGATGCAACAGCGATCAAAAGCTCCATACGGGTACGATAGCCGGTTTTATCCAGAATCCTGCTGATATGCCAGCGGATATTGGCTTTACTGCATCCAACCATTGCTGCCGCATCTTCATCAGATGTACTCTGCATCAGTGCACGGAGAACATCAAGTTCCGGCTTTGTCAGTTCATAACTTGTTGTAAGACCCAATTTTACTTCCGGTGTCTTATCCGGGAAGATGTGTTCACCTGCCATGGTTTGATTCATAACTGTCATTAGTTCCCCACGGCTGGCATCTTTATACCAAAAGCTGTCTGCTCTCGCTGCTCTTGCTTTTTCGATAAAGGTATGCTCTGCCATGGAAGTGACGACGATCACCTTGATCTCCTTGAACTTCTTTTTGATAACAGCGCAAGCTTCGATACCGTTTTCATCACGGGCTGTACAGACATCCATCAGCACAAGATCTACCGCTTCACGCATACAGAAAAGTTCTGCATCGGCAGCATTGGGAATGATACCCGCAAGGGTGTAGTTCTCACTGGATTTGATGATGGCTTCCATATTTTCCTGAGCCATTCTTTGGTCTTCAACGATCAATACTTTTGTCATAATACACCCTCCTTTCCTTTGGGTACGGTTACAGTCAACTTAAATTTCGGAAGCGACTGCACGGTCATGGTTCCTCCTGCACGCTCCACTCGACGACGCAAAGTCGAAAGACCTCCGCCCTCGATGATCTCGCTGTCAGGCTGTTTACCACTATTGGTAACATGAACCGTTGCAACCTCTTTGTTTTCGGTAAACTCGACATACAGATCACTTGCGGCTGCATAGCGCACCGCATTGGTCACGCATTCACGGACAGCACAGGTGAGGATATAGGCTGCTGCTTCCTCTTTGGGAAGTATTCCGGTCTGGTGGAATCCGAGTTTTATAGATTCACAAGTCTTTCGAATCTGCGAAAGCATATCCTCATCACTTGTTTCATTATTATATTTGAGCATGGATACGGCTCTGTGCCAAGAGGCTACAACGCTGTCCGGAATACAGTCCGTACTGTCATCTCGCAGATACTTTCTTGCTTCGATCAAGCATTTGCCCATTTCATCATGAACACGCATTTTCGTATTCAGAATCTCTTCTTCTCGAGTAACCGTGACCACATTGGCAGACAGCCTTTTCAGGTCTGCCTGTACTTTGCGAAGCTGTGCGTTTTCCCGCTGTAGCTCCACACGGTTCTGTTGAAGGTCCGTAACGTCTGTAGCGATATATTGCGTATAGTGATTGCCGCTTTCGTTCGTAAAGGTGCGCTTTTCCAAATGCCACGCTCTGCTGTCAGGCAAAACAAATACACGCCCATCCTTTTTAACATCGGTCGTTGGTATAAAATCATCGGCAAGGCAATATTCAAGATCGGTGATATACTGCACGTCTTTTCCGCACACGGCAAAACTGAACCGCTGCATTGCGTGGTTACAAAGCACGGGAAGTCCCGCCTCATTGAAGAAGCATACGCCGGTTGGCAGATTATCGAAGGACTCTTTGATGGATCTGTGGTTGATAATCTTACGGTTCTTTGTCTCGCCAAGAAGAATCGATGCGCTTACACCCAATGATATCAACAAAATCAACAGCAAAACAAAACCGGGGATCTCCAAATGTATTCCTTGCTCAGCTCCCGTGATACGGCTGTCAAGCTGCATCAAAACATACAGGATTACATTGATGAGGAACATCGTTCCCAGTGTCACCATCTTAGGCAATTTACTTTTGCGCTTGAACAACAGAATTAATCCCGCAGCCAAAACTATTACAGTAAACTGGCTGATAACAAGCAGTACGGTCTGCCATACCGAACTTGCCTGATAAAAATGAGTCATCATTTGCCAACACCTCCTTCCAGTTTAAGGGAGAGGGTGTAATTATTCTCATCTGACACACTCACAGAAATCTGCTCTGTTTGAAGCCTTGTCAGATCTAAACTGCATACCGCATCAATACAAGCATAAAAGTGTTCGTCGCGGTAGAAGAATCGGGCAAGCAGGTAACTCAGTCCATCAAATGCATTCTCCACAACGTACTCATAAAAGTCAAAGAGCTTCATAGCCACATCTGCCGGAAGGTCTTTTTCAAACTGTACCGAAGAAGCGCAGTTCACTCCTGCAAGCTGCAGGTTCTTCATCATTTCTTTAATGCTGAGATTCAGCTCTGCTTCTTTGATTATACCGTCCTGTTCATTGACCAGGATAAGATTATTACGGCGTTTGAGATATGCCCCCACCACAACAACACGGCGAAGCAGATCTTTCTTTTCTTTCGGACCATTGGTTTTGCTCAACTTCTTCAGCCACACATCAAGCAGATCGATCTGTCGTGCCGTCTGCTTATGCAGCTCATCGTGAAGTCGGTTCTTTTCCGCCAAAGCTCTAATCTGCTTATCCATGCGGTAGTTCTGCATCGAAACGGCATTGGAGCCTTCCAGTTCGGTGCGCAGTTCTTTCAGCTCATCGAGAACGTCAAGCAATTCAGACAGATCCTCTTGCCACAGCGTATGACCGCCACGGATATCGGAGCCGGACAAACGGATACCGCCGTCAAGCATCACGTAGCCGTTCTCGGTTTCTTTCATTTGCTCTACGGTAAGGGACAGAGCATCATCGGAGCGATAATAAACGGTGTAATCGTTATCTACAACTGCAACTCCGAGACCGGAGAATTTCAGCAATTCATCGTAGTGAGTGTTGGACTGTACAAGCCCTGTCTTGATTGCGCTCTCCCAAATGGCAACCACCGTAAAGCAAAGGGCGGCGGTCATTTCGATAAAGCCGAAAATGTCGCTGTCGAGGGCATAAAGTACCGAGTATACGACACCGACGCCGAGCATAGCGATTGGAAGCCAAACGGTTTTGTGCGCTCCGGGAATGCGACACTTCTTTATGAGTTCCCAGATCATAATAGCGATACATGAAAATATCCAAACCACAGCAGCATAATACAGATAGGTGCGCTGATAATCATCCCAGCCGATTTCATAACCAAGATGGAACCGGAACGCAAGCTGATGCAGATCGTTGGTAAGGATACCAAGAATCAATATGATGGAAGGAACATACATCCAACTCCATTTCTTTGACAGCCGATAATCTTCGGGCTTTCCTATATATTTTGCAGCAAACAAGCAAATCTGCGGAATGAGTATCATCGAAATATAATAGGCATACCAGCACCATTGACCGATTGGAAAAACCAAGTAAAAAACCGTGAGACGAAGGGTTCGCATCAGCATCCAGAACATCATCAGCGCCACAAGGATGATAAGATGGCGGCGAATCTCCCTGTTTACGATGCGGTCATATATCGAGATTCCCCAGGACACCAAGATGCCGAGGTAGATCATCAGCACCACGATATGAGATATCACGTACATGGCAGGCGATGTCCCCATCGTGATAACACGGACATAGTTTGCGAACAGCAGAAGGAATATACTCAACAATACGTTAATAGTATAGGACAGCGTTCTTCCTTCCTTGCTCATCAACCCTTGCTTTTGCATCGAACGATAATTAGCAAGTATCAGGCACTCTGTCAGTATGTAGGAAACTGAGAGCCATTCAAAGCCACGGGGCAGGAACTGTTCCACAAGCCAAATCAGTATGTTACAGAAAACTGTACACAGCAGGAGTACCGTATGTAAATGAGTTTTAATTTTTCTTTTTGCAATGGCGTAAATTGTAACACCGGCCATGGAGAACATATATCCGATCAGATAAACGTAGTACAGAGCGTGCAGCGGGCCGTACTCACGGACGAGCTTAGTCGCTCCGTCCGCGATTTCAATATCTACAGTGCTGTAATAGACTGGCAGAATACCGGGACTTGTTGTAATCCCCAGCATCACGACACCAAGTATCACAAGCGTGATCAGCAGCGGTTTTGTTCGTCTCATTCCACAGAAACGCAGTACCATCATCATCATAAAGAACGGAAGGAATACACTGCCAAGATAAGCAATTCTATTGGAGTTCAGAGCAGAACCAAGACTCGGTGACACCGAAATCATAAAATATCCGAGATTACAAATAGATACCGAAACAAAAACAAACAACAGCCACACATCACGCTTCTTGTCTGCAAACACACAGACTCCCACCATACAAAGGGAAATCAACGCAATGATTCCATAGGTTAATGACATTTTCGGCACCTCCTTTTCTTTCATTGACAAGAGAGTTTTTATTGAAATCCCACCGTTCCGTCAGCGGAGCAAACTTTCAGTGAATACATTGTATCACAATTCCTTTTTATTTTCTATATATCCTGCCGGACAGTTACCGCTTCCGCCCTTTTATCCTGCATCTTTACACAGCTTACGTAAGTAGGCAACCAGCCGCTTCCGTATCTCGTGGTTCGGCTCCACCAGGCATTTCTCAAGTACAAATCCTGCCAGGCTCCTTTCCATGGTCAGGGCATTGTTTGTCTGGGCAACTTTCAGGATACTTCCTGCCGCTTCCAAAAGCCTGCGTTTTTCTTCATTCCCGTCAAGTATCAGGTATTCAGCCAGTTCCTCTACCGTAAACGGCTGTACATTCTCCGTATTAAGGCGCCTCTGGTATTTATCTTACCGTCAAATTCGGAATGTTGCTATAATAAAAGTGGACGATTTCTAAAACGAAATTAGCCACGGTTTTATTCTCAATCGAATGGTATTGGTTTATAATATTCTACATACAAAGGAGCATGAAACATGAAAAGTTATAGACCCCATTCAAGCGCGGAAGAAAAAATGCGGTTGATCCAGTTATTCTATGATTCTGGTGAATCGATGACTGAGTTTACGGTACTAGCGAATATTGGAGAAATTACTGGAACAATAAAACGTTCCATGCTAACAATGGACAGTATTCCAAACATTATTATTAAACTGGAAAATTTATTCAAAGTGCGTCATATAAAAATTATTCCATTTACAAAAACGAAATTCAATCGTATTACTCCTAAACCCACACAAAAACATGCAGCGCATTATATCATTTTCCGGTTTCTGCTTCGAAACTGTGTAGGTGCACAGCCATAATACTGTTTAAACACTTTGGAAAATGCCAACTGATCACTATAGCCCACGGAACTTGCGATCAAACGGATCTCATAATCCGTTTGCAAAAGCAGTTCTCCGGCCTTTTTCATGCGCACCTCCTGCAGATATTGCTTCGGAGAAAGTCCCAGATGCCACATGAACAAGTTGCGCACATAAGGGCGGGACAGAAAAAAACGGTCAGCCAGCTCTTCGATGATCAGCTTGTCTTCAAAATGTGTATCGATATATTGCTGAATCTTAGCAACATGCCTGCCGGCTGCGGACTGCCGGGGCGGCATTGCCGTCCCGGCACTATGCAGAGCCAAAACCATATCCCCTACGGCGCGGTGGAAAGCAGGATTATCCTGCTTCCGGCCCGCATATACCATATATAACTGCAGAATATGCTGCACTTCTTCCATATAAGAAAAACTTCCCCAATGAGGCTCACCCACCAACTGCCTTAAAAGTACTGTATTGCTGGGATCTTCCTCAAAAAAATCAAAATAAATATAACTCCAGGGTTCCTCCGGATCCGGATAATAGCATACATAGTGATTTTTTTCTGCACAAAAGAACTGCCCCGCCCCCAGACGTACACCATTGAAATAACCATATCCTGACGTGATATAGTGGAAAGAGGTATAGGAAAAGATCTGCTCTATTTTCTTTTTATCCTTACAGCAATTTTCCCGATCTGCCCGCCAAAGATAAAAGTCATGTCTCCTGTTCATACAAGTACTCCTTCTTTACAATGATGCATTCATTTTACCATATGATAGTATCTTTTTGCAATTCCCACACAGACCTTCCCGGGGCTATGCTCTAACTATCAGGTACCGAATAATATACCATCATAATTTTATAGGGAGATTATTATGAGCCAGTTTACAACCCAACAAAAATTAAACAATCAAGAATTTCTGCAGGAGGGGTGTCTTCCTCCCAGAGCCACGGTGGTTCCTGCTCTACACAGAGATGTTTTTTACAAAAATAAAGAAGATTCCGAAATGCTTCAGATCCTGAACGGCAATTTTCAGTTTTCCTATCAGCAGGAAGACTGCCTTTCAGATTTTGAGAAAGTAAATTACGACGATTCCGCCTGGGACACCATCGACGTGCCCTCCATGTGGCAGTACCGGGGATATTCCAAGCCTTTATATCCCAACGTAGAATACCCCATCCCCTTCAATCCCCCCTATGTCTGCTGCGACAATCCGGTTGGGTATTATCGCCGGAAATTTACCGCGAAAAAAAGTGCCAGAAGTATTTTGTACTTCGGCGGTGTGGACAATGCTTATTTTGTTTACCTGAACGGTACTTATGTGGGATTTTCCAAGGGCAGCCGCCTGCCTGCAGAGTATGATGTAACCGAACTTTTACAGGAGGGCGAAAATCTGCTCTGCGTGAAAGTATTTACTTACAGCGATGCTACCTATCTGGAAAACCAGGACATGCTGCTGGCAAGCGGCATCTTCCGTGATGTGATGCTGATCCAGACGGGCAAGGTGTCCCTGTGGGATTATGAGCTTTATACAGAGGGGAATACCCTTCACGCAGAGGTGACTTGCGCGGCCCAATCTGCAGATATTGGCTTATCCGCAGCTGATATCCCGTCAACCCACGACACACAGACAGCCGCCCCTCAGGCGCAATGCAATGCCGACACCTTATACGCTGGCTGCACCCTGCGCCTGGAAGTAGCCGGCCAGACCTTCGAGCAGCCTGCTGCCCACAAACTTGCCTTCACCGTCACCATCCCTGACGCAAAGCTCTGGACCGCCGAAACGCCCAATCTTTACACCGTATACCTGACCCTGCTTAAGGAGGGCGAAGTGCTGGAAGTACACTCCAAAAAAATCGGCTTCCGCCATGCCCGCACAGAAGGCAACCGCTTCCTTTTAAACGATACTCCCATTACCTTGAAAGGCATCTGCCGCCATGAGCACGATCCCAAAAACGGTCATGCTATCACGGTGGACCTTATCGAAAAGGAGCTTCGCCTGATCAAAGACCACAATTTCAACGCTATCCGCTGTGCCCATTACCCTAACAATCCCGCATTTTACGAGATTGCCTCCGAACTGGGCATTTACGTAATGAACGAGAACGACCTGGAAACTCACGGTGCTCATGTAACCGGGGACCAGGGATTCCTCTCTAAGCGTCCCGAATGGCTGAGTGCCTATATGAACCGGGCCATCCGCTACGTAGAGCGTGACAAAAACGAGACCTGTGTGATCATCTGGTCCGCCGGAAACGAGCACGGCCGGGGCGAAAATGTGGATGAAACCCTTCGTTACATCAAAAAGCGTCTCCGGGGCGTTCCCATTTTCCACACTATGGACGACGGACGCAATCCTTCTATCTGTGAATTCCGGGCAAACGGTTATTTTTCCATGGAATCCCTGACCAGCTACCCTGCAGAGGGCAAGCCGGTCATCCTCACCGAATACGGTCATGCCATGGGCAACAGCCCGGGACTTATGGAAGACACCTGGGATTATGTGTACCAAAACCGCCACATCACCGGCGGCTATCTGTGGGAATTCAAGAGCCACGGTTTTTATCAGGAGGACGAGAAAGGACGGGCATTTTATCAGTACGGCGGAGACTTTGAGGACTTAAACCATTGGTCCAACTTCAGCATGGACGGGTACTGTCTCTCCGACGGCACGCCCAAGCCCTCCCTGCGGGACTCCAAAAATGTATTTTCTCCTTGCTGTGTAACTTTAACTGACGGCAAGATCCGCCTGATGAACACCAATGACTTCCGTTCCCTGGAATATATCCAGATGAATTGGGAAATCTGCGAGGATTATCAGGTGCTGGAAAAGGGCGAGATGCAGCTTCCTGCCGTTTTGCCTTATGAGACATATGAACTGCCTATTTGCACAGATTTGCCCGGACAGACTCCCGGTGCCTCTTATTATGTAAATTTACGTTTTTACGAGGAAAGCACTGGCGGCACCGCCCGCGAACTGGGTGTTAAGCAGGTATGCCTGGGGAGCGTAGCCAAGGCATCTTTGAAAGAGGGCATCCGCACAACAACACCCTGTGCAAAGCCTTCCCCGGATGACGTCAGCTCTTCACAGGAATTCCCCGAAGACTGTCGCCAGTCAGATCAGGAATTCCTCGATAACCACGGGCAATTCACACATGTGCATATAAATATCACAGATGCCACCGTACAAGGCACTCATTTTTGTGTCAAAATAAAAAACGGCTTGTTGTCCTATTACAAAAAGGACGAAAAGGTACTATTAGATGCTCCCATGAAACTGAACTTCTACCGTGCCCCCATTGACAACGACGGTATCGTGGGCTGGTCCCTCCGCTGGATCCAGGATTGGGACAAGGTATTTTTAAAGCACTTTACCTTTTTCCCGGAATCCATGGAGTTAGATCCTCCTCAGAGTGACTGCATCTGCATTAAAGTCACCGGCAAAGCCCTCCCTACCGCCAGATACGCAGGATTTTTTGTAACCCTGAAATATCACATATACGAAGACGGCCTGGTAGTGGTAGAATATGAAGGAGAACCCTACGGCAAACTCCCTAAGGTACTGCCCCGGATCGGCGTATGCTTTGAGATGAGCGACGCTTACACAGATGTAAAATGGTACGGCAGAGGCATCGAAGAAAATTACTGCGACCGAAAAGCCCATTGCCCTGTGGGACTGTACCAGCTGCCTGTCAGCGAAATGAACTTCCAATACGACGTGCCCCAGGAATGCGGTACCCGCACAGACACCCGATTCGTCACTCTTTCCGGGGCTGACGCAGGATTTGCCGTGATTGGCGCGGACACTTTTTCCTTCTCCTGCCACGATTTTACCCTGCAGGATCTGGAAAATGCCCGACACCGCAACGAATTGGAAAAGGCAGACCGTAAATACCTCTATATTGATTACAAGATGCGAGGCCTGGGCAGCCACTCCTGCGGCCCCAACCCGGAAGAATGTTACGAACTGCGCCCGCACAGCTTCCGTTTCGCCTTTGCCATCTGCGGGGAACAGGAGGAAAATACTCTTCTGCAGCTGACCCGCACGGATTTCGGCGTACACACGGAAGCTCTTTCCGAGGGATACACATATGATACGGAGTGGAAACCGGCAGGTGTCATTGAATGTGATATTAATCGTGACTAATATCCTTTCCGGCATTACTGCACCTTAACACCCCCAATATTTTCGTTTATAGCCAGTTTGTTCATGGAATTTCCCAAAACAGCTGGTCTATAAAACAAAACATTCAGAAAGGAAGCTTGCTTATGAAACGCCAACTTTGGTACGAAAGCTTTACCGAAAAATACATAGAAGGCCTGCCGGTAGGCAACGGTCGTCTGGCTGCCATGATGCTGGGGCGTCCGGAACGCTTGCGTATCGCCTTAAACCACGAGTGGATGTGGCGGGGCGAGAACCGTTTCCGAGAATATCCGGACATGTCAGAACATCTGCCGGAAGTACGTGAGGCTCTTCTGCAGGAAGATTTTTTAAAAGGCACCGAGCTTGCCAACAAATACTTCGGAGGAACAGGCGGTGTTTCCGGTAAGCCTGACCGGGTGGATCCCTACCAGCCTGTGGGAGACCTGTGGTTTCGTTTTCATCCTGGAGAAGTACAGAATTACATCCGATGTCTGGATCTGGACACCGGCCTGGCTCGGACAGCATTTGATGCAGATTGCGGCAAAGTAATACAGGAATTGTTTGTCAGCAGTAAAGATGACTGCATCGTTGCTCAAATGACAACCGAGGCTCCCGCAGATGTGGACGTGATACTGGACCGCAAAGAAGATCCCCGCTGCACTATTACATATGAACACGAAGCTGACGGCCTGCGAATGAAGGGGTCCTTCGTGGAGGGTATATCCTTTGAGGCCTGCGTGAAGATCATAACCAATGGAAAATGGTCAATTGTAAATGGTCCTAATTCTCCTTACCTGCAAGTAACCGGCGCCACCCACATTCTCCTGCTCCTGCAGATTGGAACCGATGCCAAAGGTACGGATCCCAAGCTGGAAATGACCTTCCCTCCGTGCTTCAGTCCGGACAGGAAAATGCTTGTACATAAGTCGCTTACCGACACATCGGAAACATCAGTCGAACCAGACTGCAAAACACTCTTTGAGATTTTATATCAAGCACACAAGGAAGCTTTCCGTCACTTGAAGGGCGATGCCGTGCTGGATATTGACGTAGCAGACTGTGACCTGCCCACCGATAAACGGATCAAGCTGTTCCGCCAGGGCGGCGATCCTTCCATGCCTCTTTTATATTTTGAGTACGGACGCTACCTGATGGCCAGCGGTTCCTCAGGCGAACTTCCCATCAACCTGCAAGGAAAGTGGAACGAAGACCTGCAGCCGGCTTGGGACGCAGACTACCACCTGGACATCAATCTGCAGATGTGCTATTGGTTTGTAGAAACTCTGGGCATGAACCATGCCGCAAACACTTTATTTAACCTGATTGAAAAATACGTGCCTTACGGCAAAGTGATGGCCAAGAATCTATATGGCTGCAATGGCGTTACCATGGCACTTCAGACCGATGTGTGGGGGCGTGTGACCCCGGAGGCTTATGGCTGGGCCGTTTGGATTGGCGCAGCACCCTGGCTGGGCCAGCATATGTTCATGCATTGGCGCCATACCAAGGACCTGCAGTTTTTGCGGGAGCGCTGCTATCCTTACCTGAAAGAAGCCGCCGCCTTTTATGAAGATTATCTGATGGAAAAGGACGGCGAGCTGTGGATCCTGCCCTCCCAGTCCCCGGAAAATAAATTTGAGGGTGCCGACAAATTGCCCGTTTCCATCTGCGTCAACAGTGCCATGGACATTGAACTGGCCATGGAACTGATGAACAGCGCCGCAGAAGCCGCAGATGTTCTGGGGGTAGATGCCCACAAAGCAGCCAAGTGGCGTGATATTGCAACCCGTCTGCCCAAACTGACTACCGACAGCATCGGAAGACTTAATGAGTGGGACAAAGAGCGTGTGGAAGTAGAGCCTGGCCATCGCCATCTCTCTCATCTGTACGGTCTGTATCCCTCCCAGTTGTTTGAGCCGGACAGCGTAGAATGGAAGGCGGCGGAACGTTCCCTGGATGAGCGTCTGAAGCACGGTGGAGGCCATACCGGTTGGAGCCGTTCCTGGGTAGCGTGCCTGATGGCGCGACTGGGCAGAGGCGAAGATGCCTGGAAGCATTTCATGGCACTGATCGGCGACTTTGCTACCATCTCCCTGTTAGACCTTCATCCCCCCAGGATCTTCCAGATTGACGGCAACATGGGCGGTACCGCCTGTGTCTGTGAAATGCTGATGCAGTCCCGCAGAGGCCGCCTGCATTTACTGCCTGCCCTGCCTTCCGCATGGCAAACTGGAAGTGTCCAGAATTTCCGGGCTCAGGACGGCGTCACCGTAAGCTTTGCCTGGGAAAAAGGTCAATTAGTTTCCGCTGAACTTATTTCTGCAGAAGACCAGACTCTGTGCGTGATTTCCGGTGACAGAGAATGGAACGTTGTTTTGGAAGCAGGTAAAAAAGCGACCATCAAGACAACCAATTAAAGAAAATGCTACTACCTCTGAAAGGCAGCCCCAAAGCCTGCCAACATCTGCTAATATGGAATAATAAGACAAAGGACCGGAACGAATTATGGAAAATTATACTTACGAAGCAGCGGAACAACTGCAAAAATATGAGACTTACGAGTGGGACAGCACCTGGATCGATCATGCGAAAACAGCTTCTGATAACCGCGTTCTCTACATCGGCGATTCCATCTCCTGCGGCATCCGCCGCCCGGCTACCGCACAGACCGGCAACACCTGCTACTTTGATGGACTTGGAACCTCCAAAGCAGTGGACAACCCGTATTTTTACGATACCATCAAACTTTTCGCCAGACAGCAGGGCACCCGAAAAGCAATCCTTTTCAACAACGGCCTTCACGGCTGGCATTTGGGGGATGAGACCGAGTACAAGTATTATTATGAGGAAATGGTGAAATTCCTTTTGCAGGAATTCGAAGGTACCCCTCTGTTTCTCGTTCTGACCACCCACATTACCGATTCCGATCGGGAAGACCGGGTGCTCCGCAGAAACCACGCAGCACAAGAAATCGCAGAGAAATATGACCTGAAAGTCATCGACTTGTACAGCGTTTCCCTGGAAGCAGCTGCACTTCTGGATTCTGGCGGCGTACATTGGCTGCCAGAAGGGTATGAAACATTGGCCGCCGAGATCGTGCGGGTACTCTCTAGAGAATGTGGAATTTGATAATAAAAAATAGGCTTCGCCTATTTTTTATTTAACCGCTGGCGAAACTGTATGTTTTCTTCCTTCGGTTATGATCCTCTTAAGTGTCAGGATTGCGGCAAAACCATGCTCCTTTTGGAGCTTTACCATGATCACCATAAAATTTCTCTGGAAGAATTATACGAAAGGGCAATGTCAAAACATCTCAGTTGTCGCTCTCCATCTTCCTCTTGTGCTGCCTCCCCCAATTGTAGTAAACTATACATAAAACGGAGGTACGCATGATGAGTAAAAAGAATACAGAGGAACTACGTAAAAAATATATGGCTAATCCACCCGAAGGGATGACCGCTGCTGAAATACGTAAAATGAGCGACGAAGACCTTCTTGATATGGACTATTTCTTAAATGAAGACGATCTGTTTGCTGACGAGGCTGGGGTAGAAGGTTTTTACATCTTCTAAACGTGTCGTCTTTAATCTTTGCCCATCTTCGGATGGGCTTTTTGCGTTAATGTTCTCTCAGAAAAAGGAATTTCCTATAAAGCGAAAAAGGGAACCACCAGCCAGGTGGCCCCCTTGATCCATCATTTTGTCAATGAAATTGTAATTTATTCGACAAGCTCTTTTTCAATTGCGATAACCGTGATGCTAACAATCCCCGTCTTGTCTGTGTGCTCTTTAACGCTTAAAAGTGATCAAAATTTCATCGGTCAAGGCAGTGATCTCACAACCGGAAGAAGTCTCTTTCACACAGGCATTTTTAATGCAAATCTCGTAGGCGCTTCCTTTGTAATCAAAAGCAATGACATCTGATTCCATCTGAATTGCTGCAGTGCTTCCGGTAAAATCATAGGAAAGCTTGTCTAAATTGCGGATACTTATTTCATTCTCTGTAAATATAACACTCTTTTCGCCCCATTTAACAGCCAACACCTGATCATCAAGCTTTTCAATGGTGAAAGTGCTTCCGCTCTCATCCAGCAGAAGACCGTCATTACACTTTTCGTCTTCTTTCCAAAGCAGGGTATCGATTACAGGCAGATTTTCGTAAGTGGCATTCCAGGTATCACAGGGAATATCTAAATAATAGTCCTTTACTTTCTCATCAAAGAAGTAAAGAGAACGGAGAAAAATCTTTTCACGGCAACGGAAAAGATTTGCCACATAATTGCAGCAATCATAGTATACCGACTGTGCTTCATTGTCAGAAGCCCAATCATCCAGACCCGAAACACAAGTGGCCGGTGTCTTATCCGGATACTGCTGTTTGAACCACACTCCTGTATCACACATCTTCATGAATTTCACATCAGGATAGTTTTTAATTTCTTCCAGTTGCATTCTGAGAGGTGCTAAAAGCTTCGGTCCAAAACTATTCTCCTGTCCCAACTGGGCATAAGAGAATCCCAGATCTTCGTTTTTGAAATAATTTTCATAAAACCAATTTACGATTTCAGGTTCTTGCCCGCACTTCCACACCGGCTCCAGCGTATAACAAGTTGAGCTTACAACATTGTCAGGATTGTTAATATACTTGGCACAATCGTAATTATGAATAGGGTCAGGTCCCAGCAAACGGAACATAGGAACATTAACCTGGCATTCCGCTGTTTGTGCAGGAGTGAACATATTAACTTTTGAAGGATAATAAGCCTGATTAAAATATCCTCCTACCAAAGTATAGGCATCGGTATTAGTCTGATCTCTGCAGATTCCCATAGCAGAAATATGATAGTTCTCTGCCAGATAAGCAACCGTAAAACTATCAAGAAGCCAGCTTGCTACAGTTTTGGGGAAATATCCATAAATCTCCTTGAAATCATTCATAGCAGTATCGATCAGTAGTTTGCGCTCCTCATTGGTATAGGCCATAGAAAATCCAGGCACAATATGCCAGTCCCAAGTCCATCCTTCACGACCGCGCCAGGGAAGTCCTGCTTTGTCTAATAATTGCTTGGGAATTTCATACCAAAGCCCCAGCTCTGTAGTGTCATCAGCTTCCGTTTTAAATAAATTTATATAGCGCTCATCAATCAGTGCGTCGTACTGGAGCAAAAAAGTATTTTCAATACCATACTCCTTTGCCATTGCCAGTTCCTTTTGTGTAGTCTCAAAAAGCAGTGTTTCAGAATCTTCTAATCTGGGATCACATAGTCTTACGAAATTCATAAAGTTTACAATGCGCATAAATAGACTCCTTTTGTTTTGTATTTTTTTAATAACATTATATCGTTTTAAAATTTTGTAAAACGTTAAACATATTCGAATTTTATCGTCGTTCACATTGCATCACAAACTCAAGTTGTGATATCCCTTTAATAATAATGCCACCAAATGCTATAACCAAAATCATTTATTGTTTTTATAGTACAAATATCTTTCAATTA
>SVFF01000008.1 GCA_015057005.1 Lachnospiraceae bacterium | reverse complement strand
AAGGGTGGATAACTATCATCTGGGCCCCAAGCCATGAAGAATGTTTCATACTTCTAATAATGTCATCAAAACGCTGTTTTGTTTTTTCTTTATCTGTAAATGAGGATGCAAAAGGTGCATGCGTCTGGGCAAAGCCAATTCCTTTGTCTTTTGCATACTTTTTGATACTTCTATAAAAATTCTCATCATGCATATCTGTATGATATTCTTCTAAGTCAGCATTAAAATCTATTTCCTCAAACCCAGCTTCAGAAAAAACATCTATTGTCTTTTTCAATCCTAATTCATTATGAAATTTTATAATATTACTTGATAATTTCACTTTAGATACTCCCTTCGTTTTTCATAAAGTATATATGGCGTAACTTCTTATTTTCACTCCACGATAAACTTCCCATTTTATCAACATTTAACTTGTACAAAAACTGAAACTTTCACGTGTTCGACAAATTGAGATTAATCGCTCCAACAAACAGAAATTTGGCGATCTATCACTATTCAAAAACCAATGGATTATTCTTTGCCGTGAATGCGTTCTTTCTCGGCTTAACCGCCACCCGTTTTGTGCTGACTTTTTCTTTGAATTTCATCAGCATATTTTCAATCTGCTTTCATGGGCTCCATGCCATTCTCCCCTGGCAGATACATCAAGATTTCCTTTTCGATGGGGCGCTCTGTCTTCAATTCATAATAGAATTCACCATTCCGGTTCTCTATCACAAAATCCGTATTGCCGTAGTGGGATTTATATCCTTTCACCGCAATTTTTTTGCCTTCGGCCAACCACTCAGGGCAGATTCCCGCACAGATATGTACCGCTTTCTCATCTTCAAAAAACAATGCTTCTGTCAGATACTGACAGACGGAAAGAGGGGTCCACAAATGCTGAAGGTCACCGCTGATCTCCTTTGATCCCTTCTCTGCACCGCGCTCCTCACACCAGGTCACAAAGAGAGAGGCATGATTCAGGGCAGGATACAAAAACTTCCTTGCCTCATCAAATTTGCCCATGCGCAGATATGCTCTTGCAAAATTGTTGAGAGCCATTGCCACCCAAAGTCCTTGTTTCTGCCAACCGGTTCCGATGGGCAGTCCCCCTTCGCTGATCTGCTTTCCTTGGATGAATTTCACGGTTTCCAGAATCATGGGCTCATCTGCAGATACCAAACCGCAGGGATAAAAGGCATACAAGGAGCCATATGTAGAACTCATAGGCACATTAGGTACAGAAGGAATTACAGTGTAACCGTCCTCCTGCACCAGGTTTTCTCTCATGGAAGCTAAGAGATCTTCTTTGGCCTGTTCATAAGCCATTGTCAGAAATGCAATATCTTCAGTCTTTCCCAGAATACGGGCCGCTTCCAGTGTCTTGCCGTCCGCAGCAACGGACAGACAGTTGTGGGGATAAAAAATGCCGTAATAGTCGCCATTGTTCATCATACCGCAGTCTCCCATACCTCTGGGCATCAGGCCCCGTCCAGCCTTTTCAAGGAGATTCCGTGTGGATTGACGTGCCTTGTGGTTGAATACAGTGGAGGCATACATGCGCTTGTAATTTTCTTCCAGGAAATCCTTATCCCGGGTAATATAATAATGCTCCATCACCGCATTGGCCTTGTTGAATGTCAGTCCCCAAGCTTCATGTTCCCAGCCTTTTCTGGTGACCCAGCAACCGTCCGCATCCTGGCCTTCAAAATACATACGATAATCCCGAACTGCTTCCTTGGTATAACCTATCGTATCCAGAAGCATATCTGTCTCAAGAGGTTCTCCGCTGTTTGGCGAACGGTAAACATTGGTTCCGCAAACTACACCGGTATATTTACCGATTTTTTCCCGCATAACAAACAGATCAGCCACACAGGAACGATAACAATGGATCAGTTTGGCATCCTCTATCTGGATCTTGGTTCCCCGGTCCAGCAGGCGCTCCCACTCTTTCAGCGCTGCTGCCATTTCTTTCTCATAGTCCAACGCTTTGATCTGTTCCAGCTCTTCGAAATATTTCTTGTAAGGCAAACAGAAATAGCCCTGCTTACGCTCTCCTGCTTGCAGCGTGTAATGGGCGGAAATTTTTTTCATGGAATTGGCTTTAATACCAAAACTCTCGTTGCTCATAGGCGGCTGGCTCTCTGTTTCCCCGGTCTTGATACCATACATGGGATAATCGTCAGCGCCGTCAGCATACACCAGGAGACGATCCGCCCTGCCGTCATTCATGGTCATCAAGACGTTGTTATGAATGCCGTCGATCCATCCCATATTGCTGATGACCCAACCATTCATATGTGCCATCTGCACATGCACTTCCCTGTCTGCTTCATGGCTGTTGATCATTTCAGTCTTGACCATCACTCCTGTTTTTCCGGCAATGGCAGAGATCACATAATCCACACCGCAGACTGAGCCTTCCGCAAACAAATAGGGCGCTCCGCTCTCATGGCGATACCATTTGGTAAGTGACGCCGGTTGTCCCTCCACAGACAGTTCCATAGCCAACAATACATCCATAGGGAACTTTTTCCAGGAAAGAGGGTAACTAGTTTTTAAAGAATTAAATGTCCAGGCAAATTTCAGGCCATCTTTCATGGCCTCTACAATCACCTTCTCGCTGGCAGAAGGCCGACACAAGGTAATGGTATGTGGTTCTGAAAACGCATACTCAAAATCTATCACCATTTTTTTCATATAGATTTTCTCCTCTTATAATATCTTTATATTTAATATTTATTAGTTACATATCTGTTCAATAGGCTTAGTTAAACCCATGATATAATTGTCCTAGCCTCTCATAATCGTTATCCATTTTTTATTTCTGTTAAGCAAATTCATGTTTTCCAAACAACTTCATTTTACCATCCTATAAAGAAAAAGGAAACTACCAAGCCGGTAATTTCCTTGATTTCATAACTTGTTATGTATTCCAATCCTATTATACAGATTCAGTCTCCAGCGGAATTAGAAACCTATATCTTGTCACAGATACCCAATAATGAATCCTAATATTCGAGACGACATAACTCCCAATTTTTCTATCTCTAGTTCGATATTGAAAAGAGCATCCCCAAAAGTTAGAGTTTCAAGATTCTAACTCTGGAGATTCTCTATCTAAATAGTGTGATTGGATATTAATCACGTTCTTTAATATGTTTTATGGTACCGTCCCCTTCTTGTGCCCCATACATACCGAAATAAGCATGGCAACCGCCATCAATGACAACCTCAATAAAATCACTTGGCAGATTTGACTTGTTCTCATCGTATTTAACACGGTTCATTACCTTATCCTCGCTGCCATATACTGAAAGGACATCAAGGTCAGTTTCAGACAAATCGGCTGTAGAGTACGATCCGAGCAAAATTAATCCATTATAATCAACAATGTGATCTGCAAGATAGGATGCCGCCATGGAACCACCAAGTGAGTGACCACCTATGTACCATTTTTCAATTTCAGGATACTGCTCTTGTATTCCCTCGGCAGCATTTATATCCAATACTGCAAGGTTGAACGGCATCTCCACAAGAATACACAATATGCCTTGCTGTGCACAAGCTGCCATTAACGGCTGATATGCGGTATATTCCACCTTACCGCCAGGATAGAAGACGAATCCTTTTGTGGCGTTTTCAGGCTTGAATACCTTGGTTCCGTCCTCAAGTAGCTCCGTTGACACCACATTCATTGGTGCAAACGCCCCGACCGCCTCCTGATCTGTTCTATAATAATCACCGACATATCCGGCACAGGCCCCTGCTAGGATTGCCAATACAAGAACAATCGAAGCCGCAGTAACAAATATCTTTCTTTTTCGTTTGTCTTTCAAAAAATTCATAGTACAATACCTCTTGACATTAGGGACAACAGTTTTTAGGTGCAAAACAGCCATACACTTCAAAAGCATGGCTGAAATGTATGGTTCTTATCCAGTTAGATAAACTGAAATTTATCGCTATATCGAAAGTCAAAAACAGCCAATATTTTCCGAGAATTATATCCCAGATCCCGTAATCTCAAGACAAGAGCCCCCACGAGATGCCACTCGTAGGGGCTTTTATGCGCTAACACACCTTATAATCCTTGCGCCACATACTGATAATTATTGGAAAACACAGTGTCTACTCCAAGGGCAAAATAACGCTTCGCCAACTCCGGCTCGTCAGCAAGCACAATATTGCAGCGAAGTCCCTGCGCATGGGCTCTTTCACAAAGAGCTTTTAGCGCCTCATCAGATCCAGCGTAGTCAAATCCGAACTGAATCTTTTTGCCGCCAAAATCCAACGCTGCCTGTACAAGATCCAGATTGGGATTATATCCGGAGCCGGGTGCACGCTGGATATGGGGCGCGACCTTTTGCAGAACAGGGAAAGCCCTGTGATCCAGACTCATAAAATACACAGACTCTGTGCATTCATACTGTTCTATCAAAGCAACGATTTTCTGAATAATCTCCTCGGGATAGGGATCCTCCGGTCTCATGGCTTTCAGTTCAATATTCATGATAACACGTCCAGCAAAAGCCTGCAAGATTTGCTCGAAAGTGGGAATTTTTAACCCTTTATATTGGCTTCCCATTTTACCGCCAAAATCATATTGAAGCAGTTCTTCGTATGTCATATCCCAAACACAACCCGTTCCGTCTGATACCCTGTCAATGGTATAATCATGGATACACACAATAACGCCGTCTTTCGTACATCGCAGATCAAATTCAATTTCGTCCGCTCCCATTGCGACAGCTGCTGCCAGAGAAGGCAGGGTATTTTCAGGCATAAAAGCCATCAAACCACGATGCGCACACACGCGGGGATACTTTACATGTACTTCTTTCAAACCGTGTCTCATGCCATATTCCTCCTAAAGTAAAATTAGTTTGGGCATACCGATATACTGCAAATCAAATTTACGGACGAGTTCTTTCGCTTGCATCAAAGACACTTCATCATATACGTTCTGCACATCATGTGCATCAAAACCAAATGTTACAGGACATTTTTCCTCTCCTGCCATTTCCCAAAAAAGCGGAGTGGGATAGTTTCTGTGGTCGCGGATTCCCAACATATTGATTTCTAACGGAACGTTACATTCCCTGGACGCAACACAAATCTTGCGCATTTCCTGACGGTACAATGCCTGATCTCCTGTAAAGTGAAATACATCCGGGTGGGCAACATATGTAAACACTTTGCTGTGAATCCCTTCTACTACCTGCGCCACATGTTCCTTAAAATCGTCCTCATCTGCGATAGGAGCAGTCACATATTGGTATCCACTGCGTTCTTCGCGGCTAAAATGCTGTCCCAAAATCAGATATTCAATATCGAACTCCTTTATCCGTTTCAACGTTTCTGAAAAAAAGGAGGGATAATATTCAATCTCCAAGCCGATACTTAAATCAATCTGATCCTTATATTTTTCCCTTAGTCTTTTTAGTTCCGCTACATACCCTTCGATCTCGGATGCCTTCATGCGGGTAGCAATTTTTTCATTTCCGCCAATCAGCATAGGGGCATGGTCTGAAAATCCCAGGTACTGAATCCCGCACCGGATTGCTCTTTGTATGTACTCCTCAGGAATGCCACTGGCATGACCACAGAGATATGTATGTGTATGAAAATTGTAATTCAAACGAAAAACCTCACTATACTGTAATCGTATGATAAAAACGATAACACAATTAGAAAGGAAAAGCAATGCAGTTTTTTTGTTTGTTGGAAACTGTTTTTTGTTTGTTGGAAACTGTATTTGTTTTTTCATCCGTTTGCAGTCTTTTCCGGCATATTTTCTATAAAAATGCCCCCGGCAAAAAGAAACCATCTGATAAAAACCAGATGGTTTCCTGATTCACTTCCCCTTAAAGAGGGTTCCTTTACGCCGCTGCTTCCAGCATGTTTTCAATAAAAATCCCGTACCCTCTGGTAGGGTCGGAGACGAGCACATGGGTCACCGCACCGACGATCTTCCCGTTCTGGATAATCGGCGACCCGCTCATCCCTTGCCAAACACCAGACCAAACATATAGATGAGAAAAATACTTAGCTTCTCCCATAAAGAAGGTCTTACCAGTCCCCCAAAACCAAGATAAAACTGTATTTACAATTCCTGATGATGGAGAGAAGAATAAAGAAATCATTCCCACAATTACCACTGTGGATATAAAATGCGGCATATATGTAATCGTCTGGGCAAATTTCTTCCATTTTGCATTTTTCACATTGTTCAACAAGATTGCCAATAAAATGGGAAATGGAAATCCCGCAACCATACTGTACAAACTTAACACTAATGTATTTTTCAAAATCTGCATAACTCTAGGTCGGAAAAAAAACAGTTTGAACCATTTTAAACCCACCCAGGCACTTCCTCCTATACCATCCATTAGCTTGAAGTCTTTAAATGCAATTTGCAAGCCATACATCGGCCAATAATTAAAAAGTGCAAGATAAATCAGTGCGGGAAGCAGAAATACGTACAAAAGCCAATTTCGTTTAAGGTATTTTACCATTTTCTCCATTATTCTCCATTATTCTACTCTCCTTATTTTAATTACTAATACAGAACTTTCATTCTACAACAACTTTCACTTATTTCGTCAAATATAGTAAATGTAGTTTCTCATACCTATCATATTTTTGTAAATATCCATTTTTTTAATGAAATGTCAAAAAAATCTTTATAATTTTGATTTATAGCGTATTGAGAGGCAATTTTACAGATTATATGCGTCTATTGCTTAAAAAATTGGGTATTAATTAAGTCCAAAACAAAAATCTTCTCTTCGTGTTTATGAAACATTTGCAGAATTTTACTCAGAGGTTCTAACCTACTTAACCGGATTTTTATAACACAGGAATGACTGACGTTTGTCGAACGGGTGAGATAACCCTATTGGAATTACGCCAGGCCAGTTGCTTCCCTCATTATATAAAAATAAGTGCAGACGTTTCATCAACATCTACACTTATATAGTACGAAATTGTAATGTTCTTGCAAACCAAAACCACTTTATGGGAAAGTGCTTATAAAATCGTATCCAGCACCAGACCATCAATGGTTTGACGAAGAGTTTCATAATCTACTTTGGGAATCAAAAAGCTCATTTTACCGCCTTCTTTGGAATACCATCTGGTCACACCAGCTTCATTTACACGAACCTGTCCCCAAGGGTGATAATACCAATATTTACCGGGGCGCACCGCTTCCAATATGGCAGTATGATCCCAACTTTCACGGCCGTTTTTGCCAGCGGGATGTAACTCATAAGCACGTTTCACAGGACTGTCTGTAGGTGCTTTTTCCACATACTCTTTCATCGTCACGCACCATAAGCCGATCTCAAAGCCTGAGAATACCACTTCCCCGGGCCATTCCTCACACATGACTCTGGCAGAAGCAATATCTTCCAGAATATTCCATTCTGCATAATCTTTGCCGTCTCTTTCCAAATAATCAGAGAAAGGCTGCTCTCCATAAAAACTGCCGCCCATCACAACTGTACGACAAATTTTCTGAGAAATCAGTTCTTTACCAAAAAGGGGCGAAAACTCGTCCGGCGTACTGCATACCAACCCTGCTGCTGTAGTCATAGAACCGGTCACCACAAAAGTAATACTGTGATCTTCCGCCTGAGAAAGCACTTTACGCAGCAATTTTACTGCATCAGGTGTCCCGTTTTCTTCACCAAAAGTACTTTCCGGATACTCATTTGGAAATTCTCTACACAGGGCACCGCCGTAAATCCACTCCCCTTTGTCCGTTCTGTCGTAACAAACGCCTACCGGTACCTTGCGCCCAAAATATGTATTTACCGCATCAATACAGCCTGCCACAAATGGAGAGGCATAACTTGCGGTTACCGCAACCAATTGCGCTTCTTCCAGATCACACAGCCTGTGCAGCATTGCCAACGCTCCTGCATCATCACAATCTCCGCCGATATCTGTATCAAAAACAATTTTCACTTTCTGTTTTGTGTCCATCTTCCTTCTCCCATAATTTGTTGCATTTACTAGTCCAATATTTTACAAATTCAAATTCATCTGCCAAGTTTATTTTAGCATTTTATTTTGAAAAAGGAAACAACTATGAAAAATCTTCTTATTTCACATACATAGCAAAAGCCAGAAATCTCTCATTCACTCTTTCACATTGCAAGAAGAAAATCGTTTCAATAATTAGCAACCATTCAAAGAAAGAGATTACACTCAACGGCGCAACCTCTTTCACACATAATCGCTTTTCACTTTTCATTTCACCAAATAATCTGTCGTGATGAACCAATTTCCAGAATATCGATTCCCATATAGCGCACCAATTCCGCACCAATTTGCCATGAACATATATGCAAATACATGGATTTATACAAGAAAAAAGTGCGTAAATATGGGATTTATTGAGCTTTATAAAGGAATATTAAGATATGAAAAGGCCGTTTAACCGACAATGCCTAATTTCATATATTTTATATCTCCTTTACATGGTATACTTCCATTTTTCCATTCAACAAACTCCTTTCCTTAGTGCAGGAAACATGAGTTCATCACGACTCTTTACTCTAACATAAAAACATAATTATTTCAATATTTTTCGATGTAAAGGGAGTTTTTCAGCCGCTTATGTTTTTATATAACCAATTCCTTTCGACAGGGAATATCGATTTTCTTGCCTTTCCAGAACAAAACACCTTTTTTATCGGTGTTAGCCACTATCCGTAATCGTCCGTGTTCGATATTGATATCTATACAGCCGTCAATGAGTGGCACGGTTCCCTGTAACGTATTCAGGCCACCGAGATGGGGGCGCACTTCGTATTCCTCATAGGCAGCTTTGACGGGAGACACTCCAAGCAAAAAACGCCCAAACAAGTATAGGGGAGAGGCACCCCAGGCGTGACAGTAACTTTTCCCAAATTTACGGCCATACATCGAGAATTGATCTTTCGATGCCGGATCATATAACTCCCAAAACGATGTCGCTCCTTGCTCTAACATATCACCCCAATAATCCCGGATTTGATCTACAATATATTCACTTTCACTTGCAACACCCAGCGCAGCAAGTTCATACATCTTGGCATAGGGCGTAACGATGGGGGGCATCCCGTTTCCCTTCAACGCTTGGATGACGCGTCGCTTTTTATCACCTTTTAAATATCCGTACAGCAATGCAAAAATATTGGCATACCGTGTGGCCTCATCTGAAACCACACCGTCCACAGCATGATGTAACAGCAGGCCGCGCTCTTCGTCCCAAAACAATGCAAAAATTTTCTTTTTAAGGGAAGCAGCTTCTTTTTTGTACTGTGCGGCGGCGCTTGTATCCTCCAACAGCTCCCCAAAGAAAGCGAGGACGGTCAATGCTTTGTGGAACAAAATTTGCTCTACGCACAACGCTCCCTCATGACTGAAATCGCCCCAATCCATAAAAATCCAGGTCTTGTCATTGTGCTCCACAAAACCGAATTCATTACGTGTTTCCAACACATACTGCATCTGCTTTTTAGCACGGGGATATAAACTGCGGATATACTCCAAATCGCCAAAATGCATATAATGCTCGTATAACGCTATGTACCAATAAAACGTATAATCGATGATATGATTGATGTGATGATCAAAGGGTTCTTTTCCCAGTAAGTAGGTTAATGTGCGTTGGTTGAGCGGCTTGTCATAGAATGAGTAAAAGTTCATTAAGATGGACTGATACGCATCACCACACCATGCCCAACGATCCCTCTTGATACCATCCAAGAATACTTCGCGCGCCGTAAGGTGGAAAGTGTACATGGCAACGTCATAAATGCGATTGACGGTTTCATCCGAACACCGGAAGCTGCTTTTCGGCTCAATTGGCAGATATTCGTATAAAAATGACAGATCTTGATAGGTACATCCATCACATTCTACTGCCAGGTAGCGCATGGCGCGTGACCCTTCCAACCGGATATCGGTGCGGCCATCCGTGGCAACAAGGTCAAACACTTCACAAAAATCACTGTCCAACGCCTCTTCACGACTTTCACCGTAACAGATGCGGATCGTCCCGTCTCCTTCAATGCCACTGATCTGCACGTAACCAAATGTTTCCTGCCCAAAATCATAAAAATGTTTATTGCCAATCACTTCATCGTACACGGGCGCAAGTTGCTTATAAGCAAACAAATTATCACCCGGCAACACATCAGGATCGGTTAATTCGGCGGTTCCGGCAGAGACCATGTAGGCCGTTTTGGAATACCCTAACGTCATATTTTCGCTGACGTTCCAGTCACTTCCGCTCTTAACAGCACCATCGACGAACAAAGCGGGGACACGATCAGGTGAATAGACTGACACAAAGAGGGTGTATGTGCCGGCCGGCAAAGAATAGGTGTTTTCCTTGCAAGGCTGAAGCGGGTATACTCGTCCCGTAATCATAACCTGCTGTTCACCGGTACTTTTTATTAATAGATCGGCATCTTTTTCCAGACAAATATCCTTGAAAAAATGTGCGCATTGATACGGTCTGTCAACTCGCCAGGAAGGCGGGAAGATCACGTTGCGGCGGTAACGACGGTAGGCCGTTTTGCCTCCAAGATAAATTTCATAGTCTCCGGGATACCAGATCCACTGGGCAGTCGTACTCATTTTTCTTCCTCCATTATTTTCCATCTGTCAAATCCATAGGCCGCATCAATCAGCTGCAAAACATATGCCGATACATGGGGCATTATGCCTTATCCAATATTTTTTACAGTATACGGCAGAATCCGCACATGTCCGGTCAGTCCGTAGTCACGCACATCAGGGGTGTAGTTACGATATCCGGGGTAACCTCGCTGGATCATGCGGTTGGTCAGCGTACTGGCAACGATGATTTCAATCTGGTTTTCGCCGGGACGAACCAGGTCGCTGATATCCACAGTTAATGTACGGGTATCAGGCATGGATGCCTCTTTTCCGTTTACTTTCACAGAAACGGTACCGCCGCCGGCATTATCCATCTTCAGGAGCGCGCCGTTAGAGGCATTCCAATCGGCGGGCAGTTGGAAGCGGCTTTCATAGCGGCCGAGACCTGATACATGTGCCATACTTGCACCCTCATAGCCCAATTTCTCCAGATGCTTTCCATCTGCAGGCAAATCCTTCCAAGGAAGCAACGGGCTGTCAGGGAAAGAAAGGTCAGTCTTACGGGTGGTATAGTAAACCTCCCGGGTCTCATGACCGAACTTGTTTTCAATGTTGGTGATGCGCTCACCCTCATTCCAATCCTCCACAGTGATATCCCAGCGCAGAATGTCGATCTCTTCCGGCACACTGACTAACGTTTGTACAACTCTATCATCGCTGAGCACAGAGGTATATTCCCCGGAGGCGAATGCCATGAGCTCAGGGCCGTTGTTTCCAATCATCGCAGCAGGCGCGTCTGTGTTTACCACATGCAGTTCATCCTCTCCCCTAAGATTCAGGGCGATCACGGTGGATTCTCCGGGAACCAGCGTGATGGTGACACAGGTACGGCCATCCTTCTTGACATACTGCCCCAGCTTTGTCACTGCGCCGTTCCAACAATTCAAGCTGTAGGGAATTCCCTCCTGTTCTAAGCAGAGGGTAAATGTCACGGGCTCGCCGCCACGGTGAACTTCACTCTTAAATGCATAAGCATAGGTGTAGAAAATACCGTTAACCTCATCCCGGCGGGAAATGGTCAGGATATCATTGTTGGGTGTTTGGAAAGCTGCACGAGGAAGGACACCCATGCCACGCAGCGCTTCGATTGCTTCACCGGGAGCATTGACCTCAGCAACATTGGGCAACGTCTTGATCTGCGAAATAATCTGAGCAAGGGCAGCTTCGTCGTCATTCAGGAAACGGCTCTTGGACGCGGCGATTCCATAGCTGGCTTCTTTAACGCCCTTGTGGGCAATGGTCTCTGTCGTGTTGTTGACAAACACCATTGGCAGGCCACCCTTTGCGATCTCCAGCAGACGCTTTGCCGATGAAAGTTCGAGACTATCCTGATACAGCAAAACAGCTCGATAAGCAGGACCATCCGGGCAGAGTTCGCGATCGTTCCAGCGGATCACATCGTCATCTTCAAGCAGCTGGGGTGAGAAATAATCGTAAGTATAACCTGCATGCTGCAATGAGAGATCCTTGAAGAAATATGCTTTGTCATACATGGGTAAGGACCTTGTGAACTGCAGATGCTCTTTGGGGAATCCATAATTGATGAAGGCATAATCTGTGCGCAGGATAGCCAGATCACGGGCAGGTACGCCCTGACGCAGCACTTTTTGGTTGCGGGCCAGCATCTTCGTCCAGTCTGCATAATGAACGGAAGCCGGCTGACGGCTGCTGAAACGCTCAGAAATATGATTGTACATGCCCTCATGACCGGGCCATTGGGTATCCTGCTCAGAACCCTCGATCGCGGAATATCCGTGGAAAACCGTGCGGGAAACACCTGCTGCAAACTGCAGCTGCGTCAACTGGCTCCAGAAGTCCATGTCAAAGATAAAATTGTATCCCGTCAAGACCTTGCCTGTTTCCGGTTCGTATCCAATCTCATAGGCTCCGGTTTCGCTGGAATAAGTACGGCCGTAAACATTCGCACTGCCCAGAAGTCCCCGGTACAGATCGACGTCGCCATTCTGGGCGAAAGATTCCACTTCCACACCGTCTACATACTTTCCCGGACGGGAGATCTCAAAATGCACACCGTAGGAAGGCTCTGCACGCAGAGACATGCCCAGGGAATGCAGCCACTCCTGGAGAGGCTGAAGCACGTTTTCCAGATACATGTCAGACATCACATCGTAGAAATCCTGGCGCACCTTTCGCATCTCGTCAGGTTCGCCCAGCGCAGTATAATCATAAATATTTTCCAAACCGCAGCTGGTACAAGGGTTTTCACGGGTGATCAGCGGCAGGTATTTCATCACATCATAACCCTTACGCGCAGCAAAAGTTTCACGCATATGATAACCCCAAAGAAGGCTGCCCGCACCGCAGGTAGTGAGCTCCAGGGAATCCATATAGATTTCACCGCGGCCATTTTCCCGAATGATCCGACGCAGATCATCAGTAAGTACATGCTCTTCCCAGTAATCGATCATAGCCTGAATACCGTAGGGATCCATGTAACTGACGGAATAGTTGGTGCTTACGGAAGGAACCGCAACTTGTCCGGTGCCATGCATCCAATAGACGAACAGCGCGTAGTCACCATCTTCGGGCGCTGTCCAATCCAAATGATACGTTCCATCCTGCTCGGTGACCAAATGGGAAATATCCGTCAGGGAATCCATATCCAGTACGCCTGTACCGTCTCCCTCTGCATATCCATATGCTGCTCCTGCGTTATCACGTTTCTGAACCAGTTTTGCAGCAACCACTCCTTGATATTCGTATTTTTTGATCGCTGCCCCATTTCCATGTTCACCTTGATTTTTGGCTGTTATGAGAAGACACATGGGTAACTCGCCGTTAAACTGTTCACCGGGAGCCAAATAGATTGTGGCATAATCCAGTTCCTTGGCCGCTGCCTTATTATCCGGATTGAAGGGCTCACCAGCCCAACTATAGGTATCGGGCAGATTTGCACAGGCCCAGTGGGTGCCGCTGGTAATACTGAAGCCCATGCCTCTGCGGGTCGCCTCCTCAATGATCAGGCGTGTGTCGGCAGTCCATTCATCGGATCCCCAGCCGTAAACAGCAGAATCTGCACCGGGTTCCGGCATGGCCAGAAATTCTGCCGCACCAAAACCAAAATCATAGAGTTCGCTGATGTTCTTTTTCAGCGTTTCATCGGTATTCAACCCTTCCGCCAGCCACCAACGCACATCCGGGCGGTAACGCATTTCGATCTGATCATACATTTCATGAAGGCGGCGCGCGAAGGCATCCTTCTCAATATAGTTATGTGTGTTCATATGGATTCCTCCCTGTATATTTTTACAAAAAGTCAATTAACATTCCTTTCTGCTTTTCACTATTCTCCTAATAACCACTGCGCAATATCACACACTTCAATTCCCTCATACGTATATTTCGGATGTTTTGTTCTGGCAATAATCATTTTAGGATAAGCATCCTTAATTTGCAACAACGGCGAATACTCTCTTTCAAATGTTTCATGATTAGATATGTTATCGCTAACTTGAATATATATTTTTTCACTGCCTCGTTGTGCAACAAAATCTATTTCCTTTTGATATAGTTTTCCTACATAAACTTCATATCCTCTACGCAGAAGTTCCACACATACCATATTTTCGTATACTCGTCCATAATCCATATTGCGGCTTCCTAATATGGCATAACGCATTCCTGTATCACACATATAGAATTTATCTGCAGTTTCTAAATACTTTTTACCCCTTATATCGTATCTCTTGATATCATAGAATATAAATGCATTGCACAAATACTTAATGTATTTTCCTATTGTAACATGATTTGTAGGCACTTCGTTGGCAGTTAAAATATCACTAACTCTATTGGGTGACGTCAGATTACTTATATTATCCATTAAATATTCACTCAGCTGACGAAGTACTTGTGTGTCCGGCAAATTGTATTTTTGTACTAAATCTCTATTTACAATTGTTTCGTATACTTCTTTTATATATGTCGTTCTATCCAAATCGGTATTGTAAGCATACGAACCAGCCAATCCACCCTTGGTAAAATATTCTTCAAATAGCTTCTCTTTATCGTTTTCCTCACTATAATATTCGCAGTACTCCTTAAAACTAAATGGAAACATATGAATTTCAATATATCTTCCCGTAAATAGTGTTGCAAGATCTGCACTAAGCAAAAAGGCATTTGAGCCAGTTATATAAATATCATACTTCTTTTTAGAATATAAGCTGTTAATTGCTAATTCAAACTTCGGACATAACTGCACTTCATCTATAAACAGGTAATTTTTTTTCTTTTTGTCGAACCTTTCTTCAACGAATTTGTGCAAAGCGTGGTATTCTTTTATTTCTTCAAAATCCAAATCCATATAATCGATAAAGATAATGTTCACATCTTCGAAATTATCTTTTAGATAATCAATATATACCTGCACTAAATTAGACTTTCCTGAGCGCCTGATGCCGGTAATAATCTTTATATCCGGAGTATCTTTCAGTGCTTTCATTCTTTCCAAATATCTTTCTCTAACAATCGTTTTCACTTCTTCACCACTTTCGAAACTTAAATCTTTTTAATGTTTTGAAATTATTTATATTATAACACTTCTTCTATATTTCATTCAATACACACTTTCGAAACTTTAAAAAATTTAAACTTTTGAAACTCTTTTCTTTGCCAATTGTCATTTATTTACTGTACTCAATCTGCCACAATTAATATAAAAAGCGAGAACATTTCTGTCCTCGCTCACTTTCTAATATTTCTTCTTCCCCTTCAGTTCCTCGTACAGCAGACAGTAATTCTCATACCGCAACTTGCTGATCTCACCGCTTGCCAGCGCATCCTTGATGCCGCAGACAGGCTCTGTAATGTGGGAACAGCCGCCGAACCTGCAATATTTTTCATGCTCTGCAAACTCGGGATAATAGGCCGCCAGGTCTTCCTTTTCCAGGTCGAACAGCCCCAGGGAACTGAAGCCCGGTGTGTCTAAAATGTAGGTGTTATCGCCGATGGCGATCAGTTCGGAATGTCTGGTGGTGTGCTTGCCGCGCTCAATCTTTTCACTGATGCTGCCCGTCTCCATTACAATGTTGGACTGGAGACAGTTGATCAGGGAGGATTTGCCTACGCCGCTGGGACCGGCCACGGTAGTGGTCTTGTCCTTCAGCAGGGCCAGCAGCTCATCCGCTACCCCCATTTTCTCCCATTCCCTGGCACTGATCTGAATCGTTTTATAACCGCACCCACGGTAGATTTCCTCATATTGTCTGCCCAGGCCTTCCTTGTCAATATCCAGCTTGTTAAAGCAGATGATGCAGGGAATGCCCTGCTGTCCCATCATGATCAAAAAACGGTCCAGCAGATTAAAATTGGGCTGTGGCTTTACAATGGAAAATACCACAAGGGCCTGATCCACATTGGCTACAGCCGGACGGATCAGTTCGCTGTGTCTGGGAAGAATCGCTGTGATATTTCCCAGCTTTTTCTCTTCATCCAGCACTTCCATTTCCACATCATCGCCTACCAAGGGCTTCTTATTATCTTTTCGGAAAATGCCTTTTGCCTTACATTCGTAAATTCCGGCTGACTGCATGCCGGCAAGAGAACTTTCTGCCCTACTACTTACATGCACATAGTAAAAACCGGCAATTCCTTTTACGATCTTTCCTCTCATACCTATTCCTCGACGAACTCAATCCTTCTGGTAAAAGATTTTGTCTCCGTTGTACCGGGCACGACCACTTCTTCTCCGGTGACCTCATCCTTTACGGTAGTACCGTCGGTAGTCACGGTATAAGTCATGGTCAGAGTACCGCCTGCGGATTTCAGGCCATGGAAATTAGCCGCCTGAGGGAAGGTGGAAGCCTTGGTATCCAACAGCACCGTTCCGTCATCTGCCACCAGCTGAATACCCACCTCGCTGCCGGACACATAATCGGGCGCCTCTTCTACAGTGGGCGCTGCAATGCTGGCATTACACTTGTAGGTAGCTGCTCTGGGGCCCATACTGATCTGGATATCAATGGCAGTTTCCGGATCTACATAAGAACCATGGGAAAAGCTCTGATAACAGATCAGACCTGCTTCCACAGTATCACTGTATGCCTCAGCCACGCTGCCGATGGAAAGTCCTGCTTCAATAGCTTCAATGGTACCCTCCTCCTCGGACAGACCAATCAGCTTGGGGACACGGAGCTTTGTCTCTTCCTTGCCCAGGCTGACTGTAATCGTGATCACGCTGCCTGCAGGTGCCTTGCTCTCTGCAAGAGGCATCTGGGACACAACGATACCTGCCTCAATAGTATCGGAATAAGCTTCCATCTTATTTACTAAAAAGCCGGCACTGATCAGCGCTGTGTTGGCCTCCTCAAAAGTCTTTCCGGATACATCGGGAACTTCACGCCCCTTGGTACCGGCACTTACGGTCAGTGTCACTTTAGATCCGGGTTCCAGCTCTGTGTGTACTTCAACACTGGTGCCCATTACCACGCCCACATCTACTGTGTCTGATTCCTCATAAGTCACTTCTGCAAGAATTCCCATATTGGTCAGGGTATTTCTGGCATCATCCACATTGACACCTATTACATCAGGCATCTTTACATATTCAACCTCCGGCTCAGATTCTGTGGTACTAATAATCGGTCCGGGCTGATTATCCTTGCCCGGTTCACCGCTTACATCACCGAAAATCTTCAGTGCCAGCAAAATAATAATGATACAGATCACCACACCTGCCAAAATGGTAAGGAAAGTGGTAAGCTTTTCCATCTTGGGATTATAATTGTAGTCGTCCTCTTCCTCTACCACTTCCTCATCAGGGTACATGGAAGCTGTGTCTGCTTTCAGTCGAAGACCATGCTCCCGGGCCACATGTTCTCTGTGCTCCGGATATTCCTGCTGAACATACTCATTTCTGGCTGCCTGGGCTGTGCGGCGCTTGATCTGGGCCAGATCCTCATCGGTCATCATTCTGGTGCCGGCTTCTGCCTCCGGATCATTGTTCACTACAAAAGCCTCCTCCGGACTGATAAGTGATTGTTTTAAGTCAGCGATCAGCTCCTGCATGCTCTGATAACGTCTGTCGGGAGATTTCTGACAGCACTTTAATACGATTCCTTCGACGCTTAAAGGAATCTCTGTTACAAACTCTCTGGGGGAAGGTAATTCCTCCTGAATGTGTTTGATAGCAATGGCAACCGTAGTCTCACCGTTAAAGGGCACTCTGCCGGTCAGCATCTCGAAAATCGTAATACCCAGGGAATAAATGTCACTCTTCTCGTCACTGTAACCGCCTCTGGCCTGTTCCGGGGAAGTATAATGCACGGAGCCCATCACGTTGGAAGTAATGGTATTGCTGGTGGCCGCCTTGGCAATGCCGAAATCAGTCACCTTCACCTTTCCTTCCCTGGAAATAATAATATTCTGAGGCTTGATATCTCTGTGAATAATGTGGTTGTTGTGGGCCGCCTCTATGCCCATGCTCACCTGTATTCCAATGCTGACTGCTTCCTTATAGGACAGTCTGGCCTTCTTTTCAATATATTTCTTCAGGGTGATGCCTTCCACCAATTCCATTACGATATAGTGGATACCATTTTCCTCTCCAACATCGTACACGTTCACGATATTGGGATGCATCAGGCCTGCTGCCGCCTGTGCCTCAATGCGGAACTTGGAAACAAAATTGGCATTTTCACTGAACTCCTGCTTCAGGACTTTTACTGCTACATATCTGTTCAGTTTATTGCACCTGGCTTTATATACATCGGACATACCGCCGGTTCCTATTTTTTCAAGAATCTCGTAGCGGTCTCCAAGAGTCATTCCTATTTTAATCATATATCTTCTCCAATCTAAACCTTCGAATCCGTATCAATACCTGCAATATCTGCAAGCACCGCGCTATGCCGAAAACCGGAACAATACCACACTGATATTGTCATTACCGCCGTTCTCGTTAGCTGCATCAATCAAATCCAACGCTTTCTCTTTTATGTCACCTGCGCGTTTCAGTCTAGCATGGATTTCCTCATCCCCAAGCATGTTGGTGAGTCCGTCAGAGCACATGAGTACCATGTCCCCGTCTGTAAGCGCTACCGTAAAGAAATCCGGTGTCACCGTATCATTTGCCCCCACTGCCCGGGTGATAATATTCTTGTCGGGATGATTGCGGGCATCTGCCCTGCTAAGTCCTCCCAACCTGACCATTTCCTCCACCAGAGAATGATCTTTCGTAATCTGTCTCATTTCATCATTTACAATGTAAAGTCTGCTGTCGCCCACATTGGCCACCTGCAGATAACCGCCGATGCACACTGCCGCAACGATGGTAGTGCCCATACCTTCAAACTCAGGCACATCTGCCGCCTGCCTTCTGATCAGCTCATTGGCGGAACAAATGGCCTTCTCCAGCAAGATGGTGGGGTTTTTCTCCGGTGATTTTTCAATCTCACGGAGCATGGTCTCCACTGTGACCTTTGAAGCATAGTCTCCTGCCTTGTGGCCTCCCATACCGTCAGCCACCACAAATAAATTCGGCAGATTGCCTATCGGCTGCTCCGAAATGTACACATAATCCTGATTTACTTTTCTTCGCTTTCCAACATCAGTTGCCGAAAACGCTTTCAACATGTCTCTTTTCCTCCACATGTTTCCGACGCAGCTGACCGCATGCGCCGTCAATGTCACGTCCCATTTCTCTTCTTATGGTAGCATTGATCTTGTTCTTTTCAAGCTTGTTTTTGAATGCCTGTATCCGACCGGCATCAGACTGCACATAATCTCTTTCCTTGATGGGATTCACCGGGATGAGATTCACATGGCAGCACAGGGGACTGGCAAGTTCGATCAATTCCCTTGCATCCTCATCCGTATCGTTGACACCGCCTACAAGGCTGTATTCAAAGGTAATACGTCTGCCTGTCATTTCAAAATAATAGCTGCATGCCTCCATCAATTCCTTAATGGAATATTTAAATGCAACAGGCATCAGTTTCTTACGCTTTTCATCTGTAGTGGCATGCAGGGAAAGAGCCAATGTGATCTGCAGCTTCTCCTCTGCCAGCCTGCGCATCTGGGGCACAAGTCCACAAGTAGATACTGTAACATTTCTCTGGCTGATATGCAAGCCATTTTTATCGGTTAGCAGTGTTAAAAAGCGCAAAAGATTGTCATAATTGTCCATGGGCTCACCGGTACCCATGACAACCACGTTGGCGACCCGCTCTCCCGTATATCTGGTGATTGCATAAATCTGGTCCAGCATCTCAGAGGGAAGCAGATTTCTCTCCAGCCCGTCCAGGGTGGATGCACAGAATCTGCAGCCCATGCGGCAGCCTACCTGGGAAGAAATGCACACACTGTTGCCGTGCTTGTATTTCATCCACACGCTCTCCACCACATTGCCGTCCGGCAGGGCAAACAAGAATTTCCTGGTGCCGTCAATCTTGGACTCCTGTACCTGTACGATTTCCAGAGATATATACTCATATCTCTCCGCGCACTCCTGACGGAATTTCCCGGAAAGATTGGTCATCTCCGCAAAACTTCCTGCTACCTTCACGTGCATCCACTCATACATCTGCTTTGCACGGAATGCTTTTTCTCCCCGGCTTACCATTTCCTCTGTGAGTTCGTCCAGGGTCAGGGATTTTATGTCAATTTTCTGTTCCATTTATAATTCCTCATAATCTTATGCCGGCAGTCTAATTCATCCTGCGCAGTCTTGCATAAAAGAACCCGTCGCATTCATCCATTCCCGGAAATAATTGTCTCTCTTCCTCCAATACAAAGGGGAAATTGGCAGTGATCCAGCGGACCATCTCCTCATTCTCTTTAGGGTTTACTGTGCAGGTACTGTAAAGCAGCACACCGCCCGGCTTTACATACTGCCAGCAGCTCTCCACGATCTGCTTCTGCAGTTTTACGATTTCGGTAAGGCTCTGGGGTGTCACGTGATATTTGATATCACGTTTCTTGCCCATGACTCCCAGTCCCGAGCAGGGTACATCCATAAGTACAACATCTGCCTGCTCCACGTACCGTTCATCCGGCACAGTAGCGTCATGAACCTCAGTTACAACATTGTCAGCTCCCATACGGGCTATGTTCTCTTCAATCAGGGCTACTTTGTTTTCAGATATATCCCTGGATAATACGCGGCCGCAGTTGCTTCTGTCCGCTGCAATATTGTCTTCACCGCCACCGGAACAGTCTGCACCGTCTCCCCGGACTTTCTCTGCCGCCAACAGGCTTTTGCCTCCCGGTGCTGCACAGACATCTATGACAAAATCTCCGGATCTGATTCCTGCTGTCTCCACAGCCATGGCCGAACTTACATCCTGCACAGTAAAGGCGCCCTCCTCGTAACCGGGCAGTAATGCCACATTTTCCACATTTTCCGCATAATATACATAGGGAAGTAATGTACTTTTGGTAAGCCTCACTCCGGTACCGGAGATTGCTCCTATGAACTGCTCCCGCTGTGTTTCCGGGCAGTCCGTCCGGAAACGCAAAGAAACCGGATGGATCTTTAACAGCCCCTCCAGCATGTTCTCCGTGACTTCGTCTCCATAGCAGTCCGTCCAATATTCCACCAACCACTTAGGGCTGGAATATTTCACATGCAGATAGTTGATCCTGTCTTTCGGATCCGGCAGAGGCATCGCGTCCTTACTTCTGGCGATGCTTCGCAGCACGCCGTTTACAAAGCCCTTCAAGTTGACGAATTTGCGTTTCACCGCCAGTTTGCAGGCTTCATTGCACACGGCACTGTCAGGCACTGCATCCATAAACAACAGCTGATAAACGCTCATCCGCATCAGGCACCGGATCAGGGGCTTCATCTTACGGACAGGAACCGAAGAAAAGTGATCCAAATAGTAATCCAGTTCAATCTGCCTCTCGATGGTACCTTCCGTTACTCTCTTGATAAATGACTTTTCTTTTCCATCCAGATAATCATACTTATCCAATACAGCCTTGATCAGCTTGTTGGAAAATTCTTGTTCACGTTCCAAGGTCAACAGCGTATCTAAAATAATCTCACGGGTATTCTCCGCCATGATTAGTCTCTCCTTCTTCTGTTTCCGCCAAACAACAGCATCAGTCGTAACAACTGCAAAATAGAAGATGCCGCCGCTGCCACATAAGTCAGTGCTGCCGCTCTTAAAACCTTTTTGCAGCCATCTTTCTCCTGCACAGTCAAAATGCCGTAATCCTCCACACGGGCAACTGCTCTGCGGGAAGCGTTGAACTCCACAGGCAGCGTCACCAGCTGGAAAATTACCGAAAGAGCAAAGGCCCAGATACCGATTTGGATCAGGGTCTGGCTCCAGCCAAGCAACACTCCGATCAGTATCAGGGGCAAACCCAGATTACTGCCGATATTGACCACCGGCACCAGCGCCGTGCGGATAGACAAGGGTGTATATTTCCTGGCATGCTGAATAGCATGTCCGCACTCATGAGCCGCCACGCTGACTGCTGTGACTGTGGCACCGTTATAATTGTTATGGGAAAGACGCACCGTGTTGGTGCGGGGATCATAGTGATCACCGCTTGCATTACTTAAACATTCGATCTGTACATTGTACAGTCCCTCCTGATTGAGAATGCGTCTTGCCGCCTCTGCACCTGTGATACCCTTCATATTGCGCACTCTGCTGTATTTATTCATAGTACTGTTTACCAGGGCACTTGCCCCCAGGCACAGCAATACACCGATCAGTACCAGAAAGTAAGTCGGATCCCACATGAGCCCATAACCGAATCTGTAACCATAAAATGGCATATATCTCCTCCTATTTTCTGCAAGTGGATGCCTGTGGGCTTATGCCTCGCCCAGCATCTCTCCGCACTGCACCTTGACTCCCAACAGGAAATCATGGGCATTCATTCTCTTCTTGCCCTCCAGCTGCAGTTCCAAAATGCGCAGCACACCGTCTCCTGTAGCCACATCAAAGAAATCCTTGCCCACTGCAACGATCTCGCCGGGCTTTGCCGCTGTATTGCCTGCCACACTGGCTGCTGCCAGGTCAGCGCTTTTAGCTAAAGGCTTTGCCCTCCAGATTTTCATCTGCTTGCCCTTATATACAGTATAAGCACTTGGCCAGGGATTCATACCACGAACCAGACGATCCAATACTGCTGCCGGCTTGGAAAAATCCATTTTGCCCATGCTCTTATCGATCAAAGATACATGGCTGCTCTCCGCCTCGTTCTGTTTCTCCGGTTTCAGTCCGCCGGTCTCCAAAAGGCGCAGTGCCTCCACAATAGCCTCGCCGCCCAGCACCGTCAGTTTGTCGTGCAGGGTCTCAAAGGTATCGTCGTCAGCAATGGCAATTTCTTTTTTATATAACATATCGCCGGTATCAATACCTGCATCCATCTGCATGATGGTGACGCCGGTCACTGCTTCTCCGTCAATGATCACGTGCTGGATCGGGGAAGCACCTCTGTATTTGGGCAGCAGGGACGCATGAATATTAATACTTCCGTACTTGGGCATATCCAGGATCTCCTGGGAGAGAATCTGGCCAAAGGCTGCTACCACGAACACATCCGCAGGATATTTTGCAAGCTCCGCTACAGCCTCAGGTCTTTTGATACGCACAGGCTGGAAAACAGGAATACCATGACGCAGGGCGCACTCCTTCACAGGGGGAAACTGCAACTCCTTGCTGCGGCCCTTGGGCTTGTCCGGCTGAGTCACCACTGCGGTGATCTCATGGCCATCTTTGATCAATGCTTCCAACGCACCCGCCGCATAATCGGGAGTGCCCATAAAAACAATCTTCATTATTCTTCTTCCTCTTCCTCATCGTAGTCATAAGTCACATCCATCAGATCGCCCTCTACCTTCTCCACATAAAGATGGCCGTCCAGATGATCCAGTTCATGGCAGATAGCTCTTGCCAGCAGCTCTGTTCCTTCCAATTCGAAGGGCTCCATATTCATATCCAGAGCCACAGCTTTTACATAATTGGGTCTGGTCACAATGCCTGCCTTGCCGGGTACGCTTAAGCAGCCTTCCTGGCCGGTCTGCTCGCCGCTGCTCTCCACAATACGGGGGTTGATCAGCACATAAGGATCTTCTCCTGTCACATCGATTACTACCACTCTTTTCAGGATGCCTACCTGAGGAGCAGCCAGACCCACACCATTTGCCTCATACATGGTATCCAGCATATCCTCGATCAGATCACGCAGTCTGGGAGTCATTGCAGTGATCTCCTTACATGTTTTGTTCAGTACGGAATCGCCCTGTTCACGAATATTTCTAATTGCCATTTTTTCATACACTCCATTTCTTCATAAATTATATTTTACTATTATGTTTATTCCTTTGTGTATTGGACCTTCGGTCCCTACAGCGTATTGACCGGGTCAAAATCAAACTGTACGCTCTCCTGCCTGGGTGCCCACACTTTTAGGACATCCTCCAGCAAGTCTTTTATTTCTACCAGTTTATCATATTTTGTATGTTTAATATAGAAAACAAATCTGAAAATATCATTAACTTTTCCTATAGCGGCGGCCGTAGGTCCCATGACCGTGATCCGGTCTGCTGCCTGCCCGGCAGCCTCCATAGACTTTACCATGTCTGCCAGCCTCTTGGCAAGGCATTTTCCTCTTTCTTCCTCTTTTGCAAAGATCTGAACCGCCAGCATGTGAGCCGCAGGAGGATAGGACAACATTTCCCTGTATAAGATTTCTTCCTGATAAAAGCTCTCATAATCCTGATTGGCTGCATGCACCACCGCATAATGCTCAGGCTGATAGGTCTGGATCACGGCCTCACCGGGAAGTTCTCCTCTCCCCGCGCGTCCCACCGCCTGGGTCAGCAGCTGGAAGGTCCGCTCTCCTGCCCGGTAATCTCCCACACTCAAGGAAAGATCTGCAGCAAGCACACCCACTAACGTCACCTTCGGGAAATCATGTCCTTTTACGATCATCTGGGTACCGATCAGTACATCGGCTTCTCCATTGGAAAACGCCGCCAGAATCTGCTCGTAGCTATCCTTGGTGCGGGTGGTGTCTGCGTCCATGCGCAAGGTCCTCACTCCCGGAAACATTTCTTTTAATTTATCTTCAATCTGCTGGGTTCCCGCCCGGAAACCACTGATATATTTAGATCCGCACTTGGGACAAAGCTTCGGCATACTTTCCGTATAACCGCAGTAATGGCACACCAGCCGTCCGCCCTTGTGTTCAGACAAAGAAACATCACAGTGAGGACATTTCATCACCAGACCGCAGGAACGGCAGGAAATAAAACCGGCGTATCCTCTTCTGTTTAAAAACAGCATGCTCTGCTGCCCTTTCTCCAGTCGGTCTGCCAAAAGTTCCTGAAGTTTTCTGCTGAATATGGAACGGTTACCGCTCTTTAATTCCTCTCGCAAATCCACCGTGTGAACCTGGGGAAGGCTTCCTCCCGTAAGGCGTTCCCGCAGCACAAACATCCGGTAAGCACCCGTATCCGCCCGGTAATAGCTCTCCAGGGAAGGTGTGGCGGATCCCAGCACCAGGCTGGCATTGTGCAGTCTTGCCACTTCCCCGGCCACCTCTCTGGCGTGGTATTTGGGGGTACTCTCACTCTTGTAGCTGCCCTCATGTTCTTCGTCCATGACGATCAGCCCGATATCCGGAAAAGGCGTAAACAGGGCAGATCTGGGCCCAATGATCACATCGATCTCGCCGGCTTTTGCCCGCTCGCACTGATCATATTTTTCTCCGGGAGACAATGTGGAATTCATCACGCTGACCCGCTCACCGAATCTTTTATAAAACCGAAGCAGGGTCTGGTATGTCAGCGCAATCTCCGGGATCAGCACAATGGCCTGCCGCCCCCTGCTCACTACCTCCTCGATCAGACGGATGTACACTTCCGTCTTGCCGCTGCCGGTAATGCCGTGGATTAAATATGTGCCTCTTTTGCCGGCATCATATTCTTCCAAAATTTCATCGACAATGTAGGCCTGGTCGAAACTCAGCGCTTTAGCGGCCAAGGTGTCACCTGTATTCGTTCCCGCGCCTTCCGTCCCCGAAAGATTTACCGGATTACGGAAACTTTCCATCACCGCCACCCGCAAGGCTCCTGCCTTCACCAGACTGTTCACCGTGGCAGCCGAGACCCCCAGCTTGCCTGTGATCCACTCATAAGGCAATACCTCCTGCTCCAAAAGCTCCCGCAAAAGCTTGGCCTTTGCCGTCTGTTTTTTACGCTCACATTCCCCCAGCAGGGACAGAATTTCTTCCTTGTTCATCAGACGTTCAATGCGCCTGTGCTCCAGCTTTTTTACAGACTTTCTGGCCGGCAGCACGGTTTTTAAGGCCTGTATCATGGTGGAACCGTAATTTTTCCTGATCCAGGCCGCCAACTCGATCATCTTGTCTTCACTTCCCGGGCCTTTTTGCAAAAGCCCCGTGATATCCTTGATCCTGGCCGGGTCGAAATTAACAGTCTCACTTAATCCCACCACATAACCTTTTATCTGCTTGTTGCCATTGCCGAAAGGGACACTGACGCACATGCCCACCTCCAGCTTATCTGCCAGGCGGGGAGGCACTCGGTACTGAAAGGGTCTGTCCAGCTTTTCATGTGAAATATCTACTATTATATCTGCATACAGTTCTGCCACCTTTGCCTCTCCTTTCCTGATTTTCCTGGCTTTATCTTTTTTAGCCTGATGCATCTTCTGCTCTGCACCGACCTATCCGGCTGCATCATGCACCGGATCTGCACTTTTTATTTTCCTTCCAGGATTTCCTGGATCAGCACACGCTCATCCATAGGGTATTTCACACCCTTGATCTCCTGATAATCCTCGTGGCCCTTACCTGCCAGCACAATAATATCTCCGGGCTTTCCGTGGCCAATAGCATAAGCAATGGCTTCCTTGCGGTCGCTGATCTCCACGTACACTCCGCCGGTCTTGCCAATACCGGTCTTAATATCATCAATGATGGCCTGGGGCTCCTCAAATCTGGGATTGTCTGAGGTGATGATGGTCAGATCCGCCAACCTGCCGCTGACCTCGCCCATCTCAAAACGGCGCTGTCTGGAGCGGTTGCCGCCGCAGCCAAATAAGCACACCAATCTATTAGGGTGATACTCCTTCAAAGTGGCAAGGAGGCTTTCCAGTGCCATTGCATTGTGGGCATAGTCGATCAAAAGTGTAAACTCGTCGGACACCTTTACCATCTCAATGCGCCCTTTTACCTTTGCAGTCAAAAGCGCTTTCTTAATATTTTCCTCATCTACATTAAAATGGCGGCAGATAGCGATGGCCGTCAGCGCGTTGTAAACGCTGAAACGTCCGGGAGTGGGAACTTCCACTCTGAATCCGGAGTTTTCCCCGATACCTGCAGTTTCTGCACTGCTGTCATCACACTTCACATCAAATGCCACGCCCAACTCACCGGGCTTGTGCACCAATTCCACATTCTCTGCCCTCAGGGAACACTTTTCTCCAAATCCAAAAGTCTCCAGGCTGCAGGTATGTCCTGCGGTCACCTGCTCCCAATGGGAATCGTCGCCATTCACAATACCCACCTGACACTGCTTGAACAGCAGTCCCTTGCAGGCCATATATTCTTCAAAACTTGCGTGCTCGTTGGGACCGATATGATCCGGCTCCAGATTGGTAAAAATACCGTAATCAAACACAAAACCCTGGGTGCGGTGCTGCATCAGTGCCTGGGAAGACACCTCCATCACCACTGTATCCAGACCTGCATCTACCATCTTTGCAAAGGTTTCCTGCAGAATGTAGGATTCCGGAGTGGTATTCAAAGCAGGGATGTGTTCCCCGCCGATAATGGTCTCGATGGTGCCCACCAGTCCCACCTTATGACCTGCATTCTCCAAAATGGACTTCACCAGATAAGTGGTAGTGGTCTTGCCCTTGGTACCGGTGATACCGATGACCTTTAATTTATCTGCCGGATTGCCGAAATGGGCCGCAGAAATAAACGCCATGGCGTATCTGGTATTCTCCACCCGGATCACAGTGACATCTTTGTCTGCCACTTCCTCCACAGGCTTTGATACCACCAGAACCTTTACTCCCTTCTCCGCCATCTCCGCCGCATACTTGTGACCGTCGAAGACCGCCCCCTCAATGCAGATAAAAACTGCACCGTCGGAGATATCTTTGGCATCCTTTCTGGAATCATAAACTATCTGATCTATCTCTACCTCTAAAGTACCCTGTAAACACTTGTAATCAAGCTTTGCCAACAAATCCGTTAATCTCATGACCATACCCTTCCTTTCACGAAAACATATTCCATTATATTTTACTCTATTTCAGGGATTTCTTCCAGCCCTATCTTGAAAAGTTCCTGCATATGTGATATATTTCTTTTCACATAATTTGTTTGTCTGCCGGTTCTAAACGCTTTCATTCTTTCTATTTCATTTCCCGTTTTCAATAACAAAACCACAAATACAATTCGGGAATATCCACATTTAGCCATTATAATATCCTTATCAAGGGAACCGATAGGGTGTAAATACCTCCGTTCTGGACTTACAGAAAGGAGGCGGTTCTTATGAGTACATATGAAGAATTAATGATAGTTCTGACCACTGGGTCACTGATTGTTATGATTCTGAACATGAAAAATAAGAAATAGCACCCCAGCTCTAGCAAAGTAAAGGTGCTATTCTTATAGTCCATTATTTCGCCGGAAACGGATAGGTGTGAACTATCTGTATCGGCTCTCTTGATAAATGTATTATATGCCAACCAAGGAATATTTGCAATGAAAAGTTTCACGCCGCTTTTACTTTCGGAAAGCGTGCAAGAAAATATACTTAACGCAAAGAAGTCCAGGAAACCCTGGACTTCTTCGCGATTTTCTTATGAGGGGGGAGATAGTGATTTCATCAACTATCTGAAATCTATATTACATACAAATTGTGTCCATAATGTGTCCGCTTTCTAATCTAAAAATTAAAAAACACTTGCGATTTCATAAAAAACATATTCCACCCTGGCTATGGTCTGCGGATACTGCAATTCAATCCCAATGCACATACAGACAAAATCAACAGCATAATAAAAGGTGCTGTGTAGCTTCCGCTTGTAATAAACAGCGTATTGCTGTAGCCGGCGATAAAAGCAGCTGCAATCAGATTAAAATTGGTGATACTGTAATTAGTCGCAAAATATTTCTGTCCATAGAAGGAAGAAGTAAAGGCAGATGTCACCGTAGGACAGGAACCATAGGACATTCCGGTAAGGCAAAGTCCCGCAATACAAACGGGTAATGAATGGAACAATACCGCCAGCAATGTAGTACCGGCTGCAATAATTGTAAGTACATTGGCCGACATCATGGTAACCCTGCGTCCCAGCACATCATATACGGCCCCTGTCAGAATACGTCCCAATCCGTTAAACACCGCCAACACACCTACCATTGTGGTTGCCAGGGCAGGTGCTGCATCCACCGAAAGGACCAGATCTCTTGCAAAACTGATCACCGAATTGCCTACCGCTGTGATAAATGCCATACACACAAAGGCTCTCCAGAAAGTAAAGCTTTTCAACATTTCTACAGTGGAGAAATCCTTTCTTTCAAAGGTTTCCTCAGCGGCATTTTTCTTTTTCTCAGGAGCCGGAAGCTTCACACCCGCTGTAGGAAGGCGCAGGATCCATGCGGAAAGCACAAGCACAACGGCCAGCGTAATTCCAAGCAATATGTATGTTTTATCCCAGCCCATGGCAGGATGCTCAAACAACTTACTTACCACATTTCCAAGCAGCAGTGTACTGATTCCGAAACCCATCATCAGACATCCGGAGCAAAGTCCTCTCCTGTCCGGAAACCATGCACTGACAGTAGACACCACTACATTATAGGCAATACCGATTCCCGAACCAGCCAAAATGGCATAGGTAATATACAACCAGAACAACTGCCCCTCATTCAAAAGTCCGGTTCCTGCAAATCCCAGCCCCACCAGGATTCCGGAAAGTACCAGGCTAATCTTAGGACCGATCTTTTTACAGACCAGACTTCCTGCAAATGCCCCCAGGCAGAAGAAACACATGGTCAGTGTAAAGTTATATGCCAGTGCCGAATCCGACCAGGCAAATACCTCCTTGAACGGAATCTTCAAAATAGACCAGGCATACAAAACGCCTGAAAATAACATTGTAAATACGCCAACCGCCAGATAGATCCAGCGGACAGCCAAAGAATTTCCGGTTTTCATAATAAAATTCCCCTAAACATAAATATTTTAATTTTGTTACCGTCTATTTGGTTATCACATATTTATCATCATAGCTTTTAGCAATAATGCTGCATCACGAACTGTACTTCCGTCCTGCCCCGATACGTATTGAGGGACAGCTGGTAAACCACTGATATAGAAAAGTCTCCCCTGCCGGCATACAAGGCCTGCGCACTGCCCGACCCGTATTTTTCGTCCAGAAATGCACCAAACCTCTCCAGGTCACCAAAAAAGACCACCTGAGCATCCATCCCTTCCGGGGTGCTCACCCGGAATCTGGCAAAATTCTTGTTGACTCCCATCTTAAATCCTGCCCGGAAGGTCAAATTTTTCTGGGCAAACAATGGTTTGGGATTACCCACGCCGAAAGGCTCCAAAAGATCCAGTTCTGCCGCCAGATCCTCATCTGCATAGGAAAGGGGCATGGGCACATCAATGTGCACTCTGGGAATAAAATCTTCCGCTGTCAGCCCGCTGTCAGCGTTCATCGCCCGGCGCAGAGCTTCAATATCTTTTTCCTCCATGGAAAGACCTGCTGCCAGCTTATGACCGCCGTACTTGGTAAAGAAATGCTTCACCCGTGTCATTGCCTCATACATATGGTAGCTTTCTATGGAACGGCCGGAGCCTTTCACACCCTCCTCGCTCTTCGTGAGAACGAATACTGGATGATTATATTTTTCACGGATACGGCCGGCAATAATGCCTGCCAGACTCTCATGGACATGGGGCAGATACACCAGCATTACCGGATCCTGCTCCAGATGATGAGCCGCGATGTACGCTTCCGCTTCCTTCACACCCTGCAGGGTCATGTTCTTTCTGCTGTCATTTAAATCCTTCAATTCCCTGGCAGCGCTCATGGCGTCAACCTTACTCTCACTCTGGAGAAGTTCCAGGGCCCTCTTTGCGGTATCCAGACGACCGGTGGCATTGAGGCAGGGGCCCAATACAAAGCCCAGATGATAGGCGCTCAGCTTGCCCGGTTCTATGCTATTGACCTCCATCAGCGCCCTGAGACCCTGATTGCGGGTGTTTTTCAGACGTTTCAAGCCTTCTTTCACGATAATGCGGTTCTCATCCTTAAGCTCCATCACATCGCAGACAGTGGCTAACGCTGCAAATTCCAGCAATTCTTCCAAAACCTCCGCCGGCCTCAGCTTCTCATCCTGCAAAGCATCTGCCTTCTCAAACAAAGCCTGCACCAGCTTATAGGCCACTACACCGCCGCATATACTCTTAAAAGGATAACCGCAGGACTCTTGTTTCGGATCCACCACTGCCAGTGCGGCAGGCAGTATTTCTCTGCGCACACCTTCTTCTTCCACAAAAGGCACCTCATGGTGATCTGTGACGATTACACCGATCCCATTGGCATTGGCCAGTGCAATCTGTGGCGCAGCGGCAATGCCATTGTCACAGGTAATGATCAGTTCTACCCCATCTGCCTTTGCCAATTCAATCAGATGGTCATTCAGACCGTAACCGTCATGAATTCTGTGGGGGATGGCTGTGCTCACGTTTGCCCCCAGGGTCTTGAGGCCTTTTGTCAATATATAAGCAGAACAAATGCCATCCACGTCATAGTCTCCTATGACGCGAATGGCCTTCTTTTCCAGTATGGCCTGCAAAGTAATCCCTGCAGCCTTTTCCATATCCTTCATCAGCCCGGGCGCATAGCAATCCTCTAACTTTCCGTAGAGAAATTTCTCAATTTCCGTATTTTCCGTCAGATCACGATTTCTTAAAATACGCGCCAATACGGGGCTGATCGAAAAGTCTGCAGCCCACTTTTGAAAATCCGCCTTTTGGGCAGCTACAAACCATTTTTCCATATTTCCTCTTTTTCTGCCGAAGTTACGGCACTTACAAACGATTAATCTTCATCCGGCTTGGGCGGGAACTTGTCGCGCAGCATCATCCAAACAGGTCCTGCCAGACATACTGAGGAGAAACCACCGCACAGGATACCCACCATCAAAGGCAGTGCAAAATCACGGATGCTGGTAACACCGAAGATATAAAGGGTTGCCACCATTACCAATGTAGTCAGGGAAGTAAAGATACTTCTGGACAGGGTCCGTGTAATACTTGCATTTACCACATCCTCCAGCTTGTCCTTTTTCTTCATCTCCGCCATATTTTCGCGCACGCGGTCGAAAATAACAATTGTCGCGTTGATGGAATAACCAACAATGGTCAGCAGGCAGGCGATAAAAGTATTGCCCACGGAAACTCTTGCCACACCGTAGAATGCAACAACTACAAGCACATCGTGAAGCAGTGCAACAATGCTGCTGACACCGAAGCGGATATCCTTGAAACGGATACGGATGTAGATCAGCATACCAATGATCGCTACAGCCACCGCCAAAAGGGTGTCGGACTTCATCTCGCTGCTGATGGTGGAGCTGATGGTCTCAGAGGTGATCAAAGTCTCGTCCACCGCAAATTTTTCTGCCAGTACCTGATTCAACTCATCTCTGGTCTCCACATCCAGGGAGTTGGTCTTAAAAATTACTTCATTGGAATCCTGCACGGTCTGGATCTGTACCGCACTTCCGATCACATCCTCGATCACAGGTACGATTTCTTTGTTCAGTTCCTCAAGAGTTCTGCTCTCGTTGAAAGTAACGGTTGTAGCAGTACCGCCCCTGAATTCCAGGCTATAATTCAGCATATCGCCGGTCTGCACCTTAAATACCACCATGACCAGCAGACCCACTGCGATCAACGCGCCGGAAATACCAAAGAACAGCTTCTTTTTGCCCAGGAAGTCAAAGGTCTTCGGTTCCTTGCCCACGCCATACCATTTCTCAGATTGGAAACCAAGGGCATACAGCGCCAGCATCACATACTTGGTAACGATCAATGCCGTGAACATGGACAATCCGATACCCAGCGCCAATGTCTGGGCAAATCCCTTTACGGTACCGGGGCCTAAAAGCAGCAGCACGCCCGCTGCGATCAGTGTGGTGATATTACCGTCCAGAATAGCGGACAGGGCTTTCTCGTAACCAATCTTAATAGCAGAACTTACGGTCTTACCCAGCGCCAGTTCTTCCCTGATGCGGGCAAATATGATTACATTGGCATCCACTGCCATGCCGATGGACAAAATAATACCGGCAATACCTGACAAAGTCAGTGTCATGTCAAAACCGTAAATCAAAAGTACTACCAGCGCCACATACAGGCTAAGCGCTATCACAGATACAAAACCGGAGATGAAATAAACGGCAATCATCAAAAGTGCCACGATCACAAAACCAATAGCCCCCGCTTTTAAACTGGTGCTGATCGCCTCCACGCCCAGCTGGGCGCCTACCACCTTGGAATGCAGCTCTTCCAGTTCCAGCTGCAGACCGCCGATACGGATGGTGGAAGCCAGATTTTCCGCCTTTTCAAAGCTTTCCATGGGAGAAATGGTAGCCTGACCATCCGTAAGCGCCTTGGGTACTCCGGCAACACTGATCAGCTCACCATCATAATAAATAGCCAAAGTCTCGCCCTTCTTGGCAGCAATACTTGTAGCTTCCGCAAATTTCTCCTTGCCCTCAGGAGTCATGGTCAGCCCCACACCAATCTCGGAATTGTTCATATTGTCATTGAAAGTAACTGCCTTGGCTTCCAGCACATCTGTGCCCACCAGCTTGATACTGCCGTTTTCCTGCAGTTCCTCAATGGTCTTATTCAGAACATATGCTTTTTTGTCACTCTGATACTCGTAGTTTACATTACCTGCATCATCAGTCTCTGAGATAAAGTACAGCACACCGGGTTTGCCCAGCTCCTGCAGGATCGCATTGGCATCACTGACACCGGGGATCTCGATATTGATGCGGTCACTGCCTTCCTGGTAAACAATTGCCTCGGTACTGTAGTGCTCCACACGTTTCTGGAGCTTTGCGATGGTATCGCTCATCTCAGTGGGATCCGGTTCTTCCTCACCCACTACCTGATAGGTGATGCTGACACCGCCTGCCAGATCCAGTCCCAGACTGATATCTGATGCACTGCCTGTTCCCTTGCCGTCCACGCCGTAAAAGTCAATATACGTCACACCCAGCAGAAGCAACAGTATACATAATAAAATTACAATTGCCTTACTCTTTTTCATACGCAAATTCCTTTCAAATAAACACACATAAGCAGCGACTTCCATCGCTGCTTTCAACAGTATAACATATATTTCTTATTTGTAAAAGCTTTTTTGACCTAGCCCAACATTCCGCCCAGCATTCCGCCGGCCCCGCACAAAAGCATGGTAGTCAGAAAAGAGTCTCCTAAGCCTGACAATGTCCCCGCGCTCACCGCAGATAATATTACCAGCAGCCAAAAATATACAAGCCCCACCAAAAGTCCCCACAAAAACTTCCGTCCCGACGCTTTCTTTGCTGCCAGAAATCCTCCGGCAAAGGTAGCAGCCACATATATAATGATGATCGCTATAGACACCATTTTTTCTGAAAGTCCTGCCATAAGTACCAACAGTGCCAGCAGGCACAATAAAAATGCTGTCAGCAGGCAGGAAACCAGCAGGCTCTTCCCTCCCCATATGTACCAGGCATCTTGCCTTTCCACGGCGCCTGTCCGTCCCCGTCTTACCGTTCTGCCTCTTCTCTTCACCTTAAACCATCCTTATATAATAAAATCTCTGTAAAATTGTATGCAATCGCCTGCGAAAACTTGACAACTCTGCTTTCTATCATGTATAGTCTTGAATGATTACACGGAATTTGTTTCCGTAAAATATTATACTATTTTTATACAAAGGAGTGACTTTTTTTGGATACCTCTGGTGTCATACAACTGGTAACTTTAATTATTCTGATTCTACTGTCCGGATTCTTCTCTTCTGCCGAGACAGCACTGTCTACGGCAAACCGTGTCCGGCTGCGGACTCTCGAGGAGGAAGGCAACCGGCGGGCTGTCAAAGCCAACAAGGTCCTGGATAATTACAGCAAGATGCTGAGCACCATCCTGATCGGCAACAACATCGTCAATCTGTCCGCTTCTGCTCTTGCTACTACACTGGCCCTGCGCATTCACCTTGCAGTAGGTATTGCAACCGGTATATTAACGGTAGTTGTCCTGCTCTGCGGCGAGATCGTCCCCAAGACCTGGGCCAGATTATGTTCCGAGAAGCTGACTCTTGCCTACAGCGGAATTATTTACCGCCTGATGCAGCTGCTCACCCCGGTCATTTTCATTATTGACAAGCTTGCCCATTTATTCCTGCGCCTGCTTGGTATTGATCCCAATCAAAAAGCCAATACTATGACCGAAAATGAACTGAAGACCTACGTGGATGTAAGCCATGAGGACGGTGTCATCGAGTCCGAAGAAAAGGAAATGATCTACAACGTGTTCGATTTTTCCGATTCCCTGGCAAGAGATATTATGATTCCCCGCATCAATATGGTGACGGTAAGCGAAGATGCTTCCTACGAAGATGTACTGGCCGTATTCCGGGAGTCCATGTACACCCGTCTCCCTGTATACAAGGAAGAAAAGGACAATATCATCGGTCTGATCAACATAAAGGACTTTATTTTAAACAGCGAGCAGTCTTCTTTCAAAGTGGAAAGCATTCTCCGCGATGCCCACTACACCTACGAATTTAAGAAGGTGCCCGATCTGATGTATGAGATGCGTGAAAAGACCGCTAACGTGGCATTTGTATTGAATGAGTACGGCGCCGCCGTAGGTATGATCACACTGGAAGATGTGCTGGAGGAAATCGTGGGCGAGATCCGCGATGAGTACGATGAGGACGAAGAAGAATTTATCCAGGAAATGGGTGAGAATACCTATCTGGTAGAAGGCAGTATGAAGCTGGACGACATCAATGACGCTCTGGGCACCGTATTGGACAGCGATGATTATGATTCCATCGGTGGCATCATTATTGAAAAACTGGACCGACTGCCCGAAGACGGCGAAGAGGTCACTCTGGAAAACGGCACCACCCTGAAGGTACAGGGGATTGATCAGAACCGTATTGTCAAGGTACTGATGACCATGCCCGAACAAGAGGCAGAGGAAGAAGATGCCGATGCTGATAAAGCTGATAAACCAGAGAAAACTGATAAACACAATAAGAACGAAAAAGAAGCAGCCGACTAAGCTGCTTCTTTTTTACGATATTAAAACCAAACCCGGATTTCCGTTCCCACTCCCACTTCACTGTCAAGCTCCAGGCTTGCATGGTGTCTTGCGATAATATGCTTTACAATGGCCAATCCCAATCCCGTACCGCCGGTCTGCTTGGAACGGCTTTTATCCACGCGGTAGAAACGCTCAAAAATGCGGTCCTGATGCTCAAAAGGAATGCCGATACCGTTGTCCTTCACCTTGAGCATTATCTGTTCTTCCCGGGTGGCCACCTGCACCCACACATTGCCGCCGGGATTGTTGTATCGGATGGCATTATCGCAGAGATTGTAGAGAAGTTCTTCCAGCATCTGCTTATTTCCCTTAACCGTACAGCACTTCCGCTGTTCTCCTTTTTCAAACTCCAAGGTCACTTGATGTTTCTCTGCATTTGGCTGCAGCATCTCCACACAGGTCTGTGCCAGCTCGTACATATCCACCTGTTCTGTCACAAATTCCTGCTCCGAACTGTCCAGTTCTGAAAGTTTGATGATATCATTGATCAGGTTCAACAGTCTGTTGGCACTTTTGTGTATGCCCCCGGCAAATCTCTGCACTTCTTTTTCGGAGGCCATTCCCGTCTCAAGCAGTTCCGCATATCCTGATATGGAGGTCAGCGGCGTCTTCAATTCATGGGTCACATTTGCCGTAAAATCCTGTCTGATCCTGGCTCCCTTAATAATATCCTGATGTTGTTCTTTGATCATTCTGACAAAAGGAGTCAGTTCCTCATAGGCTTCCTCTTCCTCGTACGCATCCAGATTGGCGGCCAGACGCTGCAAGGGTCGTATCAGTTTCCCCGTAAGCAGTCTGGACACCAGCAGGCACCCTAAAAGTACTACAGCCAGTACTGTCAGCACACCCGGAAGCACTCCGATAAACATTTGATAAATACTGTCCGCCTCTCTTGCCACTCTCAGCACGCTTCCATCCTGCATCCTCAGGGCATAATAAAACGTATTCTCAGCAAAGGTGGAAGATATCCTTGCATCCCTGCCCTCACCGGCCGCAAGAGCCTCGCTGACTTCCGGACGCCCACCGTGATTGTCCATATCCTTAGGACTCTGCACACTGTCATAAAGGACCGTTCCGTTACTGTCAATGCATGTTACACGAAGTTCCTCTGTCAGCCCGTCTGCAATCATTTCTTCGGTATTGTCCAAACTGAATTCTTGAGCCAGCAGAAGGGCATTGGTGCGCAGATCCTTCATCACCTGCTCCCGGAACAGATTGTAATATATCAATGTAAGCAAAACGGTAGTAAGCAAAATAGCTGATGCCGCTATCAGCATCAGCATATAATTAACTCTCTTTTTCATGGAAATTACTCCCTTAGGCTGCTGTCCACGTTCATGATATAACCTACGTTTCGGACAGTTTTGATCATATTGCCTTCCTCCTTCAGTTTCTGGCGAAGGGTCTTAATGTGCATATCAAGGGTACGGGATTCTCCTTCAAAGTCAATTCCCCAGACTTTATTCAGGATCACATCACGGGCAGTAACAATCCCGGCATTGGTCATCAACAGTTTTAACAACTCATATTCCTTAAAGGTAAGTTCACAGAGCATATCATTCACATAGACTGCTCTCTTTTCCCGGTCCAACACCACATTGCCAAGCTTCAGGACTTTTTCTTTATCTTCAGGCTTCGCACTGCGTCGAAGGATTGCCTTTACTCTGGAAATCAGCTCCATCACACCAAAGGGCTTTGTCACATAATCATCGGCTCCCATATCCAGACCTTTCACTTTATCAAGCTCCGTGGTCTTGGCAGTCACCATCATAATCGGCAAAGAAGCTGTATTTTCTTCTGAACGCAGTTTTCTTACAACAGAAAGGCCATCTTCGTCCGGAAGCATCACATCCAGCAGGAGCAGATCCGGCATCTGCTGTCCCAGCGCATGGTACAATTCTCTTGCCGAACCGAAACCTTCCACCTGATATCCCACATTGGAAAGGGCAAAAACCTCGATCTCCTGTATGCTCTTGTCATCCTCCACCACATAAATCAGCGCCATGACAATATCATCCTTTCTGCTTCTGGGGCAACATGTAACGTTCTCTGTAAAGCATTACCTTTGCATTGAAATCATCGTTGTCCTCCTGCTTCAAATGATCCAGATAGGCGTGAGGATCATATTCATCCATATGTCCCTCCACCATGGAAATGGCAATATTGGAACAATGGTCGGAAACGCGCTCCATATTAGTAGTAATATCAGACAAAATAAAGCCCAGTTCAATGGTACATTTACCCTTGCGCAGCCGCTTGATATGACGCTGCTTGATCTCCAGATTCAGATCGTCAATAATTTCCTCCAAAGGCTCTACCTGCTTAGCCAGTTCTGCATCCTCTTCTGCAAAGCTCAGCATGGTCATCTTCAAAATATCATGAACGGCACGCTTCATCACAGCCAGTTCATCCTGGGCCTTCTCGGAAAAGCTTACCTGCTTTTCAAACATCTCCTGGGCAGCCTCTTTCAGATTGCGGGCATGGTCGGAAATACGCTCAAAATCGCCGATACTGTGCAGCAGGGTACTCAGAGTCTGATTGTCCTTTTCAGACAGATTTCTGGAGTTTACTTTCACCAGATAGGATCCCAATTCGTCCTCAAAACGGTCTACTCTGCGCTCCAGATCTGCAACCCTCTCTGCTTTTTCTTCATCATATACAGCAAGCAGCTCCATGGCCAGGTTCATGGCCTCCTCTGCCATGGAAGACATGGTCACTGCAACGGTACGGCAGTGTTCCATTGCCAGGGAAGGGGTATCCAGGAAACGCACATCCAAAAGATTCAGTATCTGATCCTTCTGCTCTGCACCATCTTTCTCGGCCTCATCCTTGATGGTCAGGGTGGCAAGCTTCACAAGACCATTAGAAAAAGGAAGCAGTACCACTGTAGATGCAATATTAAAAATACTATGAACAGCCGCAATACCAAAAGGGGTTGCCGCATCATTTAAAAAAGGAAAAGGATTGATTGAATTGATTGCGTAGAATACTACCATAAACAGCACGGTACCGATCAAGTTAAAATACAAATGTACCAGCGCAGTTCTGCGTGCATTCTTGGAGGCACCCACACCGGAAATCATAGCAGTTACACAGGTACCGATATTCTGTCCCATAATAATAGGAACTGCCGCACCGAAGCTTACTGCACCGGTGGCACACAGAGCCTGCAGGATACCTACTGACGCAGAGGAAGACTGAATCACTGCTGTCAGGATCAGACCTGCGATCATGCCCAGGATAGGATTGGTAAATCTGGTGAGTATGCTGGTAAATTCAGGCACATCACGCAAAGGCTTCACCGCTTCGCTCATGGTGTCCATACCAAACATCAAAATGGCAAAGCCAATCAGGATCATGGAAACATCCTTCAGCTTGTCCTTTTTGGAGAACATTAAAAATATCACACCGACAATCGCAAGAATCGGAGAAAAAGAAGTGGGCTTGAACAGCTGCACTGCAAAGGAGGAACTGTCAATACCGCTCAGACCCAGAATCCAGGAGGTGATCGTGGTACCTACATTGGCACCCATGATAATACCTACTGCCTGCTGCAGCTTCATGATACCGGAGTTTACAAAACCTACTACCATAACAGTGGTGGCGGAGGAGGACTGGATCACTGCCGTCACACCTGCACCCAGAAGCACTGCTTTAATGGGATTGCTGGTCAACTTTTCCAAAATACGCTCCATACGGCCTCCGGAAGCCTTAGATAAACCGTCACCCAACAGATTCATACCATATAAAAATAACGCTAAACCGCCCACCATTGTCAGAAAATCAAAAAAACTCATCTTTCTTCTCTCCTCATTTTCCTTCGTGCATTTACACTCTTCTATTATAACCTACTTATTTTATCATATCAATTATAACGCACAAATGTAAAAAGCATAACCACCCAATGTAAAATTTATGTAAACTTTTTAACCGAAGAGCTCCTTTTTCCGACTCTCTTGACCCTTTTTACAAATTCCTCTATAATTTAACTTATCAGAAAAAAGGACAAAGGCTTTCGAAAGGATCGGCAAAATATTTATGAATCGTTCTCGCAAATACAGTTTAGAAATGCTTCCCACAATTTTCACTTTGGCCTGGCCCACTATGCTGGAGCAGCTGATGCAGACTGCCGTGCAGTACATTGACACCGCCATGGTAGGTTCCCTTGGCACACAGGCCACCGCCGCGGTAGGTTCCACTACCACAGTCAATTGGCTGGTAGGCAGCACGGTTTCTGCCCTGGGCGTGGGATTTTTGTCTTTTATTGCAAGAGCTTACGGCGCCGGCGACAAGGAAAAAGCTGCCAGGACAACCGCCCAGGCCGTTCTGGCAATGTTGGTCTCAGGTCTGTTTTTCACAGTACTGACACTCTCTCTAAGCGGCATGATCCCCAAATGGATGCAGGTAGACCCTGCCATTCAGCCGCTGGCATCCGCATACTTTTTTATACTGTATCTTCCCATGCTTCCCCGGGCAGCTTCCATCATCTTCGGCACTGTCCTTCGGGCTGCGGGCGAGACCAGAAAGCCCATGTATGTTGGTCTGGCAGTGAACGTGGTCAATATTATCCTGAATTTCCTGCTGATCTTCCCCTCCCGGACCATACATCTTGGTGCACTGTCCCTCACGCTGCCCGGTGCAGGTCTTGGCGTGATCGGTGCTGCCATTGCAAGTGCCATCGCCTTTACCGTCGGTGGTATCTACATGACTGTAGCCCTCTGGAAACATCCTGTGATTTCTCCCAAAGGGCAGAGTCTGATGCCTGATATGCAAATTTTAACCCCCTGCCTGAGAGTTGCTGTTCCCAATATGCTGCAGCGCTTTGGCACCTCTTTGGGCTATGTAGCGTTTGCCTCCATGGTCAACTCCCTGGGCGAAATCTCTACAGCAGCACATACCATCGCCAACACCGTGGAGTCCGCTTTCTATATCCCCGGTTACGGCATGCAGACCGCCGCTGCCACCCTGGCCGGCAACGCTCTGGGTGCAGGCGACAAAGATAAAATGAAGAAACTGGCCCACGCCATTTTCCCGCTGGAAATCCTGCTTATGACCCTCTCCGGTGCTCTTCTGTTTTTATTTGCTCCCGGCATGATGACGCTGTTTACCAAGGATCCTGCCGTTATTAAACTGGGCACTATCGTCCTTCGCATGGTAGCTGTATCAGAGCCTTTTTACGGCGTCTCCATCATCATCGAAGGCATCCTGCAGGGCGTGGGAAAGACTGTCACCCCTTTCAAATTCAATATTCTGGGCATGTGGGGCGTGCGTATCGTAGGCACCTTCATCTGTACGCAGCTGTTAAGCTTCGGTCTGGTTTCCGCCTGGGCCTGCATGATCGCCCACAATCTGCTGTTATTTGTATTGTTCCTGATCCATTACAAGCGCGGACGCTGGAATCCCCTGACCTGATAGTACTGACGCAGCAGAATTATTATCGGTTTATTAGCATTTTTTTAATGTTTATTTAACTTTTAATATACAATTTTATGTAATATAATAATAATTAGGAAATTATTGTTTACGCGTTTACAGCACTTGTACAGTCGCGCGTTTGAAAAGTTGCGGTCATGCACTTTAAAAAATCACGAAAGGTACATAAAAATATGCATTCACTTCGTTCCCATTTTCAGGAAAAATTATTTGAGACCCTCAAAGCGGTCATCCCCATTCTGGTCATCGTTTTGCTTCTGTGCTTCACCATCACCCCCATACCGCCCAGTATTCTGCTGACCTTTTTGGTGGGCGCTGTAATGCTGATCATCGGTATGTTGTTTTTCAACGTGGGTGTGGAGCTTTCCATGACTCCCATCGGTGAGCGTATGGGTACTACCATGACCAAGACCAAGAATATCCTTCTGGTAATTCTGATCAGCTTTATCATGGGATTCGCCATCACTATCTCCGAGCCGGACCTTCAGGTGTTGGCTGAACAGGTCCCCTCCATCCCCAATCTGACATTGATCCTGGCGGTAGCTTTCGGAGTGGCCGTATTTCTGGTTCTGGCAGTACTGCGTATGCTGTTTTCAATTCCGCTGTCACACCTGCTGCTGGTCTTCTATGGAATCATCTTCCTGCTGACGCTTTTTGTACCTGCCGGCTTTTTGTCCGTTGCTTTTGACTCCGGCGGCGTTACCACAGGTCCCATGACCGTTCCCTTTATTATGGCTTTCGGTGTAGGTATTGCCGCTATCCGAAGCGATAAACATGCTGCTGACGACAGCTTTGGTCTGGTAGCCATGTGCTCCATTGGACCGATTCTTGCAGTGCTGATCCTGGGAATGATCTTTAAGCCCTCCACAGCAGAACAGGTGGCCGATTCCATCCGCATCATTGACAATACGGTGGATCTGTGGCAGCTGTTTATGGTAGGTCTTCCCAAATATGTAGAAGAAATGGCTCTGTCCATTCTGCCGATCGTGGCCGCCTTTGGTGTCTTCCAATTGCTCACCAGAGAATGTAACCGTAAGACCCTGATCAAAATCTGCGTAGGTGTCCTCTACACCTACATCGGTCTGGTGCTGTTCCTTACCGGCGTAAACGTAGGTTTTATGCCTGCCGGCAATTACCTGGGGCAGACCATCGCCGGACTCCCTTACGCCTGGATCATTGTCCCCATCGGCATAGTGATCGGTTACTTTATTGTAAAAGCCGAGCCTGCTGTATTTGTACTGACCAATCAGGTTGAGGAGATCACATCCGGCATCATCTCAGCCAAGTCCATGGGACTCAGTCTTTCCATCGGCGTTGCTGCTTCCGTAGGATTGGCTATGATCCGTGTGCTCACCGGCATCTCCATTCTTTGGTTCCTGGTGCCCGGCTACCTGATCGCTCTGATACTGACCTTCTTTGTACCCAAGATTTTCACCGCCATCGCCTTTGACTCCGGCGGAGTGGCCTCCGGTCCTATGACAGCCACATTCCTGCTGCCCTTTGCAATGGGCGCCTGTCAGGCCGTAGGAGGCAATATTATCACCGACGCATTCGGCATTGTAGCTATGGTAGCCATGACCCCTCTGATCACCATCCAGATCATGGGACTGATCTTTGCCCTGAAGGAAAATCAGATGCACAAGGGCGTTGTCTTCCAGATTGGCCAGACCCCTCTGGATGCATACGGAGATATGGATATTATTGAACTGTAGGATTGTAAACTGTTCGCGAATATCTGCACTTGAAACAGTGCTGAAATGAGGAAAGATATGGGAAACTTATTTTTAATGACAACAATCGTCGATCGAAAGATCGTAAATAAATATCTGGAACTGTACAAAGCCAACCACTTAAACGTCATGTTCCTGTCGTTAGGCTTCGGAACTGCCAGCAACGAGATTCTGGATTATCTCGGACTGGACTCTGCGGATAAGGCAATTATCTCCACAGTGCTTGAGGAAAGCTCCTGGATCACGGTCAAAAAGCAGCTTGAGAAGAAATTGAAAATTGATGTTCCCGGCGGTGGTATCGCATTCACGATTCCATTAAGCAGTGTGGGGGGCAAAAAGACATTACAGTTCCTATTGGACAAACAGGATTATCAGAAAGAGGAGGAATCAACCTTGCAGAATACAACTCATGAGCTCATCGTAGTCATCACCGAACACGGCTATACCGACCTGATCATGGATGCCGCCAGAGCCCAAGGCGCAGGCGGCGGTACTGTGATCCACGCGAAAGGAACCGGCATGCAGTCCGCCGACAAATTCCTGGGGGTCTCTCTTGCTGCCGAAAAAGAACTCATATACATCGTCACCAAGACGGAGCAAAAGAACGATATTATGCAGGCCATCATGCAGAAGGCCGGTCTGAACACCAAAGCAAAAGCTGTGGTATTCTCCCTGCCTGTTACGGACACTGCAGGTCTGCGTCTGATTGAGGACTAAGTTTGAGGACTAAGTTTCCATCACATAACCGGCCTTCTCTTTTATGGAGCAGGCTTCAAAATAAGCTTCTTCCAACGGGATCCAACGTGTGCGGAACATTTCTGCCATCCGGGTCCCGTTTCGTTTTTCAATTCTGCGCATCTGTTCATCCGGCGCCACATCACAGAAAATCTTAAGATCAGCGTACTCTCCGAACACAGGATGCAGACTGTAAGACCCCTCTACGATCCGCCACTCTCCCGCTTCCACCTGTATTTCCCCGTTAAAGTCCATGCAGGAGCAATCAAATTTACGGTAGGAAAATTTCCTGTCTGACCGCAGAAAGGAAAGTACCTCTTCCCGGAAACGTTCATAATGTACATTTCCTCCCGGCTCCAGGAAACGCTCCTTGCTGCGAAGTTCCATGGGCAGAAAGAAATCGTCCATATGTATTACAGAGGCCTGCAAAATCTGCTGCAGGGCAGCCGCCAGCGTAGTCTTTCCCGCTGCAGCCCTGCCATCAATGGCAATCACAAAAGGTGCAGCGTTCCCAGGAGACTTTTGTGGACGCTGCTTTCGCATCTCACAAATCTTCTCCAGGATGGGAAGCAAGCGTATATACTCTCCCCTCACGATCCGATATGCAGGATGCTCCTTTGCCCGATAAATCTCACTGTGATGCACTGCCTCCGGCTCCTTGCTGCAATAGTCTGCCAGATAGCGACGCCATTCTTCCCAGGTGAAATTACAGTTATCCTCAACAAACAGCATTTCCTCCGCAGCTTTCAGGTACTCTTCGAACAGTACTTTCTTATTTTTCCCGGTCATACCGTCAATATTGGAACCATCCTTTTTGGGGGTCACATTCACTTTTCCCACATTTGTGGAGCCGGCAATTGCCGAAATCCTACCTGCCGTGGCCGCAAACATGCCAAAAAGCCACTCTTTAGGGAACTCTCTTTGTTTCCATGCCGCCAGATTCACCCGAAAAACCTGCCCAGAAAGCTGCTCATAAAGAGGACCGGCTACACTTTCCGTCCCCTCATATTCTTTTTCAAAAAAATCCCGGGCTGCATCAACATTTGTCAGCAGATGCTCCGCCCCGTATGCCGCCTGAAAACAGAGCTTTACCACATCCTGTGGCTGCATGGTTGAATGAAGGATGCACTGTTTTTTCAGACATTCTTTAAAGATTTTTATGTTCTCATTTCTGTTTTTGTTTTCCGACATGATGATTTCCTTATTTGTGGTTTCTTCGTCCTATGGATAAGTTTTCGGCTGCCTCTTCACGCTAACACAGATGAATCCTCTTGTCAAATCCAAAAGTTGTGAGTATAATATCCCTGACAAAAGATTACCTTAATTTCTAACAATACTAACGATACAGAAGGTAAACATCTATGAAAACACCGGCAAAGACCCAAACAAACAATGCTTTTTACAGCCAGATCTTTCATCTGGTACTTCCTATCATTATACAGAATCTTTTAAGCTCAGCGGTCAGCTCCGCAGATGTGGTAATGCTCAATTATGTAGGGCAGGATGCCCTTGCTGCCGTATCCCTGGCTTCCCAGTACGCCAGCATCCTTTTTATGGTCTATTATGGTCTGGGGACCGGTGCTACCATGTTGTGCGCACAGTACTTCGGAAAAGGTGATATGAAAGCCATCAGCATTGTAGAGGGAATTGCTATGCGATTCTCCCTGATCATTTCTGTGTCCTTTGCAGCATTGGCATTGTTTCTTCCCAGGCAACTGATGCTCATTTTCACCAATGATCCGCAGTTGATCACCATCGGCGCTTCTTATTTGCGCTGGATGAGCATCAGCTACCTGTGTTGGGGTATTATCGAAGTGTACCTTGCTGTGCTTCGAAGCGTAGGCAGAGTCACCATCAGCACCTGCCTGAATATTCTGGCTTTCGGACTGAACATCCTGCTAAACGCCGTTTTCATTTTCGGACTGTTCGGTGCACCCAAGCTGGGAGCAACCGGTGTGGCGATCGCCACCTCCCTGTCCCGACTGGTGGAACTGGCAGCCTGCTTCCTTGTTTCTGCCAAGCTGGATGTGAAGCTGGATTTCCGCTATCTGTTTATCAAGAACAAGCTCCTGTTCCAGGATTTTGTCAAATTGTCCCTGCCCGCCCTGGGCAATGATGTAATCTGGGGTGTAGGCTTTTCCATGTATTCCGTAATTCTGGGACATCTGGGAACGGATGCTGTGGCTGCCAATTCCCTTGTCACTGTAGCCCGCAACTTCGGAACTGTTCTGTGCTTCGGCATGGCCAGCGCCGGCGGCATCCTTTTGGGTAAGATCATCGGTGAAAACCATCTGGAGGCGGCCAAAGACGGCGCAAGAAAACTGATGAAGCTCACCGTTCTAAGCGGTGCTGTCGGCGGTCTGCTGATCCTGGCTGCTACGCCCTTTATTTTACAATATGCCGACCTCTCCGAACAGGCCATGAAATACTTAAAATACATGCTGCTTATCAATACCTACTATGTGATGGGCGCTGCCGTTAATACCACACTGATCGCCGGTGTGTTCCGCGCAGGCGGTGACAGCCGATTCGGATTTTTCTGTGACCTGATCGACATGTGGGTCTACGCCGTTCCCCTGGGCTTTTTAGCAGCCTTTGTACTGAAGCTTCCTGTTATGTGGGTTTATTTCCTGCTCTGCACGGATGAATTTGTCAAATGGCCCTGGGTCCTGAAACATTACAAAAGCGGCAAATGGCTGAAAAATATTACCAGGGATGATTTATATTAGGAACATGCCTGATTTGCAGTCGCCGGGATGCTCTCCCCGTATCATCCTTTCATCTTCCAATTTCCAGCAGATTAATCGACAGTCCTCCAGCGTGTGTACAAAAACTACCAGCCTCTCATACAAAGGCTCCGCCTGGGCCCCAAACCGTTCCCGGACCGCCTCCCCCAGCTGTAGCAGACTTTGCCTTCCGTCAGCCAATGTCCATACCAGACTCCCAAGAGCATCCAGCTTCACATGGCTGATCCGTGGCCTTCGAAACAGCAGCTGGGCGGCACGGTGGAAAAATCCCCGATTTATAATGTGAAGTATCACCGCGCCGCCTTCCTCTGCTTCCAAAGACCAAACAATATCAGGTACTCTCATGGGCCGTCTCTCTAAATAATTCTCCTTCTTTCTCTTTTTCCCCCGCTCTTTACTCACATTATGCTCTTTGCTCTCTACTTTCATTTTCATCAACTCTTTTCCAGCATCTTCCTCATTCTTCATTGACACCATTTACGCTTTCCTGCATCATCCTCAATCATGCCTTTTCCACAGGGAAAACTTTAACAGCGACAATACTGCAACCCCAAACAGCACCAGACTACCAAAAGCCCTGACGGTCTCAGGCACCGTCCCATAGGCCGACAAGTCGAAACGTCTGTCCCACCCGAAAATAGCCAATACTGCCAGCAAAATACCAATCAGTCCCTCTCCGGCGATCATCCCCGAACAATATAAAATGCCATCGCTTGTAATTTTTTTCTTCACTTCTTCCGGTTTCTTCAGACCATCCAATAACAGCCGCACCAAACCGCCGGTCATAATACAGGCATTTAATTGCACCGGCAAATAAACGCCGATGGCAAAAGGCAGTACCGGAATCCGCAAAATCTCCGCCACTACAGCCAGAAACACCCCCATAAAGACCAGTGTCCAGGGCAAACTGTTCTCCATGACTCCTTCAATGATCATTTTCATCAGCATAGCCTGAGGTGCCGCCAACTCCTGCGTGCCAAATCCCCAGGCCCTGTCCAGCAAATACAAAGTGGCGCCGATAGCCAGCGCAGCTGATGACACACCTATAATCTCACCAATCTGCTGCTTTCTGGGCGTGGAGCCCAAAATATAACCGGTCTTTAAATCCTGAGATGCATCTCCGGCGATTGCTGCAACGATGCAAATAATGGAGCCGATAGCAATGGCACCCTGCATGCCCTCAATGCCCTGTTCCCCGGTCGACTTTAAAAGCACGGTAGCGATCAACAGTGTAGCAATGGCCATACCGGACACGGGATTATTACTGCTGCCCACCAGCCCCACCATTCTGGAAGATACTGTGGCAAAGAAAAATCCAAAGAGCACAATGATCACTGCCCCCAGAAAATTTACCGGCAGCGCAGGCAAAAGCCAGATCAACAGCGTGATCAGAACGATTCCTGCAAGAATGATCCCCATCCCCAATTCTCTTGAGGTGCGCGTCTCCTCTTCCTTGACCGTTCCCCTCACGCCTTTTACGGCTTCCCGGAAAGTCCGCAGGATTAACGGCAGCGACTTAATCAGACTGATAATACCTCCGGCCGCCAAAGCACCGGCTCCCACATAGCGGATGTAAGTACTCCAGATAGCAGATGCTCCCCCTGCCGCATATAGTTCCCCGATAGGCACCGTGCCGGGATACAAGGTCAGCCCTGCGCCAAACTGTACCATCATGGGGATCAGCACCAGCCAGCTTAACACGCCCCCGGCGAACATAAAAGAAGCAATCCGCGGTCCGCAAATGTAACCCACACTGAATACCGCCGGATATATTTGTGTACCGATTTCTCCGGGATAGCTTTTCACCCGGAAGGACACTTCGCTGGGCACCGCTTTCAGCCCATCAATGATGAATTTGAACAGCCCGGCAAAACCCATTCCCGCAAATACTGTTCCTGCATTGGCCCCGCCCTTTTCTCCTGCCAGCAACACTTCCGCACAGGCGGTTCCCTCCGGGTAAGGCAGGATACCATGTTCCTTTACAATCAAAGCATTTCGAAGGGGCACCATAAAAAACACCCCAAGCAATCCTCCCAGCAGGGCGATCAGGGTAATCTCCAATATGTCAGGTTTTTCCATCCTCCCCTCTGCCGCCCACAAAAAGAGCGCCGGCAGCGTAAATATAGCTCCCGCAGCCAGAGACTCTCCTGCCGATCCGGTAGTCTGCACAATATTACTTTCCAGGATAGAATTTTTGCGCAGTACCACCCTGATCACACCCATGGCGATCACCGCTGCCGGAATAGAGGCCGATACCGTCATTCCCACCCGAAGCCCCAAATAAGCATTGGCCGCGCCAAATACCACTGCCAAAACGATGCCCATGACAACGGAAGTCACCGTAAATTCTGCCGTGACCTGTTCTGCCGGTATATAGGGTTTAAATTCCTGCTGTTTGCTCATACTTTTTTGCATCCTTTTTGTTTTTTTATTTATTTCTTTTTTCTTTTTTTGGGGAGGGATTTCCTTTTTTATTATCTCGTTTGTTTTTCTTATATTTTCCAACATAGTATCTGTTGATTTTATTCTAATATGCAAGTTACAGACAAAAAGGCTGACACACATCACTGTGTATCAGCCTCGCATTAAATTATTATATTTTCTGATGGAATCTTCTTATTACAGTTCCAGCATGTTGATGAACAGGCCGCCCTGTACGGTTCTGTTGCGGAAGCCCTTGCAGCGTGCAAAATCAGACCAATAGCAGTCAGTGAACGGAGCTCTGTCCTTGGTCTCTGCCAGCATATTGCAGATGCCATCAACTACGCGATCCAGATACTCCTGATCGTCTGCAAGCACGGTGGACCATAATGCCCAGTCGGTCTTAGCCACAGTAGAACGGCCATCCAGAGGAATACCGTAATGGCCAATGTACTGCTTGTAGGACTGCACCTCTTTGTCGATCATCTCCTGTTCAAACAGATCCAGCTTCAGAAGCTTATTCCATACCAGGTTATACTTTAAGGACCAGCTGTCCTCACTGTCAAAGGTGAGCTTGGTGTGATCGCCTGCCACTCCGTTTGCCTTCCAGTTTGCAGCAAACTCTTCTGCCGCCTTGCGGTATTTTGCTGTATTCTCTGCATTGCCCATTCTCTTTTCCACATCAGCCCAGGCACCCAGAGCCATGGTGGCCTTCAGGGACAGGTTGCAGTTATGAGCCAAATGTCCTGCAAAATCGTCGGTACAGAGGGTATCATCAGGATTGAAACCTGCCTTTACCAGATAATCTGCCCACTGACGCAGCAGTTTCACATGGTTTGCGGCATAAGCATCATCCTTGCGGGCTGCACAGAGAGCAGACACACAAAGCAGCATATTGCCGCACTCTTCGATAGGCATCTGGAAGGAGCGTAATTCATACTCCGCATACCCTATATCCTGATATTTTGCATTTTTCTGATACTCGTCCATGTATATTTCACCCACACCGTAGAGCTGGCGCAGCGCCACCGGATATCTTCCCACATCGTGAGGGGCAAACTCATGAGGCCACATACCTCTGTCACACAGATCAAAGATGGGATTTAACATACCCTCTACCAGATCGGGATTGTAGATCAGGAACAGAGGAATGGAAGGATAAGTCACATCCACGGTAGCCATACAACCGTTGGAGAAACACTCCTTGGACAAGAACTGCAGTTTGCCGTCATGGCAGGTCAGCTTGTGGGCTGCTATCGTCTGACGATAAGCCAAAGCAACCATCTTGGCATATTTCTCGCTGATCTTACCTGCACGAGCCAGCAGCTGGGCATCAAAAGCTTCTACACGCTCTTTGATCTGAGGATACTCTTCCAGCGCCTTTTTCACCACATCCTCAAAAGTATCACCGTCGCACTTCCAGTAAGCATCAATGTTTTCACCATAATATCTGATGGACTTGATATCGTCATAGCCCAGGCAGATAAAGCCGGACAGTTTACTGTCTTTTACTGTCTTTCTGCTGGCGATGGAAGGATATCCCTCCAGAGGCATCAGTGTCAAGCCATCCTCCATGATCGAATAGCCGCCCCACCCCCTGAACATTCTCATTCTCTGGTCACTATCGATCACAAAGGTCTCACAGCCGGGAGCAATCAGATGCAGTGTGCCCCAGTCAATGCAGAGGTCATCACCATACTTTTTCAGCATATTGGTCTTGCCTGCAGTAACAGTGATGGAATAATCAGTTCTTCCAAAGGTAACAGGCGTATCCACTCTGTCCACGCACATCTCGGCACTGGCATCCAGATACATGGAAATCTCATGTTCTTTGCCGTCCTTGGCCACAGCCTCATAAGAAATATAAGAAACAGGGCGGGACATAAGCTTCAGATCGTCCATCAAGAGAGGTGTCATGAATTCCACCTTCAGGGTCATGTTCTCGTCCTCAAAACGATAAATGGTGGTCAGTGGATTTACCACTACATCAGTCTGGGGGATCACCTCAGGCTCGCCCACTGTAAATCTGCCGTTATCCGGATAGGTCAGACCCATAAAACGCTTGTGAACACCGTCAAAAGTCACAACGCCGGTCATAAAATGTCTTCTTCCGGTCCAATGTCTGGGCACATCATCATATAAATGATCTGCCATGGACCACACGTTAAAATAAGGATCTACCGATATCAGAGGATATGCGGGAGCTTTGAATGAAGTCATAGTTCTTCTCCTTTTCACTTTCACTATATTAGTTGTTTAAAGTGTCCGTTTACATATTCAGAATAACACCTGCACAGAGGCAAGACAAGAAAAAAATCGCACAATACCAGCCAAAAGTTATCTTTTTAGCCCATATTGTGCGATATGATTTTACATCCGATCTTTCGTTTGTCCGAGCGTTTTTATTCGAAACTATTTAACAGTTACGGAAGTAATGTGGGGATTTACACCCTCGTACCAGTACAGGAAACCTTCCATATCGATGGTGTCGCCGATCTTCAGTTCTTTTACTGCCTTGTAAACATCAGTGCTGCTGTCGCACAGGTAAGACTCAACAGTGAATGTGTATGTAGCACCGTTTACGGAAGCGTTGAAGTACAGGTCGTCGCCTTCCTGACCGGAACCGTCCCAGCTGTAAAGATATGCTACATCGTTTCCGTCAGCATCCTGGCCGGCTGCTTCTACAGTCATGCCCTTGAATGCAACAAACATATTCTGCTTGTCGATAAGCTTTTCATCAGCCAGCAGTGCAGTTACATCCTCTGCCTCAGCCACATACTTACCGTCCATGATCTCGAAAGTAGCGTCGATGATCTCAACTTCGCCGGCCCACTCAGCCTTGTAGCCGGTAACTTTGATCTTGGTACCGATGGTCATCTTGTCGTAATCTTCCTGGGAACAAGGCAGATTGTAAATAAAGTAAGCACCGTCCTTATCCTGGGTGTAAAGGGTAGCGGTATCCTCCCACCAGCCCTGCTTTGCCTGAACGTAGGTCTCAACTACAACCTCAGTGTCCAGCTCAGCTGCTGCATACTCTTCGTAGGTCATAACGCCTTCGGACTTTACATCGGCATCATCTGCAGAATTCTTTTCTGCGCCGCATGCTGCCAGAGCAAAGGTAAGGCTGAGAGTCATTAACATTGCTAATAATTTTTTCATCTTTTTTCTCCTTTTTGATATAAAATAGAGTTTTTAAAATAGAGTTTCTATGTCATCCCACAATCTGGGATTACACCATAATTATACCTGAATGAACCCGGAAATCAATGTCAACAATAGCTTATTTCAGGTCCGTTTTTGACTGGTTTTTGTGCATTTTTGCAGACTTTTGCTTGATCACACCCGCAAAAATATACCCGATGATCAATATCCAGGTGCACGCCAAGGCGCTCAAAAGCAGCACAGCTGTACCGGGAAGGGGGCCAAGCTCCTGCTTGCCGCTCACGCCGCCTCCCTGTGCGTCCAGCTGATCCAGACGATAAAGAGAGGTCACATTGGCAAAAAGTTTGTCCATATAAGCTTCATTGATCTCTTCTTTACGTTTTACCGACTTGGTCACGTTTTCGATCATCTGACCTGCCGCATTCCGAAGAGAGGCAGAACCGTTAAATACCGGCGTCACAAAGGTATGCTCCGTGTTGTCCAATAAAAGTTTGGATGCCTTGATCTTCACATCATAATAGTGCTGGTTGTCCTCTCCTGCTCTGGACAGATAATCCTGATATTCCGGACTTTCCTGGGCCTTGGAGGTCACCGGCACATATCCTTCCGTGCCCGCATAGGCAATCTGCACCTCATTGGTCAGAAGGTACTGTGTAAAGAGCCAGGATGCCAGAACCTCCTGATCATCCTCTTTATTAAAGACACAGAGAGAAGGTCCCTGAGAGATCATCCGGGGATTCTCTGTATCAAACTGCGGAATTGCCATCACCGCAGTCTCAAACTCCACAAGCTTGTCCGCACTGATATCACACAAAGGTGCATCCGTTCCCATCCAGGTAGCGCCTGCAGTAGAGTCAATGGCAAATACACACTGGCCTGCATTCAGGAAATTGGCGGGATAGCTGGAAATCTTAAAGGTAGAAAAGGCGCCGCTCTCTGCGTGCTCCGCCACCGTATGCAAAAGGGCTTTCGTGGTATCATTGAAGATCTGGATCTCTCCGCCGTCCGTGGAATATCCCGCTTCCTTTTGTCGTAACATCTGGATCATCATATTGTCCGTGGACTTGTAGATAAAAGGGATCATCACTTTCTGTCCGTTCAGCAGATAATTGCCCTGGGCATCCTTTGCTGTGGCCGCCTCAGACACCTCCCAGACAAAGTCCCAGGTGAGTTTCTCCGGCAATGTGTATCCCAGTTTTTCCACAAAAGTTTTGTTCACATAGCAGCTTTCCGTAGAGCGCATGTATGGAACCGCATAATAATGCTCCTGAAAAGCACATTCTGCCAAAAACTGCGGAATAATCTCCTCCTGCGCGGGACCGTCAAACTTTAGTTCACTGCCTCCCAGACCGTACTTTTCATCTGCAAAAAGCTCTTCCAGCGACACCACCGTATTCACACCGGTCAGATAAGTAGCAATATGGTCCGGATATGTGATGCAGACATTGGGCGTGGTATTGGTAGCAATATTGGTGATCACATCGTTGTAGATCTTGCCGTAGTCCGTATACAGACGTAAGTTTACATTGATATTGGGATATATTTTCTCAAAATCCTCAATAGCCTGCTCATAAATGGCAGTCTGGGTCTTGTTGGTATCGTTTTTGGCCCAGAAAGTAATCTCATACTCCCTGGAAGTGTCAAATTCCCCAGGAATCACAAAGGGATCCATACCCCTGGAACCATGACAGCCCGTAAGCATCAGGCTGCAGAGTAACACCAGCACAAGCACACAAGAGACTGCAGAGGGCACTCTTCTTTTTTTCATATATACTTTCCCGATCATCCCTTGATACCTCCTCTGGACACACCGGCCATGATCTTTTTGCGGAATATCAAAAACAGAACGATCAAGGGCACGGAGATCACTACTACCGCTGCCATCATTGCAGGAATATTTTCTCTTCCGAAACCATTTTCCCGGATCTCCTGGATACCGTTGGACACCAGAAAATACGCCTGATCGTCCGTGATCAGTCTGGGCCACACGTAGGAGTTCCAACACTCAATGACCTTTAGAATGGTGATGGTGATCACCGTAGGTCTGCAGATAGGGATCAACACCTTCCACAGATATTTCAAATCTGAAGTACCGTCCACTTTGGCCGCATAGTAAAGCTGGTCAGGTACCTGGGCAAAATTTTCCTTTAACAGGTAAATATAAAAGACCGAGGTCACAGAAGGTAAAATCAGTCCCCAGAAGGTATTGCGCAGATCCAGATCGGTGATGGTCACAAAGTTGGTAATGATCACCAGTTCACTGGGTATCATCATCAGCGCCAAAAACAGAGTGAACACCAGATTCTTTCCTGCAAACTCCAGTCTGGCAAAGGCAAAGGCCGCCAGAACCGTTACCACCAGCATGATTGCGGTAGTAGCCACAGTAAACAACAATGTGTTGGCCAGATATCTGGCCAAAGGCACTGTGGTAAAGGCATCCACAAAATTCCGGAAGGTAGGTGACAAAGTGAACAGCTTCGGAATGTACTCGGAGTTGTAAGCACTGTAACTTTTTACAGAGGTCAGAAGCATCCAGTAAAAAGGAAACAGCACCATCAGGCCCCAGAGGGAAAGCAGTCCGTAAACGATCACGTTTTTTGCCGTTTGCCGCCGTCTTGCCGCAGTTTCTATTTTCTTATAATTAAGATTGGTTTTTATTTGCATTTCAGTTCCAGTTTCCATAATCATTTCCTCATTTTGTGCACATTGGGCACATACTATTTCTGCACATCATACTCCAGGCTCTCTTTAATAATGCACATGCTTCTTGCTGACCAACAAATTAATGCAGGTAATAGTCAGTACAATGGCAAACAAAATGATGGCCGCTGCTGATGCATAGGAGGGATAACCGCCGCTGTCACCGTACAGCATATCGTAGATATAACCTACAATAGTGTTCATTTCCGCCGCATTTAAGTCTGTTCCAAAGAGGGCCACCGCATCACTGTAGGCCTTGAAAGCACCGATGAAGCCCGTAATGATCAGATAAAACAATGATGGGGATATCATGGGCAGTGTGATCCTTGTAAACGTACGGAAAGAGGAGGTTCCATCCACCTTGGCCGCATTGTACAAATTAGTATTTACGGAAGCCAGCGCACCGGTCAGGATCAGAATCTTAAAAGGCAGTACCACCCAAACCGTGTAAAAGCACAGCACGAACATTTTTGCCCAATAAGGGCCGCTGATAAAATCTACCGCCGAACCGCCAAACCAGCTGAGCACCAGATTGGCCAGACCATCTGTATATGCCGTCTTTTTGAACAGGATCATAAACACCAGTCCCACTGCCAGCGTGTTCGTCACATAGGGCAGAAAATAAATGGTCTGGAACAGCTCTTTTAACAGCTTGATAGAGCTTAGGCCCACGGAAATCAGCAGTGCTATCCCGGTAGACAGGGGCACTGTGATCACCACCAGAATAAATGTATTTTTGATGGCCTGCAGGAAATAAGGATCATGCAGCACGTAGGAATAATTGTAACTGCCAATACCGAAAAAAGTCTGGGATGCGGAATTGTACCCTTCTTCGAAGGAATAAATGAATACGTCAATCAGCGGATACACCATGAACACACTCAGGAATAAAACTGCCGGAAGCAGATACAGCCATCCCTTCATATTATTTTTTTCCATTTTATACTCTCTCCCCAGTCACTTTATCAAAGAGAACCAACTCATCCGGTTTCACATCAAACTTCACCTGCACATCACCTACACGCTTTATGTTCTCTGAGCCGATGATGGCACGGATAGTTCCTGACTCACAGGCTTTATGGCTGCAAACCACACTGATGTCACGTCCCATGACTTCCACTCTGTTCAAATCACAGGTAAGAACACCATCTTCCTTCAGTATAAAATCCTCGGGACGGATGCCAACGTAGACTTCCTTGTCACTCATATCACCTACTATCGCTGCTTTTCCACAAATTTCTGCATTGTCGTCGCCCATGGTTGCAGCTCTATTGGTCACAGGGCAGATCATTTCTTCTCCGATATACAGCTTGCCATCTGTCACTCTACCTTCGAACACATTGATAGGAGGAGTTCCCAAAAATTTAGCCACGAACAGATTAGCAGGGTTGTCGTAAACCTCCTGGGGCTTACCGATCTGCTGAACCACACCATCCTTCATGACCACGATCATATCCGAAATGCTCATGGCTTCCTCTTGGTCATGAGTTACAAAAATCGTAGTAATGCCGGTCTCCTTCTGGATCCTGCGAAGCTCTTCCCTGGTTTGCAGACGAAGTCTTGCATCCAGATTGGAAAGAGGTTCATCCAGCAAAAGTATTTTAGGCATCTTTACCAAAGCTCTGGCAATGGCCACACGCTGCTGCTGACCACCGGAAAGCTCACCGGGCTTTCTGTCCATCAGTTCGTCAATCTGTACCAGTTTTGCCACTTCCAGGGCCTTTTCCAGCATCTGGGCTTTGGTCAGCTTCTCTTTTCCTTTCAGATTTTCCAGCGGAAATGTGATATTCTGGCGCACAGTCAAATGGGGATAGAGGGCGTAATTCTGGAACACCAGTCCCACGCCTCTGTGCTCTGCCGGCAGGTCTGTCACATCCATATCACCAAAGAAAATTCTGCCGTCGGTAGGTTTCTGCAGACCGCTAAGCAGATTCAATGTGGTACTCTTTCCACAGCCGGAAGGTCCTAACAGTCCGATCAACATGCCATCGGGAATTTCAAAAGTAAAATCATTCACCGCGATCACTTCGCTTTTCTCCCGCTTATTGCGGTTAGGAAATTTTTTTGTCAGGTTCTGTAATACAACTTTCATACAATCTTCTCCTTGCATAAATCTCCCATAAATCAGATACACTTTATTCCAATTAAAGTCCTCCCTGGATGATTTCTCATCCAACGAGGACTTTTTGTTTGGTGTTCACATATTTATGCTCTTAATTCGATTTCCAGATTTCTGCTTAAGTTCTTCAGAATTTTTTCCACGAACTTGTCAACGGTATTTGCAGTAAATTCCTCATCCTTGGGCGTAAATACAACGGTAAACGCCATACTTCTCTTATCCTCAGGAATGGGCTTTCCTTCGTATACATCAAATAATTTTACATCAGTTACAAAGTTGCAGGAATTCTTAATGCACTCTTCCACTTCACCACAAGTTACAGTCTTACTCATAACCAGAGCCAGATCACGTTTTTCCTCCGCAAATTTAGGCAGGGGATTGAACATAGGCTTATTGCAATAGTATTTCTCCAGCATCTGAAGATCGATCTCACAGACATACCCGGACACACGCATATCCTCTTCCTTCTGGATTTCATAGTTGATCTTTCCAAGATAACCAACCTCTTCTCCGCCGCACAAAATTGCTGCGGTCTGATAAGGATGCAGGAAAGGACGTGTGGTTCTTTCATATTTGAATTCGATACATAAAGTATCTGCAACCATCTCAGCCAGACCCTTCAAAGTAAAGAAATCTTCCTTTTCACCGAACACACCTATGCACAGAGTATTCTTCTCCTCAGGATACTCAGTAAGAGGCAAAGCTTTAGGGATAAAAGTACTTGCCATTTCAAACAGACGGCCTTCCAGATTGCCGCGCTTCTGATTACGTCCGATTGCATGGATCATGGATGCAGCCAGAGTGGTTCTCATAATGGACAGATGCTCGTTGATGGGATTGATCAGGGAAATCGCCTGTCTTTCCTTAGCATCTTCCGCATAGCCCAGCAGATCTAAATCTGCAGGGGAGAAGAAGGAATAATGCATACACTCATATGCACCGGCCTTGCACAATGCTCTCTTTAATTTCAGCTCAGTACTCTGTCTTAAGTTCAGACCGCCTGCGGTCACCTTTGCAGTGGGCATGAAAGTAGATTTCACATGGTCGTAACCGTACATACGGATCACTTCCTCTGCCACATCGGGATAAGATTCCATATCCTCACGATATGCAGGAATCTGCAGTGTCAGCTCATCCCCATTCACAACGGGAGCAAACTGAAGATTCGTTAAAATGCGGATAATCTCTTCTGTGGGCACTTCAATACCCAATACACCATTTACCTTTGCAATGCTCACCTTCATCTCGCGGGGTTCCACAGAATTGCCGGTATTCACATCGATATGGGTACGGGAAACCTTACCACAACCCAGCTCTTCGATCAGATGGAGCGCTCTCTTGATTCCCATAACGGTGGAGTATTCATCCACACCCTTGGCATAACGGGAGCTTGCATCTGTAATCTGACCATGTGCTCTGGAGCTCTTTCTGATGTTATCGCGGGCAAATTTTGCACATTCGAACATCACATCAGTTGTGGTATCAAGGATTTCGGAATTTAGGCCCCCCATGATACCTGCCAACGCAACAGGTTTTACGCCATCGCAGATAACCAGATTGTTGTTATCCAGTGTAAATTCTTTGGTGTCCAGAGTAACAATCTTTTCTCCATCCTTTGCACGACGCACATTGATGGCATTTCCTTCCAGATAGGAACAGTCAAATGCGTGCATGGGCTGGCCAAACTCTTTCAACACATAGTTGGTGATATCTACCACGTTGGAAATTGCAGCACATCCCACCAATGCAAGACGGCGCTTCATCCAGGCAGGAGATTCACCGATCTTAATATCATATACATAGTGTCCGATATAGCGGGGGCAAAGATCGGGAGCCTCAACAGTGATGGCAAAACCTTCTTTTTCCACATCTGTCTCAGTGTAATCAACAGCAGGTGCTTTGAACTCTTTACCAAGAACTGCTGCAACTTCTCTTGCAATACCCACAATACTCTGGCAGTCTGCTCTGTTGGCAGTAATGGCAATATCAAACATCCAGTCATCCAGACCCAAGATGGGCTTCACATCTGCTCCGATCTGTGCATCTTCGGGCAGCACCAACAGTCCATTGTAGCCTGCACCGGGATACATATCCTCGGAAACGCCCAGTTCTACACCGGAACAGAGCATACCATGGGATTCATATCCGCGCAGTTTGCCCTTTTTGATCTTCATAACACCCTCTACGGTCTTATGATCTTTTGCTGTAGCATAAACACTTGCGCCCACCAGTGCAACGGGGAATTTGCCGCCTGCTCTTACATTGTCTGCACCACAGCAGATCTGCAGCAGTTCTTCCTGTCCTACATTTACTTTACATACATGCAGGTGGGTCTCGGGAATAGGCTCACACTCTTCCACCAAACCTACTACAACACCACTGATATCCTGACCGATCTCATAAAGCTCTTCCACCTCGAAACCGCAGGAGAATAATTTTTCTTCCAATTCTTTTGGCTGCACATCAATATCTACATAATCCTTCAGCCAACTCAACGGTACTAACATATATCTAAACCTCCATTATCTGCAATCTTCTTGTCAATCCGCCCGGTTCCAAACTGTCACCGTCAGTCATCATTCAGCTGAGAAAGAACGCGCATATCGGATTCAAATAACAGCTTGATATTGTTGATTCCATATTTCAGCATGGCAAGACGCTCAATACCGATACCAAATGCAAAGCCGCTGTATTCATCAGAATCAATACCGCATACTTCCAGTACCTTCTTGTTTACCACACCTGCACCGAGAACCTCGATCCAGCCGGTACCCTTGCAAAGCTTACAGCCTTTTCCGCCGCACTCAAAACAGCTTACATCCACTTCCACAGAAGGCTCTGTGAAAGGGAAATAGGAAGGTCTCAGACGGGTGGTGGTACCTTCACCGAAAATTTTCTGTACCAGTACATCCAGCATACCCTTCAGGTCACACAGTGTAATACCTTTATCCACCACAAGTCCCTCCATCTGGCTGAACATAGGGGAATGGGTTGCGTCATCATCGGAACGGAACACTCGACCGGGGGATAAAATTTTGATAGGAGGTGCTGTATTCTCCATTACATGAATCTGTCCCGCAGAAGTCTGTGTACGCAGCAGAAACTCCTGAGTCAGGTAAAAGGTATCCTGCATATCACGTGCCGGATGATCCTGAGGAGTATTCAGTGCAGTAAAGTTATAATAATCAGTTTCGATTTCCGCACCTTCAAATACTTCAAAGCCCATGGATGCAAAAATATCGATCAACTGGTTTTTGATCAATGTGATGGGATGCAGATTGCCGGGGACAATCTTCTGCGCAGGCATGGAGATATCAATCTTCTCGTTTTCATATCTTAAGAGAAGTTCTTTCTCCTTCATCCGGGCATCCATTTCATCAAATTGTTCTGTAGCCCATGTTTTTAAGGCATTGACATTTTTTCCGTATTCTGCTTTCTCAGCAGGAGGAATATTTTTCATTTCCTTCATCAGCTGTCCGATTTTACCATTTTTAGAATCTAAAAATGTTTTCTTGAATTCATAAACAGCCTTGGAGCTGTCCAATGATTCCATACCATCCAGAATTTCCTGTTTGATTGCAGACAGTTTTTCACTTAATCCGTTCATCTTTCTTCCTTCTTTCTGATAATTATTGAAATATAGAGTCCGTTTCCGTCCTCTGCGCGTAAGCGGTGCCTGATGGGCAACCTTCTTCTCTACGCCGGTGAGGTCGTATGTGACAAGTTTTAGCAAAATAAAAAACGCCCCATAACGACCCTTAGGATCATTATGGGACGAGCTAGCCCGCGGTACCACCCATGTTCAGATATAATATTTCAGATAATATCTGCACTTTACTATTCATTTGTATGACTCCAATGCTGAAATTCATCTATCAGACTTCTACGCACTTCCAGCCACGGTGCGATTCTCTGTCAGAAGGACTCTGATACACTACTTGGGCATCTTCAACGCCAACAATGGGATTATAGCGCAAGAAAAAACAAAAGTCAAGAGCCCTTTATGGGGTAATAATAATCTTGCCCTTTGCTCTGAGACTGGCATCCGCCAAAATCTCAGGAAGCTTCTCTAACGGTTCACATCCATAAACAATGGAGCTTACATCCACCTTGCCGCCTTCAATGAGAGCCAGCGCACGCTTCTGGGTATAGGGATTAATATAGGAAGCCTTCAGCACGATCTCCTTTTTGAAAAGCTCGAAGGGCTTGATAGGCAGCACGTCTCCGGGGGCTGTCAGACCGAACAACATCACTGTGGACTTCTGTCCCGCAATGTCAATGGCCTGAGCCATGGTGGTCACTTTACCTACGCACTCGATCACTGTGGAGATTCTCTCAATACCGTTTTCTGCCAGTACTTCTTTCACATTCTGACCGATAGGATCGATGCACAGATCAGCGCGCAACTTCTTGGCAGTCTCTCTCTTCTCTGCTACCGGCTCGATCATGATCAGCTTCCCTGCACCGGAAATTTTGGAAAGCTGCAGCATGATCATGCCGATCATTCCGCCGCCGATGATCGCAACAGTATCACCGCAGGAAATATTGCACATGTCCATACCGTGAACACAGCAGGCCATGGGCTCAGCCATAGCAGCCTGTTCGTAGGTGATGTTATCCGCAAACTTATAAGCCTGGGACTGAGGCACCACACAGTACTCCGCAAAACCACCGTGTACACCGGTACCATAACCGGTCATATGCTCGCAGAAGTGGCCGATACCGCTCTTACAATAATAACATTCGTTACAAAGCTCATTGGGATCCACACAGACTCTGTCACCCACTTTAATGTCACGCACACCTGCACCTACAGCTTCCACGATTCCGGAGAATTCGTGGCCAAGTACAGTACCCGCAGGAGTAGGTGCTGCGCCCTCATCTCCATGGAAAATATGTACGTCGGTGCCGCAGATGCCGCAGGCCATGACCTTGATCAGCACCTCCCCGTCCTTAGGAACGGGCTTTTCAATATTTTCCATTCTCAGATCGCCTTTTCCGTAAAATACTGCTGCTCTCATGTTTTAATTCCTTCCTTTCATCTATGTTCCTACTTTTATATTTTTCTTTTATATGTTCCTGTTTTATATATTCCTGTTTTATATATTCCCGCTTTTATTTCCGGCAATTTAAATTGTGATTTGATGGGCACATCTGTTTTCATAATAAAAAATATGCTTAAATCCAATTTCCCTTAAAAGAGCTTTTGCCTCATCCAGATACTGGGCCGCATCCTTGGTCACATGGGCATCGGAGCCCAGAGTGATCAGATAGCCTCCCATATCGTAATACTTCTGCAGGATTTCCCGACCCGGCATAAATTCACCCATCAATCCATAGCTGGAAGTATTTACCTCCAGGGCGATGCCGCTTTGAATGATCCTGCGCAGGATCTCCGTGATTTTCTCCTCATAGGGCTTCAAATCCAATGCAATCTTCTGCCGTCCTGTAATGTAGCGCAGGGGACAGGTGAGGTGAGCCAGGATGTCAAAGTCCACAACATCCAGCATAGCAAGCAGTTCATCCAGATAATCGTCAAAATAAGATGCCGGATCGATATCTTCTGCTATAAACTGAATACCCGAATAAGCTTTCGTGATTTCTTTATGCTTTACACAGTGGGAGGAACCGATGATTACATCGTAAGGCACCAAATCCATAAGTTTCTTTGTCTCCTCCGGGAACCAGGCGCCTTCGCCAATCTCCACACCGGACAACAGCCGGATTTTGCCCTCATATTTTCCCCGAAGCTCCATGACAGTGTCATAAGCTGCTTTGATAGGTGTGTAAATATCATACTTATTGAAACTGAAAATATCACAGTGGTCTGTTACCGCCATGATGTCCGTGGCTTTCTCCATCTGGGCCAGACACATATCCTCGATCTTGCATACGGAATCGTGAGAGCTTTCAGAGTGAGTGTGTAAGTCAGCAGTCAGTCCCTGGTTCCTGTCAGGCTTGAGCCGTCCGTTGGTTTCAATAATGTCAGCTCCCAACCGCTCTGCAATCTTAAGTTCCTCATAGTCTATTAAAATCCGAAGGCCTAAACCCGCAACTTCCTTTACCATAGCGGCCAAAGACACATCTGCATGGGAAACCTTTACCCAGGACGTCGCTGCGTTTTGAACCGGAAGCCAAACTGTCAAACGATCCTTGGGAAGGATCTGTGCCAGTGCATTCAATATTTCTGCCGACACCGGACCATCATAATGAAAATGCATTTGGGACAGACAAACTGCTGCAACCTCAATCTCCTCTATGCTGCTACAAGTCAGACCGGCAACTTCTTGATGGGATTTTAAAAGGGCAAATAGTGCCAGCTTTTGGTCCGCTGAAAAACGCTGATATTTATTATCAATCTTGACATTTATGCCCGCTGCAGCTGCAAACTGCAGTACTTCTTCCAAAAGCGGAATTTTTGTTCCTTTAAACTTCTTGGCAAACCAACAGCCATAATCATATTCAAGCGCCTGCTCATAAGTGATATCAGAAATCCTTACAGATTCTGCCAATTCACTTCCATCTGGCTTTCTGGCGGTGCGATTTAGCTCACTGTCATGAAGCAGTAGGAATTTGCCATCCTTGGTCACATCCACATCCAGTTCAATCACATCGTATCCCTGATTGACAGCTGCTCTGAAGGCAGGCATAGTATTTTCAGGATTTTCTGTACTTACGCCTCTATGGGCCTGAAACTTTATCATAAGGACCTCCTATCGAATGTCGAACTCTTGACTCCTGCGTATCTACACAATATAATATTTTCAAATGATCATATTGTCAATCCGAGCCATGTTTTTTTACAATTCGCTCAATATATTGAGCATTTTTAGTATTTTGAGGTGATCAAATGAGCAAAGAACGAGATAAGGAAATTCTGGAACTACTGGTATCACAAAAGCAGGCCACCGTAAAGGAGCTTGCCGCCCATCTGTTTGTCAGTGAACCATCCATACGGCGTGATCTGGCCAAGCTTGAAAAACAAAATCTGATCAAGAGAGTCCACGGCGGCGCAGTTATTGAAGAGACCGCTCTCTCCAAAAACAAGATTCCCTTTGCAATCAGGGAACTGGAGCAGAGCAATGCTAAGGTCATCATTGCCCAAAAGGCAATTGAGTTGGTCCATGATAACGATGTAATCTTTCTGGATGCCTCCACCAGCGCCTATCAACTGATTCCCTTTCTCCAGTCTAAGCGAAACCTCACAGTCATCACCAACGGCGTCCGGACCTTGGAAAAACTGGCTGAATACGACATCAACACCATCTCCACCGGCGGCAGTCTGGTAGCAAGCTGCATGGCGCTTGTGGGCGAGGACGCTTATCGGACCATCGAATCCATCAATGCCGATATCGCCTTCTTTTCCTGCCGCGGCCTCTCATCCGAGGGGTATCTTACAGACATAGCCCCCGAAGAAAATCACGTCCGCAGCAAAATGATCAAGAACGCCAAACGCTCCTATCTGCTTTGTGCCAAAGACAAAATAGGCAAAAAGTACTACCATAACCTCTGTCACTCCAGAGAACTGGATGGCGTTATCACAGACTAAAAAAAGATGCACGCTTTAAAAACGTGCATCTTTTTCATATTTTATGAAGTTTATGCTGCCTTCATAGCGGCACGATCATTTTTCCTGATCATGTACTGCAGTACTGCTACAACTGCAACCAGCACCAGACCTATAGAGTCTGTAACTGCACCGGGATAAATCAGTAAAAGTCCGCCAACCAGGCTCATGATTCTCTGATACCCCTTCATATAGCGAAGGAAGTAACCTTCCAGCGCCGCTGATACTGCAAAAATACCGATAAGTGCGGTAATACAGATCAGTACAACCTCAGGTGCTGTAGTATCCACAAAGAGCATTGCCGGATTAAGCGCGAACACGTAAGGAACGATAAATGCACCGATTGCCAGCTTAGTGGCCGTAAAAGCAGTCTTCATGGGGTTGGCCTGGGCAATCGCCGCACCTGCATAAGCAGCCAATGCTACAGGAGGTGTCAGGTCTGCCACGATACCGAAGTAAAATACAAAGAAATGTGCTGCAATCTGAGGCACACCCATACGCACCAGAATAGGTGCACAAGTAGCTGCCATAATGCAATAGTTCGCCGTGGTAGGAACACCCATACCCAGAACAATACAGCAAAGCATGGTCAGGAACAGTGCAATGATCACCCGGTCTCCTGCAAGTGCTACGATACCGTTGATCAGAATATTGGCAAGTCCTGTCATGGTAAGGGTACCTGCAATGATACCTGCCACACCACATGCTGCAGCAACAGTGATCATACCTTGTCCGCCTGCTGCCAATGCCTCGAATAAGCGCTTGGGTGTAATTCTAGTCTCTTTATTAAACAGACTCACAACGATCGCAACCAGGATAGCGATAGCTGCTGCGTACTGAATGGAACGCTTACTGGTTCCCACCAGATACACAAGCAGAATCAGTGGAAGCAACAGATAAAGTTTTTTCAGCAGAGGTTTGATCCTGGGAAGCTCTTCTTTGGTCAGACCTCTCAGGCCCTCTTTCTTTGCCTCCAAATGTACGGTGATAAAGATACCTGCAAAATACAGTACTGCAGGCAGGATCGCGCGAACAACAATGTTACTGTAGGGAACACCCACATAATCGGCCATCAGGAATGCTGCAGCTCCCATAATAGGAGGCATGATCTGTCCTCCTGTAGATGCGGCAGCTTCAGCCGCTGCTGCAAATTCCGGCTTGTAGCCGGTCTTCTTCATCAGTGGAATGGTCACGGAACCGGATCCTACGGTATTGGCTACGGAAGAACCTGACACCATACCCTCCATTGCACTTGCCACAACCGCTACCTTTGCAGGGCCGCCGGAGAAACCGCCTACCACCGCATTGGAAATCTTAATGAAGAAATCTGCGATACCGGTACGTTCCAGGAACGCACCGAAAATAATAAACACAACAATAAATTTAGAACATACGTTGATCGGAGTGGACAGAATACCCTCTTTGCCGTAGAACAGATAACGAACGGTGTAGTTCAGCTTACCCCACAGGCTGGGATTACTCAGACCCCAGATCAGTGCATATACGATAAAGCACAGTGCTACGATCAGAATGGGGAGACCTACGCTTCGGCGGCATACCTCCATCAGGGAGATAATACCTACGATACCGATAACAATCTGGTACCACTCAAATCGGCTGCCCTGCTGGATGATGGTCATTGCATTGGCTGCATAATACAGAAATGCTCCCGTACCGCAGATCATCAACACCACATCATACCAAGGCATATAATTTACCTTCTGCACTCCCTTATGGGCGGGGAATACAATATATCCCAAGCACACGATAAAGGCCACAAATGTGGTCAGACGCAGTTCCTCAAGCCAGCTGGCAAATAATGTTACATAGAGACAGAACAGGGAAAAACTGGCCAATACGGCAGTCACGGCAATTTTTGCCTTTCCTTCCCAGATTCTGACATTTGACTCCTGGTCATATTTTTTCATTACGGCTTCCAGGTCCATAGGTTCCTGGTTCATCGGTTGCTTACTTTTCTTGAATAATGCCATGATTACCTCCCTGGAACATTACTCAGTAGCAACATTCACGCCCTTCTCAGCGAAATACTTAGCAGCGCCTGCATGGAAAGGAGCAGTCATACCACTGGTAGCATTCTCAATGCTCAGCTCTGCACCCTTTGCATTTTCAGCAGTGATTGCATCAATATTATCAAAGATTGCAGCAGTCAGCTTGTAAACATCTTCCTCAGAAACCTTTTCATCAACGATCAGAGTAGCCTTAACGGTAACGGTAGTAACATCTTCAGTCTGACCCTCGTATGTACCTGCAGGGATATTGTAGGTGGTATAGAAAGGACAAGAAGCCATCAGAGTCTCTGCAATTTCACCATCAATGGGAACCAGGTATGCATCATTGGTAGTGCACAGCTCGGTAATTGCGGGAGTGGGAGCACCTGCAACGATGAATGCTGCGTCGATCTTGCCGTCCTTCAGTGCATCAGTGGAATCAGCGAAAGACTGATACTGCGCCTGGATGTCATCCTCGGTCAGACCTGCAGCGGTCAGAACGTCGATAGCGTTAAAGTAAACACCGGAACCGGGAGCGCCGATGGATACGGACTTACCAGCCAGATCTGCTACAGTCTTGATTTCAGGATCCATGGTGATCAGCTGTACAGCCTCAGCATACAGACCTGCAACTACACGGAAGGTATCAACAGCGCCATCCTCAGCGAAGGAACGGGTTCCTTCCCAAGCGTAAGCCATAACATCGGACTGAACAGTACCCAGCTGATAGTCACCGGCATCAATACCCTGAATGTTTGCCTTGGAACCATCGGTAGAAACAACAGTTACATCAATACCGGCTTTGTTCTTGATGTACTGTCCCAGCACACCGCCGTAACCATAATAGGTACCGCTGGTACCACCGGTTCCCATGGTCAGCTTGGTGGAAGCGCTGCTGCCGCAGGCAACCAATGCAAATGTCATTGCCAATACAACTAAAATAGATACTAACTTTTTCATAATTATTCTCCTCCAGAAAAAAAGTTTCCCAAATTATACAACTTTCTCTTTTATTTTTCAATGCTTTAAAGTCATGTATTGTCACACTTTTTTAAATATTTTTATTTTGTCCCTTTAAAGTCCTCAATGTTTTCTGCAAAGTACTGTCACCCTCTGCAAAATACACTGCCAGCTTCTTATACTCACCATAAAGTTTGTCATAAAGACGCGTATTCTCTGATATAGGCTGATAGGACTTCTCCTTCACCTTTTTCATGGATTCTGCAGCCTTAGCAAGATTACCGTATCCACGCTCTCCTGATGCACCAAGCACGGCACTGCCGTAAGCGCAGGCCTGTCCGGTACCAGCCAGGAAAATCTCCCTCCCCGTCACATCCGCATATATCTGCATAAGCATACTGTTTTTCTCAGGAATGCCGCCTGCAGCATAGAGAGTATCAATCGGAATCCCGTTTTCCTCGTAAATTTCAATAATATTTCTGGTACCATACGCAGTGGCCTCGATCAGCGCCCTGTAGATTTCCTCCGGTCTGGTACTGATTGATAATCCTACAATTGCCCCGGTAAGACTGCTGTTGCCATAAGGTGTCCGATTACCGTTCCACCAATCAAGAGCCAACAGACCGTTGGCCCCGGGCCCCAGCTTTTCAGCCTTACTGTCCAAAAGCTGATAAATGCTTACCCTCTGCTCCTTGGCTTCCTCAAAATAACTCTGGGGCACACCCTTTTTCACAAACCAGTCAAAGCTGTCGCCCACACAGGCCTGTCCGGCCTCGTAAGCATAAAAACCGTCTACAATGCCATCCTTCACATAGCCGGAGATGCCTGGCACATAAATCTCCTTTTCCCCCAGCAAAATATGGCAGGTGGAAGTGCCCATGATCAGCAAAAGCTTTCCGGGTGAGGTAATCCCCAGAGTCGGCAGCGCGGCGTGCGCATCCACAAAGGCCGGCATCACCGGTGTTCCTGCCATAAGTCCCGTAAGTGCTGCCGCTTCTTCTGTAATATATCCTGCAATCTCAGACATCTTCTTTATGTCTGTGCTCAACTTTTCTCCCACAATATTTTCCAAGCGTTTATCCAGTCTGCCCAGATATTCCTTGTCAGGGTATCCTGTCTCCCGGTTCCAGGCCGCCTTAAATCCGGTGGTACAGATGCTGTGACTCTCCTGTCCTGTCAGCTGCCACACGATCCAGTCTCCGGCCTCAATAAAGCGGTCCGTCCGCTGATACAGTTCCTCGTCCGTACCCAGGATTTCCAGCACCTTGGGGAACATCCACTCGCTGGAAATTGCGCCGCCGTAATGCTTTAACCAATCTGCCCCCATCTCCCGAGCCAGATCGTTGACACGATCAGCCTCCTTCTGGGCCGCGTGATGTTTCCACAACTTTACATAGGCGTGGGGATTGTCCCTGTATTCCTCCAAAAAGCACATTGGAGTACCCTCTTTCGTCACAGGTAATATGGTACAGGCTGTAAAATCCACACCTACGCCCACAATATCCGCCGGATTTACAGCGGATCGCTTCACGCAGTCCCTTGTCACGTAATACAACACATCCAGGTAATCTTTTGGATGCTGCAGGGCAAAATCTGCCGGCAAGGCTTCTCCATTTACAAAGGTATCTGCCATGACACCGTGAGGATACTCTTTGACAGAAGTCGCAATCTCCTGTCCTGTAGCAATATCCACCAACACTGCACGTCCTGACAATGTACCAAAATCAATACCTACGGAATATTTACTCATTTTATGTGCTCCTTTCTTATCTCCTGCTCTTTCCGTTTCTCATCACAATACGGACTTTGCCAAGAAACACCGGAAATTTATCTGTTATTAATATGTGTATTGAAATAATGATTTCTAAAAACCGTAGGACTCATCTTCTCATGATACACAAAGAACTTCACAAAAGCATTCTCATCTGCATAACCGATTTCACCGGCAATCTGTTTGATGCTGAGCATCGTGGTCAAAAGCAGGTCCTTTGCCAGATTCAGCCGCTGCAATGCAATATATTTCTTCAGGTTAAGGCCGAAATTGGCCTTAAAAAGCTTCCCGATATAATCCACGTTATAACCGTAATGATCGGCAATCTCGCTGACCGTCACATTTTCCTTCAGATTCAGCCGGATATACTCCTTGATGTCCGCCGCCAATTTTACATTTTTGTATAGCGAATTGCGGGGCTTTATGCACTCGTTATAAATCAGAAAACCCAGCGCATCTGCGCTTTCCCGGTTCTCCTGACTCTGCTCACCGGAGTTGGTAATGTGAAGCAGTTTTTTCAGGAAAAATTTGATATCATACACATCATCCGGCGCAATTTTTTTCATCTGCACCGGCAGGTTTGTGTGAAAATGAAACCAGTAAAAGGACACAAATTCCGTAGTCTCCCTGGTGCCGAAGTGGCGTTTGCCCGGCTCCAGAATGATCATCTCGTTCTCACGCACCTCATAGGCAGTATCCTCTTCCGTAATATACAAAGTCCCATGGAGCACAAAGATCAGTTCATAGGAACCTACCTTTCTGTCCGGATGGATCCACGTATCCCTAGAGCGGAATTCTCCAATGATCTCATATGCAAAATAATGTCCGTTATCCCAAGTTATCATGTCGGATTTTCTCACCTTTTAGCCGAAATTAGGTATTGCCTGTTACACTGGGTTTATTATATTCTACAAATAGAACATCGTCAAGGGTGCCCCTTTCTGTGCTGCAAAAGGATATAAAGGAACACCGTACGATAAAACTTACTGATCCAACCACAGGAGGAACCCCCATGAAGTTAATTGATTATTCAAAGGTCACCATCAACAACGGATTTTGGAAGACCAAACAGGACATGGTACGTAATACCACTGTTCACGCTGTATATGACCGTTTTAAAGAAACCCACCGTTTTGACGCACTGTCCTGCACCTGGAAGGAAGGCGATCCCAACATGCCCCATGTATTCTGGGACTCCGATGTGGCAAAGTGGATCGAAGGCGTTGCCTATATTTTAAGATTCGAGCGCAATGAAAAGCTTGAGGAGATCGTAGATGCTGCTGTGGCAGAAATCGTAAAGAATCAGGACGAATACGGTTACTTCAACAGCCACTTCCTGGTGACCGATCAGGACCTTCGTTTCCAGAACAGAGACCGCCACGAGCTCTACTGTGCCGGTCATCTGATGGAAGCTGCAGCTGCTTACTATGAGTCCACCGGCAAAGATGCTCTCTTAAAGGCTATGTGCAAATATGCCGACTACATTGAGCGTATTTTCAAGATCGAGGATTCCGCTGCATTCACCACCCCCGGCCATCCCGAGCTGGAACTGGCTCTGATGACCCTGTACAAAGTTACCGGTGAAAAGCGTTATGCAGACCTTTCCAAATATTTTATCGACAAACACGGTAACAACGACAAAGACCAGCCTATTGCAGACTGGGCTACCATCCACTACTCCATGGACGAGGTACCTCTGCGTGAGGCGACAGAGCCCAGGGGACATGCAGTACGTGCAATGTACCTGCTCTGCGGCATGGCTGATGTAGCACTTGAATACGGCGATCAGGAGCTTTTCGATGCCTGCGAGCGCTGCTATGAATCCCTTGTAAATAAGAGAATGTACATTACCGGCGGCATTGGTTCCACAAGACACGGCGAAGCCTTCACCTTAGATTACCATCTGCCTAACAGAACCGCTTACACCGAAACCTGTGCAGCAATTTCTCTGGCAATGTTCTGCCTGCGCATGCAGAAGCATCAAAATAATGCAAAGTATGCAAACACCCTGGAGCGCGCAGTCTTCAACGGCGTCCTTCCCGGCATCTCCCTCTCCGGCAAGAATTTCTTCTATGAGAATCCTCTGGAGATCGACGTTGAGTTTAATCATGTAAACCCTGCCACCAACACCAAGGAGCGCTTCGCCATCACAGAACGTCCCGAAATCTTCGGCTGCTCCTGCTGCCCTCCCAACCTGGTAAGATTCTTATCCATGATCGGCGGCTATGCATATGGATATGATGAGGATACTGTTTATGTAAACCAGTTTATGGATTCTAATATGAAGACTGATGACACCACCCTGACCGTCTCCACAGCTTATCCTGCAGACGGCAAACTGTCCATCCACTGCGAGACCACCAAAAAGAATCTGGCAGTGCGAATCCCCGATTGGTGCGAGAACTTTACCACAGACAGTGCTTACACTGTCAAAGATGGCTACATGATTTTTGACGCAAGCGCTAAGACTGACTTTGCCATCGAACTGGATATGCCTGTAACTGTTATCCAGAGCAATTCCAATGTCCACGACAATGCCGGTCGCGTAGCAGTCACCAGAGGTCCTATCGTATACTGTGCAGAAAGCCATGACAACGGCAGAAATCTCCAGGCGATTTACGTAGATCCCGATGCAGAATATGTTGTAGGCGAAAGCGAGTTCCTGCTTCCCGGCATCACTACCACCGCTTACAAGCCCGCAGAAAACAATGCCCTGTATTTCAGAGCCAATAAGGAAATGGAAACCATGACCCTGAAGCTGATCCCCTACTATGCTTACGCAAACAGAGGCGAGGCCAGCATGCAGATTTGGTTCCTGAAGAAATAATCTATACACAAAAGATCCTCCCCGCCATCGGCAGGGAGGATCTTTTAAAATTCTCTCTCATGTTGTTTAAAAAAATCATAATAAGCTCTCACGTTTGGAAGCTGCGTCCAGCGCTTCACGTCCACCGGTTCCTCATCCATATCATAAATCTTGGCACCTTTCATGGCCAGAAGAAACGGTGAGTGGGTGGCAATAATGAATTGACAACCAAAGAATCTTGCGGACTGCTCCAGAAAATTCAATAATTCCAATTGTCTGGCCGGAGACAAACTGTTCTCCGGCTCGTCCAGCAGATACAGTCCGTTTTCTTTGATCTTTTCTGTAAAATACAGGTAAGCGCTCTCCCCATTGGAGTGCTCCCGCACATTGTCCATGAGATTTTCCCGTACGTACCGGGACTGGGTCCTGGTGCGGGCGGAATGGACTTTTTTAAGTTTCTCATAATCGTCCAGAGACTTCATCTGAAACTTGGAGTATTTTGTCTCCAGATAATCCTCAAATAAATCTTCTCTGCGTCTGCTGATGCCATCGTTCAGACTGCGCAGATTCAGCATAAAGTCAAACACATCATCACTGGTGATGATCCGACTGCCCCGCGGAATCCTGTTTTCCAGTTCAAAATCACACATCCCCGTGTAATCCTCAAAAAAATTGCTCCTGTTGTAGAGGGTATCCCTCTCCAGGCCCAGTTTCTCCGCGATCACATTTAAAACAGTGGTCTTGCCGGAGCCATTGCCGCCATAGAGGATGGTAACAGGCTCAAAGTCCATGCAGCGCAGTCCCCGCTTGGAAATGGTCTGAAAGGGATAAAAAGTATCATAACAAGTCCTCTTTATCCCCATCAAAAATGTGTATTCCTGCTCTATATGAGGGAAATCAAAGTGCGATAAATAAATCATAGTATTGTACCTTCTCTTCACACCACAACCAGGCAGCGGTATTTCCCATTTACTGTCCGATCTGCTTTTATCCAAACATACGTCAGCGGGCCATTCTGTAAATCGCCGCTGCATCCGCCTCACAAAGCACTTTCGCCGAGCCAAATTTCTCTCCCTTGGCAAGCGCAACGCCATGAGCCATGGCATCAATCTGTTCATCCGTAGGCTCAACACCCAACTCTCTCATATTGGTGGGCATATTGATGGCGCGGTAAAAATTTTCCAGCGCTTCGATGCCTGCCAGCGCAATCTCCTCATCACTGCCATCCATATCCACCAGCATCACATTCTTTGCAAATTTTACAAATCTAGACAGACAGTCCTTATAGACATAACGGGCCCAGCTGCCCCACACAGCGGCCAGTCCTGCTCCGTGAGCCACATCGAACATAGCTCCGATTTCATGCTCCAGGGCATGGCAAACAAAATCTCCTGCTTTGATACCACAACCGGTCAGCCCATTGTGCGACAGACTGGAAGCCCACAAAATCTCCGCTCTGGCATCATAGTTGTCCGGCTGCTCCATCAAAATCTTTGCGTTTGTGATCACAGTCCGCATCAATCCTTCCGCCAGGCTGTCTGTCAATTCCATATTGCCGCCGCTGGTAAAATAACGCTCCTGGGTGTGCATCAAAATATCTGCACAGCCGCTGGAAGTCTGATAAGCAGGCAGAGTCATGGTAAGTTCCGGGTTCATAATAGCAAACTTGGGCCTGCCGGCATCATCATTATATCCCCGCTTCATGCCTCTCTCTTCGTTGGTGATCACACTACTGCTGCTCATCTCACTGCCGGCCGCCGCAATAGTCACCACCACGCCCAAGGGCATGCAGCCACTTGCCTTCCTGGTATGCTCATAAAAATCCCACACATCTCCCTCATTTACAAGACCGTAGCCAATGGCCTTTGCAGAGTCAAGTACACTGCCTCCGCCTACTGCCAGAAGAAAATCCACCTTTTCCTTACGGCACAATTCGATGCCCTCATACACTTTCGTAAGGCGGGGATTAGGCACTACGCCGCCCAGTTCCACATAGGCAATCTCCTGTTCTTCCAGAGACTTCTTAATGCGGTTCAGCAGACCGCTGCGGATCACACTGCCGCTTCCGTAGTGAAGCAGCACCTTTTTTGCACCATATTTTTTAAGCATAGCGCCGGTTTTTTCCTCCGCTGCTTTCCCGAAAACCACCTCAGTGGGGGTATAATAATTGAAATTGTACATAGTGTATACTCTCTTTCTGTGAATTCTATTCACCGGCCTCTTCTCACTTTAATCTTCTGCAAGAAAGCTTCCCTATTACTTCAACAACGCTTTTCCGTACTCCTCCAGATCCACCACCGTATTATTTGCTCTGGACTCCTCCGCTGCAAATACGATCAGATGATTATCAACGGAAATGGCAATATCTGACACCGAACAGCCCCGATATGTGCCTTGCAGATACTCGTACAATGACTCAATAATTCCTTCATCACCGCCGCCATGACCGCCATTTATACCATCCTGTGCCAAAATCGGAATCTCCTCGGTCTTTCCGGTTGCAAAATCAAAAATAGTAATAGGTGTTGTTTCGTCCATGGCTGCACGCAACTCACCCCCGGTACCCATAATATGTATAAATCTGCCGCCCTTATTAAAGGCATTCATGGTGAAGGTCACTGTCACATCATCCTCAAAGAGCATGTTCACGGTCTGATGATCTACCACATCGTTGTCACATTTATAAACACACTTACCGTACTGGGTGGTACGGATGGCATTTTCCACCATTTCGTCTGTGGGTGCCGGGTCTTTGGTACAAGCTGTTCTGAACCAGCCATTGTCTTTGTCATCCAGATAAAGCTTCACCGCATTATAAGGACAGGTCTCTCCTTTAGGACAACCTTCAATACAATACTCCGGTGCTCCTTCCGGTGCATTCTCTTCCCTAAAATAGCGAAGTGATCCGAAGGATTGCACTTTTTTACACTTTTTACCGATCAGCCACTGAAGAATGTCCATATCGTGGCAGGATTTCTGTAAAAGCATAGCAGAAGATCTGCCGGAATTGCCCCAGTTACCACGCACAAAACTGTGGCTCTGATGCACATTTCCCACACACTCCTCGTGATTAATGGACATGATCTCGCCCAATCTGCCTTGATCGATCAACTTTTTCAGCGTAATAAAAAGAGGCGTATAGCGAAGCACATGACACACCAGAATCTTTACTCCCTGCTCAGCTGCAAAACGTGCAATCTGTAAGCATTCTGCAGGATCAGGTGAAACCGGCTTCTCTAACAGAATATCATATTTGTGAGAAACAGCTTCCATTGCAGGCTCAAAATGCAGCTGATCCATAGTACAGATTACCGCAATATCCGCAATCTTTCCGAGGGCCAACAACGGTTTCCAGTCAGTAAAGCACATTTCCTCCGGGATACCGTGCTTCTCTCTTACGTAATTTCTGCGGCTGTCAATAGGCTCCGCAACTGCAACAACCTTATATTTGTCTCCCAACTGCTCCATGATATTCGTGTACTTTGTGCCGCGGTTACCCGCACCAATCAGTATTGCTGTAAGTGTTTTGCTCATAATATAGCGCCTCCCTGATCAACTTGTCTGATTTCATTATATCACCTGACAATTGACAATACCATCTCTTTCTTAAATCCCTTTTAATACGCAAAACAATCCCCGGCAGGCCCAAAGCCTGTCGGGGATTCCTTTACACTTTATTTTACAGTATCACTACTGACAATAGGCTTTATTCCAGAACCTCTAAGATGGGATCCATTACCTGCTGTGTAATAACGTTGATGAAACCAACATCAGTAATTGCAAAGCAGGGAAGAGCTGCCAGGCAGATAAAGGACAAGAACATGAAAGGAATGGTGATGGGGGAGCCCAGACCATGGATCGCATCGTTCAGTTTCACCTTTTCTGCTGCAAGTTCTTCTGCAGAAAGGTCGGTTAAGAGACCACATACCGGGTAAGCGATGGAAGCAAGTACCTCGCCATCCTTAACAGCGATCTGGCCGCCGTTCATTTCGATGACTTTATTTACTGCTACTGCCATATCTTCAAAGTTGGTACCCATTACGATCACGTTGTGGTTGTCATGACCAACGGAGGAAGCGATAGCGCCGGCTTTCATCTGGAATCCGCCCATGAATGCCTTTCCTACATTGCCGTTGATGCCGTAGCGTTCCACCTGTGCAATATAGAGTACATCCTGTTCCAGATCACACTGTACCACGCCGTCAACTACATTCAGTTCTGCTTCTCTGCCGGTGGTGATGGGAATCCAGGGAAGGGTATCCATTACCTGAACCTTAACCTTCTTCGCACCTTCAGGAGCCATGATCTTGAAGCTGTCAGCGGTAACGGGGTTCTTTAAGGTAGTGGTATTTAATAAGCAGGGCTTATGATCAGCCTTTGCATAGGAAACCAGCATATTGCCGTTGTCCAGAATCTGGCGGCCGCCTGCGATAACGGAAAGCACCTTGAAGTCCTCTTCACCGGTGGTGATGTTGATGTCTGCTCTTCTTCCGGGAGCCAGTCCGCCGATTTCGTCATCCTTGTGGAATGCTCTTGCAGCATTTAAGGATACCATCTGGATAGCAGTTGCCAGGTCAGCACCGTAAGAGATTGCTCTTCTTACCGCATCATCCAGATGACCATTGTTTACGCCGTCACAGGTATGTAAGTCGTCGGTTACGATACTTACTCTGGAGGTATCCAGCTTTGCTTCCAGAACTGCCTTTAAGCAAGCTTCCAGATTGCGTGCTGCAGAACCTTCACGGATCATCAGATGACATCCCTTTCTTACTCTCTCCAGGGCATCTTCAGGTCCTAAGGACTCATGATCAGTGGTAACGCCTGCTGCCAGAACTGCGTTCATTGCAGGTCCCTTCATGTCAGCCAGGTGACCCTGATTGGTCATGCCGGGAGTCTTGTTTACCAGGTCCATAGAAGTCAGCAGATCAGGGAACTGAGCAAGAATATAAGGTCCTACAACTTCAGAAATACCAACTGCATCTTCTCTCTCCAGAGCCTTCTTGATAATGTCATAATTGAACTGACCTGCACTGGTCTCAAGAGCAGGTGAGAAGGGAACGTGGGAAGGAACCACGAAATAAATCTTCAGATCGGTTTCCTTTGCCTCATCCAATACAGCCTCGATACCTTCCAAGCCGCTTACAACACCGATCTCGTGGAAGTCGGTCATGATTGCGGTAGTACCATGCTTTAATACCAGCTCTGCAAAAGGACGGATGGAAAGACTGGAGCTTTCGGGATGGATATGTCCATCGATAAAGCCGGGGGTAATGTAATTGCCGTTTGCATCAATTACCTTTGTGCCTTCACCGATGCAGTAATCTACATCGCCGACTGCTGCAATCTTGTCGCCTGCAACAGCAACGCCGCCCTCGTAGATTTCCTTGGTGTAAACGTTTACGATCTTACCGTTTTTTACAACGATGTCTGCGGGAGCCTGTCCGCCGGCTACTGCCAATAATTTTAAATCCATTTCTTTTCTCTCCTTTGTATTTTGTGACCGTCCGGCATCAAGCCTTCTCCGGGAAAACTTCTCTTGAAAAGTCCTGACACCGGCCGGCGTTAACGGATCGTAGGGAATCTGTCAGGAAGTACAATTCCTGCACGTTTGTAAATGGCCTCTGCATGCTTCTGGGCCTCTTTCACGATTACCTCTTCATCCAGAGTCAGTACCTTGCGGTCTCTCATAAGCCACTTACCGTCGCACATGGTACTCTCGATATTGGTGGAATGCATTGCGGTTACCAGCGCTGCAATAGGGTCATTTACAGGCATCATGGAAGGTCCAAAGGGATTGATGATGATCAGATCCGCCTTCTTGCCTGCCTCCAGACTGCCGTAGAGATGGTCGTCTAAAAGGGCTCTGGCACCGTTCTTGGTGGCCATACACAGGATATCTGTGGAAGGCACAACCGTGGAATCCAATCTCCATCCTTTGTGAATCAGGGAAGTCAGCCACATCTCATCCACCATATCCATACGGTTGCTGGAAGAAGCACCGTCGGTACCGATGGATACACACACGCCCTTTTGCAGCATCTGAGGGATTTTGGCAAAGCCCAGCACTCTCATTGCGGATGCAGGGTTGTGGGATACCTTTACGTCATATTTCTTGAAAAGATCGATTTCTTCGTTGGTCAGCCACACGGTATGTACTGCCAGGAGATTCTTGTCCAATACACCCAGCTTGTGCAGATGAGTCACTGTATTTTCACCGTAAACAGCGTTGGTATAATCAATCTCGGACTTAGCCTCTGCCACGTGCATATGAATACCCACATTGTACTTATCGGCCAATTCCTTGGTCTTCACGATCAATTCATCGGTATTGTTGAAAATGGTACGAAGGCCGAACCACACCTGCACTCTGCCGTCTGCAGTATTGTGGTACTTATTCAGGTCATCCACCTGCTTGTCCAATTCCTCCTGCATGGTCTTCTGCCAAATGGCGGGCAGACCCTCGCCGCAGTCCATAACAGATTTTGCCAGTTTGCCTCGAAGTCCGGACTCCGCTGTAGCCTTTGCCATGCCGCTGACAAACTGTCCTCCGGGCTCTGCAAAGCTGGTAACACCGGATTTGATCAGTTCCAGCGAGCACATCAGCGTAGAAATATAAGAATCCTCTTCTGTCATATTACTCTCAAATGGCCACATTCTCTTGTGAAGCCAGGTAATAAAATCCACGTCATCACCTACGCCACGGCTGATCTGCTGAGAGGTATGCACATGGGTGTTTACAAAACCGGGCAGAATATACTTGCCATTCAGATCAATAACCTCCGCATCCGGCTTTACCAGCTGGGGATCAATGGTCTTACCCACTGCCACGATTTTGTCATTTTCTACCAGCAGTTCCCCGCCGGCATAGACCTGATTCACATCATTCATGGTCAGAATATAGCCGTTCTTAAAATAAGTCTGCTTTACACTTTCCACTTCTTTTCTCCTTTCGTTTCCTTTTATATCATATTCAATTTCGTTATTCTTCCATAGAAAGTACTTTCTTTTTCCACTTTCCTGCCTTGTAGAAAAGTGAGGTCAGCACCGCGCCGATCACCCAGGACATTAACAGAGAAATGGCAATACACTCAAAGCGTCCGAAGGGCAGCTCCGGTGTTCTGGTCAGATAAGAAATACCATATGCAATGGGCACGCGGATCACTACTGTAGTCAACAGGGAGATCCACATAGGTGTCATGGTGTCCCCTGCGCCGCGCATTACGCCGGATAAACTCTGGGTCACTGCTACTGCAATATAACCCACTGCCAGGATACGCATGATGTACACGCTCATATCCACCAGCTCAGCTGTGTCTGTGAAAATACCCATCAAGTATTTGCCGAAGATTAAAATAGTGCCTGTGATCACGGTAGAACAAATCACTGCCATCAAAGTACCCTGCTTTGCACCCTTGGTCACGCGGTCCATCTTTTTGGCACCTACGTTTTGGCCTGCAAATGTAGTCATGGCCATACCAAAAGAGAAATTAGGCATCATAGCGAAACCGTCCACACGCATAACGATAACATTGGCTGCAATAAACATCTCACCGAAGCTGTTGGTCAGGGACTGCACAATGATCATGGCAGAAGAAAAGATTGCCTGGGTAAGTCCGGAAGGGAGTCCCAGACTGATGACCTGTCTGACCAGCGGCTTGGACATCTTCAGCTGCTTGCGTCCCAGATCAAAAATCGTTCTCATATTCATCAGTTTATACAAACAGAATGCAGATGACACTGCCTGAGCAATGGCTGTCGCCAGGGACACACCTGCAACACCCATGTGAAATACTGCCACGAACAATAAATCCAGAATAATATTCAGTACAGTAGCAATCAAAAGATAAATCAACGCAGAAAAAGAATCTCCCATTCCACGCAGGATTCCGCTCAAAATATTATAATATGCCATACCCGCAATACCGTACATCAATATCACCAGATATGCTGTACAGTCATCCAGAATGGTCTCCGGTGTGTTGAGCATCTGCAGGATACTGCGGATCACAGGCGGTGCTGCTACCATCAAAATCACCGAAGCAATGGCTGTCATGGTGATGGCAGTACCGATGGTATTCGACAACTGTTCTCTGTCCTTTGCACCGAAATACTGGGACACCATGATGCCCACACCCGCTGAAATACCTACAAACAATACCAGCAGCATATTCAGAAGGGGGCCGGCACTGCCTACTGCAGCCAACGCGTTGTCTCCCACAAACTTTCCTACCACAATACTGTCCACAGTATTGTACAGCTGCTGCGCAATATTTCCGATCAGCAAGGGAATAGAAAACATCAGGATTCTCTTCCAGGGCGCACCTTCCGTCATGTCGGTAGGTCTAAACAAAGCTTTCAATTTCTCCATATTCTTCTTTGGTTCCTTTCTTATCTTCTAATATTTATCATTTTTATTGTATCATGTATTAAAATCTATGAAAACTGTTTTTTTCACAAATATAGTTTCCGCAAATATGGCTTCCATTAGATATTGCACCCTTTTTATAATTTATTCCGCAAGTCTCTTTATCCTTTTCTCTATTGGACTGTCTGCAAAATTCCCGTTGCAATAGCCTGTGCCGTTTCCTCAAATGTGGCGTCCAGCAATGCGTTGTCCGCATCAGTATTGATAAAACCCACCTCCACCAATACCGCCGGCATCTGTGTACTGTTTAACACCACAAGACCCGGCCGCTCATTCACACCCTGATTCACAAAGCCCACCAGCTCCAGCTGATAATTGATATTGGCGGCCAACAGAGCGGCTGCACCATACCGGCTGTACACAAGACTCTCCACTCCCGTATACTGATTGGGGTAGGGACTGGAATTGCGGTGAATGGACACAAAATAATCTGCCCCGGTGGCATTGGCCTCCTGGGCTTTCTGATAAGGCGACTCGTAGATATCCGTGGTCCTGGTATAATAAACATTCACCCCACTATTCTCCAAAATCTGCCCCACTGCCAGCACCAGAGCCAGCGCATCATCCTTCTCCTGCCTGCCCTGATAGACAGCCCCCGGGTTGGCTCCTCCGTGGCCCGCATCCAAAACAATAAGTGCCATAAAAATCCCCCTGCATATGCCTTTGTATAACATATGCAGGGGGGAATGGTTGGTGTAAGGTGTTTTATCTTCTATTAAGACCTACACACGCCGTTCGGCGTAGGTCCTGGACCGCTCTTTTGCGCTCTGAGACCTACGCTCACCTCACGGTTTAGGTCTTGGACAACACTTTTGCCCTCTGAGACCTACGCTCACCTCACGATTTAGGTCTTGGACAACACTTTTGCCCTCTGAGACCTACGTTCAGCTCTCGGTTTAGGTCCTGGACAACACTTTTGCCCTCTGAGACCTACGCTCACCTCACGATTTAGGTCTTGGACAACACTTTTGCCCTCTGAGACCTACGTTCAGCTCTCGGTTTAGGTCTCAGACCGCTCTATCACGTAGCAAGACCTACGTATAATACTGCGCCTGGGCATTCCACATTTCACAATATTTGCTTCCCGTCTCAGCCAGCAGTTGTTCATGGCTGCCCCGCTGTATCATCTGTCCCTCATGGAACACCGCGATATCATCGCAGAACCGGCAGCTGGAAAGTCTGTGAGAAATATAAATGGCCGTTTTGTTTTCCACCAGTTCATTAAAGCGAGTGTAAATATCATACTCCGCAATAGGATCCAGTGCTGCTGTAGGCTCATCCAGCACCACAAAGGGTGCATCCTTGTACAACGCTCTTGCCAATGCAATCTTCTGGGCCTCGCCGCCGGAAATCTCTACGCCATTCTCACCATAACCATTATAAAGATAAGTATCAGTTCCCTGTTCCATAGATGCCAGACGTTCTCCCAATCCGGCCTTTTCCAGACAACTTAATACTTTTTCGCGGTCATAGTCTGCTGCGGCTGCCACATTTTCTCCCAGGCGGAAGGCAAAGAGTTTGAAATCCTGAAATACCACCGAAAACAGTGACACATATTCCCGATAATCATATTTGCGGATATCCACGCCGTTTAACAAAATCTCCCCCTCAGTGGGGTCGTACAATCTACATAGCAGCTTGATCAACGTGGTCTTGCCACTGCCGTTCATGCCCACAATTGCCAGTCGCTCACCAACATGAAGCTTCAATGACACATTGCGCAGTGACCAGTTCTCCGAACCCGGATATTTGAAGGACACATTGCGAAGTTCGATTTCATAATCATTGTCCTTAGTGTCGCAAAAACCACGTTTGTCCACCGGGAGGGAACCTTTGGGCAGCACATCTTCTACATTGATATAGTCCAGACTGGACTGCTGGCGTTTTGCTGACAAGGCGAACTCAGAGAACATCAGAAATACCCCAGAAAGTGCTGATGAAAACCGATAAATTACAGTAGCGTATTTTACCAAAGAGCCTACTGACAAAGCACCGGCAATGGCTCGAATGGCTACAAATAGGTAGGCTGCTGTCTGTAAAATTCCCGCCGAAACACCACTTGATAGACCACTTTGGCATCGATTGGCTGTAATTGCTTTTAGCCAAGGGACATCAACTCTTGCTCTTTCCTCTCTGAGGTGTTCTTCAATTAGTTTCTGTCCTTTGAAAATGCGTATATCCATGCCTTGCTTATACTCTCGACCATTCCATATATAATAACCTTGATACCTGGAATCGGCCAAATTTCTCTCCATAATGACATGCATTTCTTTTCTTTTTTTAGCCGTAAAAGCAGTGTTGAAGATATAAATTACCAAAAACAACAACAGAAGTGTGACTACATGACAATCTGCAAACAAATTACTTTCAATAAACAAAGGAATCAATACCAAAATAGCAAATACCAAACTCAGTATATTTTTCAAAAGCATCGGGAACTGATAAATTATTGAGAAAAATCCCGCTCCCCAACTATGATCATTTCTAATTCTATTATTAATTTCATTGATTTTTGGAGAATCCAACAATTCATAATCCATCACCAAAGTCCGCTTAGCCAATAGCATATTAAACTTGTGATAGCAAATTCCCCCATGTACTTCGAAAACTTTATCCAAATAGGCTCTCAGAATCCTCAATAGCAGAACACTAATCAATACCAAGCAAACCGTCTGCATAAAAGAATAATAAGGGACTCCTATGCCCAGACCATCCAGTACATAGGCGGACAAATATATTTCAATATAAGGAAGCAAACTGTCGATCAAAGCACTACCCACACAAGTCAGAAAAAGTATCCTGTCAAGATTCCACATCATTTTCAAAGCACTTATCATGTCACCCCATGTTTTTTTAATCTTCACAGAAATCCCCTCCTTTCTGATAATAATGGCTCTGTACCTCAAACATTTCTGCATACTCTCTGCCCAACTTCATCAATTCCTCATGAGAACCACATTCTGTATTTCTGCCATCCTTCAAGAACACAATTCTATCGCAGAAACGTGTGCTGGCCAATCGATGGGATATATAAATCACAGTTCTTTCACCAGTCAATTTGTGGAAGTTTTCATAAGTTTCGCTCTCCGCTATAGGGTCAAGTGCTGACGTAGGCTCATCCAAAATCATAATCGGAGCATCCTTATACAATGCCCTCGCCATCAAGAGCTTCTGTTGCTGACCACCGGACAACACAATTCCGTCAAACACGCTCTTGTTCATATAAGAATGAATATGATCCGGGTAGCGCTTGATAGTTTCCAAAAGTCCTGTGCGTTCCAGACACTCCTCCACACGCTCCATATCAGTCTCCGTCTCTAAGGCCATGGAAACATTCTCGGCTACTGTAAACGGATCAATATAAAGATCTTGAAATACAGCGCTGAACAACTTGTACAGTTCTTCCTTCCGGTATTGTCTAATATCTACTCCACCAATACGAATCTCACCGCGATCTGGCTTGTAGAACCCACACAGAAGCTTTACCAGTGTAGTCTTACCGGCACCATTTACACCTACCAGAGCCAATTTTTCTCCTTCACTTATATGTAGACAAAAATCCTGCAAAACAAATGGGGCATCTTTTTCATATGAAAACCATACATGATCAAATTCGATTGAAATTCTCTCGGCCTCTGAAAGCTTGGCAGGATGCTCTGGTTCGGCATCTCCACCATCCATCAGATCCAGATACTTTCGCATATCATTCATCTGTAAGTTAGCTGACCGCAACCAATTAATACTATCACTGATACTTCCTACAAATCCTGCAAATCCCGTAATTGCACCAAAATACAACACAAATTCATTAATAGAAATTTGTCTATTTATCACACAGTAAATCAGATATCCGTAAGCCAATCCATCTCTCAGAAACCTGGTCAATGTATTGATACAGGTAACTCCCCAAAAACGGTTTTGAATTCTATTTTGCAGTTTTTTGTACGATGTTGTCAGCTTTTCACGAATCTCAAGGAACCACTCACTCATGTTGTACAATCGTATATCTTTTGCATATCTAATGTTTTTTGCTGTATTTTCCACATAATCCAACTTCTGGTTTAAATCAGCCACACTGTCTCTTTGTTCATGTTCGTAATTTTGTGCATGTCGATATAAGATCAAATTTACCAAAGATATGGCTATCAACACAATCACAACAATAGGCTGTAATTCTGCCAAAATACTCGAATAGATTGCAAAACTCAGCACAGAAACCGCCAATTCTATAACAGCTACCAACATGCGAGAGGTACCGGCTTGATCACCGCAAGAGAGGCCATCTGTTGCTCGTTGGCTCAGCTTCATACCCTCCTTACTCTCTACATGCACATAATCACAATGTAGTGACTTAAAAAGAAGCTTTTGTTGGAAATGCATGCGCATATCATTATAAAGATAATATTTTCCTTCAGCCGCCATGCTTAGAAAGCCTTGAATAATAGCAAACGTCCCCCCTAATCCTCCTAATTTTAAAAGAATTCCTGTAATGTCTGCCTGATCCGTTACCAACTCCACCGCCAGACTAGGCATATATATCCCAATAATAGGGGCTATAATGGAACATATTACCTCAAGTATGATTAAGACAAACAAAAACGGTTTCGTTCCCGCAATCTCCCGTAACAGAAAGATAACATTTTGTAAAATAGAATAAGTTCCTGCTTCCTTCTGCTTCTTGTGTATTTTTTTCAAATTGTTTCCTCCTCTCCACATTCCACATATCGGAATATGTCCCTTTGTCAGTAAAAAAGACGATAGGTGTACCGACCCGAAGTATCTCGCCAGCATCTGATACTTTTTTTTATCGGTACACCTATACTATAACACATTATTCTACATACAAATTTTTCTGGCACGAATGGTAATCCCCATGGCACAAATGGTTACAGCGGCAGCATAACCTCCGTAGCAAATACTCCTTCTTCATTCTGCCGATTTACATAACCGCCATATTTGTCAGCAATGCGATCCACGCGCATCAATCCAAATCCATGGCTGGGAGAATTTTTAGAGGAAAGATAATTTTTCCCGCTCTTTCTGATATCACTTCCGGTAGAATTGTAGACTGAAAGATACAGCTGACCTTTCATGGTGCCCAGAAAGATGCGGATGTATCTTTCACTGCTTTCGGGCTGTCTCATGCAGGCTTCCATGGCATTATCCAGCAGATTACCGATCATGGCACACAGATCCACTTCCGAAATACCCAGAACCGCAGGAACTGCTGCTTTCGCATTGACAGAGATGCCTTTGCTTTTTATCAAAGAAAGCTTGCTGTTCAGAATTGCATCCACCATGATATTTCCGGTTTTCAACACGGTATCCACTGTGGTCAAGTCCTGATTCAGGTTGTTCAGGTAATCATCTATCTGCTTCAGGTATGGATTGTCACTGTTTACATTCCTGGCCTGCAGGTTCAGCGCCTTCATAGCCTGAATGTGATTGTGATAATCATGCCGCCAGCCCCGCATGGTCTTATAAATATTTTCCACTTCATCACAGTGTTTTGTAATCAGATCGTTCTGATACTCTGCAATCCGCCGATCAATCAGACGTCCGAACAGGAGATCAAAAAGCTTCATCGTTAAACTTTCCTTTATAATATTGAATAAATGCCTGATTGACCTTTTGATAATTGTAGCGGGACAGAGGAATCGCCCTGCCGTTATCAAGCAACACTTCCGTCTTGGAAATACTGTGCACATGGCGCAAGTTGACCAAATAAGAACGGTGAGGACGCACGAAATCCCTACCCAGTTTTTCTGCCAAGACACCGGTATTTTCTCGAACCTGATACTCTCCCTCCGCCGTGGCCAGCACAATATAGTGTGCAAAAGTCTCCGCGTAGAGGATACTGTTCACCGAAATCCTTTTCAAGATCTGGTCAGATGTCACCAGAAGATAATTTTCTGTTTTTACACAGTTTTTCACAGCCCGGTCCATTACCGCGAAAAGCTTCTCTTCGCTGACGGGCTTCATCAGATAATGAAGAGCTGCTAGTTCATAGCCTTCGGAAATATAGTCTGCGATGGCAGTAATAAACACAATCTGCACATTTGCATCCTTTTCCCGGATTATCCTGGCAAGTTCCACACCATTCATTTTCTCCATCTGAATATCCAGAAACAGCACATCAAAATCCCGGTCTTCCTCATAGGAAAACATAAACTCCTCCGCACTGGAAAATCTGCTGATGCGCAGGATAATCTGATGCATCTGCGCCCACTTTTGCAGATGATGAGCTACATAATCTATGGATAGGGGTTCGTCATCACAGATTGCGACACTGAGTATACTTTTCTCATTATTCTTATCGTTGATTTTGTCACTCATGTTTTCGTTACTTTCACACCTTCTCTAAGTGCCCGTTTGCAGTTTCTCTTATTAATAACGTCTGTCTAACTAACCGTTATCCCTTCTTTTTTACGCGTCTGTAACAAAGAAAATAATAACCGATCAGACAGGCGATACACTGCAGTATCCAGGATACAACAAAACAAAGCATCAGCATGTCATAGGTTGCAAACATAGGATAAATAATGCTCATCCAGAACACACGGAAGGCGATTACAGTGATGATGGAAACCGCCGATGTATAAGCTGCATAACCACGTACCTGAATAGCCGCTGAAAAGATACTGGAAAACGCCCCAATAGGAGAAAACAGCAGCAGATACTTCATTTTCAGCATACCAAATCGGATTGCTTCCGCATCTCCCGGCAGATAAATGGACAAAATCATCTCACCGGCGCTATATACGCTGGTTACAATGATAAGGGAAAGGGTCATACTGATGGCCAGGCAGTATCGGAAGGATTGTTTCACTCTCTTCTGATTATCGGCTCCCAGATTCTGTCCCATAAACACAGTAGCGGTGGAGCTGAAAGATGTGATAAAGGCATCTGTCATTGCGATAACGCTTGATGTTGCGGAACCACCCGCAATGGCTGCTACACCGTATGTATTGACCGCTGACTGGATCTGCAGATTTGCCAGAGGATATAGTGCATTATTTAATGCCAAAGGAAGACCCTGTCCCATGATCTGTTTGAAGGACTCCAGATTAAAACGCATCTCTCTTAAGATTACTCTGCCGTCACCTTCCATATTGCAGAGTTTCCTTAACACCAGAAATGCACCTACTATCTGGGAAGCAGCCGTTGCAACTGCAACTGCAATTACCTTCTGGGGTAAGACAAGACACAAAATCACATTTAAAATAATATTTACCAAACCCGCTATGATGATGTAATAAAGCGAACTTTGAGAATCACCTGAAGCAGAAATTGCTGCTGAACCAAAATTATACAACAAAATCGCAGGCGCTGCAGCCACATAAATGCGGATATACAATACTGCCCCGGCAAAACAATCTGCTGGACAATTGGTATAATTCAAGATCATAGGAGCCAGGGGCACACCCAATACTGCTACTGCCACACCGATCCCCACTGCTGTCAGCAACGCTGTGTCTACAGTCTTCTTAATCTGTACACTATTCTTAGCTCCGAACTGATGAGAAAGTATGATCTTACTTCCGGCACCAATACCGATGAAAGAGTTTACTACCAGACCGATAATGGATCCTGTAGCACCAACCGATGCCACAGCATTTGCATCTGCCATATTACCCAACACCATCAGGTCAATGGCATTAAAGCAATTCTGCACCAATGTACCGATAATCACGGGGATTGTATATAAAATAATGTTTTTGAACAATTTTCCTTGGGTGGCATCTATTTTCTGCGGTCTCAATAAATTCATGATATACCCTCGATTCTTCTGCATTTTACTGCCACTACAATCTACACCAATAAACAAGGTAAGTCAATATAATACTTGCGTTTTCTTAGTGTTTTTCCAATATGCAACATTATTTTCCTTGACAGCTTTCACTAAACATATTAAACTATCGTTCACAGAACCAATTCCGATTTACTCTGTATTTCATTTTATTCAATTGCTTTCAGTAATCTTTATTACTACATCCTCTATCATCCAATTACATATGGTGTATTTACCAGGGGAGCCAATGGTTACATATTCTGATTTAATTCAGTTTGTAATGATGCTTTGTACTGTTATAACGCTAGTTGTAACACTTACGAAACACAAAAAATAAGCGCCCTCGCTCTGGAAAAGTAAGGCGCTTATCTTTTTTAGCAATATACTCTGCCGGCGACTAGGCTTCGTCTAGTCATTGGCTCTCTTGTTAAGTACATTATATGCTACTCTTCAAAATTTTTCAATAATCATTTTCTCGTTATTCATACCCGTTATTCATACCACTTAGCCTGTGCCCTGTACATATCATGATACACGCCGCCGCGTTCCAAAAGTTCGCTGTGAGTGCCGCACTCTGCCACGCGTCCCTTTTGCATCACGACCACCTTATCTGCGCAAGTACAGATACCTACTCTATGAGAAACAATGATTGCAGTCTTTCCCTGACAACTTTCCAGAAATTTCTTCAGAAGTTCCATTTCTGCAAGAGGGTCAATGGCGGAAGTAGGCTCGTCCAACATCATGAAGTCACTGGCCTTATAAAGAGCTCTGGCCAAAGACAACTTTTGCCATTCTCCACCGGAAAGTTCTCTGCCACCAAATTCCTTGCCAAGCCGCATATCCAGGCCATCTTGATCCAGTATATAGTCAATCTTGGCAGCTTTGAGAACATCCAATATTTTGCGGTCCGTCGCTGACAATTCTCCTGCTGCCGCAATAGCCGACTCAGGACGCTCCTCACATTCATCAGAAAATGACACCGCTTCTCTTACAGTTGCCTTATATTGCAACGCATTCTGCATCATAATACTCGTCCGGTCATACAGGCTTTCCTTTTTTATCTCCTTCATAGGAACACCATCTACCAGAACCTCCCCGGATGTACAATCGTATAACCCCAAAATCAACTTCACCAGCGTGGTTTTTCCACTGCCATTCTCACCCACAAGTACCACGCGCTCTCCGCTATTTATCTTCAGACTCACATCACGTATCGTATCATCCTGACCATTAGGATACCTAAAAGAAACATTTTTCAACTCTATTTCCTTAGGTCCTGGCTGCAATTCTACCGTGCCATCTAAAGCCTCCGGCAAATTGATAAAATCCAGATAATCCCCATTAAACTGTGCTGTCTCGTGTATATTCCCCAGGTATCGCAAGAATTTCTGGGTCTGGTTCTGCATGGACAAAAAGGCCGACAGGCAAGCTCCCAGCACGCCCACGCCAATCTGCCCGATCCACAGCAAGTAAACCGACAAAACAATACTCAGCAAATATCCGATTGTGGAAAAACTGTTCATCCAGGTAAAGGCAGCCGAATCCTTACGCTTGAACGCCCAGGTCTGTTCGTCCACCGCCTCACTATAGCCGTACCATTTTTCTTTTATGTAATCTCCATATTGGTACACATTGATTTCTTTTCTGCTGTCCTTGTCAAAGAGAAGCTTCCAATAATAATCCATGCCACGCAGGGCTTTGGCCTGAAAATATTTCATCTTGTAAAATTTTTTGCCACGGATCATGCGCATGATGAAAAAGGGCAGCACACTGGGAATCGCCAGAAACAGCAGCCACGGGCTGTAACCGGCAAGCACCAGGGCAATACCAATTAGAGAGAAACTGCTGCTCATAATGTCCTGCATTGTATCAAACTGCTCTGACAGCTGTTCATCCTTTACAACATTCTGTGCTCTGGCCAGCATATCGTTAATTCGGGGATCTTCAAAACAGATCAACGGCAAAGACGCAGCCTTTCTGGCCAGCTTCTGTCTGAAATAGTCCGTACCTTTTCGATAGAGAAAAACATTAACATTTACTCCTGACAGAATGACCAGCACGCTCTGCAAAAGCTTCAACGCTACAAACAGAATCGCAAATTTTATCACCCGGTCAAATCCGGTACCGCTTATCCGATCAAACAGCGCCACACTTTCAAAAAGTCCCGCTGTCACTTTTACGGAAGAAATCTGATAAAACATAAAAATAAAGGATAATACAAATGCAAAGCAACTTTGAAAAGGCATGGCCTGAAAGAACAGCACCATTACACTGCCCATTGTTTTCAATTTAAACTTCTGTTTCATACTTCCACCTTCCTTTCTGCGCCCTCCACATACCAGCTGCTCTGCTCCGTGAACATGTTCCAATACAGTCCCCTTTTCTCCATCAGCTGACTGTGACTGCCGTCTTCTACCAATTCACCCTTTTCCAGAACCAGGATCCTCTGTGCCATTTTGGCACTGGCCAGCCTGTGAGAAATAAAGATGTAGCCATAATCTGCCAAAATCTCTGCAAACATATGGTACATTCTGCTCTCTGCCATGGGATCAAGAGCTGCTGTGGGCTCATCTAAAATCAGGAATTTGCTCTTACAAAAGCTGGCTCTGGCCAGGGCCAGTTTCTGCCACTGCCCACCCGACAGATCAACACCGTCTTCCGCGATAGTTCCCAGATTGGTATCAAGCCCCTTCTCCAGAGACGCTACATAATCGTCTATCATTCCATTCTTTAGTGCAGTCCACACAGCCTCATCATCATTCATCCTGGACAATTCACTGTACGCCACATTTTCCCTGACAGTTGAGTGGAATTTACAAAAGTCCTGAAAAACAATACTCCTCACTTTTTTCAACTGCACCGGTGACAATTCACGGATATCCATGCCGTTAATTTTGATGGTACCGCTGTCCGGCCGATATAATCCGCAGAGCAATTTAATGATGGTGGATTTGCCGGCACCGTTCCTTCCTACAATGCACACTTTTTCACCGGGGTTTACGCGGAAGGTCAGATTTGAAAGTATCTGCTTTTCTGTACCCGGGTAGGAAAAGCTTACGTTTTCAAAGCTTATTTCGCAGGCTTCACCGTGACTTTTGTTGATCTCGGAGTCTTCGTTTTTACCCGAGTCTTCGTTTTGGCCCGAGTCTTCGTTTTGGCCCGAGTCTTCGTTTTGGCCCGAGTCTTCGTTTTGGCCCGAGTCTTCGTTTTTGTTTAAGTTCTCTTTTAAGCCAGGGATTTCTTTGGTTCCTCGCATCTCGTCAGGCAGGGCAAAAAGCTTCTGAAAATACTCCATTTGATCTCCATTCCGGCCTAATCTGGAAAGGAACCAGGCCATGTCATAGGAGATGGAATTCATAGATTGAATAGCATTTGCAAGAGCTACAAAGGTACTTACCGCAAGATTTCCCCAGTACAGATCCGCCACCAGGATTCCTATGATACCGGCTGCAAAGAGGAACAAAAGCAACATAGAACCAAACTGTATCAATTGGGATTTCAGCGTTGTGCGCATATAAGTCTTTAGCACAATGTCTGCTTTGCTCTTCCATTTCTTATGTACATGTTCTATACCGTTCATTACTTTCAGCTCGTGTAATGCGTACTTGTCCTCCAATAGGCCCTCATAATAAGCAAGTTCCCGCTCTGCAAAAGTCTGGCTATGGTGCATTTTACTGATTGTGGACACCGACCTATAATCAAATATAAAAGCAGGCACCATTACAACAAGAAATACCACCAGAAACCACCCGGAAACTCTGGCAAAAATAATCATAATACCGATCGCCGAAATCATCTCTCTGCCCATATTCATGGTCAGATCAAATACGTTCCAGACCATCTCATGAGGTGCTTTCTCCAATCTGTGAAAAATATCCTTGGTAGCCGAATCCTCAAAATATTCATAGGCTATGGCATTTACCTTATCCGCCATAGCAGGCAATAGTTTTTCTTTCAATTTTCTTAACAAGATCAGCTGTAACAGATTGCCCGCATGTCCCTGGATCAGATCCCATATATGAATTACCGCCAGGGCTCCAATCCATAAACCGATACTAATAATACCTTGCATATGCCGCTCTGCAGTACCAATGGTTTCCAACAATCTCTGGGTAACAAAAATCGTCAGCGGCACGCTCAATGCCGTGATAACCATCAACAATATTTTCAGGCCGGTATAGAACACCGATGCCTGAAACATTAACTTAATTGCATAAAATACTTTTCTTCCCATAAAAGCCTCCTTTGCGAAGCCTGCGTGATAGATGGGCTATCCCCCTGCTTCCGGGCGCAACCATACAAAAAAGCCTGTCTTCGTATCCGAAAACAGGCTTTCACGCAAAAAAGACCTCTATTTTGCCTCCAGAAATAATCCCTTCAGCAAATTAAAAGGTTTTTGAAACAAGCGTGATAATCTAATTCGGCATACGCAAACAAACCTATCCACTAGGCTTCTTTCATCTCTGTCTGCATTTTCCAAATTAAATTATCTGTTGCTCACTTCGCCACCTTACACATTATGTGCCTTTCATTATGATGAGTTCATTATACTATTTTTTTGCATCATGTTCAATAATTAAATTTCACCTTTCAAAATTTTCAAAACTTGCCTTCTCCCATGTTACCATCCGGTTCTACCTCTTATCTTTTCTTGCTTATCAAGGCATACAATTTCTTCTATTTTCTCATTTTCAGATGCTCAAAAACATCATTTCTTACCTCCTCGGGCAGACGTTTTCGACTGTTTCGCTACTTTCAGATGCTCAGAACTAGCAGTTCATCCCTCACTGGGCAGACGTTTTCAACTATTTCCTTGCTTTCAGATGCTTGAAACCAGCAGTACATCCCTCTTCCGGGGGACGATTTCATTCATTTCGCTACTTTCAGATGCTCAGAACTAGCAGTTCATCCCTCACTGGGCGGACGTTTTCAACTATTTCCTTGCTTTCAGATGCTTGAAACCAGCAGTTCATCCCTCTTCCAGCGGACGATTTCATTCATTTCGCTACTTTCAGATGCTCAGAACTAGCAGTTCATCCCTCACTGGGCGGACGTTTTCGGCTGTTTCAATACTTTCAGATGCTTGAAACCAGCAGTTCATCCCTCTTCCGGCGAACGTTTCCAACTGTTTCAATACTTTCAGATGCTTGAAACCAGCAGTTCATCCCTCTCCGAGCGGACGTTTTCATTCATTTCGCTACTTTCAGATGTTCAGAACTAGCAGTTCTTGCATTCTCAGGCAGACACTTTCTTCTCACCCAGACATATGATACCAAAACAGTGCGAACAGTAACTAACGCTTGTTTATTCATACAACGCAAAAAGCAGCGCCCTCAGCCAAATAAACTAAAGCGCTGCTTTTGGTAATTAATTATCATTTACACACTAGCTGCAAACTGGCTATTATACAACTCTGCATAGAATCCGCCTGCTGCCAGGAGACTGTCGTGGGTACCCTGTTCAATGATGTTGCCGTCCTTCATGACCAGGATCACGTCGGCTTCCTTAATGGTGGAGAGGCGGTGCGCTACGATGAAGCTGGTCCGGCCTTCCATCATCTTAGCAAAAGCATTCTGGATGCGAAGCTCTGTGCGGGTATCAATGGAGGAGGTAGCCTCGTCCAAAATCAGCATGGGAGGCTGGCAGAGCATAACTCTGGCGATGCACAGCAGCTGCTTCTGGCCCTGGGACAAGCTGCCGCCGTCCTCGGTGATCACGGTATCATAACCCTTGGGAAGCCGCTTGATAAAACTATGGGCATGTGCTGCCTTGGCAGCTTCAATCACTTCTGCGTCGGTAGCATCGGGCTTGCCCATGCGGATATTGTCAGCGATAGTACCGGTGCGCAGCCAGGTATCCTGTAGCACCATACCGAAGTTGGTGCGGAGACTTCCGCGGGTGATATTGCGGATGTCAGTGCCGTCCACAGCAATGCTTCCGCCGTTTACATCATAGAAACGCATGAGCAGGTTGATCAGGGTGGTCTTGCCGCAGCCGGTAGGTCCTACGATAGCCACGCGCTGGCCGGGTTTTACGGTCAGATTTAAGTTGCGGATCAGTTCCTTCTCCGGTACATATTGGAAGGAAACGGAGCTTAGCTTCACATCGCTCTGCGTCTCTTTCAATTTCACTGCATCTGCCGCATCAGGAATCTGGCCTTCTTCTTCAATCAGGGCAAAGATACGTCCGGCACACACGATGGCATTCTGCAGCTCAGTGATTACGCCGGAAATCTCGTTAAAAGGCTTGGTGTACTGGTTGGCGTAGCTTAAGAAACAGGACAGACGGCCTACACTGATGCCGCCTTTGATAGCTAAGAGTGCACCGAAAACACCTACGCCGGCATACACCAGACTGTTGACAAATCTGGTGGAAGGATTGGTGATGGAGGAGAAAAAGATTGCCTTCAGGGAACACTTCTCCAATCTGCCGTTGATCTCTGCAAACTGCTCTTTTACTGCTTCCTCTCTGGAAAAAGCTTTTACGATCTTCTGGTTGCCCACCATCTCCTCGATCAAAATAGTCTGCTCACCTCTTGCCTCAGACTGGGCCTTGAACATGGAGTGGGTCTTGGTGGCAATGAACTTGGCTACCAGGAAGGACACGGGAGTGATACACACCACCACCAGCGTAATGGGGATATTGGTGATCAGCATGAAAACCAGCGTTCCCACGATGGTCAGCACGCCTGTAAACAGCTGGGTAAAGCCCATCAGCAGACCGTCAGCAAAGGTATCCACATCTGCAATAACGCGGCTGACAATATCACCGTAAGCCTTGGCATCCAGATATTTTAAGGGCAGGATCTCCAGCTTGTGGAAGGCATCCTGTCTGATATCACGGATCACATGGTAAGTAATATAATTGTTGCAGGTATTCATGACCCACTGGGCCACACCGGTGATCAACATTATAACGGCAATCTTTTTCATGATTGCCAACACACCGGACATATCCACCAGACCTTTATCCACGATCAGATCCACCGCATCACCGGTCAGGATGGGAATGTATAAGGTGGAAACTACTGTCAGCGCTGCCAGGAACAAAGACAGAATTACCACAAATCGATATTTTTTGATATAGGTCAAAACCTTGATAATCGTTTCTTTTTGTTTCATTTTTTGATCCTCTACTTTTTACATTCGCAGTTGCTATGATCTCCTCGGCGGGACGTTTCGCTCTCCTGCGACTACTTGGCAACCTTTTCTTCGGGATACTGGGAATAATATATTTCCTGATATACCCCACAAGTCTCTAAAAGAGCCTGATGGGTACCGACGCCTGCCATCTCACCGTCATCCAGGACAATGATCTTGTCGGCATGACGGACAGAGGAAGCTCTCTGTGACACAATAAAAGTAGTGGTCTGATTCTCAATACCTGCCAAAGCCTTACGTAGCTTGGCATCCGTAGCGTAGTCCAGTGCAGATGCACTGTCATCCAGGATCAATATCTCAGGCTTGCGCACCAATGCTCTGGCAATGGTAAGGCGCTGCCTCTGGCCGCCGGAGAAATTCTTGCCGCCCTGGATCACTTTGGCATCCAACTGATCTTCTTTACCCTCCACTACTTCACGGGCCTGGGCCAGATCAAGGGCCTGCCATAATTCTTTCTCGGTAGCATCAGGCTTTCCCCACAGGAGATTACTGCGGATGGTACCTTTGAAAAGCACCGCTTTCTGGGGCACAATGCCGATACGCATACGCAGTTCATCCTCAGGAATGTCCTTAATATTCTTGCCCTCCAGCAAAATTTCACCTTCTGTGGCAGGGTAGAAACCGGGAATCAGATTCACAAGGGAACTCTTGCCGGAACCGGTACCGCCGATCACACCGATTGTTTCTCCTTTGTTTACGGTAAAGTGCATGTCATGCAGGGTCTCGTCACCGGCCCCCTGATAGGTGAGAGAGACATGATTGAATGCAAGGAAGGGGGCATCGCCTGCACAGACATTTCCTCCGGGATTCTCAGCATTTCCATGCTGTCTGGCAAGTCCTTCCGCTCTCTGCTGCCACGCTTCCGCATCCTCTTCATTCTGAATTTCAAACACAGCCGCCACACGGTCTGCGCAGGCAATGGCCTTTGTGGTCAGAATGATCAGATTGGCCAGTTTCACCAGCTCGATCAATATCTGGGACATATAGTTAAGGATCGCCACGACTTCACCCTGGGTCAGATTGCCCACGTTGACCTGAATAGCACCGGTGTAGATCAGGGCGATGGTAGCCGCATTTACTACCACATAAGTAACAGGATTCATGCAGGCGCTGATCTTGCCCACAAACTTCTGCAGGGAAGTCAAGGCTTCATTGTGCTCACGGAAGCGCTCCTGCTCCTGCTTTTCCTGATGGAACGCACGGATCACGCGGACACCGGTCAGGTTTTCGCGGGTGATGCCCAGCACTTTATCCAGCGCCGCCTGTACCTTCTTGTACAGGGGCATGGTGATCAGCATAATGCCAAATACGATCACTGCCAGCACAGGGATAGTCACCACAAAGATCATGGCACTCTTCACATCGATGGTAAAGGCCATGATCATGGCACCGAATACAATGATCGGGGAGCGGAGGAACAGACGCAGTACCATATTGATGCCAGACTGGACCTGATTCACATCACTGGTCATGCGGGTGATCATGGTGGAGGTACCCGCTTTATCAATATTGGTAAAATTCAGATCCTGAATATGTTCAAAAAGTCCCTGTCTCAGTGCTGCCGCAACGCCTACTGCTGCTTTGGCCGCAAAGAACTGAGCGGTAATGGCACTGATCAGACCCACGATGGCCAGTGCAACCAGCACCAGACCCATTTTGCCGATATAGCCCATATCACGGTTGGTAATACCGTAATCGATCATACTGGCCATTACCAGAGGCACAAACAGTTCAAAACAGGCCTCCAGCAACTTAAAAAGAGGCGCAAGTATACACTCTTTTTTGTAGTTTTTCAGATAAACAAATAGTCTTTTCATATTACAATCAACTCCTGTTTGTATTTGCAGTTCCCGTCTTCTGTCAAATGCAACCAACAATTTTGCACAGACTTTGTAGCGGCAAAGGCTGCCACAGAGCCCATCGGGCACTTTGACAGCCTCATTACTTATTTCACACTGCAATGATACCAATGCCGTGTAATATTCTATTTACGCCTCTTCGTTGATCACTTCGATCTTCAGCTGAAGTTCTTCCAGCTGCTTGTCATCTACTACGTCAGGAGCGTTGGTCATCAGACAGGAAGCATCTTTCACCTTGGGGAATGCGATTACTTCACGGATGCTCTCAGCCTTTACAAGCAGCATTACGAAACGGTCCAGACCGATAGCCAGTCCTGCATGAGGAGGTACACCGTACTTGAATGCGCTTAACAGGAAACCGAAACGGTCCCATGCCTGCTCCTTGGTGAAGCCAAGCACCTCAAACATCTTCTCCTGTACGTCATCCTGGAAGATACGCACGCTGCCGCCGCCCAGCTCTACACCGTTCAGTACGATGTCGTAAGCCTTTGCTCTCACCTTGCCGGGGTCGGTATCCAGCATGGGCAGATCTTCGTCCATGGGCATGGTGAAAGGATGGTGCATTGCCACGAAACGGTTGTCATCTTCACTCCACTCAAGCAGAGGGAACTCTGTGATCCACAGGAAATTGAATTTATCAGGATCGATCAGTTCCAGCTGTTTTGCAAGCTCGCAGCGCAGTGCGCCCAGAACGGACCAAACGATTTTCAGCTTATCTGCTGCAAAGAGCAGTAAATCTCCTGGCTGACCGTCCATAGCAGCCACCAGCGCTGCTAATTCTTCCTCGGTCATGAACTTGGAGAAGGAAGACTTATAAGTGCCGTCAGGCAGTACGCACAGATATGCCAGACCCTTTGCGCCGTAGCCTTTCGCGAAGTCCACCAGCGCGTCGATCTTCTTTCTGGGCATTTCAGCCTGTCCCTTAACATTGATACCTCTCACACTGCCGCCGTTTGCCAAAGCACCGGTAAATACACCGAAGCCGCAGTTTGCAACCACGTCAGAAACATTCACCAGCTCCATTCCGAAACGGGTATCGGGCTTGTCGGAACCGAAACGGTCCATAGCCTCCTGCCAGGTCATTCTCTGAATAGGCAGGGAAACCTCGTGACCGATAGCTTCCTTGCAAACCTTTGCAACCATGCCTTCGGTCACTGCGATAACATCATCAACATCCACAAAGGACATCTCCAGGTCCACCTGGGTGAACTCAGGCTGTCTGTCTGCACGCAGATCCTCGTCACGGAAGCACTTTGCCACCTGGAAGTATCTGTCGTAGCCGGAGCACATCAGCAGCTGCTTGAACAGCTGGGGAGACTGAGGCAGTGCATAGAAGGAACCGGGATGCACACGGCTGGGCACCAGGTAGTCTCTTGCACCTTCGGGAGTGGACTTCTGCAGAATAGGAGTCTCGATCTCCAGAAAGCCCTCGCCTGCCATGTAATTGCGGATGGAGGTACAGATTTTGCTTCTCAGGATCAGGTTGTTCTGCAGGTCAGGTCTGCGCAGATCCAGATAACGGTATTTTAATCTCAGTTCTTCTTTGGTCTTGGATTCAGCCTCGATAGGGAAAGGAGGAGTCTCTGCCTCGGAGAGAATACGCACTTCTGTAGCACGGATCTCGATTTCACCGGTGCTTAAGTTCTCATTTACAGCGCCGGAACGCTTCTCTACCTTACCTACAACAGCGATTACGAACTCACTGCGCAGTGTGCTGGCCTTTTCAAAATTCTCGGTGCCGCAGTCGCTCTCCTCAAAGATAACCTGCAGGATACCTGCGCGGTCACGCATATCCACGAAAATAATACCGCCCTTGTTGCGCTGCTTCTGTACCCAGCCCATAACGGTAACGATCTCTCCCACATTTGCTGCACTCAGTTCGCCGCAGCGGTGGGTTCTCTTTAATCCCTTCATTGATTCTGCCATAATGTTTTCCTCTTGTTCTAAAATATATATTTGGTTTTATTTACGCAAATCCCGTAAAATGTACATGCTCTTTTCAATTTTGACATGTCAATTTAGTTTTTTAAAGGATCCTTATAGAATTCCACGAATTCCTCATATCCCTCTTTCATCAGCTGTTCCTTCTGGAACTTCTTGTTCTTGTTCATGCGTGCTACCAGCACCTGGAATCCCTCACAGCGGGCTTCCTGAGCCTTAGCAATGATCTTGCACAATTCTTCACCGCTGACACCCTTTTCGATCAAATATGCCACCTGCTTGGGTCTGCTGGGCACCTTGAATCCGCGTTCCATCAGCAGCATGATGATACGCTCAAAGCCAATGGAAAATCCGCATGCAGGCACATCATTGCCGGTGAACTTGCCTACCATCTTGTCGTAACGGCCGCCGCCTCCGCAGCTGCCGCCGAACTCAGGCATAGCCACTTCAAAAATAGTACCTGTATAATAAGACATACCTCTTACCAGGGTAGGGTCAAATACCAGTTCAAAGGAATCTGCCTTGGTAGCGGTCACGCTGTCCATGATCTCACGGAAGGACTCCATGATCTCAGCATCCAGATGCGCGGAAAGCTTGTCAGTCAGGTAAGCCACGGGATCGGAAGACTCCTCAATTGCTGTGAAAAGCTCCAGATACTTGTCACACTGCTCTGCACTGTAACCGTTTGCGATCAGTTCATTCTTCACGCCGTCGATGCCGATCTTGTCCATCTTATCCAGGGTGATGAAGATGCTGTCGTAATCGCTCTCAGGGAAATCAGCGTAGGCTGCCATGGCCTTTAAAATTCTTCTGTCGTTGATGCGGATCTGGAAGTTTCTAAACTCCAGCTTGGTCAGCGTAGTGGTGGTAGCCAGGATCAGCTCGATCTCAGCCAGATTGGAAGGCTCGCCCAGAATATCAATATCGCACTGCATAAACTGACGGTATCTGCCGCGCTGGGGTCTGTCCGCTCTCCACACATTGCCCATCTGCAGGGCCTTAAAAGGTGTGGGCAGCTGGGCCGCATTGTTGGAATAAAAACGTACCAGAGGCACAGTCAGATCGTAGCGCAGACCGCTGTCCACCACTTCATCCTCCGTGGCAGCCGCTTCCACGTTCAGCTTCTCGCCTCGCTTTAAAATCTTGAAGATCAGCTTCTCATTATCGCCACCCTGCTTGCTGCTTAAATTTGCAATATTTTCCACACAGGGAGTCTCAATGGAAGTAAATCCAAATTTGCCGTAGGTCTCCTTGATCACGCCGATCACGTAATCGCGGATCTGCATCTCTTCCGGCAGAATATCTTTCATGCCTGTGGTAGGCTTCTTACTAAGTGCCATAAAATCCTCTTTTCCGTAGCAATGCCCTTTGCAACCGCAAAGAACATAGTTATGTTATTTTACTTTTATAGTCTATTACATGATATATTTTTTCCCATGAACTGTCAACAATTCTCTGCACAAATTTATGCCCAAAGACCTTGCAAATTGTAAATTTCATTTTTATAATTTAATGTATATTGGTAATTCTATACTTATACGATTGTGCATGCCCATTGGGGACATTTGCGCCGGAACACACCTGAGTCCTCCGGCATCCTGCAGCACTCTTACAAAAAGGAGTTCTTATGAAACTATTTTTCCTGCTTATTCTTATCATATTGATCATTACTGCTGCCATCTGCCTCTTCTGCTACCGCATGGCTTTTCAGGCACCCAAGCACCTGGAGGAGCGGAAATACTATCTTCCCCAAGGTAAACAATACGAGGTGCATCATGACACCCTCAAAGCTTCCATTGAAAAACTGTTTGAATTTCCCTACGAGCCAATCTATATTTCAGCCTTCGACGGCACCAAATTGTTCGGGCGCTTCTACCGGGGACAGGAAAACACGCCAGTCCATCTGCTGTTCCACGGCTACAAGGGCAACCCTTACGTAGATTTCAGCGGCGGCTGCAGGATGGCCCTGGAAATGGGACATTCTGTTATTTTGGTGGACCAGCGCTCCCACGGTCAAAGCGACGGCGGCACCATCACCTTCGGCATCAAAGAACGCCGTGATGTAGAAAGCTGGATCCAGTGTGCCAATGAGCTTTTGGGAGAAAATACCCCCGTTTTTCTATGGGGTATCTCTATGGGCGCAGCCACAGTACTGATGACTGCTGACCTGGATCTGCCGGGAAATGTAGCCGGCATCCTGGCCGACTGCCCCTATTCTTCACCAAAATCCATTATCAGAAAGGTCTGCCGCACCGATATGCACCTGCCCGATGTAATTATGTACCCATTTATCCGCTTAAGCGCATGGCTTTTCGGTCATTTTGATTTGGAAGAAAGCAGCGCCGCAGAAGCTGTACGCAGTACCGATATCCCCATTCTCCTGATACACGGAGAGGCAGACTATTTTGTCCCCTGCGCCATGAGCCGTGAGATCAAAAAAGCCTGCCCCTCTATTACGTTCCTGTCCGTCCCTGAGGCCGGACATGGCCTTGCCTATATGACTGCTCCTGAGAAATACAAAGAAGCCATAAAATCCTTTATCAGCACACATTCCTGATGCTTAATTTTAGTCTTTCTCTGTACCGGCCGCAATCCTGTCAGGATGCCGCTTCGTGCACTTTGCCTACTATTTTGCTTCATCCTCCAGCGCAAGGAGTTCTTCCTTGCGCTGTATCATTTCATCAATCTTTTCAATATACAGTGCCACATCCTTCACATTGTCACAGCGCTCGATACGGCCATCCGGCAGTACCAGCTTGGTGATACTTCCGGCGCCCAGAGCCACGATAGTCTGTTTCTCTTCCAAACTCACACAGCGCTCACACTTTATCCCGTATTACTCTGTATTATTGAAGTTTTGACCTTTATCGTCCAAACTAAAACAGCGTATTATTGGGTATTATTCC
>SVFF01000020.1 GCA_015057005.1 Lachnospiraceae bacterium | reverse complement strand
TGTTATACTTGCCATGCGAGAACCAACTCCTTTTGTATTTTTTGTTGTGGTGACTTAAGTATAACAAAGAGATGGGTTCTCGCACTTTTTATTTATTCAGTTGTAACACATGTATTGTAATCCTACAATACATCCCGGTAAGGAAAACATTATTACATTGTCAAAAACAGAAAACTGTGCTACAATTACAACATCAAAAATAAGAGCAGAGTAAGAGCATGTGCGTCAAGTGCCGGCTGGACGGGGAGTTGCCAGCCGGACGAAAAGAATCCGATCAGGATGTTTTCCTGAGGATTCTTGCGGTGCAGGCTCTGCATCCCGCTGCTGCCCATAACAGATATACCTGCTATGCGTGGCTTAAGGACTACTGCAAAGGAGGTATATTTTTATGTTTCAAATTGCAAAGCAATTTACAGACTCATTCAAAGAACTGAAGAAACTGAAGACCATCGTGTTCACGGCTCTTTTGATCGCCATCGGCATTGTGCTGGGGCAGTTCAGCATCCAGATTACCCAGAGCATGAAGATCGGCATATCCTTTATTGCTACCCAGCTGACAGCTATGCTGTTCGGTCCTGTGGTGGGCGGCATCATGGGCGGTGTCACCGATATCCTGAAATTCATCATTAAACCAACTGGTCCGTTCCTGATCGGTTATACCATCCAAGCTATGATGGGCCCTATCATCTATGGTATCTTACTATACAAAAAGCCCATCAGTTTTTGGCGCATTCTGATTGCAAAAGCTATCGTTGCGGTATTTGTGAATCTATTATATGGAAGCTTCCTGCAGGCACACTATTTTGGGTCAGCATTCATGGCCCTTTTACCCGCAAAACTAATCCAGCAGGTGATCCAGGTACCCCTTCAATCGATTCTCTTTTATCTGGTAGTGCTGCCGCTGAAAAAGGCAAAGCTTTTCCAAATGGTGGAGTAAGGATAATTTGAAAAGGGTGCGAATAGATTCGGTAAAGTATAATTAGATTTTAGAAAGTAAAATTACACATTGTGTCATGAAAAGACAGGTGTTATAATCAGATTATCTGAAAGACATCTGTCTTATTTTTTAGGTCTTCTTCATTCTTATTTGGATGTACAGCAGCTGTATGATCCAATGTTTAGGCGTTTCTGCTGAAAACTTCTTTTTTAAAAATTTCATATCAGGAGGATAATGCATGGAAGATAATGTAAAAATTTTGGAGGGGCATCAATTTAATTTGTGTGATTTTGCGCTGTTTTTATCTGTAATGAAGAATCCAAGAGCATACCAATGTGTTCTCAGTATTCTCATGGAGGAGCCCAATATTGAATTGGTGGATGTAAAAGTTGAGCAAGTGATTTTGAATAAGAGCGGAAAAAGAGCAATCAGGTTGGATGCCTGGGCCAAGTCGTCTGATGACCGATATTTTAATATGGAAATGCAGAATGATAGCAAAGGTGATGATATCAGAAAACGTTCCAGATTTTATCAGGGGCTTTTGGACACGCCGCTTCTGAAATCAGGTAAAGAAACCCGATATAAACAATTGCCATCTACAGTAATTATTTTTATTACGCAGGAGGATATTTTTCAAAGAGATCAAGCCAAATATACGTTTAGTGAACGCTGTAAGGAGATCTATGACTTAGAGCTTGAAGATGGAACTACAAAAATATTTTTTAATATGACCAGTAAAAACGGTTCCCAAGAGCTGATTAGTTTGTTACAATATATGAAAGAGACCAGAATTGATAACCCCCAATATTCTGGTTAAGGATTCGCGTATCCTGGAACTGGATGATATTGTGCAAGAGGTAAAAGCCTCGGAAGAATGGGAGGCAGTGAAAATGAATATTTTGGAAATCGGTATTGAGAAAGGGAAAGAAATTGGTATTGAAAGAGGGCTTGCGGAAGGAAGACAGCAAGGTTTACAGCAAAAACTCACACAATTGGTAGAAAAGAAATTGAATAAGGGATTGTCTGTAGCAGAGATTGCAGAACTGTTGGAGGAAAGCGAAGAAACTATTCAAATGATTGTAGAGGAATTGCTAATAAAGCAGGGCGAGAATAATCTTTAGAGAGGAAATGGTGAGACACTGGTTTAGTCTCCCATAATATATAGAAAGAATATGGCGTTAAAAGATAAAATAACTGAAAATGATGTTAAAAAGGGCAAATGCATCGTCATAGGTGCAGGAGACCTGACTATGGGTGAGCTGCCTGTACAGGAAGAAGATTTTGTGATCGCTGTGGACGGTGGTCTTAGTTATTGTGGGATATTGGAGGTGGAGCCGGATCTGATCCTGGGGGATTTTGATTCTGTCAGTGAGCAGGAGAAGCTTGCCATTGAAGTGCTGCAGGAAGCGATCCCGGAGCGCATCGTGGAGCTCCCGGTGGAAAAGGATGATACGGATATGCTGGCTGCTTTAAAGCAGGGGCTTAAGTTGGGCTATCGTGATTTCCGTATTTACGCAGGAACGGGAGGACGATTCGACCATACACTTGCTAATATCCAGTGCCTTCTTTATTTGAAAAATCATGAAGCTACCGGATATCTGGTAGACGGCACCGGAATGATACTTGTGCTGCAGAATGAGGCAATTCATCTGAATCGAAATCTTGAGGGGTACCTTTCCCTCTTTGCGCTGGGTAAGGAAGCAAAAGGTGTAACCATCCAAGGTATGAAGTACACTTTGGAGGATTACACCCTGACCAACGATTATCCCATTGGGATCAGTAATGAATTTATCGGTGAGGAAAGCTGCATCAGTGTGGAAGACGGAGAACTGGTGTGTATGATTTCCTATTGTCAATAAAGATCCCTTTTCATTGCACTGTATCAGATGCCTTTTAGTGGCAAAGGATATTATGTAAATTGTTTGTCAACCTCGATCACTGCATAATAATTGGGATTATCCTGGCGGATGCGCTCTGTAATGGCGGCGCGCACCTGGCTGTCAGACATTTTAAAACCGTAGGGCACCACCACATCAAAAATAATATTGGTGTGGGTGGGGCCTTTTACTATGCGGAAATCGTGCATGGTAAGCTGTTCGTCAATCTCTGCCAGATATCCTGCAGTCAGGAGTTTCAGATGAACAGTTTCCTTATCGTTTACGCTGATAGGATCCATGTGAATGACGGCGCTGCAGTGTAGTGTGTCACGCAGATTGTGCTCGATCAGGTCGATCATGTCATGCATGGCAAGAATGTCGCCATCGGAGGGGACCTCAGCATGCAGGGAGATCAATACACGGCCGGGGCCGTAATTGTGTACGATCAGATCGTGTATGCCGATAATGCCATCGTAGGACATGACAATGTCGGAAACCTGCTGCACATATTCAGGGTCAGGGGCCTGACCCAGCAGAGGACCGATGGTGTCTTTGGCAGCCTGAATGCCGGCATAGAAAATCAAAAGTCCCAGCAGGACACCACAATAGCCGTCTATGATCAGGTCTGTGTAGTGTGAGATCAGGGAGGAGATCAGTACCAGTGAGGTGGAAACCATGTCGCTTAAGCTGTCCGTTCCCGCAGCTTTTACAGTGGAGGAGTTGATCAGTCTTCCTACCTTATAATTGTAATAAGCCATATATCCCTTTACCAGAATGGATGCTGCCAGAATTCCGATGATCACCGGGGAAATGCTGGGAGCGCTGGGATTCAGGATCTTGGAGACGGAGGACTTCAGCAGTTCAAAGGCCATGAACAGTATGAGCATGGAGACCAAAAGTCCGGATATGTACTCAATTCTTCCGTGGCCGAAGGGATGATCCTTGTCAGGCTTTTGCCCAGCCATCTTAAAACCAAACAGGGTGATGATGGAGGAGCCGGCATCGGAGAGGTTGTTGAAGGCATCAGCGGTGATGGCGATGGAGCCGCTCAAGGCACCGGCGAGGAATTTGCCGGCAAACAGTACCAGGTTGAAGACAATGCCTAGGCCGCCGCAGAGCACGCCGTAAGCCTGACGGACAGATGCGGAAGCAGTGTCTTTATAATTCTTTATAAAAATACGGAATAAGAGTTTTAACATATAATAGAAAAGTCCTTTCAAAAAATACTGCAAGGCAGATTCTTATTATTGTATTGCAAATTGAAGAAAAATACAACTGTGAATTATATTTTGGATTTCTATTTTTTGGTTTCAATTTTTCTTTTTCTATTGCGAACATTGCTTTTTGAGTGTATAATCTGCAAGTGGAAAAGTAAATCACTTATTTTTACGAATTGGAGGAAATATGAGCAAGAAGCCAGTAGTTTTAATGATCTTAGACGGTTATGGCCTGAATGAACAGACCAAGGGTAATGCAGTTTGGGAGGCAAAGACTCCCGTTATGGATAAATTAATGAAGGAATATCCTTTCGTTCGCGGCAATGCCAGCGGAATGGCAGTAGGTCTTCCTGAGGGCCAGATGGGCAACTCTGAGGTAGGACACCTGAACATGGGTGCCGGACGTATTGTATATCAGGAGCTGACCAGAATCACAAAGGAGATTCAGGACGGTACCTTTTTTGAGAATCCTGCTCTTTTAAAGGCAGTAGAAAATTGCAAGAAGAATAACAGTGCCCTTCATTTGATGGGACTTTTGTCTGATGGCGGCGTACACAGCCACAACACTCACCTGTACGGTCTGCTGGAGCTGGCAAAGAGAAATGGTCTGGAGAAAGTGTATGTACACTGCTTCCTGGACGGCCGTGATACTCCTCCCGCCAGCGGTAAGGATTATGCAATGCAGCTTTCTGCCAAGATGGAAGAGATCGGCGTTGGCAAGATCGCTACCGTTATGGGCCGTTATTATGTAATGGACAGAGACAAGAACTGGGATCGTGTAGAGGTTGCTTATAATGCTATGACCAAGGGCGAGGGCCTTACTGCAGCCTGCGGCATCTGCGGTATCCAGGCTTCCTACGACAGAGAAGAGACCGATGAGTTTGTAAAGCCCACCATCGCAGTTGAGGACGGCAAGCCCGTTGCAGTGATTGAGGACGGCGATTCCGTAATCTTCTTTAACTTCCGCCCCGACCGCGCAAGAGAGATTTCCAGAGCTTTCTGTGACGATGATTTCCAGGGCTTTGACAGAGGCGCACGCAAGGATATTACTTTTGCTTGCTTCTCCGATTATGATCCTACCATCCTGAATAAAGAAGTTGCTTTCCACAAGGTATCCGTTACCAACACCTTCGGTGAGTGGCTGGCTGCCAACAATATGAAGCAGGCCCGTATCGCTGAGACCGAGAAGTATGCACACGTTACCTTCTTCTTTAACGGCGGCGTAGAGCAGCCTAATGAGGGCGAGGACAGAATCCTGGTGAATTCCCCTAAGGATGTTGCTACTTACGATCTGAAGCCCGAGATGAGCGCTTATGAAGTTTGTGACAAGTTGACCGAGGCAATCAAGAGCGGCGAGTACGATGTGATCATCATCAACTTTGCCAACCCCGACATGGTAGGTCACACCGGTGTTGAAAATGCAGCCGTAAAGGCTGTAGAAGCGGTTGATGAATGTGTTGGCAAGGCAGTAGAGGCTCTGAAGGAGATGGACGGCGTAATGTTCATCTGTGCTGATCACGGCAATGCAGAGCAGCTGATCGATTATGAGACCGGCGAACCCTTCACTGCACACACCACCAACCAGGTACCTTTTATTCTGGTAAACGCTGATCCCGCTTACACTCTGGCAGAGGGCGGTTGTCTGGCTGATATCGTTCCCACCCTGATCGAAGTGATGGGCAAGGAGCAGCCTGCAGAGATGACCGGTAAGTCCTTACTGGTTCGCAAGTAATAAAATGAATTGGGCAGGCTGTACACAGCCTGCCCCTTTTAAAAAGGATTCGAAAGGATACAAACGAGTAATATGTTAGGTACGATTGTAAACACCATAGCAGTTATTATAGGTGCATTTATCGGACTTGGATTGAAAAAAGGACTGCCTGAAAAAATGGCGGATACGCTGATGAAAGGTCTGGGTCTCTGTACCCTCTTTCTGGGCATCAGCGGTTCCTTAAGCGGTGAGAATTCCATGGTCCTGATCATCTCCATCGTGATCGGTACATTGATCGGTGAAGGTGTTGATCTGGAAGATAAAGTGAACAAACTGGGACTGTGGGTGGAAAAGAAGTTCGGAGCCAAAGAGGACACAAAGAAGAAAACTTCCATTGCAGAGGGCTTTGTGACTGCAAGCCTCCTGTTCTGTGTGGGGGCCATGACTATCGTAGGATCTCTGCAGAGCGGCCTTCAGGGCAATCATGAGATGCTGTTTAACAAGTCCATGCTGGACTTTGTGGCAGCGATCATTTTCGCATCCTCCTTGGGGATAGGTGTCGCTTTTGCGGCAGCGTTCGTCTTTGTGTATCAAGGTGTCATCACACTGATGGCCCAGTGGATCGCTCCTTTTCTGAACGATACGGTGATTGGTGAGATGACCTGCGTGGGCAGTGTGATCATTATTGGTCTGGCGTTAAATATGCTGAATATCACCAAACTTAGGGTGATGAACTATGTGCCCGCAATTTTTGTGCCGATCATATTGGTACCCATCATGGCGATGTTATCATAGACCGCCGGGTGCGTACAGATACTGTGTAGGATATTTCAAAATATAGAATAAAGACCTCCTGATAGGGTACAATGAGAGTAGATAAGAAAGTATTCTCACACCTAAAAGGAGGTCTTTTTATGTTGTTAAATCTTGAGATTATGAAAATACATGCACGTGAAATTCTGGATTCCAGAGGGAATCCTACGGTGGAAGCGGAGGTGACGGTCCGTAACTCCCTGGATCAAAGGCTGTATACGGGATGTGCGGCAGTGCCGTCCGGTGCCAGTACAGGGCAGTTTGAGGCCGTTGAACTTAGGGATGGTGAGCCACGATATTTGGGGCTGGGTGTTCAGCATGCAGTCAAAAACGTGAACGACAAAATTGCCGGAGTTTTGGTTGGCAGAAACGCGCTGGATCAGTTGAACATCGATGAGATTTTGTTGGAGACTGATGGGACTGATAATAAGAACAATCTGGGAGCAAATGCCATGCTGGCAGTGTCCATGGCCAATGCCAAAGCAGCGGCGGAAGCCCTTTCATTGCCTCTTTATCGCTATCTGGGAGGCATTTTACCGAAATTACTGCCGGTGCCGATGATGAATATTTTAAACGGCGGAAAGCATGCGGCCAATACCGTGGATTTTCAGGAGTTTATGATCATGCCGGTGCGGGCGGGAAGCTTTGCAGAGGGCTTGCGCATATGCGCGGAGATTTACCACAATCTAAAGAAGCTTTTACAGAAGGAAGGACTTTCTACCGGTGTGGGTGATGAGGGTGGTTTTGCGCCGGATCTGTCGGATGCTGAGAGCGTGTTGGAGTTTATTGTGAAAGCGATCTGGGCTGCAGGCTATACTCCAGGTGAGGAGATTCAGATTGCATTGGATGTGGCAGCCAGTGAGCTTTATGAGGAAGCACGTGGTTTGTACTGTTTCCCGGGTGAGAGCAGCGTAAAAGGAGAAGAAGTGGTGCGGGATACACAGGAGATGATTGGTTATTATGAGAAGCTTCTGGAGAGATTTCCCATTATTTCCATTGAAGACGGTCTGGCAGAGGATGATTGGGACGGCTGGCAGGAGCTGACCGAAAGATTGGGAGATAAGTGTCAGCTGGTAGGAGATGATCTCTTTGTTACCAATACCAAGCGCCTGGCGGCAGGTATCAAGTTAAAGACCGGCAATGCCATTCTGGTGAAGGTGAACCAGATAGGTACTCTAAGTGAAGCCTTTGAGGCTGTAGAGATGGCCCATAAGAGCGGTTACAAGGCAGTGATTTCCCATCGCTCCGGTGAGACAGAAGACACCACCATTGCAGATATTGCAGTAGCACTGAATGCCGGACAGATCAAGACCGGTGCACCCTGCCGGAGTGACCGCGTGGCCAAGTACAACCGCCTGCTTAGGATCGAAGAAGAGCTTCAGGCGGTGGCACGGTATGTGGAACCTTTTAAGAGAACCTGACAGTTCCTGTCGGGTCCCGTCACATATTGTAAACGAAATAACGTTTATATATGTTTTAAAATATTGACAATAAACCGTGGCGGTTTATACTATAATAAAGCGGTAAATACTTTGAAATTATTTCACCGCTTTACATAAACAGAGTGAACTATATACAGAAGATACCCTGTGCACAGGAAATGAAATGAAGTTGATCTGGAGAGACAGAAGGGAGATTATTATGAAAAAAAGCAAATGGGTATCTTTGTTGCTGGCAGGAGTAATGACGCTGGCTTTGGCAGCCTGCGGCAGTCAGGATACCGTGACCAACAATCCCACGGAAACAGTGGGAGGATCTAAGGCAGAGACCACGGAAACAAAAGTATCTACTCAGGAGACAGAGGAGACGGAGGCGCCGGTAAAGCCTGATGAGCCTGCAGGGCAGCTGATTATTGGTTCCACAACAGACTTGTCCAAGGAATTTTATGATGCGGCATTTGATAATACCGCATTTAATTACAAAATGTATTCCATGCTCCATGACGGCAGTACCATTGCCTTTACCAAGGAGGGCAAATGGGAAGTTAACGGCACCTATGTCTCGAAATTGATGGAAGCGGACAACGAAAACGGAAGTAAAACTTACACGATCACCCTGCAGGAGGGGCTTGTCTGGTCAGACGGATCCTCTATGACTGCAAAAGATTATGTGTTTGCAATCCTATTGGAATCCAGCCCCCAGATGATGGAAGTGGACGGCTATCCGGCTAATGGTTTCACTCATTTAGAGGGTTTCGATGCTTTTGCTGCAGGGGAAACCACTCTTCACAGCGGCGTAAGATTGATTGATGATAAGAATTTTTCGATTACCGTAAAGGCTGAGGAACTTCCTTACCACTATGATCTGGCATATGCAGCTGTGACGCCCAGACCTATGGAAGTGCTCGCACCGGAATGCGATGTAGTGGACAGTGAAGACGGGGCATCTGTCAGCGGTGAATTTACTGCAGACCTTCTGATGAAAACCATTAATGATCCAGATACCGGTTATCGTTATAATCCGCAGGTGGTATCCGGTCCTTACAAGCTGATGTCCTATGATGATTCCGGCAGACAGGGTGTTTTTGAGGTGAATTCTCTCTATGCAGGCGATTATCGAGGTGTAAAGCCTCTGATCAAGACGGTTATTTTAAAGACTGTAAAAAGTGAAACCCAGCTGAATGAGCTGGAAGCAGGACAGGTGGATCTGCTGTTTGGTATTTCCGGCGGCGAGAGCATTGGCGCAGGCCTTGATCTGGTGGATAAAGGCATCGTAAGTAAAACAACCTATTTCCGTAACGGCTACGGCAAGATCACCTTTGACTGTTCCCAGTTCCCCACAGACAGCGTAAATGTGCGTCAGGCAATTGCACTTACTTTGGATCGCAATGAATTTGCAAGACAGTACTCCGGCGGCTATGCCAGTGTAGTGCATGCGGCATATGGTCTGGCACAGTGGGAGTATCAGGATTCCAAAGATTGGATTGATGAGAATCTGGACACATACGAGAAAGATCTGGACAGAGCGCGTGAACTGTTGATTGCAGACGGCTGGATCTTGAATAAAGACGGCGCAGCCTATCAGGATGGCGATGGGCTTCGCTATAAAGATGTGGACGGCGAACTGAAATCTCTTACCATTGAGTGGTGCAATACTTCCGGCAACCCTGTGTCTGAACTTTTGAGCACCATGCTTCCGGAGAGTATGGCTGAGCTTGGCATGGAGCTTTTGGCAACCACCACTGATTTTCCTACTTTATCTGCCGCAATGAGTCACGAAGGTGCAAAAGTCTATAATATGTACAATCTGGGTACCGGCTTCTCCAATCAGCATTCACCCTGGTATTATTACAGTATGGATGAGATATGGATGACAGCAGGCTACAACTCCAACTGGATCAAGGATCAGGAACTGGCAGACGCTGCAGACGCCCTGCAGTCCATTCCTTATGACGAGGAAGCAGAGTGGCTGAACACCTGGCAGACCTTTATTAAGACCTGGAATGTAAAACTTCCGGACATTCCTTTGTATTCTGATGAGTATCATGATTTCTACAGTATTAAGCTGAATGATTGGGATCAAACCTCTATCTGGTCCTGGTCCAATGCGCTTTTGGACGCATGGGTAGCAGAATAAGTTTAAGCCTGTCAGTCTGACAGATAGTTTTTGATGAATGAACAGCAGGGAGCGTCGCTTCCTGCTGTTTTGCACAATCAGAGAGGAGATTCCCGTATGAAAAATGGCAGGTATCTTGTAAAAAGACTGCTGTACATAGTTTTTGTATTCTTTATTATCTCGATTTTAATGTTCTTTATATATAAAGCCACGCCCGGAGATCCTGTGAAAATGATGATCGGAGACACCTCCAATCTGACTCCGGAGCGGTATCAGGTGATGTATGAGCGCTACAGTGAACTGCTGGGTGTGGATAAATCCCTGCCGGAGCAGTACTTCAGATGGATCACCAACATGCTCAGGGGCGATTTCGGTTATTCCATCCAATATAAACGTCCGGTAATTGATATTATCGGCACGCCTATGAAAAATACAGTGATCTTAAACCTCTGTTCCATGCTGGTGGTATTTTTGATCTCCATACCTTTGGGAATCCTGCAGGCGGTGAAGAAAAATTCCTTGTTTGACAAGGCGGTGCAGGTAGTCACCATTATCGGTTACAGTATTCCCAGCTTTGTCATTGCATTGTTGGCCATCTATGTATTTGCCATCAAGCTGAAATGGTTTCCCATCAGCGGCGTTAAAACAGCCGGTTTTGAGGGAACAGAGGCTGCGGCGGCACTGGATATGGCAAAGCACATGGTATTGCCGGTGTTGGTAATGAGCCTGGGAGGTCTGGGAAGCATCACCAGATATGTCAGGGCAGCCATGATCGATACCCTGCGCATGGACTATATCAAGACTGCCAGAGCCAAAGGTCTTAGGGAGCGTGTGGTGATTTATTCCCATGCTTTCCGGAATGCCCTGATCCCTATAGTGACTGTCACTACCTGGTGGATCGTGGGATTGTTCGGCGGTTCTATTGTGATTGAGTCCATTTTCCTTTGGAGAGGCCTTGGAATGATGCTCCTGGACGGATTGATGCAGCGTGATTTTGCAGTAGTGCTGACCATGCAGATGTTTTATGTGGTATTGGCGCTTTTGGGCAATGTGATCATGGATTTGGCGTACACACTGGTAGACCCCAGAGTGCGGCTGGAAAGCTAGGAGGCAGAGGATGAAAAAGAATAAAGAAAAATTAAATCAGGCTGCGCAGGAAGAATTAGTCAGTCCGTTTAAGATGGTGGTGCGCAATTTCCTGCGGGATAAAGTGGCGCTCACCGGTGTGATCCTTGTGGGTTTTGTGTTTCTGTGCTGCCTGATCCTTCCTGTTTTTTTCCCCATTGACAGCTATTATCAGGATGTGACCCAGGCCAATGTGGCACCGGGCTTTGGAATGTTAAAGGCCCCTGAGGGACTTGGGACAGCTGCTGCAGATCTGTCTGTGGGCAGTACTTTTTCCGTGGGAGTAGATGCGGACGGCAACGTATACGAATGGGGGACTTTTCCCACAGAGAAATTAAAAAAACTTCCCACAAACATGGGCAGGATTAAAGATGTGTCAGCCGGCCTGGACCATGTGCTGGCATTAAATGAAGAGGGAACGCTTTTCACCTGGGGAAATGACCGGATGGGCCTGGAGGCTATACCGCTGGAACTTCGAAGCGGTGAAAAAATAAAACAGATTTACGCAGGCTATCAGGTGTCTTTTGCGTTGACAGAAGAGGGACATCTGTATAATTGGGGCAACAGCTATCTGCTGGACCCTAAGATTCCCAAGGATGTCCAGGGAGAGATCGTAAAGTTTGCGGTCAACACCAACCTGGGAATGGTGCTTACCAAAACAGGAGAAATCCTGCCGCTGACACAAAAATCTTCGGCGTTCACACAGATTCCTGCGGAAATTCAGGGACAGGTAAGAGACATTGCCCTCAGCGATGAAAGTATGGCGGCAGTACTTGACGATGGCAGTGTGCAGGTATGGGGATCCAATGTAAAAGGGACCCTGGATGTGCCGGGATTTGATAAAAAGGCAATCAGCGTTGAGGGGGGAAGATATCATTTCACCCTGTTGATGGAGGACGGAACTGTGGAAACCTGGGGAGATGATACCTTTGGTCAGAGGAATGTGCCCGGATTCTCAGGGAAAATTGTAAAAACCACCGCAGGATATTATGGAAGCTACGCCATTGATGAGAGCGGTCAGGTGTACGGCTGGGGCTTGAAAGGCTATCTTTTTGGAACCGACGCGTTCGGTCGTGATGTGTTCCGGCGACTGCTGGAAGGCGGCAGAATGTCCATGACAGTAGGTGCCATTGCGGTAGTTATTTCTACATTGATCGGTGTGCTCATCGGCGGTATCTCCGGCTACAAGGGCGGCAAGACCGACAATTTGCTGATGCGCTTTACAGAGATTGTATCCTCCATCCCTTTTTTGCCCTTTGCGATTATCCTGTCAGCCATCCTGGGGAACACCATATCGGAGACCCAGAGGATCTTGCTGATCATGATGATATTGGGCTTGCTGTCCTGGCCCGGCATAGCCAGACTGGTGCGGGGAAGCGTCTTGGCAGAGCGGGAGCAGGAGTTTGTGACAGCGGCAAAGGCTCTGGGAGTCAACGAACGAGGCATTGTTTTCCGGCATATCATTCCCAACATTATTACGGTGATCATTGTAAATGCCACGCTGAATTTTGCTACCTGTATGCTGACGGAGTCCTCGCTGTCCTTTATCGGTTTCGGCGTGCAGGAACCCAATGCGACCTGGGGCAATATGCTGACAGGAGCCCAGAATTCCCAGGTGATCCAGGAGTATTGGTGGAGATGGGTGTTCCCTTCACTGGCATTGGGTATCTGTACCATCAGCATCAACTGTGTTGGTGACGGGCTGCGGGATGCCATTGATCCCAAGTCCGGCGAGCGGTAATTACCTGTGAAAAGAGGGCAGTTCCGGTTTGTCCATGTAAGACGGCTGGAGTGGTTTTGAAAGGAAAGGGATGATATGAAATTATTAGAAGTAAAAAATTTACATACGTATTTTGAAACAAAAAAAGGAACCGTGAAAGCGGTAAATGATGTAAGCTTTTCCCTGGAACAGGGGCAGACCTTGGGAATTGTGGGAGAGAGCGGCAGCGGAAAGAGTATATCGGCCATGAGTCTGATCAGGCTGCTGGACGGCAACGGCAGAATCGTGGACGGGGAAATCTTTTTTGACGGACGTGATATGATTCACAGTTCGGACAAAGAGCTGCATACAATCAGAGGAAATGAGATCTCCGTGATCTTTCAGGAGCCGATGACCTCCCTGAATCCTGTTTTCACAGTAGAAAAACAAATTGGTGAGGTATTTAGGCTACATCAGGGAATGGGCCCAAAAGAGGCCTGCGCCAAGGCTGTGGAGATGCTTTCCCAGGTAAAGATCCCCAATCCGGAACGTGTGGCGAAGCAGTATCCCTTTCAGCTTTCCGGAGGTATGCGTCAGCGGGTCATGATTGCCATGGCCCTGGCCTGCAGGCCTAAGCTTTTGATTGCTGATGAGCCCACAACAGCTCTGGATGTGACTATTCAGGCCCAGATTTTGAAATTGATGAACGAACTGAAAAGAGAAACGGGCACCTCCATTCTCTTTATCACCCATGATCTGGGAGTGATCCGTGAGATGGCGGATCAGGTAGCGGTGATGTACTGCGGCCAGATCGTGGAGATGGCGGACGCGGAGATTATTTTTACGGATGGTACCTACTCTCATCCATATACAGAGGGACTGATGCTGTCCATCCCCAGGCTGGACACTCCCAAAGGGAAAAAACTGGAGCCCATCCGGGGATCGGTGCCCAATCCCTTATATCTGCCGCAAGGGTGTAAATTTGCGCCCAGATGCAAATATTGCACGGAAAAATGTCTGGCAGAAGAGCCGGTCTTGGCCCGGGTGGCAGATGGACATTTGGTAAGATGCTTTTATAGTGAGAAGGCGGTGAGAAAATGAGAAAAAAATTATTTCACATAGAGGATGTTAAGCAGTATTTCACGGTGAAAAAGACCGGGTTTAAAGAGGAACAAAAATATGTCCGTGCTGTTGACGGCATTACGCTGGATATTTATGAGGGAGAGACTCTGGGGCTGGTGGGAGAGTCGGGCTGTGGTAAATCCACTCTGGGAAGAACGCTTCTGCAGCTGTACCCTCTGACAGAGGGGAAGATAACGTATTATAAAAGTGATGACCGTGAGATTGAACTGGCTTCTCTGCCTCCCGATGAAATGCGCGGATTTCGCAGGGAATTGCAGCTGATTTTCCAGGATCCTTATTCCTCCCTGAATCCCAGGATGACAGTGGGGCAGATCATCGGCGAAGGGCTGGTGTCCCACGGGATTTTCAAGCGTGGGGATCCTGCCATGCGGGACTATATTATAAATGTCATGGAAGAATGCGGTCTGGATGCTTACTTTTTCGGAAGATATCCGCATCAATTTTCCGGAGGTCAGAGACAGCGCATCGGTATCGCCAGAAGTCTGGCATTAAAGCCCAGATTTGTGGTCTGCGATGAAGCAGTGTCAGCCCTTGATGTGTCCATTCAGTCCCAGATACTGAATCTTTTGTCCGACCTTAAGAAAAAATCCGAACTGACCTATTTATTTATCACTCACGATTTGAGTGTGGTCAAGTATATCAGCGACCGCATAGGTGTCATGTATCTGGGTAACATTGTGGAATTGTCTGATACGGAAAGTCTGTTTCGACATTCTTATCATCCTTATACGGAGGCTTTGTTGTCTGCCATTCCTACCACGGAATTGGAGGATAAAAGGGAGCGGATATTGTTGGATGGTGACATTCCCAGCCCGGTAAATCCGCCTTCAGGCTGCAAATTTCACACCAGATGCAGATATTGCACAGAAAAATGTCTGGCAGAAGAGCCGGAATTTAAGGATCTGGGAAAGGGGCATTTTGTGGCTTGCCATTACCCGCTGTAAGGTCTGGGATCATGAGATTAGGAAAGAAAGAGGTGTTGCATGTTATTTAAGCGCAAAGTGGATAGAGTGATCAATGTAAAACGCGCGGAAGAGAAATTTAAAGAAGAACTGGAATCGTTGAAAAGGGAAGGCATGGAGCCGGAGAGGAAGGACAAATTAGCCATGGTACTGGCGGCTTACTTTATGTTTATCCCGGAGGTGCTGCTTGTGGGCGGCCTGCTGGTGTTGGCGATGTGGATGTTTTTTCGATAAAATAGGACTGAGATTGAATCGAAAGTTGGCATAAATGAGCATTGAACTTCAATGGGAAATATATTATTATAGATATAATAAATAAACAAATGAGGAGGTTTATATGGAAACGATTAGTAAAAAGGACCGAGAGATACTGCGCGAGCTTGCACATAAACAGTTACAATATGCCCATTCCCCGGAGAATGAAATCATCTTAAAGAAATGGGACGCTTTGGGAAATGGCAGAAGAGAGACTCCTACAGTGCGTCTGCTTTTTTCCAATTTCAGAAATGAGGTTATTACTCCCCGCCTCAGATGTGAGGGTGAGTATGCAAGACAGATTGAGTCCAAGTTTTTGAGCACACTTGTGGGAAGAGAGCTTTTCGGTGATGATACTCCCATTGCGCCCACCTTTGATGTTGCCTGGGATGCCTGGGCATACCCTTTTGGTCTCAGACCAAAGCTGACCTTTGCGAAGGATTCCAATGGCTATCATATAGAGACACAGATTGAGGATCTGAGTGAGGAATTGGACAAGCTGCGTGGGGGCGGTCACTTTTTTGAGAAGGAAAGAACGGAATGTCAGATTGCCTTTGCCCAGGAAGTGTTTGGAGATATTCTTCCGGTGCGCATGATCATGGGAAGTCTCACCGGTGCCATCACCAATCCGCTGGTATGCCTGATGAGCATGGAAAATTATTTCCTGTCCATGTACGATTCTCCAGATGAACTCCATGAACTGATGGATTTTTCTACTCGTGTGTACGAAGAGTATTATGATTTCCTGGAGAAAGAAAAACTCCTGCTGCCTACCTGCGGCATCAGTCCCGTTGCCCAGGAAAGCTTTGCTTTTAACAATGAACTGCCCACCGAAAATGTGACAAAGACCACAGAGTGCTGGGGCTTTTTGGAGTCCCAGGAGACTACAGCTGTTTCTCCTGAGATGTACGGCGAGTTCGTATATCCTTATCAGGACCGCCTGGTGAAGAGATATGGTCTGCTTTCTTACGGCTGCTGTGAGCGTGTGGATGCTCTTTGGCCGGATTATCTGTCAAAGTGGAAGAATCTGCGCAAACTGTCAGTATCTCCTTTTAACAATGAGCCTCAGATCGGTGAATATCTGCGGGGAACCAATGTGGTCTACTACAGCAAGCCCCGTGCAGAATTGGTGACTTATCCCGGACCAATGGATGAGGATGCGCTCAGAAAAGATTTCAAGCATATTTGTGAGTCCGCCAGCGGCTGTCTCTTTGAGATCGCCCAGCGTGAGGTTGGCACTATATTTGGCGATTACGAGAGAGGACGCCGCTATGTGGAGATCGCCAAGGAGTGCGTAGAGCGCTATTGGAAGCCCTGATAAAAAAATACAGGGAAATGCCACAAAAAAGTGTTGAAATTGTATGTAGAATATGGTAAAATCAAAAATGCTTGACATTAGGAGGTGTGGAAATGGAAGCATTAAGATTGATCATCAACATTATTTTTATTATAGTATGTATCGGACTTACAGTGTTAGTATTGATGCAGGAAGGCAGAGCAGCAGGACTTGGCGCTATCAGCGGCATGGCAGAAACTTACTGGGGCAAAAATAAAGGCCGCTCCATGGAGGGTATGCTGGTAAAGATTACCAGAGTTCTGGCAGTATTATTTATGTTCTTTGCGATAATACTTAATCTTAACATTTTTTAAATTGCTTAAGTAGGACACTCTTGTTCGCAAGAGTGTCCTTTTGCGTGTATAATGAGCCGGGCAGGAATGCATGGCATTCCTGCCTCCTGCACAAAGTGGGCGTCAAACTTGCTTGCAAAGTTTGACGGACATTTTGTGCAGGGGATAGAAATGCGGCAGCATTTCTATCCGGCGAATATCGCGACATCGAGCCGTCAGGCGAGATGCGCGGAGAGAGGCGAGATGCGCGGAGAGAGGCAGAGTAAAAAGTAACCGGCGAATATCGCGACATCAAGCCGTCAGGCGAGATGCCAGATGCGAAAGGGAGAATCCATGAACAATTCCGAATTAATAGAGATGCGGGAAAAAAGAAAAAAGGTCATCTGCGACCTGGCAAATGATGAAATGTATGTGCCTATGAAGGAGAAGGAGCTGGCAGTATTCCTGCAGGTCTCAAAGGAGGACAGAGAGGAATTCCGTATTATTTTACAGGAACTCCTTGCAGAAGGGAAACTGCAGCAGACTGCCAAGGGCAAATACGTGAAGGGGGACAATCAGCAGCTGATCGGTACCTTTATCAGTAATGCCAAGGGATTTGGTTTTGTGGAAATAGAAGGACGTGAGGACGATCTGTATATCCCGGAGGATAAGCTTGGCGGTGCCTTTCACAAGGACACTGTTCAGGTGGTGCTTTTGTCCGGTGGTCAGGGAAGCAGCGGAAACGGCAGTTCTGGGGGCCGGAGCGGTAATGGCGGCAAGCGTCAGGAAGCCCAGGTGGTCCGAATTATCGCCAGAGGAATGACTCAGGTAGTGGGTACCTACCAGCAATCCAGAGAGCATTACGGTTTTGTGGTACCGGACAATCACAAGCTCCCCCAGGATATTTTCGTGCCCAAGGAGCGTTCCAAGGGTGCCATGAACGGCCATAAGGTGGTGGTGGAGATTACCGACTACGGCAGTGACACCAAGAGTCCTGAGGGCAAAGTGGTGGAAATCCTGGGTCATGTGAACGATCCGGGCGTGGATATTATGTCAATTGTGTGTGGCTATGAGCTTCCCGTGGAATTCGGTGAGAAGATCATGAACCAGGTGGAGCGGGTGGCACAGGAAGTTTCTGAGGCAGACCGGGCCGGCAGGCGAGATCTGCGTGATGTGACCATGGTGACCATTGACGGTGAGGATGCCAAGGATCTTGATGATGCCGTCAGTGTTAGCTTCGACGGGAAATATTATCATCTGGGCGTGCATATCGCGGATGTGACCAACTATGTACAGGAATATTCCGCACTGGACAGAGAAGCTTTAAAGCGGGGCACCAGCGTGTATCTGGTGGACCGTGTGATCCCCATGCTTCCCCATGCGCTGTCAAACGGCATTTGTTCCTTAAATGCAGGGGTAGACAGACTGGCTTTAAGCTGTCTGATGCAGATTGATGAAAAAGGCGAGATCGTGGATTATGAGATCTGTGAGTCTGTGATCCGGGTGGATAGGAGAATGTCCTACACTACGGTGAAGAAATTGCTGACTGCTGATTCGGAAAAGGATTCCAAGAATGCTTCCGAGGCCGCAAAAAATACTGTGTCTTCCGAGAAAATAATGGCTGAGGAGACGGCAGATATTTTTGAAGAATATGCCGGCCTTCTCCCTATGTTTAAACAGATGGAAGAACTGGCAGCGCTGCTTCGTGCAAAGCGCCGCAAGCGTGGCTCTATTGATTTTGATTTCCCGGAGTGCAAAATCCTGTTGGACAAAGAAGGCAGACCCATTGACATCAAGCCCTACGAGCGCAATGTAGCCACCAATATTATCGAAGATTTCATGCTGGCGGCCAATGAGACCGTGGCTCAGCATTTCTACTGGCAGGAGCTTCCCTTTGTGTACCGTGTCCATGATGTGCCTGACAGGGACAGACTGCAGAAACTGGCAGCGTTTATCAACAATTTCGGTTATTATATGAAGACCTTGGGCAGAAACGGAAGCAAAGTTGGCAGTGAAGAGATTCATCCCAAAGAGATCCAGAAGCTTTTGGACCGTATTGCAGGAAGCCCTGAGGAGGCCATGATCAGCCGCCTGACCTTACGCAGCATGAAACAGGCAAAGTACAGTGTGGAAAGTTCCGGACATTTCGGCCTGGCTTGCCAGTACTATTGTCACTTTACTTCCCCCATCCGCAGATATCCTGATCTGCAGATACACCGTATCATTAAAGAACAGCTGCGGGGAAGGTTAAAAGAGGAACGCATCGCCCATTACCGGGAGATTTTACCGGAGGTGGCCAAGCAGTCCTCAACCCTGGAGCGCAGAGCTGATGAGGCGGAGCGGGAGACTGACAAACTGAAAAAAGTGCAGTATATGGAAGACCATCTGGGTGAAATTTACGAGGGCGTGGTTTCCGGAATCACCGGGTGGGGCGTTTATGTGGAACTGCCCAACACCGTGGAGGGACTGATCCATGTGTCCAAACTTCCCGGAGATTATTATTACTACAGCGAGAGCACCTACGAGATGATTGGGGAAGCTACCGGCAGGACCTTCAAACTGGGCATGCCCGTTAAGATTTGCGTGGATTCCTGTGATAAAATGACCAGAACCATTGATTTTTCACTGATGGAGGAGTAAATATTTATGGCAAAACAAGAACAAAAATTAGTGGCAAACAATAAAAAAGCGTACCACGATTATTTCATTGACGAGACTTATGAGGCGGGCATTGCCCTTCACGGCACGGAAGTAAAGTCCATGCGCATGGGCAAATGCAGCATCAAAGAAGCCTTTATCCGCATTGAGAACGGTGAAGTGTTCGTGTATGGTATGCACGTAAGTCCCTATGAGAAGGGCAATATTTTCAACAAGGATCCCCTGCGGGTAAAAAAGCTGCTCATGCACAAGTATGAGATCAACAAGCTGACCGGCAAGATCAAGGAAAAAGGCTACACTTTGGTGCCTCTGCAAGTGTATTTCAAAGACGGCAGAGCCAAGGTGGAGATCGGTCTGGCACGTGGTAAAAAGCTCTATGATAAGCGTGAAACCATCGCCAAGAAGGATCAGAAGCGTGAGGCCGAGAAGGAATTCAAGGTCAGCGCCCGGATGTAGCAGTGTTGTCGATGCCGAAAAAATGGTTAAAAGCAGCACGCTGCCCGGCATTGTTTGTAAAACTTTCATAAAAATAAAAGCATGCTTGTTGACAACATGTCAGCAAATCATTATACTAAAAATGCTTAAGGGCCAGTCAAGGTTTCGACAGGGGTCTTGCAGCTGGAGAAGCTATCCGTCGTGATACGTTACATCACACAATTAAACTAAACGCTGAAGATAATTTAGCATACGCTGCCTAATGGCAGCTGTCCGCTCTAGAGCACTCATTCTTTAGAATCCGGGCATCGACTAAGTGAGAAACGACATGCGTTAAGCTTTGCGCGCATGGGCGTATGATGAAGCTACTGAATATGTGGGGCTGTTTGTTTCCCGGCATAGGAGGGAATGGGAGTAATCCAAGATAACAAACTATGATAGTAGAAGGACAGGGAATGGGCTTTTGGACACGGGTTCGACTCCCGTCTGGTCCATAAAAAAAATCCCGCACATTCATTTGCCAAATGAATGTGCGGGATTTTTTGTTGGCCAATTTTTGATTGTATACTTTTGCTGCAAGTAATCAGTGTTGTTTTATTTCTGCTTCTCAACCACATAGTACGCAATCGCGCAGATCAGCAGCATCGCGCCGGTCAGGATCAAAGTAAGCACACCGCCGAACAGCTCCAGCATGGGGATGCAGATGAAACCTGCAATGGCGATGCCCAGAGTATGTACCATCATACGCCATGCAGAGTACTGGCCGACGGTATCATAGTCCACGATACGGAAGACCATAACCGGAATCGCGTTGTCCATGAACAGACGTAAGAAGAGGATCAGGCAGTACACACCCAGGAAGATCCACACATTTTTACCCACCAGCATGAAGGGGAAGAGCAGGAACATACAGGTGGTGGAGATGAGCAGAAGTTTTCCTTCCTTTTTACCTTCATTCTTGGCAAAGAGACCGAAGAAATAGTTGCCGGCAATGGAAGCTAGGTTACTGATTACCAGCAGATAACTACTGGTGGTGCTGTCCAGAATATCATAATAATAACCGATCATAACGGCCAGGCTGATGATGCCATAGCCGATACCGCGGAGCAGGTTGGGGATCAGCAGGATGTAAAAAGGTCTGTACAGAAGCATGTTTTTCTTGGGAGCACTTTCGTTTTTGGGAGGAAGGGTTCCAACCTCTTTTAAACGAAGCATATAAAGGGACACCACAATGGTGAGGATGCCGCCTACTCCAAAGATCATTCCCATTACAGTGAAGTAATCCCAGCGTGCCAGTGTAAATGTCATCAACAGGGAAAGTCCCATACTGCAAAGACCGCCGGCAGCACCGGAAAAGGCGATCAGCTTGCCGTAGGATTTCATATCCATGATGTGGAAGGGTAGTTTGTAAGCCAGGATCGTACACATACTGATCAGCATGTTCACTGCGATGCCAACGATCATGATGGTCCAATACTTCAGGTCTACAGGTACTTCATTAAAGTAACAGAAGAGTACAAGTACACCAAACAGAGGGAAGGTGAACAACTGCAGCAATGCGGATACTTTGATAACATTTTTTAAGTTATCGATCAAGCCGGAGCAGAAGATCATGATTACGGCCTGTACCACTTGCAGAATGGACACGAAAGTAGCTACACGCTGTTCGCTGATGCCGCTCTCGATCATGAAACTCTGAATAATGGATCCGGTGATAAGAGTCAATGATGTATAGTTGTACAGTACCAGGGTGATACAGTATATAAAATTATTTTTTTTAAGGATTTTGTTCTGTTCCATTTGTTTATCAGCCTCCCCAGAAAGGATCATAGCGGCTTACATCATTGCCTGCCAGACGGCGGATCCAGTAAACTTTATAGTCTGCCTTGGCATCCATGGCAGCCAGTTCATCCTTGTGCCCGCATTTGGCGCCAATATTCCACATGGCTGTTCTGGGCGCGCGACCACAGGAATCCCACATGCCGATGCGCTCAGCGCCGTTTTCGTAGAAGTTCAGTACCAACTCTTTTAACCGTTCGTTGGTGTGGTAGCGGCCCATCAGTTCTATGTAGATTTTTACGCCGTATTTTTCTTCCAAAGCCATCCACTCACCGATACGTTCTTTCTCAGTAGAAGGACCGCAGATTTCACCGCGATAGTTGGTGAATCCGGGCTGGAAATCTTCAATCCAGCTGATGTGGGTGTAGACGTTACGGCCGTTATGGACTACATAATCGGTATATTTATCCAGATCAATGCGATAGTCCTTACCTTCCTGCCAGATATCCCCATCCAGATGTTCGAAATTACGCTGAGGATAAGTGATGATAGTGTCGATCAGACCTTCCTTCGACCACTGCTTGGCATCAATGCCCACGTACTTGGTATCGTATACAGAGTAGAAGCCGCGTAGATGGATGGCGATTTTTCCTTTGCCGTAGCGATCATCCAGAGCTTTTCTTAAGTTTCTGGCAAACTCAGTCATGATCTCACAGTGGATAGCGTTGAGTCTGGGATCGTCAATGGGCAGTTCGTAAGGGTATTCGCCGTATCTGTCAAAGAAACGTTTTGCCACAGGTTCTTCGAAAAGCACATAAGGGACACCTCTGTTGGCGATCAGGTTCACAGCGTCGCAGCCGCAAGCTGCAGCATTGACTACCTGGTCGATCATGTACCGGGCAACCTCGGGATAAGCGTAGGAGAGGTTGGAGACGAAATCACCGTTTCGGTCCTTGCAGCGGTACTCTGGATGCTCCTTCGCGAAAGAGTTGTCGTCCTGAGGAAGCATATTATAGGGATAACCGATGCCGCCGTTACTCATGCGCAGGGCAATGCTCATCTTGTAGCCCTTTTCGTGGCCCAAATCAACCAAATGGCGCAGCACTTCATCAAAGTCGAATTTGAGACTCTGGAACATTACGTTACGGTCGCCCTTTCTGGGGAAAACAAGCTGTTCCAGTTTGTCCATGGGAAGTTTTTCACGGGGAGTCAGTCTCATTTTTTCCATGGAAATCCACTCTACATCGGAATGGGCATATTTTAACACCACGGGCTCCCAATCTTCCATGCCTTCCAGATTGTCGTAATACAAGCGGTTGTGCATGTCGTCGGTAGCGTAGATACGCTTGGTGTCAATGCGTGCTTCTTCCTTCAGATATGCCGAAACTTCCTCATCGGTCATGGGCACGAAGCGGATGTTGGTAATGCGGGACTGGTGTGCCTCATGGATCTTGCGGTTGGAGAGAATGATGCTCTCGCCGGTCATATCCGCACAGCGCCAGAGGCTTTCCTCCAGATAGGAGCCTTTACCGTAGGCAAATTCTGCGTTGTCAACGGTAAGGGAGGTGGCACTTGCCATAAATGCGGGATCGGAAGTCAGTTTCACGGAGAAAACACCGGGGTATAAATGGCCCAGATAAATCTTGTACCAACCGGTCAGGTTGGGGTTAAAAGAAATATCGCCGGGATTGCTTGCGTCAGTTGCTTCCAGGAGATTGCCGCTCCAGTTTTCGCATTCATAAGGTACAATGCGCCATTTGTCCATCAGGTTCTCGGTAGAGAGGCTGGACTTGGGCTCAAAGACCTGATCCATGTAGGAAAACAAAAGTTCTTTTCTTTCGTTCATGTTTTGCCTTTCTATATATTATTACTTATACTATTTCTTTCTGTTTGATCAAATAATAAGGTTAAAATCAACCGCCCCAGAAAGGATCGTAGCGGCTGACATCGAAACCGGCCAGTCTGCGGATCCAGTAAACACGGTAGGATTCTTTGGCATCCATGGCAGCCAGTTCATCCTTGTGTCCGCACTTGGAAGCGATATTCCACATGGCGGTGCAAGGTACTCTGCCGTAAGTATCCCACATACTGATGCGCTCGGCACCGTTATTGTACAGATCCAATACACGCTGTTTGTATCCTTCGTTGTCGTGGTGGCGTCCCATAAAATCAATGTAAATCTTTACACCATATTCTTTTTCCAGAGCCATCCACTGGCCAATGCGCTCTGCCTGTGTAGCGGGACCGCAAAGCTCTCCACGGTAGTTGGTGTAGGCAGGGCAGAATTCGTGGATATCGCCGGTGTGGGTGTTGGTGTTGCGGCCGTTGTGGATCACATAATCGGTATATTTGTCGATGTCGATGCGGTAATCTTTGCCTTCCTGCCAGATGTCGCCGGCATAATTCTCATAATAGCGCTGAGGATAGCAGATGATGGCATCCAACAGACCTTCTTTTGCCCATTCCTCCACGTTGATGCCGATGTAGTCGGTGTCGAATACGGAGTAGAGGGAGCGAAGGTGGATCGCCACTTTGTTCTTGCCATAATTATCATCCAGGGCTTTTCTTAAATTGCGGGCAAACTCTGTCATGATCTCGCAGTGGATGCCGTGAAGTCTGGGCTCGTCGATGGGCAGATCGTAAGGATATTCACCATATTTTTCGTAGAAACGCTTTACAACAGGCTCCTCAAAGGACAAATAAGGGATACCTCTGTGAGAGATCAGTGTCACTGCATCACAGCCGGATTTGGCGGCATTCACCAGATAATCGATCAAATATTGCTGTACTTCAGGATAAGCGTAGGAGAGGGCGAAGAAAGCATCGCCGTTTCGGTCCACACAGCGGTATTCCGGATGATTTTTGGCAAAATCATTATCAAAATAGAACTGGTCGAAGGGGAAACCAATACCCCATGCGCCCATACGCAGAGAAACGCTCATCTTATAACCATTGTCGTGTCCCAGGTCTACCAGATAGCGCAGCACTTCATCAAAATCAAATTTTGCAATCTGGGCCTGTACGTTCTTGTCGCCCTTTCTGGGGAATGCAAAATTATTTACATCCGCTACGGGGATCTGTCCGGAGGCAAAGAGCCTGATCTCTTCCATGGAGATCCACTCTACGTCGGAATGTCTGTATTTTAAGACAACGGGAGCCCAGTCCTCCAGACATTCCAGGTTGGTGAAGTAGAAGCGGTCGTGCATATCGTCGGTGGCGTAGATGCGCTTGGTGTCAGTGCGGGCTTCTTCTGCCAGATATTCGGCAATTTCTTCCTCTGTCATAGGTACAAAGCGGATGTTGGTAATGCGGGACTGGTGCTGTTCGTGGATCTTGCGGTTGGAGAGAATGATGCTCTCACCGGTCATATCCGCACAGCGCCAAAGGGTTTCTTCCAAAAATACACCTCTGGCATAGTTAAATTCCGGATTGTTTACGGTACGGGAGGTGCCATTTGCAAAAAATGCCGGATCGGAGGAAAGTTTCATGGAGATAACTCCGGGATGTAAAAGACCCACATAAATTTTGTACCAACCTGTAAGGTTAGGGTTGAAGGAAATATCCTCCGGGTTACATTCTGAAGTGGCAGCCAGGAGATTGCCGCTCCAGTTTTCGGTCTCGTATGGGATGATGCGCCATTTGTCTGCCAGACTGTCCGGCGACAGGCTGCTCTTGGGTTCGAAGACCTGATCTAAGTAGGAAAACAAAAGTTCTTTTCTTTCGCTCATTGCTCACAGTATCCTTTCTTGGTATAGTAAAGATTTTAAGCCACATACATCATAAAAGAGACTGTAATATATGGCAATATTACCAAATATTATTTTACGCTTCCGAATGATATTTGAAAATAGTTTTTTTGTGGAAAATTAGATACAAATATGATAAAATCAAATGTCGATACAAAATTGGAATAAAACATAGAACAATGAGTCGGATATGCGGACTGACATTAAAAAAGGACGGTAGAAGGATGATGGGGATAACGACGTTTGATGAGTATCATTTTACGGTGGGAGATGCCTTTTTTACATTTTTGAACGCAAATGCGGTACCAATCCCCCTGGAGGATCATCATGCAGAGCATTCTCAATTTCATACCCACAGGTGGTATGAAATTTTCTATGCTATGAACGGCAGCTTGGAGATTTTTACCCAGGATGGAAGGGAAACTCTGTATCAGGGAGATCTGGCGATTGTACCGTCCAATCTTTTACATCGGGCATTTATAGCCGAGGAATCCCGCAGTGTGGGCCTGCTGTTTGATATTCAGCCAGTGAAATATGATGGGGAAGAGCGCTATGAGGAGCGGTTCCGACAGCTTTTGGATCGGGACAGAATTGCAGTACTTCGCAGCTTCGATCATTTCGGTTCCTTTAAAAGACTGATGATTTATCAAAGTTATCACTACGAGGACAGTGACCGTTTGATTGCAGCTTGTCTCCAGGAAATTGTTTTTCTCGTAAAAGACGGGTTGTCCACCACCACAGACATGCGGACGGCAAAGGTTACCCTTGAAAATACCAGCTATCGGGATTATATTATAGAAAACTATATCAACAGCAGATTTCACGAAAATCCTTCCCTGGAGGAACTGGCCGGACAGCTTCACATCAGTACCCAGCAGCTGCAGCGTATTGTCAAGAAGCGTTACGGTCAAAGCTTCAGTGAGCGGATATTTTTCCTGAAAATGCAGAATGCAAGTCATCTTTTGGAAAAAACGGATACACCGGTGGGAGAAGTGGCCCAGATGGTGGGCTATGTATCTGTATATAGTTTTTTTACTGCATTTAAAAGGAAGTTCGGTATGACACCCAAGCAATACAGAGACAGTAAGAGAAAAATCCCGGGAGGAAAAGCATAATGAAATATTTATTATTGTCAATGGTCATTTTATTGAATACAACCCAAAATATTGTGGCAAAACAGTACGGTCTGGTGGCCCGTAAATCCAATACCTTCTTTTTTTCGGCCATTTCATCTTTTGTGGCAATGATCTTCTTTATGTTCGGTATAGGCTTTCAGTTTACGTACAGCCCGGCAGTATTGGGCTATTCTGTGGCATTTGGTGTCTGCTACGCAGCGGCTATCGGAGGTAATTTCCTGGCAATTAAGAACGGACCGTTGGCATTAAGCACCCTGGTGATGTCCTATTCTCTGGTGATTCCCACCATGTATGGCATTGTGGCACAGAATGAAAAATTAAGCCCTCTTGGAGCGGCCGGTGCTGTATGCCTGTGTATTTCTCTGGTGCTGATCAATGAACTTAAGGGTATGAATGATGCGGGGGAGGAACGTTCGGAAAAACTGAGCACTGCCTTGTCCTTAAAGTGGTTTATATATGTTTTGATCGGTTTCTTGGGTAACGGTATCTGCGCTACAGTACAGAAGGTGCAGCCCATTGCTTTTGACGGACGATATAAAAATGAATTTATGATCGTAGGCCTTTTTGTTTCCGGAGTGCTGTTTATGATCCTTTCCCTGGTGTGCAAAGAAGATTTGAGAGAAAGTATTTTTCCTTGTGTGGGCTTTGGTGCACTGAACGGTTCTGCCAACGGTATCTCCAATATGATCGTGATCGTGCTGGTGACTATGCTTCCCGGCACCATCCTTTATCCTACGGTATCCGCCGGTGCAGTTGTGCTGGGATTTATCCTGGCAATTACCATATATAAGGAAAGACTCAGTAAAAAGCAGCTTGCAGGCTATGCTTTCGGCATAGTTGCAGTTATCTTGTTGAACATGTAGAGGATATGGAAATGAATATATTGACAATGGAACGATTTTCAAAAGCATATACGGACAGGACTCTTTTTGAGGATGCTGCTTTTCATATTCAGGAGGGGGAGAAGATCGGTGTTATCGGTACTAATGGCATGGGCAAGAGTACCTTGCTTAAGATCCTGGCGGGAATTGAGGAGACGGACGATGGTGAAGTGATCATGGGCCGCAATGTTAAAATGGCTTACCTGCCCCAGACTCCCATGTTTGCAGAGGGAGATACTGTCCTTAGTGCGGCTTTAACAGGCCTGGATAAGAATGACATGGTGTTGGTAAGTGATGCCAAGGCAATGCTCAACAGTCTTGACTTAAAAGATTTTGACCAGCCTGTAGAGCAGCTGTCCGGCGGACAAAAGAAACGTGCCGCTTTGGTAAATACCCTGCTTCAGAAGGTGGAGATCCTGATCCTGGACGAGCCCACCAACCATCTGGACAATGAGATGGCCAGGTGGCTTGAGGACTATTTGATCAGTTTCCGGGGAGCTGTGGTAATGGTAACCCATGACCGTTATTTCCTGGACAGAGTGGTGGACCGCATTGTGGAGGTGGAACACGGAAAAATCTACAGTTATCCGGGCACTTATGCGGAGTACGTAGGCCTGAAAATGCAGCGCCAGAATATAGAGCATTCCAGCGAGAAAAAACGTCAAAATATATTAAGGAAAGAGTTGGCTTGGCTCCATCGGGGTGCCAGAGCCCGTTCTACCAAGCAAAAAGCCCACATTCAGCGCATAGAAGATCTGATGAATCAGGCCGGCCCCATCGAAGAACAGCGGATGGAGATGTCCTCCATGGCTTCCAGAATGGGCAGGAAGACACTGGAGATTGATGGTCTCACCAAAGCGTACGGAGATTTGGTACTGATGAAGGATTTCTCATACCATTTTGTGAAGGGAGACCGCATTGGTATCGTGGGACCCAACGGAAGCGGTAAAAGTACGCTTCTTAAGATGCTGGTGGGAGAGGTGCTGCCTGATGCCGGTACCATTGTGTTGGGCGAGACCATCAAAATCGGCTATTTCGCCCAGGACAATGTGCACATGAATGAGAATATGAAGGCCATCGAATATGTGAGAGAAGTGGCGGAAATCATTCAGACCCCGGACGGACCAGTCACAGCATCTGCGCTGATGGAGCGTTTTCTCTTTGACGGCACCATGCAATGGTCGAAAATCGGCAAGCTTTCCGGCGGTGAGCGCAGAAGACTGTATTTGCTGCGGATCCTGATGCAGGCTCCCAATGTGCTGATCTTTGATGAGCCTACCAACGATCTGGACATTCAGACTTTGAGCATTCTGGAAGATTACCTGGACAGTTTTGACGGTATCGTGGTGGCGGTATCCCACGACCGCTATTTCCTGGACAGAGTGGTGAACCGTATATTTGCATTTGAAGGAGAAGGTCATGTCCAGCAGTATGAGGGCGGGTACGTGGATTATTTAAGATCCAGAGCTCTTCGCTATCCGGAGAAATATACTGAGGATGGCGGTCTGAAACAGTCGCAGATTTTTGGCGGCGGTGCAGTAACTGACAAAAAGCCGGCTCAGAAGCCGGCAGAAGGTAATGTTGCCGAAAAAAATATCAGCAGCAAGAATTGGAAGCGCTCAAGCGACCAGAATGTCAGCAAAAAGTTGAAATTCACTTATAATGAACAGCGTGAATACGATACCATTGATGCCGACATTGCGGCCTTGGAGGAAAAGCTGGAAAACTTGGATGCCCGGATCCTCCAAAATGCAACCAACAGCTTAAAACTTCAGGAGCTTACAAAGGAGCAGGAGGAAGTAAGCCGCAGATTAGAAGAAAAAATGGAACGCTGGATGTATCTGACAGAACTGGCAGAGAAGATTGCTGCCCAGAACAATTAGTGAAAAGTGCTTCTTCCAATGCTTGAATTTGAATTTGCATAAATTATGCACAAAATATGCATAAAAATATGGGAAATAGGAATGTACTTTTTGCAGATTTATGATATAATTTCAGTGAATGGACTATTCGCAAAGGCCTGTAATTTAAGACAGGTGCCATACTATAATGTTACAAAAGATATGAACAACAAACACCACAGAAAGCGGAGGATTATTACATCATGTCAGTAAAGATTCAAGTGATGACCATTCCCGGAGCACCCTTAGAGGGTCTCAATCCCTTGCCTATGTTCCATCAGAGAAAATTAAACATCGGCAAGATC
>SVFF01000002.1 GCA_015057005.1 Lachnospiraceae bacterium | reverse complement strand
TGTTATACTTGCCATGCGAGAACCAACTCCTTTTGTATTTTTTGTTGTGGTGACTTAAGTATAACAAAGAGATGGGTTCTCGCACTTTTTATTTATTCAGTTGTAACACATGTATTGTAATCCTACACAAGAAATCAGAACAAGAATTAGTGAACACATTGACAAATATTTAACATCTGGTAAAATAAATAGTATAGTATTATCAGAAAGCGTAGGGGGAAGCACCTATGGAGACTAAATTGATTTCGCAGGCTGTAATCGGCCGGCTGCCCCGATATTTCAGATATCTGGGAGATTTGAAGGATGCTGGCGTGGAGCGGATCTCTTCCCAGGAATTGAGTGAGATCATGAAAGTGACTGCTTCGCAGATCCGTCAGGATTTTAATAATTTCGGAGGCTTTGGACAGCAGGGCTACGGTTACAATGTGGAGTATTTATATAAGGAAATCGGTAAAATTCTGGGTATGGACCAGGTGCACAACCTGGTGATCATAGGAGCCGGTAATCTGGGAAGTGCTTTGGCCAATTATATGAATTTTGAGAGAAGAGGATTTATCTTCCGGGGAATGTTTGATAAAAATCCCGATTTGATTGGCAAGGAAGTAAGGGGAATCCGGATCCTTCCCATGGAGGAATTGGAGCGGTTCGTGCGGGAAAAGGATATTGATATTGCTGTATTGACCATTCCCAAGGCCGGTGCAGTGGAGGTGGCGGAGAGACTTGTGCAGAACGGAATCCGCGCCATCTGGAATTTTGCTCACGTGGATTTGAACGTACCTAAGGGGATCCAGGTGGAGAATGTGCATTTGTCCGACAGCCTGATGAAGCTCTCCTACAAAATCAACCGCTATATGCAGGAAAATGGAAGCACCGCAGGAAGTGCGGGCGAAAGAAAGGCATGATCATATGGAATATCTTGTAACTGCTGAAGAGATGAAGCAGTATGATTCCAATACAATAGAAAAGCTGGGAATCCCCGGAATGGTTCTGATGGAGCGTGCGGCGCTGGAGGCATTTCGGGCAATAGAGGCACGCTTTGCAGGCTTACCCCTGAACAAAAAGCGTGTTTTTATTCTTGCGGGAGTGGGAAACAACGGCGGCGATGGCCTGGCGCTGGCAAGACTCCTCTGTGAGGCCGGCTATCGGGTCTGGATAAAATGTGTGGGTGATGAGGCCAAGGCCTCCGCACAGTGGAGAAGGCAGCGCAGTATTTTAGTGCATTACCCGGTATTTTTTTGTGAAAATGACCAGGCATCTGACATAGAATATACCATTCTGGTAGATGCACTCTTTGGTGTGGGTCTGTCACGTCCGGTTGAGGGGGATTATGCCAGGGAAATAGAAGATTTTAATAACAGAAGTGGATTTAAAGTGGCGTTGGATATTCCCAGCGGCATTCATTCTGACATCGGTATGGTGCTGGGATGTGCAGTTAGCGCTGATCTGACGGTGACATTTGGGTTTGTGAAAAGAGGCCTTGTGCTTTATCCGGGCGTTACTTATGCAGGAGAAGTGCAAAAGGCGGAGATTGGAATTTCTGAAAAAAGCTTTTTCGGGCAGATGCCAGGTATGTTCTATTATAATGAGGAGCCGGTGTCACTTCTGCCTAAGAGGGATCCGGCCGGCAATAAAGGAACTTTTGGGAAAGTACTGCTGGTGGCAGGCAGCATGAAGATGGCCGGCGCGGCAGTGCTTGCGGCAAAAGCGGTGTATCGCACAGGTGCAGGAATGGTAAAGGTGATCAGTGCACCGGAGAATCGGGAGATCCTCCAGACAACTGTTCCGGAGGCCTTATACGGAACCTGTGAGGATCTGACTGCCGGCATTGCCTGGGCGGATGTGATTGTCATTGGTCCGGGAATCGGGACCGGTCAGGATGCTCTTGAGAATTTGACAGCAGTGATCGCCGAGGGACGCAAACCCCTGGTGGTGGATGCGGACGGTTTAAACCTTCTGGCGAAAGATGGAAAAATGGTTGAAGAATTGGCTTCACAAGGTGCTGCGGGGAGAACGATCATTGTGACACCTCACGTGGGAGAACTTTCCAGACTCCTTTCCAGAGGAATTCCCGAACTGAAAAAAGACCTGGCCGGATTTGCGAAAGCGCTGGCAAAGGAGCGGCATTTTATTGTTGCAGCTAAGGGTGCAAGAACCTTTATTGCCGGGGAAGAAGGTCCCATCTGTGTGAATCTGCGGGGCAACAGCGGTATGGCCACCGCAGGAAGCGGTGATGTGCTGGCAGGAATTATCGGTGGTCTGTTGGCTCAGGGCTTGAATGGTTTTGAGGCGGCGTCTGTGGGAGCTGCCCTTCACGGAGCGGCCGGAGACAGAGTGGCTGCTATATGGGGAGAGCATGGCTGTATGGCAGGAGATCTGCCGATGCAGGTTGATTCTTTAGCGTAAGAGCAAGGAAGGATTTACATGAGCGATTATATTATGGACGAAACAAGAGAACAGGAGATGGAGACCAGGCTGGCACTTTTTCAGCGGACCTGGGCAGAGATCGACCTGGATGCTATTTTAAATAATATACATGAGTTAAAAAAAGGACTTGCGGAGCATGTGAAAATGATGGCTGTGATCAAGATGGACGGTTACGGTCACGGCGCAGAGCCCATTGCAGTATGTCTGGAGCAGGAAGAAAGCATATATGGTTTTGCAGTGGCTACCGCAGAGGAAGCTTTTGCATTGAGAAAAGCCGGCATCAGGAAGCCGCTGTTGATTCTGGGGTATACCTTCCCATACTGTTATGAACAGCTTGCTGAGGAAGATATTGTTCTTACAGTGTTCAGGGAGGATATGGCAGAACAGCTTGCTGCAGCTGCCGTCAAGACCGGCAAGCGGATCAAGGTTCATGTGAAGGTGGATACCGGAATGTCACGTATTGGTATAACGCCGGATGAAAACGGGCTTGCTTTTATAAAAAAGGTTGCGTCTTATCCGGAGCTGGAGATTCAAGGGATTTTCACGCACTTTGCCAGAGCGGATGAAGTTGACAAGGAGCCGGCACGCGATCAGAAAGAAAGCTTTCAGGATTTTGTAAATAGAGCAGAAGAAATTCTGGGACGACAGATTCCCATAAAGCATTGTGCCAACAGCGCCGGTATCATGGAAATGCCGGAAGCTTCATTTGATATGGTGCGTGCCGGGATTGCCCTTTATGGAGTGTACCCATCCGAAGAAATCGGCAGAGAGCAGATCCGTCTGCAGCCTGCTTTGTCCTGGTACAGCAGAGTGGTGTTTGTAAAGAACGTGTCAGCCGGTCAGCCCATCAGCTACGGCGGAACTTTTGTTGCGTCCAAGGATATGAGAGTGGCTACCATTCCCATAGGATACGGTGACGGATACCCCAGAGGCTTGAGTAATAAGGGAGAGGTGCTGATCCGGGGCAAGAGGGCGCCGATTCTGGGCAGGGTCTGCATGGATCAGTTTATGGTAGATGTAACCCATATTCCCCTGGCAGAAGAGGGGGATAAGGTGACTTTGATCGGTTGTGACGGTAAGGAGCAGATCAGCGCGGAAATCCTGGGAGAATTATCAGGCCGTTTTCATTATGAACTGCTGTGCTGCATAGGCAACAGAGTTCCAAGAGTTTATAAGAGAGGCGGAAAGACAATCGCTATCAAAGACTATTTGACCTGGTGATTTCCGTTTTAAAATTGAATACCTCCGGATAAATCGGCAATACTACTTGTGAAGCTGAAGAGGTCACTTACGAACGGTAAGGGCGGAATGGAGGAAGCATGAGAAGAGGGGACGTGTACTACGCAGATTTAAGACCGGTGATCGGCTCGGAGCAGGGCGGGATCAGACCGGTACTGATCGTACAGAATGATGTGGGGAACAAGCATAGCCCCACCATAATCTGCGCGGCGATCACCTCCAAGATGAACAAAGCCAAGCTGCCCACCCACATTGAACTGAATGCCAAGAGGTACGACATGGATAAGGATTCCGTGGTCCTGCTGGAGCAACTGCGCACCATAGACAAAAAGCGTTTGAAGGATAAGGTCTGCCATCTGGACGGAGAAATCATGCAGAGAGTGAATAAGGCTCTGATGATAAGTTTAGAACTGGATACATAGTGGTGCGGTTCTTGACGAATGAGACTGGAGGTGGTATATTGTAATGTGACTGTTCTGTGCCTGAAAATAGCAGAGGGCCGGAAAGTACAAAACAAAAGAGTAGATGTTGAAAGAGAGGATTTTTTTGAAATGGATGACAGTGGGCCTACTGCCAGTATTATTTTTTTTCTGTTGATCGTAGTGATTGATGTATTCCTGTTTGGATTCGAAACTGCCAAAAACAGTTTGAGTTACAAGGAAGTGGAGCGCAAGGCGCAAGAGGATGGCGATAAAAAGTCCATCCGCCTGAATCGGATCATAAATGAGCCTGAAAACTTTGAAAATGCGTTCCAGACAGTTGTAATGCTGATGAATCTCATCTGTGGATTTGTATATCTGCATATGTGGAGAGGAAAACTCCGGATGGGGCTGGAGATACTCGTGAAGAGTTTATTGAAGGGAGCAGTTGTGTCGGAGCAGGTGCTCACTTCAGCGGCTACCATCATTACTTTTTTCCTGCTGATGTACATATTGCTGATATTTGGTGTGTTGCTCCCCAAGAAAGTTGCAGTCAGGGCTCCTGAAAAATGGGCATATGCCTGTGTAAACATTGTAAATCTGGTCACCATGCTTCTCCGTCCCGTTACAGGTTTTGCTTCCGGGACTGCTAAGGTGATCCTGTATCTGTTTGGTGTGCGCGATAATAAAGATGAGAGTGATGTGACAGAAGAAGAAATCATCAACATGGTCCAGGAAGGACATGAACAGGGTGTTATTCAGACCAGTGAGGCGGAGATGATCTCCAACATCTTTGAATATGGTGAAAAAGAAGCGCAGGATATTATGACGAACAGGAAAAATATTGTTTCCATTGATGCTGCCACCTTGCTTCAGGATGCCATCGATTTCATGCTGGAGGGTAAGCACAGCCGTTATCCCGTATATGAAGAAAATATTGATCATATTATCGGTATTCTGCACCTGAAAGATGCACTGCGCTTCCAGGCCAGAAACAAAGGCATCAATGAAGCGCTGAGTGATTTAAATGATCTGCTTCGTGATCCTTATTGTGTGCCTCAGACCAAAAATATCGACGAACTGTTCCAGGACATGCAGTCCAGAAAACTGCAGATGGCTATTGTGGTGGATGAGTACGGTCAGACCGATGGTCTGATTGCCATGGAGGATATTCTGGAGGAAATCGTCGGAAATATCATGGATGAGTACGACGAGGAGCAGGAATATATAGAAGACAAAGGAAATGACGAGTACATCATGGAGGGCAAGACTCCTCTGGAGGAGTTGGAAGAACTGTTCGATATCAGCTTTGATGATGTGGAATTTGAGACCCTGAACGGCTTCATGATTTACAGGCTGGACAGGATTCCTGAGCCGGACGAAGAATTTGACGTGGATTATCAGGGATATAACTTCAAGATTCTCGCTGTTCAGAATAAAATGATCCAGAGTGTACTTGTAACCAAGCTTCCCGAGGAAACTGCAGAGGAAGAAACAGAGAAAGAAAAACAGGAAAGTAAAAAATAAGGGAATAAAGGCTATAGACAGTAGCTTTATTTGTATAAATGAAAGAAATTTAAAGACAAAGAAATTCAAAGACAAAAGGAGTAATGAAACATGTCAGGACATTCAAAATTTGCCAATATTAAGCATAAAAAGGAGAAAAACGATGCCGCTAAGGGTAAAATCTTTACCATCATCGGCAGAGAGATCGCTGTAGCAGTAAAAGAGGGCGGTCCCGATCCTGCAAACAACTACAGACTTGCAGCAGTAATCGCAAAAGCAAAGGCCAACAATATGCCCAACGATACCATTGATCGCGGTATTAAGAAAGCTGCAGGCGATGTTGGCAATGTAAATTACGAATATGTTACTTATGAAGGCTACGGTCCCAGCGGTATCGCTATCATTGTAGATGCGCTGACTGACAACAAGAACCGTACCGCAGCAAATGTAAGAAGCGCATTTACCAAGGGACAGGGCAATATCGGTACTCCCGGCTGCGTATCCTTCATGTTTGACAAGAGAGGACAGATCATCATTGACAAGGAGGAGTGTGATCTGGATGCAGATGATCTGATGATGACTGCTCTGGATGCAGGCGCAGAGGATTTTGCGGAGGAAGAGGACAGCTTTGAGATCCTGACCGATCCCGATACCTTTGAAGAGGTACGCAAGGCTCTGGAGGATGCGGGTATTCCCATGATCAGTGCAGAGGTAACCATGATCCCTCAGAATTATGTGGAACTGTCTGACGAGACCGCTATCAAGAACCTGCAGAAGACCCTGGATCTTCTTGAGGATGACGATGATGTACAGGCTGTATATCACAACTGGGATGAGTAATTTCTCGGAAATGTTTTTATGAAGGAGTGTTTGTACTCCGGTATAAAGATGAAGTAACTGGAAGGATGGTACATGTATGGACAAGCTTGGTATTGTAGTGCCCTGTTATAATGAGGAAGAGGTTTTGAAGATTGCCTCGGCAGCTCTCAGAGAGGTGCTTGCAGATCTGATCCGCAAGGGAAAGATTGCTGAGGACAGCTTTATTCTGTTCGTAAATGACGGCAGTAAGGACCGCACATGGGAACTGATTGAAGAAGAGCATCTGGCTTATCCTGTACAGGTGCGCGGCGTGAAGCTTGCGGGAAATGTAGGACATCAGTTTGCGCTGACAGCCGGTCTGATCACTGCAAAGGATATGTGTGATGTGACAGTATCCATTGATGCCGATCTGCAGGATGATGTCAATGTGATCGAAGAAATGATTGATAAATTCCACGAGGGCTGTGATATTGTCTACGGAGTGAGAAAAGAGCGCAAGACAGATACTTTCTTTAAACGCACCACGGCGCAGGGTTTTTATAAGGTTATGGAGCTGATGGGCGTTAAGACCGTATATAATCATGCAGATTTCCGTTTGATGTCAAAACGTGCAGTGGAGCAGTTTTCACAGTATAAGGAGACCAATTTGTTCTTAAGAGGCATGGTGCCTCTTATCGGTTACCGTACGGATCAGGTGTTTTATGACCGCAAGGAACGTGTGGCAGGCGAGTCCAAGTATCCTTTAAAGAAGATGCTGGCCCTGGCATTCAATGGTATCTCTTCCTTTAGCGTGAAGCCTATCAGTATGATCCTTGGGCTGGGCTTTGGAATTATCATCTGCAGCATCCTTGCTGCAATTTATGCCCTGATTTCCTATTTCTCCGGTCATGTGGTACCCGGCTGGACTTCCCTGATCCTCTCTGTGTGGTTCCTGGGAGGCATTCAGCTGCTGGCTATTGGATTGGTGGGTCAGTATATCGGTAAGATTTATATTGAAGTAAAACAGCGTCCCCGCTATAACATTGAGAAAGTCTTGGATGTGGAGACAGAATAGGAAAACGTAAGCATACTATGAGCTGGAAGAAAAATATATTCAGTTATATCTTGTGGATTGTCTATAGTGGAGCTACATGCGTCGGGATTCTTGGGTTAAGTGCTTATGCCTGTAGTGCGGCCGGTTATCCGGTGGAATATGGATTTGGGGTCGCAGGGGCATATCTGTTACTGACAGGTCTGCTGGTTCTTTTTGGGCGCAGGCTTGTTTTGAAAAATGCTCATTCTGATACTGTTTCTGATAAGAAGCAATATGGGAAAGTTCTGGAGAGCTTGGGCATTGTGATTTTACTGGCCGCCGGGCTTTGGCTCAGAATAGGGCAATTGATGTCTATTTCCGAGGCTGCAGCGGGAAATGCCTATCTGGAGGCTGCGTATGTAACGGCAGGAAGCAGTGTACCCCAGGTGGTACATGGTGCTACTTATTTGTATCTGTGGCTGTTGCATGTGTTATTTTTGGTGTTTGGCAATCACGTGGCAGTTGCATTGATCCTTCAGATCGTACTGCAGTTACTGGGTGTATTTGTCTGGTATTTTGCCGTGCGCAGATTGGCCGGCGTGCTGTCCGGTATGGTTTCCTTTGCATTTTTGATGCTTTCACCTTATATGGTGGGTATATGTGCGGAAGTATCTCCGGCATTTTTGCTGTTCCTGTTTTACAGTATTGTGCTCGGCTGTGTGGCCGGCTGCCTGAAAGCTCCACGTAATCCCGTGTGGGTAGTGCTTACCGGATTAGTGGCCGGAATAGTTATTTATCTGGATATTTTCGGTGCCACCTTACTCTTGTTTTTTATCAGTATACTGATACGCAAGCGGGAGAAGAGCAAAGTGTTTTGGCGCAGTAAGGGTGCTGTGATCTTATGCGCAGCACTGGGGACTGTTGCCGGATTTTTCCTGACGATTGGAGTGGATGCCCTGGCCAGCGGTAAATTCTTTGGGAATGTTCTCTGGGCATGGTACAGACTATACCAGCCTGCATTTTCAATGGCTGCTGTAGAAAGTACTGTTTTGGGTAACAGCATATGGGGCTTTGTAGATGTATTCCTGTTGCTTGGAGGAATGGCTGCAGGCTGCTTCAGTTTTTGGTGCAACAAGAAAAATACCAGACAGGGTGTATGGATTGCCTTGGCAGTTACCTTGACCGGGCTTTTGGTTTGGCAGATGGAAAAGGCCAATGCCGGCAGTGAGGCATATCTGTATATTGTGTTTACTGTACTTGCCGGAGTTGGGATAGAAGCAGTGTTCGTGAAAGAAAAAGCAGCAGAAGTGTTGCCGGAGGTGCAGACCACTGCTGCTGAAGCAACAGCAGTAACCGAAGCAGAAGTGGTGGCGGAGGCTGCTGAGCCGGTGTCAGAGACGGCATCGGAATTGAAAATGCAGTCCAAGATTCAATTTTTGGAAAATCCCCTTCCTGTTCCCAAGAAACACATGCCCAAGACTTTGGATTATCGTTTGCAAGGTGAAGATGATGACCAGTTTGATCTGGATGTGTCTGAAGAAGATGATTTTGATATTTGATGCGTATATAAAAATCTCATAAATATTATTTACATAACTGCACATAATACATTGTGTGTAAAGTAGAAAAGACTGTATCGAAGGATGGTACGGTCTTTTTTGCTTTACAGGGAAGAGCTTGTCACACTACGTGTGAAAGCTCTTTCTGCTAACATGTGAAAGCTTATGTGCAGTTGCAAATAATGGATTGGGGGAAAAGAAAATGGACGCAGAAAAAGAAAACAAAAAGGATGTGGGTTCTTCCGAGGAAGAAAAAAGAGACAAAGAGTCTTATCGGGAAGAACGGATCGAAAAGACCGGACAGGTTACTCTGGATGAAAATGGCGAAAACCAGGATATACATCTGCTTTCTATTATCGGAGAAGTGGAGGGACATGAAAATTTGTCCGGCAATGCCAAGACAACAAAGTACGAACATGTGCTGCCGCAGCTGGCTGCCATTGAAGACAGCAACCGTATCAAAGGAGTGTTGGTGATCCTGAATACAATGGGAGGCGATGTGGAAGCAGGACTGGCGATTGCTGAAATGCTGGCTTCCATGAGCAAACCAACGGTGTCCCTTGTCCTGGGCGGCAGTCATTCCATAGGTGTGCCTATCGCGGTCAGCACGGATTATTCTTATATTGTGAAGACAGGAACTATGGTAATTCATCCGGTGCGGATGAACGGCATGGTGATCGGAGCACCTCAGACCTTTGATTATTTTAGGCAGATTCAGGATCGGATCACCGGTTTCGTCTGTGACCATTGCAGGATCAAAAAGAAAATGCTTGAGCAGCTGATGATGGAGACGGGAGTGCTTACCAAGGATGTGGGAACGATCCTGGTGGGTGAGGAGGCTGTGAAATACGGTATCATTGATGAAGTGGGCGGAATTACCCATGCAATCAAAAAACTTCATCAGATGATCGATTCGGGAAATGCAGATAATTAATACTACGATATAAAACTGAATGATAGAAAATCACATTAACTGATGACAAGAGCCAAGAAAAATGATATAATTTTATGAATGCAATTTACAATTAGAACAGAGAGGTATGATGGAATGGCATCTTCATCAGGCAAAAAAACATCAGCTTCCGGAAAGAACAGCAGAAACAACAGCCGGAAAAGGAATAATCAGGCTCATCAGGCAGCTCAGGACAGCGCTTTATTTCATGAAATAGGGCTGATTGTGCTGTTTGTTGTGATGGTCCTGCTGTTTTTCTGTAATTTTGGCTTGATCGGTCCGGTAGGAGATGTGGTCAGCAGTGTGTTATTCGGTTTGTTTGGATTTGCTGCGTATATTGTGCCGGTGCTGCTTTTTATAGCGATTGCCTTTTGGTTTGCAAATGAGGGGAATCCTACAGCTCTGCGCAAGATGATCGCCGGTGTTGTGCTGTTTTTGATGATCGGTGTGATCTGTGACCTGATTTCCGGCAGTGCTGCATCTTTGAAGGAATATGATATAAAAGCATTATATGCAGACTGCAGTGAGGGGAAACGTGGCGGCGGTATTATCGCAGGCAGCCTCAGTTTCCTTATGCTGCAGTGGCTGGAGATGGTGGGCACGGTTCTTGTGGTGCTTTTATGTGTCCTGATCAGCATTATTTTGCTGACGGAACGTTCCCTGATCAGTCAGGTGAAAAAGGGCGGTAGCCGTTTGAAAGAACGCAGCCGTGTGGATGCGGAGCGCAGACGGGAGTATATGGAACAGCGCCGTCAGGAGCAGGAAGAACAGCGGGCAAAGCGTGAGGAAGAGCGCAGCCGCAGAGAAGAAGAACATAGAAAACGACAGGAAGAAGCGGAGCAGGAAAAAAGGCCTCGTGTGGAAAAAAAGGTTTCCGGTGTTATGCTGGATACTTCACTGAAAAAGCAGTCAGAGCCCAAACGTCGTGATGATATACATGAGATTGTGTATAGTGGTGGTGAAGAAGATTCTGATCTGAGCCATATTCCCGGAGGAGGTCAACATACTGTAGCCGGCGCCGGACATTTCGGACAGCAGGATAAATGGGACAGCAGCATCAGGATTCACAGGGCCGGTGTGGAGGAAACTGTGGAAGCGGATGATATTTCTGAAACATTCACTCCTGAGGTTCCCACATCACATGGTTTCACACCTGCACATGAGATTACTGCTGCGCCCGGAGCAGGCATGCGTGTACATAAATTACAGCCCGAGGGCAGTACGGCGGTTCACCATGCACCGGTTCATAACGCTGAGAATATTGCTTCCAACGGAAGTACAGGAGCTTCTTCTGCAACCGCTGCAATTGCACCGGAGCCTCCTAAAACAGAGAAAAAACCTCCGGCCAAGTATATGTTCCCTCCTCTTTCCAGATTGCAGAAGGGTACTGCAGCAGCGGGAGATTCTGCAAGAGAATTGAAAGAAACTGCACTGCGTCTGCAGCAGACACTGAACACTTTTGGTGTTAAGGTGACCATCACCGATATCAGCCAGGGCCCCAGCGTGACACGTTATGAACTTCAGCCTGAGCAGGGTGTGAAAGTATCCAAGATCGTTGGTCTTGCGGACGATATTAAGCTGAATCTGGCGGCTACCGATATCAGAATCGAAGCTCCTATCCCCGGAAAAGCCGCAATCGGTATCGAGGTGCCCAATAAAGAAAATATGACCGTGGCACTGCGGGATCTGCTGGAGAGCAAGGAGTTCAAGGACTTTCCCTCCAATATTGCGTTCGCAGTAGGTAAGGACATAGGCGGTAAAACGGTGGTGACAGACATTGCCAAGATGCCCCATATGCTGATCGCGGGAGCTACCGGTTCCGGTAAGTCCGTTTGTATCAATACTTTGATCATGAGTATTTTATATAAGGCCCATCCCGATGATGTAAAGCTGATCATGGTGGATCCCAAGGTGGTGGAGTTAAGTGTTTACAACGGTATTCCCCATCTGCTGATCCCTGTTGTAACAGATCCCAAGAAGGCAGCGGCCGCCCTGCATTGGGGCGTTTCCGAGATGGAAGACCGTTACCGGAAATTTGCGGATTACAATGTCCGTGATCTGAAGGGTTACAATAAGAAAGTGGAGAGCCTTCGGGAGAACGGTGACGAGAGCGCGCCGGCAAAGATGCCCCAGATCGTAATCATTGTGGACGAGCTGGCAGATCTTATGATGGTGTGTCCCGGAGAAGTGGAAGAGTCCATCTGCCGTCTGGCACAGCTGGCACGTGCAGCCGGCATCCATCTGATCATTGCAACCCAGCGTCCCAGCGTGGATGTTATCACCGGTCTGATCAAGGCCAACATGCCCAGCCGTGTGGCATTCTCCGTATCCAGCGGTGTGGATTCCCGTACCATTCTGGATATGAACGGAGCGGAGAAATTGCTCGGTAAGGGGGATATGCTCTTTTATCCTCAGGGCTATTCCAAACCCGCGCGTATACAGGGGGCTTTTGTGTCCGACAAGGAAGTATCGGATGTAGTTGATTTCCTGAAGAATCAGACACTGGGCAATACTTATGCAGATGACATTGAGGAGAAGATCAAAAATATCGGTGTATCCGGCGGCGGTGGTGCCTCCGGTGCATCCGGCGGCAACGAACGGGACGAATATTTTGCGGAAGCAGGCCGTTTTATTATTGAAAAGGACAAGGCGTCCATCGGCATGCTCCAGAGAGTCCTGAAGATCGGCTTCAACCGTGCTGCAAGAATTATGGATCAGCTGTGTGAATACGGTGTGGTTGGCGAAGAAGAGGGCACAAAGCCCCGTAAGGTACTGATGAGTGAAGAGCAGTTTGAACAACTGCTGGAAGAAATATAATCAAAGGAGAATCATATGAAGACAGATATTCAGATTGCACAGGAAGCGGTAATGAAACCTATTACAGAGATTGCGGAGAGTCTGGACATCAGACCCGAAGAACTGGAACAGTACGGCAGATACAAAGCAAAACTTTCTGACGAATATATGGAGAAGATCAGCGGCAATCCCGATGGTAAACTGATCCTTGTGACAGCTATCAATCCTACCCCCGCAGGTGAGGGTAAGACCACTACCACAGTAGGTCTGGGACAGGCCTTTGGCAAAATGGGCAAGAAAGCAGTGATCGCACTGCGTGAGCCTTCTCTGGGTCCCTGCTTCGGTATCAAAGGCGGTGCCGCAGGCGGCGGATATGCGCAGGTAGTGCCTATGGACGATTTGAATCTCCATTTTACAGGTGATTTCCATGCCATTACTTCTGCCAACAATCTGCTTGCAGCCCTTCTCGACAACCACATCCAGCAGGGCAATGACCTGCAGATCGACACCAGACAGATCGTTTGGAAGAGATGTGTGGATATGAATGACCGTGTGCTGCGTAACGTGGTAATCGGTCTGGGTGCAAAGGCAGACGGCGTAGTGAGAGAGGATCATTTTGTAATTACTGTAGCAAGTGAGATCATGGCTATCCTTTGCCTTGCTTCCGATATGAAGGATCTGAAGGAGAGACTGGCCAAGATCGTAGTTGCTTACAATTATGCCGGCGCTCCCGTGACAGCAGGAGATCTTCAGGCTGTAGGTGCTATGGCAGCCCTTCTGAAAGATGCCATCAAGCCCAACCTGATTCAGACATTGGAGTATACCCCTGCGCTGGTACACGGTGGCCCTTTTGCCAATATCGCTCATGGCTGCAACTCCGTAAGAGCTACTAAGACAGCTCTGAAGATGGCTGATTATGTGATCACAGAGGCTGGTTTCGGCGCAGACCTGGGCGCTGAGAAATTCTTTGATATTAAGTGCCGTATGGCTGGCTTAAAGCCTGATGCTGTAGTGCTGGTGGCTACCATCCGTGCGCTGAAATACAACGGTGGTGTTGCCAAGGCTGATTTAAATGCCGAGAACCTGGATGCACTGAAAAAAGGTATTGTAAACCTGGAGAAGCACATCGAAAATCTCCAGAAATTCGGTGTGCCCGTAGTGGTAACCCTGAATTCCTTCCTCACCGATACAGAGGCTGAGATTGACTTCGTGAAGACCTTCTGCGAGGAGAGAAATTGTGAATTTGCTCTGTCTGAAGTATGGGCAAAGGGCGGCGAAGGCGGCCTGGCACTGGCTGAAAAGGTGCTGGATACCCTGGAAAATAAGGAAAGTAACTTCAAAGTGCTTTACGATAATGAGCTTAGCCTGAAGGCGAAGATTGAGACCATCGCTACAGAAATTTACGGCGCAAAGGGTGTAAATATTGCTCCCGCAGCAGCAAAACAGCTGGCACAGATCGAGAAGCTGGGCTTTGGAAATCTTCCTGTATGTATGGCAAAGAACCAGTATTCTCTGTCTGATGATCCCAACTTACTGGGCAGACCTGAGAATTTTGAATTGAATGTAAGAGAAGCATATGTATCTGCAGGTGCAGGCTTTGTAGTAGTGCTGACCGGCGCTGTAATGACCATGCCCGGTCTGCCTAAGACTCCCGCAGCATACAGCATCGACGTAAATGAAAACGGCGAGATCGTAGGATTGTTCTAAAAATAAAAGGAAAAGAGGATGTTGTAATGGCACAGATCATTGATGGCAAACTGATTTCTGCACAGATCAAAGAGGAATTAAAGGAAAAAGTATCCAAAATGAAATCTTTGGGTGTGGAAGTAACACTTGCGGTAATTCAGGTCGGTGCCGATCCGGCATCCTCTGTTTACGTTAGAAACAAAAAGAAAGCATGTGAGTTTATCGGCATCCGGTCGCTTTCTTATGAGCTTCCTGAGGGGACATCCCAGGAGGAACTCCTTGATCTGATCAATAAACTGAACGAGAGAGCTGATGTAAATGGTATTCTCGTACAGCTTCCCCTGCCGTCCCATATGGAAGAGGAAAAGATTCTGGATGCCATTTCCCCGCTGAAAGATGTGGATGGCTTTCATCCTCAGAATGTGGGTGCGCTCTGCATCGGCAAGCAAGGCTTTGTGTCCTGTACTCCGGCAGGCGTGATCCAGCTGTTAAAACGCTCCGGCATTGAGATTGCCGGAAAAGAATGCGTGGTAATCGGCAGAAGTAATATCGTAGGCAAGCCTATGGCTCTGTTATTGCTTCGAGAGAATGGTACGGTTACCGTTACACATAGCAGGACGAAGGAGTTGAAAGCGGTTACTTCCAGAGCAGATATTCTGGTGGTGGCAGTGGGTAAGCCCCGTATGATCACCGAAGACTATGTGAAAGAAGGCGCAGTGGTGATCGATGTGGGTATTCATCGTGACAGCGAGGGTCACCTTTGCGGTGATGTGGATTATGAGAGCGTTGCACCTAAATGCAGTGCCATTACTCCGGTTCCCGGAGGAGTAGGTCCGATGACAATTGCCATGCTGATGAACAATTGTGTGGAATCTGTAAAATTACAGGGATAGAGGTATTTTTATGAAGTGTCCGAAATGTGGGACAGAGATGCAAGAAGATCATCTTTACTGTGAACATTGCGGTGAAGAGATTCATATTGTCCCTGATTTTGAGCCGGAGATAGAGTTCAATCTGGAGCAGGCTTTGAACGATATTGTAAGGGATATTCATGACCCCCCTATAACATCGGAGCCCGAACAAATACAGATGCGATGGGATGACCAGGAAGCATGGGAGACGGTTCAAGACTGGGATAAGACTGAAAAACATACATCGGGAAAGATAAGGCGTTTTTTCCTGATTTTATTGATTTGTGTAGTGGTGATGGCAGCAATCCTGGGCTCAGCAGTTTGGCTGGCACATTTCCGTCATTATTCTTTGGATTATCAAATAGAAAAAGCAGAAAATTATACGGCAGTTGCAGATTATGACAGAGCGGTGTCTTATTATGAACGTGCTTTGGAATTGGATCCTGCCAATATTGAACTTAAATTTGCACTGGCAGATGTTTATTTTAAGAAAAATAATAAAATGGAATATGAGTATCTGCTCCGTGATATCGTAAATGAAAAAGATGCGACGCTGGAGCAGTTGGAGAGTGCGTATGGCAAGTTGATTGCTATTTATAGTGCCCGTGAGGATTACAAGACAGTGAATGAATTGATCCTGTCCAGCGACAATGAGAGTATAAAGAGCATTTTCCAGAGTTATCTGGCACCTGAACCGGAATTTGGTGTGAAAGGCGGATATTATAATAAGATTATGCCCCTGAAGCTGACTACTTTTGGCACAGGCAAGATTTATTACACAATGGACGGCAGCGATCCGGATGAGAACAGCACACTATACACAACGCCTATTTTGCTGGAGGATGGTAACTATACCATCAAAGCGGTTTATGTCAATGAGATGGGAATTGTCAGCAATGTGGTGTCAGCTGATTATTATGTATATGTAGAGGAACTTCCGCCTCCTGAAATCAATGCATTCAGTGGTGAGTATTCTTTGCCGACTTTTATAGAGGTGCTTGAAGATTCTGAGAATATTTATTATACTACAGATGGAAGCACTCCCAATGCCCATTCTGCGGAATACAGGGGACGTATTCCTATGCCGCTGGGGAAATCCGTTTATAAGTTCATCAGAATAGCAGATGGCAAGAGCAGTGAAGTGGTGGAGCGTACATACAAGCTGAAGCTGAATACAGATGTAACTCCGCAGCAGGCTGTCGATGCAGTGGTGGATTACGAATTGGCTTCCGGAAAGATTTATGATGGTAACGGACATTTTGATTACACAGAGGCATTGTATATATATGAGTACCTGTATCCTTTTGGAATAGTTGATGTAGGTGATTTTTATATGATTGCCGAAGTGCTTAAGGATGTGGAGGGCAATTTGGCCAGAACAGGCAATTTTTTTGCCGTAGATATTTATAACAAAAAAGTGTACAAACTTTTGATAGAGGAAGGAAACAATTACACTTTGATGGATGTAGAGTAATAATTATGCGAGCCGCATGGCAGAAAGGTGAATTATGTACAAGATAGTAAAAAAGCAAGAGCTTACTACCAACATTTATCTGATGGAGGTAGAGGCAAAAAGAGTAGCAAAGTCCTGTGAACCCGGACAGTTTGTTATCGTACGTGTGGACAGCGAGGGCGAGAGAATTCCCCTTACTATCTGCGATTACAACAGAGAAGCAGGCACTGTAACCATTGTATTCCAGACCGTAGGTGCAGGTACTAAACTGATGGCTGTATTGGAAGAAGGCGATGCCCTTCATGATTTCGTAGGTCCTCTGGGCTGTCCTTCCGAGTTCGTAAAGGAAGATATCGAAGAGCTGAAGAACAAGAAGATTCTGTTCGTAGCCGGCGGTGTGGGTGCAGCACCTGTATATCCTCAGGTAAAGTGGCTTCATGAGCGCGGCGTGGCTGCTGACGTAATCGTAGGAAGTAAGACAAAGGATCTGTTGATCCTGGAGAAAGAAATGGAGGCTGTTGCCGGCAATCTCTACGTTACTACCGACGATGGTTCTTACGGCAGAAGCGGTATGGTTACCCAGACCATCAAGGATCTGATCGCAGAGGGCAATCAGTATGATGTATGTGTGGCTATCGGTCCCATGATCATGATGAAATTTGTATGCCTTCTTACTAAGGAACTGAACCTGCCTACTATCGTAAGCTTGAACCCTATCATGGTTGATGGTACCGGCATGTGTGGTGCCTGCCGTGTAACGGTAGGCGGCAAAGTGAAATTTGCATGTGTAGACGGACCTGAGTTCGACGGACATGCGGTTAACTTTGATGAAGCTATGAGACGTCAGGCAATGTACAAGACCGAAGAGGGAAGAGCAATTCTTGAAGTTGAGGAAGGCGATACCCACCACGGTGGCTGCGGCGTCTGCCATTAATGAGTATGAAGGTGTGAGCCGGTGTCATAGGACGCGGCATTTGGATGGTTAATAGATAACGGAAAGGCTTAGGTTTAAAAATGGATGTTATGAAAAAAGTGCCTGTGAGAGAGCAGGATGCAAAAGAGCGTGCAACAAATTTCAAAGAGGTTTGCTTAGGATATAATATGGAAGAGGCTATGGCTGAGGCTTCCAGATGTATCAACTGTAAGAATGCACAGTGTGTAAAGGGATGTCCCGTAGCAATTGACATTCCCGGATTTATCAATAAGGTTAAAGAAGGCGATGTGGAAGCCGCTTATCAGGTGATCAGCGAAGCAAGTGCTCTGCCTGCAGTATGCGGACGTGTATGCCCTCAGGAGACTCAGTGTGAAGGCAAATGTATCAGAGGTATCAAGGGTGAGCCTGTGTCCATCGGTAAGCTGGAGAGATTTGTGGCTGACTGGGCAAGAGAGAAGGGTATCAAGCCTGAAGGCCCCAAGGAGAAAAAGGGTAAAAAGGTGGCAGTGATCGGCTCCGGCCCTGCAGGTCTGACCTGTGCAGGTGATCTGGCTAAGATGGGTTACGATGTAACTATTTTTGAAGCACTGCATGAGCCCGGCGGTGTATTGGTATATGGTATCCCTGAGTTCCGTCTCCCCAAAGAAGATGTAGTTGCCAAGGAAATCGAAAATGTAAAGGCATTAGGTGTTACCATTGAGACCAATGTAGTTATCGGTAAGTCTGTTACTATCGACGAATTGATGGATGAGGAAGGCTTCAGTGCTGTATTTATCGGATCCGGTGCAGGACTTCCCAAGTTCATGGGTATTCCCGGTGAGAACTCCAACGGTGTATTCTCTGCCAACGAGTACCTGACCAGAAGTAACCTGATGAAGGCATTTGACGAGCACTCCCGTACCCCCATCATGCATGGTAAGAAGGTAGCAGTAGTAGGCGGCGGTAACGTAGCTATGGACGCTGCAAGAACTGCGCTGCGTCTTGGTGCAGAAGTACATATCGTATACCGCAGAAGTGAAGAAGAGCTTCCTGCAAGAGTAGAAGAAGTACATCACGCAAAGGAAGAGGGCATCATTTTTGATCTGCTGACCAATCCTACCGAGATTCTGGCTGACGAGAAGGGCTGGGTGACCGGCATGAAGTGTATCAGAATGGAACTGGGTGAGCCCGATGCTTCCGGCAGACGCCGTCCTGTTGAAATTCCTGATTCTGAGTTTACCATGGAGCTTGATACCGTGATCATGTCTCTGGGAACTTCTCCCAATCCTCTGATTTCTTCTACTACAGAAGGTCTTGAGGTAAACAAGTGGAAATGTATCGTTGCTGACGAGGCAGACGGTAAGACTACCAAGGAAGGTGTTTACGCAGGCGGTGACGCTGTAACCGGTGCAGCAACAGTTATTCTGGCTATGGGTGCAGGTAAGGCAGCAGCAAAAGGAATTGACGAGTACCTGAGCAACAAATAAGTATATGTATTGTTCTGAATAGCAGGAACAAAAGATTACTAATGTGAAGGGAAGAGTAGAATATGGCATGGTGTCCGCAATGTAAGAATGAGTATCGCAAGGGAATTACTGTCTGTGCAGACTGTGGGTGTGAACTTGTGGAGGAAAAGGAATGCCGCAAGTTGATTCCTGTTTTTGTGGGAAATGCAGAAAATGCGGCGGAGATGAAGCGATTTCTGGAGTACAATCATGTGGAAGATGTGACGATTGGGCTTGCAGAAGATGAGAGCGTTTTCGTTGCAGTAGAAGAGAAGGACAAGGATCAGGCTCTTAAGATTGCAAGGGTGTTTGCCGAACAAAAATACAACGAAGAATTGGAACGCATTGTTTCCGAAGAGAAAGACGGGGAGGATCAGGATCCTTTCATGACGGAAAAAATAGTGCGTGCATCCAGATCCAATTCCAAGGCTTATATGAACAGTGCTCAGAAGGCAGAAGATAACAGATCATCTGCATGGGTTCTGCTGATTGTGGGTATTCTGGGATTGATAGTGTTGGTTTTGGGTGGCCTGGGTGTTCTTCCTCTGCGTATCGGAAATCCGTACTTGTTCTACGGCGTTATGAGTGCTTTATTCCTGCTTTTGGTGGTCATGGGTTTTGTGTCTATGAAAAGTGCAAGACTTTTTGCCAGAACGGCAGAGTCGGAAAATTCCCTGAAAAAGACCTTGCTTGATTGGTGTAAGGGAAATATTAATGCTTCGCAGATAGATGCAGCCATCGAAGATGCTGCCAAGCTCGGAGATGAAGTGCTGTATATGAGAAGATATGATGTGATCAAAGACATGCTGAATCATCAGTTCATGAACCTGGATCAGGAATTCTTAGATGAACTGATCGATGAAGAGATTTATGATCTGGTGTTCACCGCAGAAGAGGTATAAGTAGCTGCCCGCCTGTGTAAGGCGGGCAACTGTTTTGGAATAACTATGTTGGAACGACTGTATGGGATATAGCACATTGGGAAATTGTGCTAAGGCTGAGAGGATATGAAAATAACAATCATTTGTGTGGGCAAGGTAAAGGAAAAATTTTACCGTGATGCCATCGACGAGTTTGAAAAAAGACTGAGTAAATATTGTAAATTTGAGATTGTGGAAGTGGCAGACGAAAAGACGCCTGACAGAGCCAGTGCAACTGAAGAAGAGCAGATCAAAGAAAAGGAAGCTGGCCGTATTTTGTCAAAGATCAAAGAGGATGCTTATGTTTGTACGCTGGAAATCGCAGGCAAACGGATGACTTCCCCGGGATTTGCTGAGTGGATAGAGCGGTTGGGGGTGTCCGGTAAGAGCAGCATTGCCTTTGTAATAGGCGGTTCATTGGGACTTCACGCTTCCGTGTTGGCCAGATCCAATCAGGCAATTAGCTTTTCTGACATGACATTTCCTCATCAGTTGATGCGGGTGATTTTGTGTGAGCAGATATACAGGGCATTTCGGATTATTAATAATGAACCCTATCACAAATAATTAATTAAGTAATAGAGAGGATTTATCAAATGACAAAAAAACAGAGAGCATTGGAAATCATCGAACGATTAAAAAAAGAATATCCGGATGCGGCTTGCTCCCTGGATTATGATCAGGCCTGGAAACTGTTGGTCAGCGTACGTTTGGCAGCACAGTGTACCGATGCCAGAGTGAATGTGGTAGTAGAGAAGCTTTATGAAGTATTCCCGGATGTCAATGCCCTGGCGGAGGCTCCTGTGGAAGAAATCGAAAAAATTGTACATCCCTGCGGTTTAGGAAAGAGCAAAGCCAGAGATATCAGCGCCTGTATGAAGATTATACGTGATGAGTATCAGGGCAGAGTGCCTGATGATTTCGATGCTTTGTTGAAACTTCCCGGTGTGGGCAGAAAAAGCGCTAACCTGATCATGGGTGATGTATTTGGCAAGCCTGCCATTGTAACAGACACCCATTGCATCCGTTTGGTGAATCGCTTCGGCTTGGTGGATGGCATCAAGGAGCCGGGGAAAGTGGAGAAGGAACTCTGGAAGATGATTCCTCCCGAGGAGGGCAATGATTTCTGCCATAGACTGGTGTATCACGGCAGAGAAATCTGTACCGCCCGCACCAAGCCTTACTGTGACAGATGCTGCCTGCAGGATGTCTGCAAAAAAGTGGGCGTGTGAGAAAGAGGTACATTCGATCCGGAGGTATATGATCAGGGCTGGGCGTTATAACGCTTGTATGTAAAAAGTTCAGCATGATTTTGAAAAACCGGCATATATTTTCACTAACAATACTTGAGGATAGGTTTATTATGGAAATATATGTAGTGAAAGCCGGAGATAATGTTGATTCTATCGCGGGTTCTTATGAAATAGAAGCAGATGACCTTATATACGACAATCAATTGATATATCCTTACGAGCTTGCTGTTGGGCAGGCTCTTTTTATTGGGACAGGACAAAGAGAACAGGATTTGACCATATCGGTCAGCGGGTATGCGTATCCATTTATTAATCGATGGGTATTGGGACAGACATTGCCATTTTTATCAGAACTGCCTGTCTTTTCGTACGGTTTTACATACGAAGGAGATTTGATACCGCCTTTGTGGGATGACCAGTGGATGGTCGATCTGGCTTTAGAAGACGGCACCCAACCAATTTTGACCCTGACGCCTTTTGGATCGGATGGACAATTTAATAATATGTTGATCAGCTCGGTGGTAAACAATTCAGAATATAGTCAGCGCCTGATTCAGAATCTCTTGATGTTGATGGGGGAAAAAGGATATCAGGGAGTGGATATTGATTTTGAGTTCATTTTGGCAAAAGATCGGGATGCTTTTACCGCTTTTGTGGGGCAGGTGGCGGATTCTATGCGGGCCAATGGTTATCATACTTCCGTGGCGTTGGCACCAAAGACCTCAGCTGACCAGCAAGGGCTTTTATATGAGGGAAAGGATTATCCGGCTATCGGAGCGGCGGCAGACCATGTGTTGTTGATGACCTATGAGTGGGGCTATACCTACGGGCCGCCTATGGCGGTAGCCCCCATTAATCAGGTGCGGAGAGTGGTGTCCTATGCGGCGACGGAGATTCCAAGGGAGAAGATTGACCTGGGTATCCCCAATTACGGTTATGACTGGAAACTTCCCTTTGAACGGGGGGTGACTAAAGCAGTCACCTTGGGAAATGTGGAAGCAGTACGGCTGGCTGTGGAACGTGGAGCAGAAATACGCTTCGATGGATTGGCAATGAGTCCTTTTTTCAATTATACGGATCCTGCGGATGGCTCGCTTCACGAGGTGTGGTTTGAGGATGTGCGCAGTCTTCAGGCGAAATTTGACCTGATAAAGGAGTATGGACTGCGAGGGTGTGGGTATTGGACTGTGATGCAATGGTTTCGGGCAAATTGGTTATTGTTGGCTGAGAATTTCTATGTGAGGAAATGATTGAACGGGGGCTTTCTCCACATGAAGTCTTCATTGGATTTTGCGGGAAGAATGATTACGGAAGTTGACGCTGAGGCCCATTCTACTGTAGAATAAAAAAGAAGCCGCACTCTATATGCTTCCAATAATCAAAGAATAGGAGAGGACAACATGCACTTTGTGGATGCAAAGGGGATTTTATCCGCCCAGAACGGCATGAATATATACCGGGGATGTACCCACGGCTGTATATACTGTGACAGCAGAAGCAGATGTTATGGCATCCAGCATCCTTTTGAGGATGTAGAGGTGAAACAAAATGCCCCGGAGCTTCTGGAAAAAGCCCTGCGCTCCAAGCGTAAAAAGTGCATGATCGGAACCGGTTCCATGTGTGATCCCTATATGCACTGCGAAGAGCAGCTGCAGCTGACCCGCAGATGTCTGGAAATCATAGATGCTTACGAATTTGGCCTGGCTATTCAGACCAAATCAGACAGAATATTGCGGGATATGGATATCCTGAAAAGCATCAATCAAAAAGCGAAATGTGTGGTTCAGATGACCTTGACCACATATGATGAAGAACTTTGTAAAATCCTGGAGCCTCATGTCTCCACAACCAAGCAACGCTTCAAGGCGTTAGAGAGATTTCGTGACGAGGGCATTCCTACAGTGGTCTGGTTGTCCCCCATTTTGCCGTATATCAATGACACCAGAGAAAATCTTGAGGGCATTTTAGATTATTGCATTTGGGCGAAAGTGCAAGGCATCATTTGCTTTGGCATGGGTGTAACTTTGCGGGAAGGAGACCGGGAATATTATTATGCAGCTTTGGACAAGCATTTTCCGGGACTTAAAGAACAGTATCAACGTAAGTTTGGTTATGCCTATCAGGTGGACAGTGAACGAAACAGTGAGCTTATGGCGATTTTTCACGAGACCTGTGAAAAGCATGGAATCATCCATGATGTAGATGAGTGCTTTCAGTATCTGCATGAGCTGCCGGAGCGGTATGAGCAGATAGGGTTGTTTTGAAAATAGACTTTTTAAAACAAGGGCTTATCGACTGGCGCTGAAAGATTAGCAGGAAATGATTCGGAAGTTGTTTGGAACAGATGGAGTATGACAGAGACATAAAAATTAGAATAAGCGCTGAATAAGATGTGCGCAGGCAAAATGCCATATGTGCAAGGTGGGAAATCAAATAACTGGTAGAGGTCACTGATTAAAGTTATGGAGTTTAAAGGTGTAAAAAATTATCCTTTATTGGACTTGGGATTAAGTCAAATATATTTGAATGCGGATAAAATTGGAGCGATTGAAAAGTGGTTTGTGCCTACTGATATGAGCATATTTGAACCATTACCGGTACATGATTTTGGCAATGGGAAATATACTTTGACGGATGGACATAGCAGAGCTTATGTAGCTTACAAAAATGGAATCACACATATACCAATTGTGTATGATTTGGATGATATTGTAGTGGGGAAAATGGGGCAAATGTTATATCGGGCTGATATAGAGTGGTGTGAAAGGTTTCACATTGAGAATATCAGTCATTTGGAAAAACGCATATTGACAAACGAACAATATCAAAAGCTTTGGATAGAACGCTGTGATAAAAGTTATTATCTGTTGACGCAGACTACTGAGAAAGAGCGTGAACAATTACAAAGTATAGAACCTGAATATTTCTTGTATGGAGCCAGTGAAGAGTTGACGGAATTATATTTTGAAAATAGAGAAGGCAAAATATATGAAAAAACAAATTATAAAAAGAGGATATGACATATTTGGAAAAGCATATAGTGTAATGCTTCGGAATGATCTGCATGATATAAATTCAATTGACCACAAATTTATGCAGGAAATGATTCTTTTAAATGACGAAACCCGAACAGTCCTCTATTCGCACAAGCCTATACGGAAAGATTTCCAACAGCATGAATTGTTTTCATTTGCGCAGCAATTTAAAGGTGAAAGTGAATATCAAACAATTAAAAATATATTGACTTATACCGCGAATATAGCAGCAAATTATCATGTTCCATTTGAAGAAATGAAATTTGGTGGGACAGAAAAAGAAATTATAGAGCGGGGAACGGATTGGTGTGCAGATATGGCAAGGGTTGGTGTAACATTGCTTGGTTGCAATAGTATTCCGGCGAGAATCATACATTTAGTGAATCCTGAGAAAGCATATAATGGACATGTTGTTACAGAGGCTTTTTACGAAGGGAAATATGGCGTCTGTGATTTCATTTATGGTTACTGTTTTTATCATGAAGAACCGCTGGATGCTTATACACTAATGCGTGTAAAACATTACTTGGAGGCATATTCGGAAAACTATGCTTCCCTATATTCCGCAATAGCGATCAATGAATATAATCCGCTGGATAAGGATAATAATTATGCGGTTTCATCACCCAACGAGTATTATTTAAAACTGATTAATACGGATCATAATGATAAGTGGATAATGGGGGAGGAATAGAAATATTGCGCGTACAAATTTCTACCACTCATTCGCAGACTAAAAAAGGAGCATAAAATTATGCAGGATATAGTAATCAAAAATGTAAAAACAGTAGAATATGAAAAAAATAACTTAAATCAATTATACGATCCTGAAGGTGAACATAAAAACTCTTTTGAGTTTCAAAGAGGAAACGTTATTTCGCCGTTTAAAAATGGAGAAGGAAAACTGAGCATCAATTTTTATATATTACAGCCGGGAAAGAGTAATTATCCGTATCATCAGCATTTTGGAAGAGAAGAAGCTTTTTACATAATTTCAGGAACAGCAACCTTAAGAACACATAGTGGTGAGATGGAAGTTAAAGAAGGGGATATAATCGTATTCCCGGCAAATGAAAATGGTGCACATATGTTGACAAATACCTCAGATGCCCCTGTTCATTATATTGATATTGATACCTATTCTTCTCATGATGTGGTTGTATATCCAGATTCTGATAAAGTGCGAGTATTTGCCGGAGGGATACAAAAATCCTTTAAAATGCAGTCGGAAGTAAACTATCTGGATGGTGAATAAAAATATACAGTTTAGGAGGAGAAAACATATGACTAACTTCAGCTTTGAGGAAATGCAGTCCATCCAAAAAGAACTGCAGGAAAAATACAAAAACAAATGGAGGCCCCTTTCACCGGAAATCGGCAAAGATCAGTTGCTTTGGCTGATGATTGAGCTGGGAGAAGTGGCAGATGTGCTCAAAAAGAACGGCAATGAGAAAGTGATGAAAGATACAGAGGTCCGCACGCATTTTATCGAAGAATTGTGCGATGTGATGATGTATTTTAATGATGTAATGCTTTGCTATGATATTTCCATAGAAGAGCTGAAAGAAGTATATCTGCGGAAACATAAGAAAAATATGGAACGGTGGTAGGGGGAAGGCAAACTTCCCCCTTTTCTATATTTTAGAGGTATATGATATTTTAATTGTTCCAAGCATACGGTTACACACAAAGCATTCCTTTGACTGCGCCAGGCGAAACGGCGTATTTCTCACAAGTGCCTCTGTCCAATCCGATAATCTTTTTACCAGCTGAATTGACAACACGATAAATTTTCTCCATGTCATTCAAATGAGGCTGGGACAAGTTGATGGAAGTAAGGGCGTCTATTCCGCATAATCGTTCGATGTAGTGGTCACCGCGGCCGCAGAAGTGTACGCATCCGCCGCCGTAGTATTCCAGCAAGCGTTTATCATAAGGAAGCGCAAACTCGGCATACATTTCCGGGGAGAGATTCATGGCACTGTCATTGCGAAGCATGATTTTTCCCTTGTGAAGGAGATGCCAATGGACGTTTAAATCCTCTTTGGCAGGAAATAGTCCGAACCATTTGTCCAGAAACTTCATATATGTATCCGTTATCAGGTTGAGTACAGCGTGAACAAATTCGGGATCATCATACATTTCATAGAAAATTTCGGATCCCCACAGTAATTCTGCTATGTCTAAGGGGCCCTGGGTGTCCGGATGATACATCCGGACATACTGGGAGATCAGGGGATAATCCTGCAAAATTTCTTTGCACATTTCTCCAAAGGCAAATACATGCTGACCAAATCCCCTTGAAAGATCCGGGATGCCATTGTCGAGGAGTTTACGGATTGTACTGCTGTCATTAAAGGCGCGGGTGGTGGGCAGCGTGTTCATTTCCCGGGGCATTTTGAAGATTTCTGCGCCGAACAGGGAGGACATAATGCCGGTGCCATAGTTGGCGCGCATTCCCAGGGCAGAAGCAGTACTTCCCAGCTGGTCACTTACCATGGCAAGCTGCATATCAAGCATCAGTTCATAATCTTCCAAAGCGTCATTGATGTTGATTTTTTTCACTTCAATGTTTGGTTTAGTCATAACCTTGCGTTTGGGAACAAAGAAGATATCATTACATTTATTGTCCCAGAAATTTGTCCATTGCTGCAGAAAATCATTTTCAGTTGCAGGATCAATTCGTTTCTCTATATCATCTAATAATCTTTTGGTATAATCGGTTAAAATCACTGTGTCTCCTTTCTGTGCTTGAAAATTAAAAACATTTTGTCTGCGAAAAGTGATAAATATATTATAACATTTTCCGGCTGAAAAAACATTACGTTTTGTGTTTTTTGATTTAACGATTCATGATATAATATTAGAAAGTGCTAAGTTGATGAGGAGGATGCCTATGATAAGCAATATGTTAAACAAGAAGAATGTGGCAATTCATTTGATTTCTTTATGCGCACTTTGTCTTGCATTTGTAATAATCAGATATCTTTTCTTTGAGAGCCACGGCATGAAGCAGTGGCCGGAACTATTATTTATCGTTGGAATGGTTGTTTTAACGGTGTCCTTTGTAGTTAAAGCCAAAATGGTACCTGTTTTTACTGCATTGGCGTATATCATAGGATTTGCAGCAGGAGTGTTTTTGCAAACAGACGGTGTTGATGCAGGCGGTGCAAGGACCAACAATCTATGGATTATTTGGACAATTGTATTTATCATTTGTATCGGTCTTGGTGTTGTAGGTGAAGTTGTCACTGCTAAACGAAAGAAACAAAGATAGGTTCAGCTTATTGAAGATAGAAAAATATCATATCAGAGATTGCTTGAGAAATGCTGAGAGAAAATGCCTATAAATATTGCATGGATCGCGCAGAGAGCGATTTGATTAAGTATGAAATGTTCAGATGCGTGTTTACATGATAATTTTCCCATGTTAAACTAATATTATAATTGCAAAGAATGCAAAAGAGCAGGTGATTCTATGAGAATGTACGATATCATCATGAAAAAGCGAAACGGCGGTGAGCTTACCGGGGAGGAAATCCGTTTCTTTATCGAAGGATACACTGCCGGGAAGATTCCCGATTATCAGGTATCTGCGCTGATGATGGCCATTTATTTTCAAAAGATGACGGAGCAGGAGACTGCCGAGCTTACCATGGCCATGGCGGAGAGCGGAGATATGCTGGATCTGTCTGCTATTGCAGGCTGCAAAGTGGATAAGCACAGCACCGGCGGCGTGGGAGACAAGACTTCTCTGGCATTGACACCCATGGTGGCCGCTTGTGGGATTCCGGTGGCCAAGATGAGCGGCAGAGGATTGGGACACACCGGAGGCACTATCGACAAGCTGGAAAGCTTTGAGGGGTTCTCCACATCCCTGTCCAGAGAGCAGTTTATCAATAACGTAAACGAGATAGGCATTGCCATTATGGGACAGACCGCAGATCTGGCACCTGCAGACAAAAAGCTTTATGCTCTGCGTGATGTGACCGCTACTGTAGACAATATGTCCCTGATTGCCAGCTCCATCATGAGCAAAAAGCTGGCGGCAGGAGCCGATGCCATTGTGCTGGATGTAAAGACCGGAAGCGGTGCATTTATGAAGGCGGAGACTGATTCCCTGGCCTTGGCGGAGGAGATGGTCAAAATCGGTAAAAATGCCGGACGAAAGACCATTGCGGTGATCTCCGATATGGATCAGCCCCTGGGCAGGACGGTTGGAAATGCTTTAGAGGTAAAGGAAGCCATAGAGACTTTGCAGGGCAAAGGGCCGAAGGATTTTGTGGAGTTGTGTTTGACCCTCGGTACCCAGATGCTGCTTGCAGGCGGCAGAGCAAAAGAAGAAGCACAAGCCAGAGAAATGCTGGAACAGCGGATTGCAGACGGCAGCGCATTAAAGAAACTGGCGCAATTTGTGGAAGCCCAGGGCGGAGATGCCGCTGCGGTATATGATACGGAGCTTTTGCCCAAAGCGGCCATTGTAGAGTCTATTCCGGCTCTTTCGGAAGGGTATGTACAGCAGATTGCCTGCGATGAGATCGGCATTTGTTCCCTGATTTTAGGCGGCGGCAGAGAGACCAAGGAGAGTGAAATTGATCTTTCGGTGGGACTTGTGCTGGAGAAAAAAGTGGGTGATTATGTGAAGGCAGGAGAGCCATTGGCGTACATTCATGCCAATGACCGTGGGAAACTTGAGGCCGCAAAAGCAAGATTTTACGAGGCTTATACCCTTGGTGCAGAGGAGCCTGCCAAGAGACCGCTGATCTTTGAAATTCTTCAATGATGAAATTGCCTGCCGGTATAGTAAACAGTATAGAAATATTGTGCGGGATATAAAACCGCATCAGTAAGATACAAAAAGAATGATAAAATAAAAAGCAAACAACGGAGGAAAAAGACATGAAAGTAATGAGCTTTAACATTTGCTGCTGGGGTTCTGAAGAACTCAGCGTGGAGAATCGTGCGCCCAGAGTGGCAGCAACCATTCGCAAGTACAGCCCCGATTTATTTGGTGTGCAGGAGGCAACCCCTTATTGGATGGCATATTTAAAGGAGAACCTGCCGGAGTATGCATCTGTGGGTGTGGGCCGCGAGGAAAAGGGCAAAGGTGAATCCTCTGCCATCTTTTACAAAAAGAGTGTATTTGATCTGAAATCTGCAGAGACCTTCTGGCTTTCCGAGACTCCTGATGTGGTATCATTGGGGTGGGATGCAGACTGCAAGCGTGTGTGTACCAGAGCCAATCTGATCAATCTGGAAGATGGAAAGGAATATTGTTATTACAATACCCATCTGGATCATGTGGGTCCCAAGGCGCAGTTAAACGGCATCAAACTGATCAACGAGTCTATGAAGAAGTATGCAGAATATCCCATTATTTTAACAGGTGATTTCAATGTTTTCCCGGACAATGAAGTGTATGCAGAAGTATTCCTTAAGGATACCCGCATTGCTTCCGGATTTACCGGAAAGTGCAGTACTTACCACGGTTATGGACATTATACCGATGAGGAGGATGTGATCATTGATTACTGCTTCGTAAGCGACAATCTTACCGTGAAGAGTTATCAGGTAGCAACGGATAAAGTGGACGGCAAGTACGTTTCCGATCATTATCCTGTGATTGCTGAGATTGAATAATCAATCCCATGCTTACATATATTGTAAGCATGAGAAAGAAAAAACAGATTTATAAATCCAAGGCCGGTCAGGATCAAGCCGGGGAACCGGTTCTCCATGCGAACAGACATGTGAATACAAGAGAACAGATTGTGGAAGCCCTGCAGCTGCCTAAGGATGTATGTCTGGGGGCACTGCGGGTAACCATGATGGGTAACTGCGAAGCCTGGATAGAGAATTACCGGGGGATATTAGAGTACACGGAAGGGAGAATTTTGCTTCAGGGCAAGAATTGTCAGGTGTGCTTTGAGGGCAGCAGACTGTCCATAGATTATTATACCAATGAGGATATGAAGATCAGTGGGTGCATCAGATGCGTAAACTATCTGTGACCAAATGAGTCAATGCACTGCAACGTTTAAAACGAAGGGTCGGAATGGAAAGGGTGGTATCATGATCAAGCTGCTAAAATATCTGAAGGGCTATCTGCGCATCCGGGTGTGGGGCTTTTCACCGGAGCGTTTTATGAATCTGTGCAGCAATAGGAATATCCTTCTGTGGGATATTGTGCAGGATGGTGAAATATTTTATATGTGTGTCAGTCTGAAAGGCTTTTGGCAGCTTAAGGAAGTCACCAGAAAGACAGGAACAAGGGTAGTCATATGTGAACGGCATGGACTACCTTTTTTTGTGCCCACTCTTCGGACCAGGATTGTTTTTGTGGCGGGACTTTTCCTGGCTGTAGGCTTTTGGATCTGGTCCTCCTTTTATATTTGGGATATTGATCTTGAGGGTAATTACCGCATTACAGAGGATGGTTTTTATGCCTTTCTGCAAAGGCTGGAGGTAGATGTGGGGATGCGCAAGGACGAATTGGATATTGAACATTTGGAAAAAGAAATCAGACGGGCCTTTCCGGAAATTACATGGACCTCTGCCAAACTCACCGGAACAAAGTTGTATATTGCTGTAAAGGAAAATGATGCACCCATTATTGCGGCGGTGGAAACGGAAGAGGAAGGCATGGACCTGGTGTCAGAATATTCAGGAAAAGTGGTATCCATGATTGTCAGAAGTGGTGTGCCCCAAGTGAGCATAGGTGATCTGGTGGAGGAGGGAACCCTGTTAGTGGAGGGAAAGGTGCCTGTATTTAACGAGGATGCTACGGTCAGAGAATACCGATACGTGGAAGCTGACGCTGATATTATTTTGGAATATGACAGGCAGTTTGAGGAGACTCTGCCCCTTGACTATATAAGAAAGGAGTATACCGGCAGAATCAAAAAACGTTTTTTCCTGCGTTTGGGGGAGCGGGAGTGGAAACTGCCGGAAAATAAACCATATCTTTACTATGACAGTGTGATCAGGACCGACAGGTTTTTGGTGTTTGAAAAGCTTTCCATTCCCATTTATTGGGGCACATATATTCACCGGGAATATCATAATGGAGAGCATGAATATACCTCGGAGCAGGCACAGACACTGCTTAACAAAAAATTACAGACATTTCTTGCAACTTTAGAGGAAAAAGGGGTACAAATTATTGAAAAAGATGTTAAAATAGATACAAGCGGAATATCGTGGATCATACAAGGGCAATTCTCGGTAAAAGGCCCCGTGGGGAAGCTTTCTCCTACGGAAGAAATTGTTCTTGAGGAAAAAGAGACTCCTGCAGGTCATGTGATAGATACCGCCAATGAGAATAGTGGAGAGATAAATAGAGAATGAGTGTTATTTCTATGAAAATTGATATGCCTGCGGAGCATATGCAGAAGATATTCGGTATGCAGGATGCCTATGTAAAGAAAATGGAGCAGGATTTCGGTGTGACCATTGTGGATCGCAATGGGAATGTGGTGATCACCGGAGAAGAAGCACAGGTAAGTCAGGCGTCTAAGGTTTTGCAGCAGCTGACCATCATTTCCAAGAGAGGAAATGAGATAGAGGAACAGAGCGTGGATTATGCCATTGAGATGGGCAAAGAGGAGCAGGTTGAGGTCATCACTGAGATCGACGGGGACTGCATTTGTCATACTGTAAACGGCAAGCCCATAAAGCCCAAGACTTTAGGACAGAAGACTTATGTGGATGCCATCCGCAATAATATGATCACTTTTGGTCTGGGGCCTGCCGGTACCGGTAAGACCTATCTGGCGATGGCTATGGCCATCACCGCGTTTAAAAATGATGAGGTGGGCAGGATCATACTGACCCGTCCCGCTATTGAAGCCGGTGAAAAGCTGGGCTTTTTGCCGGGTGATCTGCAGAGCAAGGTGGATCCTTATCTGCGTCCACTTTATGATGCCCTGTACCAGATCATGGGAGCAGAGAGTTTTGCCAAGAATATGGAAAAAGGTCTGATCGAGGTTGCACCTTTAGCTTACATGAGAGGTCGTACTTTGGACAACGCTTATATTATTCTGGATGAGGCTCAGAATACCACACCGGCCCAGATGAAGATGTTCCTGACCCGTATCGGCTTTGGGTCAAAGGTGGTAGTGACAGGCGATGCTTCCCAGAAAGATCTTCCTGCAGGTACACAGTCCGGTTTGGATGTAGCAGCCAAGGTGCTTGGCAAAATTGACGATATTGCCTTCTGTAATCTGACCAGCAAGGATGTGGTTCGTCATCCTTTGGTACAAAGAATCGTTAAGGCTTATGATGATTATGAGGCCAGGGAGAAGTATCGTGAATCCCGGGGCAGAGCAGAGGGAAAACCCGGGGAGAAAAAAGAAAAATACGCCAGAAAAGACTATGGCAGAAAATAAAATCCCCAGAGGATGATGATCCGCCAAATTGTTGATAAGTTGAGAGATACACGGAGGAATAGATTATGACATTTTATGTGGAAAATGAGACTGAGGTTACTTTCCCCTTTGATGTAGAGGAAGTGGTAGAATTGGTGGCAGAGGCAGTACTGGATGCCGAGGAATGCCCTTATGAGACACAGGTGAATGTGCTGCTTACTGACAATGAAGGCATCCACGAGTTCAATAGAGAGCATCGCGGCATTGACAGAGAGACGGATGTGCTCTCCTTCCCCAATGTTGATTTTGAGACGGAGGGTGATTTTGATATCGATGAGGAGAGAGAAGCTGATTATTTTGATCCTGACAGCGGCGAATTGATCCTTGGTGATATTATTATTTCCGTGGACAAGGTGATGGAGCAGGCAGAAAACTACGGTCACAGCACCAAGAGAGAGTTTGCTTTCCTGGTAGCACACAGTATGCTTCATCTGTGCGGCTATGATCATATGGAGGAAGAGGAAGCCAAAGTCATGGAGGCTAAGCAGGAAGAAATCCTGACAGCACTTGGAATCACCAGAGAAATGTAAGAAATAAAAACACATAAGCAAGGAAGAAATACATGAATCGTGCAGAGATAAAGAGACGACAGATACAGCTGATTACGTTTGTCCTGGGACTTGTCAATCTGTGGATATTCGGCAGGAAGATTTCTGATGCAGGCGTGGCATACCTGGCTGCAGCCCTATTCAGCTTGTCCTTTGTATGGGCGCTGACCGCCCGGCAGGTGCCGGATGCAATGGGTAGAATCCTTCGGGCCAGAAATGCCAAGGGACAGTACAAGAATGCAGCAAAAATGAGAAAGTGCATAATGATCTTTCAGGGAATTCTGGGGGCAGTTTTTGCTGTTGCCTTATTTGCAGGAGCCGGACTTCTTGCAGACAAAGTATGGATGTTGCCTTACAGCAAGAGTCTGATCATGGTGCTTGCTCCCGTGTTATTGTTCCGTACGGTAAATGCTGTATTGATTGGTATTTTCCAGGGAGAGGGCAATGAACTGCCCACTGCACTGAGCAGCCTAATGCGGCAGGTATTCATCCTGGTGTTCGGAACCCTGCTGGCAAAAAGTTTTGGCAGATACGGAGTTAAGGTCAGTGCATTATTTGGGCAGGATGCCTTTACAATGATGTACGGCGGCCTGGGTGTGGCAGCTGGTATTCTGATTGCAGAGGTACTTGTTACAGTGTTCCTTCTGCTGATCTACAGAAGTGTTTTGAAAAAAAGCAGAGAAAAAGAAGCGGAGAGCATGAAGGCAGAAGATTCCTTTGTTGGTCAGGTCCGTGCCCTGTATGCAAGCATGGGACTGCCTATGTTATGTGGGCTGCTGGAACTTTTACCCCTTTGGATAGGTCTTGTTTTGTCTCAAAAGTATCTGCAGGGTGAGAGTGCAGCAGAAAGTTTTGGTGTATATGCAGGAAAATATCTGGTGCTTGGAGGAATCCCGTTATGTTTGCTGGCGGCACTTTTGCTGCCTGTGGCAGTGAAAGCGGCGGAACGTTCCCGAAGCGGTGACCATAGGGTAGCAAGAAATGCTTTTCAGATCTGCACCAAGAGTCTGATGATACATGGGCTGTTTTTCTCCGCATATTTCACAGTCATGGCAGGACAGTTGGCAGGGCTGTTTGGCAAGACCAATATAGAGACACTGAAAGATATGTTGGTGTGGGGCTCTTTTGGCATTTTGTTTGGATTGATGGCAGTGATAGCCTTACATGTACTGAAAGTATTGGGTAAAAATACCATGGTGTTGGCATGCCTTGCAGGCTATAATGTGGTATTTATCTTGGCAGTATCCCTTTGGTTCAAGGGAGGAAATGCCGGTATTCTGTCACTTGTGTATGCCGGTGTGATCGCTGTGTGTGTGCTGGCAGTGGGTGCACTTAGTTTAGTGTTTGGGTATCTGCGCTGCAGAACCGATTTGCTTCGTATGGTTGCCCTCCCGGGGGCATGTGCCTGTGTGGCAGGACTTTTGTGCTTCCTGCTTGGCAAGGTGCTGACTCCTCATCTGGGTAATGGCGTTACTTTGCTGGTGACCTTTGTACTGGCGCTGGGGGCTTATTGGATGGGCAACCTGTTATTACGTGTCTTTGGAAGACAGGAACTGAACATTGTGCCCGGCGGAAAGATTCTGGCGGCAATTGGCCAGCTTTTAAGGGTCTTTTAAAGGTATAAATTTCATAAAAATGACTGATACTTAATACAAATATGTTTTTTCCGAAAATGAGAGGGAATATGAAATTTGTAAAAAGTATCAGTTTATTTTTTGTATATCCGGTGATTATGTTGACCATAGGTTATCTGGCAGGTTTGGCAACTGTGAAATTCTTTTATCCGGGAAGCTTTGCGGATGAAGGAGTGACCCAGCCTACAGAGTATAATGAGCAGCTTTTTGTGGAAGACCACCCGGTTTCTGTGCCGGAGGGTACATTTGAGCAACCTCTGGAAGCAGCTTCAGGTATGCAGGATACTTTAAATGCAGACACGGAATATGTACTTTGGGAGAAAGATCTGCGCAGAGAGACCTTGGTAGAGACCATAGGCAGGCTGCCGGCCAAGTACATCGGTTTGGACAGAGAACTTTTTTTGTCAACCATGGAAGAATATGAAATGTTTCCGCCCTTGTCTGAAATGGAGCGGGGATTTTCCGGTCTGGATGTAATATCCTTTGCACCGGAAAAAGTTGTGGTGCAGATGAATTATCAATATCTGGAACCCAGTGAAAGCTTTTATTTGGCGGTACAGGATAATGAGGTGATCGTACTGCTTGAGGATAAGAAGACGGTATATATCAATACAGGGATCCTGCTGACAGAGTTGCCTGATGAGATTCAGATGAAGGTAATTGAGATGCTTTGGGTCAAAGATGAACAGGCTCTGTATAATTTTTTGGAGAGTTATTCCAGTTAAAAAATATTGTCCGATAAGATATTATGTTCAAGTTAGAAGGGAATGAGCATAAAGATGAAACAGAGATCCAATATAAGAAAACGCATAGGAATCATCGGCGGCGGTGCCTCAGGCATGGCGGCTGCCATCACTGCTGCAAGACGGGGAGCAGATGTGACGATTCTGGAACGAAATGACCGGTTAGGAAAGAAAATACTGGCTACGGGCAACGGCAAGTGCAATCTGGGCAATCTGGAGCTTGGCGTTGACGCATATTATGGAAATGACGCTGATTTTATCAGTCAGACCCTGGAGCGTTTTAATGAACAGGATACAGTGGCATTTTTTAAGAAGCTTGGTCTGATGATAAAGGACAAAAATGGTTATTTATATCCTGCAAGTGAACAGGCGGCTGCTGTATTGGATGTGCTGCGTTACGAACTGCAAGCGCTTGGTGTACAGGTAATCACGGAATGTAAGGTGAATCACATTAAGAAAGATCCACACAGCGGAGAAATTCTGGTAAGTGACGGGGTTAAGGAATATGGGTTTGATGCTGTGATTCTGGCATGCGGCAGCAAGGCGGCTCCCAAAACCGGTTCCGACGGCAGCGGCTACAAGCTGGCAAAGCAGCTGGGACATGCCCTGATTCCCACGGTACCGGCACTGGTCCAGCTGAAATGTCGGGAGGATTACCTGAAGGCCGTGGCAGGAGTGAGAGCAGATGCAGAGATCCGCGTGTTGGCAGATCCCCGGAGGAAAGCGTCTGACGGAACCTGTTACAATAAAAACTATGTCGCAGTGGAGCGTGGCGAACTGCAGCTGACCGAGTATGGTATTTCCGGAATCCCTGTGTTTCAGTTAAGCCGTCAGGTGAATTACATATTGCGGGAGAAGGAGCAGGTTTGTGTAGAAATTGATTTTCTGCCGGATTTATCAAAAGAAGAGTTCGGGGACTTTTGCAGAGAGCGTGAGAAAGGCCTGGGCAGAGGCCGCACGGTGGAAGAATTCTTCACAGGCATGCTGAATAAAAAAATAATGCTGTTGTTTATGAAATTGGCGGGACTTAAAGGACATATTTCCATAAAAGAAGCAGAACCGGCCAAGCTGAAACAAGTGTATGAGCTTTGTAAGAATTGGCGTGTTACGGTAACCGGAAGCAACTCCTATGACAATGCCCAGGTCTGCGCCGGCGGTGTGGATACGACGGAGGTCACAGCGGATTTTGAGTCCCGTTTGGTGCCGGGCGTGTATATTGTGGGCGAACTTTTGGATGTGGACGGAAAATGCGGTGGTTACAATCTTCATTGGGCCTGGGCCAGTGGTGTGCTGGCGGGTAAGCATGCAGCCGTTGAATAGAGGGCGCGTAACGTGTGGCAGACTTTGTCTGTGAAAAGGGACGGGCACAGCGTCCGTGGGTTTAGAAAGGACTGGATAGATGATACGGATCAATCAGGTGAAAATGCCTGTAAATAACGGCGATGGGGAAAAACTGATCGTACGGCATAAGGAGTTGCTACGCAAAAAAGCAGCGTCTCTTTTGCGTGTGCCGGAAAAAGAGATACAGAAGGTGGATATTCTGCGTCAGTCCATCGATGCCAGAAAAAAGCCTGACATCATATGCAGCTATGTAATTGACGTGCAGGTAAACGGCGAAGAAAAGATTTTAAAAAAGTTTGCAAAAGATAAGAAAATGGCTGGACAGATTGGCAAATCTGATACCGTAAAGTATCGATTTCCTGCATCTGGCAGCAAGCAATTGGAGAAGCCTATTGTCATTGTAGGAATGGGACCCGCGGGACTTTTTTGCGGGTATTTCCTGGCTCTTCACGGCTATCGCCCCATTATATTGGAGCGGGGCCGGGATGTGGACAGCAGAAAAGCCGATGTGGAGCAGTTTTGGCAGGGCGGCAGGCTTTTGAAAGATTCCAACGTACAGTTTGGGGAAGGAGGCGCAGGCACTTTTTCCGACGGTAAATTAAATACACTGGTCAAGGACAAATACGGCAGAAACAAAGCCGTCCTTGAGACTTTTGTACAGTTTGGTGCAAAGGAGTCCATTCTGTACGAGGCCAAGCCTCACATCGGCACAGATGTGCTTTGTGATATTGTAAAAAGGATGCGGCAGGAAATCCTTCGCCTGGGCGGCACAGTGCGCTTTGACAGCCGGGTGACGGACCTTTTGACGGAGGATGGAAAAGTAAAAGGTGTGGTCATAAACGGACAGGAGAACCTGGAATGTGAGCAGTTAGTGCTGGCATTGGGACACAGCGCCCGGGATACCTTTGAGATGCTGCTTGGCAGAAAAATACCTATGGAACCCAAAGCCTTTGCAGTGGGATTCCGCGTAGAGCATCCTCAGGAATTGATCAATACAGAACTCTATGGTGTGAGTGATCCGGGTGCATTGGGAGCAGCCGCATACAAGGTGACTGCTCAGACATCCACCGGAAGAGGTGTGTATTCCTTCTGCATGTGCCCCGGCGGTTATGTGGTCAACGCATCCTCCGAAGATGGGAGACTGGCTGTCAATGGTATGAGTTACAGTGACCGTGACGGCAGCAACGCAAACAGTGCCATTATTGTGTCGGTGACACCGGAGGATTTCGGTGCCCTGCATCCGTTGGCAGGTATTCAATTTCAGCGTCAGTTGGAAGAAAAAGCATATCAGCTGGCACAGGGCAGGATTCCCGTGCAAAGATACGGTGATTTCCGTGAGAAAGTTATGGCAGGCAGAGAAGCGGCCGTTGAGGGATATCAGGCAGACAGTGTGCAGCATACGGAGGAGTCCCGTTGCGCAGCAGCCCTGCAGCCTATGTGCAAGGGACTGTATCAGTGGTCTGATCTGACCTCTCTGCTTCCCGGCAATTGCAATGAAGCGTTTGTGGAGGGGATGGAGGTCTTTGCAAGACAGATCAAGGGATTTGATGATCCGGCTGCTATTTTGTCCGGTGTGGAGAGCAGAACCTCTTCTCCGGTTCGGATTCCCAGGGATGAGGACAACCTCCAGTCCGTAATAAAAGGCTTGTATCCTTGTGGTGAGGGGGCCGGCTATGCAGGAGGCATCACTTCGGCGGCTATGGATGGTCTGCGTGTGGCAGAGAAAATCGCGGCAGCGTATGCTCCGGTAATACAATTGACGTAACTGCAAAAATGCAGTAAAATAGAGCGACTGATAAAGCAGGACAAAAGTTTTGATAGGCGGGTAACAAAATGATGAATCCTTTGAGAGAGGCTATTAAAGATAAAAAGAGAATTGTGGTAAAAATCGGTTCTTCCTCTTTGCAGCACGCAGAAACAGGAGATATGGACTATATCCGTTTGGAGAAGCTGGTAAGAGAGCTGTGTGATATCCAGAATCAGGGCAAAGAAGTAGTGCTGGTGTCCTCCGGTGCGATTGCAGCAGGCAAAAAGGCTGCTAATATCACTGATTTTTCCGGAATGAGTCCGGAGGAAGTAGTGGCGGTAAAGCAGGCTTGTGCAGCCATCGGTCAGGCACGGTTGATGATGACTTATCAGAAGCTGTTTTCTGAGTACAACCACACCGCAGCACAGGTCCTTATGACCAAGAATACGATCGTGGACGATGTCAGCAGATTTAACGCCCACAATACCTTTACCCAGCTGCTGCACATGGGAGCCATCCCCATTGTAAATGAAAACGATACCGTTGCTACCGATGAGATCGTGATTGGTGACAATGATACGCTGTCAGCCATTGTGGCAGCATTGATTGACGCGGACCTGCTGATCCTGCTGTCCGATATTGACGGTTTGTTTACAGACGATCCCCGGAAAAATCCGGATGCCAGGTTTATTGAACAGGTGGATGTGCTTACCGAGGAACTGATGGGCATGGGCAAGGCCACCACCGGCAGTAATGTTGGTACCGGCGGTATGAACACCAAGATGATCGCAGCCAAGATTGCCACCAGTTCAGGTATTGATATGGTCATTGCCAACAGCTGTGATCTGGGGGCGATACATAGGATCGTAAGCGGCGGCAACGTAGGAACGTTATTTGTGGCAAACAAAAAGGAAGACTTTGATCTGCCCGGATTTGTGAAGAACATTCACAAGTAAATTGAGGCTTTAAGGTGCAGGGGGGAAGTCCCTCGTGCTTAATAAAAGTATGTAGATAAGGATGACAACAATCATGAACATGGAAGAAAGAATCAAAAGAATCAACGAACTGTATCATAAGTCCAAAGCAGAGGGCTTGAACGATGAAGAAAAGGCGGAGCAGGCGAAGCTTCGCGCTGAGTATGTGGCAAGTGTACGTGCCAATCTGCGCGCCCAGCTTGACAATGTGGAAGTAGAGCGTCCCGACGGCACAGTAGAAATGCTGACTGATATTGTCAAAAAGAAGAAATAATAGATTAAAATTGCGGTAGGAAAAGAACGCGTATATGAATAAGCAGCAGATCAGAAAACAAGTGCTTGCCGGGCGGGATAACTTAAGTCGGGAAGAGAGAGACAGAGGCGCAATACTTTTGACAGAGCGTATATGCGGTCATCAGTGGTTTTATCGGTCCGATATTATACTGGCCTTTGCCAGCTACAAAAGTGAAATTGACACCACACAGATCATTGAGGAGGCTCTGCGGCTTGGGAAGCAAGTCTATGTTCCCAAGGTGGAACCGGTGGACGCCGGTCAGACTTGTGGTGGGGAAGCACAGCAAACTCTTGTATTTTATCGTATAAACTCCATGACAGAACTTACAGCAGGCTACAAGGGGATCCCGGAGCCTGTTCCTACAGAGGCGGAGCGTTACCGGTATGATCCTGCGGAGGCGGAGCGGACCCTGGTGCTGATGCCGGGAGCGGTATTTGACCGCAGACGCAATCGTATCGGTTACGGAAAGGGTTTTTATGACAGGTTTCTGGCGGACAAGGAAAAGCTGCAGCTTCGTACCATCGGTGTGGGATTTGCCTGTCAGATGGTGGAGGAGCTTCCGGCAGAAGATTGGGATATAAAACCTTATCAGGTGATCTGTGTGTGACAGAGATTAAGGACGGATTTGGCAGGAAATATGCGTAAAGAGGCCGTATGTATCCGTGCATAATGAAAGGAACGAGAATGGGTAAGACAAATTTACAGGAATTAGGTCAGAAAGCTGTTGAGGCAAAATATGAACTCCAGCGTCTCAGTACAGAAGAAAAGAACCTTGCTTTGCAGAAAGCAGCGCAGCTTTTGGTGGAAAAGCAGGATGAAATTATAGAGGCAAATGCAGTTGACTTGGCAAACGGCGAAAAGAATGGTATGCATCCCGGCATGTTGGACAGACTTCGTCTGACTTCTGAGCGCATTCAGGCTATGGCAGAAGGGCTTGTGCAGATTGGAGATCTTCCTGATTGTATCGGAGAAGTGATGGAACGTTTCAGCCGTCCCAATGGTCTGGCAATTGAGAAGGTGAGGGTGCCCCTGGGCGTGATCGGTATTATTTATGAGTCCCGCCCCAACGTGACTGCAGATGCTTTCGGACTTTGCTTTAAGACCGGAAACGCTGTGATCTTAAAGGGCGGCAGTGATGCCATCCATTCCAATATTGCGGTAGTGAAAGTGCTGAAAGAGGCACTGAATGCTTGTGGAATCACAGAAAGTGCAGTGCAGCTGATTGAGGATACCGATAGAAGTGTTACGGCAGAATTTATGAAGATGAACAAGTATGTGGACGTACTGATTCCCAGAGGCGGCGCCGGTCTGATACGCAGCGTGGTGGAGAACAGTACCATCCCCGTGATTGAAACCGGTACCGGCAATTGCCATATTTATGTGGACAAGGATGCTGATCTTGATATGGCGCTGGAGATTATTTACAACGCCAAGACCCAGCGTATCGGTGTGTGCAATGCCTGTGAATCCCTGGTGGTGCATCAGGAGATTCGGGAAGCATTTTTGCCCAAACTGGCTGAAAAATTGGCGCCCAAGAATGTGGAACTTCGCGGTGACGCACAGATCCTGGAAGTGCTGACTGATTGTATTGCTGCCACAGAAGAAGATTTCGGAAGAGAATATCTGGATTATATATTGTCTTTGAAGACAGTGGCAGATGTAACGGAGGCTGTTGACCACATTAATCAATACAACACCAAGCATTCAGACTGTATTGTTACGGAAAATGCGGCAGTGGCGGAGCAGTTTTTGAATCAGGTGGATGCGGCCTGCGTGTATTGGAATGCTTCCACTCGTTTTACAGACGGTTTTGAGTTTGGTTTCGGTGCAGAAATCGGCATCAGCACCCAGAAGCTGCACGCCAGAGGCCCCATGGGCTTAAAGGAACTGACCTCCTACAAATACCTTGTAAAGGGCTGCGGACAGACAAGATAAGGAGAACATAAATGCAAATGAACAGTATGCGGGGGATTGATACCCCTGTACGACAGAGAAGACGAAGAGTATTTAAAGAAGTGGCAAATCTTGCCTATCATTCCACCAATCTGAAGGATGATATGGAAGCCCTTCCCTACAAAATTGTGGATTATGAAGAGTCAGAGATGTGGGAGAATGTGTACCGTGACAGAGCGGTAGTACGTGAGCGCCTGCGACTGGCCATGGGCATGAGCCTGCGCCCGGAGAACAGAGAACACCCCGGTCATTTGACGGAAGGCCTGGAGGACAGTAATATTGATGAAAAGTATTATGAACCTCCTTTGATGCAGGTGATTCCTTCTGCCTGCAACGCCTGCCCCGAAAACCGTTATGAGATCACCGACTCCTGCATGGGCTGTGTGGCCCATCCCTGTCATAGCGTATGTCCTAAAGGCGCCATTACTATGGTGAACGGCAAGTCTGTGATCGATCAGGAAAAGTGTATCAAGTGCGGCAAATGTAAAGCAGTGTGTCCTTACGATGCAGTTTGCAGAAAGGAACGTCCCTGTAAAGCAGCCTGCGGCATTGGAGCCATCAAGTCTGACAGACTGGGAAGAGCAGTGATCGACAATGATCAGTGTGTTTCCTGCGGTCAGTGTATGGTGAGCTGTCCCTTTGGTGCCATCGCGGACAAATCCCAGATTTTCCAGCTGATCAGAGCTATGCAGTCCGGCCGCAAGATCATTGCCCAGATTGCACCTGCTTTCGTTGGTCAGTTTGGTCCCAAGGTGACTCCGGAGATGTTCAAGACCGCTCTGAAGGAGTTGGGGTTTGCTGATGTCTATGAGACAGCCATCGGTGCTGATTTAGGCTGTCTGGCAGAGGCTGAGCATTATGTGAACGTTGTGGCTACCGGTGAACAGGATTTTGCGCTGACATCCTGCTGTCCCTCCTGGGCAGTTATGGCCAAGAATCTTTTCCCTGAAACCATCGACAAGATCAGCAATGCCCTGACGCCCATGGTAGCCACAGCCCGCATCATCAAAGAGGAACACCCGGATGCTTCCGTGGTATTTATCGGTCCCTGTGCTTCCAAGAAGCTGGAAGCCAGCCGCAGAAGCGTGCGCTCCGATGTGGATTTTGTAATTACCTTTGAAGAATTGACCGGTATGTTCGAGGCTAAGGGGATCCTCCTGGAGGAGATCAAGGCCATGGACGAGATGAAAGACGCTACCGGCGCAGGACGCGGCTACGGCGTAGCCGGAGGCGTGGCAAGCGCCATCAAGGATTGTGTGGAAAAATATTATCCCGGTACCATGGTGCACATTGAACATGCGGAAAGTCTGGCAGAATGTAAGAAAGTACTTTTGATGGCAAAAGCAGGCAGAATGAACGGCTGCCTGATCGAGGGAATGGCATGTCCCGGCGGCTGTGTAGCCGGTGCCGGTACCAATATTGCAATTTCCCAGGCGTACAAAGAAGTGGCGAAGTTTAAGAATTCGGCGGAGAAGAAACTGCCTGAGGATATTCACGAATAGGGGAATATTATGCTCAGCCTGCCTATATATATCATTTGGACACGCTTGCGCTCCGTGAAAGGACATAACGGTACTAATCTCTGGCGAATTTATTCGCCATGACCTCTGCTAAGTACCGATGCCTTTCAAGGATCCTCATGAGATAAATGGGCAGGCTGAGCTGCTTTATAGGTATGATGTGAATCTCATGTTTCCGTTTAAATTGAAAGTGTACGGTAATATAATGATTGTGAGGGAAGAAGATGAACTTTAGTGTGAATGATTTCAAGTGGACAAGAGAGCCGGAAGGTTATTCTATAGCTGATGATAAAATTGAAATAGTTACAAAGCCGCACACAGATTTATGGCAGAGAACATATTACCACTTCAGAAATGATAATGCCCCTGTTTTGCAAATGGAAACAGATGAAAAATATTTCTCTTTCATAGTGAAGACTGCCTTTGAAAGCAAACATAGATTTGACCAGTGTGGAATAGTGATGTACCTTGATAGTGAAAACTGGCTGAAAGCTTCTATTGAATATGAAAACGACAGATTTCAACATCTTGGCAGTGTAGTGACGAATAATGGTTATTCTGATTGGGCAACAACAGAGATTGATGCAAATATAAAGTCAATGTGGTACAGATTTAGCCGCCGTGAGGATGACTATTGCCTTGAATGTTCAGAAGATGGTTTTACTTTTAAGCAGATGCGTATTTGTCATATGTGGAATGGTAACGGCACAATTCAATTTGGTATTTATGCGTGCAGTCCGGAGGAATCGTCGTTTAAAGCTACTTTTACTAATATGGAGATTACTGATTGTAAATGGTTAGCACATAATGGACAGCAGCCTGATAAGGAGTAAGTGTTCAGTCTTGCAGAGAAATTGAAAGTAACGCATGGTTCCAATTTGATAAAATGACTCTCTTTTAAGAAAAAGCAAGAAATCATATTGCAGTTTTATAAAAAAAAAGATAGAATAGAAAAATGTAGGAAATATTTGCATGATGATTTGAGGCAAATGGTGTCTCATGCAAGAACGGAGGAAAAGATGACTAAAATCAGAACAAGATACGCACCCAGCCCCACAGGAAGAATGCATGTGGGCAATCTGCGTTCCGCATTATACGAGTTTTTGATTGCAAAGCATGACGGCGGCGACTTCATGCTTCGTATTGAGGATACCGACCAGGAGAGATTCGTGGAAGGTGCTACCGAGATTATTTACCGCACCATGGAGAAGACCGGTCTGATCCATGACGAAGGTCCCGACAAGGACGGCGGTTACGGTCCTTACGTACAGAGTGAGCGTATGAAGACCGGTATTTACATGAAATATGCCAAGGAGCTGATTGAAAAAGGCGAGGCTTATTACTGCTTCTGCGACAAGGAGCGTCTGGCTTCCCTGAAGACCGAAGTGGTAGACGGCAAGGAGATCATGATCTACGACAAGCACTGTCTGCACCTTTCCAAGGAAGAGGTAGAGGCCAATCTGGCTGCCGGCAAGCCCTTCGTAGTGCGCCAGAATATTCCCAACGAGGGTACCACCACTTTCCACGATGAGCTGTACGGCGACATCACTGTAGAGAACAGCGAGCTTGATGATATGATCCTGATCAAGTCCGACGGATATCCCACCTACAACTTTGCAAATGTTGTGGATGACCATACCATGAATATTACTCATGTTGTTCGCGGTAATGAGTATCTGTCTTCTTCTCCTAAGTATGTAAGACTGTACGAAGCTTTCGGCTGGCAGGTGCCTGTGTACATTCATCTGCCCCTGATCACCGATGAGAACCACAAGAAGCTGTCCAAGAGAAGCGGACATTCTTCCTTTGAGGATCTGATCGAGCAGGGATTTGTGACCGAGGCCATTGTCAACTATATCGCACTGTTGGGCTGGAGCCCCGAGGACAACAGAGAAATCTTTACTCTGGATGAGCTGATCGCTAACTTTGATTACCGCAGAATCAGCAAATCTCCCGCAGTATTTGATATCGTGAAGCTGCGCTGGATGAACGGCGAGTATATCAAGGCTATGGAGTTTGATACCTTCTACGAGATGGCAGAGCCCTACCTGAAGGCTGTGATCACTAAGGATTACGACCTGAAGAAGATTGCTGCAATGGTGAAGACCCGTATTGAAGTATTCCCCGACATTGCAGAGCATATTGATTTCTTCCAGGAACTGCCCGAGTACGACATCGCTATGTACGCTCACAAAAAGATGAAGACCACCACTGAGACTGCACTGGAAGTGCTGACAGAGGTACTGCCTATTTTAGAGGCACAGGAGGATTACAGTAATGACGGGCTGTATCAGTCTCTTGTAAAATATGTGGAGGAGAAGGGCTGTAAGAACGGTTACGTGATGTGGCCCATCCGTACCGCAGTGTCCGGCAAGCAGATGACACCTGCCGGCGCTACCGAGATTATGGAAGTTCTGGGCAAGGAGGAATCCTTAAACAGAATCCGTAAGGGAATCGAGAAATTACAGAATGCATAAATATGATGCTGAATATGTGCCGGATGCCCGAAAAAACGGCGCATTAAAGGATGGCACATCTACGCTGAGATGGCAAGAAATGAACGAAGCACAGCGTCAGGCTGTGATGCATGGAGAGGGGCCCCTGCTGGTGTTGGCAGGGCCCGGCTCCGGCAAAACTTTTACCATCACCCAGCGGATTCTCTATCTTCTGGAGGTACAGAAAGTGCCGCCGGAAAACATCTTGGTCATCACCTTCACAAAGGAGGCCGCCCTTTCCATGCAGCGCCGTTTTACAAAACTGTGCAAAGATAGGCAGGTCATTCCCGTCAATTTCGGAACTTTTCATTCCGTTTTCTTTCAAATTCTAAAACAATCCAAGGTATCCTGTACAGGACAGCTGTGGCAGGAACATCAAAAAACGAATCTCATGAAAACAATTTTAAAAGAATATCACTCTGAGGACGAGAGGCTTTTTTTGGCTGCCATCAGTTTCTGCAAAAACACCGGTGACCGTAAAAAGGCAGAGAAAATATTACCTGAGGCCCAGCGGAAACATTTTTCGGCAATATGGGAACGATATGAAGCGGAGCGAAGACGCCAAGGGGCCATGGACTTTGACGATATGGTGTATGAGTGCGCCCGGCTGTTAGAGGCAGACAGAGAGGCAAGGAACTATTGGCGTGGCCGTTTTTCTCACATTTTGATGGATGAATTTCAGGATATTAATCCCATGCAGTATAAGGTGATCAAGCTGCTTGTCGGTGAACCATACAATTTGTTTGCAGTGGGAGATGACGATCAATCTATTTACGGATTCCGGGGCTCGAAACCCGCTTGCATGAAACAGTTTGAGCAGGAATTTCATGGGAAAAAAGTACTGCTGAATATCAATTACAGAAGTGTGCCGGACATTGTAAAGGCTTCATCTGCAGTGATAGCCTGTAATAAAGAGCGTTTTGAAAAAGAACTGCGGCCTTCTAAGGAGCGTTTCGGTGAACAGTCAGAGTCTACAGTTACAATTAAGAGTTTTACGACACAAGAGGAACAGAATATATACCTGCGGGATTTGTTCGAACAGTCGATGGACGGATCAACCAGAGCGGTGCTTTTTCGTACCAATACCCATATGCAGCTTTTCGCTGCGGTTCTGCGTAAGCAAGGTATCTCATTTGAAATGAAAGAGAAAACAGGTGACATCCGGGAGCATTTTATTTTTAAGGATATTTCAGCCTATATGCGTTTGGCTCTGGGAGAGGAAAATCGGAGATGGTATCTGCAGATATTGAATAAGCCACAGCGTTTTTTGAGTACAGAAGCGTTGTACTGCCCAAGTGATTTGGCGGAGGGGAAGTGGGTCGATCAAAGCCTATCAGAATGTAAGAGCCCGACGGAACACAAGAGCCCGACGGAATACAAGAGCCCGACGGAATACAAGAACCCGGCAGAACACAAGCCCCCGATTGAAAACAAGAGCCTGCTGGGGCAGATGAAGGATTATTATCGCGAAAAACAAGACATCAATGGTGGGAGAGCGTTGCGTGAACTGCTGCGTCTGGAAAAACAGTTAAAATATCTGAAACAGACATCTGCCTATCTTGCAGTACAATATATATGCCGGGTGGTGGGCTACGAAGAGTATCTAAAGGAGTGCTGCAGAAAACAAAAACAAAATGCAGATCGTCTGGAAGAATGGATGGCAATATTGGATTATATAAAGGAGGAGGCAAAAGAATATGGCAGTATAAAGGATTTGATTGCAGCACTTGAAGGAAAAAACAAAGAAAATCGGGGTTATAAATTTGCAAAAGAAAATGCAGCCGGCCTTCATCTGATGACAGTTCATGCCTCCAAAGGTCTTGAATTTGACCATGTCTACATTCCCGGCTGCAATGAGAAAATTTTCCCTTACGGCAGTATGCCGGATGCGGAAACCTGCGAAGAGGAGCGCAGAATCTTCTATGTGGCCATGACCAGGGCAAAGAAAAGCCTGGAGCTTCTCTACCTAACAGGTACAAAAGAACGCCCCAGGCTGCCTTCCCGGTTCTTAAATCCGCTTCTGAAAAATTATTCCTCGTCAACCAGCTCGTCGAATTCACAGTTGTCCAGATATTCGTCAAAGGCATCTGCTACCTTCTCGTACTCGTCGTCATCTTCAATACAACGTAATTCGGGCTCTTCGTTAGGATCGTCGGGATTCTCGCTGTAACCGTAGAACCATACTTCGCCGTCTTCGTTCTCGCCGTCCTCATCCAGAGGGAGCAGTACAATATAATCCTTGGACTCTACCTCAAGAATAGTGATAATAGCGCAGGTAACAACAGCACCGTCTTCCAGTTCTAATTCAACGGTCATTTCCTCATCTTCGTATTCTGCATTCTTTCCCATAATCATACCTATGCCTTTCTCGTTTACTTGTAAAGCTTTTTTAGCTCTGTTAATTATACATCCTTGTGATTTTTTTTGCAATCATTTATAATAAGAATAGAGTTGTCGGGAAAGTTTATTTGCAGGGAAAGGCAGGAACCATATGGCAAAAAAACGCAAACAGATCAATCCGTATCCTTTGGGCGCACACCCGGAAGGGAAAAAAATTAAATTTTCTTTTGTGTCCTCCAAGTCTTCCTGTGGAGTTTGCCTCTATGACAAAGATTCCGGCGAACTGATCAAGAAGGTTCCTTTCTCTGATAAAGAAAAAATCGGTAATATTTTCTGTAAACAGGTGAGTGTACCTGATGTAACGAAAGTATCCTATCAATTTTATGAGGATGATACGATGTGTCCTGACAGACGTGCCAGAGCATTTGCTGGGAAAAGAGTTTTTGGAGAGCCTGTCTGCGAAGAGGAGCTGAAAGCGGTATTTGAAGGAGACGGTGTAGCAGGTGCCGATTTTCCCTGGGAGGGTGATGAAAGTCCCAAGATTCCTTATAAAAACTGTATCGCATATTGTCTGCATGTGCGTGGCTTTACCATGGATCCTTCTTCCGGAGTGACGCACAGGGGGACTTTTTTGGGACTGGCAGAAAAGCTGCCCTACTTAAAGAAAAGCGGTATTACTACGGTGGAGCTGCAGCCCGCCTATGAATTTACAGAACTTCCTGCGAAAAAAGAGCAAAAAGGGATGGATGCTCCCAAACTGAATTACTGGGGTTACCAGGAGGGCTATTATTATGCGCCCAAGTCCGGTTACGCCGCAGGGGAAGATGCTGTGTGGGAATTTAAGAGCATGGTGAAAGCATTCCATCAAAACGGCCTTGAACTTGTGATGCAGTTTTATTTCCCCAAGGGTTTTTCCGGGGAGGAAATTCTGGAGATCCTGCGTTTCTGGGTGTTGGAATATCACGTGGACGGCTTCCATCTGATCGGAGAAGAGATTCCGGCACAGGCGGTGGCAAAAGATCCTTTGCTTGCAGAGACGAAGCTTTGGTGCCAGGGCTTTGATGTTGATCGTATTTATGGGAAAAATGGAAGGGAGAAAAATACTCCGGAGTATTGCAATTTAGCAGAATATAATGATGATTATATGTACACCATGCGCAGGTTTTTAAAGGGCGATGAGGATATGCTGCAGCATGCCCTGTACCATCAGCGCAGGATTCCCCGCCATTTGGGCAGGATTCATTACCTTACCAATTACAATACCATGACGATGATGGACATGGTGTCATATGATTACAAGCATAACGAGGCAAACGGTGAGGACAATAGGGACGGAAATTCTTACAATTACAGCTGGAACTGCGGAGAAGAGGGGATTTCTGATAAGCAGAAGGTGCTGGAAATGAGAGCACGCCAGCTTAAAAATGCGATGAGCCTGTTGCTGCTTAGCAATTCCACACCTCTGATCTTTATGGGCGATGAATTCGGCAATTCACAAGGCGGAAACAACAATCCTTACTGTCAGGACAATGAGATCACCTGGCTGGATTGGAATGATCTGGAGAAGCACCGCCACATTTATAATTTCTGGCAGGAAATGGTGGCGCTTCGCAATGTCCATCCCATCCTCCATCCGGCAAAAGAATTGCGGCTGATGGATTATTTGGCTTGTGGTTATCCGGATCTGTCCTATCACGGCAGTGAGGCGTGGCGGCCGGAAACCAACCCTTGGATCCGTCATGTGGGGCTGATGTTTGGCGGCCAATATGCCGGAAAAGAAAATGGTCAGGCAGATGATTTCTTTTATCTGGCAATCAATATGCACTGGGAAGAGCATGGCTTTGCCAGACCCAAGTTACCTGAAGGGTACTTCTGGGAGCCTTGCATTGCATCCTGCCCTATGTCAGAGATTTCTGGTTTGGTATTGCCTCCAAGAAGTATCGTGCTTTATAAAGGTGTAAGATCAGAAGAAATATCCAAAAGGTTTGCTGAATATGCAAACACAGTCTTTCAAGGAGAATAAGAAAAGATATGAGCAAAGTGTGGAAGCATTTTAGGACGATCACTTATCATAAGTATCTGGTTGCGAGGGGATGTTTTGGCGTAGGACTTTATAAGCAGGGACTGCTGCATGACCTATCCAAGTACAGTCCTTCAGAATTTTGGGTAGGTGTCAAATATTTCCAGGGTGACAGAAGCCCCAACAATGCCGAGAGAGAAGATATCGGCTATTCCAGCGCCTGGCTTCATCATAAAGGCAGGAATAAGCATCATTATGAATACTGGATTGACTACAATTCCAGAGCCAAGGCGGAGGATATCATGATCCCGGTGCCAATGCCCAAAAAGTATATCGCGGAGATGGTCATGGACCGTATTGCTGCCAGCAAGGTTTACATGGGAAATGATTATACGGATGCTTCCCCTCTTCAGTATTATTACAGAGGTACCGACAAAGCACCCATTCATGAGGAGACCCGCAGGATACTTCTTGATATTCTGACGATGCTGGCCGAAAAAGGAGAAAAAGAAACTTTCCGGTATGTGCGTAAGACATTGCTGAAATAATAGTAAATGTAACCGCGGGACGGACCGGAAAAGTTCCGGTCACATGTAAGAAAAAGCGCAGGGACTTGCAACGAAGCCTAAAAACAGAATAAGATACTATAAATAAGTTAAAGGCTTGGTATAATATGAACAGTATCTTAATATTATTACTGCTGTGCTGTGGAAACAATGGTTTGTCCGGCTGCGGCAACAACTGCGCAAACAACGGTTGTGGATCCTGTAATGAAAGAGAACGCTGCGAGCGAAAATGCGAGAGAAAGTGCGAGCGCATCTGTGAAAGAGCGAACACACTTCCCAATTTTGAGAATCAGGTGGACTGCGGCTTCGACAGACGCGGCGAGAGACGTGAAGAGCGCCGCGAGGAAAGACGTGAGGAGAGACGCGAAGACAGGTGGGATGACAGACGTGGGCGAAGTGATACCTGTGGCTGCGAGTCATAAAATCTTTTAAAGGATGATTTTCCGCTCCGAAAGCCGGCCTGCCGATGGTTTGGCAGAAGTTTTCGGAGCGGATGCAGAAAATATATTTCCCAATCAGGATTTTTGTGTTATTCTAAGCTATAGAGAATCTGATTTGAAACCGGAGAATGAACAAATATAGATAAAAATGAGGAGGATACTGCTATGGCAGGAGAAAAGTACGTGGCATATGTTTCCAGCTACACTCAGGGAGACAGCCATGGAATAAAAATATATGATGTGGATATGGAGGCGGGCCGCTTTTATGAGAAGGACAAGGTAGAGATTACCAATTCCTCCTACATCACGGAATCTCATGACGGACAGTATTTGTATTCCATTACCGATTTTGGAGTGGAGTCCTTCCACATCCTGGAAGACGGCAATCTGGAATTTTTAAATTTTGCACCAATTAACGGTATGAGAGGATGCTTTTTGTCTACCGATTATGAGGACAAGTATCTTTTCGTAGCAGGTTACCATGATGGTAAACTGACAGTGCTTAGACTGAACGAGGATGGTTCCGTAGGTGCCATTACTGATGAAATCTTCCACAAGACCATGGGAAGTATTGCAGAGCGCAGCGCCAGACCTCATGTTACTTGTGCTGTTATGACCACCGACAATAAATATCTTCTGGTGGCAGATCAGGGCATGGATCACGTGAATGTATATAAGTTTGATCATGTAAGCGGTAAGGTGAAACTTGTAGATATTCTGCGCAGTGCACTGAATGCGGCGCCCAAGACCATTCAGGTGGCTTCCAACGGAAGGTTCTTGTATATTATCAATGAGTTGAAATGTACTGTGGATGTATATCGCTATGAGGATGGCAAGAGAGGCCCTAATTTTGAAATGCTTCAGACTGTGGAGATCATCAAGCTTTCCAGAGGTAGTGTGAACAGTGCCAGCGCATTCGGATTTTCTGATGATTACAAATATCTGCTGTGTTCTGTAGCGGGAAATAACTCCGTGACCGTATTTAATGTGGATGAGGAAACCGGACTGTTGACCAAGAATTTCTCCCTGCCTGTCAGCGGGGATTATCCCAAGGATGCTGATTTCTTCCCGGATAACAAATCGCTTGTATCTCTGAACCACGAGAGCAACACGATGACCTTCTTCCGCATTGATCTGGAAGCCGGCACTATGGTCATGAACGGCCGCGGTATGAAGGTTCATGAGCCCAACTGTATCCAGTTCCATAAATTGGGATAAAAACGGAAATAAGCAAAAGATTATATCATGAAATGCAAATTAAAAAGTGATACCCGACACTATGATGATGGGGTATCACTTTTTTATTTTTCTTACTTAGGCTTCTTTAATGTTTTTTGGATGCTTTAGAATGCTGTCCAGCCGCCGTCAACAGGAAGAATGACACCACTGATATATGCGGAATCATCGGAAGCAAGGAAGAGAGCGGTATTGGCAATATCGGAGGCCTGTCCCTGAGCAGGAGCTAGAGCCTGTACAGGACGAACGCGAGCATAACCGTCCATGTTGGGCATACCCATTGCAGAGCCGATTTCGGTAGAGATGCCGCCGGGAGCGATGATATTGCTGCGGATGCCTTCTTTCATGTATGTGTAAGCAACATGTCTGGAGTAAGCATTTACTGCAGCCTTGGAAGCACAGTATACAGCGCCGGCACACTGATGCATGGAGCCTACAGAGGATACGGTAATGATGTTGCCGCCGCCTCCCTGAGCCAGGAAGACCTGACAAGCTTTTCTCATGGAGCAGAGAGGACCGTATACGTTGATGCCCATTACATACTCGTATTTCTCGTCGCTGGCCTCAGCCATAGCAGCCATATCGTCCATAACGCCTGCATTGTTTACCAGTACATCCAGCTTTCCGAATTCGGAAACAGCCAGATCGATCATGGCTTCATTGTCTTCTTTTTTGGAAACATCTCCGGTGAAAACGACAAGCTTGCCGGGAGCGTCCTTTAAGGATTCTTTCAGATCAGCCAGTCTCTCGGCACGTCTTGCAACTGCAACAACGTTTGCACCTTCTTTTACGAAAAGCTCTACAATACCTTTGCCCATACCTGCAGAAGCACCGGTTACTACGATGGATTTGTTTGCTAATTTCATGGCATATCATTCCTTTCTGGTTTTGAAAAAACGATTATTAGTGTTAATATAACAATAGCATCGTACGCTTATCCTGTCAATAAAAGTACATGCTGAACATAGTGCGTAAGTATACAAATACTAAATTTTTCATTTATATATACGCAACATATTGCAATGTGGGGAAAAAAGTGTATAATGAGTCTTGGAATTGCTGCAATATTGAAAAAAATGTTTAGTATTAGCAAACACAGCAGGAGGCTCTTATGGACATCGGAAAAAAGATAAGGCAATTGCGGATACAGAACAATCTTACACTGGAGGATCTGGCTTCCCGAAGTGAACTGACAAAAGGCTTTTTATCTCAGCTGGAGCGTAATCTTACCAGCCCCAGTATATCCACATTGGAAGATATTCTGGAAGCACTGGGGACTAATTTGTCCGAGTTTTTCCATGAGGAAGAGGAGGAACAGATCGTTTTTTCAACGAAGGATTTCTTTGTGGACAGGCAGGAGGACTACAAAATCGAATGGATCGTGCCCAACGCCCAGAAAAATGAGATGGAGCCTATCCTCTTGACGCTGCAGCCCAAGGGCAGAAGCCAGGAGATGAACTCCCATTTCGGTGAGGAATTTGGCTATGTGCTGAAAGGCAACGTGACCCTGGTGCGGGACAATAAGCGATATAAGCTGAAGGCAAAGGATACTTTTTATGTAAACGGCCGGACCAGTCATTATTTATATAATCATGGAAACAGCGAAGCGCTGGTGCTTTGGGTCACCACACCGCCAACATTTTAACGTGATAGAGAATAAAGCATAGGAAAGTAAGGAGCACAAAATGGAAAAGAAAAAATTAATTGAGTTTCGAAATATAGTAAAGAACTTTGACGGCCAGATCGTATTAAAGGGCGTGAATCTTGACATTTACGAGAAGGAATTTGTGACCCTGTTGGGCCCCTCCGGCTGTGGCAAGACCACCCTGTTGCGCATTCTGGGCGGTTTCCTGGATGCAGATGACGGCAGCGTGATCTTTGACGGCGAGGAGATCAGCAAGAAGCCTCCTTACGAGAGAGAGCTGAATACGGTGTTCCAGAAATATGCTCTTTTCCCCCATCTGAGCGTTTATGAGAATATTGCCTTCGGCCTGCGCATCAAGAAGATGAGCCAGGACGTTATCGACCAGAAGGTGATGAAGATGTTAAAACTCATCGGTCTGGAAGGTTATGAGAAGAAAAATACCACTCTGCTTTCCGGCGGACAGCAGCAGCGTGTAGCCATTGCAAGAGCGCTGGTAAATGAGCCCAAGGTACTGCTTCTGGACGAGCCCTTGGCGGCGCTGGATCTGAAACTTCGCAAAGAGATGCAGTATGAATTGAAGCGCATCCAGCAGGAGGTTGGTATCACCTTTATTTTTGTTACCCATGATCAGGAGGAAGCACTGACTATGTCCGACAAGATCGTGGTCATGAAGGGCGGCGAGATCCTGCAGGTGGGTACTCCCCAGGAGATTTACAATGAGCCTGCCAACCGCTACGTGGCTAATTTCATCGGTGAGAGTAATATTATTTCCGGTGTGATGCTGGATGATTACAAGGTGCGTTTTGACGATATTACCTTTGACTGTGTGGACTTTGGCTTTAAGAAGAATGAGAAGGTGGATGTGGTCATCCGTCCCGAGGATATTGACATTGTAGATGTAAAGGACGGCAAGATGACCGGCGAAGTGCTGAGCACCCTGTTTAAGGGCGTACACCACGAGATCATAGTGGAGACGGTGCCCGGTACCAGCGTCACTGTAAATATGCACGTGATCCGCAACCATGATGTGACCAGTGAGGACGGCAAGGAGAAGATCAGTGCCAACAACTTCTATGTGGATATTGAAGATGTGAAGAATCTGGATGACAAGGAGATCATTGCCCTGTCCAATGCCCAGGCCTGGAATCCTGAGACGGACGAGTATACCTCCATTGCCAAGGTAGAATATGAATTGCAGGAGGAGATCGGCTGTTATCCCGTAACCTTCTCCACCGCAGGCGGCACCTCCATTGAGAATAATATCTTTGTTGTGAATCAGCCCTTCGTTAAAAATGAGAAGGCCAACGAAGCAATCATGGCATTTAATTTCTTTAAGACTGTTGATGAGATCCTGGAGTCCCAGGCGCTGGACACCGATATTAAGACCTGGGCCAATGCCCAGGGCTGGAAACTCAGCGATGAGAACCAGAGCATTGATATCAGTGTAGATTATGATTTTGATCCTGAAAATGTGAAGGAAGGTGTATATAAAGTGACCTTCTCCACCACCGGCCGGGAGTTCAAGATCCATACTACCGATTATTCTCCCGTGGGAGCAGAAGTGGGACTGACCTTCTTCCCCGAGGATATTCATGTTATGTCCGGAATGGTATTTGAGTAAAGTAAGCCTCGGAAAATTATTTTGAGTAAGGACGGTATTTACTATGAAGAAATTTTCGCAGTTAGCGATTCCATACATAGTATGGGCGGCAATGATGCTTGTGCTGCCAATGGCGCTGATCGCCATGTACTCTTTTATGAAGCAGGGCAATGCCATTATTTCCTTTTCTTTTACATTGGATCATTATATCAAGTTTTTCACGGACCCGGATTTCCTGCTGGTGCTGTGGAGATCTTTGGTGATCGCCATTAAGACCACTATTATCTGTCTGGCCATCGGTTATCCTGCGGCTTACTATATTTCCCGCTGTTCAGAACGTCTGCAGAATACTTTAGTGCTTTGCATCACATTGCCTACCTGGATCAATGCGCTGGTACGTACCTACGCATGGATTGGTATTTTAACAGAAGGCGGCATTCTCCAGACTGTTTTGAAATTCTTCGGAATGGGAGATACGGAACTTCTGTACACGGAAGGCGCAGTACTTTTGGGCATGGTATACAATTTCCTGCCCTTTATGATTCTGCAGATCAATACCTCTCTGTGCAAGATGGATCACTCACTGCTGGAAGCAGCTTCTGACCTTGGCGCAAATAGGGCGCAGACTTTCAAAAGGGTAACATTGCCCTTGTCCCTGCCCGGTGTGATCAACGGTATTACGCTGGTATTCCTGCCTGCGGTCAGCTCCTTCTTTATCCCTAAGCTTTTGGGCGGCGGACAGTATTTCCTGATCGGTAACCTGATTGAAAATCAGTTTATCACCGCAGGAGAGTGGAATTTCGGAAGTGCTATTTCCATGATCATGGCCATCGTAATGATGTTGATGATGATGGCAGTGAGAAGTATTGAAAAGAAAAATCAAGGCGGGAAGGAGGAAGCTTAAAGTATATGAAAAAGCAGAAGAACACCTTCGGAAAAGTATTAATGATCCTGCTGATCATTTTCTTCTATGCTCCGATTTTGTACATGATCATTTTCTCCTTCAACGATGGAAAATCCCTGACCAGCTTTACCGGCTTTTCCCTCAGATGGTACCGGCATATGCTGGAATCCAGGGATATGATGGAAGCGCTCTATACCACCTTCAGTGTGGCGCTGTTGGCCACAGCAATTTCCACAGTGGTTGGCACCATTGCGTCCATCGGACTGAGCAAATCCAAAAAGATCATCCGTGAGACCATGAACCAGGTCAACAATCTGCCCATGATGAACCCGGAGATCGTGACAGCCATCGGCTTTATGTTGTTGTTTATCACCTTCCGTATTGAAAAGGGCTATACTACCATGCTGCTGGCGCATATTGCGTTCTGTATTCCCTATGTGATGCTTTCTGTAATGCCAAAGGTGCGCTCCCTGGATCCCAACCTGGCAGATGCAGCAATGGACCTGGGTGCTACGCCTTTTCAGGCGCTGACAAAGGTCATTGTGCCTCAGATCACGCCCGGTATTGTGTCCGGTGCACTGATCGCTTTTACCATGTCTGTGGATGATTTCATCATTTCATACTTTGTAACAGGACAGGGTGTCAAGAATTTGAGTATTGTAGTCTACACCATGAGTAAGCGTGTAAATCCCAGTATCAACGCTATTTCCACGCTGGTGGTAGCAATCATTACGTTAGGTCTTCTTGCCATCAACTTATTGCCTCTGGCTTTCAATAAATATCAGGAAAAAGGAAAGAGCACAAAGGCTCTGGTGGCTGTTCCGACAGCAGCATTTGCTGTGATCATTATCGGTATTTTTGTATTGCGCGGCGGCGTAGGAGATAGTGCCCTGCCTTATGAAGGACAGACCCTTCGCGTGTACAATACCGGCGAATACACCGGCGAGAATCTGATTCAGGACTTTGAGGAACTGACAGGTGCCAAGGTAGTGATGGATCTCTTTGAGTCCAATGAGCAGATGTACATTAAACTGGCCAATCAGGAATCTTATGATGTGGTAATTCCCAGTGATTATATGATCCAGAGAATGATCAATGAAGGCCTGCTGCAGAAGCTGGATCAGTCCGAACTTGATTGTTTTGAACTGCTGGTGGAGGATGTGAAAGATCTGGCATATGATCCCGGCAACGAGTATTCCGTGCCTTATTTCTGGGGCATGGTGGGCATAGTCTATGACAAGACCAAGGTCAGTGAGGAAGACCTGGAGGCCGAGGGCTTCAACATCTTCCTGGATGAGCGCTACAAGGGAGATATTTATCTCTATGATTCGGAACGGGACTCCTTTATGATGGCATTGAAAGCGCTGGGATATTCCATGAATACGGAGAGCGAAGAAGAACTGAATGCAGCATATGAATGGCTTGTTCAATGCGTGGAGACCATGAAGCCTGAAATTGTTACCGACGAGATCATTGACAACATGGCCCAGGGCAGAAAAGCAATGGGACTGGTGTATTCCGGCGATGCGGCCTATATCATGAGCGAAAATGAGAACATGGGCTTCTATCTGCCCCAGTCAGGCACAAACCTCTGGTGCGATGCCATGGTCATCCCTGCCAATGCTGAAAATGTGGAATTGGCCCATGCGTTTATGAATTACGTAAGTTCCTACGAGGGCGCTTATGACAACTCCAGTTATGTGGGGTATACTTCCCCCAATCAGGAGGTTATGGCGGAATTGTCCGGTGAAGGCGGAGATTATGAGGGCATTAATGCCTACATTCCCAGAACAGATAATGAGAACGATGAAGTGTTTGAATTTAACGGTCAGACCCGAAAGATCATCAGTAATCTGTGGAGCAAAGTAAAGATTGCCGCAAGTAATGTGAGCAATTAGCATATTTTAATCAATAAGATTCCCGGCAGATCAAAGACTGTTCACCATGAGGGGCAGGCTTGATTGCCGGGAGTTTATTTGTATATGGGGATGATTTGTTTGGTGTAAGGATGTGATGTTTATTGTCCGCCGTAAAAGTGTTCCAGATATTCCATGCGGGCACTCGTGTTAATAAGCATGGCGTCCAGGACGGTGAGAGCGGTCATGCACTCCATGACGACCACGGCACGGGGAACGATGATGGGGTCATGGCGGCCCTTGATCTGAATCTCAATCTCCTGGTGGTCAGCGTTGACGGTCTGCTGAGGCTTGAAGATTGATGGGGTAGGTTTGACATGAGCGCGGATCAGTACGGTATCCCCGTCACTGATGCCGCCCAGGATGCCGCCTGCATGGTTGGTGTTTTTCATCACCTGCTCCCCATTCATCCGGAAGGAGTCGTTATTCTCACTGCCCAGACGGGAAGAGACTAAGGTGCCGTCGCCGATCTCCACGGCCTTTACCGCACCGATGGACATGATGGCTTTTGCAAGATTGGCATCCAGTTTTTCAAAGACCGGATCCCCGATACCTGCTGGAAGACCTTCCACCATGCATTCCATGGAACCACCAACGGAATCATAATTGCTGCGGGCTTCGTTTAAGAATTCAACTGCCTTTTTGTCAGCATTACGGTCAGGCATGGCAGTGACAGTATTTAAGATGGCGTCACGGTCAAAATGCTCATAATCAATCGTCACAGGGCCGATGGAACGGGTGTAGGCTGTGACTTTCACGCCCAGCTGTTCCAGGATCTTGCAGGCAACAGCCCCGGCCGCTACACGGCCGATGGTCTCGCGGCCGGAGGAACGGCCGCCGCCTCTGTAATCCCTGAAACCATATTTTTCATCAAAGGTATAGTCTGCATGTCCCGGACGGTAACACTTTGCGATAGCGCTGTAATCCCTTGAAATCTGGGAGGTATTGCGCACCATCAAGGAGATGGGAGTACCGGTGGTACGTCCCTCAAAGACACCGGAGAGGATCTCTACAGTGTCATCCTCCTTGCGGGGAGTGGTAATACTGCTGGCTCCGGGCTTTCTGCGGTTTAAATATTTCTGGATATCTTCTTCGGAGAGAGCCAGTCCGGCCGGACAGCCGTCAATGACTACGCCCAGTGCTTTGCCGTGGGATTCCCCCCAGGTAGTGATTTTAAAAATTGTTCCATATGTTGAACCGGCCATAATGTCCTCCATAATCGTCTGTAAGAAATGGAATGTTGCATCTAGTATATCGAAAAGAAAAGGATATGGCAACTGTTTTTATTTTGGTAAGTTCATCGCCTATGCCTCATTTCTTTGAAAATGTCATAACTTGTAAGTTGCAAGGTTAGAAAACGTAATTTAAAATAGGTAAGTAGCGCTGTGAATGCGAGGTAAATGCCATGAATCCGAGCGGATTTGTAAAAAGTGCAAACGTAATAGTTGGCGATGCCAAGATTATTGTGATGGAAGTGATGGGCAAGACTGCGGTGCTTTATGAACAAAAGGAAGTATTACACAGCCACAGTTATTATGAAATTCAAGTGCTGAAAAAGGGCAGTTGTAATATCAAGGCACATAATAGGAATATGCTTTTCTCTGAGGGGGAGATGATCATCATACGCCCCGGGGATCTTCATGTACCGGCCATCAAACTCAGTGATTCCCTGGAAAAGTATGCCCTTGCCCTGCGGGTGGAAAAGTGCCCCGGTGAAGAAGGATATTTTGATTATTTCAAAGAAATTTTAGACAAGCATGCATTGATACCGTTAAAGGTTTCCCGGGAACTGATGGAAAAGGTGCTCTTGTTTTTTGACTTAAGGCCTGCCAGTATCAGAGAAACTTTTCTGATCAACCTGACTGCTCATGAGATATTGTATGGTATCTTTGACACCTTTGAGGATTTTGTTATGGACAATCCCCTTACAAACAGTGAAGGAATTGTGCTCAGAGAGCATGAGGAAGCGCTTCTGGATGTGTTGGTGAATTCCCCTATCCAGCTTACGCTACCTGATATTGCGGAACGTCTGGGCTATTCCGTGCGGCAGGTGCAGCGTTTTATCCAGAAAAAATACGGTATGCCCTACATTATCATGCTGCGTACCCGAAAAATTGACTCCATCAAAAAGCTGCTCACCGAAGAGCCGGATATACCAGTCAGTGAGATAGCAGCCAGAGTAGGTTATAACAGTGAGACTTCCCTATACCGTGATTTTAAGAAGCATGTGGGATGTACTCCCTGTGAATATAGAAAGAATGCAATGAAATAAAGGAGACAAGATCAATGAGCAACATTAAGTTTACCGGTATTTTGCCGGCATTTGTAACCCCTTTCTGTGAAGATAACAAGACTGTAAATGAAGAGGCTGCTAAAAAGCTTCTCGACCTGCATCTGGAGCAGGGGGCCAACGGCTTCTATATCGTTGGCGGCACAGGTGAAGGCCTTGTAATGGGCAGAGAAGAGCGCGAGCGTATGTGTGAGATCTGTGTAAATCACGTGGCAAAGCGCAAGCCCATTATTGATCATATCGCATCCATGAATATGAACGAAGCGATCGAACTGGCCAAGCATGCTGAGAGAGTTGGTGCAGACGCGATTGCAGCAGTTCCCCCCAGCTTTTTCTACTATAGTGAGGACGATATTTTCAACTATTACAAGAAACTGGCTGACAGCGTAAGCATTCCCATGATCATTTACTATCATCCCGCAGCCCAGAAGGATATGTCTGCTAAGCTGATCGCACGTATCTTTGAAATTGATAATGTAACCGGTGTTAAGTGGAGTTCCAATAACTTCTTCGAGCTGATGAAGTTAAAAGACATGACCCACGGTGAGATGAATATCATCAACGGACCCGACGAACTGCTTGTAACCGGTCTGGCTGCAGGTGCAGATGCAGGTATCGGTTCTACTTACAACGTAATGCTGCCTGAGTTCATCAAGATTTATGATTATTTTAAAAGCGGTCAGATGGACAAGGCTCTGGCTGCCCAGATGAAGGTAAACAGAGTGATTGATGCCCTGCTTAAGTTTGAGGTAATTCCTTCTGTTAAGCATGCCCTTAAAATGATGGGTCATGACTGCGGCACTGCTACTTTCCCTATGAAGCAGTATGTTGGATCTGAGGCAGATGCTCTGGAAGCTGCCCTGAAGGAAGCCGGCTGGCCTTTCAATTAATGCCGGCTGAATGGCTGCATGATTCTGACTGAATTGAGTAGAAATGAGGACTCATAAATGAAATATGTGATTGGACAGATCCTTGGCCTTCTGCCCACCGTCTGCTGCATCATCGGCCCTTTTTGGAAGAAGAAATGGCAGATGATGGTCAATTCCGCAGCGGCCAATCTCATGGTTGCGCTGAATTTCTTCATGATTGGAGAATTTGGGCCGGCTGTTATTATCAATCTTGTGGCAGTAGCCCAGACCCTTTTGGCTGTAAGGCATTGCGTGAAAGGGACCCAGAGCGGCAAAGCGGAGAAGATTATTTTCTTTGTTCTGTACGTGGGAAGCGGACTTTTGACTTATCAGAAACCTTTGGATCTGCTGCCCGTTCTGGCTGCTGTGTTGTTCATGCTGTCTGTTTTCCAGAAGAAAGAGCAGGGCGTACGCAAATACATTTTATGTAATGCATGTGTATGGATCATATACGGCATCATCGTGGGCAGTACTACCATTGTGGCCAATACCTGCGGAGCCATCACCACGATCGTTGCCCTGTATAAGTATGGGAAGGAACAGAAAACGGAACAATCCGCAAGCAGTATATAAGTATTAAAAACAGTATCATAAAAATACCACATAGAAAGAGCATCCTATAGGCTGACATGTATTGTTGTTGCCTTGTGGGATGCCCTTTTTGTATCCGTTTGTTTTGTATCTTTCTCAGGTATCCTTTTTGCATGGTTTGGGAGAAATTGATTGAAATATATGCAAAGGAATTGTATAATATGAAGAGACTCATTTTGTGATTTCATACAAAACAAAAGACGTGTTTATTTTGAAAAATAATGATACGGAGGAAAAGAATATGAATTTACAGCAGATCGACCGGATTCTGCAGGAAACCGCGTATGTAAGAACCGGCGGAAGCCCTGAAGAATTAAAATGCGCAGAGTATATTATCGGCAAATGTGCAGAGTTAGGCCTGGAGGCCCGTCTGGAGGCTTTTGAGGTAAACATGGCTGACATAAAGACTGCAAAGCTGATCGCTGACGGACAGGAAATTCCCTGCAAGGGTTATAAGGGAGCAGGCAGCGGAGAGGTAGAGGCACCTTTATACTATCTGAGAAATAACGACAGATATTCCCTGAAGCAGTGTGCAGGAAAGATCGTTTTAGTTGATACAGGTCTGGGCCGTTGGACTTATCAGGATATTGTTGACAACGGTGCTGTAGGTGCCATGACTTTTGACGGTCATTATGCATATGCTGACAACGATATTGATCAGAAAGAACTGCGTGAGAGCGTAACCAATGGCAAAGTAATTCCCTGCGTGAATGTAAATGTTAAGTCTGCAATGGAATTGGTACGTTCCGGATCTCCGATGGTAAAGATCATTCTTGACCAGGATCAGTACAAGGGTGAATCCCACAACGTAGTAGTGGACATCCCCGGTGAGACTGATGAAGTGATCGTAATGTCTGCTCATTTCGATTCCACTTCTCTGTCCGTAGGTTCTTATGATAATATGTCCGGCGTTATGACGCTGCTTCATGCCGCTGAGTATTTTGCTGAGAATCCTTCCCACTACAGCATGCGTTTCGTATGGTGCGGCTCCGAGGAGAGAGGTCTCCTTGGCTCCAAGGCATACTGTGCTGCACATGAGGCAGAGCTGGAAAAGGTAGTTTTGAACGTAAATATTGATATGGTCGGCTGTATCATGGGTAAGTTTACCTGCGGATGTACCACCGAAGAAGCTGCAGTCCACTACATTAAGTATTTGGCAGATGAGGTTGGATTTGCTTGTCATGTATTCCCTGAAGTATGGCCCAGCGATTCCTCATCCTTTGCTGATAAGGGTGTGCCTGCAATCACTTTCCAGCGTGGAGCACCGGGCAGTACCGCCTGCATCCACAACAGATACGATACCGTCGCTGTGATGAAGGCAGAGCAGCAGCTTGAGGATATGGAGTTTGTACTTGCATTCGTAAAGCGTATGGCCAATGCAAAGATCATTCCCATTCCCAGAAGCATTCCCGACAATCTGAAAGAAAAGCTGGAGAAGTTCACCGGCCGTAAACGTTAATCATATTTATTATAAAGCAGGATGCCTCGCCCGGCGGGGCATCCTGAATTTAGAGAGAGAAAATCGGAAAGTAAAAGAGGAGTATAAACATTAATGGCAGAATATAAATTGCTGAAAAGAGAAGGACTTGCCAAAAGAGGAGAATTCCACACGGTACACGGTGTGATACAGACACCGGTATTTATGAATGTGGGCACGGTGGCTGCCATTAAAGGAGCGGTTTCCACTGAGGATCTGGAAAATATTAAGACCCAGGTGGAATTGTCCAATACCTATCATCTGCATGTGCGCCCCGGCGACAAGGTGATAAAGCAGCTGGGCGGCCTGCACAAGTTTATGTCCTGGGACAAGCCCATTCTGACGGATTCCGGCGGATTTCAGGTGTTTTCCCTGGCAGGACTTCGCAAGATCAAAGAAGAAGGTGTTTATTTTAATTCCCACATTGATGGCCGCAAGATTTTCATGGGGCCGGAAGAGAGTATGCAGATCCAATCCAACCTGGGCTCTACCATTGCCATGGCATTTGACGAATGCCCGCCCAGCAAAGCGGAACGCAAATATGTGCAGGATTCTGTGGAGCGTACCACCAGATGGCTTGCCAGATGTCAGGCTGAAATGAAGCGCCTGAACAGCCTGGAGGATACGGTCAACCCCGATCAGCTTCTGTTTGCCATCAACCAGGGTGCTATTTTCTCTGATATCCGCATTGAACATGCCAAGCAGATTGCGGAGATGGGCTTGGACGGTTATGCCATCGGTGGTCTTGCTGTAGGAGAATCTCATGAGGAAATGTATCAGGTGCTGGATGATGTGGTGCCGTACCTGCCTGTGGACAAACCCACTTATCTGATGGGCGTAGGTACTCCCGCCAATATTTTAGAGGCGGTAGAGCGCGGCGTGGACTTCTTCGACTGCGTATATCCTACCAGAAACGGCCGTCACGGACACCTCTACACCAATCACGGCAAGATCAATCTGTTCAATGCCAAGTATGAATTGGACGACAGACCGATTGAAGAGGGATGTGGATGTCCTGCCTGCCGCAGATACTCCAGAGCTTACATCAGACATCTGTTGAAGGCCAAGGAAATGCTGGGCATGCGTCTCTGCGTGCTTCACAACCTGTATTTCTATAATACTATGATGGAAGAAATCAGGGATGCGTTGGATGAAGGCCGTTTTGCCGCATATAAAAAGGCAAAACTGGAGAGCATGGCAACTCCCTTGGATTGAAAAAAAGTGTAAATTCTTTGTTTTTATAAAGAAAATGCTTGCCCATATGGGATATTTTGTGTATCATATTGTCTTGAAATAGTGTTAGAGGCGTTTTACGCCGGAATGGAGGAATAAATGGGTATTTTATTAGCTGAAGGAGCAGCACCTATGGGTGGTGGTATCGGTATTATCATTATGTACGCTCTGATTCTGGGTGCAATGTGGTTCTTTTTAATGAGACCTCAGAAGAAGGAGCAGAAGAGAGTTGCAGCAATGCTGGCAGCACTGGAGCTTGGTGATTGTGTACTGACTACTTCCGGTTTCTATGGTATTGTTATTGATATTCAGGATGACACTGTGATCGTAGAGTTCGGCAACAATAAGAACTGCCGTATCCCTATGCAGAAATCCGCTATCAGCCGCGTTGAGAAGCCTGAGAACTAGTTCTGAATCGGCTTTTGTAAGTTGAAGTGTTTTAAACAGACAAATCAAAGAGCAAAATCCAGGGGCAGTGCCGTATGGCATTGCCCTTTGTGGAATACAAGAGGATACTATTATGGAATTACATATTACATGCATTCCCGGTGACGGAATCGGACCGGAGATCGTTGCAGAAGCAAAAAAAGTATTGGATAAAATTGCAGAGAAATATGGTCATACAATGATCTATAAGGATATTCTGATGGGTGGTGCTTCCATTGATGTGCATGGTGTACCCCTTACTGAGGAGGCTATTGCTGACGCAAAGGCAGCGGATGCAGTGCTGATGGGTTCCATCGGCGGCAATACAACTACTTCTCCCTGGTATAAGCTTCCTCCCAACCGTCGTCCCGAGGCAGGATTACTTGCTATCAGAAAGGCTCTGAATCTGTTTGCCAATCTGCGTCCTGCAGTGCTTTATGATGAACTGGCCGCAGCTTGTCCTCTGAAAGAGGAGATCAGCAAAGCCGGATTTGATATCATGATCATGCGTGAACTTACCGGCGGGTTGTATTTCGGTGAAAGAAAGACGATCGAAGAAAACGGTGTTAGAAAAGCAATTGACACTTTGACATATGATGAGAATGAAATCCGCAGAATCGCCATCAAAGGCTTTGATATTGCCAGAAAACGCGGGAAAAAGGTAACAAGTGTAGACAAGGCAAACGTATTGGATTCCTCCAGACTTTGGAGAGCAGTTGTGGAAGAGGTTGCAAAGGATTACCCTGATGTGACTCTGGAGCATATGCTGGTGGATAATTGCGCCATGCAGCTGGTGAAGAATCCTGCCCAGTTCGACGTGATCCTTACCGAGAACATGTTTGGTGATATTTTGTCTGATGAAGCAAGTATGGTTACCGGTTCCATCGGTATGCTGGCAAGTGCCAGCTTAAATGATACCAAGTTTGGTCTTTACGAGCCCAGCCACGGTTCCGCGCCTGATATTGCAGGGCAGGATATTGCAAATCCTATCGCTACCATTCTCAGTGCGGCAATGATGCTTCGTTTCAGTTTTGACCTTGATAAAGAAGCGGATGCGATTGAAGCTGCTGTAAAGCAGGTGCTTAAGGACGGTTACCGCACCATTGATATCATGTCTGAGGGCTGTACCCGGGTGGGCTGCAGCGAGATGGGTACTTTGCTGGCAGAGCGAATTTAGAAAATATATCATTATTCCCACCGGAATATGATGAATTATATAAATGGAGAAAATATTATGAGAAGTGATTCCGTAAAATGTGGCAGTGCCCAGGCACCCCACAGAAGTTTGTTTAATGCCCTGGGTTATACAGAGGAGGAGCGCCGTCGTCCCATGATCGGTATTGTCAGCTCCTACAATGAGATTGTACCCGGACATATGAATCTGGATAAGATTACGGAGGCTGTAAAGCTTGGTGTTGCCATGGCAGGAGGTACTCCTGTGGTATTCCCTGCGATTGCAGTTTGTGACGGTATTGCAATGGGCCATGTGGGTATGAAGTACTCCCTGGTGACCAGAGACCTGATTGCAGACAGCACCGAATGTATGGCAATGGCCCATGGTTTTGACGGTCTGGTGTGCATCCCCAACTGTGATAAAAACGTTCCCGGCTTGTTGATGGCTGCTGCACGTTTGAATATTCCCACCATCTTCGTATCCGGCGGTCCTATGCTGGCCGGACGCATTGACGGTCATAAGACCAGTCTTTCCTCTATGTTTGAGGCTGTGGGAAGCTACGCAGCAGGTACCATGAGCGAGGACATGCTCAAAGAATTCGAGGAGAAGGCATGTCCCACCTGCGGATCCTGCTCCGGTATGTACACTGCTAATTCCATGAACTGCCTTACCGAAGCAATCGGTATGGGCCTTCGCGGCAACGGTACTATCCCTGCCGTATATTCTGAGCGTATCCGCCTTGCAAAGCATGCCGGCATGAAGATCATGGAGCTGGTAGAAAAGGATATTAAGCCCAGAGATATCATGACAGAAGAGGCCTTTATGAATGCCCTGACTGTTGATATGGCGCTGGGATGCTCCACCAATTCCATGCTGCATCTGCCAGCCATTGCAAGAGAAGCCGGCGTGGATCTGAATCTGGATATTGCCAATGAACTGTCTGCAAAGACTCCCAATCTGTGCCATTTGGCACCTGCCGGTCCTACCTATATGGAAGACCTGAACGAGGCAGGCGGAGTTTATGCGGTAATGAATGAGTTGACCAAGAAAAATCTCCTGAATCCGGACTGCATGACTGTAAATGCAACTACCATCGGAGAAAATATCAAGCATTGTTATAATAAGAATCCTGAGGTGATCAGACCTGTGGAGAATCCTTATTCTGAAACCGGAGGTATCGCTATTCTGAAGGGCAATCTGGCCCCTGACAGCGGTGTGGTTAAGCGCTCCGCCGTAGTGCCTGAGATGATGGTTCATGAGGGACCTGCCAGAGTGTTCGACTGTGAAGAGGATGCAATTGATGCCATCAAGAGCGGCAGGATTGTGGCTGGTGATGTGGTTGTGATCCGTTATGAAGGACCTAAAGGCGGTCCCGGTATGAGAGAGATGCTCAATCCTACCTCTGCCATTGCCGGAATGGGTTTGGGTTCTACAGTAGCGCTGATCACCGACGGGCGTTTTTCCGGAGCTTCCCGCGGCGCTTCTATTGGTCATGTGTCTCCGGAAGCTGCTGTGGGCGGTCCTATCGCTCTGGTAGAAGAAGGGGATATCATCCGTATCAATATTCCTGAAAACAAGCTGGATATGCTGGTATCCGATGAAGAACTGGCAGCCAGAAAAGCAAAGTGGCAGCCCAGAGAGCCTAAGATCACCACAGGATATCTGTCCAGATACCGTGAACTGGTGACCAGCGGCAACCGGGGAGCTGTGCTGGAAGTGCCTTCCAGAATGTGATTTTTGAACTGCAGCGGACCGTTGACGACACCATTGTCGTAGAATGGTTCAGAACAATTTTCGGAGGATAAAATATGCTGTTAAACGGTTCTGAAATAGTAGTTGAATGTTTAAAAGAGCAGGGAGTGGATACTGTTTTCGGTTATCCGGGAGGATGTATTTTAAATATCTATGATGCCCTGTATAAGCATAGTGATGAGATCAGACATGTGCTGACCTCACATGAGCAGGGGGCTGCCCATGCGGCGGATGGTTATGCCAGAGCAACCGGCAGAGTAGGTGTGTGTATGGCCACCAGCGGCCCCGGTGCAACCAACCTGGTAACCGGTATTGCAACTGCATACATGGACTCAGTCCCTGTTGTGGCAATCACTGCAAATGTATCCTTGCCCCTGCTTGGCAAGGACAGTTTCCAGGAGGTAGACATTGCAGGTGTGACCATGCCTATCACCAAGCATGGTTATATTGTAAAGAAAGTAGAAGACCTGGCCCCCACCATCCGCAAGGCTTTTGAGATTGCCAAAAACGGCCGGCCCGGTCCTGTAATCGTTGATATTACCAAGGATGTAACGGCTGCTGTGTGTGAGTACACTCCTGCAGAGGTCAAAGAGAAGGAGCGTCCGGTAAAGTATACAGAGCAGGATATTGAGAAGGTGATCTCTTACATAAAGGCTTCCAAGAAACCTTTTATCTACCTGGGCGGCGGTGCCGTAATGTCCGAAGCTTCTGAGGAAGTTGCTACATTTACGGAGCTGATAGATGCCCCTGTCTGTGATACGCTGATGGGCAAAGGTGCATTCGACGGTAAGAGTGAGCGTTACACCGGTATGATCGGTATGCATGGTACCAAGGCTTCCAATCTTGGTGTCAGCAAGTGTGATCTTCTGATCGCTCTGGGTGCCAGATTTTCTGACCGTGTACTTGGCAATCCTAAGAAATTTGCCGAGGGAGCCAAGATCATACATATGGACATTGATGCGGCAGAGATTAATAAAAATGTCCGTTCCGATGCTGCACTGATCGGCGATCTGAAAACTACCCTCATTACTTTGAATGAGAAGCTGGAAAAGATCGGTAAGCAGGATCACAGTGATTGGATGGCAGAGGTGAAGGCTCTGAGGGAGAAGTATCCTCTGAAATATGATACTGACAGACTGTCCTGCCCTTATGTAATGGAGGAACTGGACCGCATTACAAATGGTGAAGCATTGATCACTACCGATGTTGGTCAGCACCAAATGTGGGCAGCGCAATATTATAAGTATACAAAACCCCGCACATTCCTGTCTTCCGGCGGCCTTGGAACCATGGGCTACGGCCTGGGTGCCTGCATCGGTGCACAGCTGGGGCAGCCTGACAAGATCTGTGTCAATATTGCTGGTGACGGATGTTTCCGCATGAACATGAATGAACTTGCCACAGCATCCCGCTATAATATTCCCATTGTTCAGATTGTGATCAACAATCACGTGCTGGGCATGGTGCGTCAGTGGCAGACTTTGTTCTACGGTCAGAGATATTCTCAGACTGTGCTGAATGACAGTGTAGATTTCTGCAAGGTGGCAGAGGGCCTTGGCTGCGCAGCAATCCGCGTGACCACCAAAGAGGAAGTTGCACCTGCTATTGAGAAGGCTATTTCCTTAAAGAGACCTGTGCTGATCGAGTGTATGATTCCTGAGGATGACAAAGTTTTCCCCATGGTGCCTGCAGGAGCGCCTATCAGTGATGTGTTTGACGGGGACGATATTTAAGAGGCAATTGCAATGAAAAGTAAATGTAAGGCATTGTTGATCTGGATCTTCATACTGATGATTCTGATAGTATCCGTCTGGTGTTTACTGACCACTTTCTTTCACAGCCGATTTGCACCCGGGACGTGGATAAACGGTGTGTATTGTACCGGAAAAACGGCAGAGGAAGTAAATGCGGAGCTTTTATCACAGATAGAAGCTCCGTGTGTTTATATAACAGATGGAAAAGGCGGGGAATACCCGGTGGATCTGGCTGAAATTGATTTTCAGGCAGATTATTTAGCTGTGCTTAAAGAGTTTCAAAAGGAGCAGGATCCCCAAAAGTGGTTGGCCGGCCTTAAGGAAGAACAGTACTATGATGTTAAACCGGAGACTTCCTACGATCAGGAAAGTCTCAGAGAAATCTTTGAGGAGCTGGAACCAATACAGCAGGCACTGTCCAGAAAAGCTGAATATGAGTTGAAATATACCGGGGAAGAAGGTTTTCAACTGTATGACGGTCTCAGCGGACGATATGATGAGAAGAAGGCATTTGAAGCATTGACAGCTGCCATTGATGATAAATTGACATCCGGTGACGCTTATGATGAGGATATTTTCTTTACATTTGAAAATGAGGCATTCTATTATGATGACCAGCTGACACCGTCTCAGAAAAAGACAAAGGTGCTCTGGGAGAAATTGGAACAATATTACAATTGTGACATTGTGTACGATATGGGCACGGAAGAAATCATCTTTACGCCGGATGTCTTGTCGGAATTCCTGCAGGCAGAGGATGGGGTTCCCATACTGGATGAAGCTGGAGAACTCGTGCTGGATCAGGAGGCGGTAACGGCCTTCGTTACTTCCCTGGCAGAACAGTATGATACCTACAAAAAGGAACGTGAATTTCAGAGTACCAGAGGAGATATCGTCACGGTCATGGGAGGCACTTATGGCACCCTGTTAGATCATGAGGCGGAAGTTACTTTTCTGATGGAACATCTTCTGGACGATAACATGCATACCGGAAAAGTGCAGAAGCATATTCCGGCTTACGAGCGAGAAGCATATGCAAGGGGATTGAATGATATCGGTGACACCTACGTTGAGATAGACCTGACAGAGCAGAAGCTTTATGCCTATCTGGAAGGCGAACTTTTGATTGAGACAGAAGTCGTGACTGGTAATGAGAAACGCGGGTGGGATACTCCGGAAGGAGTCTATTTTGTCTATGCCAAACAGAAAAACAGAACCCTTCGCGGTCCCGGATATGCATCCTTTGTAAAATACTGGATGCCCGTAAAAGGCGGTGTCGGCATACATGATGCCCGCTGGCGCGAGCAGTTTGGTGGAGAAATTTACAAAAAGAATGGTTCCCATGGATGCATCAATGTACCTTCTGAAGTTATGCCGGAGTTGTATGAAATGGCAGAGGTGGGTACTCCTGTGATCATGTTTAAATAGGAATGGTTGATATATTTTATTCATTGTTTCGCGAGCCACCGCGTTGTGTGCACAAATCAAATCAAAATGTCCGCCAGCTGCATACAAAATGAAAATATTTTAATGATGCAGTTGACTAAAGTGGAAAGTGGGTATATCCTATAGCTTATATATAATTTTTGTGCTTTTTGGCAACAAGGAGGAGTTAGAAATGTCCAGAGTATATAATTTTTCTGCAGGTCCTGCAGTATTACCTGAGGAGGTTTTGCGGGAAGCAGCTGCGGAAATGCTTGATTATAATGGAACCGGAATGTCTGTAATGGAGATGAGTCACCGCTCCAAGGCATATGACAAGATCATCAAGGATGCGGAGGCTGATTTAAGAGACCTGATGAATATCCCTGACAATTATAAAGTGCTGTTTTTGCAGGGTGGTGCCAGCCAGCAGTTTGCCATGATTCCCATGAATCTGATGAAGAACAAAGTGGCTGATTATATTGTGACCGGCCAGTGGGCGAAAAAAGCTTACCAGGAAGCTTCCATGTACGGCAAAGCCAATAAGATTGCGTCTTCTGAGGATGAGACTTTCTCTTATATTCCAGATTGCTCTGATCTGCCAATCAGTGATGATGCTGACTATGTATATATTTGTGAAAACAATACTATTTACGGCACCAAGTTTAAGACTCTGCCTAATACCAAGGGCAAGGTACTTGTGTCTGATATGTCCAGCTGTATTTTATCCGAGCCTGTAGATGTGACCCAATATGGTATGATTTATGCCGGAGTACAGAAGAACATCGGTCCTGCCGGTGTGGTGATCGTGATCATCCGTGAAGATTTGATCACTGAGGATGTGCTTCCCGGCACGCCCACCATGCTTCGCTACAAGATTCACGCAGATGCGGAGTCTCTGTACAATACCCCTCCCGCATACGGTATTTATATTTGCGGAAAAGTATTCAAGTGGCTGAAAAAGAATGGTGGTCTCCAGGCCATGAAAGAATATAATGAGAAGAAAGCTAAAATCCTCTATGATTTCCTGGATGAGAGCAAGCTGTTCAAGGGTACTGTACGCAAAGAAGACCGTTCCCTAATGAATGTACCTTTTGTAACCGGAAGTGCGGAGTTGGATGCCAAGTTCGTGAAAGAGTCCAAGGAGGCCGGCTTCGAGAATCTGAAAGGTCACAGAAGCGTAGGCGGCATGCGCGCCAGCATTTACAATGCAATGCCCATCGAAGGCGTTGAGAAGCTGGTAGCCTTCATGAAGAAGTTCGAGGAAGAGAATGCATAAAGAGGAAATAGAAAGTGAGAAAATAAAATGTTCCAAATAAATTGCCTGAATCCGATTTCAAAAGTTGGATTGGAAAATTTAACAGAGAATTATCAGCTGACACAGGATATCAATGATGCTGATGCTATTCTGGTGAGAAGCGCGTCCATGCATGACATGGAGCTGCCCGATAAGCTTGTGGGTGTAGCCAGAGCCGGTGCCGGTGTAAACAATATTCCTTTGGATAAATGTGCTGAGAAAGGTATCGTGGTATTTAACACCCCCGGTGCCAACGCAAACGGTGTAAAAGAACTGGTTATTTTAGGAATGCTTCTTGCTGCCAGAGATGTTGTGGGCGGTATTGAGTGGGTAAAATCCGATGTGGGCGATGACAACATTGCCAAAGTTGCTGAAAAAGAAAAGAAGAAATTTGCAGGTACCGAGCTTTTCGGCAAGAAACTGGGCGTAATCGGTCTTGGTGCCATCGGCGTAAAGGTTGCCAATTTGGCCCGTCATTTCGGTATGGAAGTAATGGGCTATGACCCTTATGTGTCTGTAAATGCAGCATGGAGTCTGAATAAGGAAGTAAAGCACGCTTTTAATGTGGATGATATTTATTCCCAGTGTGATTATATCACCATTCACGTGCCTCTTATGGAGTCCACCAAGGGTTATATCGGCAAGGATGCGATCAACAAAATGAAGGATGGCGTTGTTATCCTGAACTTTGCCAGAGATCTGCTTGTAAACGAGGCGGAAGTGATTGAGGCGATTAAAGCCGGCAAGGTTCACAGATACGTGTCCGATTTTCCCAATCCTACCACAGCAGGCGTAGAGGGCTGTATTGTAATTCCTCATCTGGGCGCCAGCACGGAAGAATCCGAAGACAACTGTGCAAAGATGGCAGTTCTGGAGTTGATGGACTATCTGGAAAACGGTAATATCAAGAACAGCGTGAATTATCCTGCCTGTGATATGGGCGTATGCACCAAGGAAGGAAGAATCGCCATTTACCACAAGAATATTGCCAACATGATTACCCAGTTCACTGCAGAATTGGGCGGCAAGGGCATCAATATCAGTGACCTGACCAACAAATCCAAGGGTGATGTGGCATATACCATGATGGATGTGGAGGCACATGTGCCTAATGATATTATTGCGGCGCTGGAGAAGATTGACGGCGTATTCCGCGTGAGAGTAGTGAAATAATTATTGATAAGAAAATGGACTGTTGTTGCAACAGTCCATTTTTTGCTCATGAAAGAGGTGCATATATACAAGGGTAAGTTATTAGCGGAACAAAAACGGAGTACCGTCTCCCTGATTGATATCCTGCAGTTCTTCTTTCAGTTTCTGCTCGGAGCGAAGGGAGGCTTCGCTCTGGAGGTCCATATACATGATGAAAACATCGGTCAGGCTCATGTTTTTCTCGGCAGCAATTTCTTCCATGATGGGGCGGAGATTATCCAACTGCACGGAGACGCGCACCTTCTGGGGGTCGATATCGCCCATGACCTGATTGGCATAGTTGTTGATGCGGGCTAAAAATTCTTTCTGTTCAGCAGTCATTTTGTAATCCTTCTTTCTATGGTTGTTTGTCTATTATACCTGGTCAGCTTTAGGAAATTATATCAAATGTAGCATGGGTGGGCAAGTACTTCTTGCTAATTTGGTGTGTGTGTGATACCATAAGACAAAATTCCTTTAGAGAGGATGTTGCATGTTATGGCAGAAATCAGACCTTTTCGGGCATATCGCCCTTCACTTGAATATGTGGAAAGAATAGCCGCCCTTCCTTATGATGTGTACAACAGAGATGAGGCTCGTGTTGTGGTACAGCAGAACCCGTATTCTTTCCTGGCAATTGACCGTGCGGAGACCCAGTTTGCCCCCGGTACAGATATTTATGCGCCTCAGGTTTATGAAAAAGCCCGGGATATGATACAGGAGCAGATTGCACAGGGACGTTTTGTACAGGAGGAAAAGCCCTGTTATTATCTCTATGAGCAGACCATGGGTGAGCGCTCCCAGACCGGAATCGTTGCTTGTGCCTCTATTGATGATTACAATAACAATCTGATAAAAAAGCATGAATTGACCAGAGCGGACAAAGAACTGGACAGAATCAATCATGTGGATGTGTGCAATATGCAGACGGGTCCTATTTTCCTGGCATATCGGGCGAAAGACAGTCTGCGTGAATTGATTGCTGAAGCAAAAAATGCCCCTGCATTATATGATTTTGTGTCTGATGATGGTATCAGACATCGTGTTTGGGTGGTAGATGAAGAAGAAAAGATTGCACGGATACATGAAATTTTCGGAACAATAACAGCAATCTACATAGCAGACGGGCACCACCGCTGTGCTTCTGCGTTAAAGGTAGGCCAGAAGAGACGGGCCCAGTATCCGGATTATACCGGTGAAGAGGAATTTAATTTCTTCCTGTCCGTATTGTTCCCTGACGAGGAACTGCGGATCATGGACTATAACCGTGTGATAAGAGATCTGAATGGTATGACTGCCCAGGAGTTTCTGGAGAAGGTTTCCGTATATTTTGATGTGACAGAAAAAGGCACGGATGCATACCGGCCTGAGCGTAAGGGATGTTTCGGTATGTTTCTGGAGGGAACATGGTACTGTCTGACTGCGAAACCGGAAATTGTAAAAGATGACCCGGTGGCAGGATTGGATGTATCCATTCTGCAGGATTATTTGCTGGCGCCTATTTTGGGGATTCATGATCCCAAAACAGATACCCGTATTGATTTCGCGGGAGGTATTCGCGGATTGAAGGAGTTGGAGCGCCGGGTTAACACGGATATGAAGGTGGCTTTTGCCATGCATCCTACTTCCATTCAGGAACTTTTTGATGTGGCGGACGCATCCAAACTGATGCCTCCCAAGTCCACCTGGTTTGAACCCAAGCTTCGAAGCGGATTGTTCCTGCATGATCTGTCCTAAGCATAGTGTACGTATGTAATGGAATCGTAAAGAAAAGAGTATACGGTTTGCTATTTTACAAAAGGAATGGTATCATCCCTGTGTAAATTGTGGTGTGGAAGTCCTGTTTTCATCATTCATGATGAAGACAGGACTTTTTGCATACATGATTTGACAGTTTGAACAGTAAAATCCGAAAATCGGGAGGAAAAGGATGAAAAAAGTATTGGCACTTGTTCTTACGTTAATGATGACACTTGTAGCGACAGCCTGCGGAGGTGGTAATGAGGACACAAAAGAACAGGAGACAGGAACGGTAAATGAGATTGCTGAAGATACTAAAACAGAAACCACAAACGAGACCGGAAAGGAATCTGTAATCACAGAAGGAAATGCAGCAGAATTTAAAGTTGCAATTGTATCCAGCCCTTCCGGCGTTGATGACGGAAATTTTAATCAAGATATTTATAGTGGTGTTCTTACATTTATAGAAGAAAACCCCGGTGTGACGATTACTCCGATCCGGGAGGAGACCGGAGACAGTGCTGCAGCGGTACAGGCAGTGGCTGATGTGGTAGCAGATTATGATGTAATTGTCTGCTGTGGATTCCAGTTTGCAGGAATCGGTAATTTGGCCCTGGATAATCCTGATACCAAGTTTATTTTGATTGATGCCTGGCCTTCCGTGGACGGCGTGGAGGTGACGGCAGAGCAGATCATCGATAATGTCTATGCTGCATATTATGCAGAGCAGGAAAGTGGTTTTTATGCAGGTGTGGCGGCAGCGTTATCTACGGTAACCGGAAAGGTGGCAGTAGTGAATGGCATTGCATATCCCTCCAACGTAAATTACCAGTATGGTTTTGAATGCGGTGTAAAATATGCAAATGAAGTGCATGAAGCGAATGCAGAATTGGTAGAATTGGCATCCTATGCGGGAACAGATGTAACCGGGGCTAATGTGGGCGGCAATTATGTGGGAGATTTTTCTGATGCAGCCACCGGAAAAGTGCTGGGGAATGCTCTGATCGACGCCGGCGTAGATGTTATGCTGGTTGCTGCAGGCGGTTCCGGAAGTGGCGTGTTCACCGCAGCCAAAGAGGCGGAAGGCGTTCTGGTCATTGGTTGTGATGTAGATCAGTATGACGACGGAGCAAACGGTGAGAGCAATGTAGTACTGACTTCAGCTTTAAAGAAGATGCATGATACCGTATATAAAGTATTAAATACAGTAAAAGACGGCAGCTTTGCAGGACAAAACGTGATACTGACTGCGGCAGATGATGCCACCGGATATGTGAAAAAGGCAGGTCGTTGTCAGTTGTCTGAAGAAACTATTGCGGCTGTAGATGAAGCTGAAGCCCAGGTAAAGGCAGGTGTTATCGTACCGGCAGCTAATTTTAACGGTGTGACACCTGAAAGTTTTTCCTGGTAAGAATTGGATTTTTTATGGGGTGAAGGCAAACAGAAAAACCGTATGTAGATAAGATGGGGGAACTATGTCGGAATATATTGTGGAAATGAAGCATATCACCAAACGGTTTCCGGGAATCGTGGCAAATGATGATGTAAGTCTGCAGATCAAAAAGGGAGAGATATTTGCTATTTTAGGGGAAAACGGTGCCGGGAAATCCACTTTGATGAGTATGCTTTTCGGAATGTACGAGCCGGATGAGGGGGAAATATTTGTCCGTGGAGAAAAGGTGGCTCTGAAATCTCCTAATCATGCGGCAGCTTTGAATATCGGCATGGTTCACCAGCATTTTAAATTAATATCGAATTATACGGTGGCAGAAAATATTGTCCTGGGAAGAGAACCCATGAGGAAGTTTTTTGGTGCTTTCTCGATTTATCATAAGCGGAAAGCCAATAGCGAGGTTAGAAGCCTTTCGGAAAAATATGGTCTGGCAGTGAATCCTACCGATATTGTGAGCAGAATGAATGTGTCTGCGAGGCAGAGAGTGGAAATCTTGAAAATGCTTTACAGAGATGCAGAGATTTTAATTTTTGATGAACCTACGGCAGTGCTGACTCCCCAGGAGATTCTTTTTTTGCTTGATATCATCAATGGAATGCGGGAGAACGGTAAGACGATCATTTTGATTACCCACAAGTTGGAAGAAATCAAAAAAATAGCGGACCGTTGTGGGATCATGAATCACGGAAAGTTGATTGCTGTGTTGGATGTGGCAGAAACGGACACAAAGACTATGGCGAACCTGATGATAGGGCGGGAGGTTGCATTTCACGTCAGAAAGAAAAGAGCGGGGGAAACTGGAAAAACAGTACTACAACTGGAGCATGTCAATATTTTTAATGAGCAGCGGGTGCAGGTGGTAAAAGATGTTTCTTTGGAGGTACATGAGGGAGAAATCCTGGCTGTTGCCGGAGTGGCAGGTAATGGTCAAGTGGAACTGGCAGATGCGGTTGCCGGACTTACGCCGGTATCTTCAGGGCGCATTTTGTTGCAAGGGAAGGATATTACCGGTCTTTCTGTACGTAGGCGAGCGCTGGAGGGGATTTCTTATATCCCTGAGGACAGACAGCATTACGGCTTGATTCTTGATTTTACGCTGGCGGAAAATCTGGGACTTCGAGGTTTTTTTAAAGAGCCTTTTTGTAAAAGCGGCATATTGGATCAGAAGGTTTTTCGGGAAAACAGCAGAAAATTGATAGAAAAGTATGATATCCGTTGTGGGCGGGGGTGTGATACGGTGGTGCGGTCCATGAGCGGAGGTAATCAACAGAAGGCCATCATTGCCAGAGAGATCGAACAGGATGCACAGCTTTTAATCTTTGTACAGCCTACAAGAGGATTGGATATCGGTGCCATCGAAAATATTCACAAACAAATGGTCAAAGAACGTGACCGTGGCAAAGCTATTCTTTTGGTTTCTTTGGAACTTGACGAGATTATGAACTGTGCTGACACCATCGCAGTTATCTACAATGGGAGCATTCAGAAAACAGCTCCGGCTGAAACGCTTACGACCAATCAGGTTGGGGAATTCATGATGGGGGTGAAGGAAACGGATGGAGAAGCGTAGCATTTTATTTTCAGAGAAAAGAATATTGCCTCTGGTTGCCATTGTTACCAGTCTGGTAGTGGCAGGTGTTATTATTGCTGTCACCGGCTCCAATCCTTTTAAGGCTTTTTATGCATTGCTTCAGGGCAGTGGTCTTGCGCCCAAAGCCACTTATGCAGGGTACAAAAATATGTTGACGGACTTCCTGGGATATGTAAATTTCCTGACGCCGATGATCTTTGCGGCGCTGGCAGTGGCTGTGGCGCTCAGGGCCGGTTTGTTCAATATTGGCGTATCAGGGCAGATGCTGGTAGCCGGTTTCAGCGCCAGCGTTATCGTAGGATACAGTTCGCTTAATGCCATATTGGCTAAGCCTCTTGTTATTTTGATCGGTATGGCTGTTGGTGGTTTGACCGGGGGGCTGCTGGGTGTGCTGAAGCATCGTTTTCAGGTCAATGAAGTGGTGTCTTCTATTATGTTTAACTATATTTTTCAGTATGTGATCAGTTTCTTTATTTATATATTTTTTGTGGATCCGGTTTCCAGGCAATCACGGGCTATTTCTCAGGCGGCCAGATTGACACTGGTAGATGTACAGGCAGGTAATTTAAAAATGGACTTGCCTTTGGCGGTAGTACCGGCTCTTGGGGCTGTGATTCTGGTCTGGTTTTTGTTTCAAAAGACAAAACTTGGGTATGAACTGAAGGCGGTAGGATTTTCGCCCACCGGGGCAAAATATGCAGGAATTAAAGTGGGAAGCAGTATGGTGACAGCGATGACTATCTCGGGGATGCTGGCTGGTTTGGCAGGCGTTTCTTATTATTTGGGATACGTAGGATCCATACAGCCCAGAGTTTTGGTGAGTACAGGATTTGATGCAGTGGCTGTATCTCTCCTTGGAGGGAATCATCCCGTGGGTATTCTCTTTGCCACTATGCTGATCAGTATGATCGGAAAGGGAAGCACATACATGAAATCAGCTGCAGGAGTGGATCCGGAGATCGCCTCAGTGATCATTGGTATCATTTTGGTATTCAGCACTTGCAATATGATGTCTTTATGGAAAAGAAAAAGGAGGTAGAGGATGGATATCATAATAATCGATGGTTTATCCTTTGCACTGCCTCTGTTTATCATGGCAATCGGTGGTATTTATTGTGAAAAATCAGGTGTCACAATGCTGGCTGTGGAAGGGCTGCAGGGATTTGGAGCATTTTCAGGAGCTTTAAGTGCTGTGATTTTTACTGAGCTTTGGTCTTTGAATTCAGGTAAGGTTTTTTATTTGACGTTGTTATTCGCCGGAATCGGCGGAGCATTATTTTCCCTGCTGCATGCTTTTCTTTGTCTGAAGTGCAATGCCAATCAGGTAATCAGCGGTGTGGTGGTGAATATTATGGCTATGGCCCTGACTGCATATTTCACCAAAATACTGAATCGGATTTTATTTAATGCTGCGTCAGACAAATTAACATTAACGGTTTCGCGAAGGATTACGGTGCCTGTCGTTTCGGAAATTCCGCTGTTGGGAGCAGTTTTTACGGACATCTATCCATTTGAGATCGTGATAGTGTTCATAGCACTTGCAGCGTGGTTTTTGCTGTATAAAATGCGCTTTGGAATGCATCTGCGTGCCTGTGGCGACAATCCCCAAGCTGTAGATGCCGCAGGATGTAATGTGCTGCGGATAAGATTGAAGGCAATTTTAATATGCGGAGCATTGGCCGGACTTGGTGGGATGTGCTTTGCTTATTCTGTTTCAGCAAGCTTTTCAGCCGGGAATTATATTGGCTATGGTTATCTGGCCATTGCGGCAATGATATTCGGCAATTGGCATATTTTGCCCACATTGGGCGCTTGTTTATTGTTTGGGTTTGCCCGTTCCGGTGGATATCGCTTGGTGCAGAATTTGCAGATGCCCAGCAGTTATCAGGATCTTGTGATGATTCTGCCATACTTGTTGACATTGCTTTTACTGGTGATTTTCTCTAAACACAACGGTGCACCGAGAGCCCTTGGGGTAGTGTACGATAAAGGTGCACGTTAACATTTCTGCATGGAAACAGAAAATATGTGTCTTCCACAAAAAAGCCTGGGAAAATCACTGAGCAAAAATTGTAAAAATAATATTGCCAAACAGCAGAAAAAAAGATATAATATTTGCTAGTTGTGAACACAACTGTATATGGTAAGCTGAAATAGCTCAGTCGGTAGAGCACTTCACTCGTAATGAAGGGGTCGTGGGTTCGAGTCCCATTTTCAGCTTAAAAGGCATCTTCTGTGAGGAAGATGCCTTTTATAATTATTCTTTGTTTGTAAAATAATCTTTTTTGGTAAAATATGTGCATGCTGCAATAAAGAGACAGATGGCAAGGCGGCTTAAATGAAAATGACTGAAACCGGAATCAATCTGTTTGACAAGTTTTTCTGATAATACCACGTAAGGATCCCAGTCACTTGTGGCCAAGTAGGCTTTATCCTGAGCGGTGGCCTGTGAAATTGCTTCAAGATCATGGGTCTCAATTAAATTTCCCGGTGCAAAAAAAAGACTGGGGTTAAATTGTTTTTGAATAATTCCGGCACTGCTGACTGTAATTTTTTCAACACTGATCAGCGTATCTGTGTGAGGAAAGTCCAATCTGAGGGCGGTGAGTCCTTCAAGGGAATTGTCCAAATGGAAAATAACCTGGTTCTTTTCATAATCAATTTCACCTGCAATACTCTTGGAAGGTGTAAAAAAAGAATCTGTATTGGAATAATGAAGCGCATAATCATTTCCAACCATTTCTGTAAGCTGAAGGCGGATGGTCATGTCCCCAGCGGGAAGAGGAATAATGATAAAGGCAAGTATGATGAAAAAAAACAGTAGTTTTTTAATTTTTTTCATAGAAAACTCCTCTGGTATGTAGTAAAATAGTAATGCTATTTCATTTATCATAATAGAAAAATCTAAAATAAGCAAGTTGTTTGTGGGAGGAAGTTGTTCATGGGAAGAGAAAAGAGAGATAATCTGGCAGCAATTGTACTGGCCATTCTTTTAGCATATCTCACATATTGGGTTGTACAGGGACAGCTTCCTCAGATTTTTGCGGACTATAACGGTCATACCTATGTCTATCTGCCTTTGTTTACGGAAGAGAATTGGTGGAAGGGGTGGATGGCAGTCCCCTATTGTATGTGGCATTTGGGTGTGCTGGGAGTGCATCATATTTTACACATTCCCTTAAATATAGCAGCTGCGTATGTGAGTATTTTCTTCAGTATGCTCAGTTATTTTATTATGTATTGGATGATTATAAAATATACATCCGCACTTGGCAAAGAACTTTCCACCACTAAAGCTGCGTTTCTTTCATTTGCACTCTCTGTGAGTCAGGCGCTTTATTTTGAATGGCTGGATGCAGGCACTAGATTTTTGGGCACTTTTTCCATGAATCCTCTCCATAATCCTACCCAGATGGCGGTTAATCCTTTTTCACTTCTTTGTTTTTGTCTGGTATATGATATCTGGAACAAACAGGATGATGAGGGATACAAAGGAATTTTCTTTGATACGCAGAAGGGTCTGAAGAAACCATTTATCTATCTGGCGGTTGTACTGCTTTTGTCTGCTATGACGAAACCTACTTTTGCAGAGATGTTTATTCCGGCAGTAGCAATTGTCATGTTGATAAAGTGGATTGGATGTATAATAAAGAAGGACGGCAGTGGTTCTGTCTATTTCAAAAAATGTCTGCAAATGCTTTATTGCGCAATACCTGCACTTTTATTTATTCTGATTGCGTTCCTTGCATACTTCTTGTTTGGAGGCAGTTACGGCGCAGATGGTTCGTTTATGATTACGAAATGGATGGAAGTGTGGAGCATGTTTACTGATAATGTGGTCCTGTCCATTGCCTTGGGAATGGCATTCCCCCTGTTTTTGATCATGATCGATGCAAGTTTTTTCTGGAAAGACAATATGGGCAAGCTTGCCTTGACAGGATATATTATTGGTTTCCTGGAAGCTGCGCTGCTGGGAGAGGGCGGCTCTAAATTGTCCCATGCAGATTTTATTTGGCCTATGATGTCCGGTATGCTTTTGATGTGGATGGCATCCACCCTGCATCTTTTAAAATTGGAGAAAGAACATGGAAATACCAAGGTAAAGTGCGTTCTGATTGATGTGGCATGGGTGATATTCTGTCTGCATGTTTTATGTGGTTTACTTTATATAAAAGAATTGAGTGGTGGTATCTAAAATACAGGGGAAAAGCCAGGTCATTGATCAATTTTCGGTTCAATGCCTGGCTGTTTTTGTGGAAGCATTACATTTTCATCCGTACCTTCATTTGATGCTCCAGGACCTGAATTCCTTTGTAGAAGCCGAAGGCGATAATGCAGAGAATGGTGATGGAGGTGATGACCAGGTTTAACTGAAAGACCTGACTTCCATAAATGATCAGATATCCAAGACCTCTTCTGGCCGCCAGAAACTCACCGATGATAACACCTACCAAGGCTAGACCGATATTGACCTTTGTAGTGCTGAGCATGATGGGAATGGAGCCGGGCAATATGACTTTGGTAAAAACCTCTTTCTTGTGGCCGCCAAGAGTGTAGATCAGGGTGATCTTTTCAGGGTCCACCTGTTTAAAGCCTGTATAAAAGCTTATGATAGAGCCAAAGACTGCCACCGAGATACCGGCCACGATAATGGTAGTGGTGCCTGTGCCCAGCCAGACGATAAACAGCGGGGCCAGTGCAGACTTTGGCAGGCTGTTCAAAATGACCAGATAGGGCTCCAATATATCGGAAAGTTTTGAAGAAGCCCAAAGCAGTGTGGCAGCGGCGATGCTGATTACAAATACCAATAAGAAACTGAAAATAGTCTCCCAGAGGGTGATGCCTGTATGAAGGAAGAGGCTTCCGTCCAGAGCCATGTCGATAAAACAGGATATCACACGGCTGGGGCTGGAAAAGAAGAAGCTGTCAATCCAGCCAAGACCGGCACTTAATTCCCAAAGCGTCAGAAAGCCCAGAAAAATCATGATTCTCCAACATGTGACCAAGTGATGCTTTTTTCGGTGATTCTGAATATAGACTTCCTGGGCAGAAAGTTCGGATGGTTTGTTTTTTCTGTTTTCATTGATCATTTGTCAACACCTCCCAAATGTAACTGAAATACCCTTGAAATTCCGGTGCATGCCTGGCGGCAAGCGGGGAAGCGTCGGGCAGTGTCAGTCTGATAGGGACTTCTTCTTTTACCCGTGCAGGACGCTTGGACAGTACCAGTACACGGTCTGAAAGACTGATAGCCTCGGAAAGATCGTGGGTTATTAAGATAACTGTCTTGCCGCTTTTACGGATCAGGCGGCAGATATCTGCAGAAACCATGAGCCTGGTCTGATAATCAAGAGCGCTGAATGGTTCATCCAGCAGTAAAAGTTCAGGTTCCAGGGCCAGAGTACGAATCAGCGCAGCCCGCTGCTTCATGCCGCCTGAAAGTTCACTGGGGCGCTTATCCTTGAATTGTTCCAGATCGTAATCCTGCAGAAGTCTGTGTACATAATCCAGATGATGAGGTGTGAGCAGATGATTGATTTCCAGACCTAATATTACATTTTTATAGACGGTCCGCCATTCAAAGAGATGGTCTCTCTGAAGCATCAGCCCAACCTTGGGATAGTGGAGAGAACCGTCAGGATTATTGATCGTGATGGTGCCGGCTTCCGGTTTAAGCAGTCCGGCGATTAATGACAAAAGCGTGGATTTACCGCAGCCGCTTGGTCCCACAATAGCTACAAATTCACCTTCTTTTACACCGAAGGAGAGATCCTGCAGCGCAGGTGTTTCGCTGTGTAAATTGTGATAAGCATAGCTGATATTATTTAATTCAATAAGATTGTTTGGCAAAATTTCCGGATACCTTCCTCTGCTGCGGCAGTCAGTAAAGTGCAGCAGGAATTTATACTATATTATGTAAAAGAAAGAAATATGTGAAATGATATTTAGAAAAGGGATTCTTGCATTTATAGAGGTTTTGTGATAGTATCGTTTTTAAGTTTATAAAGATGGGAGTAGTTTACCATGGCACAGTTATGGGGAGGACGCTTCACAAAAGAGACCGATCAAATGGTCTATGATTTTAACGCGTCCATTACATTTGATAAAACATTATTTCATCAGGATGTGGAAGGCAGCATTGCCCATGTAACGATGCTGGCCAAGCAGGGCATTCTTACAGACACTGAGAGAGACGAGATCATAAAGGGTCTTACCGGGATCCGTGAGGATGTTGATGCCGGTAACCTTATGATCGACACCAAATACGAGGATATTCACAGCTTTGTGGAAGCCAATCTGATTGACAGAATCGGTGATGTTGGTAAGAAGCTGCACACCGGCAGAAGCCGTAACGATCAGGTGGCGTTGGACATGCGTTTATATACCAGACAGCAGGTGGTGGAGACAGATGCTTTGCTGAAGGATCTGTTGCAGGTGCTTTTAGATGTGATGGAGAACAATCTGGAGACTTATATGCCCGGATTTACTCATTTACAGAAGGCACAGCCTACCACACTGGCACATCACTACGGTGCTTATTTTGAGATGTTCAAGCGCGACAGACAGCGCCTTTCTGATATTTATGACAGAATGAACTATTGTCCTCTGGGAGCAGGCGCTTTTGCCGGCACTACATATCCTCTGGACAGGGATTATACTGCCAAACTGCTGGGCTTTGAAGGTCCTACCATGAACAGCATGGATTCTGTGGCGGACAGAGATTATCTGATTGAGTTTTTGTCTGCATTGTCCATGATCATGATGCATCTGAGCCGTTTTTCCGAGGAAATCATCATTTGGAATTCTAATGAGTATCAGTTCGTGGAAATTGATGATGCTTATTCCACCGGAAGCAGCATTATGCCCCAGAAAAAGAACCCTGACATTGCAGAACTTGTACGCGGTAAGACCGGTCGCGTGTACGGTGCGCTGATGTCTCTGTTGACCACAATGAAGGGCCTTCCTCTGGCATACAATAAGGACATGCAGGAGGACAAGGAAGTTGCCTTCGATGCGATGAACACCGTAAAAGACTGTCTGATGCTTTTCACCGGCATGGTGAGCACCATGAAATTCAGAATGGATCGGATGCAGAAGAGTGCAATGAATGGCTTTACCAATGCTACGGATGCTGCTGACTATCTGGTAAACAAGGGCGTGCCTTTCCGTGACGCTCACGGCATTATCGGCAGACTTGTGCTTTACTGTATCGACAAAGAGACCTCCATCGATGCACTGAGCCTTGAGGAACTGCAGACCATCAGCGACAAGTTCGAGTCTGATATTTACGATGCTGTTTCTTTAAAAACTTGTGTGGAGAAGCGTCTGACAGTAGGTGCTCCCGGTCCTGAAGTGATGAAAGCGGTAATTGCAGTTAATAAAACGTATCTGGCCCAGGAAGACTTACAGAGCAAATAAGCCTTGATTGGTGTTTGATAATGAAAAAGAGAGACACGATCAGACAGCAAGGAAAACAATAGACATAACAGAAAGTTGAGGAAAGTAAGATGAGTGATAAATTAAAAGTTGGTATTTTAGGCGGTACCGGCATGGTGGGACAGAGATTTATTTCTCTGCTGGAGAACCATCCCTGGTTTGAGGTGACTACTATCGCAGCAAGTCCCCGTTCTGCAGGCAAGACCTATGAAGAGGCAATCGGTGAAAGATGGAAAATGACCACTCCCATGCCCGAAGCTGTAAAGAATATTGTAGTAATGAATGTAAATGAAGTGGAAAAGGTAGCATCTGAAGTTGATTTTGTATTCAGTGCTGTTGACATGACCAAGGATGAGATCAAGAAGATCGAAGAGGAGTACGCCAAGACAGAGACTCCTGTTGTGTCCAACAACAGTGCCCACAGATGGACTCCCGATGTGCCCATGCTGATTCCTGAGATCAATCCTGAGCATGTGGAAGTAATCGAAGCGCAGAAGAAGAGACTGGGCACCACCAGAGGTTTTGTGGCTGTAAAGCCAAACTGTTCTATTCAGAGCTATGCGCCTGTTCTTACCGCATGGGCAGAGTTTGAGCCTGTAGAGGTGGTTGCGACTACTTATCAGGCAATTTCCGGTGCCGGCAAGACCTTCAAGGATTGGCCGGAGATGATTGAAAATATCATTCCTTACATCGGCGGCGAGGAAGAGAAGAGTGAAAAAGAGCCTCTCCGTATCTGGGGTAAGGTGGAGAATGGCGAAATCGTTCCTGCAGCCTCTCCCGTGATCACCTGCCAGTGTATCCGTGTGCCTGTACTGAACGGTCATACCGCAGCTGTATTTGTTAAATTCAACAAGAAGCCCACCAAAGAGCAGCTGATCGCCAAGATCAGAGAGTACAGCGGTGTTCCCCAGCAGCTGGAACTTCCCAGCGCGCCCAAGCAGTTTATCCAGTATCTGGAGGAGGACAACAGACCTCAGGTTAAGCTGGATGTGGATTTTGAAAAGGGAATGGGCATCAGCGTAGGACGTATCCGTGAGGATTCCGTGTATGACTTTAAGTTTGTGGGTTTGTCCCATAATACTGTCCGCGGTGCCGCAGGCGGTGCTGTGCTTTGCGCAGAACTTCTGAAGGCCCAGGGTTATATTACTAAGAAATAATGATTTTTATATTTGAGAGAAAGGAAGTGATTTCTTTCTCTCAAAGAAATTTAGGGGTATTTTGTGGGAAAAAGTTTATTTATTGCTGAAAAACCGAGTGTGGCAAGAGAATTTGCAGCCGCTTTAAAATATAATATGAGATCGCGGGATGGGTTTATGGAGTCCGAGGAAGCGGTGGTAACCTGGTGTGTGGGTCACTTGGTGACAATGAGCTATCCGGAAGTTTATGATGAGAAGTTTCGCAGATGGAGCTTTGATACCATTCCTTTTTTGCCTGGGGAATTTAAGTACGAGGTCATAGAAAGCGCTAAAAAGCAGTTCCGTATTGTAAGTGATCTTCTGAACCGTCCTGACATTACTACTGTCTATGTTTGTACTGACTCCGGGCGGGAAGGAGAATATATTTATCGTCTGGTGGAGCAGATGTCCGGCATGAAAGGGAAAGAGCGCAAGCGTGTGTGGATTGACTCCCAGACTGAGGAAGAAATCTTACGAGGCATACGGGAGGCAAGGGATCTGTCAGAGTATGACAATTTAAGTAATGCAGCCTATTTGAGAGCGAAGGAAGATTACCTGATGGGTATCAATTTTTCCCGGGTCCTGACTTTAAAATACGGACGTACGATCAAAGATTACTTAAAACGAGACCGTGCGGTGGTGTCCGTTGGACGCGTTATGACCTGCGTTCTTGGCATGATCGTAAACAGGGAAAGAGAGATCCGGTCTTTTGTGAAAACCCCTTTTTATCGCGTGCTGGGGGAATTTGACCTACAGGGGAAATCTTTCGCGGGAGAGTGGAAAGCAGTTGAAGGGTCCAAGTATTACGCATCACCCAAACTTTACAAGGAAAATGGTTTTCAGAAACGGGAAGATGCGGAACAGTTGATTGGCTATTTGAGCCAGGAACCTGTGGGTGACATTGTTGTAGAAAGTATTGAACGTAAAAAAGAGAATAAAAACCCGCCGCTTCTGTATAATCTGGCTGAGCTGCAGAACGATTGCTCCAAGTATTTTAAGATCAGTCCTGATGAGACACTGCGTATTGTCCAGGAACTTTACGAAAAAAAGATGGTGACATATCCACGTACAGATGCCCGTGTGCTCTCTACAGCGGTGGCTAAAGAGATACATAAAAATATCGGGGGCTTACGTGGCTACGGTCTGGTGGGAGAGTTTGCCAACGAAATCCTCCAGAAAGGCACCTACAAAAATCTGGCAAAGTCCCGCTATGTAAACGACAAGCAGATCACGGACCACTACGCCATTATTCCTACAGGACAAGGACTGAACAATCTGGCCGGCCTGCCGCCTACTGCGGCAAAGGTTTATAAAGTGATCGCCAGAAGATTTTTGAGCATTTTTTATCCTCCTGCTGTTTATCAGAAATTTTCGTTATGTGTAAAGGTAAAAGAGGAGAGGTTTTTTGCCAATTTCAAAGTGTTGGCTGAGGAAGGTTACTTGAAAGTTTCCGCTTTTTCGTTCAAAAAGGATGCTTCCAAAAATGAAGAAAAGGATGGCGAAGCAAAAGAGACGGAAGAAAAGTGCGATGCCGAACTGATGCAGCGTCTGATGACGCTGAAAAAGGGTACTTTGATCGCGGTCAATTCTTACGAGATTAAAGAAGGAGAGACCTCCCCGCCCAAGCGTTATACTTCCGGAAGTATCATCCTGACCATGGAAAACGCAGGTCAATTTATCGAAGATGAAGAACTGCGGGCCCAGATTAAGGGAAGCGGCATCGGCACCAGTGCAACCCGTGCGGAGATCCTGAAAAAACTTGTTACCATAGAATATCTTTCTCTGAACAAAAAGACGCAGGTATTGACGCCCACGCTGATGGGAGAGATGGTCTATGATGTGGTGAACAGTTCCATCAGGCCGCTTTTGGATCCGGCACTTACTGCCAGCTGGGAGAAGGGGCTGACCTTGGTGGCAGATGGCAATATCACTTCAGATGACTACATGAACAAACTTACTGATTTCGTGGGGCGCCGTACAAATATCGTAAAACAGCTGAATAATCAGGGAATGTTGTTCGCCCAATTTCAAAAAGCATCTGAGTTTTACACCACAAACAAAGAGAAAGCTGCGAAAAATTGATTTTTTTACAAAACCCCCTAGATTTTTTAGGACAAATGTGAGAGAATAGGATGAATCATTATGATATTATTTTATCAAATAGTGTCGTAAGTATAGAGTTGAAAGGAGATTTCACATGATTTATTCAAGAGAAGTTGAAGAAATGTGTCCCGTAGCGCAGGGCGTGAATCACGGCTGTGCTCCTATCCCAGAAGAAGCAAAATGGGTTAAAGCAAAAGATGTAACTGACATTAGCGGTTTAACACACGGTATCGGTTGGTGTGCTCCCCAGCAGGGTGCTTGTAAGCTGACACTGAACGTTAAGGAAGGTATCATTCAGGAAGCTCTGGTTGAGACCATCGGTTGTTCCGGTATGACTCACTCCGCAGCTATGGCTTCTGAGATCCTGCCTGGCAGAACTGTTCTGGAAGCTTTGAATACTGACCTTGTATGTGACGCTATCAATACTGCAATGAGAGAGCTGTTCTTACAGATCGTTTACGGTCGTACCCAGTCCGCATTCTCTGAGGACGGTCTGCCTATCGGCGCTGGTCTGGAAGACCTTGGTAAGGGCTTAAGAAGCCAGGTTGGTACTATGTATGGTACTCTGGCAAAGGGTCCCCGTTACCTTGAGATGGCTGAAGGTTATGTAACCGGTATCGCTCTGGACGCTGAAGACCAGATCATCGGTTATCAGTTCGTAAGCCTTGGCAAGATGACTGACTTTATCAAAAAGGGTGATGATCCTAATACTGCATGGGAAAAGGCAAAAGGTCAGTATGGCCGTGTTGCTGATGCTGTTAAGATTATCGATCCCAGACATGAATAAGATAGGAGGACGTAAAAATGGCATTATTTGAATCTTATGAAAGACGAATTGACAAGATCAATTCCGTATTAAATAGCTATGGCATCGCTTCTATCGAAGAAGCAGAAAAGATTACAAAAGACGCAGGTCTTGATGTTTACAATCAGATCAAGGGCATTCAGCCCATCTGTTTTGAGAACGCTTGCTGGGCTTACATTGTAGGTGCTGCAATCGCTATCAAGAAAGACTGCAGAAGAGCAGCAGATGCTGCAGCAGCAATCGGTGAAGGTCTTCAGGCTTTCTGTATCCCCGGTTCCGTTGCTGATACCCGTAAGGTAGGCCTTGGCCATGGTAACCTTGGTAAGATGCTTCTGGAAGAAGAGACCGAGTGCTTCTGCTTCCTGGCAGGTCACGAGTCCTTCGCAGCTGCAGAAGGTGCTATCGGTATCGCTGAGAAGGCAAACAAGGTTCGTCAGAAACCTCTGCGCGTTATCCTGAATGGTCTTGGAAAAGACGCTGCACAGATCATCGCTCGTATCAACGGCTTTACTTTCGTAGAGACCGAGTACGATCCTTACACCAATACTGTTAAGGAAGTTTTCAGAAAGTCTTACTCTGAGGGTCTTCGTGCAAAGGTTAACTGCTACGGTTCCAACGATGTTTGCGAAGGCGTTGCAATCATGCACAAGGAAGGCGTTGATGTTTCCATCACCGGTAACTCCACCAACCCTACCAGATTCCAGCATCCCGTTGCAGGTACTTACAAGAAAGAGTGTAACGAAATGGGCAAGAAGTATTTCTCCGTTGCTTCCGGCGGCGGTACCGGACGTACCCTTCATCCCGATAACATGGCTGCAGGTCCTGCTTCCTACGGTATGACCGATACCATGGGCCGTATGCACTCCGACGCTCAGTTTGCAGGTTCCTCCTCCGTTCCCGCTCACGTAGAAATGATGGGTCTTATCGGCGCTGGTAACAACCCTATGGTTGGTATGACTGTTGCGGTAGCAGTTGCTATTCAGATGGCTGCTGAGGAAGGCAAGTTCTAAGCTGGTTTTAAGCAAGTTTAGAGCAATTTTATAAAAAATAGTATTAGACACATCATATTCAGTAAAAAGGGTATGATGTGTCTCTTTTTTGGGGCTTAAAAAATCTTACATTGAGAGAGAAAGCCTGTGCATCGTTGCAGATGAGAAGCACAGAAAAGGTAGATGTTTGAAGGTATACTTGAGAAATAAGTATGATGCTCTATCATATCTTATATAAGCTGCTTGGCAAATAATAGGAAAAATAGATGAATTATGCTTGAATACTGTGCTTCTATCGGTTGAAATTTATGATATTGTGATAGAAGATATGGACAGACAGACGAGAGTTGCAGGGCTAAGTCACCTGGTGATAGGAGAGAATTTATGAAACAGATTACAGACCATATTATGAAAAGAAGAAGTGTCCGTACCTTTGATGGTTGCAAGCTTTCTGAAGAAGACTTGGAGAAATTACGTTCTTTTATGGGAACCATAGAAAATCCTTTTGGTATTCCTGTGGAATTTAAATTTTTGCATGCAAAAGAGCATGGGCTGATCTGTCCGGTGGTCAGCGGAACAGAATTGTATGTAGGTGGAAAGATTAAAAAAATGCCTAATGCAAATGTTGCATTCGGATATTCCTTTGAAATGTTTGTTTTGTTTGCCCAGTCTCTTGGAATCGGGACGGTTTGGCTTGGCGGTACTATGAATCGGGCAGCCTTTGAAAAGGCAATGGAATTGGGTGCAGATGAAATCATGCCATGTGCAAGTCCCCTTGGTTATCCGGCGAAGAAGATGTCTTTGCGTGAAGGAACTATGCGAAAAGCAATTAAAGCAGATGAGAGATTGCCTTTTGAGGATTTGTTCTATGAAGGCGATTTTAAAACACCACTGCACAAAGAAAGAGCAGGAGTTTTCTTGCAGCCATTGGAGATGGTAAGACTGGCTCCTTCCGCAGTAAATAAACAACCATGGCGTGTGGTGATTGCAGACAACGCAGCCCATTTTTATCTAAAACGCAGCAAAGGTTTTGGACATGAAACAGACCTTGATATGCAGAAGATTGATATGGGAATCGCGCTATGTCATTTTGCTCTCACAGCGAAAGAGAGTGGTTTAGACGTGCGATTGACACAGATGGATTCCATATCTGGATCAGAATCTGATATGGAATATATCGCATCTATAGAGTGCAGCGCTTCGAGCAGCCGATAAGGATATGGGATATTTCCATCCCTGTTCTGCGTATCCTATGAGTGATCTGACGGTTCAGGTATTTAGCAGACTGTGGCGTAATATTAATGTAATAAAGAATGCAGGGTACTTAAGGGTACTCTGCATTTTATTCTGTGTTTTTACGAAAAGCACTTGGGGTGATTCCGCATATCTCCTTGAATACTCTGTTAAAGGTCTGTTGATTTTGAAAACCACACTGTATTGCTACATCCAGGATGGAATCTCTGGTGTTTTCCAATAATTTTTTGGCCTGATCGATTCTCAGTGTATTTACATATTCGTGAAAACCGGTGTGGAGCACCTGGGTAAATATTCTGGAAAGGTAAAAGCGGCAAACACCAAGTTCTTTGGAAAGGATTTCAAGGCTTAAGGGTTCGCAAAAATGTTCTGATATATATGATATAACGGCAGTTGGCAGATCCGTGGTGGAAAGATGCGGGGGAACAGACACCTGCAGCCGGGGAAGGAGACGCAGCCAGAATAATTGCAAAATAGTACTGATCACTGCCTGGTCATTGTTGTTTTTTGACTGTGATATTGCATCAGCAGTGGGTAGGGATGGCAAGGTGGTGGCTTCATTCAGGAGACTGGAATATAAATAATTGATATCCGGATGAAGCTGGGAGAGTGATAATACCGGATTATCGAGAAGGGATCCGAATAAGTGACCCGGGAAGCCATTTTTGTTATCATGTCTGCAGACGATCAAGTCGATTATAGTGTCCTCAGCAGGCGAGATTGTCTGAAAGGAGTGAATGGTATTGGGAAAGATAACAGCCATGTGTCCGGCAGACACATCATATTCTTTTGAGTGCAGTTGGACTTTTAGAAGCCCTGATCTGACACGTACCAGTTCAGGTCCGCCGTGCATATGCAGAGGAAAGTTGAGTATTGAGGTGGAATAACCGGTCATTAATTTTTCGTGGTATTCATAAAAAGGCCGCATATGTTTTAACCTCCCAAATAATATAGGCAAACTAATTTTGATGAAAGAGCAATAAATGTGTGGTATAGTACAATTATTTGATAAATATTATAGGAAAAAGTATGTTACAATGTCAATATAATGGTGAGAATAGTCAGTAAAAAATATGCAAATTCGAGAAAAAACAGACAGTAAATTCTGCAAATGCAGTGAACGACAGCAAGAAAAGAGAATAATAAGGAGGATTTAGCATGCAACACAATATGGCAATTATTGGTTTCGGTGGAATGGGTGGCTGGCATTTTAATAAGATCAAAGAATTGATCCCCGGCCTGAATGTAAAGGGGGCATATGATATTCGCCCTGAGATCGAGGAGAAGATCAAAAGTAACGGCTTGCATGTGTATCAGAATCTGGAGGAAATCCTTACAGATGAGGAAATTGATCTTGTGACCATTGCCGTACCCAACAATTTCCACAAGGATTATTCCATTGCTTGTTTGAGAGCAGGAAAAAACGTAGTGTGTGAAAAGCCTGTAACCATGAATGCGGCAGAGTTGGAAGAGATTATTGCAGTATCCAAGGAAACCGGTAAATTATTTACAGTGCATCAGAACCGCAGATGGGACAGAGATTATCGTATTGTTAAGAATATTCTGGATAATGGTACCATTGGCGCACCTTACTTTATTGAGACCCGCGTGCAGGGATCCAGAGGTGCCATGCATGGTTGGCGTGGTTATAAAGAGAATGGCGGCGGCATGCTGCTTGACTGGGGCGTGCACTTACTGGATCAGCTTCTTGACATGCTGCCCGGCAAGGTAACAGGTGTATGTGCCCATTTAAAGACTGTGTTTTCCGGTGAAGTAGATGACAGCGTAAAAGTATGTCTGCAGTTTGAAGGAGATGTTTCTGCACTGCTGGAGTTCTCTACCAACTGCTTTATAAATCACCCCAGATGGCATGTTTCCTGTACCGAGGGTACTGTAGTGGTAGAAAACTGGGAGTGTGACGGTCAGATCGTGAAGCTGGCTGAAAATGCTGATGAGATGGCATGGGCTGATGATATTGTATATACTGCGGCAGGCCCCACCAGAACCATGGCCCCCAGACCTGCACATACCAAGCAGGTAATGCCATTGCCTGCAGTCAATGCGGACTGGTCAGAATACTACAAGAATGTGATCGGAGTATTGGAAGGAACAGAGGAACTGATTGTTAAGCCGGAGCAGTGTCTGCGTGTTATGAGATTGATCGATACTATTTTTGAGGCTTGTGAAAACGGCGGTGCCGCTGTTTGCAATATTTAAGGCTAGTGTTTGATAAATAAGCAGGAGGTAAAAGGAAAATGAGAAAAGTGAAAGTTGCTCTGATCGGTGTGGGTGATATCAGTGGAATTTATCTGAAAAACATCACACATACCTTCAAAGAAATCGAACTGGTGGGATTGTGCGACCTGATTCCCGAGAAGGCTCAGAAGGGTTTGGCTTATATCGAAAAGGCCATTGAAGAAGGTGCAAAGGTGACCAAGCCTGTAATCTATAAGGATATGTATGAGGCTTTCAATGACCCTCAGGTAGAAGTGATTTTGAACCTGACCCGTCCATACGAGCACTATGGTGTGACAAAAGAGGCACTGCTGCATGGAAAACATGTATATTCTGAGAAACCATTGGCTGTTGATATGGATGAGGCGGACGAACTGGTAAGCCTGGCAGAAGAGAAGGGCCTGCTTCTGGGAGGTGCTCCTGATACCTTTATGGGTGCAGGCATTCAGACTGCAAGAGCAATCATCGACAAGGGAATCCTTGGCGATATCGTTGGCGGTACCTGTGCTATGATCTGTCACGGTCATGAGACCTGGCATCCTGATCCGGAGTTTTATTACAAGAGAGGCGGCGGTCCTATGATGGACATGGGTCCTTATTATGTGACTGCGTTGGTGCAGTTACTGGGTGAAGCAAAGGGCGTTATGGGCATGACCAAGAAGACTTTCCCCACACGTCTGATCACCTCCGCACCTCACAGAGGAGAGCTCGTTGATGTTGATGTGGATACCCATCTGACCGGCTGTATCGAATTTACAAATGGTGCCATTGTACAGATCTGTACTACATTTGATGTTTATGGCGGTCAGACAAGATTTGAAGTATATGGCACCAAGGGCAGTATGGTAGTGCCTGATCCCAATTGCTTTGGCGGTCCTGTACTTCTGTATCTGCCCGAAGACCAGGCGGCAACTCCTGCAGTTGATCCTGCACTTATTAAGGGAAATAACAGACCTGATTTTTATCGTACATTTAAAGAGTTCCCTATTATGTTTGACTATGCTGAAAATTCCCGTGCATTAGGACTGGCTGACATGTGTAAGGCACTTGTGACCGGACGTGACCACAGAGCAAATTACAAACAGCAGCATCATGTGCTGGAGATTCTGACCAGCTTTACCAAGTCATGTGAGGAAAAATGTTACATTGAACTGAAGACAAAATATGAGCGTTCTGCAGCAATGGAACACAATCCTATACACGGTATTTTAGATTAATGTTTTATGAGCATTTGATCCGCAAAAAAGGCTTGAGCAGCAAAGGAATAATATAGTTATTGCAGGAAATTTGATGTAGAAAGGATTGGTAAAGCATATGAAAAAAGTATTGATATTTCAAGGCGGCTGGGACGGCCATGAGCCCAAACTGGTATCTGCACGTTTCGGAAGATTGCTGGAGGAAGCGGGCTATAGCGTAGAGATTTATGACACCCAGGACTGCCTGGCTGACAAGGAAAAACTGGCAGAGTATCATCTGATCGTTGCCTGCTGGACCATGGGTCAGATTCCTCATGAGTATGTGCAGAATATTTCCTATGCGGTAGGCAGAGGCACCGGCTTGGCAGGCTGCCATGGCGGTATGTGTGACTCCTTCCGTAATGATACAGAGTGGCAGTTCATGACCGGCGGTCAGTGGGTGAGCCATCCCGGTGGAGACGGCATTGACTACATGGTAAACATCTGTCACGGTTCCAGCCCTATTACACAGGGCCTGGAGGATTTCCCTGTATGCAGTGAGCATTATTATCTGCATGTGGATCCCGCTATTGAAGTGCTGGCTACCACACGCTTCCCCAGCGTACATTACTATCACATCTCCAACAAGCCCATTGATATGCCTGTAGCCTGGACCAAATTCTGGGGTAACGGCAGAGTGTTCTACAACTCTCTGGGCCATCACGACGATGTGTTTGATAAGTCCCCCAATGCGCAGGAACTGATGCGCAGAGGATTGATCTGGGCCGCTGAAGGTAAGGATTACGCGATTGAGAATAATCTGACTACAGAGCGATTTGAAAATAACGCCAAGATGTATTAAGTTATGTATAAGGGATGGTTTGAAATGGGGGCTGTTGCAATAAAGCGACAGCCCTTTTTTAAAGGTTTAAAGGTGAAAAAACAAGTTACCATTGCAAAAAAAGTGCGGGAATAGTATAATCTTAGAATGTCGATAATGTATAATATAACCAAATGACAAGAGCATATGTACAAAGAGAAAGAAGGAAAAAGGAATGAAGTACAATTTTGAAAGTAAAATTTTTGCATTGGTATTAAGTGTAAGCATGCTTTTAGGCAGCTGTATGACAGTATTTGCTGAGGCTGCGGAAGCTACAGAGGCTGTCAATACTGGTTTTGCATCCAAGACCAGCCTGCTTCTGGCAATTATCACTGCTTTTATTATTACCATGCTTGTATCCAAAAAACGTACCAAGAAACGTGAGAACAAGAGAAATAATAAGGCTGAATAAGGAGTCCGAAATGACTGACAAGATGCAGATGATAGCCAACTATCACACCCATACTATAAGATGCAGACATGGCCATAACAATGATCCCGACAGAGTTTTTGTGGAGACTGCTATTGAGAGAGGTTTGAAGATTCTGGGATTTTCAGATCATGCTCCCATTCCTTTTAAGGATGGTTATGTGTCTAATGCAAGGATGTACTTTGAACTTCTTGAGGATTATGTGGATTCTGTACGTAAGCTTCAGAAGGAGTATGAAAAAGATATTCAGATTCTTTTGGGTATAGAGTTAGAATATTATCCGGAATATCATGAGAGTGTAATGAACTATGCCCGGGATTACCAATTCGATTATTTTATTCTGGGTCAGCATTTTCTGGGTAATGAAATTGGCGAGACATACGTGAGTGATCTGCCTGCGGATAAAAATCATATTCTCCGCTATGTGGATCAAGTGATAGAGGCACTTCGTACCAATACATTCACTTATATTGCACATCCTGATATTATAAAGGATTACGGATATACTGAGCTTTATACTGAGCAGATGCGCAGACTATGCCGTGTGGCCAATGAGTATGATGTACCTATGGAACTTAATTTCGTAGGTTATCGCTGTGGCAGACATTATCCTAATGAGCTTTTCTGGAAAATTGCCGGAGAAGAGGGATGCAAGATGGTGCTTGGCTCTGATGCTCATACACCGGAACATTTGGCAATTCCTGAAGAGGTTGCATATGGTCATCAAATGGCTGAAAAGTATAATCTGAAGCTGGTTGATACTGTGGAGTTGAAGCGTCCCTGGATTTGATACGGCTGGCTGAAAAAGCATGTTGAAGTCTTAGTTTGAAGATTTGACATGCTTTTATCTTATTTATATAAAGGAGTCCTCCGGATGAGTGGTTTTGTGACTTTTGAAAATGTAAAGAAAATATATAAGACCGGTGAGGTAGAGATTGAGGCGTTGAGGGATGTGAATTTTACCATTGAACAGGGTGAATTTTGTGTGATCGTAGGAGCCTCCGGTGCCGGGAAGACTACCATTTTGAATATTTTAGGCGGTATGGATACATTGACTTCCGGCAGGATTCTGTTGGATGGCGAAGAGGTGTCTGCCTACAATAAAAAGCAGCTGACCACCTATCGCAGATATGATGTTGGTTTTGTGTTCCAGTTTTATAATCTGGTGCAGAATCTGACAGCATTGGAAAATGTGGAATTGGCAGCTCAGATTTGCAAGGATCCCCTGGATGCTGCACAGGTACTGAAGGAAGTGGGACTTCAGGATCGTATGGCCAATTTCCCGGCCCAGCTTTCCGGTGGTGAGCAGCAGCGTGTGGCTATTGCAAGAGCATTGGCCAAGAACCCGAAACTGCTTCTCTGTGATGAGCCTACCGGTGCATTGGATTATAATACCGGAAAAGCAGTTCTGAAGCTTTTGCAGGATACTTGCCGCAAAAAAGGCAAGACTGTGATCGTAATCACCCACAATCAGGCCCTGACGGCAATGGCGGACAGGATCATTAAAGTAAAGAGCGGCACCATACAAAGTGTGCGCAAAAATGATAATATTGTAGATATTGCGGATATTGAATGGTAATGAGACCCTCTGTAAGCTGTGAGTAATAACATTGATGAGAGTGAATTGGATGAAGACAACCCTGTGGAAGACAACCGTAAGAGAAATTAAATCAAGTCTGGGACGTTTTTTGGCTATTTTGGCAATTGTGGCCCTTGGAGTGGGTATGTTTGCGGGCTTGAAAGTAACCCAGCCTTTTGTGGTACAGTCTGTTGAGGAGTATTTTGATAAACATAATTTTTTTGATTTTCATTTGCTGACCACCTATGGCCTGGAAGCGGAAGATGTGGAATATTTGGCTGCTAAGCCTCATGTCAAGGCTGTTGAAGGCGCTTATTCTTATGATGTTCTGGCTTCTTTTGAAGGGTCGGAGAATGCTTCCGTGATAAAAGTGCACAGTATCCCCGGGGAAGTAAACGGCCTGGAACTTTTACATGGCAAAATGCCGGAGAAAGCGAACGAATGTGTAGTGGATTCCAGGCTTTACGGGGAGGAGGCTATAGGCAGGACCATTCTGATCACTGAGGAAAATGAGGAGGATAGGCTGGAGAGTTTTGCAGAGAGAGAGTTTACCATATCAGGCATTGTGCAGTCCTCCCTGTATCTTCAATTTGAGCGAGGCAATACCTCGTTGGGAAATGGTCAGATTGCGGGATTTATGTATGTGCCCTTGGATGCTTTTGACAGTGAAATCTATACAGAAGTCTTTGTAAAACTGGACCCAAATTTCAAACTCTACAGTCAGGAATATGATGATTATATTGAAACTGCAGAAAACGATTGGGAAGAGTATCTGCAGAAAGCGGCAGATGCCCGCTTCGGACGGATCAAGGCAGAGGCGGAAGAAGAACTGAATGATGCAAAGGAAGAGTTCTATCGTGAAAAGGCTGATGCTGAGGAAGAACTGGCGGATGCCGCCCGGGAATTGGCTGACGGTGAACAGGAGCTTGCGGATGCTGCCCGGGAAATTGCCGATGGAAAGCAGGAAATTGCCGATGCGAAAGAAGAAATTGCGGACGGCTATGCGGAACTGGCAAAAAAAGAGCGTGAGCTATTGGACGGTGAAGCTGAACTTCTGGAAAATGAGCAGACACTTCTTGATAAAGAAAAGGAACTGGCGGATGCCAAAAAAGAATGGGAAGAGGGCAGTGAAGAATTAAACAGAAACAGGGAAGAACTGGAAAATGCCAAATTTCAGCTGGAACAACAGGAGGCGGAGCTGCTGGCAAAAGAACAGGAACTTATTGACCAGGAAAGTCAAACAAGAGCGTATTTGGCTATGCTGCAAATGGACCCTGTGAAGAATCAGCAGATGATTGCCATGGCAGAAGCCGGATTGGCACAGATTGAGGCAGGCAAAGCAGAACTTGCGGCGGGAAAGGCTGAACTGGCAGCTGGAAAAGCACAGATTGAAGACGGTCTGAATCAGATTGCTTATGCTGACAACCAGATGGCTGGTGCTATTATGCAGATTTGGGATGGCGAGCGTCAGATTGCAGAAGGTAAAGAAGAAATCATTAAAGCCAAAGAAGAGATTGCCGACGGAAAGGTACAAATTGCAGATGCAAGACGAGAACTCCGTGATGCAGAAGCAGAGATTGCAGAAGCGGAGATTGAGTTGGCTGATGGTGAGGCAGAGTATCAGGAAGGCCTTTTAGAATACCAGGACGGTCTGAAAGAATATGAGGATGGTCTGGCTGAATTTGAGGAAGAAATTGCCGATGCCGAGGCAGAGATTGCCGATGCAGAAGCAGAGATTGCAGATCTGGAAGAACCGGAAATTTATTTGTTGGGCAGAGATACCAACGTTGGGTATGTGTGCCTGGAAAACGACAGCGGCATTGTGGCGGATGTGGCTGTTGTATTTCCTGTGTTCTTTTTCCTGGTGGCTGCTTTGGTGTGTATGACCACTATGAACCGCATGATCGAAGAACAGCGTACCCAGATTGGTGTATTTAAGGCGTTGGGCTACAGTAATGGCGCAATTATGAGCAAGTATCTGGTATACTCCGGCAGTGCGGCTTTTATTGGCTGTGTCAGCGGATTCTTTTTGGGTACCTATTTTCTGCCAATTATTATTTGGGATGCTTATGGCATCATGTATGATGGCGCAGCGCTTTCTTACTATATTGACTGGCCGTTGGCTTTGATTTCGCTGGCGGCTTCCATGGCCTGTTCCATGGGTGTCACCTGGCTCAGCTGCCGGATGGAACTTCGTGAAGTGGCGGCAACATTGATGCGTCCCAAGGCTCCCAAAGCCGGAAAACGTGTCATTTTCGAGTATATTCCATTTATTTGGAGCAGGATCAAATTCCTGCAAAAGGTATCTATCAGGAATGTGCTTCGTTATAAAAAGCGTTTCTTTATGATGATCATCGGAATCAGCGGATGCACGGCCCTGATCGTGGCTGCATTTGGTATCCTGGATTCAGTAAAAAATGTAGTGGGCATGCAGTATGAAGAGATTGTGCTTTATGATATGAGTGTATCTTTTAATGAGGATCCCACAGAAGATGTTTGGCAGGAGTATCTGGGAATTTCAAAAGGAAAGGCAGAAGAGTCACATCTCTTTTTGGAAACATCCTTGGATATGCGGACAGATGATAAAATCAAATCGGTATCATTGATCGTGCCCAGAGAGCCGGAACAGTTTGAAAAATATGTGGATCTGCATACGAAGGATCGGGAACATGTGGCATTTCCGGGAGTAGGTGAGGTGGTCATCTGTGAAAAGCTGGCAGATCAGTTTCATTTGACCATCGGTGATACCGTGGACCTGGTGGACGAAGAACAGAAATCATTTTCTGTGAAAGTCAGCGGTATCTGCAGTAACTTTATATTTAATTACGTTTATTTACATCCGGACACCTGCAGACAGCTGTGGAAGGAGCCGGAATTTAAGACAGCATATATTCATCTCTCGGATTCGGTGAAGGATGTCCATGCTTATTCGGCGGTACTTCTGGATATGGACGAGACCTCGAATGTGACTATCAATATGGATGTTCGTGAACGTTTCGAGAATATGATGAGCAGCCTGAATTATATTGTGTTTGTGATCATTCTCTGTGCTGCAGCGCTGGCCTTTATTGTGCTGTACAATCTGACCAACATCAATGTAACGGAGCGTATCAGAGAGATTGCGACCATCAAGGTGCTGGGCTTTACGAAGAGAGAGACAGCCAGCTATGTATTCCGGGAAAATATGATCCTGACTACCTTGGGCGGGGCAGTAGGTCTGGCACTGGGCAAGTTATTCCACACCTTTATTATGAGCTGTATCAGTTTGGACGCAGTCACTTTTGATGAACGTGTAAGCGGCATAAGTTTCTTGTGCAGCTTTCTGCTGACATATGTGTTTGCGGGAATCGTCAATTGGTTCATGACAGGTAAAATAGAACGTATCAGCATGACCGAATCCCTTAAGTCAGTAGACTAAAGTCTGTGGATTATGTCTGGTCTTTTTCCGGGAAATAGGTTATACTGTACACGAAAACAATTTGTTTTTGGGAGAAAATATGAACTGTAAAGAATTTGAAAAATTGATTCCGTCTTTTTTGAATCGGGAATTGGATTTTATCACTTTGAAACAATTTCAAGAGCACAGGGAAAAATGTCGTGCCTGCAGGGAGGAACTGGAGATCCAGTTCCTGGTAGCTGAGGGTATTCAGCATCTGGAAGAGGGAGATTCCTTTGATATGCAGAAGGAACTGAACTATCAACTGCAGGAGGCTGACCGAAAGGTGCATTTTCACACACGGTTTTTAAGAGGCGGTGAGCGCCTGGAAGTGTTGGTATGTGTGTTGTTGGCGGCGTTAATCATCTGGATCCTGGTGTGAGCAATCAGAAGGACTTGTGAGGAGAAAAATGAGTCAAAAATTAGTTTTGATCGATGGGCATAGTATATTAAACAGAGCTTTTTACGGTGTGCCGAACCTGAGCAATGCTGAGGGGCTGCACACGAATGCTATTTATGGTTTTTTAAACATTCTTTTTAAGATTCTGGAGGAAGAAAAGCCGGATTTCTTGGCGGTGGCTTTTGATGTGCATGCTCCTACTTTCAGACATCAGATGTTTGAGGCATACAAGGGTACCAGAAAACCAATGCCAGAGGAACTGCGGGAGCAGGTGCCGGTGATGAAGGAAGTGCTTCGCGCCATGGGCATTGTGATCATGGAGCAGGCCGGCTTGGAGGCGGACGATATTTTGGGTACTTTAGCCCAAAAAGCCGATAGCCGGGGCATCAATGTAGCATTGGTGTCCGGAGACCGTGATCTTTTGCAGATTGCCACAGACCGTATCAAGATACGTATTCCCAAGACCAAAATGGGCAAGACGGAGATTGAAGATTATTATGCCAAGGATGTGCAGACAGCCTATGATGTGACACCGGAACAGTTCATTGAACTGAAGGCTTTGATGGGCGATACTTCCGATAACATTCCCGGTGTACCCAAAGTGGGAGAAAAGACTGCCCGGGAGCTGATGGTGACATATGGTTCGCTGGAAAATATTTATGCTCATTTAGATGAGATATCCAAGAAGAGCATCCGGGAATCCCTGCGTGACAACAAAGATCTTGCAGATTTGAGTAAAGCCTTGGCCACTATCAAGACTGATTGCGACATTGAGCTGGATTATGAGGCGGCAAAGACAGAGGGATTTTATAATCCGGAGTCCTATGGTCTCTTTAAACGTCTGGAATTCAAAAATATGCTGAGCCGTTTTGAAGAGTCTGAAAAACAGGATGCAAACGCTGTGGCAGATTCTTTTCAGATGCCGGAGAACAGCAAGCAGTTTAAAGAGATTTTAAAACGAGCCGGCAAAGCAGCCCGTGTTGGTCTTGTTTTGGCCATAGAAGAAAAAAAACTGCTTGGCGCGGCAGTTTCCCTTTCAAAAGAAGAAAATTATTTTTACAGCTTTTCGCATATTGCAAAGGAGCAGGATGAGCCTTTGGGACAGCTGTCTCTTTTTGATGGCCTGCTACCTGCGGCGGATGACGGACCGGAGAATGCCGGACAAGATAAAAAAGGACAAAAAATGGGAGAAGAGGCAGAAATCAGAGAAGCCTTACGTGCCCTTTGCGCTTCCGGAAAGACCCGGATTGCCACTTTTGATATTAAACGTCAGTACGAATATCTTGCCCCGGATAACAGCATTGCAGCAGATGAAAATATCACCCTCGGCACGGAGAAGTTTTTTGATGTGCTGATCGGGGCCTATCTGCTGAATCCCTTGAAAAATGATTATGATCTGGACACTATCGCTTCTGAACATTTGGGAATGATGATCCCCGGCAGAGGCGAGACCTTTGGCAAAGAAACTATTTGCGCTGTATTGGAAAAGAATCCTGAGAAATGCAGGGATTTTTACTGTTATGCTGCTTTTGTTGCAAGAGAAGCATCCTCTGTATTGGAAGATAAATTAAGAGAGAACGGAATGTATGACCTGATGACACAGGTGGAAATGCCTTTGTCATTAGTGCTTTATGATATGGAAAAAGAGGGCATTGCAGTTCGACGTGAGGAGTTGAAAGCTTACGGAGATGCGCTGATATCCCGAATCCGGGAACTGGAGCAGAGTATCCACGCTCAGGCTGGTGTGGAATTTAATATCAATTCCCCAAAACAGCTGGGCGAAGTGCTTTTTGAGACCATGAAGCTGCCGGGCGGCAAGAAGACCAAGACCGGCTATTCCACGGCCGCGGATGTGCTGGAAAAGCTGGCTTTGGAGTACCCTATTGTGAATGATATCCTGGAGTACAGAGGTCTGGTAAAGCTGAAATCCACTTATGCGGACGGTTTGGCGGCTTTCATCGGATCTGATGGGAGAATTCACACCAATTTCAATCAAACGATTACAGCCACAGGCCGTATCAGCTCTACAGAGCCTAACCTCCAGAACATTCCCATGAGAATGGAACTTGGCAGACGTATCCGCAAGGTGTTCGTGCCCAGAGAAGGCTGTGTACTCATGGATGCTGACTATTCCCAGATTGAATTGCGTGTACTGGCCCATATGTCCGGAGATGAGCAGCTGATCGAGGCATACCGCCTGGAGCAGGATATTCACAGGATCACTGCCGCCAAGGTGTTTAACACGCCCTTTGAAGAGGTTACAGATCTCCAGAGAAGAAATGCCAAGGCTGTAAATTTCGGTATTGTTTACGGCATCAGTTCCTTCGGTTTAAGCCAGGACCTGAGTATCAGCCGTAAGGAAGCTGCCGAGTATATTGAGCAGTATTTTGCCACTTATCCTGGTGTGAAGACATTTTTGGATAAATTGGTGGCGGATGCCAAGGAACAGGGCTACATTGCTACTATGTTCGGCAGAAGAAGACCCATTCCTGAACTTTCTTCCTCCAATTTCATGCAGCGTTCCTTTGGTGAGCGTGTGGCTATGAATTCGCCTATTCAGGGAACTGCAGCGGATATTATTAAAATTGCCATGATCAAGGTCTGGAAGGCTTTGCGTGAGGCTGGATTGAAGTCAAAATTGATTCTGCAGGTTCATGATGAACTGTTGATCGAGACCAGAGTGGAAGAGATAGAGCAGGTACGAAAGATCCTTACCGAGAATATGAAGTCTGCTGCCGAATTGGCGGTAACGCTGGAAGTAGATCTGCACACAGGAGAGAACTGGTATGAGGCAAAATAGTTTTTTCAGCAATAAGCTGCGTTTTATCGGGATCACGGGAGGCGTCGGAGCAGGCAAATCCCAGATTCTGCAGTATATCAAAGAACACTATAATTGCGAGGTTTATCTGGCGGATGAGGTGGCACATCTTGTGAAAGAGCCCGGTCAGCCCTGTTACGATAAGCTGGTGGAACTGCTGGGCCGGGAAATACTGGCAGAAGATGGCACCATCGACAAGGCTGCCATGGCTGCCAAAATTTTCTCTGATGAGATACTTCTGCAGAAGGTCAACGGGATCGTACACCCTGCAGTCATGGATTACATCATGGAACGGTACAGGCAGGCCGACGATAATGGGCAGGTGGAATATTTCTTTGTGGAAGCGGCGCTTTTGATTGAGGCTGGCTATAAACAGGTGGTGGATGAACTCTGGTACATACATGCCAATCGGGAGGTACGGGAAGAAAGACTGCGCACCAGCCGTGGTTACAGTGACCGGCGGATCGCAGACATCATGAGCAAACAGCTTTCTGAAGAGGAATTTTTTAAGGAATGTGATTTTGTGATCGATAACAGCGGGGAACTGGAAGATGCGTTCCGACAGATTGATGATTTGCTGAATTATTTGTAAAAAGTGCTTCCCAAAACTTGTCCGACAAGGTATGATAGAAGACGCTTGATAAGTTTTGATATGCGCGGTGTTTGGCTGCGCTTTGAAATGGAGTTTAAAATGAGATTATGCAGCATTGCCAGCGGAAGCAGCGGCAATTGTATTTATGTGGGCTCTGATGCCACCCATTTGTTGGTGGATGTGGGCATCAGCGGCAAGAAAACAGAATGCGGACTGAACAGTCTGGGGCTTAGCGGAAATGATTTGGACGGTATTTTGATCACCCATGAACATTCTGACCATATCAGCGGACTGGGAGTGCTGGCCAGAAAGTATGAGATTCCCATCTATGCCACCAGAGGAACTATTACAGCCATCCGAAGGACCAAAAGTCTGGGCAATCTGGATGAGGATCTCTTCAGGGAGATAAAAGAAGATTCCAAGTTTATCATCAAGGATCTGACAGTGAACCCCATGCGCATTTCCCATGATGCGGCACAGCCTACGGCGTACCGGTTCTCCTACGGCAGTCAAAAAGTGGCCGTATGTACGGATCTGGGAGTTTACAATGATTATACTGTAGAATGTTTAAAAGGTATGGATGCTCTCTTGATCGAAGCAAATCATGATGTAAACATGCTGCAGGTAGGGCCTTACCCCTATTATCTGAAGCAGCGCATCCTAGGGGACAGAGGACATCTGTCCAACGAGAATTCCGGAAGACTCTTAAGCAGGATCCTGCACGATCGGCTGCAGACCATTGTGCTGGGACATTTGAGTAAAGAAAATAATTTGCCGGAGCTGGCTTATGAGGCGGTGCGGATGGAGATCACCATGGGGGATAATCCCTACAATGCCAATGATTTCCGATTGATGGTAGCTGACCGCAGCGAGGTTTCACCGGTAATTCATATTGCATAGTTCGCTCTGCAAGACACAAAAGAGAAAACAAGACCAAAGACATTAAAAAGATATATGAAATGAGGGTTTTATCATGAAGAGAACAATTATTACTGTAGTAGGCAAGGATACCGTTGGTATTATCGCAAAAGTGTGCACTTATCTGGCGCAGAACGGCATCAATATCCTGGATATTTCCCAGACCATCGTACAGGGATATTTAAATATGATGATGATCGTGGATATCGGTGCCATGAGCAAACAGTTCGGTGATATGGCAGATGAACTGGCGGCTTTGGGCGAGGAAATCGGTGTGATCATCAAGTGCCAGAAAGAAGAAATTTTCGATAAGATGCACAGGATTTAAGCATCGATGCGGGACAGCAAAGGATTAGAACGTTAGGATAGAGGTCTGCATATGATTAATTTTTATGAAGTAAATGAAACCAACAAAATGATCGAAAAAGAGAATCTGGATGTGCGTACCATTACCATGGGCATCAGTCTGCTGGATTGTATCGATTCCGATCTGGAAAAGTTAAAAGCGAATATTTACAACAAGATTTACGAGTCTGCCAAGGATCTGGTGGCTACCGGCGAGGAGATTTCCAGAGAATTCGGTATTCCCATTGTAAATAAGCGTATTTCCGTTACCCCCATTGCACTGATTGGAGGTGCAGCTTGTAAGACAGTGGAAGATTTTGCAAGTATTGCCAAGACTTTGGATGAAGTGGCTATCAAGGTGGGGGTAAACTTTATCGGCGGTTATTCTGCCCTTGTCTGCAAAGGCATGACCCCTGCGGATGAACTTTTGATCCGTTCCATTCCCCTGGCACTTTCCACCACCGAGAAGGTGTGCAGCTCCGTAAACTTAGGCTCCACCAAGACCGGTATCAATATGGATGCCGTAAAGCTGATGGGTGAAGTGATCAAAGAGACTGCTGAGTATACCAAGGAAAACGATTCCCTAGGCTGTGCAAAACTGGTAGTATTCTGCAATGCGCCTGATGACAATCCTTTCATGGCAGGTGCCTTCCACGGTGTTACGGAGGCTGACCGTATCATCAATGTGGGTGTCAGCGGTCCCGGCGTAGTAAAGACTGCATTGGAAAAAGTCCGTGGCGAGAACTTCGAAGTTCTCTGCGAGACGATTAAAAAGACTGCTTTTAAGGTAACCAGAGTAGGTCAGCTGGTAGCACAGGAAGCTTCCAAAATGTTAAATGTCCCCTTCGGTATTGTGGATCTGTCTCTGGCCCCCACACCGGCAGTAGGAGACAGCGTGGCTGATATCCTCTGCGAGATCGGTCTGGAATATGCAGGTGCTCCCGGCACCACTGCAGCCCTGGCACTTCTGAACGATCAGGTGAAAAAGGGCGGCGTTATGGCATCCTCCTATGTGGGTGGCTTGAGTGGTGCATTCATTCCTGTCAGCGAAGATCAGGGCATGATCGATGCGGTAGTGGCAGGTGCGCTGACTTTAGAGAAGCTGGAAGCAATGACCTGCGTATGCTCCGTTGGTCTGGACATGATCGCTGTACCCGGCGATACCAAAGCATCTACGCTGTCCGGTATCATTGCAGACGAGATGGCCATCGGTATGGTGAACCAGAAAACCACAGCTGTGCGTATTATCCCCGTAATCGGCAAAAGTGTGGGAGAAACCGTAGAGTTCGGCGGCCTGCTGGGCTATGCGCCTATTATGCCTGTGAATCCTTTCTCCTGCGAAGCATTTGTAAACCGCGGAGGCAGAATCCCTGCGCCTATCCATAGTTTTAAGAATTAAAAAGTATTAGGAAGTCAGAAGATATCCGAGATCGGATATTTGAGCCTCATTTTGTGTTAGAGAAGTGCGTTTGATAGAGCGGCTACCATGACATGAAATGAGGCTTTTTTTGTGTCAACTAAAGTACAACGTGACATATGAATAGGGAATTGTGACATTTTAAACCTTAAAAACGACAGTTCACGCAATACGTATTTACAATTTCTATGTGGATTGTACAATTAAATTGAACAAGAAGATGTGGTAATAGAAGGAGGGCGTGAATATGAAGAAGAGTTATAAATTGTTTTTTATTGTGTTAGCAGCAATCTTGGTGGTTGTGGGAGCAATATTAATATTGAAAGGTGAAAAGAAACGAGAAATCGTACTGACGGATTTCAAGTATGGACAGGAATATCAGTTTGAGGAACTGATATGGGGAGTATCGCTGGAGGAAGTGGAAGATTATTTGAATTGTTCCTTAGAGCCGGATTCAGCCAGGATGCCCGCGCCTGAGGGATATGCCTTTTATAATTTGACTGATATTACATATATATTAGATGAAAATGAAACCAAAGCAATTATTGAATTCTATGAAGACGGATTATCAATGATACAGTTCAATATTAGGCCAGAGAATCCGAATGAGTTCTTTGATGACATTGTTGCTGTGTGGCAGGAAAGTTTTGGACCTGAAACACAGTTCCTTGAAAACAAGGAGACCGGAGGTGTTGGTTACAAGTGGAAAACTGACAAATCTATGTTGACAATCAATCATTACAATTCAAGCATTATTATTTCTGTTGGAACATTAGAAATATTGAATAAGTAGGATTGACAATAATAATATGACAGTTGAAGTGGAAAGTACGATATATTGTGGCTGAAAAATGACATTTAGTGGAATCTGTATATGATATTTCAATTGGGATGATATAATAAAATTTAACAAAAAAATGCCTTTGAAAGGAGGGCGTGCATATGAAGAATCGTTATAAAGTGATCATTATTTTTTTAGTTGTGATTGCAGCGTTGGTTGCAAGTGCTGTATTTTTGCTGAAAAGAGGAAAAAAGGAGCCCATTTTTAATGACCAAATAAAGCATGATCTTGCGGTGGCAGATTTTAAGGAAGGCGAAGAATATCAGTTTAGGCAAATTCCCTGGGGAACATCTTTGGAAGAATTGAAAACGATCGTGCCTTATTCCTTGTTTGAGGATCCGATCAGACCTACTACTGACTTCCATTCCACAGAATCCTATCTCTTATTTGGGAAAACAACGGATGCTATTTTTAAATTTGAAGAGGATAAGTTGGCAGAAGTGCAGTTGGTATTTCGGTCAGAAGAAAATGCAGTAGAACAGTTTGATTCTATTGTTGCGGAGGCGACCGAGTTGTTTGGGGCGGAAAGTGAAAAAATTGAAAATACAATAACGATAGCGTTGGGGTACATCTGGAAAACTGACAATACCATGTTGGAGATTACTACATATAAGGTTGGTGACAGAAAAGTAATGAATATTTTTGTCCGCGCTATTACAGAAAGCATGTGAAAGAAAACCGTGAACTGCTTTTGACAGGATTCAAACAGGATCAGGGATATCGGTTTGAAAATGTTGAATGGTATTCTTCTGTAGAAGAAGTTGAAAGGTTATTAAACGGCAATTTAAAGAATGTGACGTTGGAAGCACCCAAAGACTATGTTTTTTATGATTTTAAAGATGTAGCATATGTTCTGGATGGACATGAGGCGAAAGCATCTTTTGAATTCCAGTCAGAGGAATTGGTTTTTGTTGGTTTTGGCTTCTACGATCTGGAGGATCCGAAAGTGTTCTTTGAAGAGATAGTTTCAGCATTGCAAGACAAGTATGGACCTGAAACCAATGTTGTTCAAAATGAAACCACAGGCAATATCGGTTATCGGTGGAGAACGGAAAACTCTCAGTTGGCGATAGGATTTTATGAAGATTATGATGAGAAGGTTAAGATTTTTCTTGCACCGCTAAAATAAGCCTATTTCGGAGAGCGGCATAATAGATTATCCTTTATAAACCAGAACGAAAGGAAGAAAAGGAGAGAGCGAATTGAAGAAACGACCAGGATTGGTTTTGATTATCGTAATGATAGTGGGAGTGGTGATATTATTATTCAGTGATCAGATAGAGTTTACGAGAGATGAAGCAAGGGTAAAGTATGAGGAAGGATTAGCCAAGATTCGCAGGGAAGAAGTTGATAAACGCAGAAGATATGCTGATGATGGCTTGGTTTATGATGAGGATGCCCCAAGCGGAGATGATCAACGGGCACAGTATGCGGCAGAATATATAGAGTCTCTTAAGGATATTTTTGATAAAAACAAGCATCTTCTGGAATCCGGAGATGATGTGGATCTTGCCCTTGATTTAAAAATGTTCAAGCAGGGTGATGAATATCATTTTGGTGATATGTTCTGGAATATAAGCTTTGAACAAGTTGCAAATGGAGTGGAGTATGCTCTGTTGGAAGATCATGATAGAACATCGGATTCTGATGGTTATACATATTATGTTTCAGCGGGTAAGTACGTTTTGTACGGTCAAACAGCCACAGCAACCTTTGGATTTCATGAAGATCAGTTGAAGACGGTACAGCTTAACTTTATTCCCGATGGTAAGAAGAAAGTCCAGGCTTTTTATGACAGTGTTGTGGAAACTCTGATTGATATTTGTGGGCATGAAAGTGTCAAAGAGGAAAGTGGTACCACAGAACATGTTAGTCATCAGTGGGAGGCAGAAGGTACCATGCTGCAGGTGGAGTTGATCGATTCAAGTGTTGTCATTTCCGTTGGACTCATGGAAGTACTGTAAACCATGTGATTTAAGGTTTTAAAGGTTGTAAATTTTGCATAAGGGTCTGGACGATATACCAGATCCTTACTTATTGTAAAAATGTAGAATTATCAAATGTGAATTGTTTTTTTAAATACTACATGTTAAAATCATAACAAACAAGTCTTGCTGGCAGGAGTACAGATATATGTATATGAAGACAAAAACGAAAATACTCATCGTGGTGTTTGTGGTATTATATATTGCATTTATCTTTTTTATGAGAGAAGTTAATAAAAATGAGTCTGAGGAATATAAAGGTTTGCTGGGAAAGCCGAGGAGATATTCTGTAGAGGTAGACTATGCGGAAATGATCAAAGGAAATGAACATCTTTTGGATACGTTTCTAAAACTTGATTTGCAAATGCTCAAACAGGGTGATGAATATCATTTTGATGATATGTTCTGGAATATATCCCCTATACAAGTAAAAAAACTTGTACCGTATACCTTGCTGGATGTCTCTGAGGGGATGCAGCTGGGCGTAGGATATTCTTATTATGCTTCGGGGCAAATGTATGATTTTGACGGAGAAAAAGTTACTGCCTTTTATGAATTTTACGAAGACCAGTTGAAGAAGGTACAGTTGGTCATTCTTTCCCCCAAAAAACCGGATGATTTATTTGAAAATATTGTACAATCATTGAGTGATATTTGCGGACAAGAAGGTACTATTGAAGAAAGCGATATTACTGGTCTGGCTCGGTATCAATGGAATGCAGAGAGTACAACATTGCAGGTAGAGAAGACAGCCTCTGGTATTACTATTTCGGTGGGACTTGCGGAAGTATTGTAAATCAATCAACGAAAGCGAACTGTTTACGTAAATTGGTTTAAGATAATGACAAGGAAACTATGCTCTCAAGGAGTAAATGTGTACATGGAGAAAAAAACAAAAATAATCATCGTGCTGTGTGTGTTGTTATACCTTGGTCTTATTTTTGTAACTAAAACAGCAGAGCGCAGAAGGCAGGAAGAAATTGAACAAATATACGCCCAGGGAGGCGATCTTCGGCAGGAGCAGATAAAAAACATCAAAGAGCTTCTTGAAGATAATAAGCATCTGCTGGATCATCCCATGGAGTTGAATATGTTCAAGCAGAATGATGAATATGGGTTTGGTGATATGCCTTGGGATGTATCATTTGAACAAGTACAAAAAAGAGTGCCCTATTCTCTGCTCGACGATTCATCCGGAGTACAAATTCCGGCAGGATATGAGAATTATGTTTCGGAAGATAGGTATAAGCTGTATGGTCAATTCGCTTTTGCGAACTTTGCATTTCATGAAGATCAGCTGAAAATGGTACAACTTGACTTTGCGACTTCAAAAAAGCCACAAGCGCTGTTTGACAGTGCTGTTGAGCTGTTAATTGATATCTGCGGTGAGGAAAGTGAGTGTATCAAAGACGAAATGACCGGTGGGATTACATATAAATGGCATGCAGAAACTACCATGTTGCAGGTTAGCTACTATGATTCCTGTGTTGTTATTGGGGTAGGACTAAAGGAAGCCTTTGAAACAGTTAAATAATTACAAGTGGAGTGCGGTATTCATTGCGCATGGGACATCCTGTCTGCAATGAGACCGCACTTTCGTATATTCTGTTAATGGAAATATCCTCGGATAACATTCTCCGGGCGAGACTACCTGTTTTGATGTTGCCATCTGTTTCTGCGTCTCCATAGAAGGTCGCAAGAACTTGTTCACTGTCGGCCAGTTTTGTAATTAAAGGAATCTTGCTGTTTTTCTTAATGGAATTTAAAAGAGGAGCAGCGTCCTTGCGAAAGCCCAGTACTCTGGCGTAGGGGATAAAGCCAAGAGTACGGTATTCGGTCATATGTTCATTTGTGATACCCAGTAAAATGTGCAGCAGACAGCGGCTCAGTCTGGTGTGGGTGGTGTCCTTGGTCTTTAAAAGGTCTGTAAACTGAGCGAAGCTTTCAAAATCATAAAGATGTTTGTTGATGCGGTCGGAAATATCCTCTGACACATCCAGATACTTGGTGAAGCCATGGGAAGCTTCAGATAATAACTTATAATGAAGCTGGGCAGAAAAAGAGTTTTCCGTCATAAAATGCTTGTAGATATTCCCCACATTATTGACATAAGATTTTGCAAGTGAAGCAATTAATTTGTTTAGCGCTTCCAACGGAATATGATCTGCCAGAAATGGAATCATCTGTTTTGAAAGGCTCTCTGTATCAGAAAATGAAGTAATGTTGTTATACACTGGCTCATCGGCCCAATGCTCAATTAACAAATGTCTGATTGCTGTGGCGGATGCGAGTTGACCGCCTGAGTCAATATCGTGGTATCCGGCTCCTTGTCGTTGTGTTGTGTAAGGCTTCATGGAACTACTGCGCTTATATAATGTCTTCAGATATTCCACGCCGAGGATATTATTGGGGGAGGTCAGAAGAGCCTCTTTTTCCTTTAAACTTTCATCATATGTGATCAGAGCCTGCATTCTGGCAGTGGGGAAGGACAGGCCTTTTCGCAGATTGTCCCGCAGAGCCATGGTATATTCTTCCGGTTCTTCGGCAAGAATACGGGCAATAACATCCAAATTATCAGTGGATCCTTCTTCGCTGCCAAAGCACAGATGATCCACAGCACTCAGCTGATCCAGCAGAGAAACTGCTCCTTCAGCAAAATATTCTGCACTGGCGCAGGCATAGTACACCGGCAGCTCTAATACCAGATCGGCGCCGCAGGAGAGTGCCATTTTGGTGCGGGTATATTTATCAATAATAGCGGGAGCGCCCCTCTGCACAAAATTTCCGCTCATCACCACAACAGTGTAATCCGCCCCGGTAGCCCTGCGCGCGTCCTCCAGCTGATACTGATGCCCCTTATGAAACGGATTATACTCCGCTACGATACCATTAACGATCATACGAATTAACCTTTCTTATGCTTGCCTTTTAGCCCCGAGGAAACTTGTATCACATGAAATCAATCATCTTTCCCTCACAATTTGTACTACATGTTACTGTTTTATGCATGCCAATGTGTAAGCTCAGAATGTTCAGATGTTCCTACGAAGGGCACTTAAAATACGTCAGTACTTAGCGAGGTTTTTCACGAGCTTAGTACTGCTACGTATTTTACGTAGCGAGAGCGTGCACGAGTGGAATATCTGAACAGGCGGAGCGCAGAATATTGAACCATATGAACAGTAACGTGTATACAAAAACATACAATTTTTGGGATATTATGCCTTGCGTCTTAATTTCCTATTTAGTATAATATAAATAGCGAATTTTGTTAAGAATAATCTGATAAGTCAGAAAAATTTAAATGGGGAAGGGTTGCCCTAGGAAAGGAGAAAGACATGTCATATATTGATATGATCAAAGAAAAAGCACGTTTGGACAAGAAGGCAATCGTGCTGCCTGAGGCAGAAGACAAGAGAACCTTGCTTGCTGCTGCAAAAATTTTAGAAGAGGATATCGCAAAAGTTGTTCTGGTTGGTAATGCTGAGCAGATCAAGGCTGATGCTGCTGATCTGAAGATCGATCTGACCGGAGCTACCGTGATCGAGCCTGCTACTTCCGATAAGCTGGAAGCGTATGTAAACCTGCTCTATGAGACCAGAAAAGCAAAGGGTATGACCCCTGAGAAGGCAAGAGAACTTCTGCTTACTGACGCTCTGACCTTCGGTATTGTAATGGTTAAGGCTAACGATGCAGACGGTATGGTTGCAGGTGCTTGTCACTCCACCGCAGCCACCTTAAGACCTGCTCTGCAGATTTTAAAGACCACTCCCGGCGTGAAGCTGGTTTCCGCTTTCTTTATCATGGATACCCAGTGCAAGGACATCGGTGCAAACGGTACCTTTGTATTTGCTGACTGTGCTCTGAACCAGGATCCCAACGCAGAAGAGCTGGCTGCTATCGCAGAATCTTCCGCAAAGAGCTTCAAGGCTTTGGTAGGTGCTGATCCCGTGATCGCTATGCTGAGCCACTCCACCAAGGGCAGTGCAAAGCATGCTCTGGTTGACAAGGTTGCTGAAGCTACCGCAATCGCACGTGAGCAGTATCCCGAACTGGTAATCGACGGCGAACTGCAGTTAGACGCTGCTTTAGTTCCTTCCGTTGCTGCCAGCAAGGCTCCCGGAAGCCCCGCAGCAGGCAAGGCGAATGTTCTGGTATTCCCCAACTTGGATGCCGGCAACATCGGCTACAAGCTGGTACAGAGACTGGGCGGCGCAGAAGCTTACGGCCCTATCCTGCAGGGTATTGCAAAGCCTGTTAACGATCTGTCCCGCGGATGCTCCTGGGAAGATATCGTTGGCGTAGTAGCTCTGACCGCTGTACAGGCTCAGCTGGTATAAGCGTATATTACAATATTGTTTGAAAATATTGTGTTTGTACAATCGTATTGAAAATATCGTAAATAGTTAGAACGAAAGGTAAAAGAAAATGAAGATTTTTGTTATCAACTGTGGTAGTTCCTCTTTAAAATTCCAGCTTATTGACTCCGAGACAGAGCAGTGCCTGGCAAAGGGCCTCTGTGAGAGAATCGGTATTGACGGCGGTATGATCAGCTATACTCCCGACGGCGGCGAGAAAGAGAAGAAGAATGTAGATATTCCCAATCACACCGAAGCTTTCCGTCTGGTTCTGGAAGCATTAATGAATCCTGCTACCGGTGTTATCAAGAGCGTTGACGAGATCGATGCTGTTGGCCATCGTATGGTACACGGCGGCGAGAAGTTTGCCTGCTCCGTTATCTTGAATGATGAGGTTCTGGAAGCTGTTGCAAGCTGCAATGACCTGGCTCCTCTGCACAATCCTGCAAACCTGACCGGTGTTTACGCTTGTAAGGAGCTGATGCCCAACGTTCCTATGGTAGGCGTATTTGATACCGCTTTCCATCAGACCATGCCTGAAGAGGCTTACATCTACGCTATTCCTTATGAGTACTACAAAAAGTACGGCGTAAGAAGATACGGTTTCCACGGCACCAGCCACGCATTCGTTTCTGAACATGCAGCTGAGTTCCTTGGATTAGACTATGAGAACAGCAAGATCATCGTTTGCCACATCGGTAACGGTGCAAGTATTTCCGCAGTTAAGAACGGTAAGTGCGTAGACACTTCCATGGGTCTTACTCCCCTTGAAGGTCTGGTAATGGGTACCCGTTCCGGTGATGTGGATCCCGGCGTTCTTGAGTTCCTGGCAAACAAGGAAGGCATGGACATTAAGGCTCTGCTGAATATGCTGAACAAGAAGTCCGGTCTGCTTGGCTTGACCGACAATTTGTCCTCCGACAACCGTGATATCGAAGATGGATACAGATCCGGTGATGAAGCTTGCGTTCGTGCTATGAAAGCAACCTGCTACCGTGTTGTTAAGTACATTGGTGCATATGCAGCAGCAATGAATGGTGTTGACGCTATTTGCTTCACCGCAGGTGTAGGTGAGAACAGCTCCATTCTTCGTGAACTGGTTTGTGAGCATCTTGGTTATCTTGGTATTACCATTGATCCTGAAGAGAACAAGAAGCGCGGAGATGACAATGTGATTTCTACTCCCGATAGTAAGGTTAAGGTTTGTGTAATTCCTACCAACGAAGAGCTTGCTATTGCCAGAGAAACTGCAAGACTGGTATAATAAACAGTAAATATTTGATTTAGAGAGGCTCGCCGTTACGGCGGGCCTTTTTAAATGATTCAGCAAAAATGATGCAACTATTTGTTTTGACGGATGTATTTCACCGTGCTACACTTTGAGTGAGAATAACTGTTTTAGCACCAAAAGGCGGTGAACGGGTGAAGAGAAAAAGAAATTACTTGGGAATGATCACGATGATGATCTGCAGCATCATGACAATAATATATGGGGCAGGACTATTTGTATCTGCGGCAGACGATGACAAGGAAGTGCTTTTACAGTATCAGGACTTTGAAGCCAGATTTGCCGCTGTGGAGCAGGTGGCTGATCTTGTGGAGCAGGGATTTGATATCATTGAGGAACAGACTTTTCCTGTCCTGCTGGAGAGCTTTGGCGAGGAAGAAGTAATGTTTGTGCCGGCTATGGATGCTGTCTATCAACGGCTGCTGATTTTGATTGCGGATGAGGAGGGCAGGATTCTTTATAAATGTCACCAGCTTTCTACCAATCAGCTCTATCCGGGACAGATGAAACAGCCCACGCGCAGCATTGCGGCGGTATCTTTTCAGGATGCAGACAATGACGGTTTGACGGATATTATTTTGATCACCCGGTGTGTGAATCTGACAGGGGATTATGTTGGAAAGCCTTATAAGGTGGGAGATGTTCTGTTTCAGAGAGAGTGTGGTTTTTACAGAGATTATCGTATTTCTGACAAGATTAATCGGTTCAGCATGAACAAAAGCGCCAACTGCATTGTTTCTTTTGTGCGTGACGGACGTTCCACTGAATTTCTATATACGGCCTCCACAGAGAAAGAACTTCTGCGAAAAGGTTTTAAGGTGATTGAGGAACAATGCTATACAAGGAACTTTGAAAAACTGGGAAAACTTAAGGTTTTACCGGGAGTATACCGCATATCGGAATATGATGTGTTCATGGTTTATCTCATAAATGAGCAGGGAGATATTGTGTGGAGTTTCCAGCCAATGGGAGATTATGACAATCTTTATTCTCTGAAGGGAATGACTGGCAAGGACATGGATGGTGATGGCATGAAGGATCTGGTGGTATTGGCCAGATACAGCTGTGAGGGGCCGCAGGGAGAACTCTTGGTGGAGGCAAAGTGTTCTGTTTATTATCAGCGTACCGGCGGCTTTGATATTGACGCCGGTTTCGAGGACTATTATCAGTGCACCGAAGAGGATACGCTGGAGGAACTGGTGAACAAGATCAGGGAATATTGGGGATGGCTGCCCGCACTTACTGTGGAACCGGCTTACACAGAAAAATAAAAACTGCAGATACGGAAGAAAGGTACTGATGTTAAAGTGATAAAAGTATTAATTGTAGATGATGAAAAACCAATATGTGATCTGATAAATATCAATTTATCTGCGGCTGGTTATGTTTGTAAAACAGTACAGGACGGCATGAAGGCTATTGATACGATAGAGGCAGAGAATTTTGACCTGATACTGCTGGATGTGATGCTGCCCGGGGTGAATGGCTACGATATCATGGAATATATCCGTCCTTTAAAGATTCCTGTGATTTTTATTACTGCCAAACATGAGGTGAAGGATCGGGTAAAAGGGCTTAAATTGGGTGCTGAAGACTACCTTGTAAAACCCTTCGATGTAGTGGAACTTTTGGCCAGGGTGGAAGTTGTGCTGCGCAGATTTCACAAGACCGGACAATATCTGGAGGCAGGTGATGTCTGTGTGGATCAGGAGGCCAGAAAGGTTACGAAGGCGGGTAAGTCGGTAATCCTGACCAACAAGGAATATGGTCTGCTGGTATTGTTTATGCAGAATAAAAACATCGCCCTTTTTAAGGAAAATCTTTATGAAAAGGTCTGGGGTGATGAATACATAGCAGACAGCCGCACTTTGGAGCTCCATGTACAGAGACTTCGCAAGAAGATGGGCTGGGAAAATAATCTGTTGGCGGTATATAAAGTGGGTTACCGCCTGGAAATATAGACCGGAATTGCGGTGTGTAAGCCTTTGAAAGAAAATACGGGAGCGGGAAGCTATGAAAGTTTCTTACAAGATTTTGCTTTGGACGATCATTATTATGGCGGCAGCCTTTGGCACCAGCGGCTATTTGTTTGTAAATTATGTGTTTAAGACCTCAATGGAGCGCGAAATCGGTCAGGCCATGGATGAGAGCAGCATACTGCAGTTTGCTTTTGAGACGGCAGCTTTAAATATTCCCTCCAAGTATGATGTGCTGCATGATAATACTATTGAAGAAATCGGTTCCAATCTGGAACGGGGAGGGCAGGGTATGCGTCTGCTTCGGCTTTCTGACGAAGAGAGACTTACGTTATATGCCAGCGAAGGTTTTACCGAGGATACCGTCTTTTTAGGGCAGATTCAGGAGCAGAGCAGGATTTATCAGGTGATACAGATGGGCGACAGCTATTATGTGCAGACGGGAACAGCGATCACCACTCTGGACAGAATCCTTTACCTTGAGACCATGAGGAATGTGACAGGCGTTTTTGATGAACGTACCAGAGGATTTGGGGTATACCGCAATGTTTCACTGGTGATGCTGGGGATCAGCGCGGTAGTGATGTTCTTTATTTCGCGGATGCTGACCAGACCTATCAGACAGCTGACACGCGCAACCCGTAGAATGGCGGCGGGGGACTATGCTTACCGTGTGCGTCAGATCAGCAATGATGAGATGGGTCAGCTCACCGGAGATTTTAATTTGATGGCCAAAGCATTGGAGGAAAATATCGGGAAGCTGGAAGAAGAGATTCGGGCAAAGGAAGATTTTATTGCTGCTTTTTCCCATGAATTAAAGACTCCCCTGACTGCCATCATTGGCTATGCAGACCTGCTGAGGAGTCGGAAGCTTGACGAGGAAACCTATTTTTTGTCTGCCAATTATATTTATACAGAGGGAAAACGTCTGGAGGCCATGTCTTTCAGATTGTTGGAGATTATTGTAGCCAGGAATGTATCCATGGAACTTGCGGTGATTGATACCCGTGTGTTGGAACAGTATCTGACGGAATTGTATGGCCGCAATCAAGAATATCCGGTCAGTATTACTATGGAAAACAGCAGCATAAATGTAGAGTTGGATTTGCTGAAATCAGTACTGTTGAATTTGGTGGACAATGCCATCAAAGCCTCTGAACCGGGAAGCCCTGTTGAGATAATTGGCCGGAAGCAGGAAAATGGATATCGCATAGCGGTAAAGGATTATGGGGTGGGTATTCCGGCTGAAGAATGCAGAAAAATAACGGAAGCTTTTTATATGGTGGATAAGTCCAGAGCCCGCAGTAAGAACGGAGCCGGTCTGGGATTGGCGCTCTGTGTGGCTGTTTTAGAACTCCATCACAGCAGTTTGCACATAGAAAGTGTACCCGGAAAGGGCAGCACCTTCAGCTTTATCATTCCGGGAGAGGAGAAAAGCACATATGTGGAAAAGAAAAATTAGTATATTGCTGCTGCCTCTTGCGGTGCTGGTTTTTGTGGTGTCAATTTGGGGACCGGAGCGCTATGCTGCCTACAGCGATAAAAACATGTTGAACCGTATTGAAGCAGAGGCTATTGATCAGGAGAGTGAGGGCTATCGCTATACCATGAGCAATAACGAAAAGCTGTTCATTCTGGCAAAGTGCTTAAACAGCCGGGAATTGCCCCAAAGCGAACTGAATGCCATGACTGCCGTAAAAGCGGGTGAAGAGTATGATGAGATTGCCGGCACCTATGCTTTTGTGATCAATCATCAGGGGCCTTCCGGAAAAGAGATTACGAAGGATGAAATTTTTGATGTCTGCAACCGGCAGCTGGATATTTTGAAGGAATTGGGGATTTTGCCGGAGGAAGTTAAAGAAGTACAGGAGAACAGCTACAGCGCGGAACTTTATTCTGCCATTGATGTGCTGGAACCTCGAAACAATCTGTCTGTGTGGAAAGTCAGCATGTCCACTAAACAGCAGAATGCGGACAAGTCCAATCGCCTACTGGATGCCTATATTGATGCTGACACCGGCAAGATATATGAGTTCTATGTGCGTATTCCGCAGACATGGAGGGATATTGATCCGGAGACGCTGGTGGAGACCTGGCGGGAATATATGGGTCTTGAGGAGATGGAAAAATCAGAGAATGTGAATCCTTTGCTGGAAACCACACCTTATTTTGAAAAATACCGCGTTGCCGGACCGGAAGATCAGTACACGGTGGTTACATTGGGCTTCTACGAGGGGATCAATGAGCTGTTTTTGAAAATTGCAAGATGATGCGCTTCTGATGCAAAGAGTTTGTTTATATGATGAGAAAAATATGATGTTATGATGTTTGTCCTCTGTATCATTTTCTTATAAGAGCAAGAAGAGATGCTTTATGGGAAAAGAGAGGCAGAGGGCATGATATATTCGGGAATCACGGTCAGAGGCAGCAAAAATCATGGAAAAACACGAAAAACTATACGGAAGATCCTGCTTGTCGTCGGATTGCTATGTGTGTCGTTGGGATTTTTTTTGACTGCGGTGATTCTGCAACCAATCGCACTCTCAGAACAAGAACTCTTTGTAGAAAATGCGCTGCAGACGGAAGCTGCTTTAGATTATATATCAGTAGAACAAAGCGGCCCTGCTTTTGTGAAGGACAATGTTCCCGTGAAGGACACGGACCTGGTGATTTTGGATCCCGGTCATGGCGGCTGGGATGAAGGCTGTGATAGAGAGGGGATACTGGAAAAAGAGATCAATCTGCAGATTGTCCTTGCACTGGAAACCCGGCTTAAGGAGAAGGGGTTTGAAGTACTCCTTACCAGAAGCGATGATTCTTATGTGTCCTTAGAGGAACGGATAATGCTGGCAAACTCCTCCGGAGCAGATGTTTTTGTGAGCATACATCAGAATGCTTATGAGGGAGAAGAAGCCTGTGGCCTGGAAACTTGGGTCGCGGGGGAAGATGATATCCGTCTGGGGAGGCTTCTGCACAATTACTCTGTTGCTGCGACCGATGCAAAGGACAGAGGTCTGCAGGAGAACGGAGAGGACCTTATGGTCCTCAGGGAGAGTAAAATCCCGGCCTGTCTGGTCGAAACAGGTTTTTTGTCCAATGACGTAGAGCGTGATCTTTTGACTGATCCCGGCTATCAGCAGAAACTTGTGGAGGGACTTGCCGAGGGAATAGACCTGTATTTCCATCCCAAGACAATGTATCTGACATTTGATGATGGTCCGTCGGCTGAGCATACAGAAACCATTCTTGATATATTGAAGGAAAAGAATGTGAAAGCCACTTTTTTTGTGATAGGCGAAAATGTGCGAAAATATCCGGAGACTGCGTTAAGAATCGCGCAGGAAGGACATACTATTGGCATTCACTGCGATAATCATGATTATGATGTAATCTATGAGAGTACAGACAGTTTTCTGGAGGATTTTTACAAGGCTTACGACACTGTTTATGAGGTGACGGGGATTGAGGCGGAATTGTTTCGCTTTCCCGGCGGCAGCATCAATGCTTATAATAAAGAGGTGTATGAGGAAATTATTTCGGAAATGACGGAACTTGGATTTGTATATTTTGACTGGAATGCCAGCCTTGAGGATGCGGTAAAGAAAAAACAAAAATCTTCTCCGGAACAGTTGCTAAAGAATGCAAAAGAGAGTACACTAAATAGAAAGAAAGTGGTCATGCTTGCCCATGATACAGTGGAAAATACGGCGCTGATCCTGGAGGATCTGCTTGAAGCGTTCCCGGAATACAGACTGGAAGCCCTGATGCCGGAGGTGAAGCCTGTACAGTTTTAGCATATTTTCCTGGTTGTCTTCGGAAACTAAATAAAATAATATTTGTGATATTTTCTAAAAAACAATTATTGACAAAACGCACATCGGTATGTATAATAAGTCAGTGTGCGAAATTAACATGATTTTTGACACAATCATTTTGCATAGGAGCTGCTATGTTAATAAATTTATCTGATGTATTAACATCTGAAGGAAAAGTGCAGAAGACATCTGTTCCCCTTGAGATGACAAGCTTCAAAAGCCGTTTAGGAAGTTTTAAGATACTTGAAAAGTCCCCGGCAGCATTTATCTTCTCAAATGTGGAAGCCGATAAGGCTCACATTGAGGGATGTGTGGAGCTTAAGTTCGACACGAAGTGTGATCGTTGTTTAGACTATGCACCTACGGTGCTTACGCTACAGTTTGACCGACTGGTTACATCTCCGGGCGCTGCTGCAGAGGATGAAGAGGATGACCTGACATTCATGGAGGGTTATCAGCTGGATGTAGAGGCTTTTGTGTATCATGAAATTTTATTAAATTGGCCGGCGAAGATTCTGTGTTCTGAAGATTGCAAGGGTGTCTGCCCTGTATGCGGAAAGAATCGGAACAAAACGGATTGCGGATGCGATACATTCGTTCCTGATCCGCGCATGGCAGCGATCCAAGATATCTTCAACGCGAATAAGGAGGTGTAACGATGTCTATTTGTCCTAAGAATAAATCTTCTAAGAGCAGAAGAGATAAGAGAAGAGCAAACTGGAAGATGAGCGCTCCTACTCTGGTAAAGTGCAGCAAATGTGGCGCACTGATGATGCCTCACAGAGTTTGTAAGGCTTGCGGTTCTTACAACAAAAAGCAGGTTGTAGAGACCAACTAATACTTCAACATGAAAATACGGCTTTTCCCGAATGGGAAAAGCCTTTTTCATTTTCTACTTGATTTTTATAGAGTGGTTTAGTATAGTATTTGTGAGTGATTGCAAATGAAGAAATATTTCTGAAAGGCAAAGGGGTTATATGGCTGAATATGTAAATGTTGCTGTGGATGCCATGGGTGGAGACAATGCGCCCGGTGCTATAATAAAAGGTTCCATTGAAGCAATCAATGAAGATAAGCGCGTGAAGGTGTTCCTGGTTGGACGTGAGCCTGTCATTCGTGAAGAATTAACAAAGTATACTTACAATGCTGACCAGTTGGAAGTGGTACATGCTGAGGAAGTGATCGATACTGCAGAGCCTCCGGTAAATGCAATCCGCAAAAAGAAGGAATCTTCCATTGTAAAAGCTATGTACATGGTCAAAGGCGGCACCTGCGATGCTTTTGTTTCAGCAGGAAGTACAGGTGCGGTGCTGGTAGGCGGCCAGTTGATCGTTGGACGTATCAAAGGTGTGGAGAGACCTCCGCTGGCTCCGTTGATCCCTACAGAGAAGGGCGTTGCGCTTTTGGTTGACTGCGGTGCCAACGTGGATGCCAGAGCTTCTCACCTGGTACAGTTTGCCAAGATGGGCAGTATATACATGGAAAATGTAATCGGGATTCCCAATCCCAGAGTCGGTATCTTAAATATCGGCGCAGAAGAGGAAAAGGGTAATGCCCTGGTAAAGGAAACATTTCCTCTTTTGAAGGAATGTACGGATATTAATTTTATCGGTAGTGTGGAAGCGAGGGATGTTCCCTCAGGTGCAGCGGATGTCATTGTGTGCGAAGCTTTTGCCGGCAATGTGCTGTTAAAGACTTTTGAAGGTGTTGCGTCCACTCTGCTTAAAACTGTCAAAAAGGGAATGATGACTTCCCTGCGCAGTAAAATCGGAGCTTTGCTGGTAAAGCCTGCATTAAAACAGACATTAAAGGCGTTCGATGTGGAAGAGCATGGCGGTGCGCCTATGCTCGGCTTGAATGGCCTTGTGGTGAAATCCCACGGTAGCAGCAGCTCCAAAGAGATTAAGAATTCTATCCTGCAATGCGTTGCATTTAAGGAACAGAAGATAAATGAAAAGATTAAAGAAAAAATCAATTTAGAAGGTTAGGAGTAAAAACTGTAATGGAATTTGAAAAGTTAAAAAATGTTATCGCTGAAGTATTAAATGTTGATCCCGATGAGATTTCCCTGGATTCTACTTTTGTAGACGATCTTGGCGCTGATTCCTTAGATGTTTTCCAGATCATTATGGGTATTGAGGAAGAGTTCGATATCGAGATTCCTGCAGAAGAGGCAGAGAACATCACAACCGTTGAAGAAGCAGTTGAGATGATCAAGAACGCTATCAACTAAGTTTCTTAAAATTAAGTTATGTAGAAATGACGATACAAGCAGTTCGAGGGCAGATGCTCTTAGGACTGCTTGTATGCTTATTTTTAAGACGACGGGATTTCGTTAGTTTCGTCCGTATCAGGACTGAAAGGATATGAAAAATGCTGGAAGGATATACTTTAAAGCTTTTAGAGGAGCGGATCGGCTATCATTTTCAGGACATTTCCCTGTTAAAACAGGCGCTGACCCACAGTTCTTTTACCAACGAGCAGAAGATCAACAAGGCCAAGCATTATGAGCGTCTGGAGTTTTTGGGGGACGCTGTGCTGGAGCTTGTTTCCAGTGAATTCTTATTTAAAAGGCATCCGGAGATGCCGGAAGGTGAGCTTACCAAGGTGCGTGCGTCCATGGTGTGTGAACCGTCCCTGGCTTTCTGTGCCAGAGATCTGGAATTGGGTAAATTCCTGCTTTTGGGAAAGGGTGAGGATATCACCGGCGGCAGACATCGTGACAGTATTATTTCTGATGCCATGGAAGCGGTGACTGGCGCAATCTTTCTGGATGGAGGCATGGAGCCGGCTAAACAGTTTATTTATCGCTTTATTTTGTCCGATATCGAGGATAAGCAGCTGTTTTACGACAGTAAGAGTAATCTGCAGGAACTGATTCAGGGAAAACTGAAAAAAGATTTCCACTATGAGCTTTGCGGTGAAAAAGGTCCGGAGCATGATAAGATCTTTGAAGTGGAGATTTTCATGGAAGAGGAAAGTCTTGGCATAGGCCAGGGCAGAACCAAAAAAGCGGCGGAACAGCAGGCCGCCTACAAAGCACTTCTGCTGTTGAGGGAAAGAGGATATGTACTTAAAAAGTATTGAGATTCAGGGCTTTAAGTCCTTTGCAAACAGAATTGTTTTTAAGTTCCACAATGGTATTACCGGTATTGTGGGACCTAATGGCAGTGGTAAAAGTAATGTTGCTGATGCAGTACGCTGGGTGCTTGGTGAACAAAAGATCAAGCAGCTGCGTGGTTCCAGCATGCAGGATGTCATTTTCTCGGGTACAGAGACCAGAAAGCCTTTAAGCTATGCTTATGTGGCCATTACACTGGACAATTCTGACCATCAGCTTGCCATCGACTACGATGAAGTGACTGTGGCCAGAAGAATCTACCGTTCCGGAGAAAGTGAATATCTGATCAACGGCACCATCTGTCGTCTTCGTGATGTAAATGAGCTCTTTTATGATACCGGTATCGGTAAAGAAGGGTATTCTATCATCGGACAGGGGCAGATTGACAAGATTTTGAGTGGTAAGCCCGAAGAGAGACGTGAGCTTTTTGATGAGGCTGCCGGTATCGTAAAGTATAAGAGACGCAAGAATGCTGCGGTGAGCAAGCTGGAGAATGAGAAACAGAATCTCCTTCGCGTTACTGATATTTTGACGGAATTGGAAAAACAGGTAGGCCCCTTGGAGAAACAGTCTGAAAAAGCCAAGGTCTACCTGAAAAAGAAAGAGGAACTGAAAAAGCTTGATATCAATGTGTTCCTGATGGAAAACAAGAGGCTGAGAGAACAGTTATATGCATTGGCAGGAAAGTTTACCATTGCCAATGATGATCTGACAGCCTCCACAGAGCAATATAATGGTATCAAGGAAGAATATGAGCGTATTCAGGCCCGGATTGAGAGCCTGGATGCGGCTATTGAGCAGGCCAGGAGCAATCTGACCGATACGGGAATCCTGCGCAGCAAGCTGGAAGGTGAGATCAATGTCTTAAAGGAGCAGATCAACTCTGCAAGAGGCAATGAGGCGCATCTGCAGAACCGCCGTACTGCTTTGGAGGGGGAGATTGCTGCAAAAGAGGAAGAAAAGAAGAATATCCTGGATGAAAAGCTGGATACAGATGTACAGGTTAGGGAGATTACTGCAGCTGCTGAGCAGGTAAAGGCTGAATTGGAGGCTGTACAGGCCAAGATCGCTTCTTTGAACAGCAGGATTGAAGCCGGTAAAAATACCATTATCGGTGAGTTGAACCAGCGTGCCACCATCAAGTCCAGAATGGGACGTTTTGACACCATGATGGAGCAGATCAACATCCGTAAGTCGGAGTTGAATGCAAGGCTGCTCCGTGCCAAGACCGACGAAGCGGCCAGAGAGGAATCCATCAAACAGATGGAGGAAGATTTTGCAGCTATCAGCGAGACCCTTCGCCAAATGGTGGAAAAGGAAGCTTCCCTGGAAGCCGGACTTGGTGACATCAGACAGCTGTTGACAGAGACGGACGGAACCCTGCGTGATACCCAGACCAAATATCATCAGGAGAAGTCCAAATTGGAAGCCTTGACCAACCTGACCGAGCGCTATGAGGGCTACGGCAACAGTGTTAAAAAGGTCATGGAGCAGAAGGAAAAGGAAAAAGGTATTATCGGCGTTGTGGCTGATATTATTAAAGTAGCACCGAAATACGAGACTGCTATTGAGATTGCGCTGGGCGGTAATATACAGAACATTGTAACCAACAATGAAGATACTGCTAAGAAGATGATCCGTTTCTTAAAGGAGAATCGTCTGGGACGTGCAACATTTCTGCCTCTTACCAGCATCACCAATCCCCAGGAGTTTAAGAATCCTGAGGCACTGCAGGAAAAAGGTGTCATCGGTATGGCTGATGAACTGGTAGAGATTGATGAAGAATACCGCAACGTAGCCAAAGCCATGTTGGGCCGCATCGTTGTGGTAGACAATGTGGACAATGCCGTAAAGATTGCCAAAAAGTTTGATTACGGCATCCGTATGGTTACTTTGGAGGGCGAGCTTTTGGTACCCGGCGGTGCCATCAGCGGCGGTGCTTTCAAGAATAACAGTAATCTGCTTGGCAGACGCCGCGAAATTGACGCTCTGGAGAAAAAGGTCAAAGAGTTACTTTCCAGGATTGAACTCCTGAATCAGGAGATTGATGATACCAAGAAAAAACGTAACAAGATGCGTATGGATCTGGAGGTCATCAAGACTGACATTCAGCGTAAGACCATTGAACAGAATACAACCAGAATGAATATTGCTCAGACCAGAGAGCGTATGGCGGAGGAACTGGAAGGGGTTCAGAACCTGACCCTGGAAGAAAAAGAGATTGAGACCCAGATCTTCGATATTCGGAATGATAAAGAGTCCATCCAAAAAGAACTGGCTGATTCTGAGAACCTGGAGAAAAATGTACAGGAGCAGATCCTGGGCTATCAGAAAGAATTGGAAGAGAACCGGGCTGTTGAGACAGAGGTGGCCGCAAAGGTTACCGAGTGGGAACTGAAAACAGAGAAAATGCGCCAGACCCAGGGCTTTAAACAGAGCAATGTAGAACGAATTGACGGTGAGATTGCCCGTTCACGTTCCGAACTGGATGAGATCCTGCAGGCTCTTAAGGATAATAACCTGGAAATTGACCGCAAGAATCAAAATATTGAAGAGATTGAAAAAACGATCGTGGCTTCCCACGAGGCGCAAAATGAGTCTGAGAAAAAGCTTCAGGAAAATATTGCCCAGAAGGAGGAACTCTCCGGTAAACAGAAGAATTTCTTTGACAGAAGAGAAGAATTGTCTTCCAAAATCAATGCTCTGGACAAAGAAGTGTACCGCTTGAATGCCCAGAGAGAAAAATTGGAGGAAAGTATTGAGTCCCAGATCAATTATATGTGGGATGAGTACGAAATCACTCTTTCCGATGCGGCATCCCTTCGTGATGAAACCATGACTGATCTCACCAATATGAAGCGTGATATTTTCGGACTGAAAGACCAGATTAAAAAGCTTGGTGATGTCAATGTGAACGCTATTGAGGATTTTAAAAATCTGATGGAGCGCTACACCTTCATGAAAAACCAGCACGATGACTTGGTTGAGGCCGGCAAGACGCTGGAGGGCATTATTGATGAACTTGATAAGGCCATGAGAAAACAGTTCACTGAGAAATTCGGCGAGATCAGCAGAGAGTTTGACAAAGTATTTAAGGAACTTTTTGGCGGCGGTAAGGGTACTCTTGAACTGATGGAGGATGAGGATATCCTTGAAGCAGGTATACGTATTATTGCACAGCCTCCCGGAAAGAAACTGCAGAATATGATGCAGCTGTCCGGTGGTGAGAAGGCTCTGACAGCCATTTCCCTGCTGTTTGCCATCCAGAATCTGAAGCCTTCACCCTTCTGTCTCCTTGATGAGATTGAGGCTGCGCTGGATGATTCCAATGTGGGCCGTTTTGCCAAGTATTTACATAAACTGACTTTGAATACACAGTTTATTGTTATTACTCACAGAAGAGGTACCATGGAGCGCGTGGACAGACTTTACGGTATCACCATGCAGGAGAAGGGCGTATCTACCCTTGTCAGCGTGAATCTGATTGATAAGGAACTGGATGACTAGAACTGTAAGCAATCAAAATGCAAGAAAAGTAAGGAGCATTTATGAGCGAAGAAAAGAAAGGTTTTTTTGCCCGGTTAAAAGAGGGTCTTACAAAGACCAGAGACAATATTGTGAGAGGAATTGACTCTGTTTTCAGCGGTTTTTCTGCCATTGACGAGGATTTTTACGAGGAATTGGAAGAAATCTTGATTATGGGAGATATCGGTGTCAATGCTACCGCTGCCATTGTGGAGCGTCTGAAAGCCGAGGTGAAGGAGCGCCATATCAAGGAACCTTCTGCCTGTAAGGAACTTTTGATCGAAAGCATTAAGGATCAGATGCGGGTGGATGAGACTGCTTATGATTTTGAGAAGCAGCAGTCTGTTATCATGGTGATCGGTGTCAACGGTGTGGGTAAGACCACATCTGTGGGCAAGCTTGCAGGTAAATTGAAGGATCAAGGTCATAAGGTGCTGATTGCTGCTGCAGATACGTTCCGTGCAGCGGCTGGTGAACAGTTGGCTGAGTGGGCCAGAAGAGCAGATGTGCCTATGATCGGCGGCAAAGAGGGGGCTGATCCGGCCAGTGTTGTTTTTGATGCAGTAAATGCAGCTAAAGCCAGAGGGGTGGATGTGCTTTTGATCGATACTGCAGGAAGACTTCACAACAAGAAGAATCTGATGGAAGAGCTTCGCAAAATGAACCGCATTATCGACAAAGAATATCCCAATGCACACAGAGAGAATCTGATCGTGCTGGATGGTACCACCGGTCAGAATGCTTTGGTTCAGGCCAGAGAGTTCGGTGAAGTAGCAGACCTTACCGGTATTATCCTGACCAAGATGGACGGTACCGCCAAGGGCGGCATTGCTGTGGCCATTCAGTCCGAGCTTAAGGTGCCAGTAAAGTACATTGGCGTGGGAGAGACGATAGAAGATCTTCAGAAATTTGATTCTGATGAATTTGTGAACGCACTTTTTGATGTAAAGATAAGCGAATAATCAAAGAAAAATGTTTACATCAAGGGAACGAAGGTTTAAAATAAATATAGATTTAGTATAATTTTTGGCTGAAATAATTACGATTATCTTTGGTCTATGTAAATGCAAACGAAAAGGAGAAGTAAAAAATGGACGTACAGAACGAAAAGATGCTTACTCTTGAGAAATTTGAAGAAGCTGCTAAAAAAGTGAAAGAGGTTACTTCTGAGACAAAGCTGATCTACAGTGATTTCTTCACCAAAGAGACAGGTAATCAGGTGTACCTGAAGCCCGAGAACCTTCAGCTTACCGGTGCCTACAAGCTGAGAGGTGCTTATTATAAAATGAGTACTCTGTCAGAGGAAGACCGCAACAAAGGCCTGATCACAGCATCTGCAGGCAACCATGCCCAGGGCGTTGCTTACGCTGCGAAATGCTATGGTGCAAAGGCTACTATCGTTATGCCCGTGACCACTCCTTTGATCAAAGTAAACCGTACCAAGAGCCACGGCGCAGAAGTGGTGCTTCACGGCAATGTGTACGATGAGGCTTGTGAAAAAGCATATGAACTTGCGGCTGAGCATGGTTATACATTTATTCATCCCTTTGATGATCTGACTGTTGCAACCGGTCAGGGTACTGTTGCGATGGAGATTTTCGATGAACTTCCCGATGTAGAGTATATTTTGGTACCTATCGGCGGTGGCGGACTTGCAACAGGCGTTTCCACATTGGCAAAGCTGAAGAATCCTAACATTAAGGTGATCGGTGTGGAACCTGCAGGTGCTAACTGCATGCAGGAATCCATTAAGAATGGTCAGGTGACCACTCTTCCCAAGGTAAACACCATTGCAGACGGTACCGCTGTAAAGACTCCCGGCACCAAGCTGTTCCCTTATATCCAGCAGAATCTGGACGATATCATCACTGTAACAGATGAAGAGCTGGCAGTTACTTTCATTGACATGGTTGAAAATCATAAGCTGATCTGTGAAGGTTCCGGTCTGTTGACTATTGCAGCTACCAGAAAGCTTGATGTTCAGGGCAAGAAGGTTGTTTCCATTATCAGCGGCGGCAATATGGATGTTATTGCCATGTCCTCCATTGTACAGCAGGGTATTATCCTCAGAGACAGAATCTTTACCGTATCCGTACTTCTGCCTGACAGACCCGGTGAGCTCAGCAAGGTTACAGGCTTCGTGGCTGCACAGAAGGGTAACATTATCAAGCTTGAGCACAATCAGTTTGTGTCCATCAACAGAAGTGCAGCTGTAGAACTTCAGATCACTCTGGAATCCTTCGGTTACGAGCACAAGATGCAGATCATGGATGCTCTGGAAAAAGGCGGTTATCAGCCTAAGCTGGTGCGTGTAAATATTTAATTTGTGTATTCGCGATAATAGTATATTTTTTTCTGACAGTAGGCAGACATATTTGGCATACAGATATGTCTGCTTTTTTACGGAATAGTGTCGTTTATTAAGAGAGTATGACTTTTCTGCGATTTGCATGCGATTTTCCCGGGTGTATTTTTGTTGAAATAAAAACAGCAGAATGGTACAATAATAAAAGATAAAACAGAAAGCGAGAAGCCGCTATGAAGAAAAAAACTTTGCTGAAAGAATTACGGTCCTATTTTATGATTACATTAGGGTCTTTTTTATATGCGCTGTCCATCAGCCTTTTTCTGGACCCGAACTCCCTGGCACCCGGTGGCGTGTCCGGTATCTCTATTATCTTGAGCAGTGTGACCGGTGTGGAGACCGGTACCTGGGTGTTTTTGATCAATATTCCGATCATTGCCCTGGGATTGTGGAAGTTTGGATTTAAGTTCATAGTGTCCACTATCTACTGCGTTTTTGTTAGTTCGGCGTTTATCAATATCGTAGAACCTTATGGTGCCTTGACGACGGATCCCCTTCTGGCAGCTGTGGCAGGAAGTGCATTGCTTGCGCTGGGTATTGGTCTGGTGATGAAGGCCGGCGGTACTACAGGCGGAACCGATATTATTGTGAAAGTCCTGCGCAAAAGATTTCCCCATATGAAGACGGGTTCCTTGTTTATGATGATAGATGCCTGCATAGTAACAGCCTCAGCTATTGTTTTTGAAAATATTGACCGTGCACTTTATGCCGGTATCGCAGTTTTTTTCACTTCGACTATTTTGGATCTTGTACTCTATGGACGTGACGGTGCCAAGATGATTTATATTATCAGTGACTGTGCAGAAAAAATTGCCAAGCGCCTGCTTGCAGATGTGGATATCGGCGTGACCTATGTCCGCGGCGAAGGTGCTTACAGCGGCAAGGATAAGAAAGTGATCCTCTGCGTAATGCGCAAACCCCTTGCTCCCAAGGTTGAAGAGATCGTAAAAGAGGAAGATCCGGATGCCTTTATGATCGTGACCAATGCAACAGAGATTTACGGCCAGGGATATAAGAGTTTTTTCAGTGAGAAATTCTAAGTGATATGAACAAACAAAAGGAGGCGTTTGTGATGGAAAATAAAGAAGAGAAGGTTATGCCTATGGCGCTGAAGGAGGAGATGTTGACAACTGTTACAGGTGGGACATCAGATGGCAAAGAGCTAACAATGGAACTTCCCGTTAGTGATACAATTCTGATTAGTAAGTATAGTGGTACAGAGGTTAAAAATGATGGAACGCAGTATACTGTCCTGCGGCAATCTGATGAAGTTGCAAAGGTATATTGAAATGTTGTAAAAAGTTCCAAAGCACAAGAATCATACTTAATAGAATAACGAATGGAGGAATGTATATGAAAAATAAGGAACAGAAAAAGAAGTTTCCTGTTGAATTGGAAGAGAATGTGTTGGATATGGTTAATGGTGGCAACTGTGATTATGCAGGTGGAATCGTCGGATATGCCTATGACGGTACAGTTATTGATAATTGTTTGGAGAGAAAATCCTCTGCCGAAAATCCAATTTCCGATAATATGATGCCGGTCGGGGCTATTGTAGAGGCATAAAAGGCTGTGCTTGCACTGAAGAATGGATATTATGCAAAGCGGCCAGGCATCCTTCCAAAATTGTGGCCAATTAGAAAACCGTGTTTTTGAAGAAAAATTGTAAAAGCTTGATGAAACAGAACAAAATGTACTTTTGGATGCTATGGAAAATATGGCAGCCATATTAGAGATGATGGAACTATAAGGGGTGCATGCTTTCGGAGTTGATTGCTTTTAGCTGAAAAATATTTAAAAAATATTAAAAAAGTGGGACTGTCAAGAAAAAATACTTGACAGTCCCTTTCTTGTATAGTATGATACTCAAGGTGCGTGACGTAGAGGGTGTAATCTGCGTATATACAGGCAGGATGGAAACGATATGGAACGAATTTTTGAACAGACACTCCTATATGATTTTTATGGTGAACTGCTGACAGAGCACCAGCAAAAGATATACGAGGATGCGGTATACAATGATATGTCCTTGAGTGAGCTTGCCTCCGAGTATGGCATTAGCAGACAAGGCGTGCATGATCTGATCAAGCGGTGCGATCGTATCCTGCAAGGTTATGAGAGTAAGCTGCACTTGGTAGAGAAATTTACAGGTGCCAAAGAGAAGATTCGTGAGATTGAACAGTTGACTCAATTAGACGCCATATCAGCGGATGAGAAGAATGCATTCTCTCAGATGTCAGTCACCGCACGTATGCAGCGCATCAAGGAGCTCTCGGGAGAGCTTATGAAAGAATGGTAGGGAGCAGTAAATGGCATTTGAAAGTTTAACAGATAAACTACAAAATGTATTTAAAAACTTAAGAAGCAAGGGCCGTCTGACTGAAGAGGATGTCAAGGCTGCGCTGAAAGAAGTTAAGATGGCGCTCCTGGAAGCCGATGTTAACTTTAAGGTAGTAAAACAGTTTGTGAAAGCTGTGGAAGAGCGGGCTATCGGTCAGGATGTAATGAATGGTCTGAATCCCGGTCAGATGGTGATCAAGATCGTTAACGAAGAAATGATCGCACTGATGGGCAGTGAGACCACTGAGATTGCCATGCAGCCCGGTAAGTCCATCACCGTTATTCTGATGGCAGGTCTTCAGGGTGCAGGTAAGACTACCGCTACTGCCAAGATCGCCGGTAAGTTAAAACTGAAAGGCAAGAAATCCCTGTTGGTTGCCTGTGATATTTACAGACCCGCAGCCATCGAACAGTTGAAAATAAACGGTCAGAAAATGGAAGTGGAAGTGTTCGACATGGGCACGGACCACAAACCTGCAGAGATTGCAAAAGAAGCTTTTGGCTATGCCGAGAAGAATGGTCACAATGTAGTGATCCTGGACACAGCAGGTCGTCTTCATGTAGATGAGGATATGATGAAAGAACTGCAGGAGATCAAAGAGACCGTGACAGTGCATCAGACACTTTTGGTAGTGGATGCCATGACCGGTCAGGATGCAGTAAACGTAGCCAAAGAGTTCGACGAGAAAGTCGGCGTTGACGGCGTGGTATTGACCAAGATGGATGGCGACACCCGAGGCGGTGCAGCACTTTCCATCAAAGCCGTAACCGGTAAGCCCATCTTGTTTGTGGGTATGGGCGAGAAACTTTCCGATATGGAACAGTTCTATCCGGATCGTATGGCAAGCCGAATCTTAGGTATGGGCGATGTGCTTTCCCTGATTGATAAGGCTCAGGCCAATATTGACCTGGATGAAGAAAAAGGCCGCGAGATGGCCGGCCGCATGAAGAAAGGTAAGTTCGATTTTGAAGATTACCTGGAGAGCATGAAGCAGATGCGCAACATGGGTGGTCTGTCCAGTATCCTGAGCATGCTTCCCGGAATGGGAGCCAAGATGGGAGATCTGGAGTCCATGATCGATGAGAAGCAGTTAAAGCGCATGGAGGCGATTGTTCTTTCCATGACTATCGAAGAGAGACGCAATCCCAAGATCTTAAATCCCAGAAGAAAACACCGCATTGCAAAAGGTGCCGGTGTTGACATCGCAGTAGTTAACCGCTTTATCAAGCAGTTCGAGCAGACGCAGAAGATGATGAAGCAGTTCGGCGGCGGTGGTAAGAGAGGCCGCAATATGTTCGGAGGTTTCCCGGGCATGGGCGGAGGGAAATTCCCTTTCTAAACCGGTCAGCGTATTAACCGGACAATTATTACAAAGCAGATATGAACCGAGGGTTCCTATCCAATAAATTGCAGTAGATTATGAAAAAGTGCATAACACTGCGCAAACAAATAAACACATTTAACACGTATGGAGGAAAACAACAATGGCAGTTAAAATCAGATTAAGAAGAATGGGACAGAAGAAGGCACCTTTTTACAGAATCATCGTAGCTGATTCTCGTTCTCCCAGAGACGGTAGATTCATCGAGGAGATCGGTACTTACGATCCCAGCACTGAGCCCAGCACCTTCAAGATCAACGAAGAGCTGGCTAAGAAGTGGTTAGCAAACGGCGCTCAGCCCACCGAGCAGGTTGCAAAGCTTTTCAAAGTTGCAGGTATTGAGAAATAATAATCTGATCTTTGGAGGTGGATTATGAAGGAATTAGTAGAAGTAGTTGCAAAAGCACTTGTTGATAATCCGGATGAAGTGGTTGTGACTGAGAAGAAGGAAGGCAGAACAATTATTGTTGAGCTTCACGTTGCTGCATCTGATATGGGCAAGGTTATCGGTAAGCAGGGCAGAATTGCCAAAGCAATCCGCACCGTTGTAAAAGCGGCATCATCCAAAGATAATACAAGAGTTGAAGTGGAAATCGTTTAATGACGATATAAGGTGGAGAAGCATGCACAGCGTGTTTCTCCCCTTGTTCTATTAAGGAAATCAGGCAGTACGTGACTATGCAGTTGTTCCGAAAGATCTGACAAAGAGGATATGTAAATGGAAAAAATGTTTCAGGTAGGCATCATCACCTCCACCCACGGAGTACATGGAGAAGTAAAGGTATTTCCTACTACTGATGATGTGAGAAGATTTAAGCGATTAAAAGAAGTTATCTTAGATACCGGAAAAGAGCAGATAACCCTGGAAGTGGAAGGCACCAAATTTTTCAAACAGTTTGTGATCCTGAAATTCAAGGGCATCGATAATATAAATGATGTAGAACGATACAGACAGAAGAGTCTCTATGTGACCCGGGAAAATGCTGTGAGACTGAAGAAAGATGAATATTTCATTGCCGATCTCATGGGTCTTCGGGTGCACAATGAGGACGGATCAGAGATTGGTGTATTGAGAGAGGTTATAGAGACCGGTGCCAATGATGTGTATGTGATCGATCTGGATGATGGCAGGGAACTTTTGCTTCCTGCTATCAAGGAGTGTGTCCTGAATGTGGATGTGGAGGCTGGTTTTATTCAGATTCACATTATGCCGGGACTTCTGGATTAAAATGAGGCATTTATTATAACAAAGGACTGACTATCATGAAGTTCCACATTTTAACGTTATTCCCCGAAATGATCATGCAGGGACTGAATACCAGCATTATCGGCAGGGCTGTTGAAAAGAATATTCTCTCCATCAATGCAGTGGATATCAGGGATTATACCCTTGATAAGCACGGTAAGGTGGACGATTACCCATATGGAGGCGGTGCAGGCATGCTGATGCAGGCTCAGCCTGTTTATGATGCCTGGAAGGCAGTAACCGGTGTTTCTTCCATGTCTTCAATGGTGACTGCAGATCATGAAAAAGGACTGGGTGCTCCTGAACAAGTGAGCAGAAAAATCCGCACCATCTATGTAACTCCCCAGGGGAGCACTTTTGACCAGAAGATGGCTGCTGAATTGGCCAAAGAAGAAGAGTTGGTGTTCCTCTGCGGCCATTATGAAGGGATTGATGAGCGTGTGCTGGAAGAAGTCGTAACCGACTATATATCCATCGGCGATTATGTACTGACCGGCGGTGAACTTCCTGCCATGGTAATGATCGATGCGATTTCCAGACTTGTACCCGGCGTGCTGAATAACAGCGTTTCCGCCGAGACAGAGAGCTTTCATAATGATCTGTTGGAATATCCCCAATATTCCAGACCGGAAGAATGGCATGGCAAGAAAGTGCCCAAGGTACTTATGTCCGGCAACCACAGCAAGATTACCGAGTGGCGATTGGAACAGTCCAAGGAGCGGACAGCAAAACGGCGCCCGGATCTCTACAAAAAATATCAGCACAAAATGCAGGTGGTGAAGCGTCTGGCCAAGAATAAACGCTCTAATATCCACATTATGGAAAATCTATCCAGGGGAAAGGGTGAAGTGCTTTTCGCCGAGGGCGATAATGTGCTGGTCTATGACAAAGAGTGCAAAATGGCCATGCTGACGGTGAAAGACCGTGAGATGGGTGAGCGTCTGCTTGAACTGGTGCCTGAAGAGGTCCAGCTGTTTATCGCATCCCAGGCGTTTATGAACGATGCCATCTGCAGCAGATTTGATTTTGAAGTATTCCACGAGTGCTATCAAAGCTGCTCCACTCAGAGAGAACTTCACACTGTAAAATATAAGGATATCAGGACTCTTGATTTGGACAGCGTGCCCTATCTTGCAGAGCATTACGAACATGAAACGGAAGGCTATCTGCGGGAACGCGTTAGTGCCGGTGTTATGTTCGGGGCGTATGCGGATGAAAGAATAGTTGGCTTTGTGGGCATTCACAATGACGGCAGTACAGGCTTATTGTATGTGGAGGAGGCCTATCGCAGAGAAGGGATTGGTTTGTCCCTGGTGGCATATTGCATGAATCGACAGAAAGAATGGGGATATATTCCCTACGGACATACTTTTGTAGAGAATCAAAAATCCCTGGCACTGCAGGAAAAGATGGGGCTTTATGTGGCAAAGGATACCATTTGGTGGCTTCAAAAAAGACCACAGAAACAGGAATAAAATAGGAACTAAAAAAGTAAAAAAATACTTGCATTATTGAAAGCAGTGTGGTATTATTTGATAGTTGTGAAAATCGAGATGGTCCTCTGTTACGTGTGGAAGTGATCCATGTTAAGTATTAAGAACATCCATTTTATGAAGGAGGCTCATTATGAGTAATATTATCAGAGAAATCGAAGCAGAACAGTTAAAAGCAACTGTAGAAGAGTTCAACGTTGGTGATACCGTAAAAGTTTATGGTAAGATCAAAGAGGGTAACCGCGAAAGAATCCAGATCTTTGAAGGCGTTGTAATGAAGAGACAGGGCGGCAGCAACAGAGAGACCTTTACCGTAAGAAAGACTTCTAACGGCATCGGTGTTGAGAAGACTTGGCCCCTGCATTCTCCCAACGTAGAGAAGATCGAAGTAGTTAGAAGAGGTAAGGTAAGACGTGCTAAACTGAACTACTTAAAGGGTCGTGTTGGTAAGAAGGCTAAAGTGAAAGAGATCGTTAAATAAGTAGCTTACAAAACACTCAAAAGAGCAATTACTTCTGTGATTGCTCTTTTTTATTTTCAAAAACTGTGGTATGATAAAACGGAATATGAAAATGTGTCCGTAGAAATAAGTGGATTGGAATAACGATGGTTAGAGACAGTGGTTTGAGTTTTTACAGCAGAAAAAAGAAGGTTAGTTCAAATCTGTTCATAGAGATATTCACCTGGATTTTTGGTGTGGTATTTGCTGTGTTTTTGGCAGGTGTATTGGTGTATTTCTTTGGCATGACCACCCGTGTGGTGGGAGAGTCTATGGAACCTACACTATACAATGAGCAGACAGTGTTGATTGACCGGCTTTCTTATATTTTTTCTACTCCAAAGAGTGGTGATGTGGTGGTTTTTCTTCCGAACGGCAATGAAAAATCCCATTATTATGTAAAAAGAGTTGTGGCAGAACCGGGAGATACCTTGCGTATTGAAGACGGGATATTGTATGTGAACGGTCTGGAGACGGAGTGGCCCATGGATATCATTCTGGATTCCGGCATCGTTGAAAAGGAACTGATCCTGGAACGGGGAGAGTATTTTTGTATCGGCGATAATCCCAACAACAGCGAAGACAGCCGTTCCGCCAATATCGGTCCTATTACGGAGACTGATATTTATGGTAAGGTTTGGTTTCATTTTAAAAGTGCTGAAGAGGGAATCGGTTTTGTGAAAGGCAGGTAGAAGATGAATTATCAATGGTATCCCGGTCATATGACGAAAGCAAAGCGTATGATGCAGGAAAACATCAAATTAATAGATTTAATTATTGAACTTGTAGATGCACGTATCCCGGTGAGCAGCCGCAATCCGGACATTAATGAACTGGGCAAGGGAAAGTCCAGAATTGTGCTTTTGAACAAGGCGGATCTGGCTGATCCTGTGAGCAATAAGCAGTGGCTGCAGTATTTTAAAGAACAGGGAGCAGGCGTGCTGGAGATCAACTCTAAATCCGGTGCCGGCATTAAGAATATTCATGGTTTGATCCAGGAAGTCTGCCGTGAGAAAATTGAGCGTGACAGAAAGCGCGGCATAGTGAACCGCCCCATTCGCGCCATGGTGGTGGGAATCCCTAATGTAGGAAAGTCTACTTTTATTAATTCTTTTGTGGGAAAAGCCTGCACCAAGACCGGCAATAAGCCCGGTGTCACAAAGGGAAAACAGTGGATCAGCCTGAATAAGAATATGGAGCTTTTAGATACCCCCGGTATTCTTTGGCCTAAATTTGAAGACCAGCTGGTGGGCATGCGTCTGGCTTTTATCGGTTCCATCAATGATGAGATCATGATCATGGATGAACTGGCATGCGACCTTATCCATATGATCAGGGAAATGTATCCGCAAGCATTGTCTCAGCGTTATGAGATCCAGTTGAAAGAAAAGGATGTAGATGTATTGGCAGATATTGCCGAGAACAGAAAGTGTTATGGAAAAGGCGGTTCTCTTGACCTGGAAAAGGCTGCAGGAATTTTGATTGATGATTTCCGCAGCGGTAAGCTTGGCAGGATGACCCTGGAAAATCCTTGATTACCGATTATTTCATAATAGACAGTATTAACATTTTTCCTGCAATATGATTGATAATTTAGGGAAAATGGGATAGGAGCATATCTTGAAAAAATTTATAAAAGAATTTATCAGCTCATTTTTATATATTGCCGTTGTGCTGGGCCTTACGTATCTTTTGATCACATATGTGGGACAGCGCACGGTAGTGGACGGGGGATCTATGGAGCCTACCCTGGAAGATGGTGACAACCTGATCGTTGATAAGTTAAGTTACCGCTTCAATGATCCGGAGCGTTTTGATATTATTGTTTTTCCCTTTCAGTACCAGAAAGATGTATATTACATTAAACGTATCATTGGTTTGCCGGGTGAAACGGTATGGATTGATACGGATGGATCCATTTATATTGATTCCGGTGAGGGGATGACCTTATTGGAAGAGAGTTACGGAAAAGAAATCATCAGTCCTGAACACATTGGACGGGCTGGAAATCCGGTGGTTCTTGGAGAGGATGAATATTTTGTACTGGGTGACAACCGCAACAACAGCAGTGACAGCCGCACGGACATGGTGGGCAGCATTAAGCGGAAAGATATTATCGGCAAAGCCTGGGTTCGCGTATGGCCGTTGAGTGATTTTGAGGTTATAGCACATCAATAATGAGGGTATTTTCATGAAGAGTACAAAAGAGATAAAAGATATTTTCCAGGCGGCTTGTGCAGATGAGCTGCCTGAGTTGATACTGGAATACGGTGCAGATGACAGAAGCAGTGTGCAAAAAATGCTGGAATCAGCCCGTAAAAAATTAGCTGCATTGGCGAAAGAAAAACAACGTATCTGGCTTCTGCAGGAATATGAGCGCATGTATGAACAATATGGTCTTGTCTGCGGCATTGATGAGGTAGGGCGTGGTCCGTTAGCAGGTCCGGTGGTAGCCGGTGCTGTCATTTTGCCCAGAAACTGCGATATTTTGTATATCAATGATTCCAAACAGTTGTCAGAGAAGAAGCGTGAGGAACTCTACGATATTATCAGGGAAAAGGCCATTGCCTGCGCTGTAGGCTATGCCACACCGGAGCGGATCGATGAGATAAACATTTTGCAGGCTACCTATGAGGCGATGCGTGAGGCTATCGGAAATCTTTCCAAACAGCCGGATGTTTTGTTGAATGATGCAGTGCGCATTCCCGGTGTAAGCATCAAGCAGGTGCCTATTATTAAAGGAGATGCCAAAAGTCTTTCCATTGGTGCCGCCAGCATTATTGCCAAGGTGACCAGGGACAGACTGATGGTGGAGTATGATAAGGTGTTCCCGGAATATGATTTTGCCGGTAATAAGGGCTATGGTAGCAGTGCACACATTGAAGCCTTGAAGAAGTACGGCCCTACCTCAATCCATCGCCGCAGTTTTATCAAAAATTTCCTGTAGGAAAGGATGCTTGTTGAATGAACGCCAGACAAAAGGGCACCGATAAAGAGCAGTTGGCTGCAGAATATCTGGAACGGCAGGGCATGCGCATATTGGAGAAAAATTTCCGTGCAAGACAGGGCGAGATTGACCTGATCGGTTATCACGAAGGATATCTGGTGTTTGCAGAAGTAAAATACAGAAGCAGCCATGTGAAAGGAACAGCACTGGATGCTGTTGATATCAGAAAGCAGAGACAGATCTGCAAGGTGGCTGATTATTACAGGATGCTGCATAAGGTGAACTTAAACACTTCCATCAGATATGATGTTGTGGCGATTCAGGGTGAGGATGAAATCAACTGGGTGAAAAATGCTTTCCCCCATATTTATCGTGGCTGAGGATAGGACGTTAAAATGTATGATATTAAGCGGGCAGGGCGTAAGAACGGTCCTGTTATACAACAGAAAAAGAACGGTGAAATAGAATATCTTACATTCCCGATGTTGGATGCCACCGGTCTGGTTAAAGATCTCTTTTCCACCAGGTTGGGCGGCGTGAGCAAAGGAATATACAGTTCTTTAAATTTAGGCTTTGGCAGAGGTGATGCTGACAGTAATGTGCTGGAGAATTATAAAAGAGTTGGTCAAGTGTTGGGGACTTCGCCTGAAAATATGGTTAGATCCAGTCAGACCCATACCACCAATATCAAAGTTGTAACAAATGCTGATCGGGGGAAGGGTATCGTCAGACCAAACGATGAGAATGATATTGATGGCTTGATCACAAAGGAAAAAGGTCTGGTGTTGGTGACTTCTTACGCAGATTGTGTACCATTATATTTTGTGGATCCTGTGAATGAAGTGATCGGTTTGGCTCATTCCGGCTGGCGCGGTACTGCTAACTACATGGGTGCACGTATGGTAGAACAGATGCAGACTCATTTCGGTAGCAGGCCGGAGGATATTGTTGCTGCCATTGGTCCTTCTATCTGTCAGGAATGTTATGAAGTCAGTGAGGATGTGGCAGAAGTGTTCCTGTCATTGGAACTGAAACAGCAGGAAGCACTTCATATTTTGAAAAAATCCGGCATTTACGAAGGTTTATCCGGCAGTCCATCCGATGGCAAGATCGTGACCTCTGGAAAAGCCCCGGGAAAATATCAGCTGGATCTGTGGCTTGCGAATGCCGTGATTTTAGTGTCTGCAGGGATTCGCCCCGAAAACCTTTCTATTACTGACATTTGTACCTGCCATAATCCTGCATATCTGTTTTCTCACAGAGCCAGTCAGGGAAAGAGAGGCGGACTTTGCGCCTTTTTGATGTTAAAGGAATCTTAAATAATATTAATAATTTTTATAGTGAACCCTTAAGGTTTTTTTGATTTAATATAGTAAGAAGCTTTTTATAGCAAGAAGTTTATTAAATGCCGAAGGAAGGTTACGCTTATGATCAATATATTGGTATGTGATGATGATAAAGAAATCGTGGAAGCCATTGAAATCTATCTCAGTCAGGATGGGTACCGCATTTATAAGGCATATGATGGCGCACAGGCCATCAGGATTTTAGACAAGGAAGATATTCATTTGCTGATCATGGATATTATGATGCCCAAGCTGGATGGTATTCGTGCCACGCTCAAAATTCGCGAGTACAGCAGTATTCCGATTATCATTTTGTCTGCTAAATCAGAAGATACTGACAAAATCTTAGGTTTAAATATCGGTGCGGATGATTATATCTGTAAGCCTTTTAATCCGCTGGAACTGGTTGCAAGAGTAAAATCCAATCTGCGCAGATATACCTCTTTGGGAAGTCTGAACAGTGACAACAAACAGGTATATCAGGTGGGGGGACTTGTTCTGAACGATGACACCAAACAGGTAACTGTTGATGATGAGACTGTGAAAATGACCCCCATCGAGTATAATATTTTGCTTCTTTTGATGAAGAATCAGGGCAAAGTATTTTCCATCAATCAGATCTATGAGAGTATTTGGAATGAGGATGCCATCGGCGCAGACAACACTGTGGCAGTACATATCCGCCATATCAGGGAGAAGATTGAAATCAATCCCAAGGAACCACGCTATCTGAAAGTTGTATGGGGCGTGGGATATAAGATTGATAAAGAGTAGGCCGAACATTCATAAAAGCTTCCGATTATCAATTCGATAAAACGAAAGTAAAGTAAAGAAATTTGGTAAATTTTACAGAAAGGAGAGAGAGTAAGTGAAAAAGCCCACATTAAAACGTTTGCTGCTTGGTCTGCTTCAGCATCTTTTGGCACTCGGCATTATGATTGCAGTTGCCGGTATTCTTTTTAATTCCTATGTTGCTGTGGAATCCATGAATGGTACCAATACTTACTATCTTTCTCCAATGGATACCGAGCCTGAATTTGAAGATTCGGAAGTGTTTCGTGAGATTTTTACAACTGCAGTATCCGATATTACCAGGCTTGTGGTGATTAAAGGGCAAGTAGAGACGGATGGTGTTTTTGATGCCAATAAGACCATTGATATCACACAATTTGCCAATCGTACCGGTAAAGGGAACGATTGTCCTGTTACGGCCCAGTATTCCTTGGATGATCTGATCAAATGGGGCAAATACGGAATCGAATATTCCAAGCGTCCTATGAGCATGACGGAATTTGTCAATTATTTTGGTGAAGATGCTTCTTCTCCTTCCAATTTTGGCCTGGATGAAAATGCACAGTTGTTTTTCAGAGGTTTTGCAGAGAAGGTATTGACTGAGGAAGAAGCTTTGATCATTCAGCAGGCCATGGACAGAAAAACTCAGGAACAGCTGGAGGATATGGTTTTTTCCTATATTGTAACAGAAGTTGGCGATGAGATCAGTGTGTCCAGAGAAGATGACGGTGCGCTGACGGTATATGTTCCCATGATCAGCAACCGTTATTCTGATATTTCCGGAGAACCCCAGCTGGTTGCACATGCCGACAATTGGATAGATTATATTAAGCTGCAGAATAATCTGGCAGATACGATTTTAAACCTTACAGTAGGGTATCAGCAGTATCAGAACTGTAATCACCTCTATTTGGAGAATAAGAGTAACTTAAAGTATGTTGTCCGCATGAACACGGAGGAAGGTGTTACCAGTACTTATACCAATGTGTCTGAGTTGGAGAATCAGGAAGACAGTGTGATAACTGATTTTTTCGGTGAATACAGACGGTATTTGATTTACTATCCGGACAGCCTGGAATTTACGGGTAATACAAGTATGAACGAGGAAGAAATATATGCTTTCCTCAATGAGTATGAATATGCATATCCGGAAACCACTCATATCTGGATCGGTGTTGATACCACATATCCCATTGAGGGGGATGCTTTTTATAATGCCAATGAAGTATTCCGGCGTATTGTCCCGAATATTTCAAAAATTGTATCTTTCTGTATTGTGCTTGGAGTAATTTGGATCGGATTATGTATTTATCTGACGGTTACGGCCGGTGTTGCCCTTGATAGTGAGGGGAATCAGGTGCATTACCTAAACGGAATTGATCATTTTTGGACGGAAATTCTGTTTGGGGCTGCGTGGGCGCTTATATATGGAGCGAACATCGGTTATCGGTATCTGATGGGGATTGCCGATATGGTATACAGAAGCCATTCTGGTATTTTGATGACAGAAAAGATGACCCCTTTGTATCAGTATGGTTCATTTGCAGCCTTTGGCTTTGTTGTGAGCATGCTGGCCAATATGCTCTGGTATAGTCTGGTACGAAGAATAAAATCACGTAATTTATGGAAATGCAGTTTCTGTTATTTTGTGTTTGACAGCTGCAGAAGAGGAATTCGTTTTATATTTACCCACAGAAATACAGCGGTGAGCATTTTGCTTCCCTATAATATTTTCCTGTTGGTGAATTTGCTTGGTATTGTGTTCTGTTATATGATGAAAGAGCGTAGATTCCTGGGATTTATGCTGCTTGTGTTATTGGTTGCAGTGGACAGTCTTGTGGGAATCATGATCTTCAGAAACCGTGCTGAGCAGGTCGATATTGTAGAGGGAATTAAGCGTATCCGTGACGGTGAGGTGGATTATAAGCTGGATGCAGAGAGCCTCCATGGGGATAATCGCGAGATGGCGGACGCTGTAAATAATATCGGTGAAGGTATCCGTAAGGCTGTAAGTACCAGTATGAAGGATGAGCAGATGAAAACCGATCTGATCACCAATGTTTCCCATGATATTAAGACACCTCTGACTTCCATCATCAATTATGTGGACCTGTTGAAGCGCCTGAAAATAGAAGAGGAACCGGCTAAAAGCTATATTGAAATTCTGGACGGTAAATCCCAGCGTCTGAAGCAGTTGACTGACGACTTGGTAGAGGCGTCCAAGATTTCTTCGGGAAGCATAGAATTGAACCGTGAAAAACTGAATCTGGCTGAACTTTTGAATCAGGCAATTGGAGAATTTTCAGAAAAATTTGAAGATAACAGACTGCAAGTGATCTTTAACGGTTCACAGCTGAAAGCAAATATTTTTGCTGACAGCAGACGCATGTGGCGTGTGATTGAAAATTTGTTTAATAATGTTTGCAAATACGCACTGGAAGGCACCAGGATTTATATTGATCTGACTGTGGTTGACGGCAGGGTAGATGCTTCTATCAAAAATATATCGGCTGTTCAGATGAATATTAAGTCAGACGAATTGACAGAGCGGTTTATCAGAGGAGACAGCGCACGCACCACGGAGGGAAGCGGCCTGGGACTGTATATTGCAAAAAGTCTCACCAGGGTACAGGGCGGCGAATTCAATATCAATGTAGACGGTGATCTGTTTAAAGTGCTGCTGCAATTCCCGGAATATGTAGAAAAAGCGGAAACAGAAATTCCTGAAGAGGAAACTGTTGGAACTGTATAAAAATAAGACGGCAGAAGAGTAATCTTACTGCCGTCTATTGTTATTATGGTAAAGATTATTCAAAAGATATTGTGTTGCTGGTGCGATTGTTGTATGCTTCCAGGATGCTGTGAATCTTCTCGGTGGTAGCCAGAACATTTGACAGGGAAACATCATGGTTCATGAAATCGATCAGGGAAGCGATAAACTTGCTCATATCTGCTTCGATAAAATAAGGCTTGTCATAAATCTCGGGAGGAAGGTAGGTAAGGTCTGTGGTAACTACCTTGTCAAAATGACCTTTCTCGTAAGCTTCATCAAATCCTTTCAGACCTTCGGTGAACAAACCGAAAGTACAGCAGATAAATACTCGTCTTGCCTTCATTGCCTTTAACTGTTTTGCTGTGTCCAGCATGCTTCCGCCGGAAGAGATCATGTCATCAATGATAATAACATCCTTGCCTTCGATGTTGTCACCAAGGAACTCGTGAGCGACGATGGGATTCTTGCCGTTTACGATAGTGGAATAGTCACGTCTCTTGTAGAACATACCGGTGTCTACTCCCAGAACTGATGCAAAGTAGATCGCACGATCCAATGCGCCTTCGTCGGGACTGATTACGATCATATGCTCCTTATCTACGATCATGTCCTTTTCGGAATTTAAAAGTGCTTTGATGAACTGATAAGGAGGAGTGAAGTTGTCAAAACCATTTAAAGGAGTGGCATTCTGCACTCTGGGATCGTGAGCATCAAAGGTGATAAAGTTGGAAATGCCCATATCACGTAATTCTTCCAGAGCATATGCGCAATCCAGGGATTCGCGCCCGGTTCTTCTGTGCTGTCTGCCTTCGTAGAGGAAAGGCATGATCACGTTGATACGGTGAGCCTTACCTTCGCAGGCGGCAATAACACGCTTCAGATCCTGATAATGGTCATCAGGAGACATATGGTTCGTATAACCGTTCATTTTGTAGGTAATACTGTGGTTGCAGACATCCACCAGGATAAATACATCTTTTCCGCGGACACTTTCACCGAAGCTTGCTTTTGCTTCACCGGTGCCGAAGCGGGGGATGCTTAAATCTACAAGATAATTTTCTTCACTATATCCATGAAAAGCAGGATCTCTTTTTACCTTTTCATTATGAATATTCTTTCTGAAATCAACAAGGAACTCATTAATATTTTCGCCAAGCTTAGCGGCAGAGGGCAGTGCAATGATCTTTAAGGGTGCAACTGGCATTGCATTTTCAAGTTCACGTAAATTGGGCATGATTACCTCCACTTTTGTATATTTATTTATAAAAAATATGTAAAAAATTATTATTCCACAATTAATTTATCTCATAATACGTGACACGTCAAGAAATTTCTTGTATTATAGTAGTTAAGGATTCATAAATCCAAATTTTGTCAAAGGATTTGAATAATATTATGCCAAATAAGAAGAAAAAACATATCATAAAAAAAGTACTTCCCGGAAGCATAGCGGAAGAACTGGAGATGGAAGCAGGGGACAAGCTGCTGGCCATTGACAATACGGAGATAGAAGATATTTTTGATTACCAGTTTCTGATCCAGGATACCTACATTGAAGTACTGATAGAAAAACCGGACGGAGAACAGTGGCTTCTGGAAGTGGACAAGGAGTTTGATGAGGATCTGGGCATCGAGTTTGAGAATGGTCTCATGGATGAGTATCGGCATTGTCATAACAAGTGTATTTTCTGCTTTATCGACCAGATGCCGAAGGGGATGCGTGATACGCTTTATTTTAAGGATGATGATTCCAGGCTCTCTTTTTTGCAGGGCAATTACGTGACCCTGACCAATATGTCCGATCATGACATTGACAGGATCTGCCGATATCATCTGTCGCCTATCAATATCTCTTTCCAGACTATGAACCCAGATCTTCGCTGTAAAATGCTGAATAACCGTTTTGCCGGAGAAGCCCTGAAAAAAGTAGATGTGCTGAAAGAAGCCGGCATTGAAATGAATGGTCAGATCGTACTTTGCAAAGGAGTAAATGATGGGAAAGAATTGGAATTCAGTATTACGGAACTGATGAAGTATCTTCCTGAACTTAAAAGTGTCTCGGTAGTGCCTGTGGGATTATCCAAATACCGTGAAGGTCTGTATCCGCTGGAACCTTTCACAAAAGAGGATGCCTGTCAGGTCATTGATATGATAGAAAAATACCAGGCGATCTGCTATGAAAAATACGGTCTGCACTTTATCCACGCCAGTGACGAGTGGTATATTCTGGCGGGAAGGGAAATGCCTGAAGAAGATCGCTATGACGGTTATCTGCAGTTGGAAAACGGCGTGGGCATGCTGAGACTTTTGCTGGATGAATTTCATGAGGCCCTGGGACAAAGCCCTGCCCGGGATTTGCCCCCCAGAGAGGTTTCCATTGCAACCGGCAGGCTTCCTTTTCCTTATATTAAAAGAATGGCGCAGGAGCTTATGGATGCTTATCCCCAGATTACGATCCATGTGTATCCTATTACCAATTACTTTTTTGGTGAGACCATCACTGTATCAGGCCTTTTGACAGGGCAGGACATCTTTGCCCAGCTGAAAGACAAAAGTCTGGGTGAGGCGCTGTATCTTCCTCAAAATATCCTGAGAAGCGGAGAGGATGTATTGTTGGATGATATTACCGTTTCTGATTTGGAAAAAGCTTTACAAGTGCCCATCAATATTGTAAAATCAAACGGATGCGATTTTGTAAGTGCATTTTTGGATTAGCAGGAGGATAAAAATGGCAAAAAGAAAGACCAAGCCTATTGTTGCCGTTGTGGGCAGACCCAATGTGGGAAAATCCACACTGTTCAACGTATTGGCAGGTGAAAATATATCAATTGTAAAAGACACACCCGGTATTACCAGAGACAGAATTTATGCAGATGTTTCATGGCTGGATAAAAATTTCACGCTCATCGACACCGGCGGTATTGAGCCTGACAGCAAAGATATTATCCTGTCCCAGATGCGCACACAGGCCGAAATAGCTATGGAAACGGCTGATGTGATCATTTTCCTGGTGGATGTAAAACAAGGCCTTGTAGACGCAGATTCGAAGGTTGCAGACATGCTTCGCCGTTCCAAGAAGCCCGTTGTTCTGGTAGTTAATAAAGTGGACAGCTTCGAAAAGTATATGGCTGATGTGTACGAGTTCTATAATCTGGGAATCGGTGATCCCCATCCCATTTCCGCGGTGAACAGAATGGGTATTGGTGATATGCTGGAGGAAGTGGTGTCTCACTTTAACATGGAGGCTGCAGAAGAGGAAGAGGACGAGCGTACCAGAGTTGCTATCGTAGGTAAGCCTAATGTGGGAAAATCTTCCCTGATCAACAAGCTCCTTGGAGAGGATCGTCTCATTGTTTCTGATATTGCAGGCACAACCAGAGATGCTGTGGACACTGAGATTACTTACAATCACAAAGAATATGTATTCATTGATACCGCAGGCCTTCGCCGTAAGAACAAGATCAAAGAGGATCTGGAACACTACATGATCGTGCGCACTGTAGGTGCTGTGGAACGGGCAGATGTGGTGGTATTGATGATTGATGCCGTTGAAGGCGTAACAGAGCAGGATGCCAAGATTGCCGGTATCGCTCATGACCGTGGCAAAGCTGTTATCATCGTTGTAAACAAGTGGGATGCCATCGAAAAGGATGATAAAACGATTTATCGTCAGACGGAAAAGATCCGTGACACTTTGGCATATATGCCTTATGCAGAGCTATTGTTCGTCTCTGCCAAGACAGGACAGCGTCTGCCCAAGCTCTTTGAGACCATTGATATGGTAAGTGAAAATCACGCAATGCGAGTGTCTACCGGTGTCCTCAATGAGATCATGACTGAAGCAGTAGCAATGCAGCAGCCTCCTTCCGACAAGGGCAAGCGTCTTCGCTTATACTACATTACCCAGGTATCCGTTAAGCCCCCTACCTTTGTTATCTTTGTAAATGACAAGGAACTGATGCATTTTTCATATACCAGATATATTGAAAACCAGATCAGGGAGACATTTGGCTTTAAGGGTACACCTCTTCGTTTTATTATCAGAGAGAGAAAGGAAAAAGAGCAATAATGGTACGAATTTTTTGCTTATTGATAGGTTGGGTATTCGGATTATTCCAGACAGCATATTTTTACGGCAAATCAAAAGGAATCGATATCCGTCAGCACGGAAGCGGCAATTCCGGCACTACAAATGCCCTGCGTGTACTTGGTACGAAAGCAGGTTTGATCGTTTTTGCAGGCGACTGCCTGAAGTGTATTATTGCAGTAATGATCGTCAGATTTACTTTTGGCAGAAGTAATCCTGATATCAAATATTTACTGTGTTTATATGCCGCCACAGGCGTTATTTTAGGACATAATTTCCCTCCTTATATGAACTTTAAGGGTGGAAAGGGCATCGCGGCCACTGCAGGACTTATCACAGCACTGCATCCGATTTTTTGGATTCCCGGACTTTTATTGTTCTTTGGAACCTTTGCGATCACTCATTATGTGTCTTTGGGTTCCCTGCTTGTATATGCCGGGCTGATGATCCAGATGGTAATCTGCGGACAGTTAGGTGTGTTCGGTGAGATGAGCCAGGCACATTTAAATGAAATGTACATCCTGACGGCCTTCTTGACGATAATGGCATATTGGAAACACAGAGAAAATATTAAACGTCTGATCGGCGGTGTGGAACGCAAGACATATCTCATCAAAAAAGAAGATAACAAAACAGACAAATAACCAATACGTGATGCGCGCTCTTGTGTGACAAACAGGAGGCGTTTACGTGGAAAGGTGGTTTTATGGCAAAAGTAAGTATTTTAGGCGGCGGAAGCTGGGGGATTGCGTTGGCAGCGCTCTTACATAAGAACGGCCATCAGATCACTATATGGTCTGCACTGGCAAAAGAGATTGAAATGCTGTCAGAAAATCTGGAACTGAAAACCCTGCCCGGTGTAAAGCTTTCTCCGGATATGACTTTTACCACGGATGATGCTGCAGCTGTAAAGGGGCAGGATCTGTTGGTCATGGCTGTGGCCAGTGCATATACCAGATCTACTGCAAAGCGCCTGAGTTCCCTGATCGGCAGGGATCAGATCATTGTTAATGTGGCGAAGGGTATTGAAGAAGATACATTAATGACACTTTCTGACATTATAGAACAGGAGATTCCACAGGCGGAAGTTGCTGTACTTTCCGGTCCCACCCATGCGGAAGAGGTGGGCAGAGGTCTTCCGACCACTATTGTTGTGGGCGCAAGAAGTAAAGCTACCGCAGAGTATATTCAGAATCTCTTTATGTCCGATGTGTTCCGGGTTTATGTAAGTCCTGATATTCTGGGTATTGAATTGGGTGGATCCCTGAAAAACGTAGTAGCACTTGCCGCCGGTATTGCGGATGGTCTGGGTTATGGCGACAATACAAAAGCGGCTCTTATCACCAGAGGTATCGCAGAGATTACCAGGCTTGGTATTGCCATGGGCGGCAGATATGAGACTTTTGCAGGCCTTACGGGTATTGGTGATCTGATCGTTACCTGTGCCAGTATGCATTCCCGTAATCGTCGTGCAGGTATCCTGATCGGCCAGGGCAAATCCTATGAGGAAGCCATGGCAGAGGTCAAAATGGTGGTTGAGGGTGTTTATTCAGCAAAAGCCGCTATGCAGCTTTCCGAGAAATATCAGGTAAAGCTTCCTATTATTGAACAAGTGAATGCAGTACTTTTCCAGGGAAAGGATCCTGCGCTGGCTGTAAGTGAACTGATGCTTCGTGACCGCAAGAATGAGATTGCAGATGCAGAGTGGGACAAGACAGTATAAATATTACAAATACGATAATTGGAACTTGTCACGATAAACAGAAACAATTACAATAGAAATTGAAAGAAGAACTCTTAAGGATAGAGTTTTAATAAAACACAAAAGGAGAACAAGACTATGAACATGCCTCGTCCCGAACATCCCATGCCTCAGTGGGAGAGAGCCAATTGGCAGAACTTAAACGGCACCTGGGAATTTGAATTCGACTTCGGCGTAAGCGCCATCGAAAGAGAACTTTGGAAGAAAGAGAAATTCGACAAGGAAATTATTGTTCCTTTCTGTCCTGAAAGCCGTCTTTCCGGCATTGGTTACACCGACTTTATTGATGGTGTGGCTTACAGAAAGAACTTTACTCTTACCGAGAAGGAGATGGCAGGCAGAACCATCCTTCATATCGGTGCAGCAGACTATCTGACTACTGTTTATGTGAATGGCAAGAAGGTTGGTACTCATCAGGGTGGATATACTTCCTTTGCTTTTGATATTACTGCGTATGTTGCCCTGGGCGAGAACAGCCTGTTCGTAGCAGTTTCCGATGATGTAAGAGGAAGAAAGCAGGCTAAGGGTAAGCAGGCTCATAAGTTTGCATCCTCCGGTTGCGACTACACCAGAACTACCGGTATCTGGCAGACTGTATGGCTTGAGTTCGTACCTTTCACCTATGTAAAATCCGCAAAATATTATCCCGATATTGATAATGGTTGTCTGACTGTTACCGGTATTACTGAGGGTGCGGCTACTCTGACTCTTACCGCAAAGTGGGATGGAGAGGTTGCAGCGACCAAGTCCATTATTTCCAAGGGCGGTTTCTTCAGCACCCAGCTTGAGCTTCCTGAAGTACATCTCTGGGAAGTTGGCAAGGGCGGTCTGTATGATCTGGAGATCACCTATGGAGAGGATACCGTAAAGAGTTATTTCGGTATGCGTTCCACCGCTTTTGAAGGCAGAAAATGGCTGTTAAACGGCAAGTCCGTATTCCAGCGTACCGTTTTGGATCAGGGCTTCTATCCCGATGGTATTTATACCGCTCCCACCGAGGAAGCACTGCTTCATGATATCGAATTGTCTCTGGCTGCAGGTTTTAACGGCGCAAGACTGCATCAGAAGATCTTCGAGCCCAGATTCCTGTATCATGCAGACAGACTGGGTTACCTGGTATGGGATGAGTATCCCAACTGGGGTCTTGATTATGCAAATCCTCAGGCAACTGAGATTTATCTGTCCGAGTGGCAGGAGGCAATGGAGCGTGACTTCAATAGCCCTGCAGTGATCGGTTGGTGTCCTTTCAACGAAACCTGGGATTACTATGAGGAGAAGGCCGGAAACAAGCTGATCAGCAGCATTTATTACCTGACCAAGAATCTGGATCCTACCAGACCTTGCGTTGATACCAGCGGAAGCTTCCATGAGGTTATGGAGGTTTATGATATTCATGATTATGACCAGAAGGTTGAGCGCTTCAAACATCGTTGGGATACTTTGACAGGTATGATGAAGGCAAACGGTACCATTGATGCCAAGGATCCTATCTACAAAGAGCTGGTTGACGAGAACGGTTGGCCTCCTTACCTGAACCAGACCTACGAAGGTCAGCCTATCTACATCAGTGAGTACGGCGGAATCCAGTGGATCAAGAATGCCGGTGAAGGATGGGGCTACGGTGAGACTCCCAAGACTGAGGAAGAGTTCTTTGCACGTTACAAAGGTCTGACTGAGGCTATGCTGAATAACGAGGAAATCTTTGGTTTCTGCTATACCCAGCTTTACGATATTGAGCAGGAAATCAACGGTCTGTATACCTACGAGCGTGAAGAGAAATTTGATGTAAGTGTGATCAAAGCAATCAACATTCAGAAGGCTGCTATTGAAGACTAATGGAACAATACTAAAATATTGTAAAAAACAGATCAGGCCCGGTGTTTGAACATCGGGCCTGAATAGTGTAAAATGCATTTATTGGGTTTTATAAAAGTTAAAAACGGAGGAACTATGAGTAATCAAAGCTTTCAGGGAACCAGTGAATATGTTGCAAGTGAAGAGTTGATGGCCAGCGTAAATATTGCGATCGCCTTGCAGAAGCCTTTACTGATAAAGGGAGAGCCGGGCACCGGCAAGACCATGCTGGCGGAGGCGGTTGCTAAGGCATTAGACAAAAGATTGATCATCTGGAATATCAAATCCACTACAAAGGCTCAGGAGGGATTATATGTTTATGATACCATTCAGAGACTTTACGATGGACAGTTCGGTGAAGAGGGTGTGGATGACATTGCCAGATATATCAAGCTGGGCAAGCTGGGAGAAGCCTTTGACAGTGAGGAACAGGTAGTGCTGTTGATTGACGAGATTGATAAGGCCGACTTGGAATTCCCCAACGATTTGTTGTGGGAGCTTGATCAGATGGAGTTTTATATTAATGAGACCAAACGTACCGTGAAAGCGAAGCATCGTCCTATTGTGATCATTACCTCCAATGCGGAAAAAGAACTGCCGGATGCTTTTCTGCGCCGTTGTATTTTCCATTATATTGATTTCCCTTCTCAGGAATTAATGGAGGAGATTGTTCGCGTTCATTTCCCGGATGTAGAAGATAAGCTTTTGCAAAACGCAATGGATGTATTTTATAGTATCCGCCGGATCCGTGATATCCGCAAGAAACCCAGTACTTCAGAATTGATCGATTGGGTCAATGCACTGCAGATTGGTGGAATCCCTACTGAGAAGATAAAATCGGCCCTTCCCTTTATCGGCGTTGTGATCAAAAAAGATGAGGACCTGGAAGCGGTTAGAAAATTCGGAATATAAAGAATATGTTATTCTAATTCGGAAAGTTTGAGAGTTTATATGTTCATAAATTTTTTCAACTCACTTCGGGCTAAAGGCTTGCACGTTACGCTGGGCGAATGGCTGACTTTGCAGGAGGCTCTGGATAAGGGCTTGTGCGGCAGTTCCCTGATGCAGTTTTATTATGTGGCCCGCATGATCTTAGTGAAAAGTGAGACCGACTTTGATAAATTTGATATGGCATTTGAAGAATGCTTTAAGGCAGCCCGGAAAGAATCAGAAGTAAGCAACCAGATGCTTCGCTGGCTGGACAAGTCCGACCTGATTGAAATGGCCCACGAGGAGGCCAGAGACCATCTGAACAAGATGGAAGAAATGCAGGTGGACAAGCAAGAGGTGGAAGAGCAATTCCGCAAGCGTTTGAAAGATCAGGACAGCGAGCATAATGGAGGCAATTTCTGGATCGGTACAATGGGCAAAACCTCATACGGAAACACCGGCGGTAATGTGGGTGGTGTCCGCGTTGGAGGAAAGACCGGCTATCAGTCTGCTTTTTCTGTAGTAGGAGCTCATAAATACAGAGATTTCAGGGATGACAGAGTACTTGATAACCGCCAGTTTCAGATGGCATTCAGAAAATTACGTCAGTTTTCCAGCAGGCTGGATATTCCGGAAACAGAACTGGATATTGACGGTACGGTAGATAAGACTTGTAACAACGGTGGTTGCTTACAAATTGTAATGAAAAAGCCGCGTAAAAATGCAGTGAAACTTCTTCTTTTGATGGACTCCGGCGGTACCATGATTCCGTACAGTTCCCTGTTGAATGATCTTTTTCAGGCTATATACAAGTCCAATCACTACAAGGATGTGAAATCTTACTATTTCCACAACTGTATTTACAGTAAGCTCTATAAGACTCCTGAGTGTGAGAACGGTGACTGGGTGGATACTGAGTGGATGTTCCGCAATGTAGACAGTGATTACAAAGTGATCATTGTAGGGGATGCCGCCATGGCACCGGAGGAGTTATATTCCCCCAGCGGAAATTATCGTGGCCCCAATGGCGGGCTGTCCGGTTATGAGTGGTTGCAGCTTCTAAAGCGCAAATACAAAAAGATCGTATGGCTGAATCCCAAGATGGCTCCGGGACACGCCCCCTGGCGTGAGGCAGAAACTGCCATCAAGGAACTGTTTCCCATGTATATGCTGACTGTGAAGGGGCTTAATCAGGCCATGGAGACATTGATGAAAAAGAAATAAGCTTAAAAATGAGTCTTAGAAATAGATAGCGAAAATCCTGAAAATAAAGGTTGACAAAGATTTTATCTGTTTGTATAATGTGTAAAACAAATAAATGTAGTAATGCGATGACAAGAAGAGTACCGCTGTTTACAGGCTGACAGAGAGTTGCCGGTTGGTGAGAGGCGCAAGAAGAGCAGAGGGAAGTACATCTTGGAGCAGCAAGCTGAACAGCAGAACCATATTTCTGAAAGTTACAACAGATGCAGTTCTGATAAAGTAGGCTTTGCCGGTAGGCACCGATATTTGCCGGAGTGTTGAATGACACTTTAAGCTGCGAAGCGTGAGCTTTGCAGGAACATTAGGTGGTACCACGAGTTTTGACTCGTCCTTTTGATAAGGACGGGTTTTTTTATGTGTTTAAGAAAAGGAGAACGAAAATGACTTTATTTGATGAATTGAAAGCCAGAGGCCTTCTGGCACAGCTGACAGACGAAGAAGAAATTAAGGAACTGATCAACAATGGCAAAGCAACCTTTTATATTGGTTTCGATCCCACCGCGGACAGCCTTCATGTAGGACATTTCATGGCACTGTGCCTGATGAAGAGACTGCAGATGGCAGGTAACAAGCCTATCGCCCTGATCGGCGGCGGTACCGCAATGATCGGTGATCCTTCCGGCAGAACCGACATGCGTTCCATGATGACCAAGGAAACCATTGCTCACAATGTAGAGTGTTTCAAGAAGCAGATGAGCAAATTCATCGATTTCTCTGAGGGCAAAGCACTCCTTGTAAACAATGCTGACTGGCTGCTGGATCTGAATTATGTTGATGTACTGCGTGAAGTGGGCGCACATTTCAGCGTTAACCGTATGCTGACAGCTGAGTGCTACAAACAGCGTATGGAAAAAGGATTAAGCTTCCTTGAGTTCAACTACATGATCATGCAGAGCTACGATTTTTACCAGCTGTTCCAGAATTACGGCTGTAACATGCAGTTTGGCGGCGATGACCAGTGGAGTAACATGCTGGGCGGTACTGAACTGATCCGTCGTAAGCTGGGCAAGGATGCTTACGCAATGACTATCACACTGCTGCTTAATTCTGAAGGTAAGAAGATGGGTAAGACCCAGAAGGGTGCTGTATGGCTTGATCCCAACAAGACTACTCCTTTTGAATTCTACCAGTACTGGAGAAACGTTGCGGATGCTGATGTATTAAAGTGCATCAGAATGCTGACATTCCTTCCCATTGAGCAGATCGAAGAGATGGATACATGGGAGGGCAGCCAGTTAAATCAGGCAAAGGAAATTCTGGCATATGAGCTGACCAAGCTGGTACACGGCGAAGAAGAGGCTGAGAAGGCGCAGGCAAGTGCAAGAGCACTTTTCAGCGCAGGTAATGCAGAAAATATGCCTACCTACGAGCTGCAGGATACAGATTTCAGAGACGGTGCCATCGATATCATCGGTGTTGTTGCAAGTGCCGGTCTGTGTCAGTCCCGTTCTGAGGCAAGACGTGCCATTGAACAGGGCGGCGTAACGGTTGACGGAGAGAAGATTATCGATATCAAGACCATGTACATTAAGGATGATTTTGCCGGCGACGGTAAAGTAGTAAAGCGCGGTAAAAAGAGCTTTAAGCGTGTTGTGGCGAAATAGGTTTCGTGAAATAGTTTTTACTATTTCTTCAGATAGGGCATATTAACTAAATAACATGAATAAGAACACTCCTGCATATACTTTTAACAGTAATGCAGGAGGTTTTTTTATGGAAAATAAAAATATAGTTAATACATATGAACTTTACCGGGATATTAAAGAAAGGTGCGGCGGTGAGATATACATAGGTGTATTGGGACCGGTACGTACCGGTAAATCAACTTTCATTAAGAGGTTTATGAATGAAATGGTGCTGCCTTACATGGAGGATGAGCATGCAAAAATGAGAGCACAAGATGAACTTCCCCAAAGTGCCGGGGGAAAGACAATTACAACCACTGAACCAAAGTTTATTCCGAAAGAAGCGGCTAAAGTAGTACTCAATGATGATATTGAGGTGTCTGTACGATTAATTGATTGTGTAGGTTATATGGTTGATGGTGCAGTCGGACATTTAGAAGAAAATCAGGAGCGTATGGTAAAAACCCCCTGGTTTACAGAAGAGATTCCTTTTACACAAGCAGCGGAGATCGGCACGGATAAGGTCATGAATGATCATTCTACGATTGGCCTGGTAGTAACTACCGATGGGAGTATCGGTGAACTCTCAAGGAGCAATTACCTGCCTGCGGAGGAAAAAACCATACTTGCATTAAAACGATTACATAAGCCCTTCCTGGTACTGGTAAATTCCCAGAGACCTTTATCGGAGGAGGCAAAGGCTGTTGCAGCGGATATCTCCGGAAAATACGGTGTCACAGCCCTTCCGGTTAATTGCGAACAGTTAAAAAAGGAAGATATTTTAAGAATTCTGGAAAATATCTTGTATGAATTTCCTCTGACCGCCATTGAATTTTACATGCAAAAATGGGTAGAAATGCTGCCAAATGACAACCGTATGAAACAGAATATTCTGGAACAGATACGGTTACTAATGAAAGAATATGATAGGATCAGGGATGTAATGGAGCGTCCGATCTTGCTTGACAGTGATTATATCAAACGCTGTAAAACAGAAGGTATCAGACTTTCGGATGGTGTTGTGAAAGTATTTTTAGAAGCAGATGAGATATACTATTATGAAATGTTAACTGAACTTGTGGGAGAGCGGATCGGCGATGAGTATCAGTTGATCAAAACGTTGAAAGAATATGCAGACATGAAGCGGGAATATCATCAGGTACTGCAGGCTGTAAATGCAGTGCGCATGAAAGGGTATGGAGTTGTAACGCCACAAAAAGAGGAAATCACAGTAGAAAAACCGGAAATCATTAAACATGGCAATAAATTTGGTGTCAAAATAAAAGCCATTAGTCCATCCATTCACATGATCCGTGCTAATATTGAAACAGAAATAGCGCCAATTGTGGGAAGCCAGCAGCAAGCAGAGGATTTGGTGAAATATATTAATGCGTCTGAAGAAGAACAGAACGGTATCTGGGGAACTAATATTTTTGGAAAGACAGTGGAACAGCTGGTAAACGATGGAATCACCTCAAAGGTAGTCTCCATCGGTGAGGAAAGTCAGTTAAAGCTTCAGGATACCATGCAGAAAATTGTTAATGATTCCAATGGTGGTATGATTTGTATAATTATCTGATAACAATTGCTTTTCGTGGTGTTTTTTTGTATAATTATAGTACAAATTTGCTGTTTTAAAGTCCATGTCGGCTTCGCCCGGCATGGATATATTTAAAGGAGGACAAGTTATGAATCAGGTGTCTATATTTGAAAAATTACAGAACTGCTTAAAATGTGTGAGAGCAAAAACTGATTTTATACCTAAGGTGGCAATTGTATTGGGCTCCGGTTTGGGAGATTATGCTGCACAGATTCGTGTAGTGTGTGAAATTCCTTATGCAGAAATTGAAGGATTCCCTGTGTCCACAGTGCCCGGACATTCCGGCAAGTTCATTTTCGGATATATCGATCAGGTTCCTGTGGTATGTATGAAAGGAAGAGTGCATTATTATGAAGGATATCCTATTTCGGATGTAGTACTTCCTGTCAGATTAATGAAGCTGATGGGTGCTGAAATACTGTTCCTGACCAATGCTGCAGGTGGTGTGAATACCAGTTTTCATGCAGGCGATCTGATGTTGATCAAAGACCATATCTCTCTGTTTGCACCCAATCCTTTGATTGGTCCCAATATTGAAGAACTTGGAACAAGATTCCCGGACATGAGCAAAATATATGACCGTAAACTTCAGGAAATCATCCGTGACACTGCTTCCGAAAATGGTATTTTCCTTCAGGAAGGTGTGTATGCCCAACTTACCGGTCCTTCTTATGAAAGTCCTGCAGAGATTCGTATGATGCGCCTGTTAGGTTGTGATGCGGTGGGAATGAGTACGGTGGTAGAAGCAATTGCAGCCAACCACTGCGGCATGAGAATCTGCGGTATTTCCTGCATCAGTAATCTGGCTGCAGGAATGACAGACAATCCTTTGTCACATAAGGAAGTGCAGGAGGCTGCTGATAAAACAGCGCCCAATTTCGCTATGCTACTGACTGAATCAGTAAAGCAATTTGTGTAAAATTGAAATAACATATGACGGAAACAAGTATCTCAGAATTAGGAGTAAAAAAATGGCAGTACACAGTATTACAGATCAAGAAAAACAAACTTTAATAACTGCAGCTTTGTCAGCCCGTGACCAGGCATATATGCCATATTCACATTATGCTGTGGGAGCAGCGCTCTTGACATCAGATGGGAATATTATTAAGGGCTGCAATATTGAGAATGCTTCCTACGGGGTTACCAATTGCGCAGAAAGAACGGCTTTTTTTAAGGCTGTCAGCGAGGGTGAACGAAGTTTTCGGGCAATTGCCATTGCGGGAGGTATTGCTGGTGAACAGCCCACAGATTATGCCTATCCCTGTGGAAGCTGCAGGCAGGTAATGCAGGAGTTTGGCGGTTCTGATTTTGTGATAATTGCGGCGAAAAGTCCTAATGATTATAAGGAGTTTACACTTGAAGAACTTTTGCCTTTTGGATTTGGAGGAGAATCAATTCGATGAAGATTCGTTTATATAATGCAAGGATCCTTACTATGGAAGAAAATAAAGACATTTTCCGTGGTGAAATCTGGATAGAAGATAACAGGATTGTACGCATTCTTCCGGATACTTTAAATTTAAGTGATACTACAACTCCGCATTTTACATGGGATCGGGAGATAGATTGTAAAGAAAATCTCTTGATGCCGGGCTTTAAAAATGCTCACACACATTCTCCTATGACTTTTTTGCGGTCCTATGCTGATGATCTGCCTCTGCAACTGTGGCTGAACGAAAAGGTCTTTCCCATGGAGGCAAAGTTGACATCGTCAGATATTTATGAATTAACTAAGCTTGCTGTGTTGGAATATTTGACTTCCGGTATCACTTCTATTTTTGATATGTACATTGATCCGGATGCAGTTGCACGAGCCTGTATTGATATGGGGATGCGCTGTGTTATTGCCAGTGGACTGAATGATTTTACTTTTTCTATCGAAGAAATTGAAAGATATTATTTAAAATGGAATAATAATGATCCTTTGATCAGTTACAAGCTTGGTTTTCATGCGGAATATACATGCTCCCATGAATTGCTTATGCAGGTAGCTGCGCTTGCTCACAAATATAAAGCACCTGTTTATGCTCATTTGGCAGAAACGGAAAAGGAAGTAGAAGAATGCAAGGAAAAGTATTGTGCCACACCTGTTGAATTCCTGGATTCCCTTGGAATGTTTGATTACGGCGGCGGAGGATATCATTGTGTGTATATGACAGCAAAAGAAATGGATATCTTCCAAAACAAGAGGCTTCATGTGATCACAAATCCTGCATCTAATTTAAAACTTGCCAGCGGAATAGCGCCCATTGCAGAATATGAGCGAAGAGGAATTAACGTAGCAATAGGTACTGATGGTCCTGCAAGTAATAATTGCCTGGATATGTTCCGTGAAATGTTTCTGGTATCCGGATTAAGTAAAGTACGTGAAAAGGATGCTGCAAGCCTGGATGCCATTGATGTGCTTCGCATGGCTACTGCCAATGGTTCAGCTGCAATGGAGTTACCTGAGACAGATATTTTAGTGGAAGGGAAACTGGCAGATATTATTCTGATTGATCTTAAACAGCCTAACATGCAGCCCTTGCATAATATTCCTAAGAATCTGGTGTACAGCGGCAGTAAAAGCAATGTGCTGATGACTATGATCAATGGCAAGATTCTTTATGAAAGCGGCAATTTTTATGTAAATGAACCTGTCGATATGATTTTTGAAAAGTGTAATGAAATTGTTCATCGACTGACAGCGACACTATAAACAGTATATTTTCAATCCCGACAATATAGTAAGTTCAGTAATTAAATTTGAAAGATAAAGGTTGTATTGTAAAAAAATGCTTGCCATTTTGACGATATTCTAAGATAATAAAATGGTCAAATGTTTGACACATTTGTTTTCTAAATTTACTTAGGAGGGAAAAGGAAACATGTTAGAAAAAGTTTTCAAACTCAAAGAAAACAACACTACGGTTAAGACCGAGATTATGGCCGGTCTGACCACATTCATGACGATGGCTTACATCATCGCCCTGAATCCCAACCTGCTGACCAACTTTGGTGCAGAAGGTATGCCTATTTGGAATGGCGTTTTCATGGCAACTTGTATTGCATCTGCAGTAGGTATGTTTGTAATGGCATTCACTGCCAACAAGCCTTTCTGTATGGCACCCGGTATGGGTCTTAACAATTTCTTCTATGTAGTTGTTACCAATATCGTGGCAATTACCGGACTGAGCTTTGTGGAGTCTTTCCAGGCCGGTCTGTGCATTATCTTCATTGAAGGTATTGTGTTTATTGTACTGTCTATTCTTAACATTCGAGAAAAGATCGTTCAGGGTATTCCTCTTGGTATCCGTCTTGGTATCGGACCTGCTATTGGTATGATGCTGTTGAACATCGGTGTAGGATCCAATGCCGGTATCTACTCTGAAACAGGTGGTCCTTTCTATGTTATGCGTGATTTCTTTGGCGCTATGACCCCCAGTCTGGCGAAGACCACTATGGGTTCCGGATATGACGCAATGGTTCTGTCTGTGGTTACCATGTTTGTAGGTCTGTTCGTAATCGTAATTCTGGCTCAGAAGGGTATTAAGGGTGCTGTTATTCTTGGTATGCTGATCGCAAGTGTGATCAACTGGGCAGGTCAGGCTATTTTCCTGGGTACCAATCCTTTTGCATCCCTTGCAACCGCATCCTTCTTGCCTCCTTTTAAGGATATGGCAGAGACCACTCTGTTCAAACTGAATTTCCAGGGCCTTGTGCAGGTTGGTTGGTTTACCATGATCACTCTGGTTGTAACCTTCTGTATCATTGATATGTTTGATACCATTGGTACTGTTGTTGGTACTGCAAGCCGTGCAGGTATGCTTGACAAGGATGGCAACGTTCCTAACATGAAGGAAGTATTAATGGCTGATGCTATCGGTACTCTTACAGGTTCTGTTACAGGTACTTCTACAGTTACTACCTTCGTTGAGTCGGCATCCGGTGTAGAAGCTGGTGGACGTACCGGTCTGACTGCTCTGACCACCGGTATTGTATTCCTGGCTTGTATGTTCATTGCTCCCATTGCAGCAATCATCCCTCCTGCAGCTACTTCAGCAGCACTGATTTATGTAGGTGTTCTGATGATTGCCGGTCTTAAGAATATTGACTTTGACGACATCAGCCAGGCTCTGCCTGCAGCATTTATGTTGATCGCTATGCCTATTTCCGGTTCCATTGGACATGCAATCGGTCTGGGTCTGATCGCATATACTGTTATTAAGGTGTTTACCGGCAAGGCAAAGGATGTAAAGGTACTTACATATGTACTGTCCCTTATCTTCCTGATCAAGTTCTTCCTGGCAGCTTAAGTGGCTGAGATCTGATGCGTGTTGAAACTGCTTTGAGCGATGACGATGCGCAAGCTGCAAAGAGAACGAACTTGCTTTGCAGTAAATATAAATAATACTATTGTGGGCGGGCATGTCAGGTCTACAGACCTGTTTGCCCGTCTTTTTACCATAAGGAGCCTATTATGGAGTTTTTATTGTTTTTTGCCTCATTAATTGTTTTTATGGGAATCCTGTTTCTGAGAGAAGGCCTTCAGGCCAAGAAGAAGGAGAAACTTTTTATACAATCTCTCTATGAATGCTATGGCGAAAAACCAAAGAAAGAGATAAAACCAGAACGTTTTGAACGGATTCCCAGTTACTACGAGAGACATATCCAGCCCGGGCAGATTGATGATATCACCTGGAATGATCTGAATATGGACGAAATATACAAGCGAATGAACTATACTTTCTCAGCGTCAGGAGAAGAGTATTTGTACTATACATTGCGAAATGCCGGTAATGACAAGGCAAACCTGGGACACCTGGAAGAGGTTGTCCGTTTCTTTGAAGAGAATGCAGACGAGAGAGTAAAGATCCAATATCTGATGCATCAGCTGGGACATAGTGGCAAATATTCTCTTTACGACTATATGGAAAATCTGGATTATCTGGGAGAACGTTCCAACAAAAAACACATTTTAATGAATCTGCTTTTTCTTCCGGCACTTATTTTGCTGCCTTTTCAGTTTACCCTTGGTTTAATGAGTTTGTTGGGACTGATCATTTACAATATTTTGACATATTTTAAAGAAAAAGGGGAAATCGAGCCCTATATTGTAAGCTTTTCTTATGTGCTGAGGCTCTTTACCATATGTGAAAAGCTGAAAAAAATAAACGTTCCTGTCTGTAAAGAAGAGTGGGAACTTTTGGAAAAACATTGTGTACCCTTACGCAAAATGAAAAAGGGATCCTATGTGGTTTTTTCTATGAACAACAGCATTCACTCAGGTAATCCGCTGGATATGCTTCTGGATTATATACGCATGGTATTTCATATTGACCTGATCAAATTTAACAATATGTTGGCTGATCTGCGTTTTCATGTGAAGGATGTGGATGTATTGATTGCCCAGGTTGGTTTTTTGGAGACTGCCATTTCTATCGATGCTTTCCGTCATTCTCTGCCGGAATATTGTGTGCCTGAGTTCAACGGGATAAAAGCAGGCAAGACAGATGTCGGCATTTCATTTAGCATTGAGAACGCATACCATCCATTGATGGAAGATGCCGTAAAAAACAGTATTTCCACCCAGAATGGGGTGTTGATTACAGGGTCCAATGCCTCCGGTAAATCCACTTTCTTAAAGACCGTGGCAGTCAATGCCATTATGGCCCAGACCATTCACACCTGCACTGCATCGGCATATCAAGCCCCGTGCTTCCAGATTGCCACTTCCATGGCTTTAAGGGATAATATGGAAGGCGGAGAGAGTTATTATATTGTGGAGATCAAGGCACTGAAACGGATCCTGGACATGGCTGCAAGGGAAGACTGTGGGACACTGAAGGACCGTCCGGTTTTATGTTTTGTAGATGAGGTGCTGAGAGGTACCAATACGGTAGAGCGTATCGCAGCATCCACGCAGATTTTAAAAAGCCTTGCAGGGAAAAAGATCCTTTGTTTTGCAGCAACGCATGATATTGAGCTGACAGAACTTTTAAAAGATGATTTTGCAAATTATCATTTTGAGGAAGATATTATCGACGGAGATATTGTTTTTAATTACAAACTGTTAACAGGAAAAGCCACTACACGCAACGCTATCAGATTGCTTTCCCTTATGGGATATGATGGGCAAATTATTGAAATGGCCTCTAAGCAGGCAGAGAAATTTATGGCGACCGGCAATTGGAGTCATGAATAAACCAGCGGAAAAAAATTAAAAGATTCTTTGTAAATAAGTCCCTAAAGGTTTGTTAAACAATTCTTAAACAAACTTAAGGGGACCGTAAAGGACATCTTTCTATTCCTCTGTTATACTTTTTAAACAAGTGTAAGGTTTCATACAAAATTACGGATCCGAATGCTTCAAAAAAGATAACAGAGGTTTTTTATATGAGCAACGATTACAGACAATATCATAATAAAAGGCGGCGCTTGAAAAGACGGCATAGGATCAGAAGATTGCTGAAACGGATATGTGCGCTGGCGTTTTTGCTCTGTATTTGTTTGGGGCTAATCCGAACTGCGAGAGACCTTTCTGCGCTTCATGACCGCAGGGATGCTGTTAGTACGGAATCACTTCTCGCTTTCAAAAAGCACGATCATGAGAGGATAACGTATTTTGGGGAGGAAACAGACTCACATATCATGCAGGATCTGCAGGAACTGGCAGATAAGAATGAGGAAGCCAGGGATTTCGTGGAAGATTATCCCAACAGGGCTAACTATCTGGGAATGGATCCGGACCTGTCCGATGAACTGGACAGAGTAATAAATTCCAATGAAGTGCCTCTTTTAATGCAGTGGGACAAGCGCTGGGGATATGAAGAATATGGTGACAGTATCATGGGCTTATCCGGCTGCGGTCCCACCTGCCTTTCCATGGTATATCTGCATTTTACACAGAATCCGGAAGGGCATCCCGGTGAAATGGGCATTTTTTGTGAAGAAAAGGGGTACTATACAGAAGCAGGAACAAGCTGGCAATTATGGACCGATGGTGTAGCTCAACTGGGTCTTTCGGGCCGGGAATTGGCATTGGATGAAAAGGTCATGCGCAAGGCACTAAATGACGGAAGTCTTATTGTGTGCAGTATGAGACCGGGAGATTTTACTACCACCGGACATTATATTCTGATCCATAGCTGGAATGAACAAGGATTTTTGATCAATGATCCCAATAGAAAAAGCAACAGCGAAAAAATCTGGTCCTATGATACCCTGAAGGGCCAGATCAAGAATCTCTGGGAGATCAGCCTGTAAAAAGAGATTAGAAGTCAAATTGTTTTGTTTGCTTGACGTGAAATAAGGATATTGGTATACTAAAATAAATTTGAAGCTGTAAAATTGAAAGAATTAAAAGAGGCAGGTTAAATGACATGATCGCATTTGTAAATACCTTTTTGTCCTATTTATTATTGTTGCTTGTGATTGTTGCTGTGGCCAGTATTGGTCTGGCAATCGGCATTGTTATGCGCAAGAAAAAGAATGCCCAGCTGCTTGCAGAGCAGGATAAAGAGAATTAATACCATGAGCAGATATACAACAATTTTCTGGGATGTGGACGGTACACTTCTTGATTTTGAGTATTCCCAACGTGCAGCCCTGGCAAAGTGCTTTCAGACTGTCGGACGGGAGGTTACTGAAGAAATTCAGCAGCTGTACGACAAGATCAATGATTCCTATTGGAAACGTCTGGAGCTTGGCGAGATCACCAAAGCCCAGCTTTTGAACGGGCGTTTTATTACGCTGTTTGAGGCATTGGGGATCACTGATGTGGATGTGGAATCCTTTCGTCTGGAATATCAGGATGGTTTGAGCAATATTTTTGCCTATGCAGATGATTCCCTGAATATTTGCAAAATCCTTCAGGGGAAAGTCAAGCAATATGTGGTGACAAACGGTGTCACTGCTATTCAGATGCGCAAATTGACCCTTTCCGGTCTGGCGGATGTGATGGATGGTTTGTTTATTTCCGAGCAGATCGGCATGCCAAAGCCCCATAAAGAGTTTTTTGACTATTGCCTTGCCCATGTGGAAGAGAAGGATAAGTCCAGGATTTTACTGGTTGGCGACAGCCTTACAAGCGATATCAAAGGAGGTGTAGGCGCAGGAATTCCTACCTGCTGGTACCGCAAAGAAGGGACTTCCAATTCTTCCGAACTTTGCCCGGATTATGAAATCAGTGATCTGCATCAGGTGTTTGATATTTTAAAAGAGGAGACCTAATGGCATGGCAAAAGCACCCGGTCAGAAGCTAAAGCTTCTCTATATTGTGAAAATGCTGGAGGAGAATACGGACGAACAGCATCCCATGAGCACTGCGGAGATCATCAGCCGTTTGGATGCCAACGGGATTCATTCGGAACGCAAATCCATTTACGATGATATCGAAAAATTGATTGAGTTCGGCTATGACATTATCCGGGTACAGAGCAGACTGGGCGGTGGTTATTATATGGCCGGCAGGGAGTTCGAACTGGCAGAATTAAAGCTTCTGGTGGATGCCGTACAATCTTCGCGCTTTATTACCACAAAAAAATCAAGAGAACTGATCAAAAAGCTGGAGAAAAAGGCCGGCAAACATGATGCCGGAAAGCTGCAGCGTCAGGTCTATGTGGCAGGGCGCATAAAGACCGAAAACGAGAGTATTTATTATAATATTGATACCATTCACAGGGCCATTCAGGAAAACAGACAGATTTCCTTTACATACATGGATTGGAATCTGCAAAAGAGGCTGATGCCCAGAGCCGGCGGTGAGCGTAAGGTAAGCCCCTGGGCTTTGATCTGGCGGGAAGAGAACTATTATCTGGCGGCTTATGACGAGACAGACGACAAGATCAAACATTACCGCGTTGATAAGATGGGAAAGGTGACGCTGACTGATGAGCCCCGAGCCGGTGTGGCGCAATTTGCGGACGTGGATCCGGCATCTTATACCAACCGGACATTTGGTATGTACGGCGGGCGTGAGGAAATCGTAACCATGCAGTTTCCGAAACGTTTGATTGGTGTCGTGTTAGACCGGTTTGGCAAGGATTCTGATATCAGAAGTATGGGGCAGGATGTTTTTCGCGTGCGTGCAAAGGTAGCTGTCAGCGGACAGTTTTTTGGATGGCTGGCAGGCATTGGTCCCGATGCAGAGATTGTGTCACCGGAACCGGTAGCGGTGGAATATAAGGATTGGCTTACTGCAATACTAAAGAATATGAGTTGCTAAAAGTACAGGAATTTGTTCATGAAAGATATAGGGATCATTTAGGGAAAGGTATCTAAATTTCAGATACCTTTTTTGGTTATTTTTATTATTTAACTTTCATTGACAAGTGTATTGTTTTTTCTTATAATTAAATGCACAATATATAGGATGGAGGAATATCCTTTTCTACCATATATAGTTTGCACAAGGGTGCCTTATACTATATAAATGTCAGTATTTTCAAGGTTTCCAACCCTATTTTCATGACTAATCTTTCAGACAAAAGTCTATATGTTACCATAAAACGCGATGCCGCTATGAAGGGATGAATGTAAATGAGCACAAATTATGATTTAACCAACAAACCTGAACCGGAAAATTACGGTGAATTATTTAAGCCTGAAAGAATGGTCTATGTGATCAAAAAGGATGGCAGTAAAGAGGCTTTTAACGTACAGAAGGTGGTAAGTGCAGTAGGCAAAAGTGCTTACCGTGCTCTGACCAAATTTACAGAAGAAGAGAAAAAGCATATCTGCCAGTATGTGGTGGACAAAGTAAATGAGATGGACACCGACGAGGTACCTATCCCTATTATGCATAATATCGTAGAGAGTGCCCTCGAGCAGGTGAAACCCATCGTTGCCAAGAGTTACCGCGATTACCGCAATTACAAGCAGGATTTTGTGCGTATGCTGGACGATGTTTACAAAAAGAGTCAGTCCATTATGTACATCGGCGATAAGGAAAATGCCAATACAGATTCTGCTTTGGTATCCACCAAGAGAAGTCTGATCTTTAATCAGCTGAATAAGGAGCTCTATCAGAAGTTCTTTATGACTACCGAGGAAATCCAGGCCTGCCGTGACGGTTATATTTACGTACACGATATGTCTGCCAGAAGAGACACTATGAACTGCTGTCTTTTTGATGTGCAGAATGTACTGACCGGCGGTTTTGAAATGGGAAATATCTGGTATAACGAACCCAAGTCCCTGGATGTGGCTTTTGATGTCATCGGTGACATTGTACTCAGTGCTGCAAGCCAGCAGTACGGCGGTTTTACCGTGCCCAGTGTAGACCTGATTTTGGAGCCTTACGCAGAGAAATCCTACAACCGCAATCTTGAAAAATACAGAAGACTTGGTATTGACGAGGAGACTGCAGCAGCCGAAAGCTATGCTGATGTGGTACGGGAGTTTGAACAGGGCTTCCAGGGATGGGAGTATAAGTTCAATACCGTAGCCAGCAGCCGCGGTGATTATCCTTTTATCACAGTGACCGCAGGTACCGGCACCGGCAGATTTGCAAAGCTGGGCACTATCTGTATGCTGAATGTGAGAAGAAAAGGTCAGGGTAAGAAAGAGTGCAAGAAGCCTGTTCTTTTCCCTAAGATCGTATTTTTATATGACGAGAACCTTCATGGCCCCGGAAAGCCTCTTGAAGATGTTTTTGAGGCCGGTGTGCAGTGTTCTGCCAAGACTATGTACCCTGATTGGCTGAGTCTGACCGGTAAGGGCTATGTGGCCAGCATGTACAAGCAGTACGGCAAGATTATTTCTCCCATGGGCTGCCGCGCCTTCCTGTCTCCCTGGTACGAGAGAGGCGGCATGTATCCTGCAGATGAGAAGGACAGTCCTATCTTTGTGGGACGTTTTAATATCGGTGCAGTATCCCTGCATCTGCCCATGATCCTTGCAAAATCCAGAAAGGAAAGCCGTGATTTCTACGAAGTGCTTGACTATTATCTGCAGCTGATCCGTCAGCTCCACATCCGTACCTATGCATATCTGGGCGAGATGCGCGCATCTACTAACCCTCTGGCTTACTGTGAGGGCGGTTTCCTGGGCGGTAATTTAAAGCTTACCGACAAGATCAAGCCTTTGCTTAAGACTGCCACAGCTTCCTTTGGTATCACTGCCTTAAACGAGCTTCAGGAGCTTTATAACGGCAAATCCCTGGTGGAGGACGGTGCTTTTGCAGTAGAAGTGCTGGAGCATATCAATAAGAGAATTGCAGAGTATAAAGAAGAGGACGGTCATCTGTACGCTATTTACGGTACCCCGGCCGAGAATCTCTGCGGTCTGCAGGTAAAACAGTTCCGTAACAAATACGGTATTATTGAAGGCGTGTCCGACAGGGAGTATGTGAGCAACAGCTTCCATTGCCATGTAAGCGAGGATATTACCCCTATTCAGAAGCAGGATCTGGAAGACCGTTTCTGGGATCTTTCAAACGGCGGCAAGATCCAGTATGTAAAGTATCCTATTGATTATAATATTGAAGCTGTAAAAACGCTGATCCGCCGCGCCATGGATATGGGCTTTTATGAGGGCGTAAACTTGTCCCTGGCCTACTGTGACGACTGCGGTCATCAGGAGTTGGAAATGGATGTTTGCCCTAAATGCGGCAGCCGCAATCTGACCAAGATCGATCGTATGAACGGTTATCTGTCTTATTCACGTGTACACGGTGATACCAGATTGAATGATGCCAAGATGGCGGAGATTGCGGAAAGAAAGTCCATGTAACCCTATAAAACTGAGGAATTTATAATATGAGATATCACAATATAACCAAAGATGATATGCTGAACGGAGACGGCCTTAGGGTCGTTCTCTGGGTTTCAGGCTGTAATCATTGCTGTAAAGAGTGTCAGAACCCCATCACCTGGGATCCCAACGGCGGCCTTTTGTTTGATGAGGCAGCTAAGCAGGAGATTTTTGACCAATTAGATAAAAACTACATATCAGGTATCACTTTTTCCGGAGGAGATCCGCTGCATCCGGCCAACCGCCTGGATGTGCGCAATCTGATGGCTGAGATCAAGGAAAAATATCCCCACAAAACCATTTGGCTGTACACCGGTGACAGCTGGGAGAAAATATTACACTACGCCATGATGCAGTACGTGGATGTGGTGGTAGACGGAGAATTCCACATTCAGGAGCGGGATGTAAAGCTTCAGTGGAAGGGCAGTAAGAACCAGAGAGTCATTGATGTACAGAAAACCTTACAACAGACTGATCCCACCATTCCGGTGCTTCACTGCGGGGATTATGCTTAAAAGATTCGAAGGGAAATGTATATAGAAAACAAGCAGGAAAATAACAGAGAGGATTACGGATATGCGCAGAATTGCTAAATTCCATAAGGTAAGCCAGGAACAGTTTCTGGGTGCCATGATTGAAGATTACCCTCAATATACAAGAGAAGACATTATTGACATGTATGAATCCCTGGAACTTCCCAGACGTGCCACCAGGGGCAGCGCAGGTTATGATTTCTTTGCGCCCTTTTCCTTTTCCCTGCCCCCCGGAACCACTATCAAAGTGCCTACAGGTATCCGTGTGGAGATGGAAGAGGACTGGGTTTTAAAGCTTTATCCCAGAAGCGGACTTGGTTTTAAATACCGACTGCAGATGAACAATACAGTGGGGATCATCGACAGCGATTATTTTTATTCTGACAATGAAGGACATATTTTCGTAAAGATAACCAATGATTCCAACGAGGGCAAAACCGTGGAGGTAAAATCCGGCACAGGCTTCGTACAGGGTATTTTCCTGGAATACGGTATTACCGTTGATGATGATGCAGATGGTGTACGTAACGGCGGTTTCGGCAGCACCACAAAATAAATCTTAATTTTATATTTCCGGAATTGCATTATTATTGTTAAGATGCTATAATGTGGTTTGAAAAACTACATCAAGCAGGAACTTGATTCTAGGTCATGTGTAATTAGAGTCAAGCATCCGGAAGGAGTCCTATGTTTAAAATTATTACAGACAGCACAGCTGATTTACCAAAGGAGTATTTAAATGCCAATGATATTTCCTGTGTTAATTTGAGTTATATTGTTGATGGTGAAACCTATGGCCGCGGCAAGGAGTTTCCCTGCCATGATTTTTATGAATTGATGCGCAAGGGCAATATGCCTACCACCTCTCAGGTCAATCCCGATGAAGCCAAGGAAGAGTTGCTGAAGCTGGTGAACGATCATAAGGAAATTCTCTGTTTTTCCTTTTCATCCGGTTTAAGCGGCACTTACAACAGCATGCGCTTGGCCGCAGAGGAAGTAATGAGTGAGCAGCCGGACTGTAAGATCATCGTTGTGGACACTTTATGTGCATCCCTGGGGGAAGGTCTTTTGGTCTACAAGGCAGTACAGCTTCGTGATGCCGGCAAGGATATTGATGAGGTTGCAGCGTGGGTAGAAGACCATAAGCTCAATTTGGTACATATGTTTACTGTGGATGACCTGTTCAATCTCTACCGCGGAGGCCGTGTCAGCAAGACCACAGCTATCGTAGGAACAGTGGCAGGCATTAAACCGGTTCTGCACGTAGATGACGAAGGTCATCTTGTTGCGATAGGCAAAGTGAGAGGCCGCAAAAAAGCGCTTCAGGCTCTTGTAAACCACATGGCAGAAAAACAGGGAAGTTTTGCTGATCAGAATGATATTATCTTTATCAGCCACGGTGATGACTGGGAAGCGGCGGAATATGTGCGTGATCTGGTCAAAGAGCGCTTTGGTATCGAAAGCTTTTTGATTGACTATGTAGGCCCTACTATCGGCTCTCACGCAGGTCCCGGCGTTGTGGCTCTGTTCTTCATGGGAGATGTAAGATAAGACAAATTAATAGTTTTAAGAATATTTACGGTCTCTTTTACATGGGGCCGTTTTTATTTTTTTCAGGAAAGACTTTGTTGAGCCAACGTGCAAAAGCCCCTCCTGCAAAGCAAAACCCTGGCACCTTTATGAGGATTCCACATACTATAACAATAAAGAATAGTAAGATAGGAAAAGAATCATATGCAGCAATTTTTGTTTGACGAACACTTAGAGAAATACCCTCTTGCAATGGCATATGTACCCTGGCAGCAATTTGATAAATTGTATGATGATCTGGAAAAAGCATACCGCTTCGGCACCATCTTTCCTGAACTGAATCTTCCCTTCACAGGAAGGAGATGTGTATCATGAATCATAAAGAGGAACTTTTGATGGATATCGGCATTGTAAGCTTTACACTTGTGGATCTCACGCTGTTTTTGGATACCCATCCCACAGACCGGACTGCAATGGAATATTTCAACCACTACGTAAGAATCAAGAATCAGCTGGAAAAAGAATTTTCCATGAAGTATTATCCGCTGAATATCAGCATGGCAGAAAGCAACAAAGAATGGCGTTGGGGTATGGCACCCCTGCCCTGGGAAGGAGGGTGCTGATAGATGTGGAGTTATGAGAGAAGATTACAGTTCCCGGTAAATATTAAGGAGCCCAATGCTAAGCTGGCTCAGGTCATCATATCGCAATTCGGCGGTCCTGACGGAGAATTGGCCGCAAGTATGAGATATTTGTCCCAACGTTATTCCATGCCTTACAGAGAAGTGGCGGGGCTTTTAACGGACATCGGCACAGAAGAACTAGGGCACCTGGAAATGGTGGGAGCCATTGTTCATCAGCTGACCAGAAATCTTTCCATGGAAGAAATCGAACAAAGCGGTTTTGACAAATACTATGTGGATCACACCATCGGTGTATGGCCTCAGGCGGCAGGCGGTGTTCCCTTCAATGCCAATCAGTTCCAGGTAAAGGGAGATATTATCACTGATCTGCATGAGGATATGGCGGCAGAACAGAAAGCAAGATCCACGTATGACAACATTTTGAGACTGATAAAAGATCAGGATGTGTGTGAGCCCATTAAATTCCTGCGTCAGCGTGAAGTTGTCCATTATCAGCGTTTTGGTGAGGCTCTGCGTATGACCCAGGATCGGCTTAACAGCAAGAATTTCTATGCCTTTAATCCCGGTTTTGACCGATGCGAGACCTGCGAGAAATAAACATCGCCCAATAATAAGCGGTGACTTAAGAGTGTATTGGAGAAAAGCCCCATCCAGCCCCAGGACGCACTTCCACCGAAATACGCAAGCTTTTCGGGATTTTATGGACGCATGAATTTTAAGAGCTAATTAGGCGCCCTAGTGCGCAACTCAGACCCACAGGGCATTGGTCAAAAAAACGTCCCCAGAAATGTTTCCGAGAAAAATAATGATGTACCATTCAATAGACGGACACCAAAATTGCTATGTTTGAACGTACGTGAGTTTAGCAATTTTGGTGTCAAGCTCGTCGGCTGAATGGTATATCATATATTTTTCAGGAAAGATTTATCGGCGTTTTTTTGGCCAATGCCCTGTCGGTCCTCAGACAGTCTCACCACGGGCGCCGCTTTTTAAAATTCATGCGTCTTAAAATCCAACGAAAAACTTGCACGGGTATTTCTTGCGGAGGTGCGTCCAGGGGCTGGATGGGGCTTTTCGGATACATTTTCCCAAGGCGCCGCTTGCTATCCCGGTATGATAATTATAAATATATGTACCGCAGTTTAGAAACCTTGGTAAATTATAAAAATTTATTAAGGTTTCTTTATGTATCTTGACAGCGTAAGGGAACCGTGTTTTAATATAACTGTATTAATTCACTTAATACAGTATACGGAGTATGATAATAGAAAGGAGCGTTGTTATGATACTGATTGATTATAAAGACAGGAGACCTATTTATGAACAGGTCATTGAAAAATTTCAGCAGATCATACTTTGCGGCATTCTGGCACCCGGCGACGCTATGCCCTCTGTGAGAAGCCTTGCCATGGAATTGTCCATCAATCCCAACACCATACAGCGGGCATATCAGGAGTTGGAGCGCAGCGGATACATTTATTCTGTGAAGGGAAAGGGCAGTTTCGTCAGCGATACGGGGATTGCGGCTGAGTTGAAACGCAGTGAACAGCAGAAGGAACTGAATGCATATGTATCCAAAGTGTTGGCGACAGGAGTAACAGAACAAGAACTTGCCGTTATGCTGGAAGTTGCTGTTGAGAATGCGAAAAAGGAGGGCACAAAATGATAACCGCAACACATTTATACAAAAAATATGATGATGTGGAAGCAATAAGTGATGTTTCTATTACCATAAAAAAAGGCGAAGTATTTGGTTTGATCGGCACAAACGGCGCAGGTAAAAGCACGTTCCTGCGCATGGCCTGCGGTGTACTTAAGGCCGACAGCGGTACCTTGCTGGTAGATGGGGAACCGATCCACGAGAATCCGGCAATGAAACAGAATGTTTTTTATATTTCCGACGATCAGTTTTATTTGCCCAATTCTACCCCAATGTCCATGGCAAAGTTTTACAGAGATTATTATCCGGACTTTGATATGGCCAGATTTCAGGCTTTGCTTGAAAATTTCGGCCTGACAGCAGGGCGCAAGATCAACACCTTTTCAAAAGGCATGAAAAAGCAGTTGTCCGTACTTTTAGGTATTTGTGCCAATACCAGATATCTGTTCTGCGATGAGACCTTTGACGGACTGGACCCTGTGATGCGTCAGACTGTAAAAAGCCTTTTCGCCGGAGAACTTACCAACAGGGACTTTACGCCGGTGGTGGCCTCACACAATCTCCGCGAGTTGGAGGACATTTGCGATCATGTTGGTCTGCTGCACCGGGGCGGTGTGCTGATGCAGAAGGATCTGGAAGAAATGAAACTGAATATTCACACGGTACAGTGTGTGTTTGATTCCAAAGAGGCCGAGGAAAAAGCTATTTTCAGCCTGAATATCATCAAAGCAGAGAAACGGGGCAGGTTGAACATTCTGACTGCCAGAGGCAAAAAAGAGGAGATCATGAACTGTATCATGAGCTGTTCCCCTATCTTTGCGGAAATATTACCCTTATCACTTGAAGAGATTTTCATCAGCGAAACGGAGGTAGTAGGATATGACATCAAAAAACTTATTTTTTAAACGATTTAAACAGGATGTGGAACAACGGATCTGGCTGCCTGTGATACTGTTCATTATCACATTCCTTTTCCAGGAAATCGCGCTGGTTTCAGAATTTGAATGGCTCCGCAGCAGAGACGATTTTTGGAATCGGGCGCAGGATTACTTGGTGAATAATTTCTTTGTTCCTACTTCTCCCCTGAGCATTATCACGGTGACCGCAGCTTTTTTCTGTGCACTGACAGGATTTTCCTTCGTACATTCCTCTAAAAAGCTGGATCTGTATCACAGTCTGCCTGTCAAACGTGAAAAGATTTTTATTCATCAGTATATTTATGGTTTCCTTTATTATTTGGTACCGATATTACTGCATTTATTGATCTGTCTTGGAATCGTAACCGCAAATGGCGCTTTTTGCGGAAAAGTACTGGCCTCTGCATTTGGCATGCTTATATTTCAGATACTTTTGTTCTTTGCCAATTACAGTGTGTCAGTGCTGGCGGTGTGCCTGACAGGCAGTACCATAATCAGCGCACTTGGAACAGCAATATTTATGGCATATACCTTGGGACTGGAGGTCATAAGCGTACAGCTGATGTCTGACTTTTTTTACACCTACCATTCTTTTGGCGGAAGCAAGAGTCAATTGTTCCCGGCCTGGTCACCTTTACATTTGCTGTACAATTGTCTGTCTGATATCAGATATGAGGATGGTTTGTATTTCCTGACCGGTGTAGGAATCGGATATCTATTCAAATTCCTGTTGATGGCTGTCGTCTACTGTGGGATTGCTCTTGTGGTATACAAAAAACGGGCTTCTGAAGCCTCAAACCGTACCCTTGCCTTTCGGATTTCCGAACCTGTTATCAAGGCTATGCTGGTAATCCCCGGCACCTTTTTGATCGGGTATCTCTTTTCTACCCTGACTTCTTACGGCAATGAACGTATTTGGTTCTATTTTGGCATGGCATTTGGATTTGTAATTCTCTGTCTGGCACTGGAGATCATTTTCAGAAAAGAAGTGAAGGCATTATTCCGTCATCCTCTGCAGATACTCTTTAATGGCGTCTGCGTGACTTTGATTATGCTGGTTTTACAGTTTGATCTGCTGGGATACGATACTTATGTACCGGATGAAGATAAGGTGGAAAGCTATGCACTTCATCTGGACTGCATTAACCGGTCCCATGGCCGTTATGGATATTCCATAGAGGAAATTCTTCGTGAAATGGAAATGACAGAAAATGAGAGTGTAAAAGAATTGTTCCGCTATGCAGCAGAGATCACACGTCCGGTACAGCATGAGCACAAAATGGATCAAAATGCAGTATATAACAGTCTCTGGGCCAAGTATCAGTTAAAGAACGGCAAGGAAGTCTACCGAAGATATGTGATTGATATTGCCAATGAGCAGGTCCAGTACCTGCTGGGAAATATTTACGATGATATGGATTTCAAAAAAGGGATTTATCCGGTACTGGATGAGAAGGAGTCGCCGAATTATATAGGTTTAACCCTGGAGTATGCTTTTGGAGAGGAGACCGTTTTCCTTCAGAAGGACCATATGAAGCAGTTCCTTGAGGTTTATCGGAAAGAGTTGTCTAAGCTGACTGTTCCTGAGATGATCAATCATTATCCGGTTGCGAGACTGGGATTTGTGGTTCCCTATACAGACGTCGACACTACAAATAAAGAAATGACCACTGCTGAAATCTGGGTGGCAGACGCTGAATGGAATGAAGCTCGGGCAGTATATGGTATAGAAGATTATTGGATCGAATCCAACTATATCATTTATCCCACCTTTACCGAGACACTTGCTTTGTTGGAATCCTACGGGGTGGAAGATAAAAATTCTCTTCCGAAAGAAAAACTCACCAAAATTAAGATTGCAGATCATAGTTACGAGTCCAATGATCATGATGGTCTGTTGACCAAACTGGTGGAACTTGAGTATCTGCCTGAGGATTTAAATGAAGATCAGCTGGCGCAATTATTTACAAGTTTTGTGAGCAGTTATATCATTGGGGATTTTTATAATTTAAAAACCGAAGATGTAGCGGAAGACATCTACGCTGAAATTTTTTACTATAATGATCGTGACTACGAAAATACACAGCGTATGTCCTTCAAAAAGGATATGATTCCCGGATTTCTTGAAGATGCCCTCTTGGAAAAAGCAATAGAGATCGGTGCTGTTTCCCAATAAAAACAGACTTCAAAATCAGACTATAAAGAGCGCCTGCATTGACAAAATAGTCAATGCGGGCTTTCTTGCGCATGCATATTGTAATCTTAAGGAATTTTTAAGAGATTTTTTCACGGAAATATGATACAAAAAAGATACACGCATCATGCAGAATCATATTTACATAATAAAGCGGATTAACAGTGTTGTAAAAGATCTGATATAAGAGTTGATATAAGAGTTAATATAGGATAAACGCTTATAAATTATTTACGCAAAAAATGCAGGGAACAAAAGATGATAAAAATATTGATTGCTGAAGATGAGGAACCAATTGCAAATTTGATTCGTATGAACTTAATGAAGGTAGGGTATAAGTGTACCTGGGCGCCGGACGGGGTTAAGGCGGCTGACCTGATGATGGAGGAGAATTTTGATCTGCTTCTGTTGGACATCATGCTTCCGGGGTATAACGGTTATGAATTGATGGAATATGCCAAGCGGCTGAATCTCCCGGTGATATTTCTTACGGCACTGGGAAGCACGGAGCACAAGGTAAAGGGGCTTAAAATGGGAGCTGATGATTATTTGCCCAAGCCCTTTGAAATTGTAGAACTGCTGGCCAGAGTGGAATCGGTGCTTAGACGTTACCGCAAATCAGAAAATATTTTAACTGCCGAAGGTGTAACCATTGATATCTCTTCTCATACAGTACTCTGTAAAGGGGAAGAAGTAAATCTGACTCCCAAGGAATTTGAATTGCTTTTACTTTTTGTCAGAAACCGCAACATTGCGCTGTACAGGGAGACCATTTACGAGAATGTCTGGGGCGGTGAATATCTGGGGCAGAGCAGAACTGTGGACCTTCATGTCCAGCGCCTTAAGAAAAAGCTGCACTGGGAGAATGTGATAACAGCAGTTTACAAGGTTGGATACCGTTTGAATTGTAAATGACGAGGAACACACATGAGATTCGGTGATAAATTATTTTTTGCAATGACTGCAATTCTTACAATTATATTTACCGTTTTCGGCAGCTGGATGCTTTCCTCATATTTTCAAAACCTTTTGGACCGGGTTGTGGATCAGACAGGCACAGAGAGCCGGATGTATCAATATCTTTTTGAGATGACTTATCAAACAGTGGAAGAATACGGCAGCGAATATGCTCTTAACAAAGCCATCAACAATGCATCGGACAATGTGGAAAAAGAAGGAGTCATCTGCTTTGTGTTGGATCAGGAGGAGGCCTTTCTTTATGGCAGCGCCAATCGGAACATGGTAAACAGTTTCGCTTCTGATTATACTGATATTATTTTATCTGTGCGCAAGGAACTGGATCCGCAAAAGACCTTCGTATACGGTATCCGTCAGGCAAAGGACAAATATTATCTTGTACATATCAGCAAGAGCGTTGTTGGTGACAACACATGGTATCTGGGAATTATAAGGGATCTGTCTGATATATATCAGGAAAGAACCGCGCTGATGAATCAATATCGTTTGGCACTATGTATTTTGTTATTTTCCGGTGGGATCTGCATTTACGGCATGACCAGGCTGATGACCAGACCTTTAAGCAATCTGGGCCGTGTGGCGGTAAAGGTGGCCGCCGGCAATTATGAGGAACGGTCCCATTACAAAGGCCAGGATGAAATTGGAGAGGTAGCTGCCAGCTTTAATCTGATGACGGACCGCCTGATAGAGCAGATGCATGAAAAGGAACGGGAAGCCAAGCTGCAGGAAGATTTTACTGCCGCATTTGCCCATGAATTGAAAACACCCCTTACCTCCATTATCGGTTATGCTGATATGTTGGGGACGATCCCGCTTTCGGAGGAGGAACGCCAGGAAGCTTATTATTATATTTTCAATCAGGGCAAACGGCTGGACAGTATGTCCCGTAAACTCCTGGAATTGGTCAGTGTGGAAAAAACGCCCCTTTCCGAGAAACCTGTTTCCACCAAAATCCTGGAGGAGAATCTTCGTGCTACCATGCGTCCTGTTTTTAAACAAAAAAACATCAAAGGTAAAATTTCTCTGGAAAAAGCAGTTCTGCGGGGTGATCATGAACTGTTGCTGTCGTTGTTTTACAATATTCTGGATAATGCCGTGAAAGCGGTATCATCCGGCGGTTTTATTTTGTGTAAAGGGCAAAAGAATGATCGTGGCTACGAATTTAAAATTATTGACAACGGAAGAGGAATCCCCAAAGAAGAACTGGAAAGGATTACGGAAGCTTTTTATATGGTGGACAAATCACGCTCCCGCAAGGAAGGCGGCGCCGGCATCGGCATGGCTCTTTGTAAACGTATTGTGGAACTTCACAATGGTACTCTGAAAATAAACAGTAATCCGGGAGAAGGCACGGTAGTGCGTGTGTGGCTTCCAAATGAAAAGATCCAATCTGAAAAGATCCAAACCGAGAAGATCTAAACCGAAAAGATCCAAGCCGAAAAAAAACAAAACCTAAAAAATCCAAGCCCAAAAAACAAAACCGAAAAAATCCCGTACATACAATAATGAGAAAAATAGCAAACAAACAGATTTTAAAATTCAAAAAACGAAAATATATTATCAGCATTTTACTGGTGTTATTTTTAGTGGTACTTTCTTTGACCGGTCCCGGCCTTTTATTTGGTATTCAGGATCACATTCAGGTGCGCAAAACCTGGCAGGGCATGGGCAACAGTCTTGATATAGAGGTGCTGAATGACACCTATGAGGACAAAAAAGAGCGTTTGGCGGCATTTGCCCAGGGATTGGCACAGGGCAAAAAGTATTATGTCAGTGGTATGGAGGTTTCCCTTACCAAAGAAGAGCAGTATTCCATTATCGAACAGATCCTCCCTTCATATTATTATTCTGTGGGATGTACAGTGGTTGATTGGAAAAAATATATAATTTTTGACAGTGCACTGGTGGATAACAATGCCTCAGTGGCTTTTATTACCTGGTACATTGAACTTCTGGGAGATGATGAAAATTCCATAAAAATTTTAGTAGACACAGAGGACTTAACTGTATATTATATAAAAGTCGACGGTTCTATAGTCGGGGATGCCATATCTTCACAAATATACATAAATGACGAAAAAAACCAAAAAAAATTTTTTGATTATAAATACAATTTAACAGAGTATTTGTTTGGTTATTTGGAACCGGACAGCATAGAAGATGCGGCCACAGAATCTCAAACAAAAGATTTTCATTTTGCAGAACCATATTATATTAATATGTATTTTGGAAGTCATCCGCTGCAGTGGGAACTTATTTCCACACCCTATCTGCAGACCGGTTTTCCTGATATGAGAGTACTGATCCCGGAATTAGAAGAGTAAAGACAATGTAATATACCATAAGAGGACCTACTGGAATGAAGAAATTTTTTAAAATATTTATTTTGGCAGAATTGTTTTTGATCGTCTGCATTGTATCGTTTTTGGCGGGAAAAAGAATTTCAGCCAAGGAATATCAAGAACGAATGACTGCATTAGTCAATGAATTGCAAAATGAATGGAACGAACAAAACGGCACCGAAGACCAAAAAGAAAAGGAACCTTTATCTCCGGATAGTAATGTAAATACCGGGAGTCAAACAAGTGAGACCGGAAATGATTCCGAAATTCCTGCGGAGAATCCTCTACTGATTTTGGTAAATAAGAACAATCCCTTACCGGAGGATTACGAGGTTTCTCTGAAGACTTTGCCGGATGGGGTGAACAAGGCAGCCGAAGTGGCGTATCAGCCGCTTTGCGATATGCTGAATGCAGGCAGAAAAGAAGGCCTTGCCTTTGAAATCTGTTCTTCCTACCGCAGTGTGGCACGTCAGAAGGAATTGTTCTACGAAGATCTGGAAACACTGATTCGTAAGGGGTATTCTTATGAGAAGGCTTACAAGGAAGTGGCATCTGAGACTATGCCACCAGGACACAGCGAACATTCCACCGGCCTTGCCTTCGACATTGTATCTTTAAGTTATCAGATGCTGGACAAACATCAGACGAACACCCCTGAAAGCCAGTGGCTTCAGAACCACTGCGCAGAATACGGTTTTATTCTGCGTTATCCTGTTGGCAAAGAGGATATCACCCATATAAACTTTGAATCCTGGCATTACCGCTATGTGGGAAAAGAGACTGCAGCTTATATTATGGAAAATGAACTTACGCTGGAAGAATATCTGGAAGCATTTCCGGAAGGACACCTGACAGCCCAATAAAAATCCACACAATCATACATATATAGTCTCCCGGGCAGATATATTGAAAAAAAGCCCGGGAGATTCTTATTTTTTGAACAAAGATCAATTAAATCAAATCCCAGAAATCATCAAACAATTGAACGAATATGTGTGGGGACCGTGGATGTTGGTCCTGTTGATCGGAACAGGAATCTATCTTATGCTGAGACTTAAATTCCTGCCTCTGCGCAATCTGAAAAAGGCACTTTTATGGGCCCTTGGGAAAGAGAGCCGCGGGGGAGGCGTTTCTTCTTTTTCTGCCCTGACCACAGAATTGGCAGCAACGATCGGTACAGGCAATATCGTAGGTGTTTCCACAGCCATGGTACTGGGAGGTCCGGGAGCTTTGTTATGGATGATAGCTGCCGGTATCATAGGCATGGCCACAAAACTGACAGAGAGTTCCCTTGCTGTAAAATATAGGACCGTAAACGATCACGGAGAATCGGTAGGAGGACCTATGTATGTACTGGAAAAAGCGTTTCGCGGTCATAAGATCGGAAAACTTCCGGCCGGTGTATTCGCTGTATTTGCGGTATTGGCATCACTTGGCATGGGAAATATGACCCAGTCCAATTCCATTGCAGAGGCATTGAAATCGGTATTTCAAGTGCCATTGGAAAAAACAGGGTTGGTGTTGACCATCGCCACGATTCTGGTTGTGCTTGGCGGCATCAAAAGGATTTCCCGTCTGACAGGCCTGATCGTTCCCTTTATGGGGGTACTTTACATGGCAGGGACTTTGCTTGTGATTCTGACCCATTGGAGGAATATCCCGGAAGGGATTGCGGAGATTGTTATGATGGCTCTATATCCCAGAGCTTTGGCCGGAGGAGTAGCCGGCAGTATGACTGTAAGCATGCTGGAATCGCTTCGTTGGGGCGTGTCCAGAGGTGTCTTTTCCAACGAGGCAGGCTTGGGGGTGTCCGGAATCAGTGCTTCCGCAGCAGAGACAACAGACTACATCAGGCAGGGTTATATCAGCATGACCAGCGTGTTTTTGGATACCTGTGTGATCTGTCTGGCAACCGGTCTGGCGTTGAGTTCATCCGGGGTTCTTGGAATGGTGGATGAAAACGGTGTACCGATTGCCGGAATCGGTCTGACCATTGCTGCGTTTGAGACCTCTTTCGGTGCCTTTGGAACTTATTTTGTGACATTGTGTATTGTGTTGTTTGCCTTTGCCACCATAATAGGCTGGGCGTATCAGGGAGAAAAGGCCTTTGAATACCTTGTAAAACGTACTTCACGCTGTATCTGGTACCGTTTTTTCTATGGATTTGCGGCTTTTTTAGGCGCAGTATGCTCCCTGGAAGTCGTGTGGGATTTCTCGGATATGTGCAACGGACTGCTTGTTGTCCCCAATTTGATCGGTGTGTTGATCCTGTCAAAAAGCATTACCCGTGAAATTCTGGAATACCAAAATTTTTGCTAGACTTTTTTGTGAAATCTGTTATGATTACCATGATAAAGTGTTTTTTGTGTTGCTTATTTTAAGCTTTTTGTAATTTTATTTTGACGATAGGAGAAATTGTATGAGCGGAACAATTGAACGTTTTTTGAGATATGTAAAAATTGATACGCAGTCCCAGGGTGGCTCCGGCACCATTCCCAGCACTATGAAACAACATGATCTGGCTTCTCTTTTGGCGTCCGAAATGGAAGCGATGGGAGTCAGCAATGTGATCTATGATAAGCAGTATTGCTGCGTATACGGTATGATTCCTGCATCTTGCGGATGCGAGAATGCCCCTGCCATCGGATTTCTGGCACATATGGACACCTCACCTGACATGTCCGGTGCCAATGTAAATCCCCGTTTGATTGAACAGTATGACGGCAAAGACATTGTACTGAACGCGCAGGAAAATATTGTGATGAAGGTGGCTGATTTCCCGGAGCTTGCTTCCTTTGCAGGCAAGGATATGATCGTTACTAACGGTACCACACTGCTGGGCGCTGACGATAAGGCAGGCATAGCCGAGATTATGGAGATGGCCAATTATTTGCTGGAGCATCCGGAAGTAAAACATGGCAAGATCTGCATCGGCTTTTCTCCCGATGAGGAGGGTGCAGGCGGCATCCGCTATTTTGATATTGATACCTTTGGTGCTGATTTTGCATACACTGTAGACGGCGGCGAGCTTGGAGAACTGGAATTTGAGAATTTCAATGCTGCAAGCGGTCACCTGACTGTTTACGGACGCAATGTGCACCCGGGTACTGCCAAGAACAAAATGAAAAACGCCATTCTGATGGCACAGGAATTCCACGGCATGCTTCCTGTGGCACAGAATCCCATGTACACCAGCGGCTACGAAGGATTCTTCCATCTGGATTATATCTGTGGTGATGTGGAGAAGACCACGGCAGAATATATTATCAGAGATCACGACAAAGTCCTTTTTGAAGAAAAGAAACGTATTTTTGTGAAAGCTGCTGAATACCTGAATGAAAAATACGGAGAAGGAACCGTTGTTGCCAAGGTGACCGATTCCTATGCCAATATGCGTGAGATGATTGAGCCTCACATGCATTTGATCGACAATGCTTCCAGGGCAATGAAAGAGCTGGGCGTGGAGCCCATTATTTCTCCCATCCGCGGCGGTACTGACGGTGCTTCTTTATCCTTCAGAGGACTTCCTTGCCCTAACCTTTGCACCGGCGGCGGCAACTACCACGGCAGATACGAGTATGCCTGCGTTCAGTCCATGGAAAAGGTAACTGAGATTTTGGTTCGTATCGCAGAGATTTACGGCGCGCAAAATTAAAAAAGTAGTTTCATTTGAAAGGAAATTTTTGTGAATAACACATTATTTGAAAATAGTAACAGCAATATACCTATTGATGAAACAGCGAGACAGTTGTACTTCTGTGAAAAAGCAGCAGCCCATGTCAAAGAATTGGCAGAACGTCTGGGCCGTAAGCCTACCTGCTGTGTCACCACTTTTGGATGTCAGATGAACGCCAGGGATTCCGAGAAGCTGGCCGGCATCTTGGAGCGGGTGGGTTATGAGATGATCGAAGATGAGAATGCAGATTTTGTGATTTTTAATACCTGCACAGTCCGCGACAATGCCAACCAGCGTGTGTACGGCAGATTGGGTGTACTGAATGGTTACAAGCGCAAAAATCCCCATATGAAGATCGCACTTTGCGGCTGTATGATGCAGGAGCCTACGGTAATTGAGAAATTAAAGACCAGTTATCGTTTTGTGGACCTGATCTTCGGTACCCACAATATTTTCCGGTTTGCAGAGCTTCTGACTGCCACTTTTGAACAGAAAGGCATGATCATTGATATCTGGGAGGGAACCGATAAAATTGTGGAAGATCTGCCCATTGAGCGCAAGTACTCCTACAAATCCGGTATCAACATTATGTTCGGCTGCAACAATTTCTGCAGCTATTGCATCGTTCCTTACGTAAGAGGACGGGAGAGAAGCAGAAATCCCAAGGACATCCTCCGTGAAATCAAGAACCTGGTTGCTGACGGCGTTGTGGAGATCATGCTGCTTGGCCAGAATGTAAACTCATACGGCAAGAATCTTGAAGAGCCCATGACTTTTGCCCAGCTTCTCCGCGAGATTGAAAAGATTGAAGGGCTACAGCGCATCCGCTTTATGACTTCTCATCCTAAGGATCTCTCAGACGAACTGATCCAGGTGATGAAAGAATCCAAAAAGATCTGCCGGCATCTCCATCTTCCTTTGCAGTCCGGCTCTACCAGGATCTTAAATGTCATGAACCGCCGCTACACCAAGGAGCAGTACCTGGCGCTGGCAGAACGAATCCGCCGTGAGATTCCTGACATAGCCATTACCACAGATATTATCGTAGGCTTCCCCGGCGAAACACCGGAAGATGTAGAGGAGACCATCGATGTGATCCGCAAGGTCAAATATGACAACGCCTTTACCTTTATCTACTCTAAGCGGACAGGCACACCTGCTGCCGCCATGGAACAGGTACCGGAGGATGTGGTGAAAGTCGGTTTTGACAAAGTTTTAAAGACGGTGCAGGATACTGCCAGAGAGCAGGTGGCCCGCTATCAGGGACAGATTATGGAGGCGCTGGTGGAAGAGGTTAATGAAAATGATGCTTCCCTGGTAACAGGCCGTCTGTCCAACAATACCCTGGTACATTTTCCGGGGGATGCTTCTTTGATCGGCAGGATCGTGGAAGTGTCACTGGATGAATGCCACGGTTTTTATTACATGGGACATATGGTATAGAATACACATTTGAAATAACATTTTACAGAATCAGGAGTAACGAAAGTGTCTGAAAAGATTGATGTATCGCAATTGACGCCGATGATGCAGCAGTACCTGGAGACCAAGGAACAGTACAAAGACTGCATTCTCTTTTATCGTCTGGGCGATTTTTACGAAATGTTTTTTGATGACGCCTTGACTGTGACCAAGGAATTGGAGATCACCCTCACAGGCAAAAGCTGCGGTTTAGAAGAGAGAGCACCCATGTGCGGTGTTCCCTATCATTCTGTAGAGACTTATTTGACCAGATTAGTCAACAAAGGATATAAAGTCGCCATCTGTGAGCAGGTGGAAGATCCCAAGCTGGCAAAGGGATTGGTAAAACGGGAAGTAGTACGCATCGTCACCCCCGGCACCAACTTAAATGTCCAGTCTCTGGAAGAATCCCGCAACAATTATCTTGTGTGTGTCACTTATACTCCCACCAAGATCGGTATCTCTGCAGCGGATGTAACCACCGGTGATTATTATGTCACCGAGGTGGATGATCTCAAGAAGCTTATGGATGAACTGATGAAATATGATCCTTCTGAGATCATCTGCAATGATGCTTTCCTGGTAAGTGGTGTAGACATTTCCGATCTGCGGGGACGACTGCATATTTCTGTGAACGTTCTTGAGCCCCACCTTTTTGATGATGATGGATGCAAGAAGGTTTTGATGCGCCATTTTAAAGTAAATACGCTGATCGGTCTGGGGATAGAGGATTTCCCCACCGGAATGATCGCAGCCGGCGCGCTGCTGCAGTATCTATACGACACCCAGAAGACCGAGCTTGAGCATTTTAAACATATTTATCCCTATTTAACAAGCAAATACATGCTGCTTGACAGTTCCACCAGAAGAAATCTGGAACTGACAGAAACTTTGCGCGAAAAGCAGAAGAGAGGTTCACTGCTCTGGGTATTGGACAAGACCAAGACTGCCATGGGCGCCAGAATGCTCCGCAGTTTTATTGAGCAGCCATTGATCGAAAAGGCAGAGATTGAGAAGCGTCTGGATGCGATTTCCGAACTGAACAGTGACAGTGTATCCAGAGATGAACTGCGTGAATATTTGAATCCCATTTATGATCTGGAGCGTTTACTCAGCAAAGTGACCTACAAGACGGCCAATCCCCGTGATTTGATCGCTTTCCGCAATTCCTTGGAAATGCTTCCTCATATCAAGGCTGTTTTAAAGGACTTTGAAAAAGAAGAACTCACCGCTGTCTGTCAGGACATAGACGGTTTTGAAGACATTTATCAGCTGATCCTGAATGCCATTGAAGAGGAACCCCCTATAACCATCCGCGAGGGAGGCATGATCCGCGACGGTTTTGATGAAGATATTGATATGCTCCGCCACGCCAAGCGGGACGGAAAACAGTGGCTTGCCCAGCTGGAGGAAGAAGACAGAGAGCGTACCGGCATCAAGAACCTGAAGATCAAATACAACAAGGTGTTCGGTTATTATTTTGAGGTGACCAATTCCTTTAAAGATATGGTACCTGAGGATTATATCCGTAAGCAGACTTTGACAAATGCGGAGCGTTATACCACCCCCAAGTTAAAGGAACTGGAGGATACCATTTTAAACGCAGAAGACAAGCTGCAGACCCTGGAATATGATCTGTTCTGCAAGATCAGAGATTCCATCGCCATGGAGATTGAACGTATCCAGCGCACAGCCAAGGCAATTGCCCGTCTGGACGTATTTACTTCCCTGTCCGTTGTTGCTGAGCGCAATCATTACGTGCGTCCCAAGTTGAATGAAAAAGGCATAATAGATATTAAAGACGGCCGTCATCCCGTGGTGGAACTGATGATCACCAACGACCTCTTTATCGCCAATGACACTTTCCTGGACAACGGAAGCCATTGTATCAGCGTCATTACCGGCCCCAATATGGCAGGTAAATCCACTTACATGAGACAGTCCGCCCTGATTGTTCTGATGGCCCAGATTGGTTCCTTTGTACCTGCAAAAAGTGCAAACATTGGTATTGTGGACCGTATTTTTACCCGTGTGGGCGCATCCGATGACCTGGCAAGCGGTCAGTCCACTTTCATGGTGGAGATGAACGAAGTGGCCAATATCCTTCGAAATGCCACCTCAAACAGTCTGCTTATCCTGGACGAGATCGGCCGCGGAACCTCTACCTTTGACGGACTCAGTATCGCGTGGGCAGTCATCGAACATATCAGTAACCGCAAGCTTCTGGGGGCAAAGACATTGTTTGCCACCCATTACCATGAGCTGACGGAGCTTGAGGGCAAGATGAACAATGTGAACAATTACTGTATCGCCGTCAAAGAATGCGGTGATGATATTGTATTCCTGCGAAAGATCGTAAAGGGCGGCGCTGACAAAAGCTACGGTATCCAGGTGGCAAAGCTGGCCGGTGTGCCCGACATGGTAATCGACCGTGCAAAGGTAATCGTTCAGCAGCTTACCGACAACGATATCATTGAAAAAGTCCAGAGCATCGTCATTGACAATAAATCCGAGGGCCGTGCCAAAAAGGTTCCCAAATACGACGAAGTGGACCTGGCACAAATGTCCCTTTTTGACACCGTCACAGACGAAGACGTGCTGAAAGAACTGATGGAGGTGGAAGTCACCACCCTGACCCCGCTGGATGCGTTAAATACTCTTTATCGTTTACAGAATAAGTTGAAAAATCGTTGGAATGGATAAGAAGGCTTCGGGGATACGACATCCCCGATAAAGAAAGGAGCCCTTATGGCACAGATTCATTTACTTGATTCGGAGACAATTGATAAAATAGCAGCCGGTGAAGTGGTGGAACGCCCCTCCAGTGTGGTAAAAGAACTGGTGGAGAATGCCATTGATGCAAAAGCTACGGCCATTACTGTGGAGGCAAAAGAGGGCGGCATTGAATTTATCCGCGTTACCGATAACGGTGCCGGCATCGAGAGAGAGCAGCTTCGCAGGGCATTCCTGCGACATGCCACCAGCAAGATCGAAAAAGCTGAAGATCTCACCAGTATTTCCAGTCTGGGCTTTAGAGGCGAGGCGCTTTCCAGTATTGCAGCAGTTTCCAAGGTGGAAGTGATCACCAAGTGTCCTGATACGCTGGTAGGCAACCGCATTATGCTGGAGGGGGCTGTGGAAAAGTCCCTGGAAGAAGTAGGTGCTCCCGACGGTACTACCTTTATCGTCCGCAATCTTTTTTATAATACTCCTGTACGCCGGAAATTTTTAAAGCAGCCGGCTACCGAAGGGGGGTATATTGCCGATCTGATGGAGCATATGGCATTGTCCAGACCGGATATTTCTTTTAAGCTTGTACTGGGTAATCAGATACGTTTCCATACCTCAGGAAACGGCGATCTGCGTGAGGTGATCTATCGGATTTACGGACGCGATGTAGCCAATTCCCTGATTCCGGTTCAGCAGACTGTAGGCGGCATTACCATGGAAGGTTACCTGGGTAAGCCAGTGTTAGTGCGCTCCAACAGAAATTTTGAAATCTATTTTATCAACGGCCGTTTTATCAAGAGCAATGTGATCGCACGTGCTTTGGAGGAAGGCTATAAAGAATATTTGATGCAGCACAAATTTCCTTTTTGTGTCCTGCACATTACCATGGATACTTCAGAGGTGGATGTGAATGTACACCCCACCAAGATGGATGTGCGCTTCAGCAACACCATAAGCTTCATGAATATTTTGACCGATATGGTCAAAAACGCGCTGATGAAGCGGGAAATGATTCCGGAAGCTGTGCTTGGAGACGAGCGTAAGACGGCCAAACAGGAAAAAACGCAGCAATCTTCAGCCCCTAAAGTGGCTGCACCTGAGCCTTTTGAGGTAAAACGTGATGCCGCCTATAAAGTGATGGAAGCAAGTCGGTATGATGCGGTCCGTCAAAGTGTCTTGACACAGGATAACACCGGCTCTGCCAAGCAACAAATCCCTGATTTTCGCAAAAATCCTGTGTGGACACGCGTAAAAGAAAGGGAAGAAGCTGCGGCTGCGGATCAGGTCATTGCAACACAGTCTTCCGCAAAGGTGTCTGTGTCAGAAAGAAAAACTGCAGAGGAAGAACTCTTTTTCGTCGAAGCGTCTGATGATAAGGAGCCGGTGGTTAAAGTCCCGGATCACAATTCCATTCCTGCCGTTTCTGCTGCACAAACACAAGATAATACCTCCTACATCACGGACCTGTCACAGATGTCCCTCTTTGAGGACAAGATTTTATCGCAGGAGAACCGCGCACGTTTCCGGATGATCGGGCAGGTCTTCAGTACCTATTGGCTGATCCAATTTGAAGAAAAGCTTTTGATCGTGGACCAGCATGCGGCCCATGAGAAAGTAAAATATGAGCGATTGATGAAACAATTCCACGAAAATCGAATCACTTCCCAGCGTTTGCTGCCTCCTGTAATCGTAAGTTTATCAGGACAGGAGATCAGTGTGCTGCAGGAACATATGGAAGTATTCGAGACCCTTGGTTTTGAAATTGAGTCTTTCGGGGGCAATGAGTATGCCATCAGAAGTGTCCCCACTGACCTTTATGGCTGCAGTGAGCGCGAAATGTTTCTGGAAGTATTAAATGAACTTACCGAAAGCGGCGGCAGGGGCAGCCTCAAGGCAGTTGAAGAAAAAATTGCCTCCATGGCCTGCAAGGCAGCTGTAAAAGGCAATTCATCCATCAGCGCAGCCGAGGCGGAACAGTTGATTGACGAACTTCTCACGCTGGACAATCCTTATAATTGTCCTCACGGCAGACCGACTATCATCTCTATGACAAAAAGTGAGATGGAGAAAAAATTTAAGCGCATTTTATAAGTGCAACATTATTATGACCAATATTGCTTCCGCAAGCGGACTCTTTGTTCAGAAATGATTGAAAGGATATGGCCACAGCCTATGACAAATGTATTTACAGACAGTGCACAAAATAAGCCTATGATCGTGCTTACCGGCCCTACAGCAGTTGGAAAGACAAAACTTTCTATCGCTTTGGCCAAGGCTGTAAACGGCGAAATCCTCTCTGCAGATTCCATGCAGGTCTACAAGCACATGGACATCGGTTCTGCCAAGATCCGTCAGTCGGAAATGCAGGGGGTACCACATCATTTGATCGATGTGCTGGAACCTTGGGAAGAATTTAACGTGGTAGTTTTTAAGCAAAAATGCGAAGAATGTTTAAAAGGTATTTATGAGCGCGGCCATATTCCCATTTTGACAGGAGGCACCGGTTTCTATATCCAGGCGGTTCTTCGGGATATTGATTTTACGGAGAATGAAGAGTGCACCCCTTACAGGGCAGAACTTGAAAAGTTAGCAGCCACGGAAGGACCGGAGGTCATCCATAAAAGATTGGCGCTGGTGGATCCGGCCTCTGCTGAGGCTATCCATCCCAACAATGTAAAGCGCTGCATCCGTGCGCTGGAATATCATATGCTTACGGGCGAACGCATTTCCGATCACAACGAACAGGAGAAGCAAAAGACCAGTCCCTATCGTTATTGTTACTTTGTACTGAATGATCAGAGGGACCGGATTTATGCCCGAATAGAGCAGCGCATCGACGAGATGCTGGAACAGGGACTGATTGAAGAAGTCCAGGCACTGAAAAACATGGGCTGCCACAAGGGCATGGTTTCCATGCAGGGATTGGGATATAAGGAAATATTATCCTATCTGGAAGGTGAATGCACTTTGGAAGAGGCAGTCTATCTGCTGAAGCGGGACACCAGACACTTTGCAAAACGGCAGCTGACCTGGTTCCGCAGGGAGGGCGATGTAATCTGGGTGGACAAAGACAAGTTTGACTATGACGAGGAAGCAATCCTTACATTTATGCTGGAAAAGCTTCCCTTTGCATACTAAATTTACAACAGGAGAAACAAAAAATGGAGACAACAAAAAATATGTACCTTTCCATGGGGATCAGCGAACAGGTATATGAATTCGGTAATCAGATCTTGGAAGAATTGAAAGAGCGCTTTGCGGCTATTGATGCCAACGCTGAGTACAATCAGCTGAAAGTGTTGAAAGCAATGCAGAAAAATCAGGTCAGTGAGGCCTGTCTTCTGGGCACCACAGGCTACGGTTATAATGATATGGGCCGTGACACTTTAGAGGCAGTATATGCTGATGTTTTCCATACTGAGGATGCGCTGGTACGCCCGCAGATCACCTGCGGCACCCATGCGCTGGCCTTAGCGCTTATGAGTAATCTGCGCCCCGGGGACGAGCTTCTTTCCCCTGTAGGCAAGCCCTATGACACATTGGAAGAAGTGATCGGCATTCGTCCTTCTAAAGGCTCCCTGGCTGAATATGGCATTACTTACAAACAGGTAGACCTTCTGTCTGACGGAAGTTTTGATTATGAAAACATTAAGAAGAGCATCAACGAAAAGACACGCCTTGTGACGATCCAGCGTTCAAAGGGATATCAGACCAGACCCACTTTGTCCGTGGGACGTATCGGAGAATTGATCGCCTTTATCAAGGATATTAAGCCTGACGTGATCTGCATGGTAGACAACTGTTACGGTGAATTTGTGGAAGCCATCGAGCCCTCCGATGTAGGTGCCGATATGGTTGTGGGATCTCTTATCAAGAATCCCGGCGGCGGTCTGGCGCCCATCGGCGGCTATATTGCCGGCAGGAAAGAGTGCGTGGAAAATGCAGCATACAGACTGACTTCCCCCGGCCTAGGCAAAGAAGTAGGAGCCTCCCTTGGCGTGCTTCCTAATTTCTATCAGGGATTTTTCCTGGCGCCCACAGTTACTGCCGGTGCATTGAAAGGTGCCATCTTTGCAGCAAATATTTACGAGCGTCTGGGCTTTGGCGTGGTTCCTAACGGCAGCGAAAGCAGACATGACATTATCCAGGCCGTTACCTTCGGTACCCCCGAGGGCGTGATCGCGTTCTGCGAAGGCATCCAGGCTGCTGCTCCTGTAGACAGTCACGTTACTCCCGAACCCTGGGATATGCCCGGATATGATGCCAAGGTGATCATGGCTGCCGGTGCTTTTGTGTCCGGTTCCTCCATCGAATTGTCCGCAGATGGCCCGATCAAGCCCCCCTTTGCTGTCTATTTCCAGGGCGGACTAACCTGGCAGCACGCAAAATTCGGCATTTTAAAGTCCCTCCAGTCTCTGGTAAACAAGGGGCTTGTAACACTATAAAACGCAAAAATAGTAGAAAAACAGAAAAATAAAATCAGCAAAATTTATATACATACATGCTCATTTGTGGTAAAATGATTAGATGTATGAGGATTGTAAATATTGGGCATATTTACAGTCGCAAACACAAAAGAAAGGTGAGGAACCAAGTGAAAAGAGTTAATTGGCTATTAATTATTCTTGTGCTGATCGGATTTGTGATCGGCGGTTTTATCGGCACTTACTTTGACGGTACATTCTTAAATTACGGACAAAGCTTTGGCTTGAACACCCCGGTGGAATTAAATATGGGTTTTATCATTTTGACCTTCGGCATCAAATTCCATATCACCATTTCCAGTGTGATCGGTGTGATTCTCTCTTTTGTGGTATATAAATTCATCCGGTAGTTATTGTATTTGCTGCGTACCGGGCAGCGTGAGCTTCATGCGTCGGAGAAGGCAAAAGGAGATGTATGAAGAATTTGAGCAATACGCAGGACGGACAGGCTTCAAAAGCCTCCGGTCAGATCCTGCCCTACGAAAGATTTCTCCGGTTCGGTCCGGAGAACCTTACAGAGAGCGAACTGCTTGCCATCATTTTGCGGACGGGCACCAAGGATGCCAGTGCTTTGGAACTGGCCGATCGGGTTCTGGCTCTCACACAGCATCCCAGAAAAGGGCTTCTGGGGCTATACGATCTTACCCTGGAAGATTTAATGAAAATCAAGGGGATCGGTCTGGTGAAGGCGGTAAAGCTGAAAAGTCTGGCAGAACTTTCCATGCGTATCAGTTGTTCCAGAGCCAGCCGGGGCTTAAGTTTTCACAATGCCGGCAAGGTGGCTGAATATTACATGGAGAAGCTTCGCCATCTGAATACGGAGAGTGTTTACCTGCTCTGTCTGGATACAAAAGCCCATCTGATCCATGAAGAAAAGATTTCCGACGGAAGTGTCCGGATGGCCCTGATCTCTCCCCGGGAGATATTCTTAAAGGCATTGGAGCACAAGGCAGTAAATATCCTTCTGCTGCATAATCATCCCAGCGGAGATCCTGCTCCCAGCAGCGCGGATTTTCAGATCACAAAAGATTTGGCAGAACTGGGGACCAAGATGGATATTCCCCTTTTAGACCACATTATTATCGGTGACAATGAATACTTCAGCTTCAAAGAAGCGAACAATTTCCAGAATTTTTGAAATTACAACAAGAAAGGTGGCTGAATAATGGCTAACAACGTATTTGGTATTGATCTTGGCACAAACAACATCAAGATTTACAGTAAAAATGATGACAAGATCCTGGTAGAAAAGAACATGATCGCCATTGAGAACAAGAATACGCTTTTTGCATACGGCGACTCCGCTTACGATATGTTTGAGAAGGCTCCTGGCAATATTCATATTTCTTATCCTTTGTCAAACGGTGTTATTGCAGATATCAAGAACATGGAGACCCTGATCAAGTATTTCATCACAGAGATGCACAAGGGTAACAACAAAAACTCTGATTATTTTATTGCAGTACCTACCGACGTTACGGAAGTGGAAAAGAGAGCATTCTATGACCTGATCAAAGATGCCAATGTAAAGGCTAAAAAGATCATGGTTGTAGAAAAAGCAGTTGCAGACGGTCTGGGCCTTGACATTGATGTTAAGAATTCCCAGGGCGTACTTATGGTGAACGTAGGATATGAAACCACAGAAGTGTCCATTCTTTCTTTGGGCGGTATTGTATTGAGCCGTCTGATCAAGGTGGGCGGTTCCAAATTCGACGAGTCCATCCGCGCAGCAGTGCGCAGGGAGTTCAGTCTCCTGATCGGCGCCAAGACCGCAGAGACCATCAAGATCGCACTGACAGATCTGGAAAAAGAAGGCAAGGGTGCAGTGGTGTACGGCCGCGATATCGTCACCGGTCTGCCTGTAGAAAAAGAGATTCCCACCAAACTGGTAGTGGATTCCCTTGAGGAGCATTTCAGCGCAATTATCGACAACGTAAGAGTGATTCTGGAGAGAACCCCTCCCGAACTTGCTGCGGATATTTATCGCCACGGTATTTATCTTACAGGCGGAGCTTCCCAGGTAAGCCACCTGGCAGAGCGTCTGGCTGCAGGCACAGGCCTTAAGGTAAATGTGGCAGAAAATCCCATCACAAGTGTAGCTATGGGGCTTGCCAAGATCATCAAGGAAGACAACTATAAAACTGTAGCATATGCAATTGAAGGGATGAGTAAATGAGCCCAATTATAAAAAAAAGGGGGGATAATTTTACTTTACCGAGTAAATATCTCCTTTTTATTTTAACATTTATCTGTGTCATTATGATGTTAGTGACCTTCGGTACCAATGTTTTTAACAGGCCATTCAACAGAGTGCTTGGTTACGCCGTTGTGCCTTTTCAGCAGGGTATCAGCAAGGTGGGCGGCTGGATTTCCCACCGTTCCGAGGAATTGGTGCAGATCCGTACCCTTTTGGATGAAAATGCAGCACTTAAGGAACAGGTGGCAGCACTGACCGAAGAGAACACCCTGCTTCAGCAGGATAAGTACGAACTGAATAAATTGAGAGCACTTATGGAACTGGACGATCAGTACGGCGAATATGAGAAAATCGGTGCCCGTATCATCAGCAGGGATTCCAGCAACTGGTATTCCTCCTTTATCATTGATAAAGGCTCCAATGACGGATTGGCTGACGATATGAATGTTATCGCAGAAGGGGGCCTGGTGGGCAGGATCACCTCCGTAGGACCCAATTGGTCCAGGGTGACTTCTATCATTGATGATACCAGCAATGTCAGTGCCATGACACTTGCTACTGAGGACAACCTTATCGTGTCCGGTGATCTCCAGCTTATGACCGATGGCGTGATTTCCTTCAGCAAACTGGTGGATAGTAAAAACCAGGTGGCAGAGGGAGATAAGATCGTCACCTCCAATATCAGTGATAAATATCTTCCTAATATTTTGATCGGATATATTCACACGATCAATCGAGATGCCAACAATCTGACCAATTCAGGCTACATAACACCTGCAGTGGATTTTGAGCATCTGGGGGAAGTGCTTGTTATTTTGGATTTAAAGCAGCAGATTAAAGAATAGACAGGAAAACAGCATGCTTAGAAAAATAGTTGTAATGGTTTTTGTTTTTGCCTGCTTTATACTGCAGAGCAGTGTTTTTGGAAATTTGGCCTTTAACGGCATTATACCTAATCTTATGATCATTCTCACCTCCTCTTTTGGATTTATGAGAGGAGAAGAAGAGGGCATGATCATTGGCTTCATATGCGGCCTGTTATGTGATGTGTTCTTCGGCTCCATTCTGGGCTTTTATGCCCTGATCTACATGTACATAGGCTTCCTGAACGGAAAATTTTCCATGATCTTTTATCCGGAAGATATCAAACTGCCGCTGGCTTTGATCATTGTCAGTGATATATCTTACGGTGTGATCTGCTATTGCTTAATGTTTCTTTTGAGAGGGCGTTTTAATTTCCCGTATTATTTCACAGGTGTTATCTTGCCTGAGAGCTTGTATACCATTTTGGTCACCATGTTCCTGTACCCGCTGATCTTAAAAGTAAATCAGCTTCTGGAAACCAAGGAAAAAAGGAGCGCGCAAAAATTTGTTTGATGAATTGAGAGATAAATTGATCGGTATTCTAACCAGCAGACTTACGGTCTTGTCGCTGATAGCCATCTGTTTTGCCGGAATACTTACCTATAGATGCTTTCAGCTTCAGATTGTAAACGGCGAAGAGTATCTTAACAATTTCATTCTGCAGACGGAAAAGACCAGAGACTTAAGCAGTACCAGAGGCCAGATCCTGGATGTAAACGGTCAGGTCCTTGCCTACAACGAATTGGCCTACTCTGTAAAAATTGAGGACGTATTTGAGTCCGGACGCAGAAAAAACAGAGAATTGAACGATGTAGTATACCGTTTGATTCAGATGATTGAAAAGAACAATGACAGTGTGATCACTGATTTTAAGATTTACATTGATGAAGACGGAGAGTTTGCTTATTCCGTGGAAGGTACCGGCCTTCTGAGATTTCAGGCAGATATTTTCGGCCATGCCACTGTTGATAAACTGACGGAAGAACAGAAGGCCTATACTGCCGAGGAGATCATGGTTCATTTAAGCCGCGCTTCCGGCAAAGGTACCTGCTTTTCCATCGGCGATTATGAAATTGAGGGTGACACATCCAGTGATTTTATTCCCGGAAAAGGTTATACAAAAGAAGATTGGCTGAAGATGGTCACCATCCGTTACGCTATGAATCTTACTTCTTTCAGAAAATACATCGGTACTACTGTGGCTTCTAATGTTAGCGAAGAAACCGTGGCAGTCATCATGGAAAATGAAGATTCCCTTCCCGGGGTTTCCATTGTTGAGGATACGGTAAGACGCTATGTAGACAGCAAATATTTTGCGCATCTGCTGGGATACACCGGCAAGATTTCTTCTGACGAACTTACAGAACTGAATGCCGAATCTGCAGCAGACGGCGGCAGTGAGAATACTTATGACCTCAATGATGTGGTAGGTAAGAGCGGTATTGAAGCTTATATGGAGTCCACACTCCAGGGTACCAAGGGAAACGAGACTGTAGTGGTTGATACTACAGGTAAAGTCATTGCAATCAAGGAGAGGACAGAGCCTGTATCCGGCGAAAATGTCCAGCTGACCATCGACAAGGACCTGACCATAGCGGTTTACAATATTATTGAACAAAAACTTGCCGGTCTTGTTTCCAGCAAGATCATCAATGCAAAGGAATTTCATAAAGGGGAAAATCAGGACAGTTCTGACATCAAGATTCCCATTTATGATGTGTATTTTGCAGTGATCAACAACAGTATTGTTGATATTAAGCATTTTGCAGAAGAGGGTGCAGGAGAGACCGAAAAGGCTGTTTATGATCTTTATTTGAACTATAAAGAGAGCGTGTACGACAAACTGCGAACCGAACTTAACGAGAAACTGACCCCCTACAACAAATTATCCAAGGAGTACCAGGTATACCAGAGTAATATCGTATCCCTTCTCAATGAGAAAAGAATTATCATGAGAGAAGTGGTGGACAAAGAGGATGCCACTTACATTGCCTGGACTACCGATGAAGTGATCAGTCTGTCTGAATACTTAAAATACTGTATTTCCATGAACTGGATTGATGTAAGCAAACTTTCCCTTGACGATAAATACTCTGATTCCACAGAGATTTTTAACAAATTGACTGAGTACATCATTTCCATGGTTGACAGCAATACAGAATTGCAGAAACGTTTTTACAAGTATATGCTTTTAAATGACGTGATCAACGGCAAAGATATTTGTTTCCTGATCTGTGAACAGGATGCTGCCGATGTATCCCCGGAGGATGAACAGGCGCTTTATAACGGTACTATTTCCGCTTATGATTTTATGAAGAACCGGATAGACAATCTGGATATTACCCCCGGTCAATTAGCATTGGATCCCTGTAATGCTTCCGTGGTCATCACCGATGTCAATACCGGTGATGTACGCGCTATTGTTTCTTATCCGGGCTATGATAACAATAAGCTTGCAAACTCTATAGATGCAGCATATTATGCCAAACTGAATGCCGACAAGGCTAAAGCCCAGTACAATTTTGCCACCCAGTACTCCGCAGCGCCCGGTTCCACCTTTAAGATTGTTTCCGCTACCGCAGCATACATGGAGAATATTCTTTCCCTGGAAGAAAAAGTTTATTGTACCGGTACATTTACGGAGATCAATCCTTCTCCCAGATGTTGGAAACGTCACGGACATGGTCCCGAGATTCTTTCCACAGCGATCACTGATTCCTGCAACTATTATTTCTACAATGTAGGCTACAAGCTTGCAACCAGGACCGGCTCATATGATGCCGATACGGGACTTGACAAGCTTTACGAATACGCGGATCTGTTTGGTCTGACCGAGAAATCCGGCATTGAGATCACAGAAGAGTCACCCAGAGTTTCTGATATTGACCCGGTCCGTTCTGCTATCGGTCAGGGTACCAACAGTTATACCACGGTTGGTCTTGCACGATACGTTTCCACCATTGCGAACGAAGGGACCTGCTACAATTTGACTTTACTTGATAAAGTAGTTGATTCTGACGGCAATGTATTGGAAGAATTCGACGCAACTGTCCGTAACACCGTAGAACTTCCCGACCAGTTCTGGAATGCGGCCCATTCCGGTATGCGCCAGGTGGTAGCGAACAAATCTTATTTTGGTGATCTGGGCGTAAATGTGGCCGGCAAAACAGGTACTGCAGAGCAGATTTCTTCAAGAGCCAACCATGCGTTGTTCATTTCCTTTGCACCCTATGAAGATCCTGAGATTTCCGTGACTACCAGGATTCCCTTCGGATACTCTTCAGACTATGCAGCGCAGCTTACCCGTGATATTTACAAATATTATTACGGTTTGGCAGAAGAAGAGGACTTGATCACAGGTACCGCAGCTGCCGAAGAAGGCGGCATTTCCAACGAAATGTAACGAAAAATAGAACTGAATTTTTATTAGCACTAACTTTTTCACCGTAGGAGGACAGTTTATCATGCTCAAGCAAATTTTGTACGGTTTTTGGTTGTCTTTCAGTGATATTTTTAATTTAAAAGATGAGGAAGCAAAGGGCAGGACCATTGTTCTGACCAGCAATATCCTTACTACCATTTATAATGTTTTTATCACCGGTATCTTTTATACTGGATTCCTGACCATGTACGGCATGTCCATCACCGACACTGGTGTTATTACCTTTATTCCGTACATCGCTAATATGTTCAGTATTTTTTCCAACAAGATTCTTGGGCGCTTTGTGCGCCCCAAGAAAGTGCTTGTCACAGCCAAGATTATTTTCTATGCATTATACATCCTGGCGACCACAGTAATGCCAATCTTTGTGACGGCACCCAGGGCCCGTTTGATCTGCTTCATTGTAATCATATTTATTGCATATGCTTTTTATGCACCTTTTGCACCCGGGCTTACCAACTGGCTGTACAATTTTTATCCTCAGAATAATGATAAGAGAGCATTCTTCATCACTCTGATGCAGATCATGTCCTCTATCATGTCCAGTATGGTACTTTTGTTCAGCAGTATCCTGACGGATGTCCTGAAGGATTCCCCCTTCCAGAACGAGCTGATCCTGGGGTTCCGTTACTTCGCCTTTGTCCTGGTACTCATTGAAGTATTCTTTTTGTCCAAGGCAAAGGATTATCCTTCTGCAGATACTTCCAACTTAAAGATTCACGAAGTATTTACATTACCTTTTAAGTATCCAAAATTTATTGCCTGCATGTTCATGATGTTCAGCTGGAACTTTATCGCCAATCTGAACAACGGTCTGTGGAGTTATCATCTGCTGAACCACATGAATTTTTCCTATTTGCTGATCAACACCATGTCAGTCCTGTACACAGTAGTGCTGATCATTCTGTCACCTGTATGGCAGAGGGTCCTGAGAAGATATTCCTGGATCATGACTTTTGGTATTGCCCTTATTTTCTGGGTGCCTACGGAATTTTTATTCTTCTTTATGACACCGGAGAGATCATTCATGTATGTTCCTTTGGGACTGACACAGCATCTTTTGGCTGTGGGATTAAATATTTCCTACGCAAACATCCTGTACATGAACCTGCCGCCGGAGAATTCAACCACACATATTGTTTTCAACACCATCGGCTGCAATATTTTTGCTTTCCTGGGTCTGATCACAGGTACCTTTGTAAGTTCCATAACAGGAGATAATACCATATATATGCTGGGAATGGATGTTTATTCGGTACAGTTCACAGTGTTGCTTCGCGGTATTTTCATGCTGATCATGGGTATTGTCCTTGTGACAAAATGGAAGATATTTACACGTGATATTGATATAGAAGAAATCGAACAGATGAAGTATGTGCGCAAGAAGTTCAAGAGCCAGCACAGACCGGAAGGCCGTTTGCTGTTTATTTTTAGAAGATGGTTTGCTATCATTTGGAGGAAGAGATGAGAGAAGCAGTATTGATTAAGAGTTTTCCCAATGGAATCACACTGATACTGAATGAAGAATGTTCTTTTGATCAGATAATCGAAGAAGTGGCAGGCAAATTTTCCGATGGACGCAATTTTTTCGGAAAAGCAAGAGTTGCGCTTTCCATAGAAGGCCGCACCCTTACTACGGAAGAAGAAAACCGGGTCATTGATGCCATCCGACAAAACTGTAATGTTAAAGTGATCTGCATTGTGGGTCACAATGAGGAGACTGACAAAAACTACATCAAGGCACTTGAGTATGTGGAAAACAAACTCACAGGCATGGATGAGTGCCAATTTTATAAGGGAAGCCTGAAAGATAATGATGTGATCGAGACCGAACAGAGTGTGGTGATCCTGGGGGATGTGAATCCCGGTACCGCAGTGATCGCCGGTGGCAATATTATTGTTCTGGGAGGTCTGTATGGGGAAGCCTATGCCGGCGGAAACGGCAGGGAAGGTGCCTGCGTAGTAGCGCTTGAAATGGAGCCGGAAAGATTAAAAATCGGCGATTTCAAATATAAAACAGCTGACAAATCCAAATGGAGTATTAAATTAAAAGTACAACCGAAAATTGCACACGTAAAGAACAACAAAATTGTCTTCGACCCGCTTACCAAAGAACTTTTGGAAACCTTTTAACCATATAGGGATCCTGAAGGACGAAAAATAACCCGAAAGGTAAGGACCTGACATGGAAACACAATCTAACGGGGAGCAGAAAGCTTCCGAAGTAATTGTCGTCACTTCAGGAAAAGGCGGTGTGGGCAAGACCACCACATCAGCAAACGTAGGCACTGGTCTTGCAATGCTCGGGAAAAAAGTCTGTCTCATTGATACAGATATAGGACTGCGCAATCTGGATGTGGTAATGGGGCTTGAAAACCGGATTGTCTACAATCTGGTAGATGTTGTCGAGGGGAATTGTCGTGTTAAACAGGCGCTCATCCGTGACAAGAGACATCCCGGACTGTACTTAATGCCTTCGGCACAAACCAGGGATAAGTCCGCCGTATCACCCGGTCAGATGGTCAAAGTGATCGAACATTTAAAGGATCAATTCGACTACATTATTCTGGATTGTCCGGCAGGAATCGAACAAGGGTTTCAAAATGCCATTGCAGGAGCCCAAAGGGCCATTGTAGTGACTACACCGGAGGTCTCCGCCATAAGGGATGCCGACCGTATCATCGGTCTTTTGGAGGCCAGAGGCTTTAAACAAATGGAGCTGATCATCAATCGCCTCCGCCCGGATATGGTCAAACGGGGGGATATGATGTCTGCAGCAGATGTGGTGGATATTTTAGCCATTCCTTTGATTGGAATTATTCCGGACGATGAAAATGTGGTAATCTCCACTAACCAGGGGGAACCTCTTGTTGGCAGTGATACCCCGGCAGGATCTGCGTATCAGAATGTGGTGCTCAGAATTGATGGAAATGATATTCCCTTCACGAACCTGGAAAGGGGCATTTCTTTTTGGACCAGAGTCACCGGAATTTTCAAAAAAGTGTAGAGGAGGTCTGATTATGAGAAAACTTTTTCAACGTAAGACCTCCAGAGATGTGGCAAAGGACCGCTTAAAAATTCTTCTGATATCGGACCGCATGAATTGTTCTCCGGAAGTGATGAGCATGATCCGGGCCGATATTACAAAAGTTATTTCAAAATACATGAAAATTGATGCCGAGAACATGGACATCCAGATCAATACAAAGACAAATAAGAGCGGAAGAGGAAAAACCTCCATGCTCTATGCAAACATTCCCATTCTGGAGTTACATGCGGCAGTTCATAAATAAGAGTTCATAAATAATCATGAAAGGAACAATATGTTTAGAAGCTACAGACTGCGTGATTACAACTTCAAATTGATCATTATGATATTTTTATTGGTGGGTATAGGCATCATGGCAATAGGCAGTGCAGAGCCCTCTCTGCAGAACAAGCAGCTGGCAGGCGCCATTACCGGTGCTGTAATCATGATCGTCCTTTCTTTTTTTAACTATTCCTTGTTATTAAAGCTTTACTGGCCTATGTACATTGTGAACCTGGCCTTGCTTTTATTGGTTATCTTTTCCTCTGCCGGCGACACCGGCGGAGGAGCCCAGAGATGGCTGGAAATCGGAGGACTTCGTTTCCAACCGTCAGAAACCGCGAAAATATTATTGATTTTATTCTTTGCACAGTTTATTATGAAATATAAGGAGAAACTGAATACTTTCCCCGTTATAATAAGTTGTGTGATATTGGCTGTTATTCCCTGGTTTCTGATATTTAAACAGCCCGATTTATCCACCAGTATTGTTTTTATCATGGTCTTCTGTATCATTATGTTTTCGGCAGGTATCAGTTATAAGCTGGTGTTTGGTGCCCTTGCGGTGACCATTCCTGCTGTAGTCGTGGTGATCACATTGGCCATGCAGCCCGACAGCACACTTTTGGATGAATATCAGAAAAACCGTATTCTTTCCTTTATCAATCCGGAAGAATATGAAACAGAGGGAGCTTATCAGCAGTTAAATTCCATTATGGCTATCGGTTCCGGACAATTGGACGGCAAAGGCTACAAGAACAATGAGATTACCTCTGTAAAAAACGGTAATTTCATTTCAGAGGCACAGACCGACTTTGTATTTGCTGTAATCGGTGAAGAATTTGGCTTTAAAGGATCCGTGGCTGTCATTGCACTGTTATGCGGTATTGCTTTGGAGTGTATCTCCATTGCCCGAAAGGCGAAGGATATTGCCGGAACGATCATAGCAGCCTCCATGGGCGGCCTGATAGCATTTCAGTCTTTCTTTAATATTGGTGTTGCAACTTTTATTTTACCAAATACAGGTCTGCCGCTCCCCTTTGTGAGCTATGGCCTGACATCTCTATGGAGCCTTTTCATAGGAATGGGAATCGTCCTGAATGTGAGACTGCAAGCGAAGAGAAACTACTAATGAACACGAGAGGATGGGTTTTTTTATGAATATAGCATTAATTGCACACGATGCCAAAAAAAAGCTGATGCAAAATTTCTGCATTGCCTACAGAGGTATTCTGAGTAAGCATGACCTTTTTGCTACCGGTACCACCGGCCGTTTGATCGAGGAAGTGACTAATCTGAATGTACACAAATTCCTTGCCGGTCATTTGGGCGGAGAACAGCAGATGGGCGCTCAGATCGAGCACAATCAGATGGATCTGGTGATTTTCTTAAGAGACCCTCAGACCTCCAAAAAGCATGAGCCGGATGTAAACAATGTGGTCAAGCTTTGTGACACCCACAATATTCCGCTGGCTACCAATCTGGCCAGCGCAGAGCTGATGATCAAGTCCTTAGAAAGAGGAGATTTAGAGTGGCGTGAGATGTACAAGTAACAATAAGAAACAAAAACGCAACTTCATATTGTCGCTGACACTTAGCATTGCAATGCTGATCGGCATGACCGGCTGTGGCAGGCTTTCCTATGCCATGCCTTACAGCACGGATTCCCAGATCAGCGGTTTTGATGTGGTTTCCGGACGAAATCCGGGCAAGGTGGAAGCATTTGCAGCAGACCTTTGTGTGGTTACGGAAGATTTGGTAGATGACGAAAATGTGGACATGTCAGAAGCCATCGCCGCAGTTCTCTTTGATGTCAACCAGAGAGAGGTCATTTATTCCAAAAACGCCCATGAGCGCATGCATCCGGCAAGCCTGACCAAGGTGTTGACAGCCTTAGTCGCCATTAAAAATGCATCCCTGGATACGGTGCTGACAGCTACAAGCGCTGTTAACATCACAGAATCAGGTGCTCAGCTTTGCGGCTTAAAGAGCGGAGACACCATGACTATGGATCAGGCCCTGCGGATTCTTTTGATGTATTCCGCCAACGATGTAGCGATGCTGATCGCAGAAAATGTGGGCGGTTCGGTGGACGAATTCCTCAACATGATGAACGAAGAGGCCAAGCGTCTTGGTGCCACCAACAGTAATTTTTTAAATCCTCACGGTCTGACCCAGGAAGGACATTATACCACAGCATATGATCTCTATCTGATCTTTAACGAAGCGATCAAATATGATATATTCAATGAGATCATTCATACAGCCAACTATCAGACCACCTACTACGATAAGGACGGCAAGCCCAAGGAGCTTTCCTTTGAGACCAGCAATCTTTTCCTGAGAGGCAATTATACTCCTCCTGAAAATATTACTGTAGTAGGCGGCAAGACCGGCACTACCAATGCTGCAAGAAATTGTCTCATTCTGTTGTCCAGAGATACCGGAGGTGCACCTTACATCTCCGTAATCCTCAGTTCAAAAGAGCGGGATATTCTCTATAAAGAAATGATTGATTTATTAGATGAGATAAATTAGTGCAATCAAATAATAAACAATCAATAAATAAAGGTTGTTTTTTGGACGAATATAAATTATAATAGTATTAATCATTTTTGTACTCACAAAATTACTATAGGAGGATAAGCCAATGGTTCAAATGATCGTAGGTAATAAGGGAAAAGGAAAAACTAAATATTTACTTGATAAGGTAAATAGTGAAATAAAGGAAGTAGCAGGTAACATCGTATATCTTGACAAGAGCACCAAGCATATGTACGAATTAAACAACAAGATCCGTTTAATCGATGTTTCTGAGTTCAATCTTGAGAACGCAAGCAGCTTCATCGGCTTTATTTGCGGTATCATCTCTCAGGATCACGACCTTCAGCAGATGTACTTTGACAGCTTCTTAAAGATCGCAGCATTAGAAGATGGCGACATCGCTGCAACCGTTGAAAAGCTGGAAAAGATCAGCACTCAGTTCGGCGTTGATTTTATTCTCAGTGTTTCCAAGGATGAAACAGAACTTCCTGAGTCCGTAAAGAAGAATATTGTTATTTCCCTTTAATTTGTTTGAAATCAAATAATATACTTACCTATGAGAAGCCTCGGATGCTAGCCGAGGCTTTTCATAAGTGTGAAAAAACAAATCATTTTGAGTAAGATGACCGGAGGCAGATGTTTTGGCTAAAAATAAGCAAAAAGTAAAAAAATACAGAAAACCTCTCAATATTAATATCGGAATGATCATCTTCAGTACCGTATTTATTTATGTGGTGGTCTGCGTTGTAATGTATTTTCAGTCCAGCCCCATTGTAAGATACGAAGTAAAAGAAGGCTCTTTGGCCAGTAGTAATATTTATCGGGGCATTGCGCTTCGCGAAGAAACAACCGTCTATTCGGATCATGCCGGATATATCAATTATTATGCACGTGAAGGTGAAAAAGTTGCCAAGGATGACTTGGTTTATATCATAGATGAGACAGGACAGTTAAATCAGAATCTGGATAACAGCAATCTGGGCGAAAATGCCCTGAACCCCAAAGAACTGGCTGAATTCCGCAGTGAAATTGTAAATTTCATGCATTGTTTTGAAAGTACTAATTTCGATTCCGTATATGATTTTAAGTATTCTTTGAAAAATACTGTTTTAAAGCTTTCCAACAGCAACATGCTGGATAGCGTAGGTTCCATCACTTCCGGCAATGTAAATTTGTGCACATCCCCCTTGTCCGGAATCGTTTCTTATTGGGTAGATGGTTATGAGACTTTGACAGCAGATGGCATAACCGAAGCTATATTTGATGAAACTAATTATCAAAAAAACCAATTGATGGGAACCGAATTGGTGGCTGTACAGGATCCGGTTTACAAGCTTTCCACAGATGAGAATTGGAGTATTGTAATTCCCGTTGAAGCAGACAGAGCCCAGGAGCTTTTAGAGGAAGGATACATAAAGGTTCGCTTCCTTAAGAATCAATATGAATCCTGGGGACAGGTGTTTATCCTTCCCGGAATTGACGGTAAAACTTATCTTCAGCTGAAATTTAATAATTCCATGGTAACATTTACTTCGGACCGTTATTTAGATATTGAATTGATTCTCAATGACGAGGTAGGATTGAAAATTCCCAATTCTTCTATTGTAGAGAAGGAATTTTTCCTGATCGATGAAGATTTTGTGATCACAAGCGGCGAAAATGGAAGCGAATGTGTTATCAGACAGTGTTATCTGGAAGACGGCACCATTTCCAGCGAAATTATCGAGACGGATGTATATAGTTATGATTCGGAAGAAAAAGTGTATTATTTAGATGCTTCCATTCTGAATGCCGGCGATATCCTTCACAAGCCGGACAGCCAGGAGACTTATACTGTCAGCAAGCGGGCTTCCCTGATTGGTGTATATAATATGAACAAGGGATATGCTGATTTTAAGGAGATCATGATTCTGTATCAGAATGATGAGTATGCTATTGTAAAGGCTAATACACGGTATGGATTAAATGTATATGATTATATTGTGTTAGAGGCAGATTCCGTAATCGATGACCAGTTTATTAATGAATAGAGTGGGCGCGCGAGGGAGTGAAAAAAATTTGATAATGAATGACAATATTTCTTCGATAAGAGAAAATATTATAGCGGTAAATGAAAACATTGAAAACGCTTGTAAAGCCGTTGGGAGAAATAGAGAGGATATCACCTTAATCGCTGTCAGTAAGACGAAGCCGGTTGAAATGTTGCTGGAAGCTTATGAAGCCGGTGTGCGGGATTTTGGTGAAAATTATATTCAGGAGCTGGTTGATAAGATTCCGCAATTACCTTCGGATGTACGCTGGCATATGATCGGTCATTTGCAGCGCAATAAGGTAAAGTATATTATTGATAAGGTGAGCATGATCCACAGTGTAGATAGTTTGCGTCTGGCAGAGGAGATCAGCTCTCAGGCAATAAAAAAAAATGTGGAAGTGGATATCCTGGTAGAAGTCAATGTTGCTCAGGAAGAAAGTAAATTCGGCACATTTTCTGCGGATGCAGTATTGCTTGTGGAGGAGATTTCAAAACTGCCCGGTATTCACGTACGGGGACTTATGACAATCGCTCCATTTGTGGAGGATGCTGAGGAAAATCGAGAATATTTTCGTAAATTAAAGCAATTGTCTGTTGACATAGCTGCCAAAAACATTGATAATATTTCTATGAATGTACTTTCTATGGGAATGACTGGCGATTATGTAGTTGCAGTAGAAGAGGGCGCATCCTGTGTGAGAGTCGGTACCGGAATATTCGGTGAACGCAATTACAATAAAGATTAATTTCGCTGTGTAAAGGAGATATTGAAAATGGGTGTAATGGATAAATTCTTAAATTACATGAAGTTAAATGATGAAGATGAAAATGATTATTTAGATGATGATTATCTGGATGATGAGGAGGAAGTGGAAGCAGCTCCCAAGAAGCTTGTTTCAAAGCCCGCAAAGGCTGTACGCGAAGAGGCAGAATATGAGGAGAAAGCTCCCAAGAGAGTAGTTCCCCAGCCTAAGGTAACTCCTATCCGACAGACCGTTACCAGAAAGATGCCCGGCAGCGGCATGGAAGTGTGTGTGATCAAACCCACTTCTGTAGAAGATGCCAGAGAGATTACAGAGACCCTTCTTTCTAACAGAACCGTTGTTTTGAATCTGGAAGGTCTTGATGTGGATGTGGCACAGAGAATTATTGATTTCACCTCCGGTTCCTGTTTCGCTATTGGCGGCAATCTTCAGAAGATATCACATTATATTTTTATCATCACTCCTTCCAGTGTTGATATTTCAGGTGATTTTCAGGATATTTTCGGCGGCGGTACCTTTGAAATGCCGCTCAATAACGGATTATAAAGTTTAAAAAACTTCCCGTTTCTATTCTGTGGGAAGTTTTTTTCATAAATGATTGCTTAAGGAGATTACGACACCATGTCCCAGAGATTACAGGTAATGATGAATAGAAAACCCTGCTATGATATTGTATTTGCTCCCAATTTTGAGAGTCTGCAGGAAGAATTGGCTCTGTTGGAAACAGCAGAGAAAAAACTGTGTATTGTGACTGATTCCAAAGTTGATTCCATCTATGGTGAAGCAGTATTAAGTCTTATTCAGAGAAGCTGTGCAAAGACAGTAAAATTTGTATTTGAAAATGGTGAGGAGAATAAGAATCTGGACACTGTAAAGAAGCTCTATCAGTTTCTGATCGAAGAGAAATTCGACCGCAAGGACATGCTGGTGGCATTGGGCGGCGGTGTAGTAGGCGATCTGACCGGCTTTGCAGCAGCTACTTTCCTGCGCGGCATTGATTTTATTCAGATTCCCACCACATTGCTTGCACAGGCGGACAGTTCTATCGGCGGCAAGACCGGTGTGGACTTTGATGGATACAAAAACATGGTGGGTGCATTCAAAATGCCCCGTCTGGTATATATGAACTTGAGCACTCTTCAGACATTGGATGAAAGACAGTATTATGCAGGCTTTGCTGAGATTATGAAGCACGGCCTGATCAGAGATGCTATCTTTTATGAATGGCTCCTTGAAAATATGTATGAGATCTGCGAGCGCGATCTGAATATAGTGGAAGAGATGCTGGTACGCAGCTGTACAGTTAAGAAGATGATCGTAGAAAAAGATCCCACAGAGCAGGGTGACAGAGCACTGCTGAATCTGGGGCACACTATCGGACATGCCATCGAAAAAGCAAAGAACTTTGAATTGCTTCACGGCGAGTGCGTAGCTCTTGGAATTGTTGCTGCTGCATATATTTCCTGGAAAAAGGAACTGCTTTCCATGGATGAATATTATGAAATCCGTGATATGTTTGTGCCTTTCTACCTGCCAATCACCGTTGACAATATTGATCCTGCAGAAATTGTTGCCCTTACTAAGTCCGACAAAAAAATGGAAGGCAATACCATCAAGTTTGTCCTTCTTAAAAAAATCGGCAAGGCTGTAATTGACCGCACCGTTACAGAAGAAGAAATGCTTGCTGCTGTAAATGAAATCTACTTCAGCGAAGAGGATGCCTATGAATAAGCCGAACGAAATAAAAAAAAGCGTTATGCTTATAATTGACGCATTGATCCTGGCAGCCTTTCTGTTCCTGGATCAATTTACAAAATATCTGGCTATTGCCAGATTAAAAGGCCAAAAAGCCTTTGTTTTGATAGACGGCGTCCTTGAGCTTCAATATCTGGAAAACAGAGGCTCTGCTTTTGGTATGTTTCAGAACCAGAAGATTTTTTTGGTAGTAGTAAGCTGTCTGTTCATGGCAATTTTGACTTTTGTGTTGCTGCGCCTTCCGGAGCATAAGAAATATGGTATCCTGCACATTGCCCTTACTGCCATTGTGGCCGGAGGCATTGGTAATCTGATCGACCGTCTGCGTTTCGACTATGTTGTGGATTTTATTTCTTTTATTCTGATCAATTATCCGATCTTTAATGTGGCAGATATTTTTGTAGTGGTGGGCACCATAGGTCTGTTCCTTCTTTTTCTGTTCTATTACAAGGAAGACGATTTGGATTTTTTAAGTTTTAAGAAGAAAAAACAGGCAAAATAGAGGCAAGCATGGAACATTTTTCCTTTCAGATCAGTGAAGAATTGGAAGAAGAGCGTATTGATAAGTGCATCAGCATGCTGATTGATTCTTTGTCCCGCTCTTTTATCCAGAAAATGATAAAAGAAGAGAAGGTGTCCGTAAACGGGAAACCTGTAAAAGGCAGTTACCGGGTAAAGACGGACGATGAAGTGACCTTTGAACTGCCCGAATCAGTGGAGCCTGATATTGAGCCGGAAAATATTCCCTTAGATGTGCTCTACGAGGACAAGGATGTCATCGTAGTCAACAAACCAAAAGGGATGGTGGTTCATCCGGCCGCAGGACATTACAGCGGCACACTGGTAAATGCACTGATGCATCACTGCGGTAAGGATTTGTCCGGCATCAATGGTGTCATGCGTCCCGGCATTGTACACCGCATTGACATGGATACCACTGGTTCCATTATTGTCTGCAAAAATGACAAAGCCCACAACAGTATTGCCCAACAGTTGAAAGAGCATTCCATCAACCGCCGGTATCATGCCATCTGTTATGGTGTCTTAAAGGAAGATGAGGGGACCATCGACCAGCCCATCGGCAGACACCCGGTTGAGCGCAAAAAAATGGCGATCAACGTCAAAAACGGCAAGGAAGCAGTCACTCATTTCCGTGTCCTTAAGCGTTTCTCAGGATACACTTATATTGAATGTGTGTTGGAGACGGGGCGTACCCATCAGATCCGCGTGCATATGGCCAGTATCGGACATCCGCTTCTTGGAGATGAGGTATACAGCAACCGCAAATCCCCCTTTAAATTACAGGGGCAGACACTTCATGCCAAGATTTTAGGTTTCAAGCATCCTTCTACGGGTGAATATGTGGAAGCAGATGCTCCCTTACCGGAATATTTCCAGCATCTGCTTGATATCTTGTAAGTTAAATTTATTTCAAACATGTTTTTTAGGTTTTTTACAAAAGCAAAATAAAATGATTGCGAGGTGTGCATATGAATTTATTCGACATTTTAGGCCCCGTAATGGTTGGCCCCAGTAGTTCCCACACCGCCGGTGCGGTACGTATCGGTTATATTGCCAGAAAACTGCTGCAGGAGACTCCTGTAAAGGTGGAGATTTTGCTGCACGGTTCCTTTGCCACCACCGGAGTTGGCCATGGTACCGACAGAGCTTTGATTGCCGGTCTGCTCGGTATGAAGCCTGATGATATCCGCATACCTCACAGTTTTGAATTAGCCAAAGAAAGCGGACTTGCCTTTTCTTTCGGCACAGTGAATCTCAGGGATGCCCATCCCAACACAGCAGTACTGAAGCTGGTAGGAGAAAGCGGCAAAGAGATGGAGGTTCAGGGTGTGTCCATCGGCGGCGGAAGAGTACTGATCCAGAAACTGAACGGTATGGAAGTCAATTTTTCCGGTGAACGCAATACTTTGGTCATTCAAAACCTGGACACCCCCGGTTCTGTAGCAAAAGTAACCTCCATTTTGTTCTGGAAATCCGTAAATATTGCTACAATGCAGCTTTGTCGTGATAAGCGGGGCGGCTATGCCATGATGGTACTTGAGACAGATGAAGAAATCTGGGAAAGCTCTGTACGGGAACTCCAGAATCTGGACGGCGTACTTCAGGTAATATACCTGGGCATTGAGAAAGAATAGGAGGAATCGACTATGTCTTATCAGTCTTTTGAAGAAATCATAAATGTTTGTACCTCTGAAAACAAAGAATTCTGGCAAGTGATCCTGGAAGAGGATATTGCAGAGCGAAATGTGACAATTGAGGAAAGCATGCATCAGATGCAGCGCACCTGGGAGGCAATGTTAAACTCTGCTGAAAGTTACGAAGGCGATCTCAAATCACAAAGTGGCCTTGTGGGTGGTGATGGTCAGAAAATGGCAGATTATCAGGCCAATCACGGTGCAGATTCTCTCTGCGGAAGTTTTGTAGATGAATGTATTGCAGGCGCTCTCCAGATGGGCGAGTCCAATGCCTGTATGAAGCGTATTGTAGCAGCTCCCACCGCAGGTGCATGTGGTGTGCTTCCTGCAGTTTTGGTCCCTTATTTTAAGCGTCGTTGTCCCGAAAGCGATAAAATGTTAAAAGCCATGTACGTTGCAGCCGGTATCGGCCAGATCATTGCACACCGCTCCTCTATCAGCGGCGCTGCCGGCGGCTGTCAGGCCGAAATTGGCTCTGCCAGTTCCATGGCGGCAGGTGCTTTAGTATATCTTCAGGGCGGAGACTGCAAGATGATCGTCAACGCTGCTGCAATGGCTATGAAAAACCTTCTTGGTCTTGTGTGCGATCCCGTAGCAGGTCTGGTAGAAGTCCCCTGTGTAAAGAGAAACGTAATCGGCACCGTCAATGCCATGTCCTGTGCTGATATGACCATGGCCGGCATTTTCAGCAGAATTCCACCTGATCAGGTCATTGATGCCATGAAGGAAGTGGGAGATAAGATGGACAGTTCCCTGCGTGAGACTGCTTTGGGTGGCCTGGCACAGACTCCGGAAGGCATCCGGATTGCAGCGCAATTATTATAATTGTTTTTCATGTTTAAAGTGTACAAAATTTCCGAATTAACCAGAAAATTCTTGTGCAATTATAAAAAATATCGTATAATATAAATGTATTAATATAGAAAGCAGGTGGATTTATGAATACTATCATTACAATCGGACGTCAGTTTGGTTCCGCAGGTCGTGAGATCGGACAGAAAGTTGCAGCTCATTTCGGTATCCCTTGTTATGACAAGGAACTGTTAAGCCGTGCTGCAAAGGAAAGCGGCTATTGTGAGGAGATGATTCAGAACCATGATGAGAGACCTACCAATTCCTTCCTCTACAATCTGGTAATGGATACTTATTCCTTCGGCTACAATGCATCTTCTTTCGTAGATATGCCCATTAGCCACAAAGTTTTCCTTGCTCAGTTTGACACCATTAAGAAAATTGCAGATGAAGGTCCTTGTGTAATTGTTGGTCGTTGTGCTGATTACGCGTTGGCTGATTATCAGAACTGTGTTCATCTTTTCATTTATGGTGACGAAGATGCAAAGACCAAGCGTATCATGAGAATCTACAAACTGAACGAAGCAAAAGCAAAAGACATGATCATCAAGAAAGATAAGCAGCGTCAGAGTTACTACAATTATTATTCCTCCAAGAAGTGGGGACGTGCTGACAGCTATGATCTGTGCATCAACAGCAGCGTTTTAGGTGTGGAAGGTACTGCAAACCTGATCATCCAGTACATCGAAGATTTTGAAAAGAGAAATGGACAGCCTCTGTAAGTTGAGGAACAAATTTTATTTTTAAAAAACTTAAATTATTTTCATAAAAACTATTGACATTTTAAGGCACCTCATGCTAATATCTTATGGTATGCCGCATAACTAGGTAGAAGTGTGTCCAACAGACACCACCAAAGTTAGCGAGTAATTATTAAGGAGGTGCCTTAATTATGTACGCAATTATTGCAACAGGTGGAAAACAGTACAAAGTTTCCGAAGGTGATGTTATCAAGGTTGAAAAGCTTGATGTTGAAGCTGGAAACATCGTTACTTTTGACCAGGTTATCGCAGTAAGTGACGAGACCCTGAAGGTTGGTGCAGACGTTGCTAACGCAACTGTTACCGCAACCGTTATGGAGCAGGGAAGAGGTAAGAAGGTTATTGTATACAAGTACAAGAGAAAAACCGGTTACCACAAGAAAAACGGTCATAGACAAGCATATACTCAGGTTAAAATTGACAAGATTAATGCGTAAGCGTTATGACTACTATTGTTATTCGTAAAAAAGACAACTCATATAGTGGTTTCACATGTATGGGACATGCCGGATACGCAAGGAAGAGGTTATTTGGAAAGGAACCCGATATCCTCTGTGCAGCAATTTCCGCATTGGTGATCGGTACTATGAATTCATTGCAGGAGCTTGCCGGTGAACAACTGACAGCTGCTTTTAATGAAGAAACCGGATTTATCAAATGTGATTTTGAAAGCGTATTGCAGGACAAATCAGTATTCTTAATGGATTCTCTGGTGTTTTCACTTCAGAATCTGAGCAAAGAGTACGGTGAACAGTATTTGCAAGTAAACTTCGAGGAGGTGTAGACCATGTTTAATATGAACCTTCAATTTTTCGCTCATAAAAAAGGTGTAGGTTCTACCAAGAACGGTAGAGATTCCGAGTCCAAGAGATTAGGTGCGAAGAGAGCTGATGGCCAGTTCGTAAAGGCTGGTAACATTCTGTACAGACAGCGCGGTACCAAGATCCATCCCGGTGTTAATGTAGGCATCGGCGGTGATGATACTCTGTTTGCTTTAGTTGACGGTGTCCTTCGTTTCGAGAGAAAGGGCAGAGACAAGAAGCAGGCTTCCGTATATCCTGTAGAGAACTAAATTTTGTTGATCAGGCTTCAAACAAATTAATGTTTGGAGCCTTTTTCACTTTAAAGATTGCACTTTAATGAATGTGCATGAAGGGAGACAATATGTTTGCTGATAGAGCCAAAGTATATGTAAGAAGCGGAAAAGGCGGCGATGGACACGTATCCTTTCGACGTGAAAAATATGTTCCCAACGGCGGCCCCGATGGCGGTGATGGCGGACATGGCGGCGATGTAATTTTTGAGGTCGATGAAGGATTAAATACCCTGATCGATTTCAGGCATATCCGTAAGTATCGGGCAGAAGATGGCCAGGAAGGCGGCAAAAAGAACTGCCGCGGCAAAGATGGCGAAGACATTATCATAAAGGTACCCCAGGGAACCGTAATTAAAGAAGCGGAAAGCGGCCAGGTAATTACGGATATGTCCGGCGATAACAAGCGCGTTATTCTCTTAAAGGGCGGCAGGGGCGGCAACGGCAACCAGCATTATGCCACCAGTACCATGCAGGCTCCCAAATACGCACAGCCCGGTCAGCCGGCTCAGGAGCTGGAACTGATCCTGGAACTGAAAGTAATCGCAGATGTAGGTCTGGTCGGTTTCCCCAACGTAGGCAAATCCACCTTTTTATCCAGAGTTACCAATGCAAGACCCAAGATTGCCAATTACCATTTCACCACCTTAAATCCCAATCTGGGCGTGGTTGATCTGGACGGCACAAAGGGCTTTGTCATTGCGGATATTCCCGGATTGATCGAAGGTGCTTCCGAGGGTATCGGTCTGGGCCACGAGTTCCTGCGTCATATCGAGCGTACCAAGGTAATCATTCACATTGTGGATGCGGCCGGTACGGAAGGCAGAGATCCCATTGAGGATATTTATGCCATCAACAAAGAGCTGGAGGCTTACAATCCCCAAATTGCCAACAGACCTCAGGTAATTGCTGCCAATAAGATCGATGTCATGTATACTGATGATGAGGGCAATAATGCACTTCAGGCCATTATTGATGAGTTTGAGCCCCAGGGGCTTAAAGTATTCCCTATTTCCGCAGCCACCAACCAGGGGCTTAGAGATCTTCTGTATTATGTAAACAACATGCTTGAAAACATCGGCGAAGAACCGACTGTTTTCGAACAGGAATACTTCCCCGAGGAGAAGAAAGGCTACTCCGACGAGCCTTACACCGTTGTTTACGACGAGGAAGAGGATGAGTATGTGATTGAAGGTCCCAGAATCGAAAAGATGCTGGGTTACACCAATCTGGAAAGCGAAAAGGGCTTCTCTTTCTTCCAGAATTTCTTAAAGGATACCGGTATTCTGGATGAGCTGGAGGCACTTGGCATTGAAGAGGGAGATACCGTCAGAATGTACGGTTTATCTTTCGATTATTATAAATAAAAAATGATAGTTGTTTTATCATGTCTCACAGTTCCATGAGAGCTGATTATAAAGGAGAATTACAAATATGACAAGCAAACAGAGAGCATATTTAATGAGGCTTGCCAGCAATCTGAATCCTATTTTTCAGGTGGGCAAGTCCAGCCTGACCCCCGAGGTGACCAATGCCATTGGAGAGGCTTTTAATAACAATGAACTGATCAAAATCAGTGTACTTAAAAATTGCTTTGATGATCCCAGAGCGATCGGTGAAATGGTGGCAGAGAGAACCCATTCCCAGCTGGTTCAGGTTATCGGCAAAAAAATAGTACTGTACAAGCCCAACAAGGACAAGCCTAAGATTGAGCTTCCGAAATAATTTCGGTATCAGAACCGAAACAAGCTACCGCAAAGAGGAGAAGTCATCATGAGAAAAATCGGCATTATGGGCGGCACCTTCAGTCCCATCCATATAGGGCATCTGATGCTGGCAGAATATGCTTTGGATACAGAACAGCTTGACGAAATCTGGTTCATTCCCACGGGGCGTTCCTATTTAAAAGCAAATGTAGATATGCCCTCAGCCCTTGAGCGCTATGAAATGACTTGTCTGGCAGTAGCCGGCAATCCACGTATGAAATGTCTGGATCTGGAGATCAGGCGGGAAGGCAATACCTACACCTGCGATACCCTGGTGGAACTTCGCAAGGGATATCCGGATTATCATTTTCATTTTATTTTCGGTGCAGATTGTCTCTTTACCATTGAAAATTGGCGCAATCCCGGACAAATCTTTGAAAACTGTACTATTATTGCAGCAGTACGGGGCGATACCCCTCTGACCGAAATGACCGGTAAGAAAGAAGAATTGGAAGAAAAATATAATGCAGACATCCATCTGCTCCCCTTTATGCAGCTTGAGATTTCTTCCACCCTTGTCAGGGAACGTCTGAAAAAACAGCAGTCCATACGATATCTTGTCCCAGATGATGTAATCGCTTATATAAAAGAAAAAGGACTTTACGGTTTTAAATATGAAAGAAAATGATTTGAAGAAAATCAAAAAAACATTGGAAAAGGACCTGGATAGTAAACGCTATGAGCATACTTTGGGAGTGGCTTATATATCAGCGGCGCTTGCCATGCGCTATGGTGCCGATTTGAAAAGTGCCCAGATTGCCGGTCTGTTGCACGATTGTGCAAAGTGCCTTTCTGATCACAAAAGGCTTTCCATCTGCGAAAAACACAATATCAGTATCACAGATACAGAAAAGCGCAATCCCTTCCTGTTACACGCAAAAGTGGGGGCATTCCTGGCAGCGGAAGACTACAAGATCACCGATCCTGATATAATACAGGCTATCCTGAATCATACTACAGGCCGGCCCGAGATGAGTCTGCTGGAAAAGATTGTTTTTGTGGCCGATTACATTGAACCCGGAAGAAAGCAGGCTCCCAATCTGACCATAATCAGGAAAATGGCCTTTGAAGATCTGGATCAGGCGCTGCTTCAGATATTGGAAGATACTCTGGAATATCTGCGAAACGGCGGCGGAGAAATTGATACTATGACAGAGAACACCTACGAATACTATAAACAGCATTTGTCACAATCGTTAATTTAAGGAGGATTTACCATGAATGATGTTTCTATGAATATGGTCCGTCTGGCCATTGAGGCACTTGAGGACAAGAAAGCAGAAGATATTAAAGTAATTGATATCAGCGAAGTTTCCGTGATTGCAGATTATTTTGTGATCGCTGGCGGAAGCAACCCCAGTCAGATTCAGGCGCTCAGCACAAATGTAGAAGAGAAGCTGGGACGTGCCGGTTACTTTGTAAAACAGGTGGAAGGCTATGACACCGCCAACTGGATTCTGCAGGATTATGGCGATATTATCGTTCATATTTTCGACAAAGAAAACAGACTTCTCTATGATCTGGAGAGAATCTGGAGAGACGGCAAGCAGATTGATCTGTAAACAAAAACCGCAGTATGGCCGGTGAAAATATCGGCATCTGCGGTTTTTATTATTTAAAACATATTTTTTTGATGGGCATCACTCTTTATCGCCAAGTCTCATAAAGAAGGTCAGCAGATAAAGTCCGCTGATACCAACCAATATATACACGATACGTGATATCCAGGACATTTCACCGAACAAAAATGCCACAAGATCAAATCGGAACAGACCGATCAGGCCCCAATTCACTGCACCGATAATAGCAATTGTAAGAGCAGTACCGTCTAAAAACTTATTTCCCATAGTTTCCCCCATTTCTTTCAAATTAATGAAATCAGTATAGTTGGTTATTCCAATATCATTTCCTAAAAGAGAAAAATTATACAAATTAATAGGTATGTTAAAATATATCAATATAAATGTTAAAAATGCAGGATTGACAAATATCGCACTAACTATTATATTAGTCTAATAGTTTACGAAATTGCACCATTGTATACATTTCGTACAAATATTTTTTTATGCTGCAAATTGCAGCAAGAGGAGGCAACATTATGAAAAAATTCAGCAGATTTTTAAGCGTAATTCTGGCTGCTGCTATGATCGTATCCATGGTTGGATGCGGCAGCACAGAGGAAAAAGGTTCTGCGGACACATTCAGACTCGGTGGTATCGGCCCTGTAACCGGCGGTGCTGCTATTTACGGTCAGGCTGTAAAGAATGCTACTCAGCTGGCAGTTGATGAGATCAACGCAGCAGGCGGCGTTAACGGCTACAAGCTGGAACTGAACTTCCAGGATGACGAACACGATCCCGAGAAAGCATTGAATGCTTACAACGTGATCAAAGACTGGGGCGCAAAGATCCTGTTAGGCTGTGTTACCAGTACTCCCAGTATTGCAGTTTCCGAGAAGACCAAAGAAGACAACATGCTTCAGCTTACTCCTTCCGGAACCGCTGCTGACTGCACCAAGTACGACAACGCTTTCCGCGTGTGCTTCTCCGATCCTAACCAGGGTAAAGAGAGTGCAAAGTATATCGGCGAGAACGGCCTTGCAACTAAAGTAGCAGTTATCTACGACAGTTCCGATGTATATTCTTCCGGTATTTTCGAAGCATTTGCCAAGGAGGCTGAGAACTACAGTTTCGAGATCGTTTCAGCTGAAGCATTTACTGCCGAAAGCAAAACTGATTTCTCCGTACAGCTTCAGAAGGCAAAAGATGCCGCTGCAGACATGGTATTCCTGCCTATTTACTATCAGGAGTCTTCCCTGATCCTTACCCAGGCTGCAAACATGGGCTATGCTCCTAAGTGGTTCAGCTGTGACGGTATGGACGGTATCCTGGGCGGTGTAGAGAACTTTGATACTTCTCTGGCAGAAGGTGTTATGCTGTTATCCCCCTTCGCTTCCAACTCTACTGATGAGCTGACTCAGAAGTTCGTTGCAAACTACAAGGAAAAATTCGGCGATATCCCCAACCAGTTCGCAGCAGATGCTTACGATGGCGTTTATGCTATTAAGGCTGCAATCGAAAAGACCGGCGTTACTCCCGACATGAGCACATCCGACATTTGTAACAAGCTCAAAGTTGCTCTGACTGAGATCAGTATCGACGGTGTTACCGCAAAGGGACTTACCTGGGATGCAAACGGTGAGCCTTCCAAAGCTCCTATGGTATTAATGATCGAAAACGGCGAGTATACCATTTTATAATTTAATAACATTAAAGAGGGCTGACATTTTCAGTCCTCTTTTCTATTTATTTACTTGCTTGAATCTGCTATATCTGGTATACTAACCTTTATTATTATGATTTTTTCTTCACTTTAATACATATGGAGGTTGTTATGAGTTTTGTTCAGTTTTTAATCAGCGGCATCAGCCTGGGCAGCGTATATGCTTTGATCGCATTGGGCTACACCATGGTATACGGTATCGCAAAGATGCTTAATTTCGCGCACGGTGATGTTATTATGGTAGGAGGCTTTACCACCTACACCATCTGCAGCACCATGGGCCTTCATCCTGTGATCGGTGTACTCATGGCAGTAGCAGTATGTACTCTGCTGGGTGTTATCATCGAGAGAATCGCCTACAAACCGCTTCGTAAAGCATCTTCTCCTTTGGCGGTGCTGATAACTGCCATCGGTGTCAGCTATCTGCTGCAGAATCTTGCTTTGCTGATTTTCGGTGCAGATTCCAAAGCCTTTACTTCCGTTATCTCACTGGAAGATGTCGCACTTGCAGGCGGTCAGCTTATCATTACAGGTGAGACAATAGTTACCATCGTATGCTGTATCGTTATTATGATCGGTCTGACTCTTTTTATCAACAAGACGAAAGCAGGACAGGCTATGTTGGCTGTATCCGAAGATAAGGGCGCTGCACAGCTTATGGGAATCAACGTGAATGCAACTATTGCACTGACATTCGCCATCGGCTCTGCACTGGCTGCTATTGCAGGTATTCTGCTTTGTTCCACCTATCCCTCATTGACACCTTACACCGGCTCTATGCCCGGTATTAAAGCCTTTGTAGCCGCAGTATTCGGCGGTATCGGCTCCATTCCCGGCGCTCTGATCGGAGGTATCCTGTTGGGCGTGATTGAGATTCTGAGCAAGGCCTATATTTCTTCCCAGCTGTCAGACGCAATTGTTTTTGCAGTTCTGATCATTGTGCTCCTTGTTAAACCTACCGGACTCCTGGGCAAGAACATTCAGGAAAAGGTATAACACAAAGCGAAATAGGCTCAGAAAAGAGGATTACAATGAAAAAGTTATTAAATGATAAAACCTTTAAAAATAATATGATTACATATGGAAGCATTATTATTGCTTACGCAGTAATTCAGCTTTTAATGGCTCTTGGTTTGGTAAGCAGTCTCTTCCAGGGTCTGCTGGTGCCGCTTTGTGTTTATGCGATCCTTGCGGTTTCACTGAACCTGGTAGTAGGCATTCTGGGCGAACTCAGTCTTGGACATGCCGGCTTCATGTGCGTAGGTGCTTTTTCCGGTGCATTCTTTTCCAAATGCCTGGCAGCTACCTCAATGCCCACAGCACTTCGTTTTACCATTGCCATTTTGATCGGTGCAGCAGTAGCAGGACTGTTTGGATTTCTTATCGGCATCCCTGTCCTTCGCCTTAAGGGAGACTACCTTGCCATCGTTACTCTGGCTTTCGGTGAGATCATCAAAAATATCATTAACTGTCTCTACATTGGTTTTGATGAAAGTGGATTCCATTTTTCCATGGAGAATACCTTGGCTCTGAATCTTTCAGATACCGGTACAGTTGTGATCAAGGGCGCTCAGGGTATCACCGGCACCCCTACCGATTCCAATTTTACAGTAGGCGTTATTTTGTTAATGCTTACACTGTTTATCGTACTGAATCTGATCAATTCCAGAGACGGACGTGCCATCATGGCCATCCGCGACAACACTATTGCAGCTGAGTCCATTGGCATTAATATCACCAAATACAAACTGATGGCCTTCACGATTTCTGCAGCGCTTGCCGGTGTAGCAGGTGTATTGTACGGACACAACCTGTCCTCCCTGACAGCTACTCCTAAAAACTTCGGCTACAATATGTCCATTATGATCCTGGTATTTGTAGTGTTGGGTGGTATCGGCCACATCAGAGGTTCTATTATAGCAGCGATCATTTTAACATTGCTGCCCGAAATGCTCCGTGGTCTGCAGGATTACCGTATGTTGATCTATGCTGTTGTGCTGATCGTCATGATGCTCTTTAACTGGGCACCCGCTTGTATTGCATGGCGTGAAAAGCTGGCAGCAAAATACAAATTGAAATTCCCCACAAAGAAATCCGCAGTAAAGGAGGCAGAGTAATCATGGCACTTTTAGAAGTAAATAACTTAGGAATCTCCTTTGGCGGACTGAGAGCAGTAGATGATTTTAAACTCACTATTGAAAAAGGCTGTCTTTACGGTCTGATCGGCCCTAACGGCGCCGGAAAGACCACTGTTTTCAACCTTCTGACCGGCGTATACAAACCCGATCTGGGCATTATTACTCTGGATGGGCAGAATATTACAGCCAAGAAAACCACTGATATTAACCAGGCCGGCATTGCACGAACCTTCCAGAATATCAGATTGTTCAAAAAACTTACTGTTATTGATAATGTTAAAACAGCATTACATAATCAACTGACATATTCAACTATCGAAGGCATTTTCAGACTGCCCAAATATCGTCAGGTGGAGAAACAGATGACTGAGGAAGCTATGGCACTTCTCAAAGTATTTGACCTTGACGGTGAGGCTGATACCCTTGCTGCAAATCTGCCTTACGGCAAACAGCGTAAACTGGAGATTGCGAGAGCACTGGCTACCAGACCCAAACTGCTCTTATTGGATGAGCCGGCCGCCGGCATGAACCCCAATGAAACCCAGGAGTTGATGGATACCATCCGTTTTGTACGTGATGAGTTTGATATGACCATCCTTTTGATCGAACACGATATGAAACTTGTAAGCGGTATCTGCGAAGAACTGACTGTTTTGAATTTCGGACGTATTCTCTGCCAGGGCAAGACCAATGATGTACTGAATAATCCGGAAGTTATCAAAGCTTATCTTGGAGAATAGGAGGAAGCACTTATGGCTAGTATGTTAGAAGTAAAAGATTTAAAAGTTTATTACGGCATGATCCAGGCTATCAAAGGTGTATCCTTCCATGTAGATGAAGGTGAAGTCGTAGCACTGATCGGCGCAAACGGTGCCGGTAAGACAACAATTCTTCATACCGTTTCCGGTCTGATCAGTCCCAAAGAAGGCAGTGTCACCTTTGAAGGAAAAGATATCGTCAAAATTCCCGGACACAAAATTGTTACCATGGGTATGTCCCATGTACCGGAAGGAAGACGTGTATTCTCCCAGCTTACCGTGCTGCAAAACCTGAAAATGGGCGCTTATACACGTAAAGATAAGGAAGAGATCAATCAGACCTTAAAGACTGTTTTCGAGCATTTTCCCCGTCTGGAGGAGCGTCAGAATCAGATAGCAGGTACCTTAAGCGGTGGTGAGCAGCAGATGCTTGCTATGGGACGGGCTCTGATGGCACATCCCAAGATTATTTTAATGGATGAACCTTCTATGGGATTATCCCCTATATTTGTAAATGAGATCTTTGAAATCATCAAACAGGTAAGCAAAGCCGGCACTACTGTACTTTTGGTTGAGCAGAATGCGAAAAAGGCTCTTTCCATTGCCGATCGTGCATATGTATTAGAGACAGGCAACATTGTTCTGGAAGGAAAAGCCAGCGATCTGTTGAATGATGATTCTATTAAGAAAGCTTATCTTGGAGAATAACCATATATTATTTCAGGAGAAAGGAAGGTAAATACCGTGAAAAAAAATATTGTGATCACAATTGCAAGACAGTATGGCAGCGGCGGAAAAACAGTAGGAGAGATGCTGTCAGAGAGACTGGGATACCATTACTATGACAAAGAGCTTGCAAAGCTTGCCAGCGACGAGAGCGGCATCAATGAAAGTCTCTTTGTAAATGCAGACGAAAAAGTAAAAACTGCAAAATTGTTCAATATAATCAAAAATGCCCATCATGGTGAACTGATTCCTCCTGAGAGTGATGAATTTACCTCCTCTGATAATTTATTTAACTATCAGGCAAAAGTAATCCGCGGTCTTGCAGAGTCAGGGGATGGATGTATTATTATCGGCAGATGCGCAGATTATATTTTAAAAGATTATGACAATGTACTCAGCGTATTTGTACATGCTTCCCATGACTTTTGCATGGAGCAAGCCGCAAAAAAACACAGCATGTCCGAGAAGGAATTGGAGCGCTATATTGCCAAAATAGACAGACACAGAGCCGGTTACTACAAATATCACACCGGAAACGAATGGACAGATGCCAGAAACTATGACCTGTGCCTTGATAGTTCTAAGCTTGGTTTTGAGAGATGTGTAGAAGAGATCATCGCTTACATGAATGTCAGATTCCGCGAGGATGATTAATATTACATCCCCACAATATAGTATAGATAAATAATATAATAAAAGGAGACTTGAATTCGGTACAAATCCGGCAATTCAAGTCTCTTTTTCATTCACACAGAAAAGAATTATTCAAAAGCATTATCTATAGAAACGGAATACACCGAACACAGTTCCTAAAATCTGGCAGTCATCTACGATAATAGGATCCATGGTGTCATTCTCAGGTTGCAGACGAATATGACCGTTTTCCTTATAAAAAGTCTTAACAGTAGCAGAATCATCAATCAACGCAACCACAATATCTCCGTTGCGTGCTGTATTCTGTACATTGACAAAGACACGGTCCCCGTTAAAAATACCGGCATTGATCATAGAATCGCCGCGTACATTTAAAATAAAAGACTCACCTCTGGGTACAACGTCAGCCGGAACAGGGAAGTAGTCCTGAATATTTTCTTCGGCTAAAATAGGCTGTCCGGCAGCCACATTACCCACAATGGGAAGACTCACCATTTCTGTTCGAACCATCTGAAAACTGTCATCACAGATTTCAATTGCTCGAGGTTTGGTAGGGTCACGACGTATGTATCCATTCTTTTCAAGGGTTTCCAAGTGAGAGTGAACAGAAGAAGTTGACTTCAGATTAACAGTCTCACATATCTCCCGAACAGTGGGGGGATAACCCTTCTTTAATATCTCTTCTTTAATATAATCAAGAATTTCCTGCTGTTTCGCAGAAATCTTTCCCTGTGCCATAATCCTTCCTCCGTTCAAATATTGTCTGGTGTAAATTTATTATAACATAACCCAATTAAAAAAGCAAACATATATTCCAAAAATATGTTCGATTCTTCTATTGACAACAGAATGTTTGTTCGGTATAATGCAATTATAAGAACAGTTGTTCGCGAACATATTTTCAGGATGACTTGATTCAATCATAAATGGAATTCTTTTAAACACAGATTTATTGGAGGATTTAAGTGATGACAGCACAAAAGAGAGTATATGATATGACTGACAGAGAACTGAGAGCTTATAAGAGAAATAAACGCAGACAGCGTGAAATCAGACGCAGATGTCTTACCATTATCGCAACTGTATGCCTGGTACTTATCGGAGCATTATCTTATCACGCCATTCAGTCCAATGCAAGCACCGGCCAGGAAGAGATTAATTTTAAATATTATAAAAACATTACCGTGCAGTACGGCGAGACACTGTGGGATATTGCGGATGACTATATGGATCAGGACGAATACAGGAACAAAGCACAGTACATTGCTGAAGTTAAGAACATGAACCATCTTGACGACGCTTGCAGCATTAAGGCCGGTCAAAAACTGATTGTTCCTTATTACTCAAATGAATTTGTAAAATAGCTCTTAGTTTTTGTTTGCTTTGTTATTCCGGGATTCTCTACCGACACAGTGGAGAGTCCTTTTTATTTTTTTAGTATTATTTATGTGCTATACTTTCTTTCTCTTATGTGTGATCATGTATTTTTCTGTTCGCCCTTTTCGGAATTATATAGTTATGCTATGATTGATACAAAATAGGAAATACTTGACTGTAAAGTCACTTGATGCCTTATGCTTCCTATAGGAATATCCACTTATTCCCGCCAAAATTTATAACTTCATGAAAGGATGTTACTATGACCATCAAAGAAATCGAAGAATTAACAGGAATGCCTAGGGCAAATATCAGATTTTATGAAGCGGAAGGTTTGATCACTCCTGCCAGAAACGCGAACGGATACAGAGACTATTCCACGCAGGATGCAGATATTCTGAAAAAGATCAAACTTCTGCGCTCACTCCATATTTCTCTTGAAGAAATCAAAGCGCTGCATGCAGGTAGTCAAAATCTTTCAGACACTTTAGAGCAACATATCATCCGGCTGTCTGCCCAAAAAGAAGAGTTGGACAACGCACAGAAAATATGCGGTTACATAAAGCAGGATGGTGTCACCTATCAAAATCTGAACCCGGAGAAATACTTAAATGCTTTTTCGAATTTAACTGATGCTTCTCCTCAAGAGCTTTCCCAGGACACGATTCCTCCTGTAAGAGCTCCCTGGCGCAGATTTTTTGCAAGAACATTGGACGAAGTGATCTATTCCTTTATTTGGAATATGATACTGATATTGGTTTTTCGAGTAAATATTGCCAACATGGGGACCGGCGGTAACATTCTTGATTTTGCCGTTTGTCTTATCCTCACCGTCTTTTTGGAACCCCTCCAGCTTTCTCTTTTCGGTACTACCTTAGGAAAAAGCATCCTGGGACTTTCTGTACGGGATAATAATGACAGAAAGCTAACTTACAATGAAGCGCTTAGCAGAACATGTCAGGTACTTTTGCACGGCTGTGGTCTAAATTTTCCTCTTTTTAATTTATATCGCAATTGGAAGAGTTATAATACTTGTATTACGTACAATACCTTACCTTGGGAATACGAGAGTACTTTAATTTTAAAAGATGAAAAGCCTTGGCGTACCGCAATCTATATTGTAGTTCGTGTTTTATTCTTGGGAGCCCTTGTACTTGCGGGACTTTTTATACAAAGTCCTCCAATACGCGGTGAACTCACTGTAGAAGAATTCTGTCATAATTACAATTATTTAGAAAAATATTACGATATGGATGGTGGAAAAGAACTCAATGCCCGGGGAAAGTGGCAGGAAAGACGTCAGCAGGGAAGCGGTTATACCATTTATATTGATAACCTGCTTACCATAGAAGAAAAACAAAATTTTCAATTTGATACAGACTCAAAGGATCATATTCAATCCCTGGAGTTTACCCTGGAGTATACAGCGTCTGCCGAAGAGGAAGATCGTCCCGCATGGCTTCCTGACTGCCGGGATCAGATGATTCTTTCATCATTGGCTTTTATTGGTGCTCAGGAAGATTTCAACATTTTTTCCAACTATCGCAAAAAAATAGTCGAACAGATAAGCACACACGGATTTCAGGATTTTCAGTTCACATTGGCTGATGTTACCGTTACATGCGATTTTGAGAGCCAGGGACTGACTGCATCACCATCCTCAAACATGATTTTCCTCAATGAAAATGAAGATATTTATTATTATCTGCACTTTTCAATGGAGAAATAGAGATTATGCACGATATGAAATATAATGTGCGATATTTATGACTGTTATTATTTTACAGTTTGCTTTATGATAAATAAGTATCTTAAATTATTTAATAAATATTAATATGGGAGGGTTTACATGATTCTGGAACTGAAAGATATAGAAAAATCATTCGGCCCGAAGAAAGTACTTACCGGAGTCTCTTTCAAAGCAGAGAGTGGTAAAGCCTTTGGTCTGCTCGGGCGTAATGGTGCCGGCAAAACAACATCCATCCGTATCTTAATGGATGTTTTCCCTGCAGACAGCGGAGCCGTACTGATGGATGGAGCACCCATCGATTACAACAAAGTAAAATTGGGATATCTTCCTGAGGAACGAGGCCTTTATCCCAAAAAGATCATCATTGACCAGTTGGTATATTTTGCAGAGTTAAAGGGTATGCGCTACCGTGATGCTGTACGGTCTATAGACTATTGGCTGGATCGTCTGGGGATGACCGAGTACCGCAATAAGAAATTAGATACACTCTCCAAGGGTAACCAGCAGAAGATTCAGCTGATTACTGCATTGGCACATGACCCTCATATCGTTATCCTTGATGAACCCTTTTCCGGTTTGGATCCGGTAAACGCCATGCTGCTTAAAGATGTCGTAAAGGAACAGATTGCCAAAGGGAAAATTGTACTGTTTTCCAGCCACCAAATGAACTATATTGAGGAATTCTGTGACAGTATTGCCATTCTTCATAATGGAAAGGTTGTTTTAAACGGAGATCTGCGTGATATCAAACGAAACTATACCAGAGACCGTCTGGTGGTGCGCACTGAAAATCCCAAACTGCTCTTAAAGGACTTGGGCGAATCCTGTACTGAGGGCGAAAACGGAGACCTGATTATAAAATTAGCAGCAGATACAGAAAAAAAATCCATGATGAGGCACATCATTGAGTCCTACGAAATCGACGAAATCAAAGTCCTGGAACCTTCTCTCAACGATATTTTCGTGGAGTATGCCGGTGACAGTGCAAAGGAGGTGCAGGCATGAACCAATTCAGCAAGATCCTGAAGTTCGAATTAAAATATTACTTCAAGAACAAGATATTTGTTGGCATCACAATTTTCCTGGTAGTACTTATCGCAATAGTAATGTGCTTCCCCCGGTTTAAGAGCTTGTTTGATAAGGAAGATCCTGCTGGCATAGGCACATCAGAAGAGTTGGAGATAATGTATCTGATGACAGATAATTCCATGACCACTGCAGAGGCAGATCAACTTGAAATGTATCGAGAAGCTTTTTCAGCCGCCTTTTCCAACTATGATGTACAAATTTTTGATGGTGAAACAGAAGAGCTCAAAAATCAAATTATTGCAGGTAACGCAGCATCAGGCCTGGTAATGAAAAGTCCTACAGAGTATACATATTATGTAAACAGTCTTTCTCTGTATGATATGAATACCCAAATTGCAGATGAGGTGCTGCAGCATCTTTATCGTGTAAATGTCATGATGGAAAATGGCATGACACAGGAACAGGTAGAAGAAGTAATGAGTGTACAGATCATCGGTCATGCAGAAAGTTTGATGGGCAAAGATCAGGCACAGAATTTCTTCTATACTTACATTATGATCTTTGCTTTATACATGGTCATTCTTTTGTATGGTCAGATGGTATCCACCAATGTGGCCACAGAGAAAAGTTCAAGGGCAATGGAAGTGCTTATTACCAGCGCCAAACCCACCAGTATGATGTTCGGCAAAGTGCTGGCCTCATGTCTGGCAGGCCTTTTACAGTTGATAGCAGTTTTCGGCTCCGCAGTTATATTTTACAATATCAATATTGATTACTGGGGCAATAATGCCATTGTTGAATCGGTCTTTAATATACCTCCCCAGCTGCTGATATATATGCTTATTTTCTTTGTGCTTGGTTTCTTGATCTATGCCTTTTTATTCGGCGCAATTGGTTCTACCGCTACAAAGTTGGAAGATATCAATACGTCCACTATGCCCTTGATATTCCTGTTCATTATTGCTTTTATGGTGGTAATGTACTCCATGGCTTCAGGAGAAATTGATAATATTTTGATGAAGGTATGCTCCTTTATCCCCTTCACATCACCTATGGCAATGTTTACACGTATCGCCATGAGCACTGTACCTATTTATGAAATCGTGATTTCTATCAGTATTCTGGTGGGCTCTGTAATCGGTGTGGGAATTCTTTCTGCCAAGATTTACAGAGTAGGAGTCCTTCTCTACGGTACAACGCCCAAATTCAGCGCTATTGTGAAAGCCCTCTGGAAAGCATAACTGTTTTTTATTAATTTTTTGTTAAAAATTCCTCTTGTTCATTTTTCATGAGCGTGCTATTATTGATATGCATAAAAGCAAATATCAGTTATCACAAAGGAATATATATCATGAACTCTACAAATGAAAACACAAATGTATCCACTGCGGCTCCTCATTTTCATATAGGAATGCGCAATATTAAAACAGCTATCGCAGCCACCTTGACAGCGCTTATTTACTTGTTTTTTGACCGCAATCCTACCTTTGCATGTATCGGTGCGGTATTTGGTACCGGCAGCGATATGAGCGGCTCCAAGCTCCACGGCGGCAACAGATTTTTCGGTACCATTATTGGTGGTTTGATCGGCATGATCCTTTTCCGCATTTACATCATTTTTTATCCCGAAGGCGGGTTTCATTTCCTGATGCTGCCTATGGTATTTATCGGTGTTGTTTTGCTGATCCTGATCAGCCAGATCGTCAACTGGCCCGGTGCCATCCAACCCGGCGGCGTTATGCTTTGCATTATTTTATTCAACACCCCTGTTGCCACATACATCGATTATTCCGTTAACCGTATTGTTGACACCGGCTTTGGTGTAATCGTTGCATTGGCTATCAATTATTTCTTCCCCAGAGAAAAAGTTCTGGAGATGAAGGACACCATTATCAAGAAAAAAGCTTCTTAAGTTCTAAAGAAAAACGAAAGCGTCCCATTGGGGCGCTTTTTTAGTCTGCCTTCAAGCACCGAGCAAGTCAGAACAGTTTTAGGGCGCATCTCAAATTTTATAAAAATATAAGACTTTTGACATATTTGGTACATAATTAGCAAATAACATTATTATTCGAAGAGAGGCGGTTTCAATGGAAAGTAACAACAAAATATCATCTGTATTATTTAAAATTATAAGAAAACTGGTACGTTTATTTTACGGCAGAATGGAAGTAATAGGTACTGAAAATCTACCTTCCGATAATACTATCTTTGTGGGGAACCATACCCAAATGAATGGTCCTATTGCAGGTGAACTTTTCATGCCGGAAAATTGTTTTACATGGTGTGCCGGTCAAATGATGCATGCCAAAGAAGTACCTGAATATGCTTTTGATGATTTCTGGTCACAAAAGCCAATGTGGACACATACCTTTTATAGATGTCTCGCACATGTAATCACGCCTCTTTCTGTGTGTATTTTTAATAATGCCAGAACCATACCGGTATATCGCGATATGCGTATCATGACCACCTTTAAAAAGAGTATTCAAATGCTTAAAGAGGGGAACAATATATTGATTTTCCCGGAGAAAGATGAGAAGTACAATAATATTTTATACCGCTTCCAGGAAAATTTTATAGATCTGGCCATGTATTACTATAAAAAGACCGGAATATGTCTGACCTTTGTGCCGGTATATATTGCACCTAAACTGCGTAAGATTTATATAGGAAAAGGCATTTCCTATGATAACGAAAATAGAATGGAAGCGGAGCGCAGCCGCATCTGCGAATATCTGAGCGCCGAAATTACAGATCTTGCGCGTTCATTGCCTTTACACACAGTAGTACCTTACAGAAATATTCCTAAAAAATACTATTTAACCAACAAGGACATTACGGAGGTACCCAATGAGAAGACCCGTGGTTGATTACAAGAACTTCCGTTTATCAAAAATCCGTGAACCACAATATAACCATTTACTGTATCTGCTTGGGTGGGTAGGATATTTCACACTGTATTTTCTGACAGAAAATCTGATTCCGGCAGAAAAATGTATCCCGATTCACAGTCCATTGGATGATCTTATCCCTTTTTGCGAATATTTTGTGATCCCTTACGTCGGATGGTATGTATTGATCGTGGTATCACTGATTTATTTTGCACTGTATCATCCGGATTACTTTAAAAGCCTGATGAAATTCATCATTGTCACGCAGATTACAGCAATGTTCATTTATATTGTTTTTCCCAATCGTCAGGATCTAAGACCCGAAACCTTTGTCCGGGAAAATATTTTTACAGATATCATCAGCATTCTGTATGCCTTTGACACCAGCACCAATGTCTGTCCGTCGCTGCATGTGGCTTATTCTGTAGGAATTGCATCCACATGGCTGAAGGAACCGTCTGCCTCCAAGGGATGCAAGGCTTTTATTACTGTTTTCTGCATTCTTGTATGTATATCGGTCGCATTTGTAAAGCAGCATTCCGTTGTTGATATTTTTGCAGCAATTCCGATCTGTATACTGGCAGAATGGGTGGCATTCGGCAATAATTATTGGAAAACAAGAAAAAAACTGGTGTAATAATACGGAATCGAGTATAATAATTCATAAGATCACAAAAGGGGGAGTTTTCTTATGTTTGGTAAAAGACCTGACGGACGCAGAATCCGCACTGTGGATCCCATTCAATTAATTACGGGATTTTTAATGAAAAAAAGATATGATTCCATGAATATGTACGAGGACACTATCAATTGTGAGGCCTGGGATCAGTATATAAAAGAGAAAGCAGAACAGGGCATCAAGCTTGGATACATGCATATTTTTATTGCCGGCGTGGTACGCATGCTGGCATTAAAGCCCAGACTGAACCGTTTTGTTATGAACGGCAAGATTTATGCAAGACCCAAGATCTGGGTAAGCTTTACCATTCATCCGGAGTTACATATCGACTGTCCCGACACCACCATCAAGCTGATGTTTGAGGGTACCGAGTCCATTCTGGAAATTGCAGAAACTATCAACGAGGCTATCCGCAAGGAAACTGTACTCAGAACAGGCGAAAATGACACCGACAAAATGGTACGTTTATTTACGGCGCTGCCTACCTGGTTCCTGAACTTGGTTGCTGCAATGGTAAAGTGGTTGGACAGACACAATATGCTTCCCAAAGCAATCATTGAATTCAGTCCCTTCCACACTTCATTTTACATAACAAACTTAAAATCTCTGGGCATCAATCCTGTGATGCACCATACCTGCGAGTTTGGTACCAACGGACTCTTTTTTGCCATGGGTAAAGAGAAGACTGTGCCCGTAGCAGAAAAAGGCCAGGTTGTGATACAAAAACAGATGCCTTTCACCTTAGTATCCGATGAGCGTTTTTGTGACGGACTTTACTTTGCCCTGGCTCTGCGTGAGTTCCGCAAGATCATGCGTGATCCCGCATCTTTGGAAACACGCTTGGAGAAAAAAGTAGAAGATGTAGAATAAATCACTTTTCCCGCAGCTGCACCGCGCCTGCGGCGCGTCTGCGTCTTTCATCCTCCAAGGCTGCGTAATGCTTTCTGGTGGTATTAACATCCTTATGTCCCAGCACATCTGCCACCAGATAAATATCGCCGGTCTCCCGATAGAGGGAAGTACCATATGTACTGCGCAGCTTATGAGGAGTGATCTTCTTAATGCTGGTCACTCTGGAAGCATATTTTTTCACCAGTTTCTCCACGGAACGGACTGCCATACGGCGGTTCTGCAAAGAAAGGAACAAGGCATTTTCGTGTCCCTCAGCGGGAATAATGCGTTCCCTTTCTTCCAGATAATCCAAAAGCGCATCTTCAACCTCATCTCCGAAATAAATTACGGCCTCATAGCCGCCTTTTCTCCGGATCTTGATACCTCCAACCTCAAAATTTAAATCAGTCAGGTCAAGTCCCACACATTCAGACACACGGATACCGGTCCCAAGCAGAAGAGTGAGCAGTGCCACATCTCTGATCTTGGTCTTTTTGTGGTATTCCAGTTCTTTTTTGGTAAGTTTGCTACCGTCCTCCACCTGGTCTAACAAAATGGCCACTTCATTAGGCTCCAGACGGATGATTTCTTTCTGGTGACGCTTTGGAATAGGCACCAGGGAAGCCGGATTGTTGGAGATCAGTTCATTCTGAAAATAGTAATTATAAAAGCTTCGCAGCGCAGACAGCTTACGCGCCTTTCCACGCTCATCATTGGTGATCTCTTTGCCGTCTTTCTCATAAAAAGATAAAAATTCCAGATATTCCTCAATATCAATTCGTGTAATCTGATCCAGAAGACTGACGGGATAATCGGTTATTTCCATCTTGGAACATATCGGATTCTTTTCATGCAAAAATTCAAAGAACAGTCTGATATCATAGGCATAGGCCAATCTGGTCCTGGAAGAAGTGTAATCCTCGATCCCTCTGAAAAAGGTACGGCAAAAAGAGGGCAGAGTGTCTAAAACTGCCCGCATTTTCAGGATATTCTGTTTGTTCTGTTCGTCATGGTAATTATCGGGTTTAACGACTGCCAAAGTAATCTGTCCATCCTTTCAAATTGCCGCTCTGGATCGCGGTAAACATTCTCTCTTTCACACCCGGATTCTCCTGATTCAACTGTTTTAACAGGTTCTTGATATATTCACGTTTCGTATGACCGTCAGCAGGGCAGGGGCTTTTTACTACCGGCACCTCATATTTGTTGATAAAACCGATAATATCAGCCTCATTCATATACATCATGGGACGGATAACGGTCAGGTCCATTCTGTCCAGATAAGTGACCGGCGAGAAGGTGTGAAATCTTCCTTCAAAAATCAGGGACATAAGCATGGTCTCCACCACATCATCCTTGTGATGGGCGTAAGCCACCTTATTACAGCCGGCAGCTTTGATGGCATCATTTAAAGCACCTTTTCTCATCTTGGCACAGAGGGCACAGGGATTGCTTTCTTTGCGGTCATCAAATACAATCTTAGCGATATCAGTCTTTACAATGGTATACTCCACCTGTAATTCCTCACACAAAGCCCGTATTTTGTCCAAATTCAGGTTTTGAAACCCAAGGTCGACTGTTACCGCATGAATCTCGAATTTCTTCGGATAAAAGCGTTTAAGGCCGTTTAAAGCATATAACATAGCCAGGCTGTCTTTGCCGCCGGAAATACCTACGGCAATGCGGTCACCGTCTTCGATCATATGATAATCGTCCACCGCCCTGCGGACGAAGCTGAGCATCTGCTGTAATTTCATGTAATATCTCCTGACTTAAATCTATTATTCAAGCATAACACAAACACACATTAGTTTCTTATTTATTTTATACTTTTTTGAAAACTATGTAAACCTTAACTTGTCCAAAACCCATATTATGTGTATTATATTATATAAGAACACACTTCCTGCTTTTCAGATATGTGTCGGCGGCAGGAGAGAAGAGAAGGGGCACAGAAGACATATGAAGCTTAACAAAGACAACAAGTATTTAAAATGGGGATTAACGGCATTTTTAGTCATCGCAGCAAGTATCTTCTTTTATTATTTAATCTTTCACAGTTCCAATATTTCTGCAGGTATTCAGACTGCCTGGAAAGTTATGATGCCCATCGTTTTCGGACTTATCCTGGCATACCTTTTAACGCCTGTTTTAAATCATGTGGAACACGATGCCCTGATACCGGTATTTAATTTTTTTAAGGTCCGTGAATCAAGCAAAAGAAAATCTGCCATTCGTGCTTTAGGGATTTTTCTGACCATATTGTTGTTTGTAGCAGTAGTGGGAAGTCTGATCTTTATGATGTTATCCCAGATTGTCCCCAGTATCGCCAATATTGTGTCCAATTTCGATTCCTATTATAATAACATTATCAAATGGGTCAATGAGCTCCTGAACGACAATCCGGAATTAGAAGAGTATATACTCAATACCATCGACAGATACTCTGTCCGTGTGCAGGAGATTTTAAACAATGCCGTTTTCAGCCTGTCCGGTGAAGTGATCAAAACTGTTTCCCTGAGCGTTATCAATATATTGAAAGTTACACTGAACATCATCATCGGAGTTCTCGTTTCCATTTATCTGATGGCCAGCAAAGAAAAATTTGCAGGTCAGGCTAAGAAATCAGTTTACGCCTTGTTTGAACAGGATACCGCTAACAGCATTCTCAGCACTTGCCGTTTTACTCACAAGACATTTATAGGATTCATCGGCGGTAAGATCGTTGACTCCCTGATCATCGGAATCCTCTGTTTTATCGGTACCTCCATCCTGAAGACTCCGTATGCTGCTTTAGTCAGTCTGATCGTAGGTGCAACAAACGTAATCCCGTATTTTGGGCCCTTTATCGGAGCAATTCCCTCTATATTGCTTGTATTTGTTGTGGATCCCCTGCATCCGCTGAACGCAGTCTATTTAGCCCTGTTTATACTGGTCCTGCAGCAGTTTGACGGTAATATTTTAGGGCCTAAGATTTTAGGAGAATACACCGGTCTGTCCAGCTTCTGGGTCATTTTTGCCATTACGATTTTTGGCGGACTCTGGGGCGTAGTGGGCATGATCATCGGTGTTCCCTTCTTTGCAGTAGTCTATGCCGGTATCAAATTCTTTATATACAAGAAACTTCACAAAAAGCATATGCCGGAAGAAACGGATCTCTATGTAAATGTTGGTTATGTAAACGGAGAGGAATTCCATAATTTCGACCCTTTTTACAAGCGTAACAAAGCTGCAAAACAGGAGAAAAGAAAAAACAGACGCTCAAAAGCAAACAAAAATTTTGATGACTCTGAAAAAAATGAAGAACAGACTCCGGAGGATAAAGAATAATGCGATTTGTAATACAAAGAGTGAAAAATGCTTCCGTAACAGTGGAAGAGGAGATCATCGGACAGATTGGTCAGGGTTTTCTGGTGCTGGTAGGAGTTTGTAACGAGGATACCACACAGATTGCCGATAAAATGATAAAAAAATTGATTGGTCTGCGCATTTTCCAGGATGAAAACGGCAAGACCAATCTGGATTTAAAAACCGTAGGCGGGGAACTTCTGATCGTATCCCAGTTCACTCTCTATGCAGACTGCAAAAAGGGCAACCGCCCCTCCTTTACAAGAGCGGGAGAGCCTCATATGGCAGAGCAGTTGTACGAGTATATCATTGAACAATGCAAGAAGGAAATTCCCGTGGTAGAGCACGGAAGCTTTGGTGCCGACATGAAGATTTCTCTTTTAAATGACGGGCCCTTCACAGTGATCCTGGATTCCGCAGAAATACTCGGTTGATTTATGGGACATTTCTTTCTGAACACCCCTTGCCGAATAGTTCCTTGCCAATATTATTCTTCTGAATCAGAAGGTATGACATTATTTTGCAGACAATATTCCCTGGGACTTAAACCTGTATATTTCTTGAAAACGTAATTAAAATTACGAATACTCTGAAAGCCGCTCTGCATTGCAATTTCTGTAATTGACTTGTCTGTATGAGTCAACAGATACTTTGCATAGTCATATCGGTACTGATTAATAAATGTTGTAAAATTCATGCGAAACGCTGTATGAAAATAGCGGGATAAATAGTGATAATCATATCCCAGATCTTCCGCGATTTTATGCAGCGTTATGTTATTTCCGTAATTCTCAGCGATGATCTCAATAATCCTATAGGAAAGATCATTTCTACGGTTATCCGGCGACAGTTCCTGATTGGCCACCAGATATTGGCTGCAGACTGCATAAAGGCAAGCCTTTCGCATATAAACGCCCTGAGGACTGTCATCTAAAAATGAATCGTGCATATAAGCATCCAACATTGCTTCGACTTTTGCATCGCAGGAAAAAACTGTGGAAGTTCCCTGTTTACCGGTGATCAACTGATTAAATTCCGCTACATGATCTGCTGAAAATACACCGATCCAGGCTTTTGCACCCGGTGTGATCGTCTGATAAGCATGAATCTCATTGGACAGAATCAAGGCATATTCACCCTGATGCAATATGATTTCATCACGATCTACAATGGTAAGCTTCATTTCACCATCCAACATATGTATCAATTCGAAATTCTTGTGGTAGTGATGATGAAACCAGGATTCACCAACATATCTGGCATTACAAGTATAATTGCCATAAGAATTGTAGGCCTGATATCTGATCATGATTACCTCCCAAAAGTCAACTTTTGGCTAGTATTATACAAATTATATCTTATTTTGACAAGTGTCAATTGGTATTTTAAGTCTTCTGATATCACCATCTTGCCTATAACTATTCGTTAAACATAGATTTTGCGAATAGTTAGATATCTACTTCTCATCTCATTTGATTCTAATGATGGTTATGATGACCGGAATGTGCATCATCTTGATCTTCATTTTTTACATTATTTTCATTCGTATGATGTGAACTGTGGTGATGCTTATTAATTTGTTCATATATCTCGTGCATTGTCATTCCTTTACAATCATCTAATGTAATATCCTGATCATACTGTGATAATTCTTCATATGCAATATATTTTCCTACAGAACAATGATTGCTGTGTGCAACTTTTCTTGTTTGCATATCAGAACATACAACCTGCCCATCACATTGCACTGATTCAATGCACTTCTTAATATTTTGCTGAATTACAGCATCATCTTTTGACACAACTGTAATGGTTAAATCTTCTGTAAGATATTTCTTAAACTCATCGTGGTGCAAAATATCATTAATTACATTTTCATAATGCTTATTTTTGTATTCAATTTTATCTAAAAATGCTTGCCCATCTTCGTTATATGCTATCGCCTTTATAACCTTATCTTGATGATTTAGACAAAGTTCAAATGATGGATTCACATCTAAACACACATAACTTACTTCTTTATTGTATTCTTGATATAAATTTCGTCCTGCTATAGTCCCACATAAACACAAAACGATGCTTGCTACCGCAGCACACCATTTTAACCAATACACATTTTTGTTTACAACCTTTGCTTCATCTATATATTTACAATCAACTTGGCCTATCAAGTCTAATAACTTTTCTTTTCTCAAAATAAAACACCTTCTTTCTCCATAAACATTTTCAAAGCGATTCTGGTTCGTGATAATGTCATTTTCACATTGCTTTCACTCATATTAAAATCCTTGGCTATCTCTTTTATTGAGTCCATATACCAATATCTGCGAATGAAGATTTTTCGCGTTCTTGACTTCTGCATACTCAAAAAAACATTTAAACTTTCTATCGCAATTTTATCTTCTACTTCTTGTTCTATATTATCTTTGGCAGGCAAACATTCTTCTAATTCATCCAAGATGATATCCATTCGCCCTATCCCTCTTTTTTTAGCAGAATTGTATTTGTACTTATTTATGGCAAGATTACGAGTTATCTTCCCCAAGAAACTTGCTAAGAAATTCGGTTTTTGAGGTGGTATCGTGTTCCACGCCTGTAAATATGCATCATTTACACATTCTTCACTATCTTCAATATTATGAAGTATGTTATATGCAATGTCATAACAATATTTTTCGTACTTTTCTTTTGCTTCATAAATTGCTTTTTCTGACCTTGTCAAAAACAAGTTAATTATTTGTTCGTCGTTCATATGCTCCTCCTATATAAGATTTTCAAGGCCTTCTATATATAATGACAACATTTCATATAGGTTCGTCACATATATTTTCAAAACTTCAAACATATTTTGAAACGAAGAATCCCGAAAGCCTTGTTTTACTAGGTTTTCGGGATTCTTTAAAGCAAGTATCAAACTGATTTGTTGGATATTGCATTTTTACACATACTGCCCTGCCTGGACCTTCCACATTCCGGCATATTTGCCGCCTAAGGAAAGCAATTCATCATGGCTTCCTTCTTCGATGATCCGGCCATTTTCCAGCATATAGATCCGATCCGCAATTCTCGTAGTGGACAATCGATGAGAAATAAACACAACGGACTTTTTCTCAGCCGCAGTCAGCATTGACTGATTCAGATGATATTCTGCAATCGGATCCAGGGCACTGGAGGGTTCATCCAATATGATCAAATTGGCATCCTTGTAAAAGACTCTGGCCACAGCTACCTTTTGCCCTTCACCGCCGGAAAGATTCACGCCGTCTTTCTCAAATTCGGTTGTCAGAGGAGTCTTAAGACCATCTGGAAGAGATTTCAGCCGCTCAGCAAAGCCACTCTTTTCCAAAGCAATGTTTACTTCATCATCAGAACCTTTGTCCGCAAAATCCAGCAATACATTTTCTTTTACTGTAGCTGCAAATATCTTGAAATCCTGAAATACTGTACCGATTTTTCTTCTGTACTCTTCCAAATTATACTCTTTAATATTTACACCGTCCAGTAGGATTTCACCTTCACAGGGGTCATACAGACGCATGATCAGCTTGGTCAGCGTGGTCTTTCCGGCGCCATTATAACCTACGATTGCAATTTTGCTGTAAGGATCAATCTTCATACTCACGTTTTTCAGGATATAACCATCTTTTTCGTTATAACCAAAGGATACATTGCGCAGTTCAATCTGTGTTGGATGCTCCGGTATCGGTCTTGAACCTTCACTGATTACTTTCGGCTCAATCTGCAGGAATTTCTGCATCTTTTCCACATAAAGACTAATCTCCTGCATTTTAGGATAAACATCGGAGAACAGCCGCATCCTGTTCTTCATACGGTTGGCAGCCCCCTGCATAACAGCCACATTACTGTAGGAAATACGATGCAACACTACCGCATTATACACAAGATAAATCATATAAAGAACATCAATCACAAAAATATTTCCCACAAAATCCTTTAAAAACGCCAGACCGAAACGCTTGCCTGCATTCTTTTTATCAATGGCCAACACGTCATCGTTAATCTGATCAAAATCCTTCAAAAGTTCACCGGAAACCTCCGTATTCAGGCGGATTTCTTTTGCATAATCTCCCAAATAAAAGATACGATTTACATAGGCCAATTTGCGCTCCAAAGGATTCTTTTCCGTGCGAATCTTTACGTTCAGCGTATTCAACGCTTTTCCGGCGTAAAGACTTGCCACAAAGGATATTGCGATAAATACAAAGGAAACCGGGTCTGTGTCCAGGAAAAACGCACCGGAAAGTACAATATTGGTCAATCCCATAAGCAGCGCCGACATCATGGCAAAGAGCCTGTCCACCTGATTGCCGGCCTCAGATACTGCCAACACATAATCATTATAAAATTCAGGGTCATCATAACAAGCCAGATCAATTTCCCTTGCCTTTTGGTACAGCAGTTCATTCACTGCCTGCTTCATCTTTGGCAGAGCCTTCAACTGCAGTTTCTGGGACACATAGGAGGCATACAATAATCCCAACACCACGAAAATCAAAAGTCCAACCAAGAAAATTGCCGCATCTTTAAAAGGACGGCCAAATTCCGCACATTCAAGTACAAAATTTAAAGCAAAGGTGAATTCCAGAAAAATGACCGCTTCATTTCTGATAGTTTCTATGGTTCTTAAGACCATATATTTCGGGTCTGCTTTACAGCAGAGCTTAAATAAAAACCAGTTGTCTGCAAATACTTTACGAAAACTACTCTTCTGCTTATTCATACTGCGGCCTCCTTTCCGTAATTTTCATCAGCCAGGTAATTTTGTGCCTGCTTAGTAAACATTTCACAATATTTACCGTTAAGATTCATCAATTCTTTGTGCGTTCCCTGCTCAATCACCTTGCCCTGCTCCAGCATGAACACCACATCCGCATCCTTTACGGAAGAAAGCCTGTGAGAGATAAATACCGTGATATGCCCTCTGCTCTCGTCCATGATTCCCTTGTAAAGATCATATTCTGCAATGGGATCCAAGGCGCTGGAAGGTTCATCAAAGACCTTAACAGATGCCTTTTTGGCAAAAGCTCTTGCTACCACGATTTTCTGCTGTTCACCGCCGGAAAGCACCGCACCTTCTGAATCAAACTCCCTGGTCATCATGGTGTGGATACCCTTGGGAAGAGACTGCACTTTTTCCAACACACCGGCGCATCTAAGTGCATGCTCCGCAGTCTCGTCCGGATTGTCAAATTGTTCTCCCATCAATACATTGTCACGCACAGACATTGCCATAACCTTGTAATCCTGGAATGCCGCCGAAAAAAGTTTACGATAAGCCTTTAGATTGTACTTTCGCACATCTACGCCATTTACCAATACCTGTCCTTCAGTGGGATCATACAGTCTAAATAGAAGCTTGATAATCGTAGATTTACCTGCTCCGTTATGCCCTACCAAAGCACACACCTTGTTCCCTTCAATCTTGAAAGAAAGATTTTCAATGATAGGCTGCCCCTCTTTGTATGCAAAGGAAACGTTGCAGAATTCGATAGAATAAACCTTCTCCTCCGGCATGATTCCATCCTGATCTTCAGGAATCTTCTCCTCATATTCTACAAACGTGCGGAAATGCTCCAGAAATTCTCCGTTTTTCATAGCTTCTGTAATATTATTGAATAATCCGATCAAAATCCAGGAGGAAGTGGACATGGCTGAAAATAAAATCGCCAGCTCCGGAAGTCCCATGGTTTTGGATACAATGGTGCGGTATGCTGAATAAATCATAATGCCTTCAAATACCAACGCAAAGGTAGTGGTGCTTTTCAGCCATCTGAATAAAACACCTTTGAAAGCATACTTATCAGCCACCTGCTGATTGCCTTTGACCGCTTCCTGATAGCGCTTCATCATCAAATCGTGAATACTGGAATAACGAATCTCTTTGGCAAACTCCGCCAGATGCATTACCCTGTTCACATACTCCGCTTTACGATTATGAGGAGCATTGTCCACATAAATGCCATTCCAGATCTTGTTCATCAACCCACCAAACACAAAATTACCGATGATCGGCGAAATCACAAACAAAATGGCATAGGGATCAATCAAATACATAGACGCAAAAGCCACAGCCGCAGCGATCACACCGAAGATGATCTGCACAAAAATCTCCACAGAAATGGTCATTTTCTGCGCAGCCCCATCCAGCGCAAGCGTATATTTATTGTAAAATTCCGCATCCTCAAAACACCGAAGCTCTACGTTGCGGGCCTTAGCGTACAGTTTCTTGTACAATTCACGGTAAATTTTAATATCCGTAAATGGAATAATCACAGAACTACGGTAGTCGCTGTAAATACACAAGCTGCCGAAGACCAAAAAACAGATTCCTATATATCCCGCTATGGCCTCAAATGATTTATTGTCTTCCAGCATTTGAACAATATGGCGCAGGAAATAGATACTCATAAAGATCCATTCCACGTACCCGATAATGGCAAAAAACGCTGTATGTATCACACGGCTTTTGCTGATGCCAAAGACCGTTTTTACAGCATAAGCGTTGTTGGAGAAAACTTTTAGTCTATTTTTGCGATTACTTTTGTTGCTCATTGTATTTTCTCTCCTTAGTATTTTTATATTTTATGAATTCTTGATTTTTGAATGCCGGCAGGGCGGGATTTTTCATTGTGGTCTTGAAAACTATCATGTTGCAAATAAATCAGCTGTATCGAACATAAATCTACAAATAAAAAGATATGATAACGGGCATGTTGAAAACAAAAACCAGAGTTCAAACATGATATATCCGATCAAAAAACATTTTAAACTAAATGTTTCATAAATGAATCCAATATCTCTCCAGGTAAACATCCTTCTCAGGCTCATGTACTGTTTTCTCAAACACTCCACCGTTCCTAGCTTTCTGTCTTCTTCCCGAACGCAAATGTACTGAGTCATCGGTACAAGATGTGCCGGAGTAGTTTCAGTACACTTCAACTGACTAATTTGGTCAATCCACTCTTGTATATTATCAAATCGTCTTAGAGAACCGCAGCCGTCCATGGAACCGGTATGAGCCAAAAAGTCCTGTCGAAACACTTGAATTTCCTTTTCATATTCCATTGTTGGTTCAATTAATTTTAGCATTATATCACCTTAATCAATCTCGTTTATATTCATTAATCAATAATACTTAGCAATTCAGCCAAAGATTTTATTTCCTTCTGCTGACCATATTCTTTATGTTGTGCATCTCTATTAATCAGTATCGAATACGCACCGGCATTATTCGCACAAATCATATCTTTCTCTTCATCTCCTACAAATATCATTTCTGATATTTCAATATTCATTTTTCCGGCCAGAAATTTGATACCTGCAATGTTAGGTTTTCTATACCCTATATCATTTGAAGTATAAGGATAATCTATATACTGTTTAAGCGTAGAAATATCATCAAAAACATATTGATTGTCCATTCCATAAGCAACATCCGACAATGTTCCTAAAAGGATTCCTCTTTTTGATAGCTCAGCCAATGTAAATTCAACCTCCGGATAGACCATGAAATCCCTTCTAAAAAAAGTATAATATACATGCTTAACCTTTTCCAGTTCATTCACTGACACACCAATAGCATTTGTAATCTCAGAAAAAATCTCTGCCGATGATACTTCGTGTTCTCTCGGATTAACTCGAGTATTATATTTAGTTAATACATCAATCGCAGCTCGATACTGATGCTCGGTTAAATGATAATTACATTCATTTGAAATATGTTCCAACGCCGGTCTATATAAGCTAGACCAATTTAAAGGTTTATTGTATCCTATCAAGGTTCGTCCAATATCAAATACTATTGCTTTATACATTCTTCTCCTCATAAATCATGTATACCCTCATACTTATAAACGCTTCAAACAAGAATGTTTCGCATCTATAACAAATCCATTCTTCCTATAAAAATTTAACGTACTTTCCCTATTAGAACCTGTTTCCAGAAAAATTTTATAACATCTACGCTCTGTTGCAATCTCTGTTGCCTTTTCCAACAAGGCCGATGCATAGCCTTTGTTTCTATAATCTTTATGTGTAACCACATTTTCAATTACAGCAAAAGGTCTGACATTATGGGTCAAATTTTCTACTATAGCCATTTGTACAGTAGAAACAACTATTCCGGCATCTTCTAAAACTAACAAATACATGTTATCATCCATTTCAAACTTGCCAAGAAGATGTTCCCACATATTCATATCCTGTTCTTCTTTGGGCGGATAATTGGTTAAGTATTCAAAGTATAGAACTTTCAAATCATTCGCATCTGTACTTTTGGCTTTTCTGATAATCATAACTTTTCCTTTCTGCAGTGTGTTTTGTGTCGGTATTTCACTTTACAATTTATATGACCATTACATCATATCATATACGAACAGCCAGCGCACAAAAATGTCGCCAGCTGTTGTTTTTTGTCCGTAAAATGTTAAAATAGATGAATTAATATAATATCTGTTCGCCCGCTCTCAATATTTCATCCAGGCAAACCAATTGCGTCTTAGAATATACTTTCTGAAATTCTCATTATTTTCATTTTCGTATATTATTTTTCCGGAATTTTGATTGATCCCCTTTATTACACTTCCTGTGTCATAACAATAAATATCTATTTTCAACTCATCCATGGTATAAGTTATATTCAGAACAACATAATCCTGCGAATTATCGCCTTCACGATCATCATATAAAGTGGCACTGACATTTGTTGTCTCTGATGGTATAACATCGTTCAGGAATGCCCCGATTTCTTCCTCGGGAATCCTTTGCTCACCTTCCTTCATATACGCTGTAATGAAAGGTGTTTTTAAAATGTCCTTTAATCGTGACATTTCCTCTTCCGAAAATTCCAGAGACGGCATCTCACGTAAAATATTTTCTTTGTCTGTGCTCACACAATCCAGATTATGCGCCTTATATCGGTTCGCCATAATCAGACAATAGCCGATTGCAGCAGCAAGAATTATAATCGTGCCACTAACCAGCAAGACTCGTTTTTTAGAGACAAGAAACAGCCAGGCCACGCCAATGATGAAAATTAATACCAGTATAAGAATTCTTTCAAAAGCCATTATTACAACTCCTTCCTTCTCAAAAAAGTGTTCTTAAAGAATATTTACCAATATTATACCATGAACTGTCCGAAAAAGGGGATTTTTTGCGCGAAATGTAGATATTTCGACCTGAATGGTAAAAAAACTACTTCGCATTATAAATCTCTTTAATAATATCCTCAATGGGTGTGCTGCTGATCTGCATATCTTCAATACCGGCATTCTTTGTCAGAACACCAATCACTTCATCAATTGAAATGTTTTCAAGATCCACTACAAAAGATTTCTTGCGTCCGTTATCGTTCAGAATTCGAATTCGTTCATCGCTAATCGTCACATTCTGTGACAATTCCACATCGATAAACTGTCTCCTTCCGTGGATGTCCGCCACCTGATTCATGGGGCCTTTGAAGACCACATTGCCATGATCTATCACGATCAAATCATTACAGACTGTTACAATATCAGCCATATCATGGGAAGTTACCAGCAAAAGTACGTTGTCTTTTATGCAACTATTGGTTGTATTTTTCAGACATATCCTCTTGCTTTATGGAATTCCACAACCTCATTCAGCACCTGCTGTAACCTGGGCTTGCTGACAGGAAGTACACTTCCGTCAGCTAATGTCAACTGCTGTTGTCTCAAGGAGATGGCATATTTCAGATTAGCAACATAACTTCTGTCAACCATAACAAATTCATTGGAATCCAGATCCATCAAGGCCTCTTCCAGAGTTTTCCGCACTTTGTTACGTCCTCTTTTGTGTACAATGATTACATATTTCCCTTCTTTCATCAGATAATAGATGTCACCGTATGCAATCCGCTCAAAACTGGTGGCAGTCTTGATCACATACACTTTTTCTTTCACTTTGCGTTCTTTTGACATCAGATTTTTTAAAGTTTCCGGCAATTTTTCATCGATACAGCTTTTGGTTATGTAACGGTATGCGTTTACTTCAAAAGCCTCCAACGCATAATCGACGTGGTTTGTGATATATATGATTGTGGGTTCACTATATTTCAATCTGATGTTCCTCCCCACATCCAAACCGTTCATCTGCGGCATTTCCACATCCAGCAAATAAATATCAAAGTACTCTCTGTTCTGCAGATCTTTCAAGAACAAGTCCACCCGGTTATAAGGCTTTAGTTCATATGCAAGGTCTAGTTGAAACATAGCTGTTTTGGTAATATCACAGATTTTTTCAAGGTACATTGGGTCATCATCTAGTACTGCTATTTTAATCATTATTGCATTTCCTCCTTTGCATATGATTGAGTGAAATCTAAGGGTGAATTAGTTCAGTATTTTAGCACAAATTATCAAAAAAACAATAATAATTCCTTAAATTATCGATTTTTGACCTTTATTAATCTCATATAGGATAAAATCACACCCTTTCGTTTATACAATTACGAATTTGAAGGACATTTTACTCCCTATTTGCATTACTTAGAAACTTGTACTGTTCAAGAACAACGAGTACCCATGCGGACACTTTGTGCGCAATGCGGTGCCTGAAAGAAAAACGTAAAAAAACGACAAAATGAATATGCCGCCTCTGCGACTTTACTCATTTTGTCGTTGATTGTTGTCTATAAATCCCTGTGTATAGAAATAGGCTGCAAGCTGGGCTCTGGAGCTGAAAGCCTCTTTCTCCAGCATAACTTCCACTTCTTCTCTGGTGTAGAATCCGGGCTCGATCATTTCATTCTCAGAAGAATAGTCGGTCAGCTCTCCTTCCACTTCCACAAAAGCAATGTATGTGGTGATATCGGCAATGGCCACTGCCGCAAAGGAAGGCGGCAGTATTTTCTTGATATTTCGTACTTTCAGGCCGGTCTCCTCGTGGAGTTCTCTTGCTATGCAGTCTTCGATCGTTTCATCAGGCTCTAGCATACCGGCGCAGAGATTGTAAATACTGTGGTTAATACCCATGCGAAATTCGTGAAGCAAGAGAAGTTTGCCCGCTCTGGTAGCAATAATGGACACCCCGCTGGGAGCTGAACCCACATCCTCAATATCGGCAAGTTCCCTTCTGCTGACAATCTCATAGCGCTTTTCTTTGCCTGCTTTATTGAGGTATGTGATCTCGTAGTTCTTGAGATATTTTCCATCCTTGACTTTTTCAAATTTTACGAATTTCAATTTCTGGTTACCTCTATTGACGTTATTTTTCGGCAGCAAACTGTTCTCTCAGGGTTTTCAATTTCTTCTTGCGGGTAATCTCCACAAGCCCAAGGGGCGTCATGTCCACTACCACGGTCTTTAGAATATCATTTCCCACCAGGGATTTCAAGTACTCCAACAGAGCTTTTTGGTCCTCTTTTTCTTTCATATTGATGAAATCCACCAGAATAATGCCTGAAAGATTACGCAAGCGAAGCTGCAAAGCAATTTCCGCCGCAGCCTCACAGTTGATCTTGAATATAGTCTCCTGTGTACTCTTTTTAGCGTCAAATTTGCCCGAATTCACGTCGATCACGGTCATGGCTTCTGTAGGTTCAATCACCAAATAACCGCCGTTATTCAACCACACACGCTTATCCAGGGCAGTCTCCAGTTTTGCCTCTAAGGCGTAGAGCTTGGAGAGAGAGAATGTTTTATCATCATAGAAGCGCAGTTTTTTTTCTTGCAAATCACCTTGCTGCATTTCCACTCCGGGCCGTTCACCAGTCTGCACAACATTGGCCATCGATCTGATACGTTCTGTCAAGTAGTTTTTCAGCACTTCATAAAATATCGGATCGTCTGTCACGATCTCATCATATTCCTCAGGTTTTACCATGTCTTCCAATACTGATAGAAAAGCAGGCGGAGCTTCCTTCACACAGGAAAAACACACCCGATGAGAAGCCTTTTCCAGTTCTTCTGTTGTCAGGTTTACTTTCGTAGTCACGGACGCCTGTTTGGTCTTCTGGGCATCTCTTGATACCTGCACCAGAATCTCGTCCCCCTCCAGGATGCGGCCGTCTGCAGGGCGGTTCATAAAATGGGCATCCGTAGCCTCTCTTAAAGGTAAAAAGCAGAGTTCTTTATCCTCAATTTCAACAAAGCAGGCGTCGATGTTTTTTACTATATTTTTCACCTTGCCAACATAAACTGCGCCAACTTTACTGTTCTTTTTTGAAAGCACCTGTACTGCACGAATTCTGTTGTCTGTACATAAAAGTCCACAAAAGCAGCCCCGCACCTTTGTAAACAAAAGTTTACCGGTCCGGGTATTCTGCATTTCGCGATATTTATCCAGATAAGAATGATCAGCGCCTGCAATAATCCGACTCAATGTGATTCTCCTATGCTGTATATTTCTAAGGATTGGTGCATGCTATTAAACTGCATGCTTTTGGACTACATGGTTTTGGAAACCAAACTTAAGGTACCTGATTCAAGGGCACCAGCTTGGGATCATCCGCAGAACCAATATTGGCAAAGGTGTCCTCTCTTGTTACCAGCAGGGCATTTTCCTGCAAGGCCTCACCAAAGTCAGCCAGCATGGACTCAATAATCTGCACGGGCTTGATATTGCCGGCACTGGAAGCGTCCACAAGCATGGAAAAAGCGCCGTCTTTCCAGGTCAGCTCATAGATACCGGGCTTTAAGTCCACTTCTCTGGTTCCTTTTTTGGTCTCCTTGGTGTACAAAATCTGCTCTTTTGCCAGCAATGCAGCAAGGGCAGTTTCTATATTTACTTTGGGCTCTCTGCCCTCACGGAAACGCACCGTATAAGAAGCAGCCGCCACACTAGCCATGGCGTTTCCGGCCTTATCGGACAGCTGAATTACAGAAGTAACCTCTATACCGGGAGCACTGGCTGCATTCAACTTTTCCATCACATCTTGGCAGGAAACAATGGAGTTCACCTCCACATCCATATATTCCCCGTTGCTTTCCAGGCCAACGCTCAAGGGCGCAGCAAAAGACATGATCTGATGGGGGCTGAAGCCTCCGGAATAAGCCACATCAATTCCGGCTCTGCGGATGGCCTTCTGGAAAAAGCGCATTACATCCAGGTGACCGATAAAACGAACCGGGCCGTATTTTCTGAATTTGATCCGTAATCTCATGTTAATTTCCTCTCTCCTCAAAGCAGATGCCGCCGCCAAATCTTGCAGCGCCGCAGCCCTGACATTTCTGTTTACAGTTTTCGGAGATTTCTTCTTTCTGAGCTTTCAGCCACTCTCTCTTTAGAAATTCCTTGGTCACACCGCAATCGATGAAGTCCCAAGGCAGGATTTCATCCAAAGAGCGCTCTCTGTGCGTATAAAAATCTATGGACAGACCACATTCTTCAAAGGCCTGCATCCATTTCTCATTATCAAAATACTCACTCCAGGCATCGTAAATGCCGCCTTTTTTGTACACATTGAGAATAACCTGAGAAAGCTTTCTGTCACCTCTGGCCAATACACCCTCTAAAACGCTGGTATCGGCTTCATGCCAATTGTATTTAATACTCTTCTGGTTCAGCTGCTCAGAAATTGCCTTTCTGGTCAGATAGGCCTTATCCAGGAATTCTTCCTGCGTACACTGTGCAGCCCACTGGAAAGGTGTAAAAGGCTTGGGCACAAAGAAGGAGGTGCTGGCTACAATCTGGACTTTGCCGTTTACACGCTTCTCCTTGGGTACAGTATCAAAAAATGTAGCCGCAATCTTGTTGGAAAGCTCCGCGATACCTCTGATATCTTCCTCGGTCTCAGTGGGCAAGCCCAACATAAAGTACAATTTCACTCTGGTCCAGCCACCTTCAAATGCCAAGGCTGCACCATTCAGAATGACTTCTTCAGTCAATCCCTTATTGATAACATTTCTAAGTCTCTGACTTCCTGCTTCCGGTGCAAATGTCAGACTGGATTTCTTCACATCCTGGACCTTGCTCATCACATCCAGAGAGAACGCGTCAATTCTCAAGGAGGGCAGGGATATATTGATATTCTTTTTGCCGCACTCTTCAATAAGAAAATCAATCAGTTCCGGAAGCTGTGTATAGTCACTGGTGCTCAGAGAGCTCAGGGAAATCTCCTCGTGACCTGTATTTTTTAACATTTCCACAGCATACTTTTTCAGCGTCTCCACATCGCGCTCTCTTACCGGTCGGTAAAGCTGACCGGCCTGGCAGAATCTGCAGCCTCTTATGCAGCCTCGCTGAATCTCCAACACAGCTCTGTCCTGGGTTACCTTGATATAAGGAACCACCGGCTTCATGGGATAGTAAGTGTTGGTTACATCCATCTCAATTTCTTTGGTAACTGATACGGGGATACCTCTTTCTGTAGGAAGGAAAGACGCAATCGTACCGTCCTCCTTGTATTCCACATGATAGAAAGAAGGCACATACATTCCGGGCATTCTGGCGGCCAAACGCAGGAACTCTCTGCGGGTCATTCCTTTTTTCTTACAATCTTTGTAGAGATCGATCAGATCGCGATACCTAGTCTCCCCCTCACCAATGTAGAAAATATCAAAGAAATCTGCAATAGGTTCAGGGTTGTAGCTGCAGGGACCGCCACCGATCACGATGGGACAATCCTCGCCTCGCTCTGCCGCAAGCAAAGGAATCTGCGCCAGATCCAGCACCTGCAGAATATTGGTATAACACATCTCATACTGAATGGTGATACCCAGGAAATCAAAATCCTTGACAGGGTCCTGAGACTCCAGCGCAAAGAGAGGAATATTCTCCTGTCTCATAATAGCGTCCAGATCCACCCAGGGAGAATAGACGCGCTCGCACCATACATCCTCCATAGAATTGAACATATCATACAAAATCTGGATACCCAGATGGGACATGCCAATCTCGTAAACATCCGGGAAGCACATGGCAAAGCGCACATCCACTTTGTCCTTATCCTTCACCACCGCATTGACCTCATGGCCAATGTAACGGGCAGGCTTTTCAATTTTCATTAAAATATCATCTGACAATGCCAGCTTTGTATTCATCAGACAAACCTCTTTCATATATCATTTTTTCATATATATAATTTTTTTCAGTTGACGTTCTTCGCTTACTTAAATGCAGCCTCCATAGTCTTTACATCCCGGGAGGTACATTCTTCGCCGGAATAACGGGCCTTTTCGTAGATTTCCGCAAAGGAGAGTTCCATGCGGTCTTCCATCTCTCTTGCCGTATAATATTTCAGGCGTTCTTCGGTAAAATCATCTTTCCGCTGTTTCTCCGAACCGGTCAGGCGGTTGGGCTTGTATTGGGATACCTTCTTTTTGTAAATACGCCGGATACGATCCTGAGCGCTGAGGAAGCCAAACAACTCACCCGGTTTACGTCTGTGTTGTTTACCCTTACTGATATCCAGTTTTTCCCGGACATCGATGATTTCGTTCAGGTCATTTATACCAGCTTCTTTTCTCTTATTATTCGCAATATCATTGAACATCTGAATAAGGTGACGTAATAATTTATACAACACATATAAAGCGATTGCCGCTATAACGATCAGGATAATAACCGTCAATATTTCCCAAATCCAAGAGGACCCTCCCATGGCCAATCCTCCTGCCTCTTCTTCACCACCAAACTCGTACTGCTCAACTTCCTGCAAGGGTCCACTCTTTGGAGATAGACTGTCAAAGAAACTTACAATGAACACTATAACCCGTCTCACAAACTCCATAATCGTCCTAAGCCAGGATAAACGAGAAGTTGCAAGCAATATCAACATACCGCCTAATGTATAAACACAAGCCAATCCTATACCCGAACGAAAAATTTCTTTTTCCGGCATAACACCTGTACTGTTAACATTTACCGCCAAAAAATTTAAATATTCATTGATATATGACACCACAAAAAATATGGCAATCTGAATAATAACAAGGTAAAGATAATAATTTGTCCACTCATAATCACTTACATAACGCTGGATCCAGATCAGCACTGCAGAAGCACCTACTACAACCATAAGGCTTATAGAATGATCTTCGTAATTGTCCGTCTGAAACCGCAGTTTGAGCGAATAACCAATGAATCCTATACAGAAAACCAAATATACAACCAAGTTCATGGGATTCTGATGCTTCGTCAAATTCAGCGCCAGTCCCACTTGTAATATCAGGGCAACGATATGCAACGAGATTACTAATACAAAATTATCCACTTTGCTTCTTACCAAGTAAAGGCCAAAACACACAAGCCCCCCCAGCATCCAAACCCACAATCTGGGGCGTTCCGGCGGCCAAAGTGCCTGGGTAAGAACGGTAATCGTCATAACAAAGGGATAGAAAAACAAAAAATTATACTGTGTTACCAGAAATTCTTTAAAAATACGAATTTTTGACTGACTCATGTGGTTCCTTTCCAATGAACAATCTTAATATATTTCTGCAAGGTATCAGGAATAACAGGCTCTGTGGTATTATCCATCACGGGATAGAACCAGACAAAATCCATGCCTCTCTTCCGACACTCTTCCAACAATTCAACAAAATCAGCAGGCGCATTGGGAGAAATAAAACAGTTGATAGTACCCTTCGCCTCTTCAAGCACCCTCTTGCCAAAGTAAGTATCGAAGTCCACTGTATCTTTGGCAGTATCCACTCTGGCCAAAGCACGCAATACATTTTCAAGCTGACTTCTGGACGAGCTGGCTTCCACGGATACGGGCTGTCCATTGACGATATCTACGCCGTTACCATAACAGGATACTCTGATGCCCTGCTGTAAAAAGTATGCACAGAGACCTGCGGCAATCTGAAAAGCAAATTCTACGGCTGCTTCTTTTTTCAAAATACCCTTATCTTCCAAATTCAGGAAAATCCTGACAGAATGAAGGGCTGTGTAATCCTTCTGATTAACTTTTAATTCACCGGTTCTGGCCGTAGCCTTCCAGTTAATGGTTTTCAGTTCATCTGTAGGCTGGTATTCCCGGATGCCTCTGTGCTCAAAAGGATCCTCCAATACATGGCGCTTGGTAAGCACTTCACCGTTTAACTGCTGCAGCATACGTTTAAATTCACTGCTGTCAAAAATCTTGGGATAGACATACAACGACGCCGAAATTTGTCTTTCAGCGGCATACAGACTGGTCATAAACAAATCAGTGGATACGATGTCCATGGTTTTAATTGTATAATAGCCTCTTCTGCCTGCGGTAAAACGCAATGTTCTGACAATCTTTTCCCCGCCGTTTACCTGGAAAACATCATTGCGGTAATACTGGTCAGTGGTACGTGACCCCTTGGAATCCTCAAACATTAAGTGACGGTCTGTTTGAAATTTTACCTTCAACATGGGCAGCGGCAAACGTTTTCTATTTTCGATTACTTCTTTCAGGGTGCCTGACTGGCCCTCATAAATGCTGGGCACACCAAAAGAAATGGCAGCAGTCAGATCCCTGTTCCAAAGTTTCTCGTAAATCGCTTTCTGCAGGACCAAAAGCACAAAGGCTATCAGTCCGATTCCGATTATCTGCATCATGCGCTGAAATCCTCTGTAGGTACTGTTGTGTTGTTAATGATTTTCTCCATAAGTGCGTTGGCTCCGCTTCCTGTGTTGTCCATACCATAACCCATGATCAGACGGTGGCCCAGCACAGGCACTGCCACTGCTTTTACATCGTCAGGATTCACGTAACTCCGTCCCTGAAGATATGCATATGCTTTTGCGCAGCGCAGGAAAGCAAGGCTTCCTCGAGGGCTTACACCCAGAACGATACCTTCTGCTTTCCTGGTAGCATCAATGATATCTACCATATATTGGCGAATGCAGGGATGCACATACACCTCATTTGCTTCCGTTCTTGCAGCCAGGAGTTCCTCTAAGGACATAACGCTTTCCAGGTCTGCCAGCGGCTCCTTGGACATGTATCGGTCTAAAATCTCAAGTTCTTCTTCCTTACTGGGCATACCCATGGAAAGCTTCATCATAAAACGGTCCATCTGTGCCTCAGGCAAAGGAAATACACCGGCAGATTCTACCGGGTTCTGGGTAGCAATTACAAAGAAAGGCTTACCGGGCACATAACTAACACCATCGATGGTCACCTGGCGCTCTTCCATACACTCTAAAAGTCCTGCCTGTGTTCTGGGAGTTGCACGGTTGATCTCGTCCGCCAATAAAATATTGGTAAAAACGGGACCTTTTTTCAGAACAAATTCTTGCTTCCTGCCATCATATACATTGATACCGGTAATATCTCCGGGAAGCAGATCCGGTGTAAACTGGATTCTGGAAAATTCTGCTCCGATGGACTTAGCCAAAGTCTTTGCAAGCTTGGTCTTGCCGGTACCGGGCACATCTTCCAAAAGAACATGACCATCTGCGATCAGTGCTGTCATCAAAAGCTTTACTGTATCCTGCTTGCCGATAATTACTTTTGCAATATTATCACGAATCTTTGCAGCAATACTTTGTCCTTTATGTTCCATTATGTAAACCTCCGTTTTCGTTCAATAGTTTAACAGGAAAAGTTTAACACATTCGACCATCTTTTTCAACGAAAAGGAAGGATTCTGTGTTCTAAATTTTATGATTATTTAATATTATATGAGGTAACAACTCAGAAAGGATTTTTTATGCAAAACGCTCACCAAGAAACTACTGTGGATCAAAAACTGGAGTTGATCCGACAGGTACGCTCCCAATACCGCCAAAATCAAAATGATCTGATGCACAGGGAAAGTATACTTTATGACAGACCGATCCGCCCCATCGCAAACTTAGATGTGCCGCATACTGCGGATAATGCTTATTATGATCCTTATAATATACAGAAAAAAGGGTCCCAAACATCCGGAACCCTTAAAATCAGATTTGCAACAGCAGTTTTATTGACTGCTTTAGTCATTTTGTTTCACCAGTCACATATTTCCCCTGCCGGCATCCATATGGAGCAGGTCTTCCTTGCTCTGGAACAGGATTACGAGGATCTTATCATGGCCTGGAGCAGCTCTCTCATCAGTACGGAACAATATTAGCGGTTGGCCAACTCTGTCGTAATCTCCTCCCAGCCAATCTCTTTCTCAGCCATCAGCACCATCATATGATACAGGAAATCACTGATCTCGTATTTGATCTCATTGGCATTGGGATTCTTGGCTGCAATGACAATCTCCGTCGCCTCCTCACCCAATTTCTTTAAGATCTTGTCGATGCCTTTATCAAAGAGATAGTTGGTGTAGGAGCCCTCTTTGGGATGTACCTTGCGGTCCAGGATCACATCATACACATCCTGGAATACCTGCAGAGGATTGCCCGTCTCCTCGTATTCTTTGCTTGTCACCTTGTTGAAAAAGCAGCTTCTTGCACCTGTGTGACAGGCAGCACCCACCTGAGAAACCTTTGCCAGCAGCGTATCCATATCACAATCTGCAGACAAACTCTTTAAATACTGGAAATGTCCGCTGGTGGCACCCTTCAGCCAAAGTTCCTGCCTGCTTCTGCTGTAATAGGTCATCTTGCCCAGGCGCAAAGTCTGATAATAGGCTTCCTCATTCATGTAAGCCACCATCAGCACTTCCGAGGTGCGGTAATCCTGAACAACTACAGGGAGCATACCATCACTGTTTAACTTAAAATCAGACCATTTAAAGGCAGGCTCGAAGGAAACTACCGGAATATCATTTTCCATGCACAGATCCTTCAAAGCAGGAATCTCTTTCACATTGTCATTGATGGTATTGCCGGTGATGCCCCATACATTCTCATACGAAAATATCTCAATCAGTTTGTTTAATGCCACCTGATTGATCTGCACATAGAATGGCATCCCGGTCACAGCAAAGGTCTCTCTAATCTGATGGGGATTTAAAAGAACCATAGCGGAAACATACTTTTCAATCAGTTCTTTATTTGTTTCAACAACAGAAGCTTCATTGTAGGAAATCAAAATCTTTTCCTTACCGAATTTCAGGGACACTTCCTCGGTAATGGCGATATTGCTCTCCTTCTCATAATCCAGGATCGCCTTGCGGCAGCCTGCATAAAGAAGCTTTTTCACATCTTCCATGCGACGGATATTGCCGGCACCGATCACATCAACCTCAGACGCTGCACAAATATCCTTGATCATATCCAGAGCTTCCTCGTGGGCTTTGTCATGCTCCACCTCAGGATTCACATCTCCTTCCGGATGCTCCCCACAATAATTTGCAGCGGCCTCCTCTGACATATCGAAGACGATCAGTTCATCTGCATTGTTTTCACAGTAATATTTAGCCAAACGCACCGGATCAGTGTCAACGATCGTAGTATCTTTCAGTCCTCTTACCGCATGCTGGCGATATAAATAAATACAAGCGATAAATTTCTTTTTGTTCATAGGTAAAACAATCTCCCTTTTACAGACTTCCCTTTGTAGAAAGCACACCGTCAATGCGCTCATCCATGCTTACCGCCTGGTCCAAAGCTTTGGCAAAGGCTTTGAACACAGCCTCTGCAATATGATGGTTATTGCTGCCGGACAGAAGCTTGATATGCAGATTCATACCGGCACGGTATGATACGGCATAGAAAAATTCTCTGATAAGTTCAGTATCCAGACCTCCTACATTTTGAACTGTAAAGTCACATTCAAAATTCAGATAAGGCCTTCCGCAAATATCAATCGCACACAGAGCCAGGGCATCATCCATGGGCAGAATGAAAAAACCGAAACGTTTCATTCCCTTTTTGTCATCTACTGCCTGTTTGATAGCATCACCCAAGACAATACCGGTATCTTCCACCGTATGATGTCCGTCCACGTAAAGATCACCGTCAACCGTACAATCCAGATCAAAAAAACCATGCTTGGCAAATCCTTCCAGCATATGGTCAAAAAAACCAATGCCGGTGTGAATCTCGGACTTTCCGCTTCCGTCCAGATTAAGTTTTAAATTGATATCAGTTTCTTTTGTTTTTCTGTTTATCTTCGCAATACGTTCCATAATATTTCCTCTACAAATTAGCTTTCGTTATTCAAATCTGACTTTAATACTGTTGGCATGGGCAGTCAAGCCTTCACTCTCTGCGAACAGTTCAATATCTTTATGAACCTTTTCAAGCGCTTCCCTGGAATAAGAAATAATACTGCTCTTTTTGATAAAGTCATCCACATTTACAGGGGAAAAGAATTTGGCGGTGCCGTTAGTAGGTAAAATATGGTTCGGTCCCGCAAAATAATCACCCAGAGGCTCAGAAGAATATTCGCCCAGGAAAATGGCACCTGCATTGCGGATCTTTGTCATGGTCTCAAAAGGATTCTTGGTGAGGATTTCAAGATGTTCAGATGCAATCTCGTTAGCAGCATCAATGGCATCCTCCATATTTTCAGCCACCAGTATGTAACCGTAATTGTCCAAAGAGCTCTGCATGATCCGGGAACGGGGCAATTCGCTTACAAAAACATCTACCTGCTCAGATACTTTGTCAGCCAATTCTTGCGAAGTAGTGATCAAAATAGCACTTGCAAGTTCATCATGCTCTGCCTGGGACAGCAGATCTGCCGCCACATAGCGGGGATTGGCGGCCTCATCAGCCAGCACCAGAATCTCGCTGGGACCTGCAATGGAATCAATACTTACATGACCGTATACCGCCTTTTTGGCCAAAGCCACGTAAATATTGCCGGGACCACTTATCTTGTCCACTTTAGGGATGGACTCTGTACCAAATGCCATTGCCGCAATTGCCTGGGCTCCGCCTACTTTGTAGATAGTATCAACGCCTGCAATATCAGCTGCTACCAGAGTACCGGGATTTACTTTACCGTCTGCTCCGGGAGGCGTAGTCATAATGATTTCATCCACACCGGCTACTTTTGCAGGAATCACGTTCATCAAAACGCTGGAGGGATATGCAGCCTTGCCCCCGGGCACATAAACACCGGACTTGGCGATAGGGGTAATCTTCATACCTAAAATGGTGCCGTCAGGCTTTGCATCAAACCAGCTGCTACGCAGCTGCTTGGCATGGAAAGTGCGGATATTCTCTGCAGATTTACGGATCACATTGATCAATTCTTCATTAAGCAGACTGTAAGCCTCCTCGATCTCCGCTCTGGTCACCTTGATATTCTCAGGATTCAACCGGAAACCATCGAATCTCTGTGTATAATCAAATACAGCCTTATCGCCTTCCTTACGCACATTTTCGATGATATCATTTACAGCAGCTTCATACTGGGTATAATTGTTGGGACTTCTTTTCAAGAGACTTTCCAAGATGTCTTTCTTTGTATCGTTTGTTAATTGTATAATCTTCATTTCATTGACTCCCGCGGTCAAATCTTTCTTTCATCTGATGTTTGACCTGTTATTTGTATTTGTACATCTATCATACATCTTTTACGGTTTTCCCAACGCTTTTTCTCAGCGCTTTGTCAGTTTCTACTTTAATTTTTCCCTGATCGCAAGCACCAGCGCCTTAATACGCTCCGCTTCCATCTGCAGACTCACGGGATTCACGATCATTCTGGTAGAAAGCTGACAAACTTCCTCAAGCACATCAAGGCCATTTTCTCTCAGGGTGGAACCGGTTTCTACGATATCCACAATCACATCTGACAACTCCACCAAAGGTCCCAGTTCCACGGAACCGTTCAGCTTGATAATGTCTACGGTCTGATGCTTTTTGTCGAAGAAATATTCTTTGGCAATCTTGGGATATTTGCTGGCCACACGGATGCGCTCATGATGCTTTAAGAGTTCTCTTGCACTTTCCGGTCCGCAGACGCACATTCTGCACTTGCCAAATCCCAAATCCAGCACCTCATGTACATTGCGGTTTTCTTCCATAATGATATCTTTTCCTACCACACCGATATCTGCAGCACCATATTCCACATAGGTAGGTACATCAGGCCCTTTGGCCAGGAAGAAACGAAGCTTTAATTCATCGTTGACAAAGATCAGTTTTCTGGAATCCTTATCCTTCATTTCCTCACAGGTAATGCCAATCTCTTCCAAAAGCTGCAGGGTTTTTCCTGCAATCCTGCCCTTTCCGAGGGCAATTGTCAGATAGCGCTCTTCCTCACCGCCACAGGTTTGACGGTTCAGCGCCTCCAGCAGATCATCGATCACAATCACAAAACCAATTGCCGGTGCATCCTTGCCGAACTGCTTTAACAGATTGTCATAACGGCCCCCCTTGACTATAGCATCACCGGTGCCCATTGTATAGGCTTTAAAAATAACACCTGTATAATAATTGTAATTGCTGAGCATTCCCAGGTCGAAAGCCACATATTCTTCCACATGATATTCTTTCAGGAGCTGGTACAACTCCTCCAGACGGGCAATGGCTTTTAAGGATCTGGTATTCTTCACCATTTCTTTGGCTTCTGCCAAGGACTCTCTGCTCTCGAACATATCAGCCAGCTTCAGTAAAATGCTGCGGTAGGGCTCTGCTACATTGCGCTCTGTCAAAAGCTGCGCTGCAGCAAAATAATTCTTTTCACAGATGCAGGCACGCAGATCATTCTCCGTCTCCTCATTTAGTCCCGCTTCTTCACACAGACCCTTGAAATAATCCACCTCGCCAATGGTCACACGGAACTTGTTCAGACCGGCATTTTGCAAAGTTTCAATCACAAGCCGCACCATCTCTGCATCCGCTTCCACTCCCGGATCATTGATGAGCTCTGCACCCATCTGTGTCACTTCCTTCAGTTTTCCTTGCAGATTGGAATTGTTGGAGAAAGTATTGCCCATGTAACTGAAACGGATGGGCACTTCCGCTTCCATAAAATATTTCGCAGCACATCTGGCGATGGAGGGGGTAAAGTCCGGACGAAGCACAAGGGTATTGCCATCCTTATCGTAGAACTTGTAAAGTTCATTGCTGGGCGTGGTACCGATATTACTGGAAAATACATCAAAAAATTCAAAGGTCGGGGTCTGAATATCCTCATAGCCGTAACCATGAATCGTCTCATGGAGCTGCTTTTCCAGTGCCAGCTTTCTGGCATATTCTTTTCCGTAAATGTCTCTTACACCTTCAGGCGTATGCAACAACTTGTTCATGTGGTATCCTCTTTCAGCAGTGCACTGTGAAGGTTTGCTGTTTGCTTTATCGCTTCGCAGTGCTAATTTGGTAATATATTAAATTATTATGTAAGTATACTGAAATCTTATGTTTCTGTCAAGTCTTTCTTAAGGATTCCGTTCCATATACCTCTTAATCCCGATCCTCCAGATCTTTCTGCAGCATATCCAGATAAGGCACTAAAATTCCATGCTTTTTGGGCAGCACATACCCAGGATTCAGTTCTTCAAAACGGAAACTCTTCCGCCCGCCCTCTTGGGCCCTGTCCCAAAAGAATCGCATCATTTCATAAGGAAGATAATAAAACAGATCCTTATGACTGTAAAAAATCAGGAAGAAAGAAATACCGCCCTGGGCTTCAAACTTGCGCATGAACTCCATCTGATGTTCATGAATATTTTGAAGAGAGAAGGTGTCAACGGCACACTCCTTGGCATCAAAGCAGACGGGATACCCCTGCACCGCACCAATGTAGTCCACCGTACTCTTCTGTTCAAAATAAGCAAGGGTAATCTGACGCTTCTCCTTGTCCATTTTGATAGGAGTAATGGGTGTGGGAACCTTCTGGATCAGTGCAAGACCGTTCTCAGCGTATTTTTCATTTGTTCTGTTGATCATATCCTCCAGAGTGGAGCCTCTAAGGCCTCTGGAATTCCAAGTTGACATATTTTGCTTTCCTTATTATAAAATCAATTAAACAATCGGATTCTCAATTCGTCCTATCTTTTCAATCTCACAGACTACCACATCACCCTTTTTCAGGAAACAGGGCGGGTTCATGCCCATGCCTACACCTGCCGGAGTGCCTGTAGCGATCACAGTTGCAGCCTGCAGAGTCATTCCCTGAGATAATTCGGAAATTGCACCTGCAACAGTCTGGATCATATATTTGGTATTGCTGTTCTGGCGGAGTTCACCGTTTACAAAGCTCTTAATATCCAGATTCTGGACATCTTCAATCTCATCAGCAGTCACAATGCAGGGGCCAATCGGCGTAAAACCATCCATACTCTTTCCTACATACCACTGTTTGTGTCTGGTCTGCAGATTTCTGGCGCTTACATCATTGATCACCGTATAACCAAACACCGCATCCAAAGCGTCCTCTTTGGAAACACCTTTAATATCCTTGCCCAGCACAACGCCCAGCTCAGACTCATAATCCAGACTGTCCACAAGACCTTCATAGGAAGGAATTCCTTCTTTCGGGCCGGTAGCTCTGCTCACACGCTTGGAAAAATAAATAGTATAAGGTCTCTCGCCGCCAAAAGCTTCCTGTGAATACTGTCCCGCCTCCTTAGCATGCTCATCATAATTGATCCCAAGGCAGATCACATCCTGTCTGGGTCTCACGATGGGTGCCAGCAGTTCCAGCGTTTCCACATCATAGGCCTTCTCATTGATGCCGCTCTCTGCCATCTCGTAAAGGCTTTGCTTCTCTTCTTCAGTGATATTGCAGATCAGATCATTCATATCCTCAAAAACAAATCCTAAATCCTCTAAAAGATAGACTGCAGACTCTTCACCAAAGCCCACAAATAATTTCTCTTCTTTGTTTAAAAGTGCTGTATAAAGCTTCATCTTCTGTACTCCCCTTTCTATTTTATATGCCTGCTCATTCTTTCGTTAATTTCTTATTTAAACATAGGTCTTAATCCAGCAACATATTCTTACTACTATTTTCAAAAGCATGCTGTAAAAATAGCTCTATTATGCAAGTAAGTCACCAAGTAAATCTTTCCCCTCATATGATTCCTGCACCTCCCGGTACAAATCATTGTAAAATGCAGCCGCTGCCCTTTGCCTTCCGCATGCCAGGCGCTTTCCTTCTGCTGTAAAAAACTTCTCATACATTTTTTCCAATTTGTACTTATACTCCTGAAAAAAAGAAGGCCTGTCATCGTTTTCACCGTTTGAAATACTTCCATCCGGCCAAACAGCATATAACGGTTCTGACATATTCCCCTGATAGAGAAGGGTGCGTGCGATCCCAAGGGCACCGGACACATCCAATTTATCCGCATCAAATAGAATTTTCGCCTCTAAACTCTCCGGCTGATTGTTCTGCCTGAAGCGGTGTGTCTGAATGCACTTTCTTACAGTCTCTGCAAAAGACATGCCAAAACCATGTTCCACCAGAAAAGCGTACGCTTTATCGCCACCGACCATTGCATGACAAAGCGTTGGATCTGCAAACTGTTCTTTTCTTCCCACATCATGGAGCAGACATGCCGTTATCAGTATGTCAAAATCCACATTTTCTTCCGTCTTGGCAATCCTCATGGCATTATACATGACACGGTAAATATGTTCTTTGTCATGAGCGCTGTCTTCTGCGCAGGAAATCATATAATTTTCCAATAATGAATAAGTATCTTTATTCATTTTCCATCTCCATGTAGGCTTCTGCAATTCTCTTGTATTCAAATTCACGGGTAATCTTTTCTACCCTGAAGTCCTCGCCCTCAATAACGCTTTTGTAAATATAAAGTCCGTCTTCACAGACAGTATCGTCTTTGATCACAGCTCCTACCACATAATGCTTATTCTCAAAATCAAATTCATCCACAACAGCCATTTCCACTTCCGTGCCGTCCTTTGCGGTTACTGTGAAAGTGATATATTCATTGAAATTATTTTCCATGGTGATCCTCGCTTTCCAATCACATTGTATCAGTTATATATAAAATGCCCCTGACCTTGTATCAGGAGCATTTTACAAAATAATAACAGTTTTGTGTGAATATTTCAAGTAATAAATCCCTATTTATTCCGAAACAGTCTCTCCCGGCCAATCAATAATTCCGCCAATTTCCACAATATTTGTATAACCCAGATCGGCCAGTTTTTGGGCTGCCTGCTTGCTGCGGTTACCGCTGCGACAATACACATAAATCAACTGTTCTTTATCAGTTAATTCAACCGGTTCCTCAGAAGCAATCGTTTCATTAGGAATATTGATAGCCCCCGGAATGTGTTTCTCTTTATACTCTGTAATTGTTCGTACATCCAAAATAATATAATCAGATGTTTCCTTTAGCATAGAGATTGCTTCATTCATAGTTTTCTGTCGATAACTATTCTTTGTATGACCAGGTGCAGAATTACAACCAGTCAATACCAGTGCCGTTATTAAAATCGGTAATATTTTTCTCATTTTCACACCTCTACCTCAACCTGATATTCCTCATCAATCAATATATAATTTGCTCCATACGCTTTGCACTTTTCAAGTATTTCATCATTATCACGCAATAACATTTCCATAGTGCAATATTCATCGTCAATCCGATTCTCCACTACGCTTGCATATGCTTTGATATCATCAAAATGATTTCTGATATACTTTTCACTCATGACCAGACAATAATATTTAATATGCTCCAAATATTCTGCTTCGAAATCTCTTGCCCAATCAAATGGAATATAACATCCTTCCACAATTAAGTTCTGTTTATTTTCGATAGCAGTCTTTACCATTTCACGGACGATAGGCCAAAGATATTCTGTAAGAAGACTATCCTTGCTCATCGGTGTCAGTTCCGTCTGACCGCTTCGAATAAGTCCCATTTTTAAATGATCAATAGACAAATAGGTATAATGATATTTTTCCAGCAATCTCTGGGAAAGTGCTGTCTTTCCGGTATGGGATGCCCCTGTAATTAAAATAATCATTCTAATTCCTCCCTTTACTCAGCAGGCTTCTTTGCGATCATACGGTAATGCCCCCAACTTTCTGCACCAAACGCAAGGGAATTTTCCGTAAAACTCTCAACCTCAAATCCTGCTTTCTCATAACATCTTTTAGCGCCCGGATTGGCATCAAAAACATTCAATTGTACCAAAGATACGCCTAACTCATCGAAAGCATATCTTTTCACTTGTTCGATCATCCGGGTACCGTACCCTTTTCCACGAAGGGAATTATCAACCATGATACATTTATAAAAGGCACTGTTAGCACCGTTATTTACTGTAATAATAAAAAATCCGACCGGAATATCACTATCCTCTTCTGTTGCAATATAAGGCTTACCGCCCCATTCCTGAGCATCCTTTTCCAGAAATTCCTGTAAATTGTCCTCAGTCATAGGATAAGGAATCCGCTTTGCACACCAAAGATCATGCATGCGCTCATCTGTGATCCAATTCTTAATAATTTGATAATCTTTTGCAGCAACATAAGATCTTAATTTCATAATTCGCCTCCTGTTTGTCTGTATTCACTGGGTGTCATGCCGATAGTCTCACGGAATACTCTGCTAAAATGAAATTGATTGGAAAATCCAATTTCATCTGAAATCTGCCCTACACTTTTGGTAGTATGTAGCAAAAGATATTTTGCATGGTCTATACAATAATTCTTCAAATATTTTTTCGGCGAACATCCCGCATATCTTAAAAACAAATTATAAAGCGTACGAGGTTCTACACACAATTGACTTGCCAGAGAAGCCACGGAATTATGATACAGCTTTTCCCTAATCAGTTCCTGCGCCCTGGCAAAGATCTCTTCTTCTTTGGATTTTGCCTTATCGGCACTCTCATGGGCAAAAGCAAGTATTGCCGTTAAATATGCTGACTCCAATCCTCTGCCTTCCCGAAGACTGGATAAAGCCAACCGCCCCATTTCTTCCATCCAGGAATCATTTTTTAAATAAAAACAGCGTCCCACATCATAAAGGAAATCTCCATCAAATTCAAACCACCAGAAATTCCACTGCTGATTTAAAGTCCTATAAGTAAATGACGTTTCCATAGAAAAAATCAGTGCTGTATGTGCCTCAAGAACAAAATCACCATTTGCGCATGATAGTACTCCGCTTCCCCAATCTGTATATACAAAAACAAATCTCTTCTTAGGGGAATTTTTTCTTGGCAAATGATTTACCCGATAAGAACGATCCGCAAACACTCTGTAAATACTATAGACTCCCAGAGAAGTATTATAATTCACTTTATCCGCAACACAAAAATCTGTATACATATCTTCACCATTTTCTGAAACAGATATAAAATTTACCGAAATACGTATGTTATAGAAGTAACTTTTGATATATTATATATATCATATCCATACAGAATCTACAATGCATAAGTCGACATTATTGCAGTTGCACTTTCATAATCAGATTTTGAGGGGCAAACAGAGAATATGGAAATTATTTCAAGAAGGAGTAGATGAGATTTCATGACAAATCGCGAGAATTTTATATCTATCGGACGCCGTAAAGGCTATGAATATATGCCTGTAAACTTAATACTTTGTCCCAGCCTCAAGGAAAAATATCAGACCTATCTTTTGGAACACGATCTGAATTTGCCGATTGGGGAAGGATATATCAAAGACTTGCCTTTCACCTGCCAATCCGAAGAGTATTTCTTGAAAAATATTTATAAAAACAAAAATTTCAAACCCGGTACGCGCATAGACAAATGGGGCGTTGCACATGAACCCGGTTCAGCAGCTGCCTATCACATGACTTATATGCACAATCCCATGAAAGACTTTGATTCTGTGGAGCAGATCGAAAGCTATCCGCTGCCGGTATTCCACAACGAAGGTCTTGAAGAACAAATCAAGGCAGTAAAAGCATTCCACGACGAAGACAGAGCCGTGGTTGGTTCTATGCAGTGCACTATATGGGAAACCGCGTGGTATATGCGTGGTATGGAAAATCTGATGTGTGACATGATGAGTGACGATCCCATGGCAACTGTCTTGCTTGACCGTGTGACCGAAATTGCCATTCAGAGAGCAGTAAGTTTCGCCAAAGCAGGCGCGGATGGTATTTTCCTTGGTGACGATGTTGGAATGCAGCACACCATCATGATGAGCGAAAGCTTGTATGACGAATGGCTTAAGCCCAGATTGAAGCGCGTAATCGATGCAGCTCGCGCTGTCAATCCGGACATCCTGATCTTCTATCATTCTTGCGGACACATAACAGAACTGATTCCCTATCTTATCGAAGCCGGTGTAGATGTTCTCAATCCTGTTCAGCCGGAGTGCATGGATTTCAGGGAAATTCATGATCGTTTCGGTGATCGACTGTCCTTCCACGGAACCATTGGAACACAGACTACAATGCCTTACGGCACTCCGGAGGAAGTCCGCCGTAAAGTCTTCGAACATCTGGATATCGCCGGGAAAAAAGGCGGTTTATATGTGTGCCCTACACATATTCTGGAACCTGAGGTACCGATTGAAAATGTGGTGGCATACATTCAGGCTTGTATTGATTACCCCGGTACTGCTAATATACCGGAGGTGTCTTCTGTTATACCGTTCATTAATGTCCTTAAAGAACGACTACAATGACTAAACATGACTGACCACTAACTTTTTTAACTCTTCAAACTGCTTTGGACAAGGCGCAGTAATCACCAATCCCTGTAACCCCTCCGGCACAGACGAATCTGCCGTGAACTCAATACGTCTTGCGTGAAGCAACTGGGCCTCCAAGCCAAACTGCTGTTTTAAGGAATTATTAACCTTGGTATTACCATATTTGTAATCGCCGATGATGGGATGTCCGATGCTGGCCATGTGGGCTCTGATCTGATGGGTCTTACCGGTGATCAGTTCCACTTCCAATAACGTATATTTATCAGAACACTGCAGAGGATGATATGCGGTCTTAATGTAAGACTCCCCCTCTTTTGCAGTGTTTTCTGCTTTTACCTTTGAAATACGTACTTTGTTGGCCGCCTCATCCTTTTGCAGGTAACCTTCAATGGAAGCATTCTGACTGACCTTGCCCACACAAATAGTATGATAAAATTTCCGTACAAGACGATCTCTGATCACACTGCTCAGCATCTGGGAGCCGGGCAGCGTTTTGCCGCAGAGCACGATGCCGCTGGTGTTGCGGTCCAGGCGATTGCATACAGAAGGATGAAAAGTCTCCAATTCTTCCTCTGTGATGTCGCCTTTTTCCAGCAAATAACCGATCAACCATTCGTTCAGTGATAAGTCAGCAGGTTTTGCTTTCTGGGTAAGTACACCCACGGGTTTATTTACAAACAAAACATCTTCATCTTCATAGAGAACAGTGATACCCGACAAAGAACGATATGCCTTATAGTATTCATTCTCTTCATTGACTCGTTTAGTCATTTTAATGGTTGGCACTACTTTTTTATTCATCAAACGCCCATCTGTACTTGTTTCTAAACCGGACGAAGCTTTATCACTTACACTATTCCCCCTGAATTTGGCAAAAGTCTCCTCAGAAAAGAAAAAACACACCACATCTTCCTGTGCAAGCATTTCCTTTCCCTCGGCTTTTTTACCGTTCAAAGTAATATTTTTCTTTCTCAGCATCTTGTATAAGAAGCTGTTCTCTGCTTCCGGCAGATACTTTTTTAAAAATTTGTCCAGACGCTGTCCCGCCTGATTTTTGGTAATTGTCACAGACTGCATGGCTGCTCCTTTACAGGCTGACACTCTTCATAGTCCCAAGAATGCCTTCCGTAAACTCTTCGTGTACCTCCAGTTCCTGCATCTGATCCAGGCGCTGGGTGTATTTTTTAATATCTTTAAAAATTTTGATAGAGGTCTCTTTGTAACCATCTTTTTTCAGCACACTATCCATATGCTTGTAAAAAGCCTGCTCGTCAAATTTTTCACTCTGGGTGAAGCCGCAGATGGTATTATCGCACACAGTGATATGGGCAACATTATAAGTTTTCTCATAAGAAGTAAATACCATATCATACAAACAAAACAACCCTTGCGCATGAGGTGCGATCACTTCTGCATTTTCATTGCTGCAGCCCTTATAGCGCAGATACATGATCATATCCACAGCACTCTTACAGGCCGGAAGACATCCCAATACAGCCACAATGGTCAGCAGATTTTCTCGACTGCCTGTAGTGATCCACCCTGCCGCAAAAAGGCTTGCTGAAATTGCAAAATACAGTACTGTTCTTGCAATCTCATAATTTTTCTGGGTCTTTAAATAATCTCTGGTACCTTTATAATTGTCATTGATAAACATTCTGCCAATTTTCATCTGATTCTCTCTTTTCATCGTTCTGTATTTTCTGCTCTGAAAGTGCCATTTCGCAGCATTTTCCATACGCAGTGATCAACGTATTATTTAAACAATTTCATCACTTTCAAGCAAAGGCCATGAGGCACAAATTTAGTGACACCTAAAAAAGCGTGCATCATGGGGCTGTAAACGGACATAGGCAGCTTGTGATAAGAATCCCTCAGTGCTTTTGCCACCACACCGTCAGCCTTCACCATCACATACTTCTTAATCTCCATTGTATTGCCTGTCTTTTCTGCCCGATCGAAGAACGGAGTGTCTACAGGTCCGGGGCAAACGCTGGTCACATAAATGCCCTGATCCCGCAGTTCCTCTCCCAATGCCCGGGAAAAACTGTGCACATAAGCCTTGGAAGCCGCATATACCGCAAAACCAATCTGAGGAAGAAATGCCGCTACAGATGCAATCTGGATTATCCTGCTCCCTCTTCTCATATAAGGAATCACGCGGTGTGTGATGTTGGTCAGGGCTTCGCAGTTCAGACGCACCATACCCAGTTCACTTTCTCTGTCCTGCTCGTCAAATTTGCCCAAAACGCCATAGCCCGCTGCATTGATCAGCATACGGACCACCGCTCCCTTTTCCTGAAGGGTATCCTCAAGGCGCTCCAGCTGGGCATCCTTTGTAATATCCATAGAAAGAATGCGGCAGCGATGCTGCAGTCTTCCGGCCAGAGCCTCCAGTTGGTCACGTCTTCTGGCAATCAGCCAAAATTCATCAATATTGGAAAAATGGGCGTCCATCTGTCTGGCAAATTCCATGCCGATACCGGAGGATGCTCCAGTAATAATTATAACGTTCATATTTCGTCTCCTTTCCAAATAACAGTTTGCTTAATACAGCTCCTTATGTTTGCTTCTTATGTTTACGTCTTACTTTTGTTTACTTCTTATTTTTGTTTCTTACTTTTGCTTCTTCTGATGGGTATTGCGGATCGTTTTTTTGTTGGAAGGTTTCTTATCTAACTCTTTACTCTGTCTGCCTTGGGATGTTTTCCCTGCGCCGGCCTTGCTGTTTCCTGATGCCTTTTGTTTTACACCGCCGGACCTTCCGCTGTGCACCTGCGTCTTGCCTGCTTTTCTGCCGGATCCCTCTCGCTCTTTACCGGACTCACCGCGTTCTCCCGCAAGTTTTCTGGGTCTGATCAGACACTTTTTATCAAAACCGATCAAATCTGTCCTGTCAGCAGCCACCAGCGCTTCATAGACCAGATCGTAATTCTTAGGATTGCGGTACTGTATCAATGCCCGCTGCATTGCCTTCTCATGAGGATTGCGGCATACATATACAGGCTTCATATCCCTGGGATCCAAACCGGTATAGTACATGACTGTGGATAGGGTGGACGGTGTCGGATAAAAGTCCTGGACCTGCTCCGGCATATAGCCCAGATCACGCAGATATTCTGCCAATTCGATGGCCTCCTTTAAGGTTGAACCGGGATGGGAAGACATCAGATAGGGCACCACAAACTGATTTTTGCCCATTTTCTGATTCAAGCGCTTATATTTCTCTATAAAACGCTGATAAACCGCATTCTCCGGCTTGCCCATGCGCTTTAATACTGCATCAGAGATATGCTCCGGAGCAACTTTCAGCTGACCGCTGATATGATGCTCCACCAATTCCCTGAAAAAAGTATCATCCGGATCAGCAAGCAGATAATCAAATCTGATGCCGGAGCGGACAAACACTTTCTTTACACCGGGAAGGGCACGCAGGCTTTGTAAAAGCTTCAAATAGTCTTTGTGGTCTGCCTTTAAATTAGGGCAAGGCTTAGGGAACAGACACTGTCTGTTCTTACACACGCCTTTGGTCATCTGCTTCTCACAGGAAGGATGACGGAAGTTGGCAGTAGGGCCGCCCACATCATGAATATATCCTTTAAAGTCGGGATCCTGAATCAAAAGCTGTGCTTCTTTCATGATAGATTCGTGACTTCGCACCTGAATGGTGCGGCCCTGATGAAAGGTCAGTGCACAGAAACTACATCCGCCAAAGCACCCTCTATTGCTGATCAAAGAGAATTTGATCTCCGCAATAGCAGGTACTCCCCCCTTTTCCTCGTAGGCGGGATGGTAAGTGCGCATATACGGCAGATCGTAAATAGCATCCATTTCTTCGGTAGTAAGGGGTGCCTGAGGTGGATTCTGTACCACGAAAACACCGTTTGGATATGCCTCCACTAACGGCTTTCCGGTACAAAAGTCAGTATTTTGATACTGGATGGCAAAACTCTTAGCGTATGCCTCCCTGTTTTCTTTCATTTCCTGGTAAGAAGGCAGGCTTACACCATCATAAACACCTGATATGTCTTTCGTCTTATAAACAGTACCTTTGATGAAGGAAATGTCTTTTACTGCAATGCCGCTGGCCAGAGCATCTGCAATCTCAACGATAGACTTTTCACCCATGCCGTAGGAAATCAGATCAGCCTGACTATCCAGAAGCACAGAACGCTTAAAACTGTCGGTCCAATAATCATAATGTGCCAGGCGGCGCAGGCTGGCCTCAATTCCGCCGATGATGATCGGCACATCACGATACGTTTTACGGATCAGATTGCCATACACTACAGTAGCATGATCAGGGCGCTTCCCCATCTCGCCGCCGGGCGTGTAAGCGTCTGTAGTTCTGCGCTTTTTTGATACAGAATAATGATTCACACAACTGTCCATATTTCCGGCGGAGATCAAAAATCCCAGTCTTGGGCGCCCCAGAATCGTCACGCTTTTGTCATCCTTCCAGTCAGGCTGGGCAATAATTCCCACAGAATAACCGCGGGACTCTAACACCCGGCTGATAATAGCATGCCCAAAAGAAGGATGATCCACGTAAGCATCTCCTGTCACATAGACAAAATCCAGCTGTTCGATCCCTCTCTCCTGCATTTCCTCATAAGTTGTAGGCAAAAATCTTTTCTTATTAGAATATTCCATAAAAATCCTCCAGATAATAATCTGCAAGTTCTTCTTTCTGTTCTTTTATATGTGTCGAATAGGCATCCTCCACAGCACACACTTCCATACCGGCATTTTTTCCCGCCATAATGCCGGGGACAATATCTTCAAACACAAGACATCGCCCGGGCTCTACGCCCAGTTTCTTGGCCACTGCCAGATAAATATCCGGCGCAGGTTTCCCCTTTTTTACATCGCAGGCTGTCATAATACAGGAAAAATAATCCCGCAGATTGTGTACCTTGGCAATATTTTCCACCAACTCCCTTGAATTGCTGGTGGCAATACCCAGTTTGATACCATTTCTTCTGCAGCCGTCCAGAAATTCAGGAATACCGGGCTTTAAGGGCACCTCATTCAAATATTTGTCCCAAGCCATCCGGTTCCAGTCCGCCTTTATCTGCTCAACAGAATCCGGAATAGGGAACCGTTCCTTGAAATAATCAGCCGTTTCGCTGAAACTTTTCCCCTCCAGCTCTTCCTGGAGATTGTCAGGCAGTTCAATACCGAATCGGCCCAAATATTCAATATCAATATCTCTCCAGATCCACATGGAATCTACCAGAGAACCATCCAGATCGAAGATTACGGCGTCCTTATTCTGCATCATTTTTTGTTTCACGGCATCTTTTACTGCCGCTTGTTTTGTTTGCAGAATTAATACTTCCTCTGCCGAAAGCTCGCGACATTCACCGGGTTTTAATGATCCGTCCAACGCAATTCCACCGAAACTTACTCTCTTTAGCGCCAACACCTCATTGTCCACTGCCTGCAGCATCCGTTTCACCTGATGAAAGCGTCCTTCGCGGATGGTCAGATATATTTGGTTGTCGTTCAGAATTTCTACACGGGCAGGCATGGTCGGCTTTTCATCGCCAATATCAACCCCTTGCTCCAATTTACTTTTGACTTCATCGGTCAATTCATCCCTGATGGTCACAAGATAAGTCTTATCCACATGCTTTTTAGGTGAGAGCAGCTCATGAGCCAGAGGACCGTCATTTGTTATGATCAAAAGCCCTTCCGTATCCTTGTCCAAACGTCCCACCGGGAAAAGATCGTCCCTCTTGATGGGCAACAGATCTAAAACTGTTTTTTCGTGATTATCCCTGGTAGCAGATACTACGCCCTGAGGTTTGTTCAGCATAAAGTAATAAAACTCCTGAAAGGTAAGGACTTCCCCTCGAAAAGCAATTTTGTCAGTCTCAGGTGCCACATGTACCTCAGGCTTTTTTGCCGTCTGGTCATTGACTGTCACAAGACCTTTTTTGATATAATCCTTCACCTGACTGCGAGTACCGATATTCATTTCACATAAAAATTTATCCAAGCGCATTGGCGCTACCTCTCTGTTCTAATTTTCTATGCCGGACATATACTATAGAATCATTCCCGGGCTTTATTCTGTTATCAGAAGCATTTTATAAGAAAGAAGGAAACGCTCGTGTCTCTTTTATTCCTGCTCCTTACAGTCTGCATCCTTACACATTCCGACTACAGTCTATTTTACGCACTGACGGGCTTGAACTTATGGTTCCAAAAAATGATTCCCTCACTCTTACCATTTATGATACTTTCAGGAGTTATGATAAAAATGTCTCTCACTGAAAAATTCATCCTCTTTCTCTATCCTATCATAAAGCCGCTCTTTCGTATATCAAAAAATGTATGTTATGTAATGTTCATGGGATTTTTGTGCGGATTTCCCATGGGCGCCAAGACAATTGCCCAGATGTTCTCACACGAAAAAATCACAGGGCGGGAGGCAACGTTTCTGCTGGCTTTTTGCAATAACATCGGGCCTGTATATTTCTGCAGCTTTGTACTTCCCCTTTTGAACATACCACTCAGAAATGCGGGACCATATTTGTTTGGCATGTATGGGCTGCCGTTTCTCTACGGTTTATTTTTACGGTATACTCGGTTTCGGGATCTGTCGCCAAACACCGGATTTTCAGCCATTTCCATAAAGTCTCACGGAATACCAAATGCTACCGCCGCCAAGCCTCTTGGTCTGTTAAATGCCATTGATGCTGCCATTCAAACTGCACTGGACAGTATACTTACCCTGGGAGGCTACATGATTCTTTTCAATGTACTGAATCTTCCTGTACATATCGCTCTGGGAAGGCGGCCTGTTTTGCTGGCTCCTTTTCTGGAAATCACCGGCGGGCTCCAAATCTTGGGCGCTTCCTACCCCTTCTTGTCTCTGATCCTGTTGCCCTTCGGAGGACTTTGCTGCATCGCCCAGACTAATAGCTGCATGAAAAGCACCGGTCTTTCCATCAAAACCTACATACTGCATAAACTAATCCTGACAGGACTCACTGCTCTATATTATACAGGTTGGTGTTTTCTTACTTCCCATTTTTAAAAAGGACGGATGCCAAACACAGAGGCATCCGTCATAAAATTTCATTGTTTCTTCACATGACAATGGTCATATACTCCAAGCTGACTCTCGGGCTTTATGCATGGGCACTCATTTCCAGCAGTTTGTCACGCATCTCATTTTCAATTCTGCGCAGTTCAATCTCCGCATTCTTACGCTTCTCGCGGCCTTCCTGCTGAATCTTCATCACTTCATCAAAAGTGCTGATCAGGGTCTGATTGGTAGCCTGCAAAGTCTCAATATCAACAATACCGCGCTCGGACTCCTTGGCAGTCTCCAGTGTTGCAAGCTTCAATGCCTCTGCATTCTTCTTCAAAAGTTCATTGGTCATATCGCTGACTTCGCGCTGTGCTCTTGCTGCATCAGTGGAATGTTCCAGACCGATAGCGATCACCATCTGGCTCTTCCAGAGAGGAATGGTGTTCACCAGCGTGGACTGGATCTTGTCGGACATGGCAGTATCATTACTCTGGATCAGTCTGATCTGCGGTGCCATCTGCAGGGAAACAGTCTTGGTCAGTTCCAGATCGTGAATCTTTTTCTCAAAGCGATTGATCATGGATGCAAAATCCTTTGCCGCCTGGGTATCCTCGGGCAGACCGCTCAGTTTGGCTTTCTCAAGCATGGCAGGAAGCTCCACATTCTGAGCCTGTTCCAGTTTCTGCTTGCCGGCCAGGATGTACATAGACAGTTCCTTAAAATAATTCAGGTTCAGCTCATACATTTTATCCAGCATGGCTACATCTTTAAGCAAAACGATCTGATGCTGCTCCAGCGCATCACAGATCTTGTTTACATTCACTTCCGCTTTGTCATATTTTGCCTTCAGATTGGCCACTTTATTGCCTGTCTTCTTAAAAAGACCCAGAAATCCCTTTTCTTCCTCTTCCTCAAACTCACGCAGCTGGGCCACTACATCAGTCAGCATCTCGCCAACTTCACCCATGTCTTTGGTGCGCACGCTCATCAGTGCAGTTTCAGAAAAATCTGCAATTTTCTTCTGACTGCCGGCACCATACTGCAGTACCATCTGGGTATTGGTCAGGTCAATCTGCGCCGCAAAATTATCTACCATTTTCTGTTCTTCAGGGGACAGCACAACCTTTAACTCTTCTTTCTTTTCCTCCTGCACTGCAACAGCAGTCTTCTCAGGCTTATTTTCTTCCTGGGGAAAGGGTTCAAAAGTAAGGGTGGGAGCCTCCTGTAATAATTCATCCAGATTCTTGCTCATATCAATGACCTCCTGTTATCACATTTATTTCTATCAAATTCTGCTTGTATCTTCTCTTATATCTTCCCTAAAACGATACTTTCTGAAGCCTTATATAAATATCAGGATCTTCCGCTGATTTCGTCCCTGGTCAGGCCTTCCTTGGCAAGCATGGTCTGAAGCACCTGGGCATCCGTGGTCACATCAAAGACCGAAGCCTTGAACAACTTATTCAAAAGTTCACTAAAGGCCTGATTGATGGTATCCAGTGCTTTCTCAATCTCTGCTTTTGCAGAAAGAATATCTTCTCCCGGCACACTGACACGATCAAATTCCGCGTAAGCCTCCACCAGCTTCAGTGTCGTAGGCAGATAGTAATTCATAAATTTACGCATCTGCTCTTTCTCCTCAGGATGCTCTTTCACACGCTCGAAGATCTCTTTCAAAAGCCGTTCCAACTCATACAACTTGTTGGAGATCACCTCACCGGGGATTTCATCGTTGGCAATGCGTATTCTCTTGATAAAACCCTTGCCGTCACGGATCATCTGTGCAATATCGGGATCCGGATGCTCCTCCAATTCCTCAATATTCACAGCCGCTGCTTCTACTACAACAGGCTCACTTTCTATGTTCTTTTTCTTATTCTTATTTTTCATAGCGGCAACTTTTTGTTCGATTTCCAGAGCCTTTCGCTGCTTCTGCAGGTCTATGTACTCCTTAAATACAGTGTCGCTCAGCATCAATACTGCCTGGTCATCATCCAGATGTCCTTCCGGGAAAATACCGATCCGGATCATCTGTTTTACATCACTTAATACCTTGCGTACCTTCTGGCCGGTATGCGCCGCCAATATATCAATGTCAACATACGCATTCTTTCCGCAGATCTGGACATATCTGGCAGCCCGTTTCAGAAGCTTTTTCTTGGAAATACCGTTTTGCACCATGGCAAAGGAACCCAGTGCCAATCCTCCGAACAAAAAAGTCTGCCACCCGAAGATTCCGGCCAACGCCAAAACACCAAGCATAGCACCACTTACACCGATACCAATACCGCCAAATGTCCTATACAGAACACTTGCCACTTCTCCTACCTTCTTGGTCTTAATGGCAGGCAGCTGAGGTTCCGGTCTTGTCTTTGTCACATTAGAACGATCCGAATTCCGACCCGCGCCGTTTTGGTTCACTTCGGATTTATATCGCGTATATGTTTTCTGCCATTCAAAGGACTGAGATACATGAGATGCCTGTTTTTTCACCTCGCCCATCGCTTCGGAAACTGTCTCGGAGACAAGTTCGTTGAAGTATTTAAAATCGCCCGTACTAAGTCCCTCTTGTATCGCATCCTGCATCTTCTGTCCGATATTGCTCTTTTTATTGTTGTTCATATCGCATCAACACTTTCTTTGTCCTGATTGATCTCAAAACTCTGTTCTTAAAACGGATGCCAAGCATAGCGAGGCATCCGTTCCCGGCAAATATCATCTATCCAATATTTTTAAAAATATTTTTATCCTAATATCTAAATCATCAAATCAGATCAATGCCGCCATCTTCTGCTCCGCTCTCAGTAAACTCAGCACCCTGGTCAGCCTCTGCAGGATGGAGTTCACTGCGGTTGGACTGAATAATGTCGTGATAATGGTTCAGGGAACCGATCAGATTCTCATAGTTTGCAACAGCAGACTGGGTAGATGCCTGAATAATGCTCTCCAAATGTGCAAGCATATCATCCATATACTGCATCGCTGCCATACGCACGCTGTTGGCCTCTGTGGTAGCATTGTCCAGAATCTCCTGAGCTTGTCTGCTGGCCATGGAAACCACTTCATTAGCCTGATTGTACGCCTGCTGCATGATCTCATGCTCGTTGATCAGCTGATTGGTGTGGATGGTAGCCTCATTGATCAGGGCCTCCGCCTTTTCTCTGGCATCATTGAGGATTGCTTCCTTATTACTGATAATCTTCTGATAACGCTTGATTTCCTCGGGAGTCTTCATACGAAGTTCACGGATCAATTCTTCGATCTCGTCCTTGTTGACAATGATCTCAGTACTTGACATGAACTTGGGCTTACAGCTCTCGATATATTCTTCCATTTCATCAATTAACTGTTCAATTCTGCTGCTCATGTTTCTCTCCTTTTATAATCATTTCTTGATATTGTATTTTTCGTAAACCTTTTCAGCCACAAAGTCAGGAACGCACTGGCTGATATCACCGCCGAAGCTTGCAATTTCCTTGACTGTGGAGGAACTTACGTAGGCATATTCCAGGTTGGTAGTTAAAAAGACGGAATCAAGCTTGCCGCCGGAAAGCTTGGCATTGGTCTGCGCAATCTGAAGCTCGTACTCAAAATCAGTAATCGCACGCAAGCCTCTCACTGACACATGAATATCATTTGCCGCCGCGTAATCTACCAATAGACCGCTGAAGCTGTCAACCTGTACATTGGGGATATCCTTTGTTGCTTCTTCTAATATCTTAACACGTTCCTCTACAGAAAACAACGGTGTCTTTCCTTTATTATTCAAAACACTTACCACAAGCACATCAAATATTTCCGCTGCACGCTTGATAATATCAAGGTGTCCATAAGTTACGGGGTCGAAACTGCCGGGATAAACTGCTCTCTTCATCTAAAATTCACCTCTAAATTCTGCTGATGTATACATGTTTGTTGGTTTTGTACTTTTTCTCTTTCAGCACCTGGAAACCCATGTCCTCAAGATAATCAAAGTCTGTCTTCAGAGCTGCCTCCACAATGATCAGAGTCTCCCCGGTCACATACTTCATGCCACGGAGTACTGAGAGCACTCTCTTTTCCTGTTCATGATCATAGGGAGGATCCATAAAAATAATATCAACCTGTTTTTCGTAAATATTATTCAGGCCTGCACAAGCATCCTGCTTTATTACTATAGCACGGTCTGTGAATTTCGTAAATGCCAGATTTTGTTCGATACAGGAAATTGCTTTCGGTGCATTTTCAATAAAGTATGCTTTTCGGGCACCACGGCTCAAAGCTTCAATGCCGATGCCGCCGCTTCCGCTGAACATGTCCACGAAAACTGCACCGGGTACATCATTCTGCAACATATTGAAAAGGGTCTCCTTGATGCGGTCGGTGGTGGGACGGGTATCCGGGCCATCCGGGGTCCGCAGAGGAAGGCTTCTGGCTGTACCTGCTATTACTCTCATAATAAGTCCTTTCTTTGAGTTATGACGCGTACCCAGTTGGTATGTTCCATTCGGACACGCTTGCGCTCCGTAAAACACGTAACGGTACTAAGCTCGAAGGCGAACTTCGTTTCGCCTTAACCTCGCTAAGTGCCGACGTGTTTTAAGGGTCTCTCATTGGAACATTCCACCTGATACGCTGTGTATTCAAAATAGTATTTTATTAGTATTAATCAATACAACTTTCCGTTATACGCGGATCTTAGTTCCTTTACTGTCACGTTTCCCAGGTTTTAAATTATTCAATATGACTTTCTTGCCCTTGTACTCTATGGAAGATTCTACTGCATTCTTTGTATAATATACGTTCTCAATCGTATCCTTCTCGTTCAATTTCATGCCGCGGACGCCAATAGCGGCCTTCTTTTTCTCAGGAATCTCCTCAATGGGGAAACGAAGGAAATATCCGTCTTTGGACTGAAGGACCAGATTGCGCTGTTCTCTTAGGGAGACTACGCTTACCACACTGTCGCCATCTGCCAGTTTGGTGGCTGCTACGGTACGTTTGGACACATCGAATTCTCCGCCGTCCACGATCTTCACCATGGACTGGGCTGTGACAAAGATCACCTGGTAGAGGTTCAGTTCACTCTGGCTGGTCATGTAGACGATATCTTCCTTGCCCTGGCTGAAGTTGCTCACGTTATCGATGGGCACGCCTTTGTCACGGAATTTGCCGAAGGGCAAATCCAAAACCTTGATAGTATGGAGCTGGCCGGTGTTGGTAAACAGGCAGATCTTGCCGGTGTTCTTGCAGGGGAAGATGTACTTGTTCTCTGCGTCTGCTGCTTCCTTGTTGCGCTCGTAGGTGGTCATATCCACGGTCTTGGCGTAACCAAAGCGGTCCATCAGGAAGACAACTTCCATCTCCTCCAGTTCTTTTTCTTTATAAACCGCTTCCTGGGCATTTTCAATGACGGTCTTCCTGGGCTTTGCATAGGCTCTCTTAAACTCGTCCAGTTCATTCATGATGACCTGTGCCATGGAATCTCTGCGCTCCAGAATATCTTCATAACGGTAAATATTGGCCATGGTCTCCTCGTGTTCATTGATCAGGGCCTCAATTTCCAGACCGATCAACTTGTACAGACGCATCTCCAAAATAGCGTTTGCCTGCTTTTCTGTGAAACAAAGCTGTGTGGCCATGATCTTGGATTCCTTGGTCTTGAACTTAATGCCGTCAATCTTACCTTCTACCAGACAAGCTTTAGCCATCTGTCTATCCTTGGAACCACGCAGGATTTCAATGATCAGGTCGATCACGTTGCAGGCCTTGATCAGACCTTCCTGGATTTCTTTTCGCTCAAGTTCCTTGGCAAGCAGGTTGGTGTACTTTCTGGTGGCCACCTGGAACTGGAAATCCACATTGGCTTTGATGATCTGCTTAAGGCCCATAGTCTCCGGTCTGCCGTCTGCAATAGCCAGCATGTTGACACCAAAAGTATCTTCCAGACGGGTCTTTTTGTAAAGCATGTTCACAAAATTTTCAGGATCGGCATCTTTGCGAAGCTCGATCACAATGCGGATACCCTCTTTGGAGGACTGATTGCTGATATCCACGATATCCTGAGTCTTTTTCGTCTCAGACAAAGCTGCAACATCCATCAGGAATTTGGAAATATTGGCACCGATCATGGTGTAAGGGATCTCGGTGATCACCACATTGGTCTTACCGCCTTTTACCTTCTCATATTCCACTTTGCCGCGGATCTTTACTTTACCTGCACCGGTCTCATATATTTCCAACAGATCGTCTTGATTGATCACCACGCCGCCTGTAGGGAAATCAGGACCTTTTAAGTATCTCATCAACTCTCTCGTTGTAATGTTCTCATCCTGCATATAAGCCTTGGTGGCATCAATTACTTCCGCAAGATTGTGAGGCGGAATGCTGGTCACCATACCGACCGCAATACCCTCAGAACCATTTACCAAAAGATTGGGAATCTTGGCAGGCAGAACCGTGGGTTCCTTCTCGGTCTCATCGAAGTTGGGCATAAAGTCTACAACATCTTTGTCCAAATCTGCCAGGAATGCTTCCTGTGTAATCTTCTGCAGACGGGCTTCTGTATATCGCATAGCCGCTGCACCGTCGCCTTCGATATTGCCAAAATTACCATGACCATCTACCAGAGGAATTCCTTTTTTGAAATCCTGGGTCATTACCACCAGCGCCTCGTAAATGGAACTGTCACCGTGGGGATGATATTTACCCATGGTATCACCTACAATACGGGCACTTTTACGGTAAGGTTTATCGTAACGAATACCCAGCTCATGCATATCGTAAAGGGTACGACGCTGTACCGGCTTTAAACCGTCACGCACATCCGGAAGGGCTCTGGCCACGATTACGCTCATGGCATAGTCAATAAAGGACTTCTGCATCTCCTCCGAATATTCTGTTTTTATGATTCTATCGTTATTCATATTTGCCTCGTTATACTATTACTTGTATATTATCCTGTTACTCCGAATCTACACAAATCTTAATTACAATTCTACCTGAAGACCATCTTCTGCCAAGCAGCATGGAAAGCTTGTATTGTTCTCTAATTCGCGCAAATAAGGCTCCCTTTCAGGATTTATATGGTTAATAATAAGACGCTTTGTAGGTGTTTTTGCAAGGATATCATTTACTGTGCCCGGATCATGATGGGCACCCTCACAAACCACGAGATCGTATATCTCATCACCCAGGAGGTCAAGATATTCACCGAACCCGTATCCCAGGTCTCCTGACAAAAATATGGTTTTTCCTTCTGCCTCAACTTTAAAAGAATACGCAATGTCTAAGTGCTTATTTCTTAAAGCGCTGACGCGTATAATACCATCGTCAAAAATAACACCCTCGGTATAAACCTTGTTCTGCAAGGATTCTCTGATCGTAGAATCAAAGAAGGTTTCAATCCAGTGAGATACAGCATCTATACACTTATGCTCCGGATAACAGAAAACAGGATCACAATCAATGTATCCTATATACCACATCAGTTCAGAGCAGAATGCAGCCAGACCGTTCACATGATCTGAATGGGCATGGGTAATAAAGACGCCCTTTACGCTGCTGTGAGGTATATCCATTCGTTCAAGCAATGCGGAAACCGGTGCTCCGGCATCGAAAATATATGTATTTTCGCCCACCTGTAAAAAAATAGACGTACAAAATCTATGACACTCAGGCACACCATGGCCTGCTCCTGCAATTGTAAGTTTCATTCTTATCTTCATCGAGCAGACTTGCGCTCGACTACTCCCTTCCTTTCAGATATATACGTATCCATTGCAATCAGCGCCCGCGCCAATCATTTTAAATATCAAGTTCTGCATCCTGCGCGTGCTGGTAAATGAACGCTCTTCTGGGCGGTACATCAGTTCCCATCAGAAGTTCCGTAATCTCAGAGGCCATACGCGCATCTTCGATCTCCACCTGCTTAAGCATACGTTTTTCCGGATCAAGTGTAGTCTCCCACAGCTGACTAGCATCCATTTCACCAAGACCTTTGTAGCGCTGCAGGGTGAAAGGACCCTTGTGGGTCTTACGGTATTTCTCCAATGCCTTGTCATCGTACAAATATTCTTCAGGTCCTTTGGACGGCATTGCCTTGTACAAAGGAGGCATAGCAATATACACATGTCCCTCAAAGATCAATTCCGGCATAAAGCGGTAAAACAGGGTCAGCAACAGGTTGGAAATATGGGCACCATCCACGTCAGCATCGGCCATAATAATGATCTTGTCATAGCGAAGCTTGGAAATATCAAAATCATTGCCGTAGCCTTCCGAAAAACCGCATCCGAAAGCATTGATCATGGTCTTGATCTCGGCGTTGGCAAGTACTTTGTCGATACTTGCTTTTTCTACGTTCAGGATCTTACCTCGGATGGGCAGGATTGCCTGGAACATTCTGTTTCGGGCCATCTTGGCGCTGCCGCCTGCGGAATCACCCTCTACGATAAAGATCTCACACTTGGAAGCGTCTCGGGATTCACAGTTGGCCAGCTTGCCGTTGGAATCAAATGAAAATTTCTGCTTTGTCAGAAGGTTTGTCTTGGCCTTTTCTTCCGTCTTTCTGATCTTGGCAGCCTTCTCGGCACAGCCGATCACATTCTTTAAGGTCTCCAGATTTCTGTCAAAGAAATGAACAATTTGTTCACTTGCCACCTTGGACACCACTTTTGCCGCATCCTGGTTGTCCAATTTGGTCTTGGTCTGTCCCTCAAATCTGGGATCCGGATGTTTGATGGACACCACCGCGGTCATGCCGTTACGCACATCGGCACCGGTGAAATTCACATCCTTCTCTTTAAGAATATTTAATTCTCTGGCGTAAGTATTGATAATATTGGTAAAAGCAGTCTTAAAACCGGTCAGGTGGGTACCACCTTCGGAGTTGTAAATATTGTTACAGAATCCCAGTACATTTTCATGGAACTCATTCACATACTGGAATGCCACTTCCACGGAAATGCCTTCGCTCTCACCTTTAAAATAGATCACATCGTGAATGGTCTCTTTGGACTTGTTCATATCCTTGATAAAACCGATAATGCCCTCCGGCTCATGGAATGTGATCTTTTCCGGTTCTTCCTTGCGCTTATCTTCAAAAATAATAGTCAGCTGAGGATTCAGATAAGCTGTCTCATGAAGACGGCTCTTTACATCCTCCTCTTTAAAACGGGTCTTATCAAAGATAGTATCATCAGGCAGGAAATTAATGGTAGTTCCGGTTTCCCTGGTCTTACCGATCACAGGGAGCAGGCCATCCACCAGTTCGATAATGGGATTACCTCTCTCATATTTATCTTCATAAATGCAGCCGCCGCTCTTGACTCTGACAGTCAATCTCGTGGAAAGAGCATTTACAACCGAAGAACCAACACCATGGAGACCACCACTGGTCTTGTAGGCAGAATTATCAAATTTACCGCCTGCATGGAGCGTGGTGAATACCAAACGTTCTGCACTGATTCCCTTTTCGTGCATGCCAACAGGGATGCCTCGACCATTATCTGCAATAGTCGCCGAGCCATCCGCCTCTAAAGTTACCATTATGGTATCGCAATATCCCGCCAAATGTTCATCCACAGAGTTGTCCACGATCTCGTAGATCAAATGATTCAATCCCTTGGTGGATACACTTCCAATATACATTCCGGGACGTTTTCTCACCGCTTCCAGGCCTTCCAACACGGTAATACTGGAAGCGTCATAAGTGTTTGCTTTTGCCATATTCTAATTAACTCCTAACAATTTATGAACTAAAAACTCTTCTTGGTACAACCTACTGCCAAAGCGCCGGGACCAATATGACAGGCTACGCTCAGGGAAAGAGGTGCCATCAGAATCTCTGCCTCCGGGAAAGCCTCCTGTACCTCTGCTTTGTACTGTTCAGCAGCTTCCAGATCCTGCGTGTAGGCCATCTCAATATAAACATTTCTGTAATCGCCGCCGAATCGGGTATTGATATCATTCTTGATGGCATTGATCATCATGGTCTTACCCTGGCTTGTTGTACGGGCCTTTGCAAAAGCATCCAGCTTTTCGCCCTGAATCGTAAGTACCGGCTTCAATCGCAGCAGACTTCCCACTGCTGCGGCAGCAGGTGTGATCCGTCCGCCTTTTTTCAAATAATATAAAGTATCCAGCATAATATATATGGAAGAATTTAGTTTATCCTCTTCCAGCAGCTGCTTGATCTCCTCTGCACATTTCCCTTCTTCCGCCAGTTTCTTTGCATCCAATACGGACTGTAGCAGAGGAACTGATATGCGTTGGTTATCCACCACTTGTACTTTTCCGTCGTAATCCTGGGCAAAGATCATAGCGCTTTGACAGGAACCGGACAGGCCACTGCTCATGGGGATATAGACCACTTCATCATATTCCTTTAATAATTCCTCCCAAAGATCCATCACAGACTCCGGAGAGGGCTGGCTGGTAGAGATATCAGCATCTTCTGTCAGTTTCTGATAAAACTCCTCCTGGGTCAGATTTACATCCTCAAAATAAGACTTCTCATCAATAATAAAAGGCATGGGAATCACATACACGCCCATTTCTTTGGCATGAGCCTGGGTAATTCCACTATTACTGTCTGTTACAATTGCAATTTTAGCCATTTCAGGGATACACCTTCCTTAATTTTATATAATAAATTTGTTCTGCTGCATTTCAAAGTGTGCCCGAAGGAATCGGTTTTCAACCTCTTCCAATTCAAAATCACGCTTAAGCAGTTCCTCAACAGCCTCAGATGCCTGCTGTAAAACCGAAGCGTCCGTGTAAATATCACCCACCCTGAACGCGAACTCACCACTCTGGCGGATTCCAAACAGATCTCCGGGACCACGAAGTTTTAAATCCTCTGACGCAATATAAAAACCATCGTTGGAATGATTCAGTATCTGCAGGCGCTCCATGGTGTCTTTATTTTCCTTGGTGCTGATAAAAATGCAGTAGCTCTGATGTTCACCTCTGCCCACACGTCCTCTCAGCTGATGGAGCTGGGCAAGACCAAAGCGCTCAGCATTCTCCACCATCATTACAGTGGCATTAGGAACGTTGATGCCCACCTCAATAACGGTGGTAGATACCAGCACATCAATATTTTTCGCTGCAAAGGCTTCCATAATGCGCTTCTTTTCCTCAGGCCGCATTTTGCCGTGGAGATGGGCCACCTGAATGTGAGCAGGCAAGGCAGTGCGAAGCTTCTCTGCATAATCCACTACATTCTCCAGGTCTTCCAATTCCCCCTCTTCCACCTGGGGACAGATCACATAGGCCTGTCTGCCCAGCGAAACTTCTTTGGCAATAAATTCATAGGCCTTAGGGCGGTAGGATGTGTTCACAACACAGTTTTTAATAGGCAATCTGTTGGCCGGAAGCTCATCGATCACGGAAATGCTCAGATCACCGTACAGAATGATCGCCAATGTCCTGGGAATGGGCGTGGCACTCATAACAAGCACGTGGGGCATGTCCCCTTTTTCTGCCAGGCCTTCTCTCTGACGCACACCAAAGCGATGCTGTTCGTCAGTCACCACTAATGCCAGCTTCTTGTACTGTACCTTTTCCTGTATCAGCGCATGCGTACCAATGACCAGATTCGCTTCCCCGGAAGCAATCAGCCCGTAGGCCTCCCGCTTCTCCTTGGCAGTCATGGAACCCACCAACAGCACCGGCCTGAACGCCAGGTTATATTTTTCTGTATATTCTTTAATATTTTCAAAATGCTGCACAGCAAGCACTTCCGTAGGCGCCATCAGGGCTCCCTGATAACCATTGGCAGCAGTCATCAAAAGGGCAAGCACCGCAATAATAGTCTTACCTGACCCCACATCTCCCTGAATCAAACGATTCATGCAGAAATGACTCCCCATATCCTCTCTGATCTCCTGCCAGACTTTTTTCTGGGCTTTTGTCAGGGGAAATGGAAGCTGCTCCAGAAATCTCACGGTATCCGCCGTCTCAAACATGGGATAAGGATTGGGCAATTTTGCTGTCAGCTCTTTGTTTTTCCTAAGATAGAGTATAAATTCAAAAAATTCGTCAAAAACAATGCGCTTGCGTGCCTCCACCAGCTGCTCAAAATCCACCGGGAAGTGCATGGACGCAATGGCTTCTTTATAAGAAATCAAATCATATTTTGCTTTTATATGTGCCGGATAATATTCCGGTTCATATTCATAAAAGGTCAGCGCCTGGCGCATAGCCTTTAGTACCGCCTGATTGGTCAATCCTTTGGTCAGGGAATATCTGGGCTGAAGCACCCCTATCATTTTCCGATATTCATCCAGAGGATATATTTTCGGCTGTTCCATGATCTTGGGGCGGCCGCCTGCATTTCCGGGTCCTACTGTCTTGACGCCGGTCTGCACCAGTCCCCGGAACAAATAATAACCTCCCGGCTTCAGTACATTTTTAAGGAAGGGCATATTAAAGAAGGTCAACTGCATATTGCCGCTCGCATCCCGGATATTGACGTTTACAATGGTGAGATTACGCACTTTCTTTACATTGGGGATGGCGGTCACCGCAGCATATACTGCACAGACCTCACCGGGCGTTGCCGTTTCTATGGTCACCGGCTCCTGAAAACTCTCGTAATCTCTGGGAAAGAAAGTCAGCAGGTCTCCTACAGAAGCAATATCCAATTTTTGAAACAGCTTGGCAGTTTTCTCGCCCACACCTTTTAATGCGGTGATCGGCGTATTGGCATTCATATCTTCTCCACCCTTCTATTTCAAAAAAAGGAGACAGCATCCTGCCTCCTTTTTATGTCCAACAAGATTATTCTACAGAAATTACATAGTAGTAAATGGGCTGTCCGCCATACTGCAGTTCCACATCACAGGAAGGATATGCACTCTCAATATTTTCTCTGAGAATCTCTGCATCCTCCTCGGTCACATCACTGCCATAATAAATGCTGATCAGCTCAGAATCATCATCCACCATCTCTGCAACCATCCGCTCGGTAACGTTCAGCATATCCCTGCCAACAGCCAGAATACCTTTATCACCGATACCCATGAAATCATCTTTTGCAATTTCTTTGTCATCAATCACGGTATCACGCACTGCATAAGTCACCTGACCGGTCTTTACATTGCCGATCTCCTGGAGCATATTCTCCTCGTTCTCATCCACGGACATCTCAGGCACAAAGTTGATCACAGCGGTAATGCCCTGAGGAATGGTCTTGGTAGGGATCACCAGAAGATTTTTGTCCGTCATCAGTTCTGCCGCCTGGTTGGCTGCCAGAATAATGTTTTTGTTGTTGGGGAGAATGAAAATATTCTCAGCATTGACCTTGTCCACTGCATCCAAAATATCAGCAGTGCTGGGGTTCATGGTCTGTCCGCCTTCAATAATGTAATCTACGCCCAGACTGGTGAAAATCTCATTGACGCCTTCACCAACAGAAACAGCAATAAAACCGATTTCCTTGGGAGGTTCCGCAGGAGTCTCAGGTGCTGCGGTTTCCGCCTCTGCGGCAGCCTTCTCAGCTTCCTTGAACAGCTTCTCCTCGTGCTCCAGACGCATGTTGTCAATCTTCATATTGGACAGCGCACCATACTTTAAGCCGCGCTGAATGGCAAGACCGGGATCATTGGTATGCACATGTACCTTTACCACATCATCATCCGCCACACAAACAATAGAATCACCGATAGACTCCAGGAACTCCTTAAAGTCCATCTCAGCCTTAATATTAAAGGTCTTATTCAGCAGAATAATAAACTCAGTACAGTAACCGAACTTGATATCTGCTTCAGCCTGTACATCCATATCAGGCTTCATGGATGCCTTGGGAGCAGAACCACTCTTCATATCCTCGCTGAATTTCAGGTCTAACTCCTTGCCCTGGAATGCGAAATATGCGCCTTCCATCACTTCCACAAGGCCCTGTCCGCCGGAATCCACTACACCGGCCTGCTTCAGCACAGGAAGCATCTCAGGAGTCTGGCTGAGCACATATTTGGCATGCTCAAGTACTTCGCCAAAGAAAGCATCCAGATCCTCCACGCCGTCCTCCGCAAGCTCTACAGCCTTCTCTGCCGCACCTCTGGCAACAGTAAGGATAGTACCCTCTTTGGGCTTCATTACGGCCTTATACGCGGTCTCGACAGCCTTCTCCAATGCAGCAGCAAGCACAGGAACGGTAAGCTCCTGCTCTTCTCTGATACCTCTGGTAAAGCCACGGAACAGCTGGGACAGGATAACGCCGGAATTTCCGCGTGCACCGCGCAAGGACCCGCTGGAGATCGCCTTGCAGATGGCTTCCATATCACCATTGTCCCCCAATGTGAGCACTTCCTTGGCAGCTGCCATAATAGTCATGGTCATATTGGTACCGGTATCTCCGTCGGGAACGGGGAAAACATTCAGTTCGTTAATCCACTCTTTTTTATTTTCCAAATTCTTTGCGCCGGCTAAGAACATCTTTGAAAGCATCTTAGCGTCGATTGTCTGTAAACTCACAGTATTTCCTCCTTAATCAATCACTCTTACACCTTCAACAAAGATGTTGATCTTTTCGATCTCAATGCCGGTAAACTCTTCTACTTTATATTTCACATTGCTGATCAGATTATCAGAGACAGCAAGAATACTTACACCGTAAGATACAATCACATGAAAATCAAGGGTCAGCTTGTTATTATTAAGAGATACGTTAATTCCACGGGTAATGCTGTCCATTTTCAGGAGACGCACCAAACCGTCTTTTACACTGACACCAGCCATACCTACAATACCAAAACATTCAATGGCAACACTGCCTGCATATTGAGCAATAACTTCATTGTCAATGACAATGTTACCCATGTGGGTATTCATAGACGATGAACCTTTCATAAAGAACCTCCTTTTTGCTTTCAGACATATATATTAATATTTTAACAGCTTTTACAAAAAAAATAAACACAAAAAGTGGAAAAAATAATAATTTTTTACTTGCTTTTATTTGACATATCTGTTAAACTATCAATGTTGTAAACAGATTACAGAGGAGGTGTCAAAATGGCTAAGTGTGATGTTTGTGGTAAGGGCGTTCATTTCGGTAACAACGTAAGCCATTCTCATAGAAGAAGCAACGCAATTTGGAATGCTAATGTGAAGAGTGTTAAATGTAAGGTGAACGGTGGAGCAAAGAGAATGCACGTTTGCACCAGCTGCTTAAGATCTGGTAAAGTTGAGAGAGCATAATTAACTTTAATATTGGATTTTAAAAAAAGTAGGGTAAGGTTGAATATTTCAATCTTACCCTTTTTATTGTTTCTTTATGCTCTTTCACAGTTAATCCCCCTGCTCTGCACTCTCCTCACCTGCACGCCGCAAAAGGCAGGTACGCAAGGACTCACTTTCTGCTGCAGGAGTCTGTAAAACACCAGAACCCCACAAACAAAAGCAGCGCAATCACAATCAGCCCGGCAAGGCGATTGTATATGATGAGCATCAGGATCATTCCGATGGCAATAAACAAAAGCAGCAGTCCAATAGCGTTTTTCATTGTGCCTCTAAGCATTTGTTCTCGTTCTATTATATGCTGCCGCTTTCGCAAATTATCCTATTATAAGATTTTCTCTTACAGTTTTTGTCTTGTTTCCTTGCCTCATGCAATAAGAGCCTCGCACCTTATGCCTTAGCAGTATCATCCTCAGGGAATGCCACGTCCACTACTTCTGCATCGGTCATCTCGCCCTCTTTAGGCTTGGTGAACTTGTCAACCAGATCCGGAATCATATCAAGGATCTTGGTGACAGTATCCTGGTTCTTCACATTCACAAGCTTCACAGAACCATTTCTGATCACAAGTACTGCGCTGGGAGTCATCTTTCCGCCCAAACCGCCTGCACCGGAGGTGGAATTCTTCTGTCCATTGGTACCGGCACCTGCGCCCACACCGAAGGATACATCCACAAGAGGTAAAATAATGGTATCACCGATCTGAGTAGCCTCTCCCACTACTGTCTTGGTGGACAAAACGCCGTCCATACCACGCAATAAAGATTCCACTACACCCTGAAACTGATTCTCTCTCTCTGCCATATTTTCTCCATTCCTGCACCCAAGGTGCATATAAAAAAATTAAATTTTTAAACAATTATTATGCTGCTGTTTGTCCGTTTTCTTCTTTGATAAGGACCTGCTTCTTATGGAACTTTTTAATTTTTCTGATTAAAATCCGCAATTTTTTATCCAGCGCAAAGATACAAGCATGCATCACTATGGTAAACAAAGTAATATGTCCTGCCAGAGAAAACTCCCCTTTAAAGACTGCCTGTTCAAAATCCGGCGTAAACCTTACGCTCTTGCCTAATATCGGTGACAATATCCCATAGACAGCCATGCAGTAGCCGGTGGTATCCGGAGAAGACGCGCCAAACACAATATCAGCATTGATCTTTCTGGGCCGGACGGACCAAAGGATCTTTTTCAACCGAAGCATCAAATGTTTAAGCAATGTCTTGGTCTGTTCCTCCTGCAGTAAATCCTTGTAGAACTTAATGTTCTCCCAAATATATTTTATTTTATCATATATATTTAAAATTTTGAACTTTATTTTCTCTATTTTTCCACTTATCTTCTGAAGGAATCCCGCCTTTTTACCGTTCTCCTGACTTTCTGCTGTGTCTTGTGACATATGTGCCGATGAATCTGTATCACTGTCTGCAACAGCGCCCGTAACAATTCCGGGATCGCCCTCTCCGGCACCGGTCTTGTCAGTTTCTGCTGATACTCCTGCTGTCTTCCCCTCTGCTCGTTCTGTCACGGTATCCGCAGATGTTCCTGCTTCATTACCACCACTAGCCAGTTGTGCCTCCGCTGAAGTTTTCTTCCCTTTTTTCTCCGCCTTAGAATCAAAAAGAGTAAACCACAGAACCTTCACCACCACATTCCCCGGTTCCGGGTAAGCAAACCTGACACGAATCAGCCGAAACAGCCAATTCACTTTCGCCTCCACCCAAAAAGTCTCTGCCCGTTTCTCCCCCGCAGCTTTATAACTGATGGGAAAGAACAGAACGATCAACAATATGGCCAGCAAAATCCCCAAAATTACCAGCAGGCAGATTCCTATTATACTTAAGATAGTAAGGATCACATCTAACATGCCATAAACTCCCTCAAATTACAATCCCCTCGCGCCTTTACACAGTCTGTGGCCATACGTTCCACCAACCCAAACGCTTCCCCTTTATCGGACGCGATGCCAAGCACAAGGAAAGTCCTCCCCTTAAAATGAGGTTGCGACAATTCTCCGGCTTCCAGAATATCCAACTGGTCATTAGGGTTAGAGGCCGGCACGATTAAAAATACTTTGGTCAAAAACGGAGCTTTTTGCAGCTTTTTCTTTATCTTGCCCAATTTTTTCGTTTCGATGCTGCCACCTATATATAGTTTTTCATGAAAGATAAAACGAATTGCCATTTTATTCCTAACGCCTTTCGACATTTCTTCACCGCTGGATACATCCTGTTTGAAAATATTGCCTCTGCCTCCAACACAAAAAATGCCATACTATCTGCTTTACATCAATAATTACAGATAGTATAGCATATTTTTTTTATAATTACCACAGCTTTATGATCCTACACAAATTGAATAGCATACATGTCCGCATCACGCATCCGTATTTCCATAGTTACTGCCTTACCTGCAAGAGCAGCCACAGCGCCCTCAGGGAAACCAACTCTTCTGTCAATCTTGTTGCCGAAGATCTCACCGCTTTCCACTCTGGTGCCATCTTCTCCTACTAAGGTAATGTAGAGATAGCCCCAGGCAGAGGTTGCAAAGTTGATTCGCAGCTCACTGCCCTCGTAAGTAAAGGGCTTGGTGACAATGGTCTCTTCTTTTACTCCTGCATGCAAGGACACAAAACCATCGCAGCGCATACTAAAGCGGATCAGTCTGGCAGGCTCACCCATCCAGTGGTTATCGGGAGCAAACATAGAAAGCTCAGGATCTGCACCTTTTATGTCGGAGGAAGTCTCCAAAAAACCTCTGGCAGGGTAACGGTCACCGTACACCCAATTGTTCGGATGTTCCGGCTCCGGACGCATAAAGGCCTCATCATAGCGTTTAAAGTGCAAGCCATCTCTGGAAGTCATAAAGACACAGTCGGTTATTACTTCACCGTAACGAGGATTCACCTCCATGCGCTCTCTTCGCTTCTCCAGACCGCACAATTCCTCAAAATTCTTCGACCATTCTTTTCTGCGGATGTATCTGGTAGGGAAGCCCACGAAAATATGAGGGGCACGAGGGTATTTTTGCACCAGATTGGTATAGAGCTGGATATCCTCTGCATCGCCAAAATCAAGCTGCTTAGGTTCGGTCCAATGCTCAAAATCATCTGATTCGATGGTTCTGATATCACGCCAGGCATCCTCATCTGCGAAAACGTCCGCTTCTCCCCATTTAGGAATCTTGGTGCTGTCAAAAATATTGTGCATAGAACGATAATAACATCTGTATTTTCCGGCCTCCGCATCCCAGAATGCTACATTCAGAGAATCAAAAAATCCCTTGTCAGTCACCATACCGCCATGCTTAAAGTGGATTCCGTCTTCACTGTAATAATGCCACAGACCAAAGTCTTTCTTATCGTGGTTGGAGCAGATGGCTTTGTAGCGCCTCTCAGGAGGACAAGCAGGATTGTCATCCTTAAACACCATGAAATTGTCAATATTGGGATGCATGGTAGTATCCAGAATGATATTGTTGTCTCTGGATCCCTCAAACTCACAAATACCCAGAGAAGGCTTTACCCAGTGGAGACCATCTTCACTCTCTGCATAGCAGACGCGGATACCTTTGCACTTAGAAAGCATCCACCAGCCCAGATAGTACATTCTGTAAATCTTTTTCTCCTCATCCCAGAAGAAATTGTGGAAATTACAGCCATCACCCTCCCAGGGCTCATCATGCTCAATCACACACTCCCGACGCACCGGCTCATGGACACGCCACTGGGCAGTGGTCTTCTCTGTATCAATCAAATATTCATCAAAAAAACATTCTTTTTTTTGTCCGATTGCAATCATACCGCTTCTCACTTTCTCCCTTTCCTATAGGGAATTCTGGTTTTAGTTTATACCATTCCCGTTACTCTTTCAATTCCCAAAAAGGGACAAGTTTATAACAAAACAGATCATTTTGGTATAATACCACTCTTCACAAGACAATAAAAAGGCGACAGATTGCCCTGTCGCCCTTGAACCGTTTATTTTAACCCTCAACACGATATTTGTTCACTCTGCTGAAGGACATACGGAAGTCGATCGCTCTGGGAGGAGGACAGGAATCCCATGCCTCATCGATGAGATTTTCCAGAGCTTCACCCTGGATATCATCACCAAGACCGCGCTCCT
>SVFF01000026.1 GCA_015057005.1 Lachnospiraceae bacterium | reverse complement strand
ATCAATTATCTAACCAAGCTGATTGCTGTTCAGGAGGCCAACCACCACATCCGGTGCAACGCAGTCCTTCCCGGTATGACTGCCACGGAAGCAGTAGAAAAGCATTTGACTGAGGATTTCCGGAATCTGTTCCTGAAACACATCCCCTTGGGGCGAATGGGTCTGCCGGAGGAAATTGCGGAAGCCGTCTGTTATTTTGCCAGTGATGCTTCAGCCTACACCACTGGTCAAATTCTTACGGTTTCGGGCGGGTTTGGTCTGGCAACCCCCGCCTATGGAGATCTGATCCACAAAACTGTGCGCAGATAAAAAACCGCGGAATGGAAGTTTACACTTCCACTCCGCGGCCACAGATTGTTTTTCGGTATTATTCGATTTCCAGGCGTCGGCCTTCGGGTAGATGCTGTTCCAGCTTGGGCAGGGTCAGGCGAAGAACACCGTCCGTATACTTGGCTTTAATCTTATCGGCGTCCACGCCGGAGATGTCAAAGCTTCTGGTGTAGGAGCCGTAGGAGCGCTCCATGCGGATCACTTTGTCCTTCTTGTCCTTTTCCTCAACCTTGGATCTGCGCTCAGCGCGGACGATCAGAGTATCGTTCTGGATGTCCAGAGTGATATCTTTCTTCTCAAAGCCGGGCAGGTCAGCCTCCAGCAGATAGTGATCGCCCTCATCCGTCACATCAGTGCGGAACTGAGCAAAAGCAGGCGTGTCAAAGAAGCTGCCAAAAGGTCTTCCCAAAAAGGCCTTTTCGAATTCCTCCATCTCCCGCCAGGGGTTGTAAGTGCTTATATCCTGATTTCGTCTTGTAAGTCCAAACATAGTAATACCTCCATTGTAATAATGATATTATATGCCGACTTGTGTAGGTCATACGGCAAGGTCGGCACTTGCCGAGCCTGGTTCGCATCCTTGCTGATCAGCTTATTCTTGCTTACTGTCTGTATTATAGGCCATGAAAAGGTAGAATGTGTGACAAAATTGTAAATTTTAGCACTCTCGGTAAGAGAGTGCTAAAAATCAATTTTGGGGAATGTATACAGATGACTTCCATACTCAGCCTGCCGGCAACGCCGGAAAGAAAATTGCTTGTGGTGTGATCTGCACAGGTCAATAGCTAAGGCACCGCTTTACTTTACACCATTTCAAATGAACAGACCAAGTATATTGAAAATGCGTCCCAACTTGGGACGCATTAAATCGTTCTTTTTCAGTCATCTTCCAGCAGCTTTGAGGGAGGAATCCCAAGAACATCTGCAATCTTGAACAGAGTTTCCAGAGAAACACCTCTGACAGTTCCAGTCCCCTCTACCTGGCCTAAGAAATTCAAGCTCTTGCCGATCTTCTCTGCAAAGACTTCCTGTGTAAAGCCTGCCTTCTTGCGGTAGTAGGCAATCTTCAGACCCAAAGTAACATATCTGTCAGGATACTCAGTACGCATATTCCCACCTCCCGCTAATATGCTACCAAGTATTTCTGCAAATTATAACTTACTGCAATTAAATGATTATTTACTTTGTGTCAGTAATTATGTATAATAAGGCAAAGCAGACAGCAAAACGGGGCGCAGAAACAAAATGTGTCCCAACTTGGGACACATTTTACTATGCTTTATTATTCTGCTCTGCGATCCAGTCAAGCAGTGTGCTGACCTTTTCCAGATCGGCATTGTCCAGAGAGCGCAAACGATCGCAGATTGCGCTGTAGGGCGCATCCTCTGTGCCCAATGGTGCAAAGAAGTCCACCGGTGTCATATTAAAATACGCAATGATATTGAACAGCTCTTTGACAGAGGGCATAGATGCTCCACTGGTGATACCACGGATATATGAACCACTCTTATCAAGATCCAAACTCATTTTGTGTTCAGATACATCCTTTTGAATCCGTAGTTCAGTAATGCGGGAACGCACAAAATCGATATATTTAGTGTCAGACATTCTTCTTCCGCCCCTTTCTTAATTATTGTAGTATGAATCCAAAGGTGGCGTTGGTACTGTGACAACTAATTTATGCTTCCATTTTGCCGTTATTGGTAGTATAATTACCAATATATAAAACTATTCGTATTTTCAATATCAATGATTATGGGGGGGAGCCGGATGAACACATATACTGTCAGTTTTTTTGGCCATCGGTATATTGATAATCCGTTTCCTATAGAAAATGCTCTGGATGAACTGATTGGCTCCCTGCTGCGAAGCAAGGAATTTGTAGAGTTCCTTGTGGGCCGCAACGGTGACTTTGACCAGCTTGTGTCCTCTACCATACACAGGTGCAAGCGGGAAATCCGGGAGGACAACAGCGCCCATGTGTGGGTGCTGCCCTATGCGACAGCGGACTATCGGGACAATGAGGAAGACTACCGGGCATATTACGATGAAATAGAGGTATTCGATTCTGCAGGCAAGCACTTTAAGGCAGCATTTCAAGCCAGAAATAGAAACATGGTGGATAGAGCAGATCTTGTTGTGTTCTATGTAGAGAGAAACGAGGGCGGCGCCTATCAGACAATGCGTTATGCCATCCAACAAGGAAAGCAGTATATAAATCTTGCAGACAAACAGGAGGATAGAATATGAAAAAGATCATCTTGTCAGCATTGGCCGGAGCGCTGGTTATGTTTCTGACAATCTTCGGTATAGCGGCGGCTTCAGTGAACCGGGAACAGGCACAGGAGCCTAGGTCGTATGTCCATGTCGATTATGTGACGGAGCTGACCCAGGAAGATTGTTTTCTGTGCGGAAATTGCAGCGGTCATATTAACTCTCATTACGGGGGCGAGGACAATGTAGGGATTATCAACCTAAACACCTTTGAACTGATGCGGCTGGAAATCAACCGCTACGACGATGACGGGCAGCTTATTGAGGAAGTTGCAGGTTATATGCAGACCAGCCACCTGTCCGGAGAGGATACCTATGCCCACGCCTACACGCACCCAGACAATGGATATTCCCATGTACAAATCACTGGCGTACAGTACAGCATTGACCGGGAATCTGTCCAGGGCCACCTCTGCCAGAACTGCCTCGATACAATCAATGACCTGTGGTTTTCCGAGGATGCCCCGGCGGAGTATGCCATCGTCAGTTTTGCGGAGCGGACAATCCGGCCCCTGATAAAGTGCTATCCCTGGTTTTCCGCTGGTAACTATGGCATTGACTGCGAATTTAAGGACAATGGTGCTATCGACCTGCTGATCCACTATTGTCCCAACCGCTACGAATAGAAAATGCGCCCCAAGGTGGGACGCATTTAGCGTGTTGATTCACAATTCTATATCGGTATTTGCTTTTTGCGATACCAGCTTGCGGTATTCGGAGGGGGACATGCCTTTGAGTTTGCGGAAGAGGCGGCTGAAGTAGAGGGGATCTTCATAGCCAACGATGGCGGAGATCTCTGCCATGGAGTAATCGGTGGTTTCCAGCAGGCTGGCGGCGTTATTCACACGGATGGTCAGCAGGTACTGCATAGGCGTATGCTTGACGATCTGCTTGAAGTTGCGCTGGAAGTAGCATACGCTCATGCCTCGGGACTCGGCATAGTCCTGGATGGAGATGGGCTCGTTGTAGTGCTCGTTGAAATACCGGCGGGCATACTCCATTTCTTCCTGGATATAGGTGGAAACGGTAGGCCGCTCCTCCTGCCGGGTGCGCTGGATCAGCAGAAAAATCTGCCGCAGATACATGGCAAGCAGTTCCTCGAACCCTGTCTTGCAGGTCTGCAGTTCATTGATCATTTCTTTGAACAGGTAAGTATAGGTAGAGGAAGCGCCGGAATAGAATACAGGATCGTCCATAGGAATTCCATATTTGCGCAGTATGTTTTTTACATCACTGCCGGTGAAATGTACCCAGTAGACCTCCGGCTTTTCTTCTCTATAATAGTCGTAACGCTGTTCCACTCGGGGCTGAATCAAAATCATGCGGCCTGCGTTCACGATCCGTTCCTCTCCGTTAAAGAAAAAGTGCGCTTTTCCCGAAAGAACATACAGCAATTGATAGTCGAGTCTCCCCTTGGGACGCCAAGTGG
>SVFF01000019.1 GCA_015057005.1 Lachnospiraceae bacterium | reverse complement strand
TGAAGGTCGATATTTATTTCTCCGCAGTAGGTATGATTGATATTCCTACCGCAGAGGAAATACGTGCTATGATAGAGGAAATTAAGAAAGATCCCCAACAATTCCGCTATGTGGCATAAAAAGAGGAAACGGTGCAACCCCTCACGGGGTTACACCGCACCTACATAGAGATTACTTCCTTATGGGACTGTCCCAAACCGAGTACTCTCCCTTTTTTACAATCACATCTACTAAATGACATTGCCCTTTCGGACAATATTTTTCCTCTATTATCCCAGTCTTTTACACAATCCCCTGTGCAGTCATAGCATCTGCAACCTTCAGGAAACCTGCAATATTTGCACCTGCCACGTAGTTGCCTTCCATGCCATACTTTCTGGCAGCATCATCCAGATTGTGGAAGATATTTACCATGATGGTCTTAAGCTTTGCGTCAACCTCTTCGAAGGACCAAGAAAGTCTCTCGCTGTTCTGGCTCATTTCCAGTGCGGAAGTAGCCACGCCACCTGCGTTGGCAGCTTTGCCGGGGCAGAAAATAACACCGTTTGCCTGGAAGTATTCGGTTGCCTCCATGGTGGTTGGCATGTTAGCGCCTTCAGCCACAGCCATTACACCATTTGCTACCAGGTTCTTGGCATCTTCCAGATTCAGTTCATTCTGGGTTGCGCAGGGAAGGGCGATATCTACTTTAACAGTCCACTGGTTGGTACCTTCTGTCTTCTTGTCGTGATACTGTGCGCTGGGTCTTGCAGCAGCATATTCAGTCAGTCGTGCACGCTTTACTTCCTTTACTTCCTTTAACAGCGCCAGATCGATTCCTTCGGGATCATAGATCCATCCGGTAGAGTCAGAGCAGGTCACAGGCTTACCGCCCAGCTGGATAGCTTTGTCGATGGCGTAGATTGCTACATTACCGGAACCGGATACTGCGATGGTCTTGCCTTCAATACTTGTACCATTGCACTTTAACATTTCAGCGGTCAGGTACAGCAGACCGTAGCCGGTAGCTTCTTTTCTTGCCAGGGAACCACCGTAGCTTAAGCCCTTGCCGGTCAATACACCTTCATACAGACCGGTCAGTCTCTTATACTGTCCGTACATATAACCGATCTCTCTTGCACCGGTACCGATATCACCTGCGGGAACGTCGGTATCTGCGCCGATATACTTGTAGAGCTCGTTAATAAAGCTCTGGCAGAATGCCATGATCTCTCTGTCAGATTTACCTTTGGGATCAAAATCGGAACCACCCTTACCGCCGCCGATGGGCAAGCTGGTCAGCGAGTTCTTGAAAGTCTGCTCGAAGCCCAGGAACTTAATGATACCCAAGTTTACGGAAGGATGAAGTCTGATACCGCCCTTGTAAGGTCCGATTGCGGAATTGAACTGTACACGATAACCATTATTTACATGAGCCTGTCCCTTGTCGTCCACCCAGGGAATGCGGAAGAGGATCTGTCTCTCGGGTGTTACCATTCTCTCGAGCAGGGCATCACGGCGATAAGCTTCCTCATTGGCTTCGATCACTACGCGCAGGGATTCCAGAACTTCCTTTACTGCCTGATGAAACTCAGGCTGTGCAGGGTTTTGTGCTACTACCAATTCTAATACTTCATCAACATATGACATATAAATGTCCTCCTTATTCTGTACCTATGCATGCAACAAATATATATGTGTTATCAAAACAACAATTTGTTTTATTGTATACAATAATACTCTTTACATAATTTCTCTCTATTATAAAACCATTTTCCAAATTTCACAACACACTTTATCTCTCTAAATCGCAAAAGTTTTTCCTTGTTTTTTGTGCACATTGCATAAAAAAGCCCTGATTACATCCGTAAACAGGGCTTTTCACATTTCATTTTTGCTTATTGCACGAAATCTTCCTTGACGTATGCGATCTGACCTTCGTAAACGATCTTGCACCAACCGTTCTCTCTCGCTACCAGATCAACACTGTCTCCGCCTTTCAACACGCCCAGCTTTTCAGCAGTTTCACTGGGGGCAACACGGATGTTAATATTGGTGGTGGCTGTTACGGTGCCAATTACTGTGGCTCCGGCAGCACTCTCCGCCATCTGCAGATATTCGGACTTAATATAGCCTTCCTTATTTTGGAACAGTACCTTACTCCAGCCGTTTACACGCTGTTCCAGCACCCGGATCTTCTCTCCGGCAGTCACCTTACCCAACTTGTCCGCCTGCTGGCTGTCAGAACTTCTGACATTTACGGTGGCGGTAGCTGTAGCATATCTCTCAACATCCTCCGGAGTGGTCTCACCGCCCTCAGCAGTGCCGGTACTCTCATCCTCTGTGGTCTCCTCAGCAGTTTCTTCCGCCTCCTGGGCTGCCGCAAGCTTTGCAAGGCCTTCGCCTACCGCAGTGCTTACCAGGGAATCCAATTCACTGAGGTATGCCAGCAATTCGGGCTGCGCCTCCATCAGATCATTGTATTCCACTGTGATGCGGTTATTAAACTCTACCACATCAGCCTGTGAGCTGACTCTGATGATATAATCATTTACTTCATCACTGTTGTCACTGCGCTTCAGATACAGACCTCCCTGCTCATCTGCACAGATATAATGCGCCTGATAACCGGGATATTCCGCTTCCTGACCGTCAAACACTACCTTATAATAAACATAAGCAATGGTAGTCCCCTCTTCCATTCCCGGCTTGGTGTAAATCTCCAAAAAAGGATAGGAATCAATATATTTGGCAGTCTCCGTATATCGGAGCATATCCTTGTCAGAGATCTCATCGCAGATGGCAAGTAATGTTTCAGAGTCCCCCAATGCCATAGCGTTGTAGTAAGTGTAAATTAATGTCGAAATGCTGTCATCTGTATTGGCAATTAAAGGAACTTCTTCATCAACTGCTTCTGTCTCATTTGTCTCTTCTGTAGAGACGGTCTCCTCAGGGAGACGCTTATCTTCATCTACGTTTCCCAAACTCAGAACCACCATCACAATCGCTGCTACAACTGCCACGAGGATCACAGGAAACAAAATCTTACTGTGCTTCAACAAAAAATCCCTCGCAATGAGCACATACTTTTTCCCCATACATATACACCTTTCTCTAAGATAAAACAAGGGTGATGTAAATGCATCCGACAGGAATCGAACCTGCATTAAAGGCGTCGGAGGCCTCCGTTCTATCCATTAGACTACGGATGCAAATTGTTACAAATTTATTACATCACCCTGCTTATCATATCACAAAAGTTTTCGTATGTCTACCTGAATTTTATGAGATTATTTTTAGAACTTTTTCGAGAATTGTCAGACTATTTTGACATTTTCTTCTTTACGATTGTAATAATAGAGATTATCAGACAATATATCCTCCGGCTCCAGCTGGAAGCGATTGACTTCCACGATGAGCTCCCTGAGTTCCTGAGGATTGATGGCAGTCCAGCAAGGCAAAAGAATTACCTCATGCAGCGAACTGGGAATAATATAAAAATCAGATCTATATTTTTTTGCCAGCTGCTTTAGTACGCCCGGATACAACACACAAGCGGCTCCATGCATTTTACCCCTATTAGTGATCACATCCATGCAGGCCGATGGGGAACTGTCCCACTCTCCCTCCGGCATCCGGGACATCATCAGCTTTTCCATGGATTCACACTGCCAGGGAAACAGCCGAGGCGTATTGTTTTGTGCCAGCCACATCAACTCTGCCGTGTCAGTCTGCCACATTTCCATATGGGTATTGTAAACCAGTATGCTGCCGCTTCCGATACAGTTATCTTCATATGCGTAATAAAAACAGATTGCCAGATCCAAAAAGGGCACATGGGGGATTTTCTTGAGCAATTCCTGGTTCTTCCCGGCATGGATCAGCCGGTAACAGATCCGCTCCCTTACTCTGGAAAAATCTCTAAAAAAAGACAGATCCATCCTTTTCTGCATTTTGTCCTTCCGATAGATTTCCAACAGATTCCTCACCAGTTCCGAGAGACTAACCCCTTCCTCGTAGGCAGTCAAAAAGGGCTTTAAATAAATCGTGGGCGACACATTCTGCCCCTTGGCCAAAATAATCAGCCCCTGTAACACTACCCCATTATTTTTCCGGACTTCCTGCAGCGACACCTGGTAATCTTCCCCCAAGACCTCCGCTACAGCTCTTCTCATCTTTTCACCGAATTCCTTTACTTCCATAAAGATTTCTCCTTCTCTTGTTTTTTAATATAACTTTCTGAGTTTTTATTCAGAATAAAAATAAAAAGACAATGGAAACTTCCTTGCGGAAGTCCATTGTCTTACAAGCTTTGGATATTCGGGTACTATACAGTCTCTTATACTCTGGACAGATATTCACCGGTACGGGTATCGATCTTGATCTTGTCACCCATATCAACAAAGAGAGGTACATAAACAACAGCACCGGTCTCTACGGTAGCGGGCTTGGATGCACCGGTAGCGGTATCACCCTTAAAGCCGGGCTCGGTATCTGTGATATCCAGTTCTACGAACAGAGGAGGCTCAACGGAGAAAACACTGCCGTTGTGAGAGCAAACCTTGCACATCTCGTTCTCTTTAACGAACTTGAGAGCATCACCAACGGTATCCTGATTCAGAGCTACCTGATCATAGGTCTCGGTATCCATGAAGTAAAACAGATCGCCATCTGCATACAGATACTGCATATCCTTTCTATCAATACGTGCCTGAGGGAATTTTTCGGTAGGTCTGAATGTTCTTTCAACCACACCACCACTCTTAATGTTTTTCAGCTTGGTTCTTACGAAAGCAGCGCCCTTACCGGGTTTTACATGCTGGAACTCAACAATCTGTAATACGTTGTTATCTACTTCAATAGTAAGACCATTTCTGAAATCGCCTGCAGAAATCATAGTATATCCTCCTGAAATTTTTCACGTTTATATTCTTTAACAGTTTAATATAAAAATACACATATTTCAACTGTTTTTAAAAAAAAATATTAAAAATTGAAATAATCTCCGTTTTTTTGTATAATATACGCGTACACAATGAGCCAAGCGACTGTACAGCAGGCATTTGGCGACTGTGCGCGAGCCAAGTGGCTGTGCAACAGACATTTGGTGAATGCGCGCGAACCAAGCGACTGTACAGCACACGAATCAATACCCAGAAATGCTTCCCACATTTCGGAATGGAGGAAAAATGACAAGAACTGTAGAAGATGTTTTAAATCTGATCCGCGAAAACGACATTAAAATGATTGATTTCAAAATTGTCGACATCAACGGACAATATCGCCATGTAACAATCCCGGCAGGCAATTTCTCTGCTGATACGCTGATAAACGGCATCGGCTTTGATGCTTCCAACTACGGCTACGCTGTGGTGGAAAAGAGTGATATGGTATTCATCCCCGATCTTGACACGGCCAGCGTAGATCCTTTCTGCGAGATTCCTACATTGTCACTGACCGGCAATGCCATGATCATCGACTATCCCGAAAACCGCCCGCTGGACCAGTACCCCAGAAATATCGTGCTGGCTGCTGAGAATTATATGCGTGAAACCGGCATTGCCGATACCATGCTGATCCTGCCCGAATTTGAGTTCCATCTCTTCAACAATGTTGGCTGGTCCGTACAGCCCCAGGAGATCGGCATGGCCCTGGATGTATCCCAGGCTTATTGGAACAGCGGCTGCGAGGGCAAGGGAAATGTTGTACCTCACCAAAAGGCTTACCACATTGCCAAGCCTTTTGACCGCACCTACGAGTGCCGCTCCGAAATGTGTATTGAAATGGAGAAAGCCGGCATCCCCATCAAGTACCATCATCCCGAAGTAGGCGCTGCCGGACAGTTCGAGATCGAGCCCATGCTTGGTCAGATGTCCAAGATGGCCGATGCTACCATGATGATCAAATACATCATTCACAACACCGCTTTAAAATACGGTCTGGCAGCAACCTTCATGCCCAAGCCCGTTTACAAGGAAGCCGGAAACGGTATGCACGTGCATATGCTGCTGTTAAAAGACGGACAGCCTGTATTTTCCGATGACGAGGGATACTCCCACTTAAGCAAGGAAGCTCATTACTTCATGGGCGGCCTGTTGAAGCACATTGCTTCCCTCTGCGCCATCACCAACCCCAGCACCAACTCCTTCAAGAGACTGGTACCCGGCTTCGAGGCTCCTGTGACTGTGGGTTACGCCACCTCCAACAGAAGTGCAGTTATCCGCATCCCCGCTTACGCCAAGACCCCCTCAGAGCGACGTTTTGAGCTTCGCAATCCCGATGCCACCTGCAATCCCTACTTCTGCTATGCTGCAATCCTGATGGCAGGCTTAGACGGCATCAAGAATAAGATCGATCCTCACGAGAACGACTGGGGACCTTACGACATGAATCTGTATCATCTGCCCGAGGAGGAAAAGGCAAAACTGAAATCCCTGCCCACCTCCCTGGATGCTGCTCTGGATGCCCTGGAGGCAGATCACGATTATCTGACTGCCGGCGGTGTATTCCCTGAGCACCTGCTGAAGAACTATATCGCCCGCAAGAGACAGGAATGCAGGGAACTGTCCCAGATTCCTCATCCTGCTGAGTTTGACAAGTATTTCAATCTGTAACTCTCACATTCTCAATCGGGATAAAATTCTCTATAGCGCCTCGGTGACACACCGTAGGCGCTTTTAAAATTCCGCAAAAAAGAGGAATAATCAGCAAAGCCTGCACGCTGATAGGCCATTTCAATACTGCTGCCGCTTTTTAATTCTTCACAGGCCCTGATCAGACGCATGTCAGTCAGATAGGTGTGCACCGTCACACCGGTCAATTCCTTAAATGTGCGCAGGAAATGGTACTTGCTCATATGCACATGGTCTGCCAACATCTCCACTGTCAGTTTCTCTGTAATATGTTCTTCCATAAACCCACTGACCTGTTCCACCATAGGATGCAGTACCATTTCCTCTCCCATGGTAAAATACTCTCTGCGACGGCACAAAGCATTCAAATAGCCAAAAAACAATGTCAGATATCCCACATCCAGAACCTTTTTGATCCTGATCTCTCCGGACACCTCTTTTCTGCTCTCCTGTCTTTCTGTTTGGGCCACTTTCAGCAGATACCCTCTCAGCATCTCCTCATAATACACCGGAAAATGATATGCGCAGGATTCCTGCTCCCGAAAGCAGGCTGCCAGATCATCGGCTCCCTGGGCCAACTGATTTAACATCGCCTCCGTGATCCACAGGATAATGCGCTTGGAATTATCGTGCTTCTTCTCAATATAATGATATTTGTGGCGGATATTTTGATCGATCAGCAGAAAATCGCCTTTGCGCAGATGATAAATCCGATTTTCGATCAAAGAAGAATATTCTCCCTCACAAACGTAAATAATTTCATAAAAGTTATGATAATGAAAGGCCATAGCTCCCACCGGAGCACCCTGTTTTTCGTAGACCTCATAGGTATCGTCCAACATGAACTGACGCTCATCATCTGCCGCTCTGGTCCTGATACCCTTGTCCGTCAATTGTCTCATAACACCCGTCCTGCCTTTCCTTCCAAATTGCCACCAAATACTGTTATCTTTCCCGAAAGGGTATGACAGTAATGTGATTGTTTCAGTATATAGCAATTTTTGCACTATTTCAAGCAATATGTATCCTGTTCTGGCATTTCGTTTTGTTTTATAATATGATCAGGATACAAAAAACCGTATACAAGAACCCAGCCCGTCAGGGCCTACAATATTCACTATTTCATGGAGGATTTTCACAATGCAAATGACTTTAAGATGGTATGGCAGCAAATACGACACCGTTACTTTAAAACAGATCCGTCAGATCCCCGGTGTAACAGGCGTGATCTCCACCCTGTACGGCACTGCGCCCGGTGAAGCCTGGGAAATGGAAGACATTCTGGCACTGAAGAAAGAAATCGAGGATGCAGGGCTTACCCTTGCAGGTATCGAGAGTGTAAATATTCACGATGCCATCAAAGTAGGTACTCCCGACCGCGACAAGTATATCGACAACTATATTACCACCCTGGAGCGTCTGGGTCAGGCAGGCATCCACATGGTATGCTACAACTTTATGCCCGTGTTCGATTGGACCAGAACAGAGCTGGCACGTATGCGTCCCGATGGTTCCACCGTATTGGCATATACCCAGGAGGCAGTGGACGCCCTGAATCCCGAGAAGATGTTTGAGTCCATCTCCGGTGATATGAACGGCACCATAATGCCCGGCTGGGAGCCTGAGCGCATGGCCCGGGTCAAAGAACTGTTCGAAATGTACAAGGACGTTGATGATGACAAGCTCTTTGAGAACTTGAAATACTTCCTGGAGCGCATCATGCCCACCTGCGACAAATATGATATCAACATGGCAATCCATCCCGATGATCCCGCATGGAGCGTATTCGGTCTGCCCCGCATCATCATCAGCAAGGAAAATATTCACCGCATGATGAAGATGGTTGACAATCCCCACAACGGCGTTACCTTCTGCTCCGGCTCCTACGGAACCAACTTAAACAATGACCTGCCGGATATGATACGTTCCCTGAAGGGCAGAGTCCACTTTGCCCATGTGCGCAACCTGAAATTCAACTCCCCTACCGATTTTGAGGAGGCCGCTCACCTGTCCAGCGACGGCACTTTTGATATGTACGAGATCATGCTGGCCCTTCATGACATCGGCTTCACCGGCCCCATCCGCCCCGACCATGGACGTATGATCTGGGACGAGGTAGCCATGCCCGGATACGGACTGTATGACAGAGCGCTGGGGGCCACTTACCTGAATGGACTCTGGGAAGCAATCGAGAAGCAGCATAAATAATGTATATTGGGATTTTCCGGGAAGCGTCATCTATATTCTGCACGCAGCACGCTTGCGCTCCGTAAAAAGCGTAACAGTACTAAGCTCGATGACGAATAAATTCGTCATGACCTCGCTAAGTGCTGACGCTTTTTAAGGGCCGCTTTGCAGAACATAGACTCCTCTTCCCTGCATATTCACAATATACAATATTATGAAAGAAAAGAGGAAAATATTATGAAATTAACTCTCGAAGGAATTAGAAAAGACCGGGATGCTTTTGAGGCTGCCGGTTATAAGCTTCCCGCCTTTGATTATGAGGCTGTGAAGGAAAATACAAAAAATCGTCCTGTGTGGATCCATTTTGGCGCAGGCAATATCTTCCGGGCATTTCAGGCAAATGTGATGCAGAACCTTTTAAATGAAGGTGTCATGGATGTGGGACTGATCGCTGCGGAAGGCTATGACTACGAGATTATTGAAAAGAGTAACCGCCCGCACGACAATCTGACCATTCTGGCCACCTTAAAGGCAGACAATACCGTGGAGAAGACCGTTGTGGGCAGTATTGTGGAATCCCTGATCCTGGACAGTGCCAACGAAACCGATTTCTCCCGTTTAAAAGAAATTTTTGCAAATCCTACTTTGCAGATGGCAAGCTTTACCATCACCGAGAAAGGCTACTCCATCACCAATGCCAGGGGTGAGGTGCTTCCTGCCATTGAAGCAGATTATAAAAAAGGACCTGAAGCTCCCGACAGCTATCTGGGCAAGGTGGTCTCCCTGCTGTACCACCGCTATTTAAGCGGTCAGCTTCCTATCGCCATGGTCAGCATGGACAACTGCTCCCACAACGGCGACAAGCTCTGTGCAGCTGTAAACGCTTTTGCTGCAGCATGGTGCAAGGCAGGTCTGGCAGAGACTGATTTTTTACATTATGTAAATGATCCTGCGAAGGTATCCTTCCCCTGGAGTATGATTGATAAGATCACCCCCAGACCTGATGCTCAGGTAGAAGCCCTGCTGGCCAAAGACGGCATCGAAGAACTGGATGCCGTAATCACTTCCAAAAACACCTATATTGCACCTTTTGTAAATGCCGAGGAATGTGAATATCTGGTTATCGAAGACCATTTCCCCAACGGAAAGCCTGCTCTTGAAAAAGGCGGCATCATCTTCACTGACCGCAAGACTGTTGATAAAGTGGAGAAGATGAAGGTCTGCACCTGCTTAAATCCTCTGCACACTGCCTTGGCAATATACGGTTGCCTGCTTCGGTTTGAACGGATTTCCGAGGAGATGAAGCACCCCACCCTAAAGAGATTGGTGGAGATCATCGGTTATGAAGAGGGGCTTCCCGTTGTAATCAATCCCGGCATTCTGGATCCCAAAGAGTTTATCGACCAGGTGGTGAATGTACGCATCCCCAATCCCTTCCTGCCTGATACACCACAGCGTATCGCCACCGATACCTCACAGAAGCTGGCCATCCGTTTCGGCGAGACCATCAAGGCTTATGTTGCGGATCCTTCCCTGGATGTAAAGGATTTGAAACTCATCCCCCTGGTATTTGCAGGGTGGCTGCGGTATCTCATGGGCATGGACGACGCCGGCAACCCTTTTACTCCCAGTCCTGATCCTCTGCTGGAGGCAGTGACTCCTTTTGTGGCAGGATTTGCGCTCACCGATGAGCCCAAGGACCTGGATCTGCTTGATAAGCTTCTTGCCAATGACAAGATTTTCGGCGTGGACCTGCATGAAATCGGTATGGCAGAGCTGGTGAAGGACTACTTTGCAGAGCTTTCTTCCGGCATTGGCGCTGTGGATGCCACCTTGCAGAAATATGTAAAATAACAGCTTTATTTTTTGAAAAGTTCTTTTTCCTCTCCGGTATATTGATACAAGCAAATTTCAGAACCATGTGCTTTGTCTTCGGCATTGTAATAATCTTCCGAGAAGTAAAAGCGTCCATCTCCCAGAGAGATGATTCCGGTGCTTCCATAAGGGAATTCCACACCGTCTCCCACAAGTTCCAGCACCTTGCCCTTTTCACCACCATATCCCACAAGCTCCTTTACAACGGGAGCTTGGCTGCCTTTAATCACAAACATGGGATAATTGGGGAACTGGGGCTTCTGTCCTTTGTATACCGCTGCAAAAATATTGCCGGTATAGGAATCGTACTCCAGATTCTGGATGCCCCAGTTGGTGTTGCCGGTGTAGACGAAATAACGCTGATCACAAGCCTCAGGGCCGCTGGTGTGAATATTTTCCGCCGTCAGCAGCGCCTCATGAGGCTTTAGCTGCTCCGGCTTGTAGGAAAGCAGCACCTGATAATCATTGTCGGAGCGGTCCAATTCACTGTAAATACCGTATGCCACCAGCAGGCGCTGTCCTTCTCCCTCAAAAGCAGGAGCAAAGGTCATACCATCAATGCCGGAACAGCCGTAACGGTGTTTTTTCTCAACACCGTTTTCTTCCCAGACTGCCAGATAATCTTCCGCCACCTCTTTCAGCCACACTGTAGTCATCACATCATCTGTCTCCGCGTTCATATCGGGACGGTCAATCTTGTCCACATCAAAGATGGCCACATAGAAAGCATTCTGTATCTCTTCCTTAATGCCCAGATGCTCCAGGATACCGCGTCCGATGGCATCATTTTTGTATTCCAGGGAAGCATAAACTCTTCCATCCTCGTAATTGTAGGCCATGCAGCCCAGATGGCCGGTAAAACCACGGACCGAACCGATCAGGTTACCCTCCATGTCTAATTTCACAAATTCGGTGGTAAAAGAACAATACATGTACTTTCTCTCACGATCAACTGCGATGCCCTGGATATGGCCGCCTTTCCACTCACCGGTCTTTATGGTTAATGGTAAACTGTTCATTATAAATATCCTCCTGTCTCATTTTCTGCAGGTATCTTCCAATTTTTCTTTTATTATATCAAACTTTTTCCATATGAACATCACAAAACGCAAAAAAACGGCCATTCTGTATCAACACCAGAACAGCCGTTATCATTTATTTCATCTTTATTTGGTCAGCAGCATCATAATCTCATTGCTTCTGGTCACAAACTTAGTCATAGCCTCTGCAGACAAAGGTGCATGCTGAAGCTTTGCCAGATCATAGAGCTGTTCGCAGATCATCTGCGCATTTTCACCCTCCTGATTGGCTACCACATACTGCACCAGAGGATGATTGGCATTCAGGATCAGAGTCTCTCCCTCTGCACCGAAAGCACTCATGTCCATGCCGGGCATAGAGTACATCTTCATCATATCCTGCATACGTCTGCTTTCCTCGGACAAGGTGATCATGGAAGAAACCTTCTTGTTTTTCAGCTTCTGGATGGTCACGTTCAGCTTGTCATTCTTCAGAGCCTTCTTCATCAGCTTGCCAAGGCTTTCTGCCTGCTGGGCCATCTCCTTTTCAGCCTTCTTGGAGGTCTTGGCTTTCAGAGCATCGGTCACATCAGCGTCGATGCGCATGAACTTAACGCCCTCATTCTTTGCCTCCAGCTGGGATACGAAAGGCTGGTCAATATTGTGAGGCAGAATCACAGCATCCATCTTGGCAGCCTTGAACATATTGATGTACTGGCTCTGCTGCAGTTCGTCAGTCACATAATAGATGATCTTTTCTTTTTTCTCATCCTCAGCACCGTCCTGCTCATCGGTTCCATTGTTTTCTTCCTCGCCGGTCACGATTTCCGCTTCCACTTTGTTGCCGTTTTCATCCACAGCATCTCCGGCTTTATCAGCCTCATCCTCATCCTGGGGCTTGATTTCCAGGCACTCGGGCAGGGTCAGATACTTGCCATCCAGGTTCTTAAAGAGGATATAATCGTTCATCTTCTCACAGAACTTGTCATCCTTCAGGCAGCCAAATTTGATAAAGGGACTGATATCATCCCAATATTTCTCGTATTCTTCTTTTTCTGTTCTGCACATGCCGGCCAGCTTATCTGCCACTTTTTTGGTAATGTACTCGGAAATCTTCTTTACAAAACCATCGTTCTGCAGGGCACTTCTGGACACATTCAGAGGAAGATCGGGACAATCGATCACACCCTTCAACAGTAACAGGAACTCCGGAATTACTTCTTTAATATTATCCGCGATAAACACCTGATTGTTGTAAAGCTTGATGGTGCCCTCGATGGATTCGTACTCCATATTGATCTTGGGGAAGTACAGAATACCCTTCAAATTAAAAGGATAATCCATGTTCAGATGGATCCAGAACAGAGGCTCCTTGTAATCCTGGAATACCTTACGGTAAAACTCCTGATATTCCTCCTTGGTGCATTCGTTAGGGTGCTTTGCCCAGAGAGGGGTAGTCTCGTTCATCAGCTGAGGTTCCTCATCTTCCTTGGCATCAGCCTTGGACAGGTAAATCTCAATGGGCATAAAGGAAGAGTATTTCTTGATCACTTCTCTGGCCTTGTACTCGTTGCAGTACTCCAGACAATCCTCGTTCAGGAACAGAGTGATGGTAGTACCCACTTCTGTCCTGTCACCCTCTTCCAAAGTGTACTCGGTACCACCGTCGCACTCCCAGTGCACAGGCTTAGCGCCCTCCTGATAGGATAATGTGTCGATATGCACCTCATCTGCCACCATAAATGCAGAATAGAAACCCAGACCGAAATGACCGATGATCTGGTCTGCATTGCTCTTGTCCTTATATTTTTCAATAAACTGGGTTGCACCGGAAAAAGCAATCTGGCAGATATACTCCTCCACCTCATCTGCTGTCATACCAAGACCGGTATCCTTAAAGGTCAAAGTCTTTTGCTGAGAATTCACGATCACATCAATCCTGGACTTGTAATCTTCCGGGAGCTCATACTCTCCCATCATATCCAGCTTTTTCAGCTTGGTAACTGCATCACAGCCATTGGAGATCAGCTCTCTGTAAAAAATATCCTGGTCTGAATACAACCATTTCTTAATAATCGGAAAAATATTTTCGCTGTTAATTGATAAACTGCCGTTCTTAACTGCCATCTGTGTAATTCCTTCTTTCTTGATAATACTAATGCCTTTTTCTCAGCATCCGTCCTTTCCGGATACCGAACATTGCTTTATGACAAGTCTAAAACTTTGCCGTACAAAAGTCAAGGCAAAATTAGCACTCTCTCTGCGTGAGTGCTAATATTTTCAAAAAAAGCTTTATTTTATCGGCATTTCCGCAATTCTAAATTTTTTGTAAACCGGGAGAATTTACTCCGGAAAGGCTGTTCAGATCCTCTCTTTTACTGGGCACGATCCCGGTCATTTTCTTGTACACATCATTAAAACTCCGCACGCTCTGGAATCCGCTCTCATATGCAATCTCTGTGATGCTGCGGCCGCCCTGCAGCAACAACTCGTTGGCATAGTTAATCCGGTACTGATTGACGAAATCACGGAAGTTCATGTGGAACATTTCATGGAAAGCTCTGGATAAATAGTGATGGTCATACCCCATTTCCTCTGCCATGCCTTTCAGCGTAATGGGCTCCCTGAATCTGCCGGAAACATAATCCACCATCCTAAGGCACACTGTATTGTCCCCCCTGTTGCGGGGTTCTAACGTCATCTGCCTTTTATATTCACTGCAGAGTGCATAAAAGCATGCCTTCCGCATATCAATATCCTCGGACCTGCCGCTGATCAAGTATTCCAGCACCAGCTCTTTTACCGGTTCCGCACAAAAGAAACCGGATCGGGTTCCCACCTGATTGCGGATCTGGGAGTCAAAACGATAGACATACTCCTCCGAGAAAACACAGATCCACATCTCAGACCCCTCACTTGCACTAAAGGAATGCAGCTGATTGGGCAAAACCAGTGCAAACGAACCTTCCGGCAATTCTTCTTTTCTGCCGTCGATTATCATGTCGGCTTTCCCCGAAATCATATAGACGATCTCATAATTGCCGTGGAAATGATAATACATTCTGTAGTTTTTATAAAAATAGGCATTAAAATTATAATTTCCCACAGAATTTGTGGGCTGGTGTATCAGCATCGCCATATAGCATCCCTCAATAGTCAACTTTTTGCTATTATTGTACAATATTCTTCTTTTAAACGCAATTTTTTTCTGCTATGATGATATTGATAGTAGTATGCTGTATTTTATGTATTCACTGCTGTCATGATCATATCAATCAGATCCGTCTTTAGATGAAAGGATGTTTTGCAATGATAGGAAGAGTTTTCAGCATTGAAGAATTTTCCACCTTTGACGGTCCCGGTATCCGTACCACCGTCTTTTTGAAGGGATGCCCCCTTCGCTGTACCTGGTGCCACAATCCCGAAGGACAGACTTGGGAGAATCAGGTGCTTCGCAGTCCCAACGGCTGCCTGGGATGCGGCAGATGTCTTGCTAAGGGTGAAGAACTCACCGGCCAGCGCAAGCTTGTACCGGAAAGCATCCATGTCTGCCCCCGCAATCTGCTCCGCATGTGCGCTATTGATTACACCCCCGAGGATTTGTGTGCAAAGCTTATGAAGAACAGCCGCCTGCTGGCAGACGGCGGTATCACTTTTTCCGGCGGCGAACCTCTGACACAGTATGCTTTTTTGTCTGAATGTCTGGATTTGTTGGAAGGAAAGCTTAACCGCGCTATCCAGACCTGCGGTTTTTGTGACGAGGAGCTTTTTGAGACAATCCTGTCCAAGTGCGACTACGTGCTCTATGATCTGAAACTGATCGATGACACAGAGCACATCAAGTATACCGCCCAATCCAATCAGAAAATCCTGCACAATTTTGTCACTCTCTGCAAGAGCGGTGTTCCCCATGTGATCCGCATGCCCCTGATTCCGGGCGTTACAGACACAGCAGAAAACATTACTGCAGCAGCCAAGTTGATGCAGGAAAACGGTCAGGACTACATAGAACTGCTTCCCTATAACAAGCTGACCGGCAGCAAATATCCTCTGGCAGGCCAAAGCTACCGGCCTAATTTTGACGAAAAGCCGGAGCCCCGGACTCACGAAGAAATTTTTGCCGCTTACGGCATTAAAACATTGGTACTTTAATTTTAACTTATTTCACTTTAAGAAAGGAAAAAGGAAATGACCGAGAGAATCCAACTCTTACTGAAAACCTTAAACGAGCGCGAGTATCGTAAGAATCGCGTGGACAAGCAGATCGATCTGACACCTCTGATGGAGGGTAAAGACGAGATGATGATATCCGTTCTGCGCGTTACCGAGATGCTGCGTAACGAGACTCCCGTTTACATCGAGAATGATGATATGGGCTTCCACCGCACCATCATCAACGTTCCTACCATTCCCATGCCCCAGGATCACTGCGGCGTTGGAAACCTGATCCCTAACTACAAGCGCGTTATGTCCACCGGTTTTGACGCTGTTGCAGAAGACATCAAAGAGAGAATGAAGACTGCAACCGAAGAACAGAACCAGTTCTACAGTGCAATCCTGTATACTATTGATGCAATATTCGAGTATGTTGACCGTTACACTGCTTTTGTAAAAGACAAAAATGACAGACTGTATCAGGCACTGCAGCAGGTTCCTCACCGTGAGGCGCGCACCTTCTATGAAGCATGTGTATTCTTAAAAATTATCACCTTCACCATCCGCTGCAATGATATCGCACTGCTTCCTCTGGGCTGCTTTGACAGATATATGTACTCTTATTTTGAGAACGACCGCAAAAACGGTGTATCTGACGAAGAGCTCTTTGAGACTCTGGAGAATCTGTTCATCGCACTGAACTTTGATACCGATTTATACCGTGGCGTACAGCAGGGCGACAACGGCCAGAGTATGGTACTGGGCGGCATCAACCACGATGGCGTTTACGAGTTCAATGATCTGGCTCATATGTGTCTGGATGCTTCCCTGGAACTGAATCTGATCGATCCCAAGATCAATATCCGCGTTAATAAAGACACCCCTTATGAGCTTTATGTAAAAGGCACTTACCTGACTAAGCAGGGTATGGGATTCCCTCAGTACTGTAACGACGATGTAGTAATTCCCGGTCTGGTAGGCGTTGGTTACGATTATGAAGATGTAGTTGATTACGGTGTGGCAGCATGCTGGGAGTTCATCCCTTCCAACAACGCTTGCGATGTTCCCAACATCGACCACATGAATTTCCCTATGGTCGTAAACAAAGTCCTTCACGAGAAGCTGACAGAATGCGCTACTTTCGATGAATTCCTTGAGTGTGTAAAGCAGGGCGTTGTAGACGAAGCTCAGGTAGTTATGAACCGTGCAAATAAGCGCAATGTTATTCCTGCTGCATATTTCTCCCTGTACATTGACGGATGTATTGAAAAAGGTCTGGACCAGTCCCAGCAGGGTGCAAAGTACAACAACTCCGGTGCTCACGGTATCGGTATCGCAAACGGCGCTGATGCTCTGGCTGCAGTTAAGAAGCTGGTATTCGAGGAGAAATACTGTGATGCACAGACTCTCATCGATGCACTGAATGCCAACTATGAAGGCTATGAAGAGCTGCACAACCGCATCCTCAACTGTCCTAAGATGGGCAATAACGATGATTATGTAGATGAATTCGGCGTTATGCTGATGGATACTTATTCCAAGGCTTTCCAGGGCAAGCCCAACAACCGCGGTGGTATCTTCCGTGCCGGTACCGGTAGTGCTCAGGGTTACTATTATCACTCCAAACACATTCCTGCTACCGCATGCGGACGTAAAGCTTACGAAGCATTTGGATGCAGCTTCTCTCCTGCTATCGCTTCCAGACTGGATGGCCCTCTGTCGGTAGTACAGTCCTTCACCAAGTACGATCTGAAGAACATCATCAACGGCGGTCCTTTAACCATTGAGATCCACAATACCACCTTCAGAAATGAAATGGGTATTGAAAAGGTAGCCAAACTGGTTAAAGCATTCATCGACCTGGGCGGTCATCAGTTCCAATTGAACGCCATCAACCGAGACACTCTGCTGGATGCCAAAGAGCATCCCGAGAATCACCGCAACCTGATCGTTCGTGTATGGGGCTGGAGCGGTTACTTCGTAGAGTTGGATACGCCTTTCCAGGATCACATTATCAGCAGAGCGGAATACAAGTTCTAAACCTTCTATATCAGCAATTCGCCAAAAGCAACAGCGGCCATTCGAATCGAATGACCGCTGCTTTATTTTCTCAAAAGTCCATCTGGCTTAATAATTATCCAATGCGCAAAAAAACTGCGGATGCAAGGCACCCGCAGTTTCTTATCTTTATAATATTTAGTATCAAGTTTTAGCCCTTTACGGAACCGATCATAACACCCTTTACGAAATACTTCTGAACGAAAGGATAAATACAAAGTACAGGACCGGTAGATACAACGATCAGAGCGTACTTCAGAACTGCTGCTAACTGCTGCATCAATGCAAGGTACTCAGGGTCAATAATCTGTTCTTTTTCAGGATCAGATGCAGAACCAGCTACGGAAGATGCCATCATCAGGATCTGTCTCAGATACAGCTGCAGAGGATACTTCTTAGGATCAGACAGATAAATCATTGCACTGAAGTAAGAGTTCCAGTAACCTACTGCCAACCACAGAGCGATAACGGAAATGATCGCTTTGGAAAGAGGCATTACAACCTTAGCAAAGAAGGTAGGATGACCACAACCATCCAGAATAGCTGCTTCATACAATTCATCAGGAACGTTACTGATCATGAAGGAACGTACAACAATGGTATTGTAAACAGATACAGAACCTAACAGGATCATCAGGATACGGGTATTGGTCAGCTGCAGCTTACTGATTACCAGGTAAGTAGGGATCAGACCACCACCAAAGTACATTGTGAATACGAAAATCTTCATTAAGAAGCCACGGCCCCACATGTCTTTTCTGGAAAGTGCATAACCAGCCAACATGGTAACAGTTACACCCAGAAGGGTACCACCCGTTACATAGATCAGGGTATTACCATAACCGGTCCAAACATCGTTGTCTTTCAATACCTGCGTATAACCCATGAAATTCCACTCTTTAGGATAAAGGAGGAACTCACCACTGTTTACGTACTTGGGAGCAGTAAAGGATGCAATCAGGATGAAGTACATAGGGTAAAAACATACGATTACAAAAAGGAATAAAGCTACGTTACAGACAACGTCGTAAATCAAATCATCCCAGGCCACATTGCCTGTCATAATTTTATGAAATGTCTTTTTCAAAATTTCCTACCTCCTTACCACAAGCTGATACCGCTCAGTTTGTCTGATGTCTTGTTAACAATTGCTAAGATAATAAAGTTTACTACGTTATTCATCAAACCTACTGCAGTGGAGAAGCTGTACTGTCTACTGATCAGACCCATCTTATACACGTATGTAGAAATAACTTCGGATGTGGTCATGTTCAAGTTGTTCTGAAGCAGATATACCTTCTCGTAACCTACACCGAGAACGGAACCGCAGTTCATTACAAGCAGGATAACGATGGTAGGCAAAATACAAGGAATATCAATATGCCATACACGCTGGATCTTATTGGCACCGTCAATTTTAGCTGCCTCATGAAGTCCGGGGTCAACGCCTGATAATGCAGCCAGATAAATGATGGAGCCCCAGCCCATGCCCTGCCATACGCCGGACCATACGTAAACATGGTGGAATAAATTTGCCTGACCTAAGAAATAGATACCGTCCTTAGTAAGACCCAAGAAACGTAACGCGGTGTTAACAATACCAGTGCTAGGGGACAGGAACAAGCTCAGCATACCACATAATACAGACATGGAAATAAAGTGAGGCATGTAAGTAATGGTCTGGGCTAACTTCTTCCACTTCAGGTTCTCAATACCATTCAATACCAGTGCAAGGACGATGGGAAGAGGGAAGCCTGCAATCAGGGAGTAAATACTAATTCTCAGAGTATTCTTCAGGATAGGAAGAAATCTGGGGCCGGTAAGGAACTGCTCGAACCACTTAAAACCTACCCAAGGTGAGCCGGTGAAACCGCCCTGGAAGGTGTAGTTCTTAAACGCGATCTGCAGACCATACATAGGCCAATAGTTGAAGATGATGATGTAAACGAGCATAGGCAGTACAAAGAGGTACAAAGGCCAATTTCGTCTCATCGATTTCATGACGGGATTAACTTTTTTGGGAGTAGTCCCATTTGTTTTTGTAACATTCATTTGTTAACTTCATTCCTTTCTTCTGTCATTTTGTAATCATTATTTACATGTTGCTTCCTTGTACGCTACTCCAACTCAGCACTTGTAAATAAGTCACATATATTTTATATCACAAAATAAACATTTTGTAAACAAAGTCTTTTCAAATTCTTAATTTTCTTTGTGATTTTTACAGCATCTTGCCGAATAATAGCACTCTGTGCATGTACATTTTGTCGAAAAATCCAAGCTTTTCAGGAGCTTTTTCCTAAAAAATAACATTTTCACCAAATTTGTGCTTTTTTTCATGCACATTGACTATGCGCCTCAAAAAAGCACAAAAAAAATGCCATTCCGACAAAATAATCCCCCGCAGGCTCTTGTTTGTAATTCCACTTTCCTATATAATATAAGAAGCTGACGAAACTACCATTTTTGTCCGTCAGACACATTATGAATAGGAGAGATACATTATGTGGAGTACAATTTCAACCTGGCCTTTTTCTCTTCAGGCCGTAGAAAAAGCATCTCAGATCCTTGCTGCAGGCGGCAACGCTGTTGATGCAGCAGAACAGGGTATCCATCTGGTAGAGTCCGATCCCAAGGTGGATTCCGTAGCAAGAGGCGGATGGCTCAACGCAAAGGGTGAGCTGGAGCTGGATGCAGCCATGATGCACGGCGGCACACTGCGTGTAGGCTGCGTAGCTGCAGTAAAGGGCTTCGAGCATCCCGTAACCATTGCACGTGCTGTTATGGAGAAATCCAAACACAACATCCTGGTAGGAACCGGTGCAGAAGAATTTGCAGACAAGTGCGGTATTGAGAGAGCCGATGAAGATCGCCTGATCATGCCCGCAGCACGCAAACTGTATGAGGAGAACCTTAAGAAACTGGAAGAAGAACAGGAAATCGTTGGTCATGACACTATCGGTCTGATCGCACTGGACCAGAGCGGCAATATTGTTTCCGCTACTTCCACCAGTGGTGCAAGCATGAAGACCCCCGGACGTGTCGGTGATTCTCCCATTATCGGAAGCGGCTTCTATGCCATGAACGGCGCAGGTGCCTGCGTTGCTACCGGTCTGGGTGAGGACATTATGCGTACCTGCTGCAGCCACCGTACCGTAGCTCTTATGGAGGCCGGTTTAAGCCCTCAGGAAGCTGCTGACAAGGTTATCTACTCTGCTACCAGAGCAATCATTGATGCCGGTTACCACTGCGACTGCATGGCTATCGTCTGCATGAACGGCAAGGGTGAGATCGGTGCATCCTGCAACCACCAGGGCTTCACTTACACCTATGCTCATGAAGGCCAAGAGCCTACATCCGTAGTAGTTACACCTATTATTGATATCGGAGGTATCCCTAATGAGACCAAACACACGTGTTAAAGAACCCATCATCCCCTGCAACCCTCCCAAATACTTCTGCCACCGTGCAGTAGGCAAGCTTGAGAAACTTGACGGCGATATCACCAAGCCTTTCTGGCAGACCGGCGAGTGGATCGACGACTTCCACGACATCGAGGGCGACACTCTGCCCCGTCCTTCCAAATACACCAAGGTAAAACTCCTTTGGGACGAGGAAGCTCTGTACATCGCTGCTTACCTTGAGGATGACCAGATTTGGGCAAACGTTAAGAATCGTGACGAAGTAATCTTCGTTGACAACGACTTCGAAGTATTCCTGGCTCCCCAGGATTCCTCCCATCGTTATTATGAATATGAGATGAACGCGGCAAACGTAGTATGGGACCTGCTGATGGACAAGCCCCAGCGTGACCCTGTTCACAGAATCATGAGCTGGGATATCCACGGTCTGGAGACCGCAGTTAAGATTGACGGCGAACTGAACAATCCTTCCGCAGACAACAAGGGCTGGGGAATTGAGATCAAGATGCCTTGGTTCTCCCTGCGTGAGTGTAAGGAATACCAGGTATATCCTGATCACTTTGCTCCTGATCTGGGCGAGACCTGGAGACTGGATTTCTCCCGTGTAGAGTGGGATGTTTACGTAGAGGACAATCAGTACAAGAAGGTTCTGGACCCTGAGACCGGCAGACCTCTGCCTGAGCACAACTGGCTGTGGGCTCCTACCGGCGTTATCGACGCTCACATGCCCGAGATGTGGGGTTATCTGATCTTCACCGAGAAGGGCGAAGAGTATCCCATCCCCGCAGTTGACGAGGTTAAGTGGATCCTGCGTAAGCTCTACTACCGCGAGCACGCTTACAGCGTAAAAGAAGGCAAGTTCACTGAGGATGTTAAGCTCCTGATGGGTGACGAAGGCGACAAGTACAACCTGAAGGCTTATGTGACTCCTTGCATGTTTGAAGGTATCGCAGAGTTCGAAGGCCACAACTGGCACATCAGACACGATGGTCTGGTATGGCAGGAAGACTAAGATAATAGAAAAGAGCGCCCGGGCGGCGCTCTTTTTTCTTGTTCTACTATTTAAAATAACGCTCGTACACCGCAAAGAAATCTGCAGTGGTCACACTTTCATCCCGGATAAAGGTGATGTTCTCCCACAGTTCTTCATTCAGATCTCTGGCAAGCCCATCTACAAAGCTGTTATATTCCTGCCCAAAAGCCTCATTTCTGCGTTCCTGCGCTATCTCCAGCTTATTGGCATCTGTTTCCTCTCGGTTAAAAGTACTCACACACTTGATAATGCAGTAGCCTTTCTGAATCTCCACAATCCTGCCCACCTGGCCGGTCTCCAGTCCAAAGGCTTCCGCCTCGTAGGCCTCTTCCATCTCCCCCTTACCGAAGGAATAGGTGATATCGGGATTTTCGCTGTGCTTGGCAGCCAGTTCAGCAAAATCCTGCCCCTCTTCCAGTGCCAGGTTTCTTACCTCCACAGCTCTTTTGTAAGCCTCCTGCTTATCACTCTCAGAAAAAGGGACCCACTTGCCCGACTCATCATAGTTACCGGTGCGGATCAGAATATTCTGCACGGTGATCGTCCTTGCCTCGTCATCACTGATCTCCGGATTCACATCCTGAATGATATGATGATAAACCTTGTCTGCCAAAGCGTACTCCCGATACAGCCCCGCTACAGTCTCCAGAGTGATATCCAAAAGTTCCTTTTCCCTATCACTCAGGGATTCAAAATAACTTTCCGCCGCAGTATTTACCAATACTTCTTCCGATTCATCCAGGGCAAGGCCCTTTTCTTTGGCCAGCAGATACATGGACTTTATCTGGGCAAGCTTTGCCAGAACAGTCTCCTTCACATTCTCTTCCAGCGACACACCATCCGCAGACGTGTTCCAGATTCCTTCGCCGTATACATTTTCATATTGGTTCTGGGTATTTGTCAGGTACAGCATCATCTCACTGTCCGTGCAGGTAACGCTGCCGATCTTGAAAACCTCATTCTTGGCAAGACCTGTAGTAAACACCACCTTTGTCCCGCTTTCATCTCCACAGGCGCTCAAGCATGCCCCACTAATCAGGAGTACCGCTGCCATTGCTGCCGCCCGCATTGTTTTTTTCCAAATCTTCATATAGAATCCACTTTCATTTGCAAATCCGTGCTTTTTTAATCCATGTCTTTAACAACATCTCTAGTTTATCACATTTCTCACCCGGCTGCCACTACTGGTTTTTTCAATTACCAGCTGCTTGTCAATCCGATTGCGCAGTTCCGGCACATGGGAGATCACTCCGATAAGACAATTTTTCTCCGCAAGGCTCATCAACGTATTGCAGGCCTGATCCAGGCTCTCCTCATCCAGCGCACCAAATCCTTCGTCCACAAACAGCGTATCCACACGGATACCGCCATTCATAGCCTGGATCACATCGCTCATACCAAGAGCCAGGGAAAGGGATGCCTTGAAAGACTCTCCGCCGGACAATGTCCGCACGGAACGATATTTGCCCGTATAATAATCCAGCACTTGTATTTCCAGATTGTCCTTCACACGGCCGTCTCCTACTTCTCCCACACGGGACATCTCATAACGCCCACCTGTCATCTTCAGGAAGCGCAGGTTAGCCGCCCGCAAAATTTCCTCAAAATAAGTGGCCAGGACATACTGTTCAAACACAAGCCTGCGGGCATTGTTGCCCGAAGCCATATTTTCCAGATCTTTCACATAGCCATATTCCCGGGAGGCTTCCTCCATTCCCTGAAGTTTCTCTCCCATCATACGCTTTGTCTTTTTCACTTCCGAGAGCCCGGTTTCCCAGCCCTTTAACTGCTTTAAAGCCTCCTCCTTCCGTGACCTGGCCTCGGCAAGCTCTGCCTTCAGTCCTTCCGGATCCGCTTCTTTTTTGTTTTTAAGGGCCAACTGCAAATGCTGATACAGTTCCTTGTTGGCAGAAACCTTTTTCGTATATGCAGTCACTTCCTTCTGCAGCGTCTCCCGCTCCTTTTGGGAAAGTCTTGCCGCCAAATAGGCTTCCTGATCCGAAAAACCATACTGTTTCAAGGTTTTTTCCACTTGTTGTCCTGCTGAAAGAATATTCTCTGCCAACATCTGTGTGGCTTTCTCCTGTTCAGTCAGCTGGCGCTTCTTTTCCGCCAAAAGTTCTGCCAATGCTCCCGCTCTCTCCCAACGGCTGTTCAAAAGCTTCAGCCCACGGTCCGAGGGCATCTCCAAATATTCTCTGATGACCGGCTCATGTTCCGCCTTCAGTTTATCACGAAGCACACGGCATCTTTCTACCAGCTGCTCACTTTTTTCCGTCAAGTTGTCAAACAAGGTCTTTACAGAAACCAATTCTCCATGGAGCGTATGAAGCGCCTCAGCCGCCCGATCCGATTCTTCTTTTCGGCGTTCCAATTCCTCTTGGCTTACCACACCCTCCACCTGTTTGGCAGGCGCGGGATGAGAAGTAGACCCGCATACAGGACAAGGTTCCCCCTCCTCTAAAAGGGCTGCCGCCAATCCAATGGCAGAGAGCCGCCTCCTATGATCCGCCTCCTCATAGGCTTCCTTTTTCAAACACAGGATGCTTTCTGCCTGCAGGTATTTTTCCTGTCCTGTTTTCAGCATCTCCTGCTTTCCTGCCGCCTGTTCCTTTGTCTGCTGCAGTTCTCTTTCCAATTCCTCCAGCTGTGCAGACTGTTTAAGCAGTTCCCTGATATCTTCGACTCTTCCGGTCAATCCCTGCAGCTGTGCCGCCTCACCGGTAAGCCTTTCCAGTTCCGCTTCCAGTTCCTTGCATTTTTTCTGTGCTGCCTTATGCCCGGCTTCCGCCTGTGCCTTCAACTGCACTGCCGCCTCCACAAAACCTGCGTTGACTGCTTTTTCCAACTGCAGTTCCTTACCTTTATATATATCACGCTGTTCTTCCAGCGCGTTTTTTTCCTGGCTTACCCGCAAAAATTCTTTTTGCTTGCGGCGGAGCTCCTCCTCCGCAGTAATTTTCTGAGCCAGCTTTTCTACAGCCTCGTCCTTTTTTCCGTAGTCACTCTTCCATTTGACTGTTTCCTCTGCTGCCTCTGCCTCCATCCCGGCCAATAAATCTTTCAGCGCATCATAATTCCAATGTTCCCCACCGATCAATTCCGTCAGACGTTCACGCTTTTCCTGACTCCACACACTCTTTTCCAATCCAACAGCCAAGAGACGTACATCCTCTTCCAGTTTGTTCTTCTTCTCGGCCACTTTACCGTATAACTGTCTGGCCCTCTGCCCCAACTGCTGTGTAAAACGCTCATAAATCCCGGTGCCGAAGATTTCTCTGAAAATCCGGGTCTTGTCCCTGGGCGGTGCCACCAAAAGCTTGGCAAACTCCCCTTGGGCAATCATGGAAATTTTCTTGAATTGCTGATGATCCAGCACCAAAAGTTCCTGCAGAGCGGTATTGACCTCTCTGGTCCCCTCCAGCACCTTGCCATCCGGATAGTATAGTATTGCATTTTCCTTTTCCTTGGTCATCAGAAGAGCCACTGCCCGATCCTTTTCTGTCTTCTCATTCCCGACTGTCCCGGCAGATTCGGCTTCTGTATTCTTACGGCTGCGCTTCTTTGGACGCAAATATTCCGGATTGCGGAAAACACGGTATTCTTTGCCGCCATGCTCCATCACAAGCTCCACAAAGGTAGGCGTCTGGGGATCTGCAAAATCACTTCGGACGCTGTTTCGCTCCTTGTCTCGCTCATCGCCGCTCAGCGCACCGTAAAGCGCGTATGTTATGGCATCAAAAATAGTGGTCTTCCCGGCACCGGTGGCTCCGGTGATCAGGAAAATCCCCTTCTCTGCAAATGCACTAAAATCAATTTCCTGCCTGTCCCGATAAGGTCCCCAGGCACAGAGGGTTAATTTCTTGGGCTTCATCTTATTTCCTTTCGTTTCCGCCAGCGTATTGCAATCTACTCACCCAATTGGTCTTTCCACTTCCGCGGCAGTCTCTGACACCACCGCCCGACGGTATTCATCCAGGGGCTCTCCTTTAAGCATCTCATAAAACTCTGCAAAAAGTTCTGCGGTGCTCTTTTGCTCCACTGTCACTGCACCGGAATACTCTCCCTCTTCCCGGGACTTGTTTTTCTCCAAAATCAGCTGCAGCACATTCGGATACACGCTCCGCAGCGTCCCGATAGGATCGATCAACTCTTCTGTGTCCGTCAACGTAATCTGCAGATAATCATTTCTGATTTCTCTGTTTTCTTCCAAAACAGACGGACTCATCAGATCCGCAAGCTTCCCCTTAAGGCAGCGCATCTCACGCAAAGGCTTCAGCGGACATTTTTTCACCGATGCCACACCTGATCCATCCAGTTCCACCACATTGACACTCTTTTCTCCCAGGGCCTCACTGAAGGAATATTTCAAAGGAGATCCACTGTAAGACACTTTGCAGCGCTCCGAACCGGTATTCACATCCTGAGGCTTGTGGATATGCCCCAACGCCACATAAGAAAAGCTTCGGAAATAAGAAGCAGGTACACTATCCAGCCCACCAACATTCACATCCGTCTCAGAGTCGGAAAGTTCCGGGTTCTCTCCCTGAACACCCGTTACAAAATAGTGCGTCACCAGCACATAACGCTGCCGCAGGCTCAAGGTCATGGGCTGCGAAGCTAGCATATGCTCCACTGCTGCGGCACTGTCCCGGAACTTGATTCCGGGATCCTGCGCCGCCTCTTCCACTTCCTTCCCGGAGTTTTCATTCCCCAGTACGCCCTCTTCACCCAGCGCCCGTGCTTCCACCACAGCCGGCTTCACAAAGGGCATACACACAAAATGAACCGGTCCGAAGGCATCCTCCAGCACAACCGTTTTCAGCGGCTGTTGGTAATTACCCGCAATATAGAGTCCCTGCTTTTCTAAAATCGCATCCGCAAAAGCCACTCTTTCCGGCGAGTCATGGTTGCCGCTGATCATGATCACAGGGATCCCATGTTCCTGCAAGCCTGTCAGAAAATCATCCAGCAGCGTCACCGCTTCCGTGGAAGGCACCGCCCTATCATACACATCTCCGGCGATCACCACCGCATCCACCTTCCTGGTTACTGCTATATCTGCAATCTGACTCAAAATATATTTCTGGTCTTCTATTAATGATAATTCAAATAGTTTTTTGCCGATATGCAGATCGGCGGTGTGAAGGAATTTCATTGAGCCCAATCCTTTCTTATTTAAAACTTTAAAATAAGGCAGATAACCTCAGTTATCTGCCCCAAAAATCATTTATTCAATCACGTGGATCCAGCCCTTAGGAGCTTCGATTCTGCCCATCTGAATACCGGTCAGAGTCTCATAAAGCTTCTTGGTCACAGGTCCCATCTCGCTCATGCCGGAGGGCAGGCAGATTTCTTTGCCGTGGTCAACGATCTTACCGACAGGAGAAATCACTGCTGCAGTACCGCAGAGACCACATTCAGCCATATCACCCAGCTCGTCCAGATAAATCTCTCTCTCCTCTGCTTCCAGTCCAAGATAATCCTTAGCAACCTGGATCAGGGAACGACGGGTAATAGAAGGAAGGATACTGTCTGACTTGGGAGTTACAACCTTGCCGTCCTTGGTCACGAACAGGAAGTTGGCACCACCGGTCTCCTCAACCTTGGTTCTGGTAGCTGCATCCAGATACATATTCTCATCATAGCCTTCTTCGTGAGCAGATACAATTGCATGCAGACTCATTGCATAATTCAGGCCGGCCTTGATGTTTCCGGTACCATTGGGCGCCGCACGGTCGAAATCACTGACACGGATAGTCAGAGGTTTCACACCGCCCTTAAAGTAAGGTCCTACGGGAGTACAGAATAAACGGAACTGATACTCGGTAGCAGGTTTAACACCGATTACAGGGTTGCTGCCAAACATGTAAGGACGCAGATAAAGGGTAGCACCGCTGCCATAGGGAGGTACGAAAGCTGCGTTAGCCTTTACAGTCTTCTCAACAGCTTCAATAAAACGCTCCTCAGGGAACGCAGGCATCTCCAGTCTCTGGGCGGATGTCACCATACGTGCTGCATTCAGATCAGGGCGAAAGGTAACGATACGGCCATCCTCTGTAGTATAAGCTTTTAATCCCTCAAATACGGTCTGGGCATACTGAAGTACACCTGCGCACTCATTCAGCACAATGTTGCTGTCAGTGGTAATGCATCCTTCATCCCATGCTCCGTTTTTATAATTGGACACATATCTGTAATCAGTCTGGATATATCCAAAACCAAGATTGCTCCAATCGATATTTTTCTTTTCCATTGGTATTCCTTCTTTCTGTCACCGTCAAATACGGTCCTTGTACATTTTCATACTATTATTATACTTTTCTTAACAAAAGTCAATGATTTTTGTTATATGTTAATGTACTTTCCCACCAAAAAATCACTTGATCTTTTTTAACATGACAGGTCCCAACAATCCGGAAGCTTCAAACAACGCATATGCTGACAACCAATCTCTCTTCCGATATCCGTTGTGATTGGAAACAATAACCATACAAGTGTTGATTCCCTCCCGGATCACATCGGTAACATCAAACTCATAGGGAGGAATCTGCTTTGCCCCCACACAGACATCATTGACGTACACCTGTGCAGCCTCTGCCAAGCGGCCCAGATCAAGCCGGACTTCACCGTCTCCTTCCCATTGGAATTCCCACTCATATTTTATATTTCCGGAGAAACGGGGAAGTTCACGGTACCCGGTAATGTTAAACAATTCTTTTGTTGTCTTATAATAGGTATACTCCCCTTCATTCTCTGCCGCATAAGAGATACGGAACTCAGGTTCCAATACTTTCTCCTCAACAACCTCCACCTTTCTAAAGCAAGGGATTCCCTCATAAGAAACATCTCCGCAGATAATCATCACGGAATGATACGGCGGCAGTTCAATCTCAATTCTGCCGGAATCAGAAGATCCCGCAAAGGCTTTGTTTTCCATGGCATCATAAATCATATATTTTCCGCCGCAGAATGCTGAAAGAGTAACTTCTGTCTTAATGGTATGATGTATATCCTCATTGCTGAACATATACATATGGGCATCATTTCGCATATAATGATAATATCTCAGATAAATACCTTGATAATCAGCTGTTACATCAGCACCTACATTTGCCCGCATATACTCTGTCAGCCCGGAAAGTTCTACAATTTCCACATTTTCTCCCAAACCATCCGGTACCTTCACACCGGGCTTTGTGACAAAAATAGTCCGCAGCGATACATTTTTCAATTTCTGAAGGACCTGCTCAGGCATTGCTTCATAACAAGGAACCACAAGGCATGGATATTTTTCACCGTTAAGCATCCCGTCCCCGTCAATCTGACCCAATACATCCGCAGGAATAATGTCATAGTCCAACAGATTGTCATAAAGTTCTTTGGCCACATCCTCAAGAGGCACACGGTTGCGTCCAACCCAATGGGCTTCCGCATCATACAAAATAGCAGCTGTAGGCACATGAACTCCGTCAGTCAACAAATAGGACATACGGTTCATATATCCCATCAGATGTCCGAAATATTTGTAAAGGGCGTTTTCGCCGGAATCATAAAAATTAGGAGGACAATCCGGATCATCATACTTGGGAGAAAAAGCATGAGGTACATAATAATTGATACCTCTCACCAACATATGATCTGCCAGATATTTCATTGTTTTTGTTCCTTCTGACCAACCATAAGCGCCAAAAATCTCGCACATGGAACGTCCCCTCTTACGAGGATCAATATGAGCCATGGAAGAAGCCATCTTTGCCAAGTAATAATGAAAGAAATTATTATTCACCTGATCAAAGAAGGCAAACAATTTACCGGAGCACTCCGTCAGTCCCGGTACAATCTGGTGCATCACCAAATCGATTCCCGACATATCCTGCTCATCCTGTGCCCTGAAGAAATGTCCCGCGCCGTTTCCTACCATCGCGTGGATATTATTATCCTCTATAACATGGCCTATATATTGTACCCCGTGATCACGGCACCATTCCGAAATCTGATTACAATAATTGTGCTGGTATTCCCTGGTGATCACATTCATGTAAGCATATCTGATTTTGTCGGATACCTGTTCAATATCAAACCAGATACCGGCCAGCATCTTGCGGGCATCTGCGCCAAATTCTTTTGCCAAAATATCCAGCAGTTTATCAGCCCAGGGGTAATGCCCATTACTCTGACCCAACTGGTGGAATGCTGCTTCGTTCTCAAAGCAAGGCTCATCTGCGTAAAATCCCAGAAAAGTATTTCCAAAATACTCTTTTAATTGACGGTAATGGGCCTCATGCACTTCCTCCAGATACAATCTGGTAGCCTCAGGATTTAACTTGTCACAATAATTCAGGGCCCATTCTTTGATTCCATGACGGGTCTTTAACATAACAACAATTCTCCACATACCCTCAGGCAGTGAAAAATAGACCATTCCATCGTGAAGTCCCTCTGTTATATCAATAATTTCTGTGTAAGTTTCTTCATTGGGAACATGTTTGCAGGCAACCACTCCGATAATCTCATCTTCAGCACTGTACTTCCAGTGATCTGCCATTACACTTCCTTCTACTATCGGTCCCGACACATCCACATAGCATTGTGCAATTCCCCAGAAACGGAGGTCTTTATATTTGTCTTTAAAAATACCGTTGGCATACCCGGAAGGATATGTTTTATCATCCAGGATCCACACCTTCATATCCTTTTTACGGCATTCTTCCATAATAAGCCGCATATCGGACCACCAGTTTTCACCGCAGAAGCCCTCATGGGTTCTGGATTCCAGACAAACCGAACGGATTCCGCTGTCGTAAATCTTCTGCAGCTCTCTGAGGATCAAACCATCTTCCTCATCATGAAGCCACAAAAAGGGCGCTATGTAATCATGCTGCAT
>SVFF01000007.1 GCA_015057005.1 Lachnospiraceae bacterium | reverse complement strand
CTATGTAATTATTGACATCTTTGACATTTTCGCAACGTTCAATCCTTCCGTCCGGATATACCGCTTTGGTGGATGCACCTGCTCCCAATGCCACGATAGTCTGTTTCTCTTCCATGATCAGGATATTGTAAAGTCCCAGTTTGCCGGGCTTAGCATATCCCACATTCTCAAAATTGCCGGACATATTTTTCTGGCGGTACAAATAATAGGGCTCCATGCCCAGCTTCTTTGCGCCTTCCGCTGCAATGCGCATGGTCCCGTCCGTATTATTCAGTGTAGACACACCGTTTTCCCGGATCCACTGGCTCAATCGGGACGCCCTCTTGATAGCCAGGGAATGTACGGTCAGGGAATCAGGATCTAACTCCACCACTCTGTCGATAGTATTCTGCACATCCTCTTCCATTTCACCCGGCAGGCCCAGGATCAAATCCATATTAATATTGTCAAAACCCACTTCCCTGGCCAGCTTATAAGCCTCCAGCACCTGCTCCACGGAAGCCTTGCGGCCGATGATATTCAGCGTTTCCTGCTTCATGGTCTGGGGATTGACGGAGATACGGCCTACGCCGTGCTTCTTCAGCACCTCCAGCTTTTCTCTGGTAATACTGTCCGCTCTGCCCGCCTCCACGGTAAATTCCTTCACAGTGGAAAAATCAAACATTTCCTTCAGCCTGCCAAGCAGCTTGTCCAGCTGTGCAGGCTCCAGCGTAGTGGGGGTACCGCCGCCGATGTACACACTGTCCAGGATCTTGTGTGCATAGCGCTTTGCCGTATACTCCATCTCCTTGATCACGCAGTCCACGTAATCATCCACTACTTTCCGGTAACTGAAAATGGGATAAGAAGTAAAGGAACAGTACAGACAGGTGGTGGGGCAAAAAGGAATGCCGATGTATAGGCTGTAACCACCCTCATAGTGCACATCCTTCAAAAGCTCACGCTCACGCTTCGCAATATCAATGCTGAGCAACGCCTTTTCATCACTGACATAGTGCTTTTCCTGTAAAAAGCTTACGATTTCCTCGTCATTTTTTCCCTCATCCAAAAGTCCGTAAGCAATCTTGGTAGGGCGGATGCCGGTCAGGTTGCCCCAGGGCAGCGTCTTGCCGGTGACTGCACAAAGGGTACGGTACAGGAAACGTTTGAAACCATCCTTGTAGGTGTCGCCCGGAACCACCCGGTTCCTTTCTCCTCCAAAGATCCATTCATAAGTCTCCTCACCTACCGTAATCACTGCGCCTTCATCCTGCAACATGATATCCAGACGAACCTGAGTCTCCAGCTCTGCACGCTTTTCCTCCTTGGTCTCCGGAGTCAGGACACTCACCTGCTCTTCAGGCCAGAATGCTTTTACAATGGAATGCACATCATATTCATAATTGGCTCTATTTAAATTCACTGCAAACATATATCTTTTGCTCCTTTAAGTTTAAGCTGCACTATGCGTATCTTACCACATCCCGAAAAAATTGACAATCCTCCCCGGCTGTCTTATACTTTTTATAAACATCCCAAACAACAAGGAGGATATCCTATGGAGTTTTCCGCTTATTTCCCTATGTGGGACAAGCTCACCGCAGCCCAGCAGAAACGCCTTGCCGACAGTATCACACCACAGACTGCCCCCAAAGGAACCATTGTCCACAACGGCAGCCTGGACTGTGTTGGTTTATTGCTGATCCAATCAGGACAGCTGCGTTCCTATATTTTATCAGATGAAGGCAGGGAAGTTACCCTTTACCGCCTGTTCGACAGGGACTTATGCCTCTTTTCCGCCTCCTGCATGATGCCCTCCATCCAGTTTGACTTGGTCATTGAAGCGGAAAAAGATACCGGTTATTGGCTTATTCCCACGGACGTGTACAAGAGCATCATGGAACAATCAGCGCCTTTGGCCAACTACACCAATGAGATCATGGCCTCCCGCTTCTCGGAAGTAATGTGGCTCATCGAGCAGATCATGTGGAAAAGCCTGGATAAACGTGTGGCATCATTTTTGCTGGAGGAAGCTGCCATTGAGGGCACCAATCTTTTAAAGCTCACCCACGAGACCATCGCCAACCACTTAGGTACCCACAGGGAAGTAATTTCCAGAATGCTTAAATATTTCCAGAACGAGAGAATGGTCCGACTGACCCGGGGCACCGTGGAAATTATCGCCGAAGACAAATTGCAAGAACTTCAAAAGGTATAAATAAACACCCTCCCATTCATCCTTCACGGACATTCCTGGGAGGGTGTTTCATTTTCTCCATTATTCACTTTGAAGTGAGCTTGCACTTTACAACATCGCCAAAATCTGGCTCTTGGATCTGGCACCAACTGCCTTATTCACAACCTGACCATCCTTAAGCACCACCAGGGTGGGAATACTCATTACGCCAAACTGACCTGCCAATTCCTGCTCTTCATCCACGTTTACCTTGCCCACCTTGATGTCGGACCGCTCGCCTGCGATCTCGTCAATGATCGGCACTACCATACGGCAGGGACCGCACCAGGGTGCCCAGAAATCCAACAGAACCGGTACCTTGGAATCTAAAACTTCTTCCCGGAAATTATTCTTGGTAATATTTAATGCTGACATATGTTGTCCTCCTTGGATATACTTTTTGTTTTTCACGCCTTCCTCTTTCATTAGATTCCTGCGCTTTCTTTTTGGGGTTTCTCTTATTTACAATCTCATTATAACAGTCACCCTCAAACTCTTCTGTGATAAAATCACATTTCGCACACTTTTTTATCAGCGCTTTTTTATCACTGAAAATCAATTTTGCACATTGGCCGATTGTATGATAAAATCAATAATATCAATTGGCTTTTTGGAGGTTATTATGAACAAAGACTTTTTATACACGCTTTTGGACAGCATGTCTGTTTCCGGCAATGAGATTCCTCTGCAAAAGAAGGTGATCGCAGAAATGACGCCCCATTGTGATCAGATCATGACGGACTATACAGGCAATGTGACCTGCATCCTCAATCCTGACGCCCCTTTTAAGGTAATGCTTTCTGCCCACATCGACGAGATCGGCCTGATCATCACCCACATTCAAAACGACGGTATGTTGAAAGTAGCCAAGGCAGGCGGCATCCGCCCCCACGTTTATCCCGGCCATCAGGTTGTAGTGTATGGTTACAACCAGACCGTTTTCGGTACTGTCGTAAACAATTCCGATATGGGAAAAGGAGAGCTGAAAGACGGAGACCTGACCATTGACATCGGCGCCAAAGACAGAGAAGATGCCCGCAAATATGTACAAGAGGGCGACCCCATCCATCTACATACCTATCATGCTGAAATGTTAAACGGCTATCTGGCTGCACGGGCTGTTGACAACCGTGGCTGCGCATTTATTATCTTAGAAGCCTTGAAACGTGCCAAGGCGCAGGGCTGTAAGATCGGTGTTTACGCCACTACTACTGTGGGCGAGGAAACTACCATGCGGGGTGCCCACTGGGCAAGCAGCCGCATCAAACCCGATGTTGCCATCGCAGTGGATGTTACCTATGCACAGGATTACCCCGGCAGCAACCCCCAGGAATCCGGTGATGTTTCCCTGGGCAAAGGCCCCGTGATCTGTAACGGCTCCATCTGCAACAAGAAACTGAATGAATTGATGAAAGCTTGTGCAAAGAAAAAAGAACTCCCCTATCAGATGGAATCTGCTATCGGCAGAACCGGTACCGACGCCGACAAGATCCATTTTACCGGGGATGGCATTGTGACTTCACTGCTCTCTCTGCCCCTGCGCTACATGCACTCTCCCAGCGAGGTTTGCCATTTTGATGATATTGAGAATGCCATTGCGCTGCTTACCGAGGTGCTTTGCACGATTGATGAAAATACTGATCTGAATCCTTTTTCCTAAATAAACATAGTCAAAGCGTACAGCTGTCCCATTGCGATAACTGTACGCTTTTAATTTTATCATTTTTAGTTTTCATTTGATCATTTTTTCAAATTATGATCAAATTGGTTTACATCTCTTTACGGTATGTCCTAAGCACTGTCTTTCCCGTCAGTCCATAATCCCGGACACGGGTTTCAATGGGCGTTGTAATATACGCACTGGGGGCAGCATTTCCGTCTTTTAACAGAAATACATTGGATTTGGCCCTGGCGGTGGCATAATAGCCCCGCTCCAGCAGGCGGTTATTCAAGGTACTGGACACTTCCACTTTGATCTCATTACGGCCGGGACGAAGCAGTCCACCGATTTCCACGGTACGGGAATTGATATTATAAACAGGGCCTTTCTGACCGTTGACATATACGGCTGCCGTACTGCCGTTGGTAGAGCCCAGCACAAGCTCTGCGCCAAAATCTTCGCACCAGTCTGCAGGCATCTCTACCGCTGCCGTGTATGTACCCACACCCGAAACTGCAGGTCCCACAGCAGGGATATCCTTCCAGGGAATGGTGGGAACCTCTCCTGCATCCAGCAATGTTTTCTTGGTATCATACCAACTTTCCGTGGTGACAATACCCGGTGTGCGCTCTTCCGTAATGGTATGCTTTTCACCCTCATTCCAGTCTTCCACAACCAGATGCCACTTAGGCAAGGGAATCTCTGTCACATCATATCGTCCACAGGACAATTCTCTGGGAGCCTCGCTATGATCCAGCACCAGCATGGTGGCCTCTCCCGGCTGCAGTGTCAAAGTCACTACAGTGGCGCCATCTTCTAATGTGCCTGACACTTCTTTCACATCACCGGTCCAGCAATCCGCAAGGTAAGGCCTACCGCCGCCTGCAATGTGCAGGGTGACTGTTGTTGGCTGTTCCTGAGCATATTTCATATGATATACGAACAAGTGCGTTTCTGTTTCCGTCTGACGCATACAAGTAAGAACAGCGCTGTTGGTTTCCGCAAAAGCAGCTCTGGGCACCACGTTCATGTCCTGCAGACAAGCCAATGTTTCAGCCTGCACATCTGTTTCACGCACGTTGGGAAGTGCCTTAATCTGCTTAATAACTTCTTCCAATTCCTGATCAGACTCCATCACGAATGGCGTCCTGCAGGCCGCTTTTTTGTGTGTAACGTTGAGATTGTTGCGGATTTCTTCGGTCACACCATTGACAAAGACGATAGGAAGACCCTTCTTCGCCAACTGCAATAACTTATGTGCAGCATTCAGAGGCATAACCTCCTGATAAATCACAAGGGCTTTGTAACCGGGACCATCGGGATACAACTCTCCGTTCTGCACTTTCGCAAAATCTTCCTCCAAAAGCTGGGGGGCAAAATAGTCCCAGGTGTAACCTGCATGCTGCAGCCCCATATCTTTCCAATAAAAAGCCTGGTCCGCCCGCATGCCTTGTTCACCGTACTGCCACTCCTCCTTGGGGGAACTCAGATCCATATGCAGGTTGTTGACAAAGTAATCCAGTCTCAAAATGCCCAGATCCATTCTGGGTTTGCCCACACGCAGCATTTTCTGGAATCTGGCCAGCATAGCAGTCCATTCCGGATAATGCCTGAAAGCGGGCTGACGGGGACCGAAACGCTCCGCAAATTTGGGCCACATGCCTTCATGACCGGGCCACTCCGTAGCTGCTTCCGATCCGCAGATGCTGGCATAACCATGGAATACCGTACGGCTCACGCCTGCCGCAAACTGAGTGAAAGCGATCTGATTATAAAAATCAAGGGGCATCATATAGTTGGAAAGAGATGCGCCGGTCTCGCTGGAGAATGTCCTGTTGTAAATGTGAGCCGCACCGGACATAGTCCGATAACCGTCAATCTGGGAGCCAAATTCCAAAGATTCCGTTTCGATACCGTCCACATACTTACCGGGCATAGAAATCTCAAAAGGCTGACCATAAGAGATCTCTGCCCGAAGCTTCATGCCTACTGTATGAGTCCACTCCTGTATCGGCTTTAGGGCATGTTCCATATACAGCTCCGTCAGGGTCTGCCATAAGTCATTGCGGAACTTTTCCAGAAAAGCACTGTCATTCATAGAATAATAATAATCCAGGTGGGGAGCCTTTGTAGGGTAACGCCTGATCACAAAGGGCAAATAGGGTGTAACATCATATCCACGGCGACGTTTAAATTCCTCACAGGCACAATACCCCCACAACTGGCCTCCGGCACCGTAAGTAAAAAGCTCTATCGAGTCCATGTACAACATGGCCCTGCCGCAGGCAAGGAGATTTTTGCGCATTTCCGGCGTCAGTACCACCTTGTTCCAATAATCGATCACTGCCTCCATACCGCATTTGTCCATATAATTGACTGCATAGCAAACTTTATAGGCAGGATTTGCAACCTGACCGGTACCATGGAGCCAGAAGAAGAACAGCTTATAGGTGCCATCTTCCGGAGCAGTCCAATCCAGGCAACCATTTTCTACCAGATCTGTCAGTACCAACGTTTCCTTATCCAACATTGGACGCGCCATTATACCTTGGTCAACGTTCTCTTCACCCAGGTACTTGGCCGCCACCACGGCTACCAATTCCTGCACATTTATATTTTTCCTGCGGAATTCACATTTGGGCAGCGGGCCGTTTCTGCGCTGTCCCGGCTCCAGGGTCTCCTCCACGAAGTCCAACTCCTTGGAAGCAACGGGATCGTCCGGGGTAATATTTACCAGATTGGCACAGGCCCAGTTGGTACCGCTGGTCATGCTGACGCCCATCTTCCGGTTTGCCGCCTCTTCCACCAAAAGGTGGGAATCATGAACCCACTCCTCGGAACCCCATCCGTAGACAGTTTCATCGATTCCGGGCTCGTCCATGGCCAAAAATTCAATGGCGCCCATGCCCATGTCATCCAGCTGCTGCATTTCCCTGCGAAGAGTCTCGTCTGTGTGAAAGCCTTCTGCCAGCCACCATCTGACCTCCGGGCGGAACTCTTTTTCCGGTATTTCTGCAAAATTTTTAATCATACTACGCTTCCCTTTCTGCTCCCTGTATATTTCGTCTCAGCGCACACAAACGTACTTCCTTACGCCTTGTATTTTTTCTCAATCACTGTCACATATACCACCATGGATCCGATGGACAAAAACATGGCTCCCAGAATGGGAATGATCAGACCGGCACCTTTGGCATCAAACAACAAGGGCAACCCAATCAGAATAAACAACATCCCCAACACTATGTACAGAATGCTCATAGCCCTGTTGTAGCCCTTCACATCCTTCATGGGCAATGTCTTTGCATTGGACCAAAAGCCCAAAGGCCGTGCCGACTTGGCAAACAAAGCATAGATTCCTAAAACAATAAACGCTACTCCCATCAGGGCCCAGATTATAAATGCTAACATGTGCTCAACTCCTCCTATTTCTTTGGGTACCATATCTTTCCATTACCGCTACATTCTCTCACTACCTCTACTATACTTCATGAAATCGGGCCCTGCAACCTCTTTCTCCTTCCACCAGTTCTTAACTTATCATTTTCTCCCATTTTCAAATGAACGTGTCTTTTTTTGTAATTGTTTCTTTCCTTCTGTCATGGTAAAATGTCAGTAACTATTCAGACCATTCAAATTGTATATTTTAAGGACTAAATTTAACATCAACAGGAGGATTACACTATGAAAAAAGTTGGAAAAGAGGTACTGTTTTTGCCGACCAGCGAGAACAATCTCCGAAATGGCGAAGGTACTTTTATCAGATTAAAGAATGGCGACATCATGTTCGCTTTTACAGAATATTACGGAGACTGCGGTGAGGATCACGGTACTGCACGCATCTCCGCATGTATCTCTCACGACGAGGGTGAAACCTGGTCCGACCGCCAGGTGCTTATCGAAAAAGATGAAAAGGCCCAGAATATTATGACCGCCAACCTGATTCGTATGAACAACGGTGATCTGGGCATCATCTATCTGCGCAAGGAGCTGACTGAAGAAAATGGCTGTCTGTGTATGCCCGTATTCCGTCGTTCTGCAGATGAGGGCAAGACATGGAGTGATTTCACTTACTGCACTAACCAAATGGGATATTATGTTCCCTTCAACGGCAGCTCCATCAAGCTCAGAAGCGGCCGCATTATACTTCCTGCACCTTTCGTCTGTAAGCAGTATGATATCTTTAACTTAGGACTTGATGCAGGTATCCCGGAAAACGGAGACCAGGTATATTTATTCTACTCAGACGATGACGGAATCACCTGGGATGCCCTGCCCCATGTATTCACAAATCCCTACGATGTCAAGAACTCCTTTGCCGAGCCCGCCATGTACGAGCATGAGAACGGAGACCTGTGGATACTGTTCCGCACCACCTTCGGCCATCAGTACCAATCTATATCCCGAGACGGCGGCCTGACCTGGAGCATGGTGGTGCCCAATTTCTGCTTTACCTCCCCTGACGCTCCCATGCAGGTGGAAAAATGCGGCAAATATACTGCTGCAGTATTTAATCCTGTTCCCTATTACCAGGGCAACTTAAAGACAGAAAGTTGGTCCGCACCTAAGCGTACTCCTCTGGTACTTGCAATCAGTGAAAACGATGGCAGAGAGTTCTCCGACAACAAGCGAACCACCGGACAGCTGCTGGCTTCCTACAAGAAGGACTTCTATTTCATCGAGGATGACCTGAATGAGAGCTACTGCTACCCCTCCATTTTAGGCTGTGACGATTATATGCTGGTATCCTACTACCACAGCGGCGGCACAGGACACTGCTTAAGCAACGCGAAAGTTGTTAAGATTACATATGATGAGTTGACACAGTAAATATTAAGTCTTAAAGTTGCGCCAATCGACCCACTAAAAGTAAGGGCTCCCGGAATCCGGGAGCCCTGCTCATTTTATCACGACTTTATATTACAGTTTTTACAGAAAGGGATTGTACTTCTTCTCATAATCAATCGTGGTGCTGTCGCCGTGGCCGGGATAAACCTGCGTATTCTCAGGCAGTACCAACAACTTCTCACGAATGGAACGCACCAGCGTACCCATGCTGCCGGTGGGCAGATCGGTACGTCCTACGGACTCCTGAAACAAGGTGTCTCCGCTAACTAACAGATCTGCTTCCGCAAAGTAGTAACAGCAACCTCCTGCAGTATGACCGGGAGTGGCGATCACTTTGCAGCACATGCCCGCTTCTTCGATGATGTCGCCGTCTTTTACGAACACATCCGCCTTTATCGTGCAGGGTCTGCCCGCCTGAGCGGACACATTCTTGCCTGCATCCTCCAAAAGCTCCTGCTCCGCTGCACAGGCGTAGACTTTCACATCCTCTCCTGCTTCACGTACCAGTTCCTCACAGCCCCAGATATGATCAAAATGACCGTGGGTCAAAAGTACTGCTTTCACCTGAAAACCATTGCGCTTTAAGGCATCGTAAATCTTCCCGCCATGGTCTGCCGGATCGATCACGATGGTTTCACGCATTGCACCTTGACTGTCCTTTCCTTCGCCGCCGGTACTCTGCGCCGTCTCATCCTGATCCCGATATACAAAATAAGTGTTGGTCTGGCATACGCCCAGCACCATTTTCCCGATTCTGATCTTGGCCATTAACCTGTGGTCCTTTCGATATCAATAACATTATCAATGTTGCGGATCTTGTCAATAATTCTGTTCAGTTCCTCACGGCTGCCGATTTCAAAGCTGGTATGCATGGTCACCATGCCCTGCTTGCTGATACGGGTATTGATGGCCAGAATATCAATATTTTTCTCCGTAAGTGTCTTGGAGATATCTGCCAGCAGACCCTTACGGTCATTGGCAAATATATTGATATCTGCAGTATATTTTTCTTCGGTAGCATTTTCAGGTGCCTGCCACTCTGCATCAATCAGACGTTCCCGCTCTATTTCAGGCAGATCCATCACATTCACACAGTCGGTACGATGAATGGAAATACCTCTTCCTCTGGTCACGAAGCCAATGATCTCATCGCCGGGAACAGGGGAACAGCACTTAGAGAAACGCACTGACAGATCGGCAATCCCTTTTACCACAATACCGCTCTTGGACTTCAGCTTCATGGCAGCTGCCCGGCCGGAATTACGGTTGGCTTCGGCAATATTTGCCAGCACTTCCTCGTCAGTAATCTGCTTCTTGTGCTCTCTGTCATACAGCTCCTGAAGCTTATTGACTACCTGGCCCTCTTTCAGGGCACCGTGGCCAATGGCCGCCAATACAGCATCCCAATCGCGGAAACCGTATTTACGCTGTACCCCTTCCATATAATCTGCCTTTAACAGATTGGACAGGACCACATTCTTTGCCTTACAGTAAGCGGCAAGCATTTCTTTACCTTTAAGGATGTTATCTTCCTTCAGTTCCTGCTTGAACCACTGGGAAATCTTGTTCTTAGCCTGGGAACTCTTTACCATATTCAGCCAGTCACGGCTGGGGCCCTTGGAATTCTGGGAGGTAATGATCTCAATACGGTCACCGGTATTGATCTTGTAATCAATGGGCACAAGCTTGCCGTTTACCCGGGCACCTACCATTTTATTACCCACCGCAGAGTGAATGCTGTATGCGAAATCAATAGTAGTGGAGCCTGCGGGCAGGTTCTTCACCTCACCGGTAGGGGTAAAACAGTATACATTGTCAGAGAACAGGTCCAGGTCATTCTTAAGCAGATTCAGGAATTCCTTGTTATCGGACATGTCCTTCTGCCACTCCAGAATCTGACGCAGCCAAGTCAGCTTCTCCTCTTCCTGCGCCTCCACTTTCTTGCCATCGGAAGCTACTTTGTATTTCCAATGGGCTGCAATACCGTACTCAGCCGCCTTGTGCATCTCGAAGGTTCTGATCTGCACCTCAAAAGGCTGACCGTTGCTGCCGATCAGAGTCGTATGCAGGGACTGGTACATATTGACTTTGGGCATGGCAATATAGTCCTTGAAACGTCCCGGAATGGGCTTATACATTTCATGGATCACACCCAGGGCTGCATAGCAGTCCTTTACATTATCCACAATAATACGCACGGCGAACAGATCATAAATCTGATCCAGCGTCTTATTCTGGTTCTTCATCTTTTTATAAATACTGAAAAAGTGTTTCACGCGGCCATCCACTTTCGCCTGAATGCCGGCGTGCAGCACATGAGCCTTCACTTCATCCACAATACTCTGGATATAGGACTCACGCACACTCTTCCTGATAGCGATCTTGTCTACCAGATCATAATAGATCTCCGGTTCCAGATATTTCAGGGAAAGGTCATCCAGTTCCACTTTCAGCTTGCTGATACCAAGGCGCTGTGCAATAGGGCAATAAATCTCCAATGTCTCCCTGGCAATACGCTTCTGGCTCTCCTCCCGTCGATACTTCAGGGTACGCATATTGTGGAGACGGTCCGCCAGCTTGATCATGATCACGCGGATATCCTTCGCCATAGCCAGGAACATTTTGCGCAGATTCTCGGCCTGCATCTCCAATTTGGCATCGGACTGATCGGATTTGCCGGTAAGCAGGATCTTTTCCAGCTTGGTAACACCGTCTACCAGCGCAGCCACATCTTCACCGAACATGGACTTCACTTCCTCGTCGGTGATATTGGTATCTTCCACCACATCATGAAGCAGACCTGCAACAATGGTTTCCTTATCCATTTCCAGATCCGCCAGGACAATAGACACATTTAACGGATGATTGATGTAGGGCTCTCCTGACTTGCGCAGCTGACCGTCATGAGCCGCCTTCGCCAGCTTATAAGCCTTTTCAAGCATGGAAACATCATCACTTGGATGATATTTCTGCACACACTTAACAAGCTCCTGATACAATGCATCGGGATCAACAAATTCCTGGGATTCAATTATTCCGCTATGATCAATATCCTCAATAACGATTGGTTTCTTCTCTTCCGTCATAGGTTTTACTCCTATTTTATTTGCCCTCGTAGCAGATCGCTGATTCTAAACGATATCCCTTCAATACTTCACGGCCATTCAGTCCTGCAAGCTCAATCATCACTACCACACCTACTACCTCTCCTCCGAGAGACTCGATCAGATCGATCATGGCCTTGGTCGTACCGCCGGTGGCGATCAGATCGTCTACGATCAGCACTTTCTGGCCGGGCTTGATGCTGTCCTTGTGCATTTCGATGGTTGCTGAACCGTATTCCAATTCATAAGAAATAGAAACGGTCTCTCTGGGGAGCTTACCTTGCTTACGAATCAAAATAAAAGGCTTTTTGTTGTTATATGCGATAGGGGTGCCGAAAATGAATCCACGGGACTCAGGGCCTACCACCACATCATACTCCAAATCTTTAATTTTATCCTGCATGGTATCAATAGCCAGCTGCAATCCGTCTGCATCCTGCAATACGCTGGTCACATCCCTGAAAATGATTCCCGGTTCCGGGAAATCAGGAATACTTGTTACATATTCTTCCAGTTTTTTCATAAATCAATACGCACCTTTCACAAAATTACATAAAGGGGCCTTCCACCATAGGAAAGCCCCGATTTAATCATTTATTTTTTCCCACAGCACTTTTTGTATTTCTTGCCGCTTCCGCAAGGGCAAGGATCATTGGGATATACTTTTGTCTCTTTTACCACGGTGGTGGAAGCCTTCTGCTCTTTGTACAGAGCCTTGCGGGTCTCCTCATCGAAGATGTCGTTCCACTCTTCCAGCTCGTACAGCCAGTCTGCCTTAGCGGCAACCATGTTCTTGTACAGCATCACCTTGTCAAATCTCAGATTTACAACGGTATCCTCTTCCATATCCTCAATGGGATTGGGCTCTACCAGGCTGTCGTTGATGCCGTCAAGGAAACCGGTCATAATCATCAGAGGCACATCATATTTGTCAGCCAGCTCCTGCACGGTACCGGTCACTACCTCGTCAGGATTCTTTAAGAGCTCCGCATAAATATCGGTCTCACGGGCAAAATACTCATCCCAGAGCTGTGCCAGCTGGTTTCTGTCCATATTTTCATTGTAGGCTGCATCGCGCCACTTCTTTAATAACTTCATAAGATTACATACCTCGCTATCATTCAAAAATTATATATAGTATAAACCAAATTCCATTTTTACACAATAAAAAATACTCAAAAAAACGAAAATATACGTATTCTTCCGAAAATACTTTGCCAAAAGACGGCCAATATGTTAAAATTCCATATGTCCATATTCAAAAAAACAGTTCGGACACTTTCCGGGAAAGGAACCTTTATGAAGAAAAACAAAATGGATTCCCGTCGTGTGCTGGCTCTCGCAGGCGTAATCCTGTTGGTGCTGATGTATGTAATCACACTGATCGCCGCCATCACCGACTCCTCTGCTTCAGGTCATCTCTTTGCAATGTCCCTGTTCGCATCCTTTGCACTGCCCTTCCTGATCTGGATCTACACCTGGTTGTTCAAAAAGTATAAGGATCGTCAGGATGAGGAATCATAATCCCATGATCTTAAGCAGCATCTTGGCTGCGGTATGCATGGGCACCTTGGTATTTCGGACTACGCAGAACTGACGCTTTGGCAGCATTCTGTTAAAGCGCAGTTCAAAGAGCTGTCCGGACTCCACTGCTTCTCTGGCAAAATCTTTTACCACACATCCTATGCCCAGATTGCGGCGCACAAACTGCACGATCATATCACTGGTAGCCAGTTCAAACTCCGGCTGAATGCTGACACCGTTCCGGGCCAGAAAATCATCTACATATCTTCGGGTACTGGTATCCTTCTCCAGACAGATCAGAGGGAGTTTTTCCAATTCTTTAAAATCCAGCGTCTTATTCTTGAAGGAAATAAAACGTCTGCCCGCCACAAATACATCTTCAATCTCACGGACAGGTATCACCTCCGCATCTTTCATCTCCGGAAACGGACTGCTCACCACCGCAAAATCAATCCTATTTTCCTTAAGACCTTCCAGCGTCCTGGGTGTAGGCGCATTGGTAACATACACCTTAATGGCAGGATACTGCTCATGAAACTTCTCCAGATATGGCAGAAGGTAGAACTGCAGCGTCATATCGCTGGCGCCGATCCTGATCTCTCCAAGCTCCATATTCTGCATCTGCCGCACTTTCTGCACGCCCATTTCAATCTGTTCGTATCCATTCTTTACATATGAAAACAAGAGCTCTCCCTCTGCAGTCAAATGCATCCCCTTAGATGCGCGGTAGAAAAGCTCTGTGTCCAAACTCTGTTCCAGCTGCTTCAGCGCCTGGCTGACTGCCGGTTGAGAAATATTTAATTCTGCGGCAGCCTTGGTAACGCTGCCGCATTTCGCCGTGTAGTAAAATACTTTATAATATTCCAGACTGCCCGTCATGGGAATCCTCCATTGCTCCGCGCTGCGCGCTCCCGCTTCTCTCTCGCGAATATCCTACGAACTCGAAAGCCGATTGCTCCGCGCTGCGCGCTCCCGCTTCTCCCCCTGCGAATATCCTACGAACTCGAAAGCCGATTGCTCCGCGCTACGCGCTCCCGCAATCCGCGACGGTATGCGCAATCCGCCCTATCGGGCTACTTGCTTATACCGTCTTGCCCTTCTAATAACCGCTCGGCCCGGTGTGCAAGCACCCCGTCCGACCGTTTATTGAAGGTGGCTTTCTCTGTATATGATGTCCTCGCGGCCGGGACCGTTACTGATCATGGTAATGGGATAACCGATCTGGCTCTCAATAAACTCAATATAATTTCTGCAGTTCTCAGGCAGATCTTCGTACTTCTTGATGCCTCTGATATCACACTTCCAGCCGGGCAGATTCTTGAGTACAGGTTTTGCCTTCTCAAGCTTTGCAGTTACAGGGAAATCTGTTGTCACTTCGCCATTGATGTCATAGCCTACACATACAGGGATCTCATCCAGATAACCCAGTACATCCAGAACAGTGAAAGCCACATCAGTGGTACCCTGCATACGGCAGCCGTACTTGGAAGCCACACAGTCGAACCATCCCATACGTCTGGGGCGTCCTGTGGTGGCACCGTATTCACCGCCATCGCCGCCGCGTCTTCTCAGTTCATCAGCCTCTTCGCCGAAGATCTCAGAAACAAACGCACCTGCTCCTACTGCGGAGGAGTATGCCTTACACACGGTAATGATCTGCTTGATCTCGTAAGGAGGAATACCTGCTCCTACCGCACCGTATGCTGCCAGTGTAGAGGAAGAAGTTACCATAGGGTAAATGCCGTGATCGGGATCCTTTAAGGTACCCAGCTGACCTTCCAACAGGATGGTCTTTCCTTCTTTGATGGCCTTATCCAGATACAGGGACACATCACAAACGAAAGGTGCCACCATATCCCGGTACTGATGCAGGGTCTCAAGAAGCTCTGCGGGATCAATTGCAGGCTTGTGATACAAATGCTCCAGCATAATATTTTTGGTCTCACATACGCGGGCAACCTTCTCAGCCAGAAGCTCCTCATCAAAAAGTTCACTTACCTGGAAACCGATCTTTGCATATTTATCAGAGTAGAAAGGTGCAATACCGGACTTGGTGGAGCCGAAGGACTTACCGCCCAATCTCTCCTCCTCGTACTGGTCAAACAAAATATGGTAAGGCATCACGATCTGTGCTCTGTCAGATACCAGAATCCTGGGTGCAGGCACGCCCTGATCGATAATAGACTGTACTTCGTTGAATAATACAGGAATATTCAGTGCCACACCGTTTCCGATAATACTTGTAGTATGATCATAAAACACACCGGAGGGTAATGTATGCAGTGCAAATTTACCGTAATTATTTACGATGGTATGTCCTGCGTTTGCACCGCCCTGAAAGCGAACGATAATATCCGCCTCCTGCGCCAGCATATCCGTGATCTTACCTTTTCCTTCGTCGCCCCAGTTTGCTCCTACAACTGCTTTAACCATGTTCTTACCTTGCCCTTTCATGCGAAACATCTTATCTTCTTTCCTTAAGACTGTCTTATTCAGGCCAACAATTCACGCTTTACAGTCTCAGACTTGCTTAGTATACACCATTTCCTTATATAAGTAAAATCAATAATTATTATATTTGTTATAATTTATACTTATCCTCTAAAGAAGATGCCGTTGATCAGGGCAGATGCACAATATGCACCCTATTAAACCTTGATATCCGCTTCCATGCCAAGCAGTTCTTTGTTGGTCTCCAAAATAGGAGCGATCACATTTTTCAGGAATGCATCCACCTGCTCCTTGGAACGTCCGATATATCTTGCAGGCTCCATGGTCTCCTGCAGTTCCTCCAGCGTCATTCCGAATGCGGGATCTGCCGCGATCAGTTCCAGAAGGTTGTTATCCTTACCTTCCACCTTCACATTGCGTCCGGCTTCCATGGAAAGTTCGCGGATGCGCTCATGCAGTTCCTGACGGTTACCGCCCTTCTTAACCGCATCCATCATAATATTTTCAGTAGCCATGAAGGGCAGTTCGCTCATCATGTGCTTTTCAATCACCTTGGGGTATACCACCAGGCCGTTTACTACATTCAGGCACAAATCCAGGATACCATCCACTGCCAGGAAGCCTTCGGGAATGGAAAGTCTCTTGTTGGCAGAATCATCCAGGGTTCTCTCAAACCACTGTGTTGCAGAAGTAATAGCCGGATTCAGCGCATCTACCATTACATAGCGGGACAGGGCTGCGATTCGCTCACTGCGCATGGGGTTGCGCTTGTAAGCCATAGCCGAGGAGCCGATCTGATGCTTTTCAAAGGGCTCTTCCACTTCTTTTAAGTGCTGCAGCAATCGGATATCATTGCTCATCTTGTGAGCGGACGCAGCAATACCTGCCAGCACATTGGCCACTCTGGTATCTACTTTACGGGAATAGGTCTGTCCTGATACGGCATAACATTCCTGAAAGCCCATCTTGGCCGCGATCATGGGATCAATCTTGTCGATGGTCTCATGGTCTCCGTCGAACAGCTCCAGGAAAGAAGCCTGGGTACCGGTAGTTCCCTTGGAGCCCAGAAGCTTCATGGTACTTATCACATGATCCAGATCCTCCAGATCATGAGTGAACTCCTGCAGCCACAGAGTCGCACGCTTACCTACGGTAGTGGGCTGGGCTGCCTGGAAATGGGTGAATCCTAAAGTAGGCTGTGCCTTATATTCCTCGGCAAATGCCGCCAGCTTGGCGATCACATTTACCAGTTTCTTCTTTACCAGCTTAAGTCCCTCTGTCATTACGATAATGTCGGTGTTATCACCCACATAACAGCTGGTAGCTCCCAGATGAATGATACCGGCGGCCTTGGGACACTGCTGACCGTAAGCATACACGTGGCTCATTACATCATGGCGCACCTCTTTTTCACGGGCTCTTGCCACATCATAATTGATGTCTTCCGCATGGGCTTTCAGTTCATCCACCTGCTCTTTCGTAATAACAGGCTTGCCGTTTCTGGAAAGGCCCAGCTCCATCTCGGTTTCCGCCAGAGCGATCCACAATCTTCTCCAGGTGCGGAATTTCATATCCGGCGAAAAAATGTACTGCATTTCCTTGCTGGCATAACGCTCAGACAAAGGGCTTTGATACTTGTCTGTACTCATATTATTTTTCCCTCCTGCTGTCTCTGTAATTGATGCTGCTGCGATAACTGTCTTTCAGATTCTGCAGCAGAATTTCTTCCTTTTGTGCCGTAGGCATATTTATAAGCCGATATTCCACCGTCCCCCGCCAATCAATTTTAAGCTCATCCAGCTTTTTCTCCAGCGCCAGAGACATTTCAAAGCTCTCAGGCAGATTGGCCGTCATGGCAATATACTCTTTTTCCGGCAGTTCCAGTCGCCTTGCTGCCAGAAATGCAAGCATGTATTCATCTCTCCTGTCAGTCTGCCAGGCTTCCCAAAAATCCTCCGCAGCCTGATTGTACAAGAATAATGCCGCATACACTGCACCCCTGTTGTAAAGAATAGAGGCTTTCACCTCCGCAGCCGGCAGCATCCGTACCCCACCGTCTCCGGGAGCATGCTGCCATTTCGCAAGCAGTAAATCATAACCTTGAAGGGCCTTACTGTACTTCTTTTGCACCACCAACTGATCGGTCAGTTTCTTTTGCCTCTCGATCCGGCTTAAGCCCGCGCCCTGCTTCAGTATCTGCTCCACCTGACGTATCACATCCGGCCCGTAAAAACCGGTATATTCCATGATCGCAGTGACAAATGCACTGAGGGATCCCGCCTTATGCACCAAGGGATTCAATATACGCACCAGATCTCTCAACCCGCATTCTCTGTCGATCCACTCCAGCAGACCGTCATTCATCAGGGACACATCAACAAGATATGTGTTCTCCTTGATGCAGTAGCAGAGTTCTTCCATAGAGTATATGAGTACCTCTATGCCTTCAATACAATATGGAGTTGTGGCATACTTTCCTACACACAGACTCGCTTTCATCAATCACGGTCTCCCTTTCACTATATTTTCTCTCTATATTCTCACACGATCTGCCCACACCTGATGAGTCGCCTCCCTGAACTGTCCAAAGCCCAGATCTTCAATTTCCAACACCAGCAGATCCGCAGCTTCCATATAAAGCTGCACGCCCAGACGGCTGATCCCTTCCGGCAGCCCATCCAGACTCATGCTGACTGTCTTGCGCTCTTCACTCAGCACATAGGCAAGCTGCACTTCTATGCAGTTTCCCTCCTGCAGATATATTTCCCGGGAACACTCTGCCTCATACCAATTGGCACCTGCTTCCAACAGGGAACAATAAGTTGTCTGCCCACCTTTTGAAAGCAACATGCCGATATTTACCTTCAGCTTGTCATCTCCCAAAAACACCTGGGCCGGCGCAATAGAATTTCCTTTGTAATGCTCCAAAAGTCCATAGCATGCACCTTTGCTGTAAAGATTATTGCCCAAGAACACTCTTCTGCCTCTGCAGAGATACCGCAGGGAGTCTTTCAGCCACTCCTCCGAAAAGCGCTCTCCGATCAGATATACAGAGGAAATCATTCTGTTCTCACAAGTTTTGGCCGCCAGATCCAAAAATTCTCTGTCCAATGCCGAAATGGCCTCCTGACGGACCTCTTCTTCCTCCGGCAATGGTTCGTACGCCGGGAAAGGATACCTTACCTCCTCCACATAAACCGTGGTAGGGTCAGTCCGCAGGTTCCGCTCCATCCGATACACCAGCATATCCTTTTTGCGGTATTCCATGAGCAGTGTCTGGAATCTCACCAAATCCTCCGGCTGATAGCGCATATAATGATAAAAACTCTCCTGATGGCTCTTGAAAAAGACTCTGTCCTCCTTAAGCCGCATCTGTCCAGCAACCTGCTGCAGCACTTCCCGGACTCTTGTCTCCATTTTCCCACAGGTAAATGCCACAGCCACGATCCGGTCTCCTCCGGCCGCCTGAGACAGCAGACTGAAGGTTTTCTTCACAAACATGGTAAACAGCACCACCGGATCAAAGCTTTCCCCCTGGATTAAAATGGGTTCTCCATCCACAGCCAGTTCAAAGAGATGCTCTATCAGGATCCCCTGTTCCTCTTCTGCACATTTCAGTGCTTCTCTGCCGTAAGACCACTGATTGGTCCCCGGCTTTTTACAGAGCACTGCAGGGATGGTATAGATTTCTTCCCCTGCCACAGAGGATATGGTCTCCACATTGTTATTGTTCATATTGGCATAGCTGATCTGGACATAAGTATCTCCGATATCATAGCCTACTACGTACTTTTCACCGCCCGGCAATCTCATATGCTGACATATCCTCCTTTCCACAAATAAAACAACACCTTAACCAACGCCGTTTCCGGCACATCCGCCCCGCTTTACATCTTATCAGAGCTTCAATCGGAACAATTCCTCCGTCATAAATTCCCTTCGCACATAATCCTGAAGCTGTTCCTTCAATGCCTCGTCCTCCTGAAGGCTCATGCTGATCAGCATTTTGTTCAAGAGTTCGTACTTACTGCCTGCAACCACCAAAGTCTCCTTGCTCTGCTGGAGCACGCCGCTGTCGCACACAATCTCCCGGCCGTCTTTTTCTTCCAGGATACTGTATTCCAGCATTTCTCCGAAAAACAGAACAAACTCATCAAAATATACCCCCTGACATACCTGGTTCATATATTTTGTAAAATATTCTCCCTCTGCTCCATCGGCAAGGATTCTGTAACGGATGCGTGGAGTCCCCTCTGAGGATGTACGGTATTCCACAATGGTCTTATCCCACATATCTCTCAGAAGCACAGGAAAATCTTTGTATTCCCCAAAGCACTTCAAATGAATCTTTTTCTCCGTCATCTCCCCAAGGAAACGCTCTGCAACGATAAGTTTTTCCTCATTCAGCTGCTCTTTATGCTCTGCATAGTATTTCAAAAACGCCAATTTGGGAAGCCACCCTACCGCTTCTCCCTGCAGTTCCGTCAAGACGATTTCCCGCATTTCCGATTCACAGGGTTCCTTTCCTTTCACGAAATAATCATAGGCACACTTTATCAAAAAGGCTGCCTTTATATTGGTGTCTGCATCCCCTGCAAGATAATCGGCAAAAATTTCACTCTTTTCTTCCACCATATTTCCGGAGAAGAGCATCTGCACCAGCATCCGTTTGCAGAATACCTCTCTGTCCACACCGTAGCCCCGGGCCGCCTTCCAGATGTCGCGCAGGTCTTTGGTACGCCCTTTGTAATAGCACATCAGGTACTTCAACAGCGTACTGCTGCAGCCACCTGTCCTTAACACATGCACCGCCGCAGCCAATAATACAGGATTTGCCTCACGGTTGCTGCCGCCAACAAAATTGGCATCTCTAAGGAGCGCTTCCAGCAGATCCAGCAAGGTCTTTCTGTCTGCAAAATAAGGAGTGAAGCGCACCAGCTGCTCATAGGCCTGCTGATACTTTCCGCAAAGAACCATCTTACGCAGCACTTCTGCCCTATCTTCCCGACACAACTCCTCCAGGGGGAGCCGGTCCAGATATTCCGAAAGCTGCTCACGGTCGTCACTCTCACTATAATAGTTCAAAAGCACTCTGTGGGCCTGCCCGCGCAGCTTGGCAGATGCCTGGGGCATGGCCGCAATACGCTGCCAGCGGGAAATTGCTGACGCACCGCATCCTGCCAGATAAATATCAAACTCAGGCACAGTCTCCACACGGGAATCCAATAATTCCAGGAACGCTCCGGGCTCCATCAGTTTCTCTATCTTCGGCTCTCCTCCGAACCGGTTCCCTGCCCCGTCCTCCAACACCAGCAGATTCCCCTCTCCGTAAAGGGGCACCCAGGTCTTGCCGTTTTGCAGCACATAGACATCCGGCTGTTCATTGTCCGGCTGATATACAAGGACTCTCCGCATGGCCGGATTGTCCGTCTTTACCTGATGGGCAAACATAATCTTGGAAAGGGCCGCTGCCGTCTGGGCAGTAAACATATCCGGCACCAGCACTGCCTTGTAGAGTTTGGCAAGGGCAGGCGTCACATGATATTTCTGGATCTGCTCCAGCACAAACCGCTCTATTCTGGGGCGGTATCCATGGTACAGATCTTCATATTCTTCTTTATGTTCCAGAATATAACTATACAAAAATGCACTGCGCTCATAATCCAGATTGTTCTGGTACATAAAATACATCAGCACGATCTTGGGGATTTCCTCCAGGGAATCCGGATCCGCAGACATCATATAATATTCATACAAATTGGTGATGCGAAGCTGAGCCTCCACACTTCTGGCATACCAGACAAAATACTTTGCTCCCACCCTGCTGTTTTTCACAAACAGTGTGCAAAGTTCCTGCAGGATCCGCTCATCCGCTCTCTGCCCGTACAGGGTGATCAGCGTGCGCTCCAACAGTCCCACATATTCAGAGGAATACTCTCTTATTCTGGTGCACAGATACAAAAGCTGCTCCAACAATTCCGGGCCGATACGCTCCTGTTTGGCACCAAACCAGAGCACCTGCACCACAAATGCCTCCAGTTTACGAAGCAGGGATGGGTTGCTGTTTAAAAGCTGCAGCGCCTCTATGTACATGATAGGGCTGACACAGCCCTGACGGAACTGCTTTTCCAAAAAATCCCACTTGGTATTATCTGATTTGTCATACTCAGGAGACAGGTACAGAAGGAGCCAGGCAACCCGCCATTCCCGGCGGTTCTTGCGATAGATCAGTTCCACTTCCCGGGTAATTTCCTTCCCATATCCCTCCTCATGAGGAAGCAATGTGGTCAAATACAAATAATATGCCCAAAGAGGTGTGTCAAAAAGCTTTTGCTGCTCCAAAAGTTCTCCCGTGTGCTCCAGTATCCACCCTGCCTCATGCAGCTGTTCTTTGGTGATCAAAAGCTGCGCCTGAAACAGTCTGGCTTCAATATCATTCTCGTCCATGGCCACCAGCCGGGTCACGCATTTTTCACTCTCCTGCTGCCATAGGGAAGTTCCCAGCTTTTTCAACCGGAAATCCCGATAGCAATTCATTAGCCGGGCAATTATTTTCTTCCTGGCCGGATTCAGATTGTCCTCTGCATCCCGCTCACCCAACTGCACCGTCACCGGTATTTCCAGGGAAAAATGGGCATTGGACAGCATCACTTTACCGAAATTCCTGCCCTGTCTGCACTGGCTGCTGTCTATATACACCGGCAGCCTGCAGATATTCCCCAGGAAATCATCGTCCGTCAAAACTTCTTTCTCCGTGAAGACAAACTCTCCCTCACAAGTCACTTTCAAAGAAGTATAGCCCCAACCGTTTCGCACCAGACCGATGCGCATCTCCGTTACACTGTAGGGATTCTCTGCATAGGAAAGTTCCAGTGCGATCTGACTTCCTTCCGCATAATAATCCACATATGTTTTCAATCCCGCCTGTACCAGAAATTCTTCCATATTCTGCTGATTGCCGGGGACTGCCGAAAAGGCACGGTAATGCTCAAAAAATGCTTCATCCTGATCAAATACCCGCACAAACTCAGGGGAATAAAATAATTTTACAGCCTCCTGCCAATTATTTCTGGCCAAAGCCGCAAAATCAGCAATCTGTTCAACAGGCCCCTGTGAGGACTGCAGCATGGGCCGCTCCAGAGAGCAAACAAAAGGCAGATAATATTCGCCCTGATTGCTCACAACAGAAAAAGTTCCCTTCACAACCTCTCCCGCTTCCGCCAAATCACCATGAAAACGGTAAAAGATCTCTGCATCTCCTCCGGAAAATTCAGCTGTCAGACATTCCATCCGAATGTCCGAGGAGGTGATATACCCCTTAAGCAAATATCCGGGAGCAGAGTAAATGTGAAAAGAACCTTCATATACGCAGCCCTGAGGCAGCGCAAGCTCTATTTTGGGGCAGGAAAAATCAAGGGAACCATATTCAAACACAAAACTCTCATCTAAAATTCTCTTGACGATCTCCCGCATACAAACTCACCCACTTCAGAAAATGTAAATACTATAGCAAGATTATATCAAATTTTTGCGGGTAGGTAAAGGTCAAGATTAATATATTAGCTCTCACTCATCTAATTGAAAAAATTTCAGTTCTCCCCCATCAACAGTTGTTACACAACACTCTTTTCCTCCCCAAGGCTGTTTTGTGATCTCTCCAATTTGATTCCAACCGCTTCTTTTTACGTGTGCATACAAATTTTCGATATTGTCGACCCTCATAAAAGCTACAACCTTGTTTGATGGTTCTCCATAGAACATATGTATTCCAGTAAAAGGAGCAAGTGTTATGCTGCTAACTTCAAATGGAAAAGGCAAAATACAACCATATACGCCTTCCCCACTATCATTTCTTTGATCAATTCCAGTATACCATCCCAACACCTCTTCAAACCACTTCGCAGTTTTATCCATGTCCTTTGTATAATATACCGGACCGTTTTCCTTTACTGCATAGCCACGTTCATTCAGTTTTTGCATTATATTTTTTCCTCCAATTATAGATTCGACAAAAATTTTAGTAATAGACTTAATATGTCCCTTTTGATTGCGCGCTGCCATAGGTGACAATCCATGAAAACGTGTAAATGCACGAGAAAAACTCTCCGGAGACTCGTATTGGTATTTCAAAGCAATATCTATTATTCTTTCATTTGTTGTTTCAACATCAATGCCAGCAAGCGTCAAACGGCGATTTCGGATATATTCTCCAACACTCACACCGCAAACAACAGTGAATAAACGTTGAAAATGAAACGGCGACATATAAACTTGTTCTGCAATGGTTTCCACCTTCAAATCACTATAGATATTTTCTTCAATAAAGTCGATTGCCTTTTGTATGCTATTTAACATTTCCCTATCTCCTGTCTATCATAATTTTACAATAGTCCCAAACATTCTTCATGATATTTTTTGCTTGCTTTTGTTAGGGTAGTCATATCCTAATCTGTTACATTTTCCATGCAAAAAGACAGGTATAACACCTGTCTTTCCAAGCCTAATCCTTAAAACAACTCTGGCTCATTTTCTATCAAATCATCTGCCAGATATTTTGCATCCATATTCTCTATACCACAACTGCCTTCGGCTATCTGTCCTGCCAATTTACTGGAGTAATAAATGTCAAATGCTTTCCGCAATTCCAATCGTTTCATGTCTGCCAGCGCTTTAATAATATCATTCTCCAAATTCTGTTTATATACATCAGATAGTTGCTTCCTGTCCGTCATACTATTTCACCTCATATGCTTTTTGAAAAGTCAGTATTTGATCCAGTGTGTCCTGATTCACGATACAGATCTGATCGTTCATCTTATAATATCTTAATTCTTCCAAAACCTTTGTCTTATCCCATAATCCGCGAAAATACATATCGACCGTCTTAAACACGTCATCATCCGCTACACTGCCAATAATAATGTCGTAATCTCTGTTCAGTGGTTCTCCGTTTCTACATGCACATACGAACTCCAACCACTTTTCATTTTCTTTTTCAAAAGATAATACTCGATATTTATCCCAATTATCTTCCATCTTATATACATTTACAATGGCTTTTTTTCCCTGTCTCATACCTTTTCGTACTGCCCATTTCTTGGCCTGGTCTTCATAGGTTGTCAGGTAAAATCCTTTTCCAAAATCAAGATATTTTTTAGAATGTTCAACATCTGGCCTTTCTACTATTTCCGTCGTTCCATGATAAACGATCATACGTTAACTCCTTTTTCTTTTACAAACTCTGTGATGTCTTCTATCAAATATTCTTTTCCCTGTGTATGCAGTACATCATAACAAGCGATAATATAGTCATCCAAAATTCCGGTTGAATTAAGGATTTTATAAACTGCCGCAGGTGATTTATTCCATTTGTCTGCCAGAATGTACAGCATATATATCGAAAAATTCAGTTCGCTCTCCTTGCACATACCGGATCTCCTCTTCATTTCTACTTGTGTTACTCATAATACAATACTAAGTATCTCATTTAATACTATTATATCTGGTTATGGATCCTTTCGCAATAAAAATACATTTTTTACGTTATGCCAAATACGTTTCGGAATTAAACACATAGCCCGAGGTATCTGCGGCATATATATAAAATAAAAAACAGGTACCTTTATGCCCATTCAAAACTTTTCTCCTTCTATTCACGCTGCTCAGGAACCGGCCCCTATTGACGCTCCTTATGCAGGTTCCCTAAAGATCAGTGTCTATTCGGCGCTGGGACTTATCCCCATTCCAAACGCAAGAGTGGTGATCACTTTCACCGGAGACCCTGAAGCTCCCCTGGAAACATTAATTACTGACTCTTCCGGTCAAACTCCGGTCATCGAACTTCCGGCACCCCCTTTAAGCCTTTCCCTGGACTCCTCCAATGAAGAACAACCCTACTCGGAGTACAATATCCAAGTAACTGCCGACAATTATGAGCCAGTCTATGTGTCCGGCTCCCAGATCCTTGCAGATGAACTCTCCCTGCAGCCTATCCGCATGAATCCGCTGGTGGTTACCCAGGAAGATGAAAAACTGGTAGTCATTCCCGCCCACACTCTCTTTGGCAATTTCCCGCCCAAAATACCGGAGTCTGAGATCAAGCCCATGCCGGAAACAGGCGAAATCGTACTCAGCAGAGTGGTCATCCCGGAGTATGTGATCGTCCACGACGGCGTGCCTCAGGACACCTCCGCCCAAAACTACTGGGTCCGCTACAAGGACTACATCAAGAACGTAGCCTCCTGTGAGATTTACTCCACCTGGCCGGAAGCTTCTATCTATGCCAATATTCTGGCCATTATGTCCTTTACCCTCAACAGAGTTTATACGGAGTGGTACAGGGGTCAGGGCTATGATTTCACCATCACATCCTCCACCGCCTACGACCAGAAATGGGTGTACGGCAGAAACATCTACGAAAATATTGATTACCTGGTGGACACCATTTTCGCCAATTATCTCTCCCGTCCCGGTGTCAGACAGCCCATCCTTACCTCCTACTGCGACGGCAAACGGGTGACCTGTGACGGACTGAGTCAATGGGGTTCCAAGTATCTGGGAGACGAAGGCTATTCTCCCATAGAAATCATCCGCTATTACTATGGCAATGATATGTATATCAACACCGCCGAAGTAGTCTCCGGAGTGCCCTCTTCCTGGTCGGGGTACGACCTGAACATCGGTGCTTCTGGTGAAAAAGTACGTCAGCTCCAGACACAGTTAAACCGCATTGCCCGCAACTATCCGGCGCTCCCTACCGTCACACCGGACGGCATTTACGGCCCTGCCACAGCGGAAGCCGTCCGGGTATTTCAGGGCATATTCAATCTGCCCCAGACCGGAGTCACCGATTATGCCACCTGGTTTGAAATCTCAGATATTTACGTGGGCGTTACCAGAATTGCTGAGCCCGACTGATATCCCCAATACAAAATCCCGCCGCTTAAACAATAGTCACTGGGAAGCATCTGAGAAAAGGCCCTGCCGGACCCGGGACGCATCTCCACCGAAATACGCAAGCTTTTCGGGATTTTATGGACGCATGAATTTTAAGAGCTAATTAGGCGCCCTAGTTCGGAACTCAGACCCACAGGGCATTTGCCCCAAAAAACGTCCCCAGAAATGTTTCCGAGAAAAATAATGATGTACCATTCAATAGACGGACACCAAAATTGCTATGTTTGAACGTACGTGAGTTTAGCAATTTTGGTGTCAAGCTCGTCGGCTGAATGGTACATCATATATTTTTCAGGAAAGATTTATCGGCGTTTTTGGGGCAAATGCCCTGTCGGTCCTCAGACAGTCTCACCACGGGCGCCGCTTTTTAAAATTCATGCGTCTTAAAATCCAACGAAAAACTTGCACGGGTATTTCTTGCGGAGATGCGTCCCGGGTCCGGCAGGGCCTTTTTTGATACTTTGCCTAAGTCACTATTGTTTATAGGGCGGGATTTTCCATTTATCCCTTGATTGCTCCCAGCGTAATACCGCTGACAATCCTCTTTTCGAAGATAATGTAGATGATCAGCATTGGCAGGGATGCTACCATACTGGCGGTCAGCGGCAGCACGTAGTCCACGGTGTAAGTGCCTGCGAAAGTAGGAACACCAATGGGCAGGGTGAACATTTCACTGCTCATGGCGCACAGCAGCGGCCACAGATAACTGTTCCAACTTCCGATAAAAGAGAAAATACACACGGTAGACAGAATTGTTTTGGACAAAGGTACTATGATTTTGGTAAACATGGTCCAATAACCGCCCCCGTCTATCTTGACCGCCTCCAGCAGTTCATCCGGAATTCCCTTAAAAAAGGAGGTCATGATGATCAGATTCATGGAACCTGCAATGCCCGGCAGGATCAGTCCTGCATAGGTGTCGATCAGTTTCAATTTGTTCACAGTGATAAACAGCGGTACAATAGTGGCCTCCCCCGGTACCATCATTCCTAACAGAAAAAAGAGAAAGAACCAGCGGCTTCCCTTAAAGGGAATCTTGGCAATTGCATAGGCTGCCATGGAGGTGACTATCAGAGTCAATACCGTTGAGACCACCGATATAAAGATACTGTTGAACAGCCAGGTGGGCACCTGAGAGTTCATAATAATAAATGGGTAGTTTTCCAGGGTGTATGGCGGCGTGAACCAGGAAAAGATCGACTTGATCTGCTTGCCCTCATGCTGAAGTGACACAAAAAATGCAAAAACCACCGGTGCCAGATAGATCACTGCCATAACAATGGAGATCAGATTAAGCGCCAACCATCCCGGCGTTATTTTTTTCTTTCTCATCTACTTTCTCCCTTCCGCTGGATTTTTTGCTGAATCAGGGAAAAGACCAGCAAAATAGCAAACAATACATAGGACATGGATGCTGCGTAGCCCATCTTGCCTTTTTCAAAAGCACTCTCATATATGTATTGGATAATGGGTCTCGTGCTGTTCGCGGGGCCTCCGCCGGTAATATTAAAGATCTGGCCAAATACCTTGAAACAGGCCAGGGTCTGCAGCAGAATCACCAGCCAGATAGTTGGCTTCAAAAGCGGCAGCACGATCCGTCGCAGCTGCTGACTTTTTGTGGCGCCGTCAATCTCCGCCGCCTCGTACATTTCCGGTGAAATCTCCTGCAAGGCAGAGACAAAAAGCAGCATGGAAAAGCCCACAGTCCACCACACTGTCATGGTAGAGACGGTGACCCACACCAGACTTTTGTCCATGAGAAACTGCAGGTCTTCTCCCGCCTTAATGATCCCCGCCCACACCAGGACACCGTTCAAAAGTCCCTTGTAGGGTGCAAACACTGAGCCTGCGATCAGCGACGCAATGGAAACCGACAGCACGCTGGGCAAGTAATAAATAATCCGCAGAGATCTCTTCATCCTGGTAGGCCGGTTGGCCAAAAGTGCCAGCGACAGAGCCACCACTACCAGCATGGGACAAGTGATCAGTACAAATTTAAAGGTATTCTTAAGTGCACCCCAAAAGCTCTTGTCTCCCAGAAAATCCAGATAATTTTCAAATCCGATAAACTCCTGCTTCCCCATTAGCGTCCACTTGTGCATGCTCACATAGAAGCCCTGTATCACCGGCCATATGGTGAACAGACTGTACAGCACCAGAAACGGCAGCAAGAAACAAAACGCTGCCAGAAAAATCCGGACCTGCTTCCTCTTTTTCCCCATCGTAAGTCCCTCCTCTTTTTCTTTCAAAAATGGGGAGCCAAAAGGCTCCCCACGCTCCATTTTCCTCAAAAAACTGTTCTTACTGATTTTCTCACTGCGAATCTGCCTACTACAATTCTGCTTACTGCAGATTATCTTCCAGTGCCGCGTACACGGATTCAATAGCAGTCTGTGCATCTGCGGTATTGGTCCACAGCAAATCCAGACTCTCGATAATTCCTGCTTTCATAGCATAAAAGTTAGCATTCTTGGAAGGCAGTACAGCAGTCTCCAAGGCCGCTTTATAGCTGCTTCTGTAAGGAAGCGCCTCATATTCTGCACTTGCCAGCACTTCTGTATTGGAAGGGATCTGTCCTGAACCTGCCCAGATAGCTCCTCCATCCTTGGAAGCACTGTACAAAAATTCTACAGTTGCCAGTGTTTCTTCCTCGGTCCGCTCCGGATTGGCAGGCAGGATCATCACATGGGAATCAGCCCAACAGGAAGCATCACCGAAAAGCTGAGGGAAAGGCTGACCCGCAAAGTTCAGTTCCTTCGTCTGCTCCAGTGCTCCCGTACCCCAGGTGCCGCCGATGTAAAATGCTGCGGTACCGGCCTGGAAAAACTGCTGATGATTGGAGATTCCCTCCAGAATATAACCGCTGTCATACAGTGATTTCACAAAATTGGCAGCTTCCAGAGCGATATCCATGTCAAGTGTCACTTCCGTGCCGTCATCGCTTATCAAAGGTGCGCCGCCCATCTGGAAATAAGTAGCCCACCAGACTCTGTAAGGATCATCACCTGAGCTGGGGAAAGAGATTACGCTCTCGCCGTCTGCAAGTACTGCTTTGATCTTGTCACACATGGCCAGGAATTCATCCTTGCTGTTAATATCCAGCAGACCATCTGCATTCAGCTCAATTCCGGCCTTTGCAATAATATCTTTGTTGAAATAAATAATTTCTGCATGAGTATCCAAAGGAATACCGTATACCTCGCCATCGAAGGACACAGAGTCAATGGAGTTGGCCGCATAGGAAGAAGACAGATCCACGCCCATCTGCTCCAGATAAGGTGTCAGGGACTGCACCACCCCCTGGTCTACCAACTCAGGCAGCTTGGAAGCATGAGAAATGCCTGCATCCGGGCCTTTCCCTACCGCCACTGCAGTCTGCAGCTTTGTGTAATAATCAGCCCACACAAGCATAATGGACTGCACTTCTTTTGTAGGGCCGCCTGCGTTGTAATCCGCAATGATCTTATCCATATAACCACCGTCGCCACCGCTGAACAAAGACCACAATACCAGTTTATTGGCATCAACTGCTACTGCCTCAGGATTGTTTACCGTACCATCTTCATTCACATCCGGTACATTGGTCTCTTCTGCTCCGGTCTCTGCAGTGGCTTTGCCTCCTGCACTACCGGTCTCTTTCGTACTTTCGCCATCTTTTGTAGCTTCCGCGGTGGATGCTTTTCCACCTGCACTGTCAGATGCTGCGCCGCAGCCGGCTAAGGCGCCTACTACCAGCATCGCACTGAGCAATGATGCTACAATTCTTCTTTTCATTTTACCCTCCTTGTTTCTTGTAGGGCTATCTTCACCCTGTACTAAGTTTATCTTGTACCAGAGATGTTTGTCAATTATTTTTGTGCATTATACACATCTATTGCATTGTTTTTATTCATTGTTTTGTTTATTTTTTCTATATTTTTGGCGGTTTTATGACACCACTAAAAAGCATTCGACTTGTTTCCCCACCGCATTTCTGCATTCTTAGAATCCTACATTTCTTTCCTCCACATATCTTCACAACACAAAACCACTGTCTATCGGGTCCTTTACAGACCATATAGGCAGTGGTTTTACACAATTTATTACGGCAATGCTAATGTTTTATAAGTTCTGATATTCTTGTTTTCCACCAGGTACGTTTCATCCTGCCTGAAATTCACAAGTGGTTTATGGGATATTACGATCATCGTTCGATTTCTGAAAAGTTCACTTAGATTGTCCATTATTTTACTTTCTACAATAGAATCCAATGCACTTGTAGCCTCGTCCAAAATGATAATCTGAGGATTTTGTAAGATCAAACGCGCAATTCCCAATCTCTGTTTCTGTCCTCCCGAAAGTTTAACTCCGCGTTCACCTATAACAGTATCTAATTTATCCGGCAGACTCTCCACAAAATCATAAAGAGCTGCCGCTTTCAGCGCTGCTGTCATGTCTGCCTCAGAAGCCTCCGGTGCAATCAATTCCAGATTTTCACGAATGGACAAATTAAAAAACATACTGTCCTGCATAACGGCTCCCACATTTTTTAACAATTTGCGGGAATCAACCTGATCTCCTGAAATTGTATTAAATAGCACTTTACCTTTCTGTGGGCGTTTGATTCCCAAAAGAATTTTAACCAAGGTGGACTTTCCTTCCCCACTCCTTCCGATCAAAAGATATTTTTTACCACATTCAAATTTGCAGGTTGCATTTTCCAAAACATACTTTTCTGTGTTGCCATATGTATATCCGATATTTTGAAAAACAATTTCTGCATTCTGTGGATAATCTTCTTGTTTTTTCACTTCAGATTCTTCCAAAATCTTAAATAAACGCTCAAAGACTGCTTCTTGCCCCCGAAACTCCGTATTGGACTGTATCATCCCATCCAACAAAGCACTCATACTGGCCATATAACTGATAAACATCAGCAAATCTCCAACACTGATTTCTTTTGAAATAATAAACAATCCACCCACAAAATAAATGAGAACTTTCATGAAGAACTCTTCTTTCAGCCCGTAAAAAAAGTCATTCAGAGCATAGTAAAACATGCTTTTGCGTCCCAGCTTCCGATCCGGCTCCAGCATTTCATCATACTGCTCAGAAAACCTTGCTTCAAGAGTATTGGTTTTGATTTCACGCCATTTCTGCACGGTATCAAACAAATGACTTTTCATTTTTGAGCCTATCACATGACTTTCTTTATTGACCGTATTCATCTTCCGACCTATTATATAAGAAATCCAGATGCTCAATGGTAATAATACCAGCGAAAGTAATCCCAACCAAACATTTATTTTTACCATCAGCGTCATATACACAACTACAAGCACAAAGGAAGTTACAAAGTCTACCACATATTTTAACAAAAATGTGGGGGGCGCTTCTGAATCCTTTTCCAGAATATTGCTATCTTCTCCAACATTTATCTCATCTGCAAGCAAAATATTTCTGTTAAGGAACTTTTGCATTACCTGATGCTTTGTTTCAAGTGCAGTCTTATAAGAAAACTTTTTACTAATATAAGTATTCAATCCTAATAAGATTACTTTTAGAAGGTAAACTCCAACCATCGATGGAATGACAATATACAACAGATTAATATGCCCCTCTGTCATTACTTCATCCACCAATATTTTATACAAATAGGGGGATATTAAAGAAACTATCGTAATAAACATCGTGAGGATTCCGTACAATATCATTAATCTTTTTGAAAACGTGACTTTTTCCTTCAAATACCGGTATACGTTTCTTCTGGAATACTTCATGCCTGCACCTCCTTCTGACCAGCAAACATATCTGCAAAGTACATATTCTCTGCCATCAACACATCATGTGGCCCATATCCAACTTGCTCACCTTCACGCAAAACAAGTATTTTGTCTGTTTGAAGCAGTGCCTTATATCTATGGGAAATCACAAAGGTTGTTCTGTCTTTGGCCAATTCGTCCAGAGCATCCTGCACGATACTCTCCGTTTCAAAATCCAGAGCTGCCGTTGCTTCGTCCAATATTATGATTCTTGGATTACGGAAGATCAACCTGGCAATACACAATCTCTGATTTTGCCCACCTGATAAAGAAAGTGTATTTTTCCCCAGTATTGTGTTAAGTCCATCAGGCAGTTTCATTATTTCCTCTTTTAAGTATACTTTCTCCAGAATTTCACACAACTCCTCATCTGTGGCACTTTTCCCAAAGGTAATATTTTCTCTGATGGTAGTATCAAAAACAATATTTTCCTGATTCACAATTCCCATTGCTTGGCGTACAGAACAGTAGGTACATTTATGAAGTTGCTGACCGTCTATCCGAATCTCCCCTTCTTGTGGTTCGTAAAACCGAAGCAATAGGTTTGCCAAAGTGCTTTTCCCCACACCGGACTGTCCTACCACACCAATCTTTTCGCCCGGAAGTACTTTCAGATTAATATTTTTCAGCACGTCCCTATTCCCATCGTAGGAAAAGAAAAGGTTATGTATCTCAATACTTCCCCTCGTAACCTGAAGTTCTGAAAGATTATCTGTCTCTTCTTCCTCTTCATCAAGGAGTCGGAAAACACGTTCCACACAGGCTTTTCTCTTTTGATAATCTACATTTCCCCCTAATATACGCCGTACCGTATGAGAAACCATGCCAAAGTAAGAAGCAATTGCCAAATACTGACCCACATTAATCGATCCGGATGCCACAAATACTCCGCATACAATATAAAACATAATGTCTGCAAGAAAATAAATACTCTCAATCAATTGATCGGATTGAAACTGTACGATATCCTGTCTTATTGAAGATTCCACAATATCTTTGTTCTTGTACATAAACTGTTTTAGAACAGTATGCTCAGCAACAAAAAGTTTAACTTCCCGCATTCCTTTGAGCATCTCCAGCAACCATGCCGAATACCTTCCCTGTTTCATCCTGACTTCATCGGATACTTTTTTCATTTTTGCTTTCAATCTTTTGGTAAGGATTGAGGATATGGGAATAACAACGGCCATCAAAAGTGCTATTTTCCAATTCATAAACGCCACGATCGCCAAAGACACGATTGTTCCGATTCCGGCATTAAAAATTCTCATTCCAAAACGCTGGATAATATGATGAAATTCTGCCGTGTCATCGTTGATCGTCCTGATCACATCACCGGTTTTTAGATCAGCAAGCACTTTCGGCTTCATTCGCAGGACTTTTCTATAACAGGCAATCCGCACATTATATACATATTTATTATGTATCCGCCGCCACAATATCAGCTGAAAATAGCCACATGCCCCGCAACCCAGGCACACAAAAGCATACCACAACGCCGCATACAGGAATTTCTGCAGATCCGCTTCATATACTGCAAAATTAATGACTTTCTCTAAAAACAAAGGCATTATCTGCAGTAATGCCAACTCCACCAGCAAAATAGAATAACTGCCTAAAAAGGACCATTTATAGGGTTTGGCAAATTGCCATATTCGTTTTATTACCACGCTGTCTTTCATTTACCAACAATTCCTTTCTTCTCCCGACACTTTTTGATACGAACCTCCCCGGACAAACCAAGTCTCCTGCTTACAGCAGCTCATATTTTTCCAAAAGAGTCATGATCCGCTGATCATTCTTATAATCGGGGATTTTCTTGATATTCTCTACTGTCTCTTCCACATAACTGTCCACCAATTCCCTTATCTCCCTCTGATCTTCAAAAGCATCGTTGTCTTCAAACAACAAAGTCGTACAGTTTTGGGGTGCTTTCAGAAAACGGACAAACTCCTCTCTTCCCTCAAAAAGCATTTCTGCACATTCAACCGCCCGATCAAATCGTCCAAGCTTTATACATTTCTCTGCAATATCGTGCAGCATTCCATACTTATGAAAAACCTGGCGGCAAGGCAAATAATCTCCCCCCGACATAAAAGCATCTACTATCCGATACATATATTCATCATATTCCAGCTGCCCGCCCAAGTCATATTTATTCTCCCTGGCGATATAAATATCTCTTGCAATTCGGATACATCTTGCTACAAATCTTGCCATCCGCGAAAAACTGGCTCTACACTTAAGCAACGCCGTATCATATTCTTTATTTGCGTAATCAATCTCCGCTTCCCAATACATGCGATCTCCAAATCTCACCGGAATTTTCTGCAGGATTTCATTTGCTTTTTCTTTCTCTCCTAAGCTTAAGTATCCTCTCGCAAGAACAAAGTGACTCATAAAAATGGTATCTGCATCCGTTTCATATTTAGAAACACAATTAGCATATTTTTCACATTCTGCAATAAGCTCCCCTTTACTCTTTTCCTGTACCAATCCTGCCCCGATCATATCCACCAGACACTTAAGACACAAAGATGCTGCTTCAGGATTTTGGGGATGTGTCTGACAATATTGATAGAGAAATTCATAGTTCTGGGCGGAATCCCTTTGCTCGCGAAATACATCAAGGCGATGGTTCTTTTCCTTCATATTTTCCCAATCCTTGGAATTGTTCCTGCAGCTATAACCAAACAATTCATCTGTAGAAATATCCAACGCAGATGCCAAAGGTACGATCTGCGATATATCAGGCGCCCCCATCTCCGTTTCCCACTTTGAAATTGCCTGTACCGAAATACCCAGCATATCCGCCAATTCTCGCTGGGTATAACCTTTTTCTTTCCTAAACCGCTTTATATTCTGTCCGATCGACATATGCGAGCCTCCTTCGTACTTCCTGTGTATCATAAATTATCACATATTGGAACATGCGTAAATAAACCATTCAGATAGCTCATTTCAACGCAAAGTGGAATTGCAGAAAAAAGCTGTCCGATCATAAAATAACCGGACAGCTTTCACATGTATCACCCAATCAATTTTCCCGTTTCAATCTCAATGATCTTCTTATAGATCCTCTGGAACAAAATCTCACTCTCCGGCAACTTGTAACCTACAGTCACAGAATTGTATGACAGTTTTTGCGCTTTGCCAATAGTTTACGCCAAATTTTTCTGTCATTTTTTATTTCTCCAGATATTCCATCATGTCAATGAGCCAGCTATCAGCTTTCTTCACTAATGATATTTTCTTTTTGTTATATTCATCTTCTACTATAAAAGTAATATCATTTTCCTCAAAGACCAAAATTTCGCTTATCTCACGTGGCGTGCCTGGCTCCGGTGCATCTGCCATTCTAATGCAGAGCTTGCCATTTATTTCTTTATACAATGGCCCGTCCCCTTGCAAAACCCAATCTAGGTTCTGTTCGATATAGGATGTAGTAAAGACACTCTTCATTAAAGCTTCAATGTCAGCAACATCATCATAGGCTTCCTCTTTCACATATAAATACGTAAATCCCTTTTCATCTTTTACTTCATCTCTGGTTGTTGTAACCGATCCAATCAGTAGTTGCGCGATTTCCAAATAATTCATGTAGACATCGTCGAATATCGCCTGCGCAGCTTCCCTTTTACCTTTTTCAGCGTTATATTCCACTTCGGGATATATCAGATACTTTTCGTCCACATTCGCGCTGATACCGCCGTCTGTTATTACATAAACATATCCCTCTTTAAATTCAGCATTTACCTCTGATCCACGCAAATACATATCCACTGGATTTCCCGTACGAATATCAACTGCATCTTCGGAAAGTACAAAAGGACCTTTCAAAAGAGACTTGGTATCCTCAGTATACTCAATCAACTCTGAGAACTTTACCCACCCCTGATTATCAGCCGCATCTCCAATTGTAAGGAACTTTACAAATACCCAGTGTGTGACTTCATCATCCACATAATTAACCACCGCCGCAATAGGGGTTACCATGTAATAGGACAACTCATTTGGTGAATAAAACATTTCATTGTCGGAGGGCATTCTGCGAACCGGTACGTTCTCTGCTGTCATATATTGCCCGCCATAAGCTTCTTTGATAAATTGCTCCTCACAACCTCCCATATAGCAATGCCCAATTTCATTCTTCAGTTCCTGCCATTCCAGGGTTTGACTCTCTAATTCTGCAAGAATGCTGCTGTTTTCCTCTTGCAGCTCCTGATTTTCAGACTGCAGTTTTTCTAGTTGAGCCTGTGCATCCTGCGCAGAAAGCTCATATTCTTTCAACTGATTTTCATAATCCACGATCGATGCCACTTGCTTTTGAATATCATTACGCCATCCTAAACAAACTCCTATCAACACCACCACAAACGCACTTATTAATATTAATATTTTTTTGTGCTTCATACTCACATCCCCCTTTTATCTCAAAGTTTCATTTCGTAGCACATATCTGTTTTATCAGTACCTTCAATCAAACAAGTATCTCCGGACGCACACAATCCATTGGCCTCATAGAATCTTCGTGCAGAAATATTATCCGCGATCACCCAAAGGAAGATTTTCTTCATCTGTTTTTCCCGTTCTTCCGTCAAAACATATTGAATCAATTTTCGTCCAATGCCCTGCCTTTTGAAAAATGGTTCAATGTAAAATTCAGATATTTCCACGGTATCATTTATGTATTCTCGATTGATTACTCCTTTCACAATACCGTCATCATAAACCAGCATATTTTTAATTAACGCCGGATTTCTGTGATACTCTTCCACCAAATCCATCACTTGCAATTCATTAAAAGTAACCATATCATTTTGAAAAATATCACGATATGCTACTCTTTTTCCGAATACAATTATTTCTGCGATTCTTGGAATATCTTTTCGTTGTGCTGCTCTAATCATCCTTTTAGACACTCCTTCACTGCTTGTTCCCAATATTTTTCAGGCAAATTGGGCCATCCCCATCTGCCATTTTCCTCGTAATACAGCTGGTTTGCCCGATTCAATACCGTGCCGTGAGAAATCGTTCCATTTCGCAGCATATGTTCCGTTATTTTGGTCCAACATGGCGCTATTTCGTACAAATTTTCCTCATTCAGTTCCTGAATTACCGCTTCTACATCGTACTCTAAGTCTACAAACTCATGCTTCCACCCGCGATTTTCTCCCGACAAGATCATAAACTGGGATTTACCACTACTAAGTAAAGGCATCCCAACCGCTCCGGGATTTAACAACATACGCCCATTTCCCAGAATTTCCTTGCGTATATGGGTATGTCCACATAATATAACTCCCGCGTCAGTATCATCAAAAAGTTGCTTAGAGTTATCGGAATTCGTCCTTAATTTTTCTCCTCGCTGATTGTGAGAACCATGATATGCCGCAACAGCAGGCAGATCCCCAAAATGAAACACCTGAACATACGGCAATTTTCCAAAAAACTTAAGATCTTCTTCTGTCAAATGCTTGTATGCGTAATACAGCATCCCCGTTGTGGAATCCTTTTCTCTCCAACCGGAATTACCGCCCATTTCCCGTTCCAGCCAATAATCCTCTTTATTGCCCCTTAAAAAAGTACACTCGTAATCCTGTGCAATTTCCCGCAGCATCTTCATTATCTTCTGAGGGTAGGCCAATTCTCCCACATAATCACCCAGAAAAATAATTTTCTTGATGTCTCGCTTTTTGAGTTCCTCCATACACCTTTTCAGTGCGATATGATTACCATGGATATCCGATAAAACTGCAATTTTCATGAGATGTACCTCTGCATTATGCTTTTTAAGCCTGCTTTCGTTCTATTTCTTTCAGCATAGCAGTTTATCTTTAAATCATTTTGTAGAAAAAATTAAATTTTTTTGAAGGAAAGCTTAAAGTTCATAATCCCCACTATTCTCCATAAAATTATTTTGACACAATCAACCTATATCATAAATATTATACCATCAATCTGTTTTTGTGACTATATTGATCATGCACTCTTTTACATTACAAATTCCCTAATTGAAATAGGCAGCTATTTTCATAACTGCCTATCCACCAATGGAATATGTTGATTTGTTAAACCTCAAATATCTCCTTTACTCTACAATAAAATTAATGGCCTGCAGATACCCCTGCAGCCCCTGCCCATAAATCTGCTTATCACACACCGGTGCTGTCACGGAAATCTTACGGAATTCCTCGCGCTTGGTGATGTCGGAGATGTGGATCTCCACCTTTGGCACGGTAATGCTGGCCAGGGCATCCCTGATGGCATAGCTGTAGTGAGTGAACGCGCCGGGATTGATAACGATTCCCTCCGTGCCGTCAAAATAAGCCTCCTGAAGGCGGTCGATGATGGCACCCTCATGATTGCTCTGGAACACGGTGATATCATTGCCGGTCTCTTCTGCCTTTTTTGCGATCATATCCAATAAATACTGATAATTCTCCGTTCCGTATACGCTCTTTTCACGGATCCCCAGGAAATTTAAGTTGGGACCGTTGATTACTAAAATTTTCATCTTTTTGCCTTTCATTTCTTTGTATTGTGCTTTCCTTTTATTTTCTAATGATGCTCCGGCTATCATTTATTGCATTTGGATCCGTTTTTGTCTCCCGCAGACAGCAGCACCTATTCCTCTATGTTACAATCTCACTATAATTTCTGACACCACCATCTCCACAGACTTTTCATCCACATCCACGATGATATCTGCGCACTCATTGTAAGCATCCTCTCTGGACGCCATCAATTCCCTGATTTTGCCCAAAGGATCGTCACACTGCAAAAGAGGTCTCTTGGTATCATGCTTCACTCTCTCATAGACAGTCTCCGGGCACACCCGCAAATAGATTACCAGACCGCACTGTTTTATAAGTTTACGGTTTTCCAAACGCACCGGCGTACCGCCGCCTACAGATAAGATGCGCACTTTGCTTTCTGCGCTGATTTCCTGCAGCAGCCCGGTTTCCAGGTCACGGAAATAACCTTCGCCTTCTTTTGCAAAGATGTCGCTGATCGTTCTTCCTTCTCTTGCTTCGATCAACTTGTCAGTATCCTCTACCGGAAGCTGCAGTCTTTTGGCCAACACTTTGCCCACGGTAGACTTGCCGCAGCCCATGAAGCCTATCAATACTATATTTTTCATTTGTGTCTGACTCATAATTTAGCTTTCCATCTCTTTTTAGATCATTTTCAGATAACTTCTACTACCTTATAACGCTTTATTTTATAATACTTTAATAAATCACATTTTTATGGTTTTCTCGCCAACTGCATATCGATCGTATCATAGATTGTAATCTTACAGCCATGATCATTAATAGCCTCTTCGATTTTTTTAAAGAACTTTCTTCGGATATTCTCCTCAATCGCGATATGGTCTGAATAGGTTCCAAGCAATTGAATATATTCTTTTGCAGAAAAAACACGCTCACGATAGAATAACGCGTATTGAATATCAGTAAATCCATATTTGCATGCAATCATTGCTCTCTCTTCGGCCTGCTCTTCTGTGTATTCAGTTAATACTCCACGCTTTTTATTATGAAATTTGTAATAATATTCATCATAAATTTCATCTATTACATTTGAGAGGGCCGGATTTCCCTTATCCCGGTAGGGATGATTTGCAAAACGGGCAAAAACACCGCCCTGTTTCAACATGGAAAACACTTTTTCATATCCTATCTTTTCCGGTATCCAGTGGAATGCAGACGCAGAAAAGACCAGATCAAAAGCATTCTCTGCAAATTCTATATCTTCAAATTTACCTGTAATTACAGAAAACTTGGGATACTCCTTAAACTTATCTTTTAACAATTCAGAAAAATGTTCTCCACATTCTACAGCTGTCAATCCACATCCGGTGTTTAATATTGGAGCGGTAGCCTGTCCACCCCCACTGCCGACTTCCACCACATTACTGTTTTCGTTAATCAGAATATAATCAAATAATGCCTGATACAATTCTTTCACATATCCCGGGCGAAATTTTTCATAGGTAGAAGCAACCGTATCAAAAGTCCATTCCAATCCTTTTATAACCGGCATAAAAGCACCTCCTCAGCGTTTCATGCTTTCCAGCATCTTCCCGTAAATCAACTCCGCCTGCTCATCGGAAACCACACAGTCATTCCACAGTTCATAAGCGATAATGCCCTGGTACAAAAGCATCTTGGCACCATTATAGGCCGGTGCTCCCGCAGCCTTTGTATACTTCATAAACTTGGTCTCGGCGGGATTGTACACCAAGTCATATCCCACCTTCACTTTTCGATAAAAAGCCTCATCTTCGATAATAACCTGATCCTCATGAGGATGCATGCCCACGCTGGTGGCCTGGATCACCACATATTTCTCATTTTCCGGCAGCAGTACATGATCCGCCATAGACATGGCTCTTGCAATTTTCCTGCCGGCAAAATCATTGACTTCAGCAGCAATGGCCTCAGCCCGCTCCACCGTCCGGTTCAGCAAAATAATCTCAGCCACGTCCTTCTCAGTCATCAAAAGCGCCACTGCCCTGGCCACGCCTCCGGCACCCAGGATCAGGACCTTCTCTCCCGCAACTCGCACGCCGTCAGAGCACATGGCGCGATATAAGCCAGGCACATCTGTGTTGTAACCCTTGAAGCCTTCTTCCGTGCGCACCAGCGTGTTTACCGCACCGATCTGCTTTGCCAAAGGATCAATATCTGACAAAAAAGGAATCACGTCACTCTTATAGGGAACTGTCACATTCAGGCCCAGAAAATTCAGGGCAAATGCTCCTTTTACTGCATCCCCGATATATCCTGTGGGCACCCGAAAAGGCAGATATGCCAGATTGTGACCCAGCATCTCTGCAAGATTGTTGTGAATAACCGGAGAAAGGGTGTGCTCTACGGGATTGCCCAGCACACCGCAGATTCTTGTATGTCCGTTGATCTTGTTCATTTTTTCCTCACTTCCGGGCGACGCGCTTTTCTATGCCGGATTGCGTGTTTCGTCCTATCCCCATGCACAAGCCGGATGTAAAGTTACTTTCTTTCCGCCCATTGTGCAGCGTGGTCTTTTTGTTGAAATTTACAGGGGCTGCCTGTCAGCAGCCCCCTGATCATCTTAAAAATAAAGCTTAAAGTTCATAATCTCAAAAGGCTTGAATGCCAGTGCAACCTCCGCACCCTCTACTGTTTCTCCGCAGTCATGCTCCAGCATATTGCAGGGCACGATTCTCTTCACAGGGAATTCGGAGGACAGCATTACATTGGCCTTACCGCCTCTGCACTCATGGAGTCTCACCACCAGACAGTCCTCATCCTCAGCCTTCTTGATCACGTCAATCTGTACCTGATCAGAAGATACTTTCGCCAGCTTTCTGGTCTCTGCAAAGTTGCCCTTGACTACCTGAGCGGGCAGATTTAAGGCATTTGCCTCCTGAATGGTGGTACTGTCGTTTAAGTTGCCCATATGAGGCAGCAGAGAGTAAGTAAACTCGTGCTCACCCATATCTGCATAAGGATCAGGATGCTTTGCACTCTTTAAGAGGCTTAATGTCATGACATTGTCCTTGATGCTGTAACCGTACTTGCAGTTGTTCAGCAGGCTGACACCGTAACCGGTCTCGGACAGGTCTGCCCACTTGTGGCCCACTACTTCGAACTTGCCCCAATCCCAGCTATTGCTCCAGTGTGTAGTACGCTCTACATGACCAAACTGGATATCGTAAGTAGCCTTGGTGGAACGGATGTCGGTGTAGAATGCAGTCTTGAACAGCTTGTGGGATTCTTTCCAGTCAACCCAGGTCTTGAAATCAATTCTGCGGCTGTCTCTGTACAGGATCATGTCCTGAACGATTGCAGAATCTCTGTAAGTATAGTTGAAACGGATCACAGCCTTCAGGGAACCATTCTCAATCACCCGGGGCACTGCTGTCAGCACTGCATGCTCAGGCTTCTTCAGGGTGTACGCCATCTCCAGCTCCCATGCATCGTACTCCATGGGCTTATCCTCGTAGAACTCCAGCACATTGCCCAGCTGGCCTTCTTTTAATACAGGGCAGCCGGCTTCCTTATCAAACAGAGTAGTCAGCTGACCGTTCTCATTCCACTGAATGATATAGAAAGGTGTCTCCACGCCGTCAGCAGTTATGTCAAAGGCAGCATCCCCGCCAGCTTCGCATTTCACGAAAGCACCTTGATCCGCACCTGCTGTCTGAGTGCTGTCTGCCGCCTGGGGCACGAACTTCACATTTACAGCGCCGAAAGGCTCTGCTTTCACCAGCACTTCATATCCGTCAGCCACCTTCTGTGCAGGGAGTACATTGCCCTCTGCATCGGTGAAGATACCTTCTTCTGTCTCAGGGATCAGTACCAGTTCCTGACCGGCAAAGCTGTTGGTGGAATATACGCTGTAAGTATGCTCTGCATCCTTGGCAACGGTCTCCAGGGCGCCTGCCAGCACCTTGTCAGCACCCTTTTCTGCAGCTGTATAATTTACTCTGGAATCTGCATATACTTCATTAATGGAGGAACCGGGAATAATGTCATGGAACTGATGCAGCAGTACGCACTCCCAGGCATCCTGCAGTTCCTTCCGGGCATACTCACCGCCCAGAATGTAGGCAACAGAGGAAAGCCACTCGATCTGAGCCAGCTTATTCTCCAGATGACGGTTCATCTTCTTATTGTAAGCCTGGCTGGTATAGGTACCTCTGTGGTACTCCAGATAGAGCTCGCCATCCCAGGTGTGTACGTAACGGTCAGTATTATCCACATTTTCATGGATCAGGCGGAAGAAATCTCCTGCCTTGGTGGGCTTCACATTAGGCAGGCCGGGAATGACATCCAATGCACGGCGCATCTCCAGCATATCTCTGTTGACACCGCCGCCTCCGTCACCGAAACCATAGCTGATCAGATAGTCCTTGGTCAGCTCTTTATTTTTAAATTCCTTGCTGGCTCTGTAGATTTCTTCCGTGGTCATCTTACTATTGTAAGTAGAAACGGGCACAAATCTCTCTGCAATATCTTCCGGCACGTTGATAAAATATGCCAGAATTTCACTGCCGTCGATACCTCTCCAGCGGAACAGATCGTCGGGCATGTTGTTAAACTGGCTCCAGCTGATCTTGATGGTCATGAAGGTATCAATCTCACACTGCTTTAAGATCTGGGGCAGGGCCCAGCTGTAACCAAATACGTCGGGCAGCCACAGGTATTCACATTTTTTGCCAAACTCCTGCTCGATAAAACGGGTACCGTAGAGAAGCTGACGCACCAGGGATTCTCCGGAGGTCACGTTACAGTCGGACTCAATCCACATACCGCCTTCGGGCTCCCAGCGGCCTTCCGCAATGCGCGCCTTGATGCGGGCATATAATTCAGGACAATCCTCTTTAATATACTTGTATAACTGGGGCTGGGACTGCAGGAACACATACTCATCGTATCTTTCCATCAGACGCAGTACGGTGGAGAAGGAACGCTGTGCTTTCTCCCTGGTGTGCTTCAATCTCCACAGCCAGGCCACATCAATGTGGGTGTGGCCCACAGCATGTACTGTCTCATTGGTGCGCTTTTCCATCTTGCCAAGGCCTGCCATCAGCATTGCATGGGCAGCATCCACGCTCTCATAGAATAAAGAAGAACTGCCATCCCAATCGAGACAATTCAAGGACTTGTCTAACAGGTTCATCATATCTTCATAATACTCGTGGCTGGGACCGATCAGGCGCAGGGTCTCAGAAATCGCCTTTGCAAAATAGTACAGTTCGTCGGTCTTTTTATGTAAATATACAAACTCTGCCTGCTTACACTGATGATAGAACTGTCTGTCAGCGCTCATCTCACGATGACCGAAGTATCCTTCCAGACCGGTCCACAGCATAAAGGTCAGGGTGATGTCCTTTTCTTCCAAGCCGGAGAAAAACACTTCCTTATGGTTGGTGTCCACGCCCTGGTAATGCTGACCATCCACATACAGCAGGGACTCAAAACCATGGTTGTTGCCTCCGGGGCTCTTACCGAAATCAAACAGACCCACCACATCAAATCCCTCTTTTGCCTGAGGTACTTTAACAGTCTTTTCCAGCCACAGATACTTATCTCTTCCCACAAAGAAATCGTTCAGTCCAAAAGTAAAACCTTCAATCTTGTCAGGAATCTCATGATAATGCTCATCCACGCCAAGGGTTCCCTCCATGGCTGTAAAAGGCGCAATTGCTTCCGCAAAACAATACCGCTTGCCGGCAAGCTCTGCTACTCTGCTTGCAAATCTTTCAATAGTAAAAAACATACGGTCCATATTAATCTTCCTTTCTGTCTTTCTTTCATGTTTATCTCTACTATCATTATATCTTCCATACAGGCTTAGACACTTGGGCGTCTGTTCCTACATTTCTTGTGTGCTATTTGTTCACACTTCTATGGTAAAAGAACAGTACGATCTTTTCCAGATAGCGCTTCAGCACGATCTGTATTTCCTCCGCGGGATGGATGGGCTTCACCAGGTAAGTAACGATGCCTGTCCGCTTGGCTCCCCAAACATCAGTAAAGAGCTGGTCTCCCACGAAAACAGTGGTCTGTTCCCCGGTGCCCATGCGCTCCATGGCCTTTCTGTAGCCTTCCCTGCCCGGCTTCCCGGCCTTAAATAGATACCCGGAATCCACTGCGTCCGCAAACATCTTCACCCTGGGCTCCTTGTTATTGGACAAAAGCATGGTCTGAAAACCGATCTCACGAAGCTTCTCAAAAAAAGCGATAGCCCGCTCATCCGCAGGTGCACCGTGAGGCACCAGGGTATTGTCTACATCAAAGATCACTCCCCGGTAACCCTTTTGGTAGAGTCCGGCGAAATCAATCTCGTAAGTGGAATTTATTTCATTGTCAGGATAAAATCTTTTCAGCATTTGACGCCCATCCTCAGTTTATGGTTCTGATACATTTATTTTGTCAACTATTCTTCAGTGCTATTACCTTATATCATATCAATTTTTGACTCCGCCCGCAAGTATTTTACTCGCATCACTTTACAAACTTACAAATTATGATACATTTTTTGTATCCTTATGTTATACTTATATTTCATGCAGGAAAAAATTTGACACCGGGCCGCCAGTCTCTCCCCCAGACCGGACACCCGCCTCAAAACAGAACTCAGAATGGAGATTAAAATGGAACTGATATTCAGAAAAATAGACACTACAAATCAGGCAGACATTGCAGACTTCAATGAACTCATGGATGATCTCACCCACCATGCCCACGACCAGGCGCTTTTATTGGAAAAGATCAAAAAAATAAACGCCCGCAAGGACGCTTATCTTTTAGTGGCTGAGGATGCCGGAACCGGCAAACTGTGCGGCTCCACCATGGCCATCACCTTTGATGATTTCTGCGATGACTGTAAGCCCCTTATGATCATTGAAAACGTGGTGGTACACCACGATTACCGTCAAAAAGGCGTAGGCCGCAGAATGTTTGCTGCTATCGAGGACTGGGGACGCAGCCAAAATGTCAACTACGGAATCCTCTGCTCCGGCATGAACCGCCTGGAGGCCCATCAATTTTATCACAATATCGGTTATGAAGAAGTAAAGGGCTTTAAAAAGTATCTGTAATCCTTATCCCTTCACAGCCCCGATCATAACACCCTTCACGAAATATTTTTGTACAAAAGGATAAATACACAAAATAGGGGCTGTGGTCAGGATGATCGTAGCATACTTGATGGACTCCGCAAACTGATTCACCTGGTCGCTCTCTGCTGCTGCCGAATTAAGCACATTGGAGTTGGCGATCAGAATCGACCGCATAATGTTCTGGATGGGCAGTTTGTCATTGTCCCGCAGGTAAATGGAGGCGTTAAACCAGGAGTTCCAATGCCCTACGCCGTAATAGAGCAAAAGCACCGCCAGGGTGGGCTTGATCAGGGGTACCACAATCCTGCCAAGGATCACCACATCATTAGCTCCGTCTATATAAGCCGCCTCCTTCAGGGAATCCGGCACCGCCTCAATGGCTGTCTTGCAGATAATGGCATTGTACACGCTTAAAGCCCCCGGCAGTACCAGCGAAAGCAGCGTATTGTAAAGCCCCAGGTCCCGCACATTCAAGTATGCCGGAATCATACCCCCGGAAAAGAACATGGTAAACAGGATCAGGCTCATGATGAGCGGCTTGAACATCACTTTCTTAGAAGCCATAAAGTACCCCGCAAACAATGTCAGCAGCATATTTAAAGGCAGAGCCAGCATCAATACCAACATAATATTTTTATAGCCGGACAGCAAAAGCGGATGTGTCAGCGCAAGCTTATAAGCCCCCAAGGTGAATTCATGGGGCATGATCAAAAATCCCGGATGGGACACCAGGTATGCGTTGGAGGTAAAGGACGCGCACAGCACATACCAGATGGGGTAAAGAGTCACTGCACATAGCCCGATCAAAAAGCATCCGTTCAATATCATAAATATCCGGTCTCCGTGAGAGACTTTCTTCCTCTTTCGAATCTGCGTAACTGTATTTCCACTCATACGCGCTTCCCTTTCCGGCATCCATTGCCGCATTTCCTTCACACAGTTCCCACTTCCTCAATTCCATTACTTCCAATCACTCAATACCATCTAAATATTTCGATTAGAATAGTCCCGAATCCGTTGTTTTTTTACTGATGGCATTGGTCAACAGCAAAAACACAATATTGATCAGCGTATTGAACAGACCGATGGCGGTGGACTTGGAGTACATGGGAGACCCGCTGGTGGGGAAGGAAAGCCTGTAAGTATAGGTGGAAATTACGTCCGCCACATCATAGGTGGTGGCATTGTAAAGCAACAGTATCTTTTCATATCCAACATTCAAAATACTTCCCATCCGCAGAATAAACAAGATCATAATGGTAGGCAGCAAGCCCGGCAAGGTGATGTAGATCATTTGCTTGAACCGATTGGCACCATCTACCTTTGCAGCCTCGTACTGCTCCTGGTCGATGGCGGAAAGGGCCGCCAGATAAATGATGGAGTCCCAGCCCACCCTCTGCCATATGTCCGACAGCACGTAGATTACCCTGAAATACCGGGGATTGGCCAGATAGTTTTGGGATGCCCCTCCAAATGAATTGGCAATCTGAGAAAACAGTCCATCCTGCATAGAAAACACCTTTATCATGGCACACAATACCACCAGCGAAATGAAATAAGGCATATAGGTAATGGTCTGTACGGTCCTCTTAAAACTTTTGTTGCGCACCTCATTGATCAACAGTGCCAGAATAATAGGTGCCGGAAAACCAAACAAAATAGTCAGTCCGCTTAAGAGAAATGTATTTTTGATCACTCTGGGGAAATAAGGGTCTGTCACAAAATTGGCAAACCATTTATACCAGGGATCCGCCCAGGAAGATCCCATAATCCCTCTGGTAATCTTGAAATCCTTGAACGCTATAATCAAACCGTACATTGGTTTGTAGCTGAACAAGGCCAGATAGATGAGCACCGGAAGGATCATGAGATATTTCCACTTGTTAAGGCTCCAGTCCCGCTGAAGCCTTTGAGTAAACGAACGCGTCATCATCTTGCAAGATATCGGTCATAGCAATCCTGACGGATTTCCAGAATTCTGCTAAGACTATAGGATTCCAGATCGGAAATATACTGATTCCACACAGTGTCATCATCAATATCCTTTGAACCTGTCAAAAATGCTGCATAACTTTCCTCCACAAATGTAGGAAGATTCTGGGCGATCTCATCCAATTCGTCCGCTTCTTCGGTGGTGAAAGTCACGCCTACCGGCCATTTCCATTCACTAGTTACAGCCAGATTTTTGGCTTCATCATCGGGATATACATAATACCAAGTATCATTTGCTTCGATAGCCGCCCGGCTGTTTTTCAGGTACAGCAGATTGGTTGCCTGGATTCCGCAGGCCCCCCAGGTCAGGCCATTATACTTGGTCATTGGATCGGTATCGGTATCCTCTGTTACAAGAGCAGTAAAGGCAGGAACGCCCTCCGCGTCATATTCCCAGGAAACGCCCTCTTTACCGTAATTCCAATACAGAGAACCTTCTTCGGTGTAAGCATAATTCAACATCTGAAGGCAAAGCTTCATAGTCTCTTCATCTGCTGTGGTAGTAATGACCACTGTATGAATACCAATGCCGGGGCCTCCAAAAATGGAGAAAATCTCACCGTCATCTGAGGTGGGATTGGGAATTCCGATCCATACAGGGTCTTTCCCTGATGCTTCCCGTTCCAGATTCCAGTTGTTCATCTGGCCCATAGAGGTAATGGAAATGCCGCACTTGTCATTGTGGATCTTGTCTTTGATGGTGGTATCATCCTCTGTGAGAATATCCTGATCCATGAGACCTGCTTCCCAGAGCTTGTTCTGCCAGCTTACATGGGCATGCCATCCTTCTTCTGCCTGGCTTAAACCCACTTTGCCATCCTCTACATACCAGCCATTATTCAGCGCATAATTGCCGTTGGAACCAAATGCTCCTGCAAGGCCCTGCTCTCGGTATCTGGTGTTGGAAGCATTGAAAGTTGCCCCATATTTCTCGTTGAAGACTTTGATCACATTTTCAAATTCGGAGATGGTTGTGGGAATCTCCAATCCACATTCTTCCAGCCAGTCCTGACGCACCACCGGCCCTAAGTAACTGTCATTCCAACCGCCGTCTTCCCTGAAAAATCCAAAAGCATAATACTGGCCCGCATCCGTCTTCATAGCTCTATCATAGGTCGGGTTAGACTGCAGCCATGCGTAATAATCCGGCGCATACTCCTGGATATAATCCGTCAGATCCCAGATGATCTCGTCAGTCAGATACTGATTTGCATTGTTCATCCAATAGACCTGCATAATATTGGGTAAACTCCCCGGATCGGCCAAAAGCGTGGTGGTAAAAGTACCTCCATTGGCACCGGTGGTAGGAAATACCCATTCAATATCCACCCCCAATTGCTCTGACAATCCCACATGGAAGGGAGACTCAGAAGCATCTACAAACTTTTCATGAGGATTTAAGCCGCCTTCGGCATACCAGCTGATGATTTTATCACTGTTTAAAGGATAACTGATACTACCAATTGCTGTCTCCCCCTCCTGGCCGGCCTCCCCATCTGTATTTTCTTTTCCGGCTCCATTTCCCCCAGCCGTCTGTTCCCCGGCATTCGTATCTTTTCCGACACCAGATGTCCCCCCGGAATCTGTAGCGGTCTGCATCCCACAACCGGCCAGTAACATCGCTGCTGCCATAAGGCCGCCTGTAAGCTTCAGAAATTTTGGTTTCAAAAATTGTGTTCGCATGTAACCCTCCTTCTTATATGATTAGATTTATCCCCCAAGAATAGGATGTCTTCTAAATATATATTCCGAAGCAAGCAAAAAAAGTACAAGCGCACGTGTTTTTTGTATTTTTATATACTCGTCTATCTAAAATACTCTTTCGTACAGCTTACGAGGCAGACCTATTTCTCATTCCCTGGGATTTCGTATGCCTGAAAGACCCTTTTCAAAACTTATAAAGCGGACGATTTTTTATTTTTAGGTGACTTCGTATGCCCGAAAGATGCTTTTTTAAGCCCATATGACGGACGAAATCCTCGTTTTCAGTGGTTTCATACGCCAGATAGATACTTTTCAAAGCTTATATGGCAGACGAAATCCTCGTTTTCAGCGGTTTCGTACGCCAGATAGATACTTTTCAAAGCTTATATGACAGACGAAATCCTCGTTTTCAGCGGTTTCGTACGCCAGATAGATACTTTTCAAAGCTTATATGACGGACGAAATCCTCGTTTTCAGTGGTTTCATACGCCAGATAGATACTTTTCAAAGCTTATATGGCAGACGAAATCCTCGTTTTCAGCGGTTTCGTACGCCAGATAGATACTTTTCAAAGCTTATATGACGGACGAAATCCTCGTTTTCAGCGGTTTCGTACGCCAGATAGATACTTTTCAAAGCTTATATGGCAGACGAAATCCTCGTTTTCAGCGGTTTCGTACGCCAGATAGGTATAAAGCCAGCTATTTGTATACAAATAAAAGGCTGCCCTGATGGACAGCCTCTCCCACTGCGTCCCATGACGCATGTACTTTTAAAATCAGGTACTCTCAGATTACGTACCCTTTACTTCACTTCTCCCTTTTCATAATCCACAGCCACAAAACCGCCTTTTCCATCGGGCAGTCTGAAGCTTACATCCCAGTCTTTTGGCCAGGCAGGAAGCATTCTGCCTTCCTGGTAAAGCATTGCCGCTACGCACAGCAGGATATTGTTGCCATGGTCCTGATCCGGTGTCTCATCATAATTAGGGCCCCAGAATGCAGGGAAAATGGCACGCTCGTCCACCGCGGGAATCCTTTGTTTCAGGTGCTCTGCCGCTTCTTCCGTCAGACCCAGAAGTGCTGCCTGCACAGGGTCCTGGCTCCAGCCTTTGCCCAAGCGCTTGATACGTGCATGGTAGGTGTCGATTGCCAACTGCAGGTCAGGCTTATCAAGACCATAGAGATAATAGGGAAATACCGTATAGAGCTCAGGATTTTCCACATTGCGCATCTTTTTGTCGATCTTCTGTTCACAGGGAGCGATCACTTTCTTGCCCTCTGCTTCATCCATGGGAAGCGCAGGAAGCAATCTGTCCATCTCTTCACAGAGAGAAAGCAGCTCCTCATCTGCAGCCCCGCATGCCCGGACAGCAGCATTTACTGCCATAATACCGGCGATATCCGGAGTATCATTGACACAATACTGCCAGGTCTCCAGACTGCTGACCGGTGTCATTAAAAGCTTACCATCGTACACTTCAAAGTGATCTCTGAAGAATAACAGCACTTCTTTTGTAAAGGCAAGAAAATCTGCCAGCTGTTCCCTGTAGCCGGATTTTTCCACATAGCGGAGCATCAGATATGCTATTTCCACCATACCGTTGTAATGCCAGCGAATGTATCTGCATGGGTTATCTCCCGGCAGATGAGACTCTACACCGTAAGCTGCACGCACGCCATTCTCCTGTATAAAACCATAGTCTCTATTGGTCGAAGTACCAAAACAGGTCATGGTTTCCGGTAACAACATGCCACGATGGTTATAATACTTCCGTACTCTGCCCTTACAGATGGGCATCACATCCAAATACATTTTAAAGAAAGGCTTCATCAGATCATAATCACCGCTCTCCAGCATTCCCCAATAAATCAGTCTGGTGTTCTGGATCCAATAAGGCGCTCCCCAACGGCGGGCGTCATAATTGCCGGGATGCCCTTCCATCTCATCGGCGGTAAAAATAGAACCATTGAACTTAATGGGATAAGCGCCTTTTCCGGCACAGAGGTTCATATAACGCTGATACAAAAATCCTTTGGCAAATAAAAATCCCTCGCTGTCTTTAGGACAGAGCACATAGGACTTGGCCCACTTCTCATGCCAGGCAGCCTTATGGGCTTCAAAGTTCTCTGCCTGTTCCGCACCATATTGCTCTGCCAGTTGCAGCATATGCAGCTTCCATTCATCCGGTGTGGAGGAAGGAAGTGTAGCGGTAAAGATAGAGGCTGTATATACCAGCTCACTATCAGTATTCTTCTCATCCAATACACCGTAACCAAAAATCCGGTGCAGGAAAGGATCTTCCATCTCCCCGGCAAATTCAGCCAGATGCTGATGCTCCATGGTAAACTGATAACAGCTATGCTCATTATAATGATACTGACCAAAGATTCCGGCGTCTTCAAAATTCATATCGGCACCTTCCACATGAGAGACGGGGCCACTTTTCCGTTTTGCGCCGGGAGACAGTGATTCCTGCATATGATAGTTACTGAAATCAGAACCCGGATCGAACTCTTCCGCTCTGTAATTCACGCTGACAAGCTCCGCCGAAATTTCTTCTCCGTGAAATTCCTGTTCAGAAGTTTCCTTATCCACTTGCACAACAAGTCTGATAGCCGGCGCATTGGCATCGGCAAAGATTCTCACCGTAACCCCGGGCGCCGTAATATAAAGCGCCGCATCATAAAGGGAAAAGTGTACATGCACCTCTTTTTCAAAAGGACTAGGGGTAACCTTCAGTTCCAAAAGTCCCACCTTCAACAGTCTGTATATCTCACTCCAGGCATCCGTTCTGGACAGTAGTATTTTTACAATGCCGCTCTCTTCCACCCAGACATTGACTCCCATTTCACCGTTGCCCAGAGGGATGGACTGCATACCGTTTTTCATGGCTTGATCATAATAAAAATCGTACTCTTGAAACAAACTCCTATAGTCTTTCATCTCTGTCATCCTCCGTATTGGATCTTCTTTTTACTACTTTGAGAATAGCACAAAAAACAGAGGGGGACAACTCAGAAAAAAGAATCAGCGTGCAGAATCAGCATTCCAAATTTCTGTCACGGTATATCCTGCCCTTTCGATCCTGGCCTTGATCAGTTCATCAGACACTTCCTCACTGTAGGACACCGTCAGTTCTCCCTTTTTCAAGTCTGCTTTGCCCGCAACACCCTTGATGTCATTCACAATTTCTTCCACTCTGGCTTTGCACTTCTCACAGTGCATTCCTTCCACCCGAAAAGTCTTTTGGGCGATCACGCAGGAAAGCTTTTTCTTTCTGGGTTTATAATTTCCGCCTCCGCAGCAGCCTCTTTTTCCCTGAAAATGCTTTACCGTAGAGCGGATGGCAATAAAACCAACGATAATAAGTATTCCAACAATAATTGCGTTTTCCATCATACTACCTCCACAATATTATCTTTCAACTCACCTCATATCAACGGGGGGACGCGACCTGCCGGTACGCGTCCCCCCGTTGAATGAAGTTTGTATGTGTTAAAGTTATTTCTGACTGCCGCTGCAGCTGCAGGAACCGTTGCCGGAACCGCTGCATTTGCCGCCGCACTGTTTGGCATAGGGACATCCGATACAGGTCTCACCGCGCTTTTTCGCCCGGTACAGATAAAGAAGTATCGCACCTACAACAGCCAGAACAATTACAATGATTACGATATTCGCCATTACACTTCCCATATCACACTCCCCTTTCCACTTTTGACGTTTTTTGTCGAATTATTTATTCTTCAGAGCATACTCAGCCTTGAGGCTCTTTTCAGTCTTGTTGATCAGCATTACTACTACTGCCACCATTGCTGCCACAGCGATCAGGCCTGCAATTGCAGCGCCTGCATTCAGGGAAGCAGGAGCGGTAAACAGAGTACCGAGGGTGTATACGAAGTAAGCTACAGTGTAGCCAACGCCCAGCTGAAGACCGATGCCGCCCCACAGCCACTTGCTGCTCTTCATCTCAGCGTTCATAGCGCCGATCGCGGCGAAGCAGGGAGGTGTGTAAAGGTTGAACATCAGGTATGCCAGTGCTGCAATCTTGGTGATAGCCATAACGCCTGCCACCTCAGCGCCTGCACCTTCCATCATAGCAAGCTCTTCAGTATCGATCAGATTCTCAAGTCCAACGAAACATACAGCCAGAGTACCAACTACGTTCTCCTTTGCGATGAAACCGGTTACTGCTGCTGCAGCCAGCTGCCAGCTGAGTACACCTACGATGGGCACCAACAGGTATGCGAAGGGTCCTGCAATAGAAGCAAGGATGGAGGTATCGGCAGTTTCAGCCACCTGTAATCTCCAGTTGAAGGTCTGCATGATCTGTACTGCAGTGTTGCACAGCAGAATGATGGTAGCAGCTTTTACTATGTACGCCCAACCACGGCTGCACATGGACTTAAATGCACCCCAGAGACTGGGAATCTTGTACTCGGGCAGTTCAATGATGAAGAAGGACTTTCTTGCTTTGTAACCTGTGATCTTGTTGATCAACAGAGCTCCCAGGAAGATCAGCGCGATACCGGAGAAGTACATCAGAGTGCTCACCCAGCCTGCATCCTCAAAGAATGCACCTGCGAACAGGGAAATTACGGGGATCTTTGCACCACAGGGCATGAAAGGTGCCAGCATTGCTGTCGCACGACGCTCACGCTCGTTACGGATGGTACGGCTGGCCATAACGCCGGGAACCGCACAACCGATGGTAATTACAAAAGGAATTACGGACTTGCCGGACAGACCTACTTTCTTGAAGATAGGGTCAAGCACTACTGCCACACGGGCCATATAACCGCAGTCTTCCAGGATCGCGATCAGGAAATACATTACCATAACCAGAGGCAGGAAGCCGATAACAGCGATCACACCACCGATCATACCGTCTACCAGCAGAGCGGACAACAGAGGAGAGGCATTCTCCATCAAACCGCCTACCCAGCCCTGGAAGCCTTCCAGCCAAGCCACCAATGTATCTGCAATAAAGGGACCTACCCAAGCCTGGGAAATCTGGAATACCAGCCACATAACTACTGCAAAAATAGGAATACCAAGCCACTTATTGGTCAGAACAGCATCAATCTTATCATCTTTGTTCTTGTTTCTGGTCAGTACCTTACGGGTCTCAACAGCTTTTACAATACCGTTTACATACTCAAAACGCTTGCGGTCTGCTGCTTCTACAGCCTTCTTATCAGTCAGATCAATGTCAGCCTGCACATAAGCAGCCTTCTGCTCGGTACCTACGCGGGCAACTGCCGCTGCCACTACCTCTTTCAAGCCGTCTGCAGAGGTGGACACAGTATTTACTACAGGGCAACCCAGCTTCTCAGCCAGAAGTTTGGCGTCAATCTTGGTCTCTTTCTTCTCATTTACATCGCTCTTGTTCAGGGCTACTACCACCGGAATACCCAGCTCTAAAAGCTGTGTAGTGAAGAAAAGACCACGGCTTAAATTGGTGGCATCCACGATGTTGATGATAACATCGGGATTCTCTTGCTTCACATAGGAACTTGTAACACTCTCCTCACTGGTGAAGGGAGACATGGAATATGCGCCGGGAAGGTCAACAGCGATCAACTGCTCTTCTCCTGCATAATATGCCTTCTTGATAGGATGTTCCTTCTTTTCAACAGTTACGCCTGCCCAGTTGCCAACCTTTTCATTGCGGCCTGTCAGGGCATTGTACATTGTAGTCTTACCTGAATTGGGGTTGCCTGTTAAAGCAATTCTCATTTGAAAATCCTCCTATTAATATTGCATGCAGCATTTTGCATTTTATTTTTAATCCTTTCGGATAAATAAACATATTCTTGCACTTTTTTTGCGAAGCTCATCTTAGATTGTCGTTCTTTATGTAGTTAGTATCAACTAACCATCGATCAAAAAAAACAATCTCGATTGCTTTTTTTCTTTTTTATTCACCATGTAACATTTCGCCATGATCCGATATTAATTGAGAGCACAGTCCAAACCGGCCTCTATATCAGAATAGCCTCTGCCAACTGATTGTCAATATTATACCGTCCGTCCTTGATGGAAACCACACATCCGCCCTTCAAATGGGAAATCACAGTGATCGCCTCACCGCTGTAGCAGCCCAGGGAAAACAGGAACGCGTCCAGCTCCTCGTCATCGGTATTAATCTGCTGAATGATGTACTCTTTTCCTTCAATTGCGTCTTTCAGATTCATATGTCCACCTTCATTTCGTCTTTCAGCAATGATAAACTCCGCACATCCTCGCACGGGGCAGTCCATCTGATTAGTCCGAACTAACCATTGTTCTTAATATATGGTTAGCATTCGCTAACCATGTTATATTATACTAACTGTCTTTTGATTTGTCAACGTGTTTTTAACAAAATTTTTCCAATATTTTAATTTTCCAAATTGTGCTGCCTCTTGCCCTTCCCGGACTGCTGCACCACATACGCACGAATGGCAGCAAAGCTGCCATTCTGTTAGTGAACGCCTCCCCGGATACTGCCTATTGGCGTTTGGAAGATTGCTTGCGTTCGTACTTCTTAAGTTTATACAGTTCCTCCGTTGCAAGGCGCGCCTTCGTAACGGAGGTATTTGTTTTCGGAAAACAAAAATACGAGAATTCATTATCTCCTATTCCGATCACATCTCCGATCTCATACCAATAATAATCGGAATATAGTGTATGGGAAAATACAGGAGACTGTTTATAATCCAGTTTCCCCTCTGCACCTGTCAGACGGAAGCCTTCCTGGTTGTGGGTCAGATGCCCTTCACCGATCATACACACACCATCCAGATTAACCTGCACAGCAATGTCCACATCTGTATCCAACAGATATGTTCCCGCTTCCAATTCCTTGCGGACGCACTCTCTTTGCCAGGTATACCAATCCGGGATGTGGGCATATTCCGTTTTGCCATCACCGGCAGACAATTGACCGTATTCGTCCATCTCCCACTGTTTCTTGCAAGCATGACAAGTCAGATGAATGCCCTTGCCTTCCATCTGGTTTTCCACTCCGCAATAAGGACATTTATACAAGATTCGATGAAGTCCGTCTGCACGAAAAGGGACATCAATTGAAATCCTGTTATCACGCTGCCATGCAAAGTTATCAAAAGAAAATGCCTCTTCCAACATTGCATCCAGCTCATCCACTGTTTTTTCCTTGATTTCCTCAGCTGTCGCAATGCACTTCACATGAGCACTTACTTTTACATTGCGGATCTGGAGCATATTGTACAAAGGATCTCTGTGAAACGCTCCCTGCGTAATAACCGTCACAACGGGAACACCCAGCCGCTTCATCAAAACACCCAGCTTCCTGGGCAGTGCCGTAGCACGGCCGTCAAAAGAATATCCGGCCTCCGGATACATCAATACGCTGGTCTTATTTTCCTTCAGCATATATTCCAAGTCCCGGATCAAAGAAAGATCCGTAACATACTTATGGGTGGGCGTACATCCCAGAATACGCATCAGTTTCCCCAGAATGCCCGACATGGCATCCACTGAAGTGACAATACCCATTCGCCTGGGATAAAAGATTCCGAAAGCCAGCTTCATATCCGTAAAGCTGGAGTGATTCATTAAAATCAGACATGGCTGCTTTCCCACCAGCTCCATGCGTTCTGTAGTATACGAAAACCCAATCTTCCGCAAAGTGGGGGCACATACGATACGGACAATGGCAGCCAGGAGTCTGCTGGGTTTCATGGGCTTTTTATGCTTTAAGCGAGGCAGCCGCAGAACCTCATCATAGGTCATTTCACGTGTTTTGATCTTCATTGTTACATATCCCTCATAAGATTATTTCCCTTATTGGTAGTATATACTATCTACAAACAGTTCGCAACTCTTCTTCTGTAATATCGCCCACAAAACAACAATCGGCTCAGTATTTTTACTGCACCGACTGTTCTATTTATCTTCTCTTTTATTCTGTTTTTTCTTTTGTATTGAGTACTTTATTCTTGTACTGCTACATTGCAAATGCAAATTCCTGATGGCCGGTGCGCAGAGGTATTTCCTGGCCCGCAAACCGCAGTACTCCGTCAGCCACAGCGGGAACATCTGCAGAAATAATGACCTTGGCATCCTGCTTCTCCCACTTGATGCGCACTTCATCTTCCCCGAAGGAATAGGATGCCTCAGCGAAGGAGATGCCGTCGGGAATACAAGGAGCTGCCACCACATGGTGTATATCATCCAGATCCGGATTGATCTGCAGACCTGCCAGCTTCGTGATGAACAGATTGATGATATCCCCGTAGAAATGGTGGTTCTGGGATTTCTGGACACCATTGGGAATCAGGCTTTCAAACAGGGCTGTTCCGCCCAGCTTGATCATATTGGCGTAGGAAGGCGCTTCCTCCTGACACATCATCTTCAAGGCAATATCCCCATCCCCATGTTGGAACAGCACGTGGAAAATATGCCGCAGACCGATCATGCCGCAGTCCAGATAATAGTTTTTCTCTTTTATAAAATCAATCAGTCGGGCGTAGGCACGCTCGTACTCCTCAGGCTCAAAGATGCCCATGGAAAGCGCCACCGCCTGAGAGGTCTGGCAGCTGCCCGCTACCGTCATGGTATCATAATCGATCAGACTCGCCCGAACAGCATCTCTCATTTCTTTCATCAGCTGCAGTGCGTAGGCACGGCGCTCCTCCTGGCCGATTACACCAAACAGATAGGCCGCCCTCCGGGAAACCTCGTAAATCTGGGTACTGTCGGTGAAGCACAGGGGCGAGGAAATATTCACATTGCCGCTGTAGGGCTGACACCAATCACCCAATCCGCAGGCGATCAGGCCCTTTTCATCCCGTCGTCCGGCTATGTATTGCAGATAGCGATACATCATATCGCTGCTTTCCCTGATCATATCTTCCCGATGATCATACTGATAGCAAAAAAAAGGAACATTAATGGCCGCACTATCCCAGGCAGGCCCTGTCCCCCATCCATAAACACTCTTTTGAATGAAACCATCTGCAGGTCCCGTACAGGGTACAATACAAGGCAGCATGCCATCTTCCAATTGGGAAGCGCTGAAGTTTTCCTGCCACATTCGGAAATTCTCCGAACAATCAAAGCTCAGCACCAGCTGCTCGGCAGAAACCGACACATCTCCCGTCCAGCCGCTCTTTTCCCTGGTGGGGCAATCTGTGGGAAAATGCTGGAAATTGGACAGATCGGAACGGATGGCCATCTCATACAGGGTATTCACAGTCTCATCGGAACAGCGAAAATCGGAACGCTTGCGCAGATCGGTGTTGAACACAATATAAGTCAGCAATTCCGGTGTGGCCTGCTCCTCAGTAATACCCTCCACAAGTACATAGCGGAAGCCATGGTACGTAAAAGGCGGAACAAAAATCTCCTCTTCGCCACCCTTTAAAATATAGGTATCTGACTGAAACAGTTCTAATTGAACTCTATGATCAATGATATTGGACATGTCAAATCGGCCATCCCGCAAAGTCTCGCCGTGACGGAGAATAATTTTTTGTCCCCGCTCACCCTTTACTTTCATTCTGCACACGCCCGCACAATTATATCCAAAATCATAGACCCATCCTCTCTTCACATAGCCCTGAGGCAAAGGGGTATTGTCGGCGTCATATAAGTAATAAAAATCCTCCTGCTTCTCAATGGAAACCGGCGCCAGCTGATACTGCTCCCGCACAGGCAGGGCCGTAGAAAGCCGCAGTACACCGGCCGGCGGCTGGGACAATTTGGCATATTCCCATGCCGAATCATCAAAATTGGCATCCGCAAATCCGGCGATCTCCTCCCTGGCATCATAGACCACTCCATGGCGGTACATATCAAAAAGGATCGCAGAAGAATGAACCTTGAATGTGTCATCCGTCTCCAGCACGAAGGTCTTGTCCTGACCGGATACCTTCATGGCAATCGCAGTCACCAGCGGCGCATGCCCATTGCTGTACCGATAATCTCTCCGCCGGAGAATTTGGTTGACAAATCCATTTCCCAATATCACTGTTACAGCATTTTGTCCCTGCCGCAGATAAGCGGCAATATCGTACACATCATAATAGACACAGTGTTCGGGATCACTGATGTACGGTGCCAGAAATCCTTTGGTGATCTTCTGACCGTTGATAAAAAGTTCATAAAAACCGGAAGCACTGATTGCAAGATCCGCTTCCTCAGGTACAAAATCCAGCACAAAGGATTTGCGCAAAATAGGCGCCGCAACACTCTTGGACGGGGTTGCAAACTCGTCAGCAGCCCGTATAAACACACGTGGTTTCATATCATACTCCTCCTTCCAGACATCAATATTCTTACAGCTCGTAAGGAGTCACCTGGTAAACGTAATAATTCAACCAGTTACTGTACAAATTATTACTATGTGAGCGCCACTGAAGCAGCGGCTTCTCCTGAGGATTGTCATCAGGATAATAATTATAGGGCACCTGAATGGGCAGACCCTTGTTCAGGTCACGGTAGTATTCGTTGTTCAGGGTGTAGCGGTCGTACTCGGGATGACCATTTACGAAAATCTTTTTGCCTTCCTCGGCGATAGCCAGGAATACACCGGCCTCAGGGGATTCGGCCAGCACGGTCAGGTCCTTGCAGGCGTGGATGGCCGCCGCAGGGGTCTCGGTGTGACGGCTGTGGGGAGCCAGGAAAATATCGTCAAAACCGCGGACCAGAGGGATCTTGCGGTTAGCTACCTTATGCTCGTAAACGCCGAACAGCTTCTGGGGAAGCTGGGCCTTGTTGATGCCATAGTAATGGTAAAAGCCGGCCTGGGCTGCCCAGCAGATATGCAGGGTTGACGTTACGTGGGTCTCTGCCCAATCCAGGATCTCGCAGGTCTCCTCCCAGTAGTCCACTTCCTCAAAGGAAACATCTTCCACAGGCGCGCCGGTGATGATCATGCCATCGAATTTGCGGTGGCGGATATCATCCAGGGTGTTGTAGAATTTGTTCAAATGACTGGCGGAGGTATTCTTGGACACGTGGCTTTTCACATTCATAAAAGTCACATCCACCTGCAGGGGGGTGTTGGACAGGGCGCGCAGAAGCTGCAGCTCTGTGTCCTGCTTGACGGGCATATTGTTTAAAATCAGTACCTGCAGGGGACGGATATCCTGGTGCAGCGCACGGAATTCGTCCATCACGAATATATTTTCATTTTCCAATATTTCTTTTGCAGGCAGATCACTTTGGGTCTTAATAGGCATGTTGTATATCCTCGCACTTTCTGTATATTAAAATCAATATCTCCTGATATCAATATTCTTTGACGCAATTTTATCAGCTCATATAACGTTCCAGGAATTCCTCCTCGGTGAGGATGGGCACCTGCAGTTCCTTGGCCTTTTTATTCTTGGAAGATGAGGAAGTGATGTCATTGTTGATCAGGCAGGTGGTCTTGCCGGTGACGCTTCCGGTCACCTTGCCCCCCTTCTGCTCAATCTCGTCCTTCAGTTCATTGCGGCTGGCGTAATTGTTCAGGCTGCCGGTGATCACAAAAATCATTCCGGTCAGGGTCTGGCTTCCGGCTTCTACCGCAGGCACCTCAATCTGAAGCTCTTCAAGCAAATGGGCCAGCTTTTCCTGATTGTCTTCATCGGTCATATAATCCACATAAGCCTTGGCGATCACTTCGCCCACGCCGCCGATGGCGCTGAGGCTCTCTACATCAGCCGCTTTCATACGCTCCAGATCATAATCAAAATGCTTGCACAGCATCTTGGCATTGGCCACGCCGATGTTGGCTATCCCTAAGCTGTAGATCAGGCGGGGAAGTGTGGTATTTCTGGCCTTATCAATACTGTCCACAAGATTATTGTAAGATTTCTCGCCGAAGCCTTCCATCTGCACGATTTCTTCTCTGTAGCGGTCCAGATGGAACAGGTCCGCATATTCCTGCAGAAAACCCTTCTCAATAAATTTCTCCAAGGTAGCCTCGGAAAGTCCGTCAATGTTCATGGCGTCACGGCTTACAAAAAGGGTAAAAGACTTGATGCTCTTGGCCGCGCATTTATCGTTCATACAGTACAGGGACTGCACTTCGTTCACCTGACGGATCTTGGTGGGCTGTCCGCAGACAGGACAAACTTCCGGTATCTCCACGGTATCACTGCCTGTCAGATTCTCCGCAATCTGGGGGATGATCATGTTGGCCTTGTACACGGTGATCCGGTCTCCGATACCCAGCTTCAGTCCCCGCAAAATACTGATATTGTGGACGGAAGCACGGCTGACAGTGGTTCCCTCCAGCTCCACCGGCTCAAAGATTGCCACAGGATTGATCAAACCGGTGCGGCTGGCGCTCCATTCAATCTCTAAAAGGCTGGTTTCCCTCAGCTCGTCCGCCCATTTAAAGGCGATGGAATGTCTGGGGAACTTGGCTGTTCTTCCCAAAGATTCGCCGTAAGCAATATCATCATAGGAAAGTACCAGACCATCCGAAGGAATATCGTAATCTTCTATCTTTTTCTCAAAACGGCTGATGGAATCCAGAATATTTTCTTCCGATACCAGTTCGTAGTCCACTACGGTGAAGCCCTGATCTTTTAAGAATTGAAATTGAGCCTCTCTGGAATGTTGAAAATCCCCTGTTTCTGTTTTTCTTTCCAAGCTCACGGTAATCGTCTGCTCTTCCGGCAATTCATTCTGCACTTCTGCATCTGCACTTACCAGGGAAAACGCAAAAAACTGTACATTTCTGGCCGCTGTAATCTCATTATTCAGCTGGCGTACGGAACCGCTGCAAAGATTTCGGGGATTTTTGTATTTGGCTTCCACATCCTCAATCTTGGCATTGATCTGCTCAAAATCAGAATAACTGATCACCGCCTCACCGCGAAGCACCAGTTCTCCTTTGAACGGAATGTTCAGCGGCAGGTTCTTGAAAGTCTTGGCATTGTTGGTGACCACCTCGCCAATCTCACCGTTGCCGCGGGTAACCGCCTTAAACAGCTTGCCCTCCCGGTAAGTGAGCACAATGGTAAGGCCGTCCAGCTTCCAGCTAAGCACACCTTCATGGCCCTGCAGCCAGTCCCGCAGTTCCTCTCTGCTCTTGGTCTTACCCAGAGACAACATGGCACTCTCGTGGCGCTCCTTGGGCAGTTCTTCCACTGCCTCATAACCCACGTTCACTGTAGGACTGTTCGACAATACGATGCCTGTCTCCTGCTCCAGCTGTTCCAGTTCATCGTACAATCTGTCGTACTCAAAATTGCTCATGATTTCCGTATCCTGAGCATAGTAGGCCTTCGAGGCCTCATTCAATTTATCTACAAGGTATTGGATGCGCTCCCGCTTGGTTGCCTGCATATCATTTACCACCTTTATCTTTTTTTTAAATTCTGTCCAAGCGCAGTCTGCAGTCGCTATACAACTGCTTCAATTCTTCCCCGCCGATTTCCCGATATTCTCCGGGCTTTAAGCTTCCCAGCAGAATGTTCATGACCCGCACCCGCTTCAGGGTTTTTACCTGATATCCGCAAGCCTGGCACATGCGCCTGATCTGCCTGTTCAGTCCCTGGGTCAGAATGATCTTGAACGTAAGTTTTCCGGTCTGCTCCACTTCGCAAGGACGTGTGGTCACTTCCAGATCCTTTAAAAAGATTCCTTCTCTCATTTTGCTCAGGAAATCTTCTGTAATTTCCTTATTTACGCGCACCTGATATTCCTTTTCGTGGCGGTTGGCGCCCCGCATCATGGCATCGATCAAGTCGCCGTCATTGGTCAGCAGGATCAGGCCTTCCGAATCCTTATCCAGTCTTCCTGCATAAGTCACCCGCACCGGATAATCGATCATATCGGTGATGATCTTCTCCGCATGGCGGTCCTTTTCCGTACAGGTTACACCCACAGGCTTGTAAAAAGCCAGCACTTTTTTGGACTCCACACCCTGCAGAAGCTTACCGTTTACATGAATGCGGTCAGCGGTGCTTACCTGCTGGCCGGTAGTGCCTGGAATTCCATTTACCAGCACCCTGCCCTGTTCGATCAGCCTGTCCGCCTCCCTGCGGGAGCAGACGCCGCACTGGGCCAGATATTTATTTAACCGTGTCTGCTCCTGCATTTCACTTCACTCCTTACTTCCTGCCGTCCTCTTTTACAGTCATGCTCCGAAACATTGCCCGGACCTTTCCTTTATACTTGCTCCATCTCCTCAAACCGCTTCACCTTGGGCACGCCGTTTGCCTCTGTAAGGCCCCGCTTTGCCGTCTGATCGGCCAGTTCGTTATATTGCACATTGGTGTGGGCCGCCACCTTGGTAAAGGTGATGCGGATGTTCCTTCCCCACTCCTGCATGGCAGCCGCATACTTCTGAGTCAGTTCTGTCTTGCTGCGCCAGGCGCCGGTCACCCACTTTTCGATTCCTTCATAATCATAACAAATCTCTATTGCTGTATAACCATTCAGCATGGCTGCCCGTACAGCATACATGGCCCCCAGCATCTCTCCGGTCACGTTGCGGTGCTTTAAGGATTGGGGATTGTCCCCGTTGCCGTACTCCACGTAAATGCGGCCATCCGGCAGGAGAAATACACAGCCGAAAGCATACTTGGGCAGCGCATCATTGTAGCTGCCGTCCACGTACACTACCAGGCTGTCTGAAGCCCTACTGTCCGCTACAACATTCTGTGCATGCAGACGAGACTCCGCCGGCTGCTCGTGACCGGTACTTTCGGTTGCCCCGTCTACAAGCTCCACGCCCGCAAAAGCACAAGCCTCCTCATAGGTGCCAAAGCCCTTATACTCCGCCCCCGAGAAGCCCTCTATACTCTTTTTACACGCTTCCCAAGACTGGAAAACACCTGTCACTTTTCCTTTTTTTACACCGTAATATTTCTTTGCTGCCATGTTGCTCCGCTCGTTCTCAATTTTTTATAACGTCTGCTGTACTACATACCGAACTGTCTGGCATTTTCCATCTAAACTTTTTCCGTACCCAATGCCTTCATATCCCTATGATCATCGGATGAAATTAGTGGCAACCTTGGGCTCGCCTACAGGAAACGTAATGCCCTGTTCCTTGCCGGCCTCGATACACTTTAACAGCCATGCCATATTACTGCCCAAAGTGCGCATGGTCTGCAGTCCCTCCAGGTCCTGTCTGACCTCATCAGGAGTATTGCCGTGCACCATGTTCCAATACTGGCTGGACACCACCGGCATGCTGCTGATGGTAAAATATTTGTTGATCTGATCAAAAGTGCTGGCTGCACCGCCTCTTCTGCAGCTTACCACGCAGGCTGCGGGCTTACCCTGAAAAGCCTTACGGCCTGCATAAAATGCCCTGTCCATAAAGGAAGTCAGCGCTCCGGAGGCAGAAGCATAGTGAACCGGGGAGCCAAACACGAAACCGTCAGCCTCTTTGGCCTTCTCCACAAATTCATTGACGCCGTCACCATCCCGGAAACATTTTCCAAGTTTTCCACAGGCACCGCATCCGATACAGCCGGCAATGGGCTGAGCACCCACCTGGATAATCTCTGTCTCTATTCCGTTTTTCTCAAGCGCTGCCGCAACCTCCTGCAAAGCAGTAAAAGTACAGCCTGCCGCTCTGGCGCTTCCGTTTACCAATAATACCTTCATAGTGTGCTCCTCCCTTGATTTTCTATATCCAATGATTATAACACATAAGAAATACCTGCGTAAAGCAAAAACTGCTGCCGGGATTATCTCCCGGCAACAGCTTCTTATCCACATATTACTTATACTATTTTTAATCTCCGGGCCCCATACCAATAAAAAAGCATCACGCTGGAATACCACTCAGAAGAGGGGGACGGCTCCCCGGTGATGGGATCCAGCTCCTGACCCAGTTTGAAATGATCGAAACAAGCTGTCCAGGCTTTCAGCCACTTTTCACATAGGATATCAAAATCCCGGCTCATACCATAATCATCCATCCAGCGGGTACATCTAAGAGCGATCAATCCCTGGGAAAAATATCCCCAACAGTTGGCTTCTATATGATCTTTTATAGAAGGATCGGAAACTGCCATGGAAGGAAAAGGATACTCTGTCCAGAATTCTTCCGGATTCTTGATATGCCTATCATAAATTTCCTTGATCAGAGCACTATCTGCTTCCTGATCCAGCACCTTTTCCAAAAATAAATGCAAGATGGTGCTGGACAGATATTTGCGCTTTCTGCCGTTCTTATCCACATCATAGAAGAACACATCAGCCTCATCAAAGCATATCTCAAAAAGTTTTTCTTTTATCTGAGAGCTTTCCTTCTGCCACTTTGCGGCTTCTTCATTTTTGCCCAGCATTTCCGCCATTTTAGCCAGTGCCCTTAATGTTGCAAAATAGTTGGCATTCATATCTACCGCAAGGATCGGGGCCACCTCATCCTGCGGCAAAACGGAGGCATTCATCAATACGCCGTCCTTTACATAATTGCCGGGACAAGACAGTCCTTCCAGACGTCCGCTATTGTCATGACCGGTATCAAATCCCACAAACAACTCAATCAGTCCACGATTGGTAGTCATACGGTTGTGCTTCAGCCAGCCGGCCCATTTGCCTGAGCCTTCGTATACCTTTTCCAAAAACGCTCTATCCCCTGTCATCTCACATACTTCCAGGGCAAGCTGTGCAAAAGACACACACTCCTGAATCTGGCCATAGCCAACTAAATTTTCCTCCGGCACCTTCATGACATCGCCATTCCACACATAACAGGGAAGCTGACCATTCTCCTTCTGGTGATCCAGAAATAAATTGATGGTATTGACTGCCAGATCCATTCGTTCCGGCTGAAGCTTCGCATAAAATACAGAATCATATACATGCTCAAGCCACACACCGGGATAAGTGTTGGAGATCAAGAAGAGAGACTTTTCCATTCCTTTGAAACAGCCGATATGTAAATTTTCGATACGGTCTTTGATTATATTACAAATTTCCTGAATTTTTTCTCTTTCACTTACCTGAAACATAAAGAAACCTCCATGTTTATTGATTTACACAATTAAATCCGTCTCGGTTATTTCTCCGCCGCAGCATCTTACTGTCTTGATCTCATATTTGCCAAAGCGCAGTTCCCTTTCAAGACCAAAGGCACACAGTTTGGCTGTCTGCTCTTCCTCGGTGGGATTAAACAGCCGCACAAGATAGCCCTCACCATCCTCCGCCTTTTTGAAAGCATTCATAGTAATGATCCGGGTATCTTCCAACCGCACGGGACACTGGGGCAGTTCACCCTTTCCAGTGGGATAGAAAGAGTAAATCATGGGCTGGACATTGAAGTAAAGGGCACTTCTTGCCCCCTGGTCCAGAAGCTCCTGCTTGCTGCCGAAATCAAAGGCAAAGCTGAAATCTCTCTCTCCCTGCTCAATGTAGGGCATGTAGCGGTCCTGGGGCATGGTAATACGTCCATCCAGCGGATGCGCACAATAAGAAGGGGACCTGAGCAGTGTCAGTTTCAAGCTGCCGTTTTCCTCATCAAAGGAGGAACCATAGGTTCCGTTGTTCATGACAAGGATTGCAGGACTGTTCACTTGCTTCTCTTTTGCTCCGTATTCACAATCAGTATATGCGTCTTGCGCATCACCGCAGATTACAATATACTTCTGGGAAACATTCTCCTCCTGCCCATTCTTCAGCACTTCCGCGCCGTAGGCGTGTTCGCCCACGCACTCAACTGCTCCGAATGCAGAAGGCACATTCAGTTTCACTTGTTTTTGCTTTTCCGTCCAGACAATGCGCACATCCATCTTCAGTTCGCCTGCATTGGACAGAATATATTTTACCACAGCACGGGAGCTCTTATAACCAAACACCGCCTCAACGATGGTGCGGACAGGGCCGCTCTCGATCACATGCACCGGGTCAATGGGCCCATCCGTGTGGCAGAATTCTGCCGCCTCCTGCCTTGATAATAATGTAAATTCGCCGATCTTGTTTCTCCAGGCAGTATTGTTCATCTCCCAGGGATCATAATCATCTTCATACACTTCCAAGGCAAAGGCATGCTCCGCCAGATAATCTTTGCCGTCCTTTTCCAGCTTGTCCACGAGTCCGGTGCTTCTGTTGATCTTTACCTGCAGACCGCCCTGCTCAAAATAATAGTAATCTTCATCTCCTGTAAGCTCCGGTACGGGCTTTGCAGGCAGCGTAATAAAGCCGCAGTCAAAGCGGTTGATGCTCATGGGCTCCAAGGTGGCATGGAAGGATACGCGCTTACGCCACTCCAGAGGAATGGTGCTGTACTCCTTTTCGCACTGGGAAGGAAGGGCATTACCCTTGTCATCGTAAACATCTGCCATCAAAAATTCCTGATTCCAATTCTGATCCCACAGCATAAACTCACATTGGAAATCACCGCTGACAGGATATGGATGGGGATTGTAAGCGATGATGGGGATTCTGTCCGGGGAGGCCTTGGGCTGTCCGGCAGACAGAGCAAAAAATGCTCTGGCTTTTACTCTGGATAAAATCTCCAACGCATGATCCAACATGCGGATGCCCATCTCCTCCGCCGGCTGAATAGAGGAACCGGGCAGCATATCGTGGAACTGCACCGTCAAAATATCGTACATTGCCTCTGCCAATTCTTTTTCCGGATAAACCATTAGTCCCTGAGAATGGGCATGGGCACACATCCCTTCTGTCATAAAATATGTATTTTCCGCCTGGCGGTATTTCTGCTTGATGCGGACCTGGCTGGTGTAGCAGCCGGGCGCCCAGGGATTGAGGCTCTGTTCCCATTTAGGAAGACTGCGGCGCTTTTTCACTTCCGCCACATACGCTTCCGGAGTGGAGTGGATCAATTCCACGCCCTTTTCCTTCTGCTTCAGAGCCAGTGCAGCCAGATCATCCAGATCCTTTTTGGAGGGGCCGCCGCCGTGATTGCCGATTCCCCAGAAACAAAGGAAAATATCATCTTCCTCACATCTGTTTATGTAGTCTAAAGCCTTCTGGGCCGCCTTACCTTTACCGGAATTGTAACCTCCGGGAAGTCTCACCGCCGTCACCTCAGAACCGTCATAGCCCACCCAGGTAAACTCGTTGGCAGGAAGCTTGATAAACCGGTCGCCGCTTCCCGGTCTCATAAAAAGATATCCGTCATAGCCGCATTTTGCCATGATCTGCACCAGGCCTCTGCTGTGACCAAAGGGATCCACGTTCACTGCCACTGTAGGCACCACGCCGAATTTTTCCCTGAAATATTTCCGTCCGGACTGGATCTGGCGCACAAAAGCCTCACCGCTGGGCATATTGCAATCAGGCTGCAGATGCCAGCCGCCCATGATATGCCACTTCTTCTGCTGCACCAACCGTTTGATCTGGTCAAACAATTTCGGTGCATACTCCTCGATCCACTGATACAACAGCGCCTCATTGTGGCAGAAAACAAAATGATCGTATTCCTCACAAAAATCTGCCGCAATCTGGAAGGTTGACAGCGCCTCTGCAGCACCTTCCTCCCACTCCCACTGCCACACCGGGTCAATGTGGGCATTACAGACTAAATATAATTTCTTGGACATAGGGTTTCCTCCTTTACGCCATAAACAGATTATTTTCTGCAAAATAGCAGTTTAAGATTTTATCGGCAATTGCGGTATTTCCGGCCAGAATATCCGCCACCTGGTCATCAGCGGCTTCTCTGCCGTCATAATAAAGCACCTTACCGCCAGCCTCACGTATCAACAGCATACCTGCCGCATAATCCCAAAGCTTCAATCTTCTCTCAAAATACGCTTCAATTCTGCCGCAGGCCACGTCTGCCAGATCAAGGGCCGCAGATGCCGTCCTGCGCACATCCGCACAATCTTTGTAAATTCTGTCCACCAGCATAAAAATTTCGGTGGATATTTCCTTGGAATAAGGAGAAGTGCCAAAGGCGATAAGGCTCTTTTCCATAGTGGGTTCGCTGCTGACAAAGATCTGTCTGCCATTCAAAAAGCTGCCTTTTCCCTTCTCTGCATAAAACATTTCATCAGCGTAAGGGTTGTAAATAATGCCAAGCAGTGACTCTCCGCCCTTCATCAACGCCAGGGAAATAGCACTTCGCCGATAATCGTGGATCAGATTGGTGGTTCCGTCCACCGGATCCAGCACCCAATAATACCCGTCCTTGCAAATGGCGGAATTGTCCGCTTCTTCGCTCATGAACTGAATTGCGGGATAGGCGGTCCTCAAGCGCTCCTCCACGAACTGCTGCACTTTAAAATCCACCTCTGTCACAAAATCTGCCCGGCCTTTTTCCACAATATGTGCCGCAGCTTCCCTGGAGGCAAACAGCGCTGATGCCTCTTTTACAATCTCCATTACCACATTGATATCTACCATCTTGGCACTCCTTACGTGTCTTACTCCTGTAAACGTTCTGATACTATCAAAATTCTCAAGAAAAAGGAAACCAACCGGTTTCCTTTCTTTTTTTGCTTACTCTGTAATCTCTTCCTTAATTTCTTCTGCTGCATCCTTGATCTCATCAATGATTTCTTCAACCACTGATTCATCATCCTCAGCATCAGCCTCTGCTACTTCCACGTCTACAACTTCTGCTGCTTTGGCTGCCGGCATTTCAGCACCGCAGTTGGAGCAGAACTTTGCATCATCCGTTACATCTTTACCGCATCCGGGACATGTCTTTTTGCCCTTTAATGCCGCAACGTGCTCCTTCAATTCGGTCAATTCCTCATCCAGGATCTGGATCAGTTCCGTCAGTTCGGGGAATAACTCCTCAGCCACTTCCTTCTTCTGGGTGTATAATACGGTTCCAAGTGCTTTCAGCGTATTCTGGAGCTGTTTCTCCTTCTCTTTCATCTGCAGGGTTGCTTTTGCAATTGCAGAAACATCTGTAGCCTTCTGGGACACCTCTTTGCCAACAGTTGCGAGAGAATCAATCGCTTTATTAATAAAATCCATAACAACACTCCTTTTCTTTATAATAATGATAAATCTTTTTTTCATTATATCTTATTCCCACCGTAAAGCGCAATATACTTCTTACAAATTTCAGACTTTTTACCATTATATCCATGTGCATTTTACACAATTTTAATAAATTATTTTGACTTATTTCACGATTTTTATAAATCTGTCGTCAGTTTATTGCAAAAGCCCTTTTGTAGTGTTAAAATTTCTTTATACGGATGTTAAGATTTCTTTATGTAAATATAAAGAAATCTTAACGCAGATCACATCCGCAAATATTTTCTCATGAGGAGGAAGACTATGCTTACTTTCATTATCTGTGTAGCAATCCTGATCGCAGGCTATTTCATCTACGGCAAACGCGTAGACAAAATCTTCGGCGCTGACGATCGCCCCACTCCCGCTGTCACCATCAATGACGGTGTGGACTTTGTTCCTATGAAGGGCTGGAAGATTTTCCTGATCCAGCTGCTGAACATTGCAGGTTTAGGCCCCATCTTCGGTGCTCTGAATGGTGCTCTGTTCGGACCTATTGTTTATCTGTGGATCGTTTTCGGTACCATCTTTGCAGGTGCTGTTCACGACTACATGAGCGGTATGCTCTCCATGCGTCACAGAGGTGCATCCATCTCTGAGATCACCGGTATCTATCTGGGCAAGGCCATGCTGCAGGTTATGCGTGTATTCTCCGTTATCCTGTTAGTAATGGTAGGTGTTGTATTCTCCAAGGGTCCCGCAGGCCTTTTGGCTATGCTGACTCCAGAGAAGCTGGACGCTACTTTCTGGCTTTGGGTTGTTATTGTTTACTACTTCGTGGCTACTTTCGTTCCCGTTGACAAAGTTATCGGTAAGATTTATCCCTTATTTGGTGCTTGTCTCTTGATCATGGCAATCGGCGTTGCTGCTGTTCTGTTATTCTCCGGCAACTATGAGATGCCTGAGCTGTGGGCAAACTTCGCCAACCAGCATGCAAAGGGCACTGCTGTATGGCCTTTCATGTTCATCACTGTTGCATGTGGTGCGATCTCCGGTTTCCACGCTACCCAGTCCCCTATGATGGCCCGCTGCTGTACCAGTGAAAAGCAGGGTCACAAGGTATTCTACGGTGCAATGGTTGCTGAAGGCATTATCGCAATGGTTTGGGCTGCTGCAGGTGTTTCCTTCTACGAGAACAGCCAGGCTCTGCTTGAAGCAGGTGCCGGCGTAAACGCTGTTGTTTACACCATCTGTAACACCACCATGGGTAAGTTTGGCGGTCTCCTGGCTATGCTGGGCGTTATCGCTTGTCCTATCACCTCCGGTGATACCGCATACCGTTCCGCTCGTCTGACCATCGCTGACTGGTTCAAGATCGATCAGGCTGACTGGAAGAAGCGTCTGCTTCTGTCCGTTCCCCTGTTAGGTATCGGCGCTCTGATCTGCCAGATCGACTACTCCATTATCTGGCGTTACTTCTCTTGGGCAAACCAGACTCTGGCTATGCTGGCTCTGTGGGCAGCTGCTATGTACCTGGTTAAGAACAAGAAGAACCACTGGATCTGCACAATCCCCGCAACTTTCATGTCCGGCGTTTCCATGACATACTTTGCATGTGCGCCTGAGTGTCTGGGACTTCTGTGGACTCCTCTTGGCATCACCTACGCAGTATACTATCCTATCGCACTGGTAATCGGTGCTGTCTGCGCGATTGGCTTCCTTGCAATCTTCTTAAAAGCAGCAAAGAAGCAGGCATAATTCACCAAAGCCAAAATTGAATAATGAAACGATTCCGGACCGTCGGTTGCCAAACCGGCGGTCCTTTTAATGTACCTTATCTATTAACATACTTTATTATCCTCTTTTATTTTTATTCCAAATGCAGTATACTGTTTATAAAATCTAAATTGTATGCCGGAGACTTTCCTATGAAAACAACATTACTTTCCGTACTTGTACTCTTGTTCCTGACACTTGCCACGCTGCTCATTTCCTACATTTGCTTCCGCATAGCCTTCTATGCCTCCCGGAAAGTACCTGCAAATCCTGAGGAATACAGCATCCCCGAGGGCGAGATTTACGAGCCCTTCAGGGATCAGATGATCTCCTGGATGAAACAGACCCGTGCGCTTCCCCATCAGGAATTTGAGATTACCTCCTTTGACGGTCTGACACTTCACGGCAATTATTATGAATATGCTCCCGGCGCCCTCATTGAACTTATGTTCCACGGCTACCGTGGCAGCGCTGAGCGCGACCTGGGCGGCGGCGTACAACGCTGCTTCAAGCTGGGCCGCAACATCCTGCTGGTAGACCAGCGCACCAGCGGACGAAGCGAAGGACAAGTCATCACCTTCGGCATCAATGAAAGCCGTGACTGCCACTCCTGGATAGAGTTCCTGATCAGCCACTTCGGATCCGATGTGAAGATTGTCCTCACCGGTATTTCCATGGGCGCAGCTACAGTCATGATTGCCGCAGGCAATCCTCTTCCCGAAAATGTAATCGGTGTCCTGGCAGACTGCGGCTATACCTCCGCAAAGGACATTATCAAAAAGACTATCCGTGAAATGAAATTACCGCCCACACTTGCCTATCCCTTTGTAAAGCTGGGGGCCCGACTTTACGGACACTTTGATCTGGACGAGACCTCCCCTATAGAGGCCATGAAGCATTGTCAGCGCCCCATCATCTTTATCCACGGTGAAGCCGATGATTTCGTTCCCTGCCATATGAGCATCCGCAATTACGAGGCCTGCACCGCCCCCAAGACCATCCTTACCGTGCCGGGCGCCGGACATGGACTTGCTTATCTGATCGGTATGGAGGATTATTTTGAGACACTGCTTGACTTTTCCAACAAGCATATTATAGAGACTGCATTGACGGACTATCCGCTGTAATTACATTTTACTTTAGATAAGGAACCTGTTATGAAAGAACCGAAAAATCTGATATTTTCCTCCACACATATCATTATGCTAAGTTTTTTGAGTGTGATTATTCTGGGCAGCCTCCTGCTTAGTTTACCGATCAGTTCGGCAAACCGAACAGCAGTACCCTATTTAGATGCCCTTTTTACCGCCACTACTGCCACATGTGTTACCGGTTTGGTGACCTTACCTACCTTTTCCACCTGGAGTGTATTCGGGCAAATCGTAATCCTACTCTTAATTCAAATCGGCGGACTGGGTGTAATCACAATTATGTCCGTGCTGATGATACTGCTGCAAAAAAGAATGGGGATCAACCATCGCTTGCTCTTACAGGATGCTTTTAACTTAAATAGCCTATCCGGCATCATTCAATTTGTAAAGAAAGTAGTACTCGGTTCTTTTCTGGTAGAGGGAATCGGAGCTTTGTTATATATGTTTGTTTTCATCCCTGAATTTGGTTTGCGGGGTATCTGGATTTCTGTTTTTACTTCCATCTCTGCTTTCTGCAATGCCGGTATTGATATTATTGCCGAAAACAGCCTATGTGACTACAGTACAAATCCCCTGATCAATCTTGTCACCTGCATGTTGATCATCCTGGGAGGAATCGGATATATTGTCTGGTGGGATGTGCTTCATGTTGTAAAAAGGACCTCACAAAGAAATCATCATATCTTCCGCCGCCTCACCCTGCACAGCAAAATCGCCATTACATCAACCATTATTTTGATCGTGTGCGGCGCTGCCCTGATTTTCTGTTTTGAATATAATAATCCATTGACAATACAGGCCCTTCCCTGGTATGACAAGCTTCAAATATCCCTTTTTCAGTCTGTTACCACAAGAACTGCCGGTTTTGCTTCCATACCTCAGGAGAATCTTACAGATGCGTCATCTCTCCTCTGCCTGCTTCTCATGTTTATCGGCGGTTCTCCCGTCGGCACTGCCGGCGGCATCAAAACAGTAACCGTGGTGGTCCTGATTATGACCATGATCGCATCCATACAAAACAAAAATGAAGTGGACATATTCAACCGCAAAATCTCCAAACAAGCAAGCAGCAAAGCGGTTGCGGTCACTTGCATGTCCTTTATCATTATGTTCACCTCCGCATTACTGCTCTCCATGGTGACAAATGCTGACATATTAGATATTCTCTATGAGTCAGTCAGTGCTACCGCTACTGTCGGACTGACCCGCAATCTGACTCCTTTTCTAAATGCCGCCGGTAAATTCATCGTCATCTGTACCATGTACCTGGGCAGAGTCGGCCCCCTGTCTTTTGCACTGGCATTAAACAGTAACAAGCAAAACAATAATATTATAAAAAACCCGACGGAAGAAATCAGCGTCGGATAAAGGAGTATCATATGAAAAATCGTAAAACGTATGCTGTATTTGGTTTGGGAAGATATGGAATTGCCGTTGCCCGGGAACTTGTCCAAAACGGGGCTGAAGTCATCGCTGTTGACTATGACGAAAATATTGTAAACAAAGCAGCCGGGGATTTACCCATCTGCAAATGTGCTGATATCACATCTCCGGAAGCCATTCAACAATTAGGTATCTCCAATGTTGATGTAGTGGTCATCGCCATGGCCAACAATTTGGAGGCCACTGTTTTGGCGGTAACCCTTTGTAAAGAAGCCGGTGTAAAAACAGTCATTGCCAAATGTGCAAATGAGATGCATCAGAAAATATTAGCCCGTGTAGGTGCCGATGAGGTTCTGTTCCCCGAACACGAGTCCGGCATCCGTTTGGCCAAAAATCTGATCAGTTCAGGTTTTATAGATATGATCGCACTCTCCGGTGATTTTTCCATTATTGAACTGGATCTCAAACCTGAATGGATCGGTAAAAATTTAATTGAATTGAATCTTCGCAAGAATTACGCTATCAATGTTGTTGCGATCCGCAAACAGGATATCGTCTCTGTAGACATCAATCCCGAAGAAATCCTTGATTCCTCTGTCAAGCTGATCATAATCGCCAACAACAAATCCATTAACAAACTTCTCTAAGCGGTGCGCCCGCCGGACGCACCATTCAAAAAAAGGGTGTGACCCCACGGGCCACACCCTTTCTATTATTCCCTAATTAAAATATGTAATTAGTTCTTCTTCATCTGCTTCTTGAATACGCCGATGCTTTCAACAACCAGGATAACTGCCAGGATAACCATAGCTGCTGCGAACAGCATCTGGAACCAGTCACCCCAAGCTGCGCCGCCAGCAGCAACCAGAGCGATCTTCTTGGTAACAGTGAGAACAAGGCTGGTGATAGTTGCAACAAGCATGAATGCCATAGGAATGAAGAACATCTTGTTGTTCTTTCCTACTTCACCAAGCCATGCAGCTACTGCCATCAGCGCGATACCTGCAAGGAGCTGGTTAGCAGCACCGAACAGACCCCAGATCTGAGACAGGCTCAGTCCACCAAGGATACAACCGATAACAACCATGAACAGAGTTGCAAACAGAGGGTTAGCAAGGAGCTTGCGGATACCCTTAGCGTCCTTCCAGGACTCTTCGCCTTCCTTCAGGAACAGTTCAGCGAACATGAAACGGCTCAGACGGGTACCGGTATCCAGGGAAGTAAGAGCAAATACGGAAACTGCCAGAGTAAGCAGAGCGTAAATGGTTGCATATACAGTAGTAGTATCAGCACCGAACATGGTAGCGATACCGGAAGCGAATGCTGCAGGAGGAGTCAGACCACCTGCTGAGTACTTCTCCCAGATCATACCAACTGCGATCAGGGAAATGATACCCAGAGCAGACTCGATCAGCATGGAACCGTAACCGATGAACTTAGCGTTCTTCTCGTTGTCCAGCTGCTTGGAGGAGGTACCGGTAGCAATCAAGCTGTGGAAACCGGAACATGCACCACATGCAACAGTGATGAACAGAGCGGGGAACATGGTACCAACCTTGGTCTCCCAACCGGTGAATGCAGGAATAGAGAAAGTAGCATTGCCGGTGATAGCGGTCAGGATGATACCGATAACAGCCAGAGCGATCATACCGTAAAGCAGGAAGCTGGACAGATAGTCACGAGGCTGCAGCAGGATCCATACAGGAACCAGGGAAGCGATACTGATGTAAGCACCGATGAAGATGATCCATGCAGTACGGCTCATAGCGAAACCGAAGTTCAGACCGATGATGGTAATGATAACGATACCGATGATACCTGCGATGGTAGCAGGAACGGTCTTAACACCCAGCTTATTGGTAACATAACCATAGATGATAGCCAGTACGATGAACAGCAGAGAGATCATAGCTGTGGTCTGGTTACCGGTAGGGTTAGCAACGAAACCAACCTGACCAGCATCAGCAGCAGTCAGGAAAGTACCTGCTACTACGTTTACGAAGGATGCAATAACCAGCATCAGTACCAGTAAAGCAAAGATAACGAACAGTTTCTTAGCTTTCTTGCCCATAGAGGACTGGATGATCTCACCAACGGATTTACCACCATGACGAACGGATGCAAACAAGGAACCGAAGTCCTGAAGACCGCCGAAGAAAATACCACCGATGATACACCAAAGGAATACAGGAACCCAACCGAAAACGGCTGCCTGGATAGGTCCGTTGATAGGACCTGCACCTGCGATAGAGGAGAAATGATGTCCCATAAGTACTGCTGCGGGAGCTGCTACATAGTCAACACCATCTTCCATTTCGATCGCGGGAGTCTTTTTGTTGGGGTCAACGCCCCACTGCTTTGCAAGGTAAGAGCCGTATGTAAAATAGCCGATTACCAGCAAAACGATTGCTGCGAGAATAATAAGTAAAGCTGTCATATTCTTCTCCCTTTCTTAATGTAAGATTATTTTATTATATTGCCAACGAGCTTCTTCAGATTTTGTCCCTGGCGGTTGTGGAACACCTTTCCGGTAGAAAGCTCTAATGCAACCAAACGGTAATTACTGTAGCCCTGAAGGCCGAACTGATAACTCTTGGAATGATTGAGTTTCTTCATCAGCTTCTTTGCTTCTTCGTCGATTTTTTCGGCAAGAATGATCAGCGCCACATCGGTACTTCTATGATAGTAATTGGGCTGAACATTCTCTGTACCACGCTCCCATGCGCACCGGTCCAGCTCCTTTAATTCTTCTGCGTTCAGGGAATCAGCAGTATAAAAGTATGCAAACTCATTGGAGTTGGCCTCGGAGATCCGGGCACTCTTGATCAGAAAATACTGCTCATTATGGGATTGGAAAACTGCCTCTGCGGCAAAAGGTTCTGCCACATCTTCTGTCTTCACATTATAATAACGTCTGAAAGAAGGAAGCAATTTCTCTAAAGCTTCTTGTACATTCATAATTAACGGGATCCCTCCTCTGTCTTATCGGGACATGTAAAATCGGCATGAGGCGCCTTTGCCTTTATTTCTTCCAATAAGGCTCTGGCAGCATCAGCTCCGGGTATCTGGATCTGGGCAAGCTCACCCTTTTTGTCTGCAATCACCAGGGTCTCCAGTCTCATGTTTTTCTTTCCGCCTGCCACGGGGATCAGCAAGACTCTTCGGAAACATCTGGTCATTTCCTCATATGCCACATAATAAATTTTAAACCAACGGCGGAAGAAGAAACATTCACTGCCCAACCTCACCACGCCGATGGGCTTTGCAGTTTTAAATTCTGCGGAAACTGTGCTGCGTTCCCGCTTACTCTCTGTCAGAGAATGAAATATCATATCAGGCTCCTGTAAAATTTACATAAAGATTTCATAAAGAGATATTAACGTCTTCTTAACATTTGAAATATAAGGTATCACTTTATCGTAAAAAAGTCAATAGTTTCAACGCTTTTTTGCGTTTCCATTTCCACTCCGATATATTCTGGGCGAGGCCCCGAAACGCTTGCCAAATGCCTTGCTGAAGGAATATACGGAAGCATAATTGAGCATCTCCGATATCTCCGTGACCGTAAAGCGTTCCTCAAGGATCAAAAGCCTTGCCACATCCAGCTTCTTTTCATAATAATAGTGTGCCAAGGTCTGGGAGGTGGTCTTTTTAAACAGGGCTGAAAGATAACCATAACTATAGCCTGTAATCCCGGAAAGCTCCTCCAGATTTTTCATGGAATACACATGGGTATCAATATAATTCATCAATCTGTAGCATAACACCTCTGCTGAAGTCACTGTATCCAACTGCTTATCCGGTGCAATCTGACGAAAGCCCCGGATAGTATATATTACGATCTGGCGGAATAAAGCTGCCAGCAGTTCCTCCGAAAAAATTCTGTCTCCGTTCAGTTCGGCAATCGCATCACCGGTCATCTGGCGTACTCTCTCATCCTGAAACACCCGGTTGGCCGGGGAGTAATAGTGCTCCATAATATGTTCCAGTTCCTGCTTAAAGGCTTCATTCTCGCAGGTAAAGGCAAAGAAATCATACTTCAAGGCTTCCTCTCCGTCGGAGCGGATCTCATGGGTATCACAGGGCATGGACAAATAGATATCTCCGCGCTTTACGGCAGTGGCCACACCGTTTGTGATGATCTGACCGCCTCCGTTGGTAACAATCGTAAGTTCATAAAGATCGGTATGTACATGAGCACTGATCACCGTATCAGCCTTGCAGTACATTCTGCCGATCTGATATACCGAAATACCGTCGTATTGCAGTGGTTCCTTAAAATAGACATTGTTAAGATGATAATTTTGTTCCTGCATAATCCGCTTCCTCACTTTTTATATCCTTTACGGGCAAGTTCCTTTGTCTGTTCATTGTATCTGCGCCCCCTGTCAATGTCAATTCAAAACCACTTTTTCACATGAAAAAGTGGTTTTTTCTCACATAATCTTAAAAAATAACATCTTTTTCACCAAAGAATAGTATTTCCAATCTGCAGCAACGGGGTTATAATATAATCAGTTACTTGTAACCATCAATCTTACATAACTTACAGAGAGGTAAAAAAATGGAAAACAAAACTGTTATTGCAGTCATCGGCTGCGGACGTATCGCTAAAAATGCTCATTTCCCCGCTTTCGCTCAGATGGACAACGTGTTTATCAAGTATGCCTGCGATCTGATCGAAGAAAAGGCAGCACTTATGAAGGAGACCTACGGTGACCTGATCGGCGAAGTGATCACTGATTATAAGGTTGCTCTGGCTGATCCCGAAGTAGATGCTGTATACGTACTGACCCCCAACTACGCTCACTACACCGTGACCATGGATGCGCTCAAGGCAGGCAAGCATGTGTTCTGTGAGAAGCCCATCACCGTTAACTATGCACTCTCCTGCGAGATGGCAGAAGAAGCTGAAAAGCAGGGCAAGATGTTAAACATCGGTGTCTGCAACCGTTACAACAAATCTGTTGAAATGCTGGAAGAAATGAACCGCAACGGCGAGTTCGGTAACATTTACCATGTATACTGCTCCTTCCGTTCCTTCCGTTCCATCCCCGGCCTTGGCGGTGCTTTCACCACCAAATCCCAGTCCGGCGGCGGCGTTCTCATTGACTGGGGCGTACACTTCCTGGATCTGATCCTGTACATCCTTGGCGGCGCTAAATTAAAGACCCTGACCTGTGACGCTTACTGTGAGATGGCAAAGGATATGAAGTCCTACAAATATACCGGCATGTGGGCTGAGGATACCGCTGACATCGAGAACGGTACCAATGACGTAGATGACTTCATCTCCGGCCACATCCGTACCGACAAGGCAAGCATCTCCTTCAACGGCGCTTGGGCACAGAATATCAATCAGCACGACATGTTCATCGACTTCCTGGGCGACAAGTGTGGTGCAAGACTTACTTACGGCGGCAAGTTCGAGATTTACAGAGGCGACACCCTGGAGACGATTGCTCCCGAGTACGATATTCCCGATCAGTACCTGTGCGAGAACCGGGCTTTCGTAGAGTCCATCAAGACCGGTATCAAAGACCGCAACAACATTGAGAACATTCTGGAAAGTGCAAAGCTGCTGGATGGTCTGTATGTATCTGCTGAAAAGCATCAGGAAATTGCCCTGTAATAATCATTCGTAAACAAAGGCGCACATCCCGGCATATCCGGATGTGCGCCGTATCATAACAGAAATTATCGTAACAGAAATTATCATAACAGCAATTATCATATTGAAACTTTTAAGAAAGGCATAATATTATGAAAAAAGTTGGATTTGTAGACTATTATATCAGCGAGTGGCATGCCAACAACTATCCCGGATGGTTCCGTGAGATGAATGCTGCTGCCGGTACTGATTATGAATTAGCTTATGCTTGGGCCGAACTGGATGTTTCTCCTCTGGACGGTGTAAGCACCGATGAGTGGTGTGCCAAGATGGGGGCTGCCAAGTGTGATACTCTGGCAGAGCTTTGCGAAAAGAGTGATGTGATCGTAATCCTGGCTCCCTCCGATCCTGAGAAACATCTGCCTTATGCCAGAGAAGTACTCACCTACGGCAAGCGCACCTACATTGACAAGACCTTTGCTCCCAACTCTGAGGAAGCAAAAGAGATCTTCCGCATTGCTGCAGAATACAACACCCCTTTCTTCAGCACCTCCGCTCTCAGATACGCAGATGAACTGGATGCCCTCAAAGGCGCTGATAACCTGATCATTTCCGGTGCCGGCCGCAGTTTTGAAGAATACTCCGTACATCTGGTAGAGATGACCGTAGTACTGCTGGCTGATCCGGTAGCTTCGGTAAAAGTAGAATGCCAGGGTAACCAGCGCATCTGCCGTGCCAAGACTGTTTCCGGCAAGACCGCTACCATCATTTTTGCTCCCGGTGCCGCCTACTGCATTGAAGGCGTTACTGAAGATGGTATTGATACCCAGAAGCCCATTCAGTCAGACTTCTTTAAAAACCTGATGACCGACATCCTGCGCTTCTTTGAGACAGGTGTTCTGCCTTTTGATGGTGCACAGACCCTGGAGGTTATGCGTTTCAGAGATGCACTTTTGAAAGCACAGGACTTTGACGGCCAGTGGATCGAAGCGTAATGTTCCCTCTGTGCCCGAATCAGATTTGATGCAGATCTGATTCAGATTGGAAAGGATACATCTTATGAGATTTACTTTTTTAGGAACTGCGGCAGCCGAAGGCTTTCCGGCAGTCTTCTGTAACTGCAAACATTGTCAGGAGGCCAGAAAGCTGGGAGGACGAAACATCCGCACCCGCTCCCAGGCCCTTATAAATGATGACCTGCTGCTGGATCTGCCTGCAGATACCTATTATCATTTCCTGCAGAATGGCATCGAGGGTGATACCATTAAATATCTGCTGATCACCCACACCCATACAGATCACTTCTACCCGGAAGAATTCCTGATGCGCACCGATTGCTTTGCCCATGACATGCGTGCCAACACATTGCAGGTTTACTGCTGCCGGGAAGCATACGACATGATAGAGAAAGTAGGCGGTTTTTCCGAAAACGTAAATGCCACAGTAATCGAACCTTACCAGACCTTTACCTGCGGCGGCTACACCATCACTCCCCTGCCCGCCAGACATATGATTTGCCATGGGGCCGTGTTCTACATTATCCAAGGAGAAAAGACAATCCTCTATGCACAGGATACCGGCTATTTCTACGAGGAAGTATTTGATTTCATCAAGAAAAACGGCTTCGTATTTGACATGGTGTCCATGGACTGCACCAATGTGGATATTCCCATTCCCGACGACGGAACCCACATGGGCATCCCCAACATCAACCGGGCCTTAGAGAGACTGGCTGACATGGGCGCACTCCGTGACGATACGATAATGTATATCAACCATTTCTCCCACAATGCCAATCCTCTGCACCATGTTCTGGAACAGAGAGTTGCTGAGTACGGTTATCAGGTAAGCTACGACGGCTGTCAGGTAGAAATTTAATCCACCGCCAAATGCTGCCGCATATCGCCGGGCAACATAAAAAAGGATAACATCAAAAGGTCACACAAACCATCGGGATTTTCCCATTGGAATGTGTGACCTTTTTGATTCATCAACTTATTTACTGATACTATTTTAACTTTGTTGTCATGTACTTTGTAAGCCTTCTATTTGCGATCATGTACTTTGTAAGCCTTCTATTTGCGATCATCTACTTTGTAATCACAGTCACGCTCGTGATTCTGGGCGTACCGCAAGCACACTTAGCACACAGGGCTACTCTATACTGAACATATCCGGACAATTTCTTGTCAGAGATATCCTCTCCTGCATTTACCCCAATCCACTCTGCACTCTCAATTGCTTCTGCGCCGGATGCACAACGTACTGCAAGCTCAACCCAGCTGGTGGAGGTGCACTCGCCCTCCCAGGAAATGCTGCTTACAACCTCTCCGGCAGGCACTTCTTTTACAACAGAGTAATAATGCTCTTTGGGACCGCGGTTCTTAATGTTTCCGGGATCCACTGTGGACATTCCGTGAGGTCCTACGGTGGGCAGCACAGTCTTTCGGTCTTCGGAAAGGCCATCGGGACCGCCCCAGAAAATAAAGGAATGGGACTCATGGTTGCCGTATTCCTTGTGGCATGCCACAGCCAGATCCGTGTAACCATCGCCGTTGAAGTCACCGGATACGCAGCCGCAGCCGGAATGATTGAACAGATACTGCACATTATTTACGCTGAATTTTCCGTCTTCATTCTTATATAAATAGGAAAGCAAGTCGCGGGTACGCCCGTTATTATAAGAGGTTGCGTAGATATCCAGCAGACCGTTGCCGTTGTAATCTCCTACAGTGACGGAATTTGCACAGGTCACAGGCAGCTGCATCTTGCGATTCTCGCTGTAACCGTTAGGGCCGCCCCAATATACGGTAATGTAGGACTCCTGCCTTACACTCTTCTTTACAGACATATGCTGGGACAACAGCAGATCCAGCCAGCCGTTACCGTTCAGATCCACAGCCGCTGCATAAGCCACACCATCTGTCTCCAGTGCGGTCATGCGATCTTTGGAAAAGCCCTCCGGACCGCCCCAAAGGATAAAGCTTCTGGGTCCTAAAATCTCGGAAACTACAATGTCCAACCAGCCGTCATTATTGAAATCAGCTGCCAGCACCCAGCGCACCTGACCAAACTCGCTCATCTCAGCTAATCCTTCAGGTGTCTGTTCTGCCAACAGGTCATCATAGCACTTACCAAAAGGAATCTTATAATCGTCTTTGTCGGGACCGAACACGATCCTGGTGCAATTATCAAGGGAATATCCCTTTTCACTGCCGTGGAAGATCCTGAATTCCTGATTTGCACAACCGCCTGTAGCAATATCCAGATAGCCGGACTTTCTGAAATCACCAATGGCTGCACCGTGAGCGCGCACTGTGGGCAGCTTTACAAATCGTTCAGGAGACACGCCGGTACCATCGTTGATAAAAAGTGTCATGCCTTCATCATTGACTGCATCATCCTCATAGCAATTACTCAGCAGCACATCCACACTGCCATTGTCGGTAAAGTCGCACATGATACCTTCCACGCAGGAATGTCCGGGCAGTTCCAGTTTGCGTTCAGCGTCATATCCCTCTGCACTTCCCAGATAAATATAAGCATTCTCGGCACCGGTCATGCGGTTCATCTTATGATTCAGCACCACAATGGTATCGCTGCTTTCGCTTCCGGAAGGGCGTCCTGCCAATATTTTCATACAGTCTCCGCACATTACAGTTCCTACCTGACAAGGCTCACCCGCTTCATCCAATTTAAAAATAGGTGCCTGTACCTCCTGGTAGCGGGTCTCGCCGATACGGCTGAAGATCACTGCCTTTCCATCCAGATCTGCAGCGGTTGCACTGACTGCTCCCTTTACGTTTACGGTCTTATAACGGTCCGCGCAGATTCCCGCACCTTCATTTAAGTAGATACGGCAAGGGGCCTCCTGATCCTTATGCTCAAATACCGTCAAAATCAAATCTTCTGCACCGCTGCCGGTAAGATTGGCTGCTGTGGCATATACTGCACCGGGACATATCAGTTCAAATCCGGGAGCAATGCTTCTGTCTTTCTGACAGCAGTAAAATACCGCCTTTTCCTGCTCCATACAGTAAATATACTGCGTGCCGCCAATGGTCACAACACAGGGTCTCCACTTACTGCTGGAAGCGATCAAGCCTGCTGTGGAACCGCCTGCCGCCACAGTCACATCACTCTGCACACCGCCTGCCCACACAATATTTTCTGCATCCAGACCATTTGCACCGCCGAAGATCACGCCTACGCGGCCATCGGGTGCCTTGAAGCAGATATCACAATAACCGTCGCCGTCCAGATCTGCCGCCGCAAATGCCGCCACAGCCACAGGATACTCCTGAAATACAGCCGGATTGAAACCGCTTTTCTGATGATAAAATACCCTCAGAATCCCACCTGACAAAAATGCCAGATCCTGTTTGCCGTCTCCATTAAAGTCTCCGGCAGCAACACAGGTTGCATTCGGTACCGGGAGCTCCAGTTTGTAATTTTCCGACAGTCCCTCTTCATTGCCAAAATAAATGATCGCCGTAACATCGGAATGGGTACCATTGTGCTGGCATGCGATTACCAGATCCTGGCAGCCGGTGCCGAACAGATCGGCAAAAATACCGTCATAGGTGCCGTTTGAGGGCAACGCTGTAAACTGCTCAGAATGCAGCACATCCCCGTAAACATGCACCGGCGGTCTCTCGTACATACTCTGGCTGTTTGCAAACAGCAGATCCGGATATCCGTCCTGATTGATATCATACTGGAAAATACGCTGCAGCACACCCTTTTTGGAGACATACAGATTCTGTCCGCCATTCTCCATCCGGCCCTGTGAAAAAGCCTCAAATCCTTCTGTGATCCATTTCATTGTCTTTTCTCCTCTGTAAATTTCTTATTTCGCTTCTCAATTTCCGCTTCTATGATTACTTTTTTGATCCCTTTTTGGGGTTCCTTTTTTAATTCCTTTTCTTTGAATTACGTTTCTCTTTTCGCGGCTATATTTCATGCTTATTATTTTACCACTTATGTCCTTTTCTGTAATTCCCAAAAAGAGACATAATCTCCTCAGTTCTGTCCAAAATGAAAATCCTGTTTTTTTGCCTGGACAGACATAACATCCATGCCGCATGCCGTTTCTTTTTCAATCAGGCATCTGTCATTATTAACCGCTTCATAAAACCTATAACCGCCCGCAAAATTGTATACTTCATATCCGTTTCCTTCCAGAATCCGGGATGCAATATAACTGCGCAGGCCACTCTGGCAGATTACGTACACAGGCTTTCCTTTTTCAATCTCATGCAAGCGGTCCCTCAATTCATCCACAGGAATGTTCTGAAATCCCGGAATATATCCCCGCCGGTATTCTCCCGGGGTTCTGGTATCCAGCAAGGTCACACTGCCATCACGCGGAAGTCCTTCCGCATCCGCAAGGTACCACTGCTTCACGATACCCTTTGCAATATTGTCAATCACAAAACCTGCCATATTGACGGGATCCTTTGCCGAAGCATAAGGAGGCGCATACGCCAGATCCAAATCCTTAAGCTCCGTAGCCTTAAGACCGGCGCGGATGGCCGTGGCAATCACATCAATACGCTTATCTACACCATCATATCCCACAATTTGGGCTCCCAGCAAACGGGATGTCTCTTTCTCAAAGACCACCTTCATAGTCATCACCTTGCCGCCGGGATAATATCCCGCATGGCTCATTGGTGATAAAATAACCGTGTCGGCATCTATTCCGGCCTTTTTTGCATTGGTTTCATTGATGCCGGTGCAGGCTGCTGTCATATCAAATACTTTGATCACACTGCTTCCCTGGCTGCCCTGATAACGGCTGTCACCTCCACAGATATTGTCGGCAATGATACGCCCCTGCTTATTAGCCGGACCTGCCAGAGAGATCAGGGCATCCTCCCCGGACACAAAATGCCTGACCTGCACGGCATCCCCTGCCGCATAAATATCCGGCACGGAGGTCTCCATCCGGTCATTGACGACAATACTTCCTTTGAGGCCAAGCTTAAGTCCTGCCTCCTGCGCAAGCTTTGTATCCGGTGTCACACCGATAGCCAGAATGACCATGTCAGCCTGTAAGGGCGCTTCCTCCTTCAGCAGGATTTCCACCTTGTCATCCTTTTCTGCAAACCCTTCAACGGTACGTCCCAGCAGAAGTTTCACACCGTTCTTGCGCATCTCATTGTGAATCAATGCTGCCATGTCCCCGTCAAAGGGATTCATAAGCTGCCGGGGACGCTGTACGATGGTTACCTCCATCCCCAGATGCCGGAGATTTTCTGCCACTTCCAATCCAATGAAACCGCCTCCCGCCAACACTGCCGATTTCGGACGATTCTTATCAATAAATTCTTTGATACGCAGGGTATCCTCTACCGTGCGAAGGGTGAATACCTTTTTAAGTCCTACACCCTGCAGCTTCGGTACCACAGGCTTTGCACCGGGTGAAAGGATCAGCTTTTCATAGGCTTCTTCCCACTCGGCGCCGCTTTCCAGCTCCTTTACCGATACCGTTTTGCGCTCCGGATGGATGGCAGTAACCTCATGACGAACCTTCATAATAACCCTGAAGCGCTCAAAAAAGCTTTCCGGTGTCTGCAAGGTCAAATCCTCTGGATCTGTGATCACATCACCGATATAATAAGGGAGACCACAGTTGGCATAAGATATATATCCCGTCCGTTCAAATACGATGATCTCCGCATTTTCATCTAATCTCCGTATGCGCGCCGCTGCAGTGGCTCCAACCGCTACACCGCCTACAATCACAACCTTCATAACCGTCCACCTCCTATTATTCAATTTTTCTATTGTTCACTTTTTCTATTGTGGTATTATCCTATTATTATTTTACCACATTCAGTACCGGTAGAAAAGTACTACACTAATGATTGATTTCATGTGCAAAATGTGGTATGAATAAATCAGAAAAACCTATGCTTCGCGCGAAAGGATAATGATTGCAATGAACGAAAGAAACGAACTTCTCTTTTCCTACCTGGATCAGGTTTTTGAGCCCAAGTCCAGCCTGTCTCCTGACAGTCTGGTGGACAAATGGCGCGTAATCCCTTATGAGACCGAAAATTGGAGCGGTAATCTTCTGGCAACTTCCTCTGAGTGCGACCCTGAAGATATCTCCTTCAATCCCCGGTTGACCGGCTGGTACAAGATTTACGTGGGCCTTTTATTTCCCGGCTTCATCTCCATGAAGCTGACATCCGATCCCACCTTTTTTAATTACAAAAGCTCTCTTACCGTCGACACTCCAGATTGTAACTACGGCAGAGGGGTATTCCTGGAAGAAACCCTTTGGCGCTGCGGGGATTTGACAGGCGAGAGCATCCTTCTCTCCAACCGCAAGATCCATGAAGAACACCAATCCCGCATCACTCACCTCCGTTTTGTACCCATGACCGAGGAAGAAGTTGCCGAATATCAGAAGGAAGAGGCACGCACCGATACCAAACGCATCTACGCTTCTGATGACATGCACAACCGCTTCTATTGCGACAATCTGGAGTGTATGGAGGATTGGTCTAATGTAGTGTTAAGATACCGGCACTCCGATGTAGAATGGATCTCCATGGAGGAAATCAGACTTTTTGCCTCCGGCAAGATTCCCGTAGATGATGTAAATCAATTTGCTTTCCCCAGAAAGGGTGACAAACATTGCCAGTCTCAGATTTCAAAATTTGATTTTGACGAAGTGCTGCGCTATCTGGTAGATTTAGGACACGACAATGGCTACAAAATGAGCGTTTCCCTGCGCATGGGTGCATGGGGCATCGGTTTCCCCTATGACCAATTCTATTTTGACAATGCTTTTGCCAAGAGTCACCCCGAATACCGTTGCATGGACCGAAACGGCGATGCCATTTCAAATCTCTCCTATGCTTATCCTGAAGTTCAGCAGTACATCATTGATTTTCTGGTCAATGGAGCAGCCTCCGGCTGTGATGCTGTGACTTTGATCGCTAACAGAGGCGTTCCCTATGTGCTCTTTGAAGAGCCCGTGGCCAAACGCTTCTTTGAAAAATACGGTGAATACCCTTACGAATTGCCTTTGGATGATCCCAGACTCAATGCCATCCACTGTGAGATTATGACGGAATTTGCGAGAAACTTAAGAAATGCTCTGGATAATCGTTACGGTAAAGGAAAAGTGGCTGTCCACCTGCGCGGCTTCTACTCTGTATATGATACCAAGTATGTAGGTATTGATGCCGAGGAATGGGCAAAAGAAGGCCTGATAAACGCCATCATCTGTTACCCTCAGCGCAATTACGAAAATCTGGCCGGTGACATCTGGCAGGAAGGCAAAGACTACCGTATTGACCTGGACAAGTATACCGACTATGTGATCCACAATGGCCGTAATGTCTACACCCATTACAGTTATATCGAAGATTTCCAGCCCGGATTTACCAACTACCGCGGAGAAATCTGCGGTCCCGCAACCCAGGCAGAACGGATCTCCCAGTGGATGGCTCTGGAAGAAAAATACGGCGTACAGGTTTATATTGATATGATGGGCCGTCACCACAATAATGAGCGCTACAAGCACCTGGTACAAGAGCTCTACGAAAATGGGGCTGAGCGCATCAGCATGTGGGACTGCAACGACCGTGCTACCTATACAGCTATGTGGTCCATCGGCGGACGCTGCGGCCACAAGGATGAATTGGCCCATATGGATGCCCATGAATTCTACCAGGTTTACTGGATCCGCAGGCTTGCCGGATTTGACGTCAGCCGCTACGATCCTTTCTGGGGAGGCTGATCTTACCAATGATACATCCATGGATATACAATGAATACCTGGAGGAAAATAAAAATGGAGCATTCCAAAACAACTAATATTGCTAAAACAAATAATCTCATTTACGGAGTGAATGTAGTACTATACAACCATGCTGCTCTGACGCTGATCACCGGTTCCGTTCTTCAAAGTTTCATGCTTGAGAGCGGTATCAGCGAACAGCGTGTAGCAAGCTTTGTTTCCATCCTACAGGTTGTTCAGGCCATTATCATGCTCTTCTGTTCCGGTCTCATTGACCGCATGAAAAGCCTTATCAAGATGACCGCCCTCATGCAGATTTCTACGTTTCCCATGTACATAGTGCTGGTGGCGTTCAGCATTTGGAGTGATACTCCCGTTGACCTGAAATATTGGTGTATCATGTTAATCGGTGTTGCTGTCAATATTATGATCAGTATGAACTCCATCATATCCTACAAACTGCCCTTCCACATCATGGACATGAAGTCCTACGGCCGCATTGTAGCTTTCTCCGGCGCTGCGGGCAGCTTGTGTGGTATGCTGATTTCCCTGGGCATGACCTATTCTCTGGCACGCTGGGATTATTTTAAGGTCATGGGCATTATATTCGGTGCCGGTGGTATTGCCACAGTTCTGGCCAGCTTCTTCATGTCCCGCATGAAGGAACTTGGTTCCTTACCCAAGAACAATAATAATGGAACCCGCAAGAACCTTTTCCTGTACAGGCCCTTTTACATACTGCTGATCCCCAATTTACTCCGTGGTATCGGTACCGGTATCCTGGGTCTGGTGGTAATGATCGGTTACTATTACGACATCCTGGACAGCACCACCAGCAGTTACCTGGTGGTAGTCACCAACGTAGCTTCCGTAGCCGGCAACTATGCCTTCGGCCTTTTGGCGAAAAACGAAGGTAAACGGGAAGGTATCCTTTTGCTGATATCCACTACTATTTTGGCAATCATGCTTCCCTTCATGTTGGTAGGTAAGAATATCTGGATCTTCCTTTGTGTATATGCAGCCGTCTACTTCTTGAGCCTGTTCATGTCCAACGCAGTTCCTGTTATGGTTTTACGTATCGTGGATTACGATACGGTAGGCCAGTACACCGCATGGCGTATGATGATCCACACCTCCGGCGTGGCCATTGCCGGCTTCATCTGCATCCCCATGCTAGAACTGTTCGGCGGTATCATCACATTGGTTCTTGCCGGCATCATGCTGCTGATCTGTGCCGTTTCATACTACATCATTGAAAAGCAGAAATAAGCAGGAATGCTTCCTAATAACCCACTCCCATAACAACGAAAATCCTGTACATTCACAAAACTGAATGTGCAGGATTTTTCTAATTAACTGCAATATCATTTTTATCTCGGCCTTACTTTATGAAAATCGGATTGGTCCAAGCATATTTTCCATCCTTATCAATAACAGTAATACGCGCATAATCATATGTTCCCGTCCAATCTCTTAAATCAAACTCAGCACGAGTCAGATTTCCTTCTGCAGAGCGCTTAATCAGAGTAGGGTGACCATCGCAATGAAGTCTGATCTTTGCAGCACCGGAGCACTCAATATAAGCTTTTTCTTTTACTTCATCCACATAAAAATCATAAATTTCCGGACCACAAGAAGAATAGAAAGCGCCCTCTTCCAACGCCTTTAAAATAGCATTGATATTATTTTCTGCATTGACCATTACCCAGCCTTTGCAATGGTGATATAACCGATGACCGTCATCTGTTGCAACACCAAATATTTTAATTCCTTGTCCTAAAAGCTCATCCCAATAAGCAGCATCTGAGTCCATATCATTTTCAATTGCACAGCCGCTATTCCAGATCTCCATTGCAAAATTGCCCTCTAACTTTTCGAAATAGCGGGCAGGCGTAGAACTCCATTGGGGATGACAATATATGGTCAAGTTCTTCTTTGCATGAATTTCATCCAAATACGGCTGGAATTCTACCTGCGAAGGAGCAACTGCAGAATTTAACAATTCATCCTGCTCATAACCATTTCCATCCTCCTTAGCCGGCCCGATACATACGATATGAAAGCATCGGAACCCCCTCACATTCGATTCCAATCTGCCGGCATCATATTCCATACCCGGAATAATCGTCAGCCCTTCTTCCGGCGCAAAATCCTTAAAATTATAGTTTCTATGGTCTGTTATCGCCAAAAAATCATAACCATTTGCCTTAAAATGTTTGATCGCCTCTTCCGGTGTAAGTTCACCGTCAGAACGGGTGGTATGAGTATGTAATCCACCTTTCAACATCTTGTTTTTTTCAATAAATGCCTGTTGTCTTAACATTCTTGCAGTTCCTCCTCATTCATCAAATAATTTCCGAACTCTTTCAATCAATCTAATCCAAGTCTAATATTGACGTGAAAACGTTAGCCTTTTGATGTAAATTATAACATAGATTAGTCTTCCGCATCAACCAATTACTGCTTGTCCCAAAGATTTTAGAACACAACGAGAAAACCTCGAACAGACCACCGTTCGGGCTTTCTCTGATCAACTTATAGCGGAAGATGGGACTTGAATGACTTTTCGCACCGGGAAATCTAGTAAAAAGGAGGATTACAACGTCAACGCCTCCCGGTACCTGAAACGGAGAAACACTCGAGGAACAGTATTTTTACCAAATCGTACATACTGCGTTTATTTTTTAAGGAGCGCACAAAGCCTATGGAATATACAAATTCTACCGCATCCTTTGTATTTTTCGGATTCCACACTCTCCTGTTGGCAATGTCACCATATTCACAGTTTTCAGATTCTGCAATATATTTCAAATGGGTGTTCATATTGCTGATAACGGGATCGTTATCGTAGTTTCTAAGAGAAACCACTGCAATACGACACTTTTGGTTCCGGGTTTTGATGTGTTCGATCAATTCCCGATACTTATTGTCAAATTCTAACGGATTTTCCTCAAATGCCACCAGATCAGCCGCTCCAATATGAAGCAGCACAGCCTCAGGAGCAAGTGCCTCAACACATTCCGTATATTCCGCACGAGCATCCTTTACAGAAAGACCTTCGATACTTCGGTTGTACATTTTTTCATCAATGGCAAATGCCTGTCTCAGCTCGCCCAGGGGAATTTCACAATCTTCGCTGCCGCCGAAAATAATGATTCCTTCTTTCTCTGCAATTTCATTTAAAATTTCATATTTTTTGCTTTCTGCTAATCTCATCTGTTATACCTCCGCTCCCTGCATACGTTTTTTATCAAGTGACACGTTTCGTAAATACACGCATATATTCAGCGAAACAATTGCCAGATTGATAAAGTAAGCAATCAGAACGTAGTTGAACTGTCCGTTGATGATTTTGGCACTGATGCCTGCTATGTAACCGGTAATAATGAGCAGGATGAATGGCAAGCTGGTTCCCTTTGCCGTTTGAGCCTTATAGGCTTTGATCACATTAAGCGGCCAGGAAAAACCGAAGCAGATAAGCATTACTGTTTCTAAAATTGATCCCATAATTTAATCTCCTTTGCGATTGGTTTTGATTGCACAGTCAAAATAACATTCCCCCATCACAAAAACAATTTTACGCAATTTAGTAATATATTTTTCTTTTCCGATTCATTTTTTTAACTTTCAAAAGTCCTTTCATAAGTCCGCGAAATTGAAATTCTGCAGAATCTATGATATGGTATTAAAAATTATGATAGTGGGAAGGTAGATTCCTATGAAAAAACAAAAACAGCACACCACGGGCGACAAACCGCGTATCTCCTTAAAAAGCATACAACAGTTGTTCTTCCGTACTCAGCTTGTGCTCATTATTTCGCTGGCTCTGATGTTGGGCATAGCGGGAACTTTGATCAATCTTCAATTTGAAAAAGAAAAGCGGGACCAGAACCTTCAAAATATTGCTGAAGCCATCGCCCGCTCGCCCATGCTGGTCCGGGACGATAGCTTTGATGATATGGCTGACATTGTACTTTCGGAATATCTGGATACGTTAAAAGAAACCTTGGACGCCATTGATGTTATATCGGTAGTTAATACGGACAATATTCGTATCTACCACTCCAATCACGCCCTGGTGGGAACAGAATATACCGGAAACCTGCCTGAATTTGCCAGACAATCCGGCGGCTACTACACCGTAGACGAAACAGGTCCTTCCGGCAGCCAACGCCGTGCCTATGCTGCCATCTACAACGAGAACGGTGATTATGCGGGCTTTGTAATGGCCATCATGCTGACTAAAAACATCCAGCTTGAAACGATCCAAATGTTCTTTATCTTCCTCTTAATAACAATTGTAGCAATTTTGATAGAGCTTATTATTGCAACGGAACTTTCCGTCAAAGTCAAAAAGAGTCTCCTTGGTTATGAGCCGGATGTATTCACTGCAATGTACAAAATGAGGGACAATATCCTCGAAACGTTAAAAGAAGGTATTCTTGCTGTGGATGAGTATGGTTTCATACAGTTTGCCAATGAGGCCGCTGTCCATATGTTATGCACCGATCCCCAGGCATCTTTAGCCGGACAACACATTGATTCACTGGCTGATCCGATTCTTTCCAATACCCTCAAAAACGGTAACCGGGAATTCAATGTCAGTCTCAGCAAAGCGGATATCTTACTGGACCGTGTCCCCATCCAGGAGGAGGCGCATTCAGTAGGCGCTATTGCCATCCTGCACAACCGAGCGGAATACACAAAACTGATGGAAGACTTATCCGGCACCAGATATCTTGTGGATTCTATGAGAGCCAACAATCACGACTTTACCAACAAACTCCATGTCATCCTGGGGCTTATCCAGATGCAAATGTATGATGACGCTACTGCCTATATCCAAAATATCAGCATGGTACAGCGCGAGAATATCAGCAGGGTGATGAATGCCGTCAGCGAACCTTCCGTGGCCGCCCTGCTGATCGGCAAGATTGCAAGAGCATCGGAGCTGAATGTAACCTTTATTTTGCGGGAAAGTAGCTATTATTCACCGGCTGATATGAATCTGCCATCAGAAATGCTGATAACCGTCATCGGCAATCTTCTGGACAATGCCTTTGACGCTATGAACGAAGACAGCGATTACCAGACCCGCAAGGAGTTAATGTTCGGTATCTATTCACGGCCCGGAGCAGTGTTGATTACGGTGGACGATACCGGAAGCGGCATCAAAAAAGAAGATCTGAACTTTATTTTTGAAAATGGATATTCTACAAAGGGAGAAGGCCGCGGAACCGGACTCTATCAGGTACGATCCATGGTGAAAAATTTCGGTGGTTCCATCACCGTAGAGTCTCAAGAGGACGTGGGAACTTCCTTCTCCATCACCTTTACAAAAGAAACTAAAATGGAGGGATAGCGCATGTATCAGGTCCTTATTGTAGAAGATGACCCAATGGTAGCATTGATAAATGAACAGTACATTAAAAGCAACAAGCATTTCCATATTGCGGGAAAATGCAAAGACGGCAACAGTGCGCTGTCTTTCCTGGAAAACAATGACGTGGATCTATTGGTTTTAGATGTCTATATGCCCCACATGGATGGTTTTGAAACTCTCCGCCAGATACGCAACCGTAAAATTATGACAGAGGCCATTATGGTCACCGCTGCCAATGACCGGGAATCCCTGGAGGAAGCCCTGCACCTGGGCATTGTGGACTATCTGGTAAAACCCTTCACCTTTGAGCGATTTCAGATGGCACTGGAAAAATTTATTGCACAGACGCATGCCCTCAAAGACATTGATACCCTGAACCAAACAAGTATCGACCACATCATTGATAATGCCCGCAGAAAAGGGGATAATCTTCACCCCAAAGGGATTCAAGACAAGACTATGCAGCTCATTTTGGCCCATTTGAAAGAAACCTGCGGTATCTGGCTGACCGGAGATGAAATCGCCAAAGAAATTGGACTAACTGGTGTTACCGTCAGGAGATATATGAATTATCTGGCAGAATCCGGCAAAGTCATCGGAGAAATGAATTACGAGACCGGCGGAAGGCCGTGTATGCGATATAAGATTGATTGAAAAAAGAGCAGGTCATTTGACCTGCTCTGATTTCGTTTTTCATGCGGAAGATGGGACTTGAATGATTTTTCGCACCGGGAAATCTAGCAAAAAGGAGGATTACAACGTCAACGCCTCCCGGTACCGGAAACGGTATCGTCTGCAAATTCATTATAAATGTACTTTTCATTTCTTGCCATTTTTGATATCATGTAAGTAACTTAATTGCATCAATTGTCGCACAAAACATGGAGTCCGTCATAAATACAGTGGAAGTAAATTAACAAAAGAGGTGAAAGCGTATGAACAATACGGATCCTTTAGAAAAATACATTGCAATACAAAAGCCAAATATTTTGGCCAAAAATGTTTTTCTCGAATTATGCCGAAATCCATCCGCGCTCCCGTCTCTCCTTTTAGTAGTTGGACCATCTGGTTCAGGAAAGAGTACTTTGGTAAATGCTGCACGCAATTCATTAGAAAAATCTAAAGCCGGCAAAATTGTTTTTTTTCAAGCCGAAGATTTTGCAAATAAATACGTATCTCTATTTCAAAGCGGAACTCATACAGACATTGTCCGCTTTAAAAAATCCATACGCAATGATACGACATTCTTTTTCTTAGATGGGATCGATTTTTTCTACAACAAAAATGCATTAATGGCAGAGGTGATTAAGACCACAGATTTTTTGTGTATGAATAATGCCAAGGTTATTTTAACATCAAATGTTGATCCCAAATCCATCTCTTCACTTCATCCAAGATACGTTTCGAGACTTTGTGGGGGGCTGTTATTAAACTTGCACTCCGCTGACTTAATGGAAAGAAGATTGATTTTCAGAAAATACTGCGAAGAACGTGGAGTTCTCATGGCTGAAGAAATTGAAAATTATGTCGCGGAACAAATTCTCTCTGTTCGTTCCATACAAGGTGCGGCAAACCGACTTATAGCATTGTGTGACTCCAATACAACCCTATCTATTTCAGAATGTTCAATACTAATTCGTGACCTCATCGTTCAACACAACACTGAATTGAATATTCAAAAGATTATTGATACGGTAAGCGATTTTTATGATGTCTCTACCACCGCTCTTATTGGCAAAAGCAGAGATCCGGACTTTGTGCATGCACGCCAAATTGCGCAATACCTTTCATATAAGCTTCTTAATTCTTCCGTTACGGAAATTGCAAAAGCTTTTCAACGTGATCATTCGACCATTATGTATTCCATTCACAAGGTAGAAAAAGAAATACTGAGCAACGCTCCATTATATGACCGAATCGATCAATTATCTAGAATACTTCTTTCTGACACATAAAAACCATCCGGAGGCAGCAAATTCCGGATGGTTTTTATGTGATTTTTCAAAACTAGTAGAGAAAATCTACCTTTTATATAATCGGGAGCCCCCCATCAATCCCTCTCTAATCTTCTTACTCTGACATTTCACTTCCCTTTCTGACAATAAAACGTACATCCATAGTCGTACCGCAATAGGTTTCCACTACCTTCTCGAAGGGCACCCTATACTTTCTGGTAACGTAGGCCTCTATGTTTTTCTGGTTTGCTTCCGCCATTAGAAGAACATAAAGACAATCTCTTCTTATTTCTGCTATCCTCATAGGTTCGATCCAAATTTTGAAAGATACATCACTAATACAATTTTCTTCTTTTACAGTATTTTTTATATCTTCCCAATTTTCAATAATTTCCCGCATACTTTCACTCCTCCTCAATGTATATTTTCTTTGTGCCGAAAGAAATTATCTTCATCTTTTGGTTGCTAGGGAAATCAATCGCGACTTCTATAACAGCCACAACACCACTAGTATCTCTCGTCACAATCAATCCTTACACGGCAATCTCCGGAATCGTTAATGATAATGTATTGATTTTTATAAACAACATCACCTCTAATATCATAAGAAACTTCATCCTGCTTGTTCACAAACATTTGACATCCGTTGTCAAACATAACGAAAATATAATCTTCCTCTAATTCCAATGTATATATTTTCATGCTGCTGGTATAGACAAATTTTTTATTCCCGAAAAAGGCTACTTCTACGAATAGTTCTTTTTCTTTTTTATATAATTTTGCAAGATCTCTAAATAAAGACAAATATATTTCCATCACTAAACCCAGCCTTTCTTTTGTAATAAGCCACTTGTTCTTACTCTCCCCTATGATGTCCATTTTCAATCACAAGCACATCTTCATTTGATACAGATAAGATTCTATTATATCTTTTTAAAATATTTTCTTCTTGAATCTTGCCAAGAATCTGTTGGCATCCAATTTTCGTATTTAAGCCTCTTCTATTTAATAATAATCGTCCCATAATCTCTCCTAATATAGTCATCCAATCTCAAGCATTTCATCTTGTATTTTCCCTTCATAGCTTTCGAAAAAGGAATCGTAACACAACTTATTATCCTTCAGCCAATTTTCATAAAAATCCCATACTTTGTCGGGCAATAACGCCTTACGTGAAACAACGCAAATATTTTGGGTTGGCCCTAATACGATACACATCATTATATTTGCGGGATCATCCTTTTCCTTAATCGTCATAATCAGTCTAGTTTGCTTCTGCGATGCCAAATCCTTGAAATATAAGTTAATGTAACCCACTGTCAAGAATCCATGTTGTACCAAGCCATATGCTTCAGATGCTGTCATAACAAAATCGCATATGTAACTTTCAGTCTCATAAAACAGGCTTTGAAAGAAGTTTTTCTTATTCAAAAGATAAATACTCATATCTAATTGAATAAAGCCTAACGCCATTGAGGCTTCCTCGGCAAGCCAATACAACTCATTAGGACTTTCCGGAATCTTCTTAAGTCTTATGTAAGGCCAAAGCAGTTCTCTTTTCTGTAAATAAAGAACATACGTTAATGCTTCTTTCATATCAATTTCCCCTAAGAAATGCAATACGGGCACTTGAAATTCTCCATATTGAAAACTTTCTATAATGTATCTAATCTGATGCTCCAGCAATGGCTTTTGAAGATCATTTTCTAACTCATACTCGGTATAAACCTCTTTAAACAGAATACGTGTTCGCTTATTTTGTATAAAGCGTATATAATTCTTATTATTTAAAGCGTGCAAAAAAACTTTCGGGATTGCAAGAACATCTTCCACACTCTTACCTTCTGCCACATCATAGATTTCTCCTCTAAGCACTCCCATCGCAATATGATTCATACCGGTTCTATATAATACACCTGCCGGATGATCACAAAATCCAAAAAACAAATGGCACAATATTTCCACCGGTTCTTTTTCATAACATTTGACATCTAATCCGCTTTTATTTAAAATCACTTTCGTCTCCGTCAACAAGGCATGATCAATATACCATGTTCGACCAACAATTATCATCAAGAACAATTCTTGTTTTTCCAGATTATTCTCCCCATATCGAATAGATAATCTATGGCAAACTCTATCATTCTTACCCCAAAAGAAAAAGCGCAGTTCATTCCCATCTTCCGTAATAAAAATAAACGCATTAATTTCTTCACACTCTCTTCGTCTACATTTCATATATTCAAGTTCTTTATTCATATTTTCCTCTTATCTTCAAATCATCCAGCACCTATATTGAATCACTTCCTATCACATCGACACTTTTAACTGTTGCAATGTATACGGCATCCTTTTCACATTTCCTTCTTGATCCATATAAATTCCTTCCCTAAAAAAATCGAGTAATTCTTCTAGTTCACAATCTACTCTGGTACTCTTCTCATCGAAAATGTCTTTCATTTTCAATTTCATACTTTCTACCCACTCTTCTTTCAATCTTCACTTTGCTCAACTACTTTTGTTCACAACCCCCGTCTATCACGCGCATATCAACCAAAAGGGACTTCTCTTTGAAATTTATTCATTTTTAATCGTCCTCATCGTCCGGTACCCTTTTATTATGCTTATTTTGTTCAGCTAAAATTAGGTCAATTTCATCATAATAGTCTTTTACTGCCGCAGCTGCATAAGCACGACTATCACGTTCCATATACTGACCAAAATAACTCATATGTGATTCATAATCAGCCCCGCCATCTTGATAGTTCATCATTTCCTCAATGTATTCCTCACAATGTTGGAATACTCTCATTTTTTTCTGAGAATCAGATGCATCAAGGTATAAACGAACCAAACTACATTCCCAGGCATGATACATCTCGTGCAAAACAGTATCCAAAATTTCTTCTGGATTATCGTTCTCAAGATGTTGCTTATCGATTGTAATCCTTCTATCTGAATCACAATAAGAACCAAGTGTATATCCCTCCAAATCATCCATGACAATGGTAACTCTAAAATCCATTCCCCAATAGTTCGTTTCACAGTTACATATATCTTGCAGTACATTTAGCTTTTCTTTCGTTGATAGCAAGTCCCATTCCGATTTAAATCTTATTTTTGAGATACTATCAAAGTTATACTTAAGACTCCATTCATTTGCAGTATAATTAGCATCAAACCCTTTAGTATCGCTATGCATAACATCAGCGACGACAATGCCACCATGAATGAGACGGTTATATGCAATCGGTACCATAAGGACAGTCATCAATACCCCTACTATTAAGCCCGATGTGCTTAAAAATCTATTCATACGTATTTTAATAATTACTCTTCTTCTGTATTTATTTCTAATTTCAAACAGAAACTTTCCTCTGCTTTTTCTAAATACCATAAAAATCATATAAATCGCAGAAATAATAAGGAATGTAATATATAATATTTTTATCCACTCAGAATAATATGTTTTGTACACAAAGATGGTATAAATACCAAGACCAACCATAATGTCAGCCAATACTCCTCTTGTTGTCATGAACTTCCTCCAACGAATGGCTGTTCCAACAACAGAAGCACCTACCATACACAGAATCATTATCTGTTTTGACTTTTCAAAGGACAATCCATTTAATGGAAGAAACATCACGATTTTATAATCAATGAAAATAATAAACATCCAATATATATGCTCAATGATACATTCTAATGGAGATATTGACGATAAGTCTTTCATTCGTATTTTCTTGTCCATAATTATCTGCTCCTTCGTCTCTCGTTTCCTTTTTGACTTCCCACGGCAGAATGCTTGGTGAAATATCAAAATTCCTATTTCAGCCAGATGTCATCCAACTACTCGTTCAGGGGGGCATTTAACTGTTATGATACCTCGATGCTATCAACACTAGCTAAATATCCGCGAACGGGCTTTCTAGTTGCTGCCTTTTCTATCAGGTAACGTAATTCAAACATTTCTGTTTGATTCACATACTCCTGTCCAAATGCAACATCTGCCATTATCGTTGGTATTCCACTAAAAACAACTTTCTCAATGAGCTTATATGCTTGTTTGCTATGCGATGCAAACAAGGATTCAAGCTGTTGCAAAAGAGACTGGTCAATATCGTTCTGCAATTTTTCTGCAGTCGTATGAATTGCATCTATAAAGTCTATGTTTTCTTTATATGCATTTAACATGTGAAATGGTACGGTATCAATCCCCATCAATTCGAGTAAAACGGCATACATGGTGAGTTTGTAACGGAATTCACTCATAGAACAGTGGAGTTCCTTAAGTTCTTTTGAAACATTGCTGCTTCGCTCAATTGGGAGATTTTTTTCTTCTTTTTGAAGAACTGGGGTAAAAGAAATCTCTATCTCACGGCCATCCTCAAGGAAAATCAGCTTGAAGAGTTGTTGGTATTTATGTTGTATATAACTTACCATGAACGGCAGATCTTGTTCGGTACAGGGGATCAGGACTTCTAATATTCCGTTCTCATTCTCATTGAAGGAAAGTCTTTCTATCCACGTCTTGTACATGAGATCCGATATGGCGTTATATTTCAATTTCTGTCTAATTTTGGTCTTGATAGTATCGTTGGAATACATTTTTTCCCTCTTTTCGTACGTTTAATATCGGCAAATATCGTCGGATACAATACTCTTGTATTGTCTAACACCACAGCTTTTATATATTCTGCACTTTCCCCTCTCAATTCCGCAAGTTTTTCAACGATGTGATGCAAATTATAGGAAGTGTTTCTTTTCCCCTCTATATGTGCCGGCAATAGATACGGGGAATCCGTTTCCAAAACAATACTCTCTAGGGGAACTGTTCTTAGGACGCTACGCAATGGGGATTCTTCATTCATTTTAGTGAACATCCCATTCACGCCTAAGAAAAATCCCAATTCTATCACCGTTCTTGCCTGCTCAGCGTCCCCATTAAAACTATGAATAACACCTGGCCTTTCTAACAATGTATATTTTTGTAAAATATTGATCAAATCATCGTATGCATCTCTACAATGAACGACTAAAGGCTTACCCACGCTTATAGACAATTTAATAAAACGTTCAAACCATTCCTGTTGGCTATGTATCTGTTCTCTGGTCTTATTTCTAGCATAATCCAACCCGGTTTCTCCAATTCCAACCACCTTATCATACTCCAAGAAATCAACTATCTCTTTATATTTTTCTGCGTTCATTTCTTCAATACAATTGGGGTGACACCCTGTTGTCATATATATCTGAGGAAATGTTTCAGATAAGTACTTCATCCGCTGATTGCTATCAAAGTCTATTGCGCCCTCTACAGCAGCTATTATTCCACACTCTTTAAGTCCCTTAATAATCATATCACGGCCTGAATCAAAACGTTTATGCACATAATGAGTATGGGTATCTATCAAAAGACTACTCACCTTCTCACACCCTTTCAGAATCATTGTGCCATTGTTATGACACATGCTATTTGCTTAACCATCTCAAATACAAAAATATACACAAATAGGTGTAAAAACCAAAACCAAAATACCTGTTAATACTTGACTTAATTTTGCTACAATTAAATCCTTATCTGCAGCCTTACTCTTTTTATATATTGCAGGCTTAATAATTGTACAGATTGTTTCCTCAGTTATACTATATACAACATGCAGGATACACCATGTAAAACAAAGGACGCAAAAAGAAATAATGATATCAAACCAATCTCCCCAAAAAGGATACGGAAAAGCAACTCCACAGTGAGCGTAAAATGCAATACCCACAGAAACAAGCGAATAAATTAATGTCTTCACCCATGTTATATCCACATTTCTTTGTGTAATGTCCGGTGTCGTTTTCTTCTTATCACACGCTGCCATTTCCGACAGTTCTGTAAACACTTCGTTTGTTTCTGACATATTGCTCTGCCTATGACGCTGATAAGAAGTGTATTCCCTTGAATAAGTTGCATTTCTTCTGCTTTCATGCTTATTAGTCTTCGTTTTGGGGTAGTCTGGTAATTCCCTTATACCAACCAAGGAAATATTTAATTCTTTCAAGCGATGCTTATTGCGCTTCCACTCCTCTTTCCATTTATTTACTTCTGCATCCAGCACGTAAATGGTAGGGGTGTTTTTCCACATCAGCATCATTTTTTCGAATGATGAAGCTCCTATGATGTTGTACGTCTTTTCTCTAATATTAAGCGTTGCTGTTTCTGGAGCCTCCGCCCTCTCGAGGGTAATCCCATCAGCAAGATGAACACTAATTTTTCCCTTTCCGCAACTGGCTGTCATATGGGCAGCATTAAGAAGTACTTCTTTTTCCAATGCAGCGTATTCTACATTACAGTAGACGAATCTCTTTTTCATTTCTGTTTTCTCCTTTATCCAATCTTCTTTTCATTTAATCTCTTTCGCCTCTTATTATCACAATAAACGTTATTCACGTTTTTGTCAAGGTTTGATGGCTTTCTTTTCTTCCACACGCGACATCTCAAAACGTTAATTAACGTTTTTTTCTTGACAAACAAAAAAAACATATATACTATGTGGTTGTAAGATATTATGGAGGTAACACAATGTTAAAACAAATTATCGAAGATCATTTAAAAGAAAAGGGAATCTCCGTTTTAGAGTTTTGCGAGTTTTACAAGGACAAGCCAGTCAAACTATATCCAGAGGATATCTATAGAATCTTACGCAACCCCTCCAGAAAAAAAGAACCCTCTACCAGAGTTCTAATCGGCCTATCCATGGGATTGGGTTTATCCATAGATGAACTCAAAGAAAAAATAAGTACTTCCATGTCCTCCCACGCAGACCAGACAAACACCTATATCTCTGATAATGTAATATTTGGCCCATTCTACGAAATCAACCAAATACTTACAAGTCAAAATAAGGATTCTCTAGACCCAAATAAAGTGGGAATTGCTTTTGTGAAAGCAGATATGGAAAACTTTGATGAAAATATAAAAGGTCATGAATGGACCCCTACTCAGTGTGCTGAGTTAATAAAGCATTATCCCGATTGTTCCATAATCGCCTATGATAGTATACAAAATCAAATCATAGGGGATTTCTCATTCATACCAATTGAGAATGAGCATGCCGCAGAAATATATACTTTTGATGAATCGAGTCTTGACATCAGAAATGATATAAAGATTTATTCCAGAGAAATAAGAGACATTTTCGTTTTAAACTTCCATCTCAATGCCACTTACAATGCTAATGTATATAAACGCCTTCTCCTGGATCGTTTTATAAAAACCATATATGATCAAGCTCAAGAAGGAATTTTTTTCAGAAGTCTTTTTGTGTATGCATTCTCACCAGAGGATTACAACTATTTTTCTTTTTTGGGTTTCGAAGAAATTCAGCAGAATCTGGAACATGTCAACTCTTCCAAATACCAAAAGCTACTAAAAGCTCACGATATTTGCAGTTTAAACTTTTCTTCTGAAACTTATCGTCTCCTTCAGGAGTACTATGCCGAAAACGTCCAAGATCGAAACCTTCAGTAAAAGGAGACATTATGGAGCATCGCTTTTCCAATATTCAAACGCCTGCACATGTTGTTGTCCTGGAAAATTTACGCAGTAACTTAGAAAAAATTAAGTATATTTCCCGCGAAACAGGTTGTAAAATATACATGACACAAAAGGCATTTAGTGTGCATCAATTATATGATTATTTTAAACCTTACCTTTTCGGAATGACGGCTGCCAGTCTTTATGAAGCTCGTCTGGCTAAAGAGCACGGTTTTGAGGTTTTTACATACAGTCCTGCGTATAATCTTCGTGACTTTTCCAGCATAAGCAGCCAGTCCGACTATATCGTATTCAACAGTATTTCACAAGCAAAAACATTTCATCATGAATGCAAAGATAAGCAGTTAGGACTACGAATCAACCCTAATATTTTTTCAAAAAATAATACCTTCGTAAATCCTTGCAGAGATGGTTCCCATTTCGGTGTGCTAGCAGACGAATTCCATACTCATCGTGACTACATTCATAAAACTTTTTCCGGATTAATGTTCCATTGCTTATTCAGAGACGACTTGACTAATTTAAAACGCACACTTGAAACAGTAGAAAATCAATTTTCAGATTTTTTGCAGAATCCCATGTGTAAATTTATTTCGTTTGGGGGAGGTATTCAATTAACCAGCCCTTCCTTCGATCTTAAAGGCATAATCTCTGTTATTAACTCTATTCAACAAAAATATCAGGTTCAAGTTATATTGGAACCAGGGGAATGCCTTTTTGCAAATGGGGCCGGTTTATTTGTCACCACCATTCAAGACATCGTTCATACCTCAAACGGGTATACTGCCATTTTAGATTGTTCGCCATTTGCCCAACTTGATTTTATGAACTTTTCTCTGGCTCCTATTGTACATGGCGCTGAATTTAATGGAACCGGACAGTATTTATACACCTTGGCAGGTTGCTCTTGTCTGAGTGGGGATCAACTTGGAACCGGACAGTACAGTTTCAACTCTGAACTCCACCCTGGCGATCAGCTCATAATTGAAGGACAGCTTGCTTACAGCATTGGAGCCTCATCTAATTTCTGCGGTTTACAACTTCCTGATATAGTACTCATCGACGAGAATAACACACATCGATTGATATACCGAAACTCTTATCAAAAATTCAAAGAATCGCTTTAACTTTTAGAGGATACTTCCAATTCAATAAGGAAGTATCCTTTTTATTTACCTATATATCAAAGCTAATTTGTCTCTCAGTCTGTAATAAACGTTATTAACATTTATGCGTTTATTTTATTGACATTTGTATTTTTGTATTATAAGATAGAAACACAATAGGAAGGTTTTTATGTATCTTCTTATTAGAGTGTTCTAAAACACATGAACTAAATTCAATATATACTGAATATGAAAGGTAGCGCATACAATGAGAAATATTATTATGAATGAAGTTACTGATCAGTTTAATGAGCAAACTCATCACAAAAAAATCTCAATTACTCTGAATCTTATTGAATTAGGTCTGGAATCAGAAGAAGACGCATTCTTCCCTTCGAAAACCCAGGAGAATCCGACACTCCTGGTTTCATTGGACAAAACCTCTAATCCAGTTACAATACGGGCTGAATATTGTTTTATACCGATTGGTGACATCGGGGAACATATTGATAAAATCGACCGGATTCTACTATGCGAAAATAGCTATTGGCTTCCAGGCTTCACTTCTCCCCTGCACTTCTTTTCTGAAATGCATCGCGGTAAAAGACTTAGCCTCTGCATTGAATCTACAGTAACAAATAAGAATGTGCATTTAGAAAGCATATTTTCACTTGTCAACCAGTTGATATCGGTATTTACTCTTTATTAACTAATGTATCAAGAACCAGTTCGGAAAATGTAGGTGTTTTATGAATGAAATTATAAACGCATTGAGAAATATGCACGTTCCAATTGATTGTGATTTGTTTTGGGAAAAATTAGAGAAAGAAAAAGAAGCCAGCGTATGCGGCATATTAAATGCTTTAGCACCTTACATCTCAGAAATCAACAAAAAGGCGCCCGATATCGGAGCCACCATTGTTATTTCAGCCAAGATGAGTTTCTATTATCTGTTTCTAAATAGAAACAGGAACGAGGACTCTATAAGAAGCACTTTATTGGAAGTGTATGTAACATTAATAGCGAATGCTGGCAAAATGTCGGAATGTGTTCGCTTTGCTGCTGAACTATATATGCAGTTGGATAATGATAAAGAAAGGAAGCAAATAATAGAGGCAATTATCAAGGCAGATATAGGTATAGATGTCATCTCTGTTATCCGGTATGAAGAGTGGCCCCGCATTGATTATACAAACAGCTATTTCTTCCTGTGTATGCTTTATCACTTTCGAGACTCCAGCGGTGTACTCCACGAATTTCGCCAAGATTTCTATGAGGCGTTGGAGCGTCTTGAAAACATCTTAGGTCTATGCAGTATTATGGAAGATCCGATATTGCGCGACCTTATAGGTACCTATACAAAAATGTATCCTCTCTTTTTCTCTCTGTCGGACGAGAATTATTAACACCAGTATATCTTAGAGGAATTCAAATCAAGGAGCAATTTATGGATAAAAAAAGCAAATTATTAGCGAGAATAAAACTTTTCTTCAAAAAACAGAATGGCGTTTTGCTGGATGGCAAATGTTATGCTGTGTTCGATCAAATCCACAAAGATGGAACGGAATATAACCTGCTGGTAAATAGCGAGGATGACTGGTTGATTCAGAAAACGGTAATCGATATTGACGGAGAATACTTTGAAGGAGTAACGAGGCAAGAATTTGACAACCTATTATTAGAATTTTGTAAGAGAAATTCTCCTACGGATCTTGAAATGCTCAAAAAGACAGTCCTCCAAAGTGCTCCTTTTTGTTCCAAAAAAGAAGTCGAGGATCTTTACGACGACATCATCCGAATATTAAGAGTTCGCCAAAAGACTGTCTCTGCAATGGAATTCTATAACATAATTGGTCCTACGTTCTCATCTTGTTTTTCGAAAGCTCCGGATGTACTCACCGGAACATTAACCCATTGTAATGCCGAAAGAAAAAAGTATCTCTTGATTTCGCAGGAAGATCCGTGCAAATTGGCACACATTGCACAAGAAGCAGCTAACAGTTCAATCGGCTTAGCCCTTGTGGAAGCAGAAAACGATTGCATAAACGTAGCCATTTGTATGGATGACTCCACGGTTACATTTGACTGTCCCAAAGCCTCAAATGTAACCGTAGAGGAATGTCGACTTGTTGTCCTAAAGAAAATAGCAGAATCATTGATGCCTATGATAGTGGACGAACATGATTGTAAATAAATGTATAGGAGCGCCACTAGTGTTGATAGTATAGAGATATCGGTTTAGATTGAAGAATGAGTGGGAGTGGGGGGTGCGGACGATTTCTTGGACTGGCTAAGCTACCAGCCCTAGACTTCGTCTGTACTCCCTTCCATCCTATAATAAATCTATGCAATTTCTTCTCCCCCCAAAACAGACATTTCGATTATAAACATCGAAGTACTGAACCATTTTTTACAAACTATATAAGTAGATTTTCATTTTTATCCTGAATACAAGAACGGGATAACCTCGTTTTCTCCATTTCGAACCATCCATATATTTCCTTTTGTCTCGAACTAATTCTTTCTAACAATTCCTTTCGCTCTTCATCCCGAAAGAATGCAACCCTCAAAGAATGGTTCGCATGTCTGAGACCACCACCATCATTTAAGATAGCTTTTCCTGCCTTAAAATTAACTAATGAGTTTATAATTTCATTACTATCATCTAAAATATATTGAGTAGTCTCAGGTATTGATCGAAATACAATACGGTTCGCCATCCGAACATATATTCTCACAAGGTTATCTGGTAAAATCGGCGAAGCTAAAACCATATGAATGCCTAATACATGTCCCTCTCTTACAATCTCTTCGAGTAAAAATTCACCTTCTTTGGCAACATTGTAGTTTGAACTCGAAAATATTTTACAAAATTCATCAATAATAACAACCAATCTTGGTAATTTATGAATTTCATCATCCAAAGCAGTCTCTGCAATCTTATTGTACTGGTCAATATTATTACATTGCTTATCACGCAACATCAATGCTCGCTCATCTTTCTCTTGTTTTAGATACTGTAATATAGCAAGAGCATATTCTGGCTTCGTATCTAAAGAAACGACTCTAAAGTTCGGCAATTTACTTTCAGCATATATTTTGAATTCTACACCAGTAAAATCAAGAAGATACATTTGTACAGTTTCTGGCGAATATCTTAATAGTGTACTCATGATAATTGTATGTAGTAACGTAGACTTTCCGGATCCTATAGTACCTGTTATTAACACATGATGTTGCACAACCCTTTCTCCGCCCAAATGAAGATGAACAGATTTCATAGAAGCATCTTGACCTATCGGTATATCTATACCATTTTCACCCGAATACATAAACCACTTTTCATTTTTTTTAGTCAATCCACCTGAAATTTCATCAAAAGACACTGGTTCATTTTCGGATATTTTGATTCCATCCTTAATAATTTCAAAAATCTTATTTTGTTCCTGCCTCGAAGGCAATGTAATTGGCTTCACCAACTGATTCATATTACCAAATTGATACTGCAATTTACCTTCTTTATATGTCATTTGTTCCATTGACTGCAGAATCTTATTTAAATTGAATGAGCTTTCTTTAATATCTTGTTCAGCTCCGACTATAAACGTGTATATGCCACACTTATAGCCATAACATACAATTTTTTTAAGCATCTCACATGATTCACGGTCAAAATGTCGTGGGAAATCAACAACAAACAACGCCTGCAATAGTTCTGACTTTTTTCCTACATACTTGTTATATTCAATTATATTATCGAATTCATTTTTTAAGCAATCTTGAAATACATGTTCAATTTGACCCATCAACAAATTTAACTTTTCTTTGATACACGATGAATCACTCCATATTTTAGTAGAAATAATCTGCTCATCAACCTCACCCAAACATGAAAACATAAAAAAATTATTTCCTGCATCCAATGGATCAATCATAGTAGCTCTAAATTTCCCACACGGCAAACTCATAAATAATCTCATTTCTATTGCACGTATGTAATCTAATGCTTGCTGTCTACTTATATTATCATGTTGTATAAGCATGTTAATATTAGCCTTTTCAAATCCCCGCCCAAACGGCAGCTGCAAAATTGACTTACCATCAACATATTGTAGCGCATATGAAAATTTTTCCCGTATGAGTTCTAGCATTGGTTCAACATGAGGAATTTCTTTCCATTCATCAAAATCAAGAGACAGATTCCCCATTTCTACAGCAATCGGATTATTTTTTGCAGCAATAAAATTCTCAATTGCTGGAATCTTTACTTGTAATATCTCATGTAATGAATGCTGAGTTTCTAACCCCAAGTCCAACAAAACTCTTTTCGACGAATCATAAATCAATTCTATGCATGATTTTGTTCTTTGATATTCACCCTTCAATGCTATGTTGTATTCCTCAATTATAGCCCCTAACTGTGCATGATGAATTTTATCTGCATTTTTTATTTTTTCAGCAAAAATTCTATTTGCTTGTTCAGTTACTCGAAAATATGCAATGTCACATTCCTGTTTATTTTTAGCTTCTTTTCCTTCAATCTTCTGTATGACCCTTGTTAACTTTTTCCTGATAGTAGAAATAACTTTAATGCGCGATGTTGGCACAAAATCAATATTATTACTATATTCTGCCTCCGAGTCCATCTCGTGGTTTTCAAGGTCTTGCAACTGCGCCAAAATCGTCTGTTTCGCAATTATCGCTTCGTTGTATGCATTCTTTTTCTGAATTTCTATTGTATTTTTCTTATTTCGAAATTCATTTTCAATTTCACTTAATGTCAGATTATGTCGAGCGATCTCCCCATTCATCTGTTCAGAATAATTCTTCAGCAAAACAAACAAATGACTAGGCAACAACTCCATATGCCGATAAGCGTTAATTATTTCTTCACTATGGCTATCTTTTCTTTCTTGCATACAAACTCTATCCTCCTAGATTATTCATTATTTATCTAGCCAAGTCTTTGTATCGTTCCACCTTTACGGCTACAAAAATAGAGTATACCTCTACATAACTGGAGACATGACAATAGAAAATTGAGCATTACGTATAAAGTCCAACTCTCAGAAGAATAATTCAAACCAGTGAGCTAGGCTTGAAATAACGACTGTACTTGACAGGAACCGATTATACGGATATATATAGCGAGAATTGAAAACTCTTAAAAAGATCCTTCCATCTCAATCATTATCATAAAAATCTGTATTTACAGACTTTTGTTCATCCTTTCGGTTATCATACTAATAATACGATATGATTACCCTTTGTAACAATTACAAAAAAAATTATACTCTGTTCATCAGAAACATATACCAAAACACAAAGCATTATAGAAACATGTTTTCGTACCATTTGAATGCTTATTGTTTGTCCTTGAGCAACGCATCCATAGCAATCCCGCTTAGATCTAGCCCAGCCTGGGACTTGTACATCTGTGTAATGTACTCCGCAACGGAATTATTTGTAGGATTTTTCACCAATGCTTCGACTAAATTACGAGTACTTGGATCCATAAGCATTTTTAACTTAAGTATCTGAATCGCCATAGCACCACATTCATTGCCAGCCTTCATAGCTTTTTCATACCATACAAAAGCTTGATCATCATTCCGAACAACTCCCTTACCCAATTCATAACACTCACCAAGGAGTAACATCGCGTAGCTGTTTCCTTGATCTGCGGCTTTTTTAGACCAAAAAAATTCTTGCGCGGCATCATGGGTCTCCCACCAGTTATACTTATAACCCATTGCAAGATTAACTTGTGCAGCATCTACTCCCATCTCTGCCGCTTGCTTGAATAACGCATAGGCTTGCTTTATGTTTTTTTCAGCTCCAATTCCTTCCAAATAACAATTACCCAATTGAAAAATACTGAATGAGTGACCAATCTTCGCACCATCTGCAAACAGTGAAAATGCTTTCAAAGAATCATTGTGGACTCCCTGTCCCATTTTATATAACATACCCAAATTATACATTGCATCAGGATTACCTTGTTTTGCAGATAAATCATACCAGTACGCCGCAATTTTGCAATCTTTCTCAACACCTTCTCCAAATTCATAACAGTTTCCCAAGTTATTCTGAGCAAGGTCATCATTTTGTTGGGCTGCCATAGTATACCATCTAACAGCCTCTTTCATATCAATTGCAACTCCAGTTCCGACTTCATAACATCTTCCAACATAAAATTTACCTCTGGGACAGTTCTGGTCAGTATTCGCTGCTTTCATAAACCACTCAAATGCCTTCATCTCGTCTTTCTCCACACCATGCCCTTCTCGATATAGCCTTCCTACTCGACACTGGGCCATGGGATGCCCACTTAACGCAGCCTTATGATACCATTCAAATGCTTTTATGCAATCCATCTGTTCAATACAGCCTGACATGAAACCGCCATAGTATTTTTCGCCTTGTTGATACTGCTCTTCCGCCGTCATGTAAGACTCAATCATTTGTGAATCCGAAAAAATAGGTGACTTTCCATACTGATGTATATCAGGATTTTTAACATCATTTTTTCCTGAACATCTCCCTATTATAGCAAAAAGAAAAGACTCACAAATCATACGCGCAGATGCTTCTTCAACAAACATTTCATCCTTCATTTTTTGTACAATTTTCGTTATGCCAATAGCTTTTTCTTTTTCAGAAGCATTTAATACCGTAACAATTATTTGAGGGCCACCACATTCAACAAAATAACCTAGTAGCCTTCTTTGCTTAGAAAGATGTGGAGCTAAATCAGAAAAAAATGCAATAAGCTTCTGTCCGTCTAAAAACACTTTGTCCCCAAATTGCCTATTAATCTCAGACAACACATCTTCGACTGAATCTAATTTTTCCATTTTTTCAATCAGTGTTTTCCCACAAAAAGGACATGTTGTCATCGATAAAGAAAGGCTTAAACTAATATTCCACTCACTTCCACAATACCTACACTTCATAAAAAAATCCTTTCATCAGCGACACTATACATTGATTACATAATTAATTTTGTCTTTTATTACCGTCTATATAATAAAGATATTCACACCTATCCTTTCATTCAAAATCAACCATAGTATATTACCAAGCGCTCTTATTTTATCTCGCCACTCTTTGCTTTAGGTATACCACGTGTAGAGATCATATCTATTACTGCATCTAAATATGCTGACACGCCACCATCATACCGATGTCCAGTAGTGCTTCTCAAATCTAATAATTCATTTTTTATCGAATCAATATAACCCGAACTTCCTTGTTTTAAGTTTGTAATTATCGACTCTTTATAGTTCGTTAATGGACTCGCGGAAGGAAAGACTGGATGATATGTTTTTCTTTGTTTCCAGGCAAAACTACTTGTTAGTGTATGGTCAGCATGTGTAATCGAAATTGCCGGAAGCATTTCACCGTCTTCATCTTGTGTTGCACGAGACGGAATATGGTGAGACTCGTATCCAATAGGATCTTGCTTTTTTACATCTTTATGATATCCCCCCAGTTGGGCAAAGCCAGTTTCTCCCGTACCAAGCTCTAAATACTCTCGCAATATTTCGATTTCGAATATTGCACTTGTGCGTGCAATCATATCTTGATTACCACTTGTCATTGCATGATGATATGCTTTTTCCATTCCAGACTTAGTACATGGATAGGTTTGTTCAACACCTCCTATTATCATAGTTACCATCTTTTGACCGTTCTTATCAACACTTACTGCGGTCATGCTGTTAGAAGCGCACCACCCAACAGGAAATATATCAGCTACTAAACCTCCTGGAACTTTCGAACAAGCAACCGTAGCTCCAGAATATTCAGTTTCTTCTTTTTCTATACTAACATCATCTTCAGGGCTAAATTTATTAATAGATTGCCCTTTTGAAACAGCAGTGCATACTTTAACCTCAATCAACTTTTTTATATAGTTCTCAAAGAATTTTCCACTCACGTCTAAATACTTCTTAATGTGTTCCAGACCATCTATCTGCTGTTGCTCATAGTTTCTGACATAAGCATTAAAATTTGATAAGATATTTTCTGCATTAGCTCGAGTATTTTGGGCACACGAAAAATCTCTTTCTTTTTCATAGACATTGTCGTAATAGAACCTAGGGGTGTCCATCGGATTCTGGTTTTCCGCGAGATGAGCATTATATTGCCTAGTTTTATACTCTGCTTGACACAGTTTTTCTTCCGCAACGCGTAAGGAAGCATAGGCAATACGTTCTGCATTTTCTGCACATTCAATTGCAGCTCGAATTTTTATCTGTGTTTCTTCAATCAGCTTCTCTTTACATCCAATCTGACCTTCTAGTATAGATAGTGTTTGGACTATTTCCTGTTGATATTCTACTAACGCATCCATGTCTGCATACACATATGCCATATCCAACTATTTCCCTTCGTTAAAAAATATGAATATCCAATGTTTCCATGCCATACCACTCATAAAATAAATTTTTCGACCATATAAAGACCTATACAATAAACAGTGACTCTAGCAACATGTTCTCGCAGTGACCTTGTGTAATTTTTCTGATGACATCTCCCAATGCAGTAAGTTTGACCATATAGTACCATCATTCTGCTATAACTGTTTTTCCCTTCAAGCCTCTCACCGCTTCAATGATACCAGAGTATTCAGGCAGTTCTTGGGTCAATACAAGGACGTTATTCTGTTCTGATGCTAAATTCTACATATGCTCATCACCTTTACAGAAGAGCATCCGATTCCTCTAATAGTTCTGCCGACTTTTTTATTTGATCCGCAAGTGACCGCATATAACTTACAGCCACAGAGGTGCCTATTACCAATTCCTCAACGATAGAAATAGCCTCTTGTCCACTCTCATCCTGCATATAGCTATTTGCATCATACAACATCTGCTTTAGATGCGAACAAACATCTTCCATCTCGTTCGCAATATTGTAGAACTCTGAAGAGAATGTTTTCATTGCAACACTCTCTCGATTTACAATATGGTTCATACACTAATTTTATTTACCCTTTCCAGCCTTCAACATGTCGGCATATTGTATTAATTCATTTGCGATTGTCGAGAATGCTTCCTCGGCATTAGTCAACTTAGCAGTCAACCCTTTCACATATTCTTCCACTTCTTCAATACCATCGTCCTGGAAAGATGCTTTCAGATTTTTAAGCTTCGCATCGAGGTCGGCGGTCAGCAGATACATATTCTTCTGATTTATCAGGATATTTTTAGCAAGCTCTTTCACTTTTTTATAATCTGTATATTTCATTTTACACAACCTCCATGATAAGCATTAACGGCGAGAAAAACGAAAGTTTGAAGCATCTTCAATGCACTTAGCCAGCACTTTTTGTCTGGATCCAAATTCCTCGGTACCGGGCAACTCTGCTTCAATCTTCTCAATAAGGTCCAATAAATAATCCAAGGCTTGTGCAGCATTGTCAGCCTGGATGTTATCGCGGGCCTCTTCAATGTGGCCCTTCAGAGACTGGCATACCGCCTTCATTTCCGTTTCAAATGTAACTAAAGTTTCACCAAAACTCTTTTGCTGATGTTCATCGCGATTAACTACAGAATTACTCATAGAAAATCCTCCTATTTCTAATTATTCTTTTGGGAACCCCAATCATACATGAGCCGTTGCTGATTATTTTTTAACAACACTTCTTCGCACACATTCAGTACACACTGCATCCCGTCAACAAAGAAAATAATAGCTTATATTGCAGATACCATATTGTTCTGACACATGCATGGATGTGAAATGTGCCTGATTTGATCTATTTTGTCACTCACAGAACAAAATATAGTATTTTATGGCATCTATATACCCCAGCACAGCTCTGCTCGCCAGATTGTTTTCACTATATCGTAGATGTATGTAATCAATAATAAAAGGCATAATTTTTCCTCTTAATCAAAGACATATGGTCTGAAGCACTGCTCACGACCACCTAAATACTCATAAACAGCACTAATCGAATCGTTTGCATCAATTAATGCCTTCATTGTCTTAGTCTTCGCCATAAATCCTTGTGCCTCTTCCGGCGACATCACGAGTGCGATACGGTGATTGAAGTTACCATCCAGTTTCACTTGTCTCATTTTGCCAAAGACTGTGCCTCGATCTACTACAACCATAGAATTAATGCCAATTTTCCAACCATCGGAGAAAAACACCGCCAGATCATGAATAGCATTATATCCCTTGATTCCAGAAGAACTGGTACCAGAAAACTTCTCAGGGACAGACAACGTTGCAGATACAGGAGAATCATCGTCATCATCCAAACTAGCCAGAAGATTATCAATTCTAGAAATGCCTGCCGCAAGACCTTCGTCAATGGTATCGGGCACACTAACCGTTTCTACTTCTGTTGTTTGAGTACTCAAGGACACAGAATTGGAAGTGATACTCGGTGCTGGTGTAATAACCGCCAGGGTTGCAGGTGTACCAGTAGCAGGTGTAAACACAGTCCATGCAGACTTCTGGCTTAGAGGATTTGCTTCCATTTGCGCATAAATTTCATCTAACCCAATAAAGATCACCAGTTCTTTATCGTTGGCAGCCTCGATTTCAAAGTCTTCATCATCTGAATACATACTCTTGAGGCGGTTTGCATTTTCACCGACAAATTTGCAGATTTCCGGGAAGGATGTAATTACTTCTGCCTGGGTCAAGGAGTTAAAAAAGTCTTTATTCTGACGATAGAGCTGAGCCGCTTTAGAAGCAAGAATCTTAATGATGTAACCATATCTTCCTGCACAAGAAAGAATGGACTTAAGAATGGCGATTCGTTTCTCCTGATTGTTACCGACCAGCAAAACATTTTCACCACTTTGTGCCGGTTTCAAATTAAAGTAGAAACACGGCTGAATACCAAGCGGAGTACCAATGTAAAAACGTTCTCCTACATCTGGGGGCTGAGGATAATTATTTTCAAAGGACTTGATCTGCTTAACATCCATATGTTGTCTAGCTGCACCAATGAAGAAGGATTTATCCCTTTTAAAATTAGAATGCTTCTTAGATAGTTCTGTGATTACATCCGTTCTGATTTCCTGAGTAGCATATATTCCTCTGCAGTTCATAAAAATGACCTTGTTCGAGAATTCATCTTTTTTCACTTCATATTTATATATCCCACTACCACCAACGGCAGATGTGGTATCCAGAATCATTTTCTTGACATCATCTGTAATCAAAGTATTCTCTGCCGCAAGGGTTTCACGAATCTCGTCCGCCTTGTTTCTTAGTGCGATTCTAACGCTGATCAAATCTCGACTCTTCTGGGAGAGACCTGCCAATCCATTTGAAATTTGCTGACTACACAGCAGCAGAATAATGCCATGCGAACGTGCCTCAGAGATGATATTTTCTAGGATAATCTTATAAGCAGTTTCTTCCTGTGCGACCTGAGCCATTCTATGGAATTCATCGATTACAATCAAGATTCTGGGCAAATTATGAGTTTTGCCATATGTACTTTCACAATAGGCGACATAGTCTTTCACGTTGGCATTAACGAAAGCCTTCTGTCGACGTTTAATTTCTTCTTCAATTTCATCCATAATGCTGTATGCAAATTCGCTTGAACTATCAGCAACAACGTACCTAATATGCGGAGGACAATTACGCGCATAGAAAGCGAATTCTGCCACCTTGAAATCTACCACCCACAGTTCTAAATCGGAAGGCGAATAGTGCATGATTGCACTGGTCATTATCATGTGAAGGAGCGTAGTTTTACCAGAACCAACACCGCCGGAAATAAAGCCATATGCAGACAAGTCATAGCCAATTTTCAAATCCACAACTGCTCCGCTTGCATCAACTGCAAAAGGAATATCCAGACCTTCCTTCGAGTCACGATAGGCCAGCTGCTTACCTCCAAAGAATTTTGAAAAACTATTGTCGATAGGAGGCTTATACGTAAACAGCTTGTTGATTTCGTCAAGGTATCCTTTAGACATATTGACTATATTGGGCTTATAAGAATAAATATTTTCCCCCTTAGCAATTTGTGCCTTTGCTTGGGCAGTAATATAAACCCGATCAAAACGTTGGTTAATGAGATTAAACACTTCAAGGGCCTTGTGTTCAATCTTATCATCCTTCTTATGAGAAACCATGATCGAAATACCACACTGGTCAGCCTTGTTAATTAAAACCTGCAGATATTCCAGAGAAGTAGAATCAAATCCATTGGGGTAGTCATGGATAACAACCGCAGTGTAGGGAATGCGTGCAACCTTAGGAATACTATTATAAGTGTTGATATCAGAACAACCCGCACTAGTCAGCCTGCGACATACTTTATCAACATGCTCTGTCAGTTTGCTCATGTGAGTGTTGATGTCCTGCGGTGACAGATGGTATTCACAAGCCTGACTCGTTCCCTCACCAGTCAAATGAATCAATTGCCCCAACGAAGTACTTCTGCCCACTGGATCGAAAAATGCAGAGCGGAGAGACTTAGGTGGCATAAAGCGAATCATTCTTGCGATGATAGACTGATAAATGCTTGCAGCAAACTTTACATCACCAGCTTCACATTCAGCATACATCAAAACTGGCTTTTTCATCGGAACGGTCAGAGGTACCGTAAATCCATTTACCGAGGGTACATAGTTGGGAAATTTCTTTAACAATCTACATGCTTCAGGAGTAGGACTTCCTATCTTACAGGGCCAAAGAATAACACCGATAAGAAGATCATCTGGAAGAAACTTTGCCGGAGCATAAGTCTGCCAATCGTCCGTACTGACACCAAGAACATCTCTTGCCTTGGCAAGCTGTTTTTGAACTGCCAAAATTCTAGGATCTGTGGATAGTTTTTGCTCCTGTTGAGCTAGCGCGCGAACCTTAATGGAATGAACATTATTCTCATTCTGAATATCCTGCTGATATTGGGCATCAATAGCTACCATTCTTTTCTTAGCAGATTCCTCACAGTTCCCTATTTTATCTTTGCATTTTTTTTCTTCGAAATCATGCTCATTTCTAAAATATTGATATGCATTGTCAATCTTGCCATACAATTCTGCGGCCATATTCGTGTTGCTACTATAATTTCCAAGGGCAAACAATTTCTTAATCCAAGCCCAGAAACCTGTTTCCTGGATTCTGGCAATCAGCGCACGTGCATCATCCGCACTAAATTTGTCATTTACCGTAGGAATATTATTCACTCTATTCCGGGGAATGAGATGTTCCAATTCCTGTTCAAAAGTAGAAACCTCCTGCTGAGACATATTCAAATCATTGTCAACTGTTCGCCTAGCATCTATGAAACTCTGAATTTGCACATCTGTCTGTTGTTTAATTTGACTTTTTTGTGCAGCATATCTAGTGGCAGCATCGGATTTCACCTTATTAGTACGTTGATTTTCTGTCAGAACGTCATTGCTATAGTTACTAATACTCTGAACAACATCATCAATCTGGGAAGTAATCTGCTCAGTAATTGTCATTGTACAAGTTCCCCCTTATATACGAAGCGAGTTGATACAACTCTCTGCATAGTCTTCTAAATTATCATTTCGTTGATACATCCCATCAGCTTCGGACAGCAGAGGAAGATATATCTGGTTAAAATACTTAGATTTCACTTCAGCAGACCACTTCGCTGATACTGCCTCCCAAGCAACCTGAATGTCTTCACATGCCTTGCGATAAACCATACGGTAACCTTCTCCTTTTACTCGAATTGTATTTTTGCGTACTTAAGGCGATCGTAGTAGGAACTCCCATAGCCTTTGATTCGCAGAAAAACAGATTGATTCCGCGCAACAATATCTTTTAACAGTCTCTGTAAATCCTCGGCTCCTGGAAAATCATCTGCAAGTTGAACCAGGATATCTCTTTCGCCAGCTTTTACTTTCTCACAAAGATACTGCTCAAGTTCCCATTTACTCGTAACCTTTCGATCCTTACGCGGATAGTCCTCGGTAATCGGAGGATACAGTGTAGGATTCCATGAATGGTCTTTCGAAAATACAACATCGTTCCTCAAGAAATAATAGTCAGTTGCAGGACAATCTCCGGCAATTAGGCAACTGTCCCATGTAACATCAACATGATAAACTTTGTTGTTAAGCTTAACAAAGTTCCAAGCATGAGGCCCTGCATTATCCATCGCAGTACTGTCACCAATAGCAACAATGCACGACAGATGAAGTTGATCGCACAACAACCGATAGGCACGGGCAAAACCGTCACAAACACATGCACTATTTAATAAGGAGCCCACAATTGTATGGATTTCTCTCTGGGCTCGTGGATTGGAAGCCCCCATATCATAAGTAATATTCTCCGCGAGATAGTCATGAAGGTAAAGCAACTTCTCATAATCCGTATGGTAATGCTTTGCTCTTTCGACAATATGATCAACCCTAGTAATCAGCTTTTCATAGACTCGTTTATATTCGTCGGGAGTATAAACATTATCCGCTTGAATCGTTACTTGAAGTCCAAACCGACTGTAGTTAAACTGTGATGTTTCCAAATGAAACAAATGTGGATTTTCGTCGATGATATATGTGACTAGCTGGTGTAATTCCATTCCAGAAGGAAGTGTAAAACCAGACCCTGGTAATGTGATTTTAGCAACGCTGTTTCCAACGACCCAACAATCGTAGATTTTTCGATATATTTTCTTTTCAAAATCAGCAAGGCGTGAAAAATAATACCGGCTCCCCAATATGAATTGCCTCACTAGCACCCACCTCCATAGAATTCTTCAAGCTTGTAAAAGAGAATATGTTAATTAATGCCCAAAGGCTCCTGCACTATCATGCAGGAGCCCTAATCAGAATTGTTTATTCCGAATCTGCAGGTGCTTCTTGAACAGCGTACTCATCTTCTGTGTCCTGTTCGATAGATGCATCTTCAGTTTCTGGTTCGACTGCATCAGATTCATCATAACCTGATAAGTCATCGATTTCCAAGCCAACTCCCTCAACCGTTTCAATCGTTAATGGTGCTTTGGAATCTGCCATTTTAACATCTTCCTTTCCCCCTTCAAGCGCAAGTAATTCGCTTTTTAACCTAACAATATCTCTGTCTACTCCATTAACAATGTCCGAAAGTTTTTTCTCTTCCTGCACTAGAGAAGCCAAATTCTCTCTACAAGCGTCAGCGTTCCTTCTAAAAATGGAAATCTGCTCAAAAATACTCGTCTGACTTACTTGCATTCCGTGAAGCTTTTGTCGAACATCCTGCCGTTGAGCAAGAGCCTTAGCCATCTTCTTCTCTGCGACTTTGATATCTCTAATCAAGATTCTCTTTTGCTGCTCACGTCTAGCCTCAGCTAGTTGCATCTGGCGCAATTCAATGGCTATCTCCATTGCCGTCTTAGCATCCTCCAACATGGCTGGATTGATTAGACCCGCTATGGACACATCGTCCGTACTACCGCGCTTAGTGATTTCTGGAAGCAGTATCTCAACATAATCTGTGACTGCATCCCCTCCATCATTCAAAGCCTTTAGGCAGATGTTTCGATACAGATTATAGAGTTCCTCAACAGAGGTATAAGAATCATCCACTCCATCACTACCAATATAGACAGCAGCAGGGAGTTTGGTGGAATAGTAGTACCTGAAGTTCTCTATAGCTTCCTGATCACAAAGAGAGGTTGTAACATTAAATTCGCAGTTATCGTTCCAAGGAATAGGTGTCGCAAAACTGCCATCACAATCTACTGTTACACACTGACCATCTCCATTTCGGACTGCCAAGCAAAAATCATGAGTAACAATCACAAACATGAGAGTACACCCATAGGCATGTTCTACTGCATCGCCATTGAGATATTTTGCTTTATACTTATCCGCTACTTTTTTTACCTCCGCTTCCGTAAACGGACAGTTGGACACATCTTCTTCAACGCGAGTATTCCACTGCAATAAGATGTGTTTGCATAACTGTATAACAACATCATCGCGAAGGGATTCGTCTTCCAATTTATCCAAGTTTAGATCCTGGAGGAACCCATTAACTGCTTCCATGGTAACTTCACAAGCAAATTTGGAGCCTCGATCGCTTCTAGTAAAGTTTGAACTACCGTGGCCATCAGATACGACTATCACAGAGGCAACATCATTCTGAAATCGGATAGAGTAGTCTTGGCAAGGTTTTTTAGAGGAAATGTGGCTATAACCAATAGTTGTATGGGCAAACGAATAATAATCTTTCATTAACACATCTCCTTTGAAAGTGATACAGGCTGGGATGCTTCAAATGTCAATGCTGTTTAGATTGAGCATAAAGGTGGATTACCAGACACCGCCCCAAACATCATTGAAAGAATCAGTAGGATCCACAGTACCGATAGTCTGCTGGATAGCTTCCTTTGCACGCTTTTCAGCTTCTTCGGAATCAGAACCACCGCTGGCAGCAGTTATACTGCTACTCTGCATTGTAGAAGAAACAACCGCCATACGGCACAGAAGACTCTTAAGATCTTCGCGATTACTATTAACCTGCAGAACAGTTTCAGTAGTTCCAGTAAATGCAGACAGTGCGGAGGTATCACCGTTATCGACAGAGATTGCTATTTTGGTTGCAACCTTATACCAGTTATTATGCTTCAGCTTTTCAAGGCCAGGTTGAATGTTATCGGTAGGCTGACCGTCACTAAGCAGAATCATAACCGGAGCATAAGCACCAATAGCGCTTGCCAAGAAAGCTGAACGAGACAGTTTACTCTCCAGCTCCGTGAAGGCAGCGCCCATATCGGTCAGGCCAGAGGCTTCCAGATCATTCCAGAAAAAGGTTTCGAGGGATTCTACGCCAGGATTTCCCATCGCATCACGAGTAATCCACCGGCAACCACTAGAGAACTCCAGCACAGCAATTTTAATTTCTGCATCTGCATTCTCGTCAGAAACCTCCTGCAACAAAGGAATCATTTCCTCAATTGCAGAATTAACCTTACCAATGTTGCCATTAGTAGTCATACTACCGGAAGTGTCAACTAGCAAGAACAAGGTCATAATTCTTCTGGGCATTACACTCAATTCATCTTCACGTGCCATAATTCTTTTTCTCCCTTCGTTTCTTGTTTATATAATTTCAAATTGGCTCTTGTCAATGGCAACTTTGATTCCGGGTTTTGCAGGCATTACTTCACCGGGGTGCAAGTTCCTCTGTTGACCCGTAGAAGTTGTGCACCGCCAAATGTCCTTAGATACATTTTTTACCCCAAAGGCGAAAGGATCATTTTTTTTGCCGGGGGCTTCCAAAACTTCAGCAATGGGCGTAATAGCCTGATCGTCAGAGCCGTTTTCAATCTCGATTCGCATAAGGTTAACCCCTGGATAAACAGGAATTGTATGCCGCAAGGTTTTAATAGAGCTTACAATGGGCAATCTCTTTCCACAAGAAGAACATACAAAGTTTCCGTTACTTACAAACTCCTCATTCTTACACGAACAAGGAACAATGCTGTTACGAAACTGAGTCAGAATAACCAGCCACTCTCTTTCGATAATTCGCGCTGCAGCATAAGACTTGGTTTCAGGTATGTAAGTCATAGAGTCTTTAGAAAATGCACGTTCAAAAGCATTGCGGAGATAATCTGGCAATTGTGGCCACATTCTAATCGGATTGACGTGGACACCACGAATAGGGCGATTTGATGCATTGGTGGGATCGAAAATAAAAACAGGATTACTGCCATAAATCTTCTTCTCTATGCTCGGCGTCATGCAAGGGGGGGTTGCACCGGCTCCCTCAAGAGGATGTGCTTTGCATGCAAGTTCAAACAAAAGCAACGCCAATGAAAATCTATCTGTTGCTTTATCAGGCATTTTATGGCCAAGAACAATTTCAGGAGCCATGTACCTACTCTTGCCGAGAATTCCCGTGGAATAACCTGGATAAGAGACATTGTCATTATCACAGATTAAAACATCGCCGTTATGAGGATTAATGAAGAAATTACCATCGTTCAGATCCTGATAGCTAAATCCCTGATTGTGCAGGATTCTAAAACCATTGACAATATTAATCATTGCATTGGCACGTGCCTGAAAAGAATCAAATCTCTGTTTCAACAGGAATTTGGGCATGCCAACATATTCAGCAGGACGGATATCCATGATGTAGCCGAACGAACGATATTCTTTTGAAACAACGCTATCCTGAGGCCATAAGAAACAGCTAGCGGGAGAACCGATTTTCACATTGTTCTTCAAATTTTCATAGAAACTTTTCTTATCTTTAATTGCACTTTCGTGATACCACTTTAGCGCCTTAGTCTTGCCATCCATCGTGACCTGGTAGACAACACCCTGACCACCGCGCCCTAATTCTTTTATAACTTTGACTTTTTGGAAGCCATCACTCTTTAGCTCGGTACCAATAGGTAACTCTGCCATAATGAGCCCCCCTCCCTATAAATTACTATATTCTACAATATTGTAGTATACATATTACATAATACCAAATTATGATGTATGTTGCAATCAAAAATAAATTTCATTCACAATACAGACAACTTTCCCCTCGAGCACTCTATCACTTCATGAAAATATTCAACATTTTTCAGGAGTATTGGGCAATCGCCGACTAATATAGCGCCTATTACTTGATTAAGATTCATCAAAAGTGCTACGCCCCTCTCAACTCCCACGCCCCCACTCAGCAAACACTTCATCAAACGGATCCTCACCCAAGTGCAACAGAGTTTTCCAAAATTTCTGTAGTTTGTGAAGCGATTCTTCTGTTCCAGCAAAAAAGCGACAATCGTTGCAACAACTTAATTTAGGTTCTTCTATATTGGTATTTAAAACAACGTAACCTGCTTCTGATCCTTTTGTTTTTGTAATAGTTACGGAAACAATGTTTTCAAGTGAGGCCTTTCCTCTGGTGTCATTCAAATCATAATATATATTCTGATCAGTAAGCACAAACCCCTTTTTGGCCGTCCCCCATCCTGGAATAATTTCTCCACAAATGGTATAATCCAACATAAGCATCGGTGTTTCGCAATCTGCATATGGGGCATAATTCTTTTTGGCTTTCATTACTTGTTTTTCAAAGTTTCTCATTCCTTTACATAATAAATAATGTTTATTATACCCCCATTTCTCAACCAGAGCATAAACATCTTCCGATGTAATATTAAATTTTTTATTTTTTAACCATACACCTTCGTGGCTTATAGGGTTATACATATCAGTAACATGTTCATCCTTAGGTAAATCGAACTTGTTTTTGACAAGATCATCTATTTTATTTTCTCTAGAACTAAGAGTCTTTGTTGTAACACGCTCTGCCGTATTTTTTTTCTTGTCAAGTTTTTCTAATCGATACCTTGCAACTCTATCTCCACGATCAGCTGCTTTTTGGTACCAATGCGCTGCTTCAAAGTCACTTTGTATCGTGCCATATCCTTTTTCATAACAACGACCAACTTCAGTTTGTGCATCAAGAAAGCCTTGATCTGCCGATTTTTTATACCAATAAAAAGCTTTTGTTCGATCCTGTCCACCCCATGTCCCGTTTTCAATACCTTCTGCAATTTTAAACTGGGCATATTCTTCTCCCAAAGTTGCCGCCTGATATATTAATTTGTATGCTTCGTTGGTATCTTTTTCCGTGCCGATACCTCGCAGATAGCATAATCCCAATTGAAGAAGACCATACGATGCTCCTGCCTTTGCAGATTCCTCATAAAGCGCGAATGCTTTTACAACGTCTTGTGACACACCTTTTCCGTTCTCATACAAAATTCCCAAATTGCACTTTGCTCTAAGTTCCCCTTGATTAGCAGACAAACTATACCAGTAAGCAGCTTTTTCGTAATTTTTTTCGACTCCTTTACCCAGTACATAACAATCTCCAAGCATAAATTGTGAATAAGCATCATTCGCTTGAACAGCCATTGTGTACCATCTTGTAGCTTCTTGCCCATCGGCGTTCATTTCAAAATTGATTTCTTTACAAGTTGATCCCGCTTCTGCAGATTCTTTCATTTTCTCAGTGGTACTAACTGTCCCTCCTGCCATCAAGCCTTTACCCGAAATAGCCCCAAAAAAGGAATCACAAATCATTTGAGCTGCACATTCCTCGACATACATCTCCTCTTTCATTTCTTTTACAATTTGCTTAATACAAATATCCTGTTCATCTTTTGTCGCGCTCAGAACTGCGATAATCCTTCTATGACCACCACATTCAACAAAATAACCTAGTATTCTACGTTGTTTGGATAGATGCGGAGCCAAATCAGAAAAGTACGCAACAAGCTTTTTTTCGTCAGCTAGAATGTTAACGCCATATTGATGGTTGATTTCTATCAATACATCTTCGACCGTTTCAAATTTACGCTTTGTAGTAAGTAAAGACCTCCCACAAAAAGGACAATCCACAATACTCACAGATATCCCCGAATTAACATTCCATTCACTTCCACAATAATTACATTTCATAGGTTTACCATCCTTCTTTATGGATTTATTTTCTTCAATATGAACAATATATTAGGTCTTATAAATCTTTCTTCACAAACCTATCTGTCACATTAGGGAAGGGTTATTTGTTGTGCAGTGAACACAGAAATATCGTTGTACGGTACTAAACTCAAAATCGGAAAATCACGTTAATAAACAGTTTCCCGTTCATTTTATCCCTTATGCTATTCATCCTTTAAAGTTTTGTTAAGATTGAAATTATCACTATTCAACGACACAAAAAACTGTTCAATATCCACAATGGCCGTTTTGTAATCCAAATCACTCTCGCCTATAGCAGAATCGACTGGAGCAAAAAACATTGCCGGTTCTTTTTCATCTAAAATCATAGCATCATTAATTGTTCGAAGTCTTTTGTAAATTTTATCAATAAGTTCATTGTTATGCTCCATTGCTTCCTTAAACAAAAGTATTTCTGTATGTAAGCTTTCAAACCCTGGTTGCTCATTAAAATTCCAGTTTTCTAACTCTCTCAGAAATCTCAATTGACGATAATATGCACTTTCTATATCACTTTTAGCATATCTACACATCACCAATAACTCTTGCAAAGGATCTGATACATATTGCCTTACCAATCTATTTTCATTTTTCATTTCATTTCCCCTTCTTTAACAAATTGTAAATAAAACCTAAACGACTATTTTTCTTTTTATGCATATTCTGCGCATTCTTTAATCGAGTGCTTCTAGAGATTCCCTTATCTTCGACTCCAGTTGTAACTAACTGTACCTTCATCTACCCAGCAAATGGAACAAAACGATATTTTATATTTACCCGATGACTATTAATAGTATAGCACATTTGTCACTTTTTTCAACTCGTTTCGACAAGCACCGCGGCGCATTACTAAAATTTAGACATTGGTTATACCGAATTCAACACAATATTCGTTATCAGGAATTCTAAGTTATCAGGAACTTTTTTGATTTTTCCTGATTTATGATAACTCATAAAAAATCAATGGATTTTGAATTCCTGATAACCCAGAGTATCTTTTACAATAAGACTGTAATTATTTTATATTAAAGTTCACTTGCCTTCTCCACAGTTTCCTACCAACTACTGAAATAACAACCTCCTCTACCCCAACGGCAACCAACATGGACCCCAAAAACGCCAGATGATAAAGAACACCTTTCCCAGAATCACTGTATACCAAATATGTCCAGATTGGATATTCAGTCAAAAGAAAGATATTGATTGGTATAGCACAAACTGCAACTAATACGAACAGCCATAGATTCTCCCTTTTTCGACAGAAAGGTAGTACTGCTACCATGACAAAAATCGTAATTACAGTCACAACTACAAGCCAAAACGTTCTAAATATCAATGCTCTCAGCGACACTAAAAATGGCATAATGTTAAACACTTCACTTCCGCAATTCCCTTTCCATCTAACACGAATGACCTTTTCAAAATAAAATTAGAAAAGGCTTGGTTTCTCATGCACATTTTGGGATTGTATTTCTTATAAAACGATTGATATGTATATCAAATGCAACATAATGTGGATTATTTCATAGTTGCCGTTTTTGGTGGCTTTTTTACAATATCAGCCGCATATTTTCTATAACAGTGTTCTTCTGCGAAGTGATTTTGGTGAAATGATTGACCAAATCAAAAAACAGCGTGACACTGGTATGTGGGAGACGTTGATCCAATATGAGTGGAATGAAACTGGTGAATCCTCTGCATTTCATTTAATGGCTGTTTTCGAAATCGATTATTTCGAGTCCCACCTTGCAGCAGTATGTGATAAAGTTCATTCCTTATGGATCAATGATTACGGTGACGCTGAGTTGTAAGAGGCTGTTGCCCCTAATGACAATCACCTGTGAACGGAAGCCCGTTTATTAAGGACGGCAAGTTGGTAGGAGCAGTATCGCATGTGCTGGTGAATGATTCGACAAGAGGGGACGGGATTTTCAGCGAGAATATGCGGGACGCGGCAGGGTAAGCATGGGTCAGTGTCAAATATTTTTGACTTTTTTGAAAGAGTTCTGCAAACAAACAATATTGCCTTGCAGTTAAGCAACTCATTAGTGAGTGCGTAGCTCAGCCGTATAGCGGATGTTTTAAGGGGCTTGGGGACATGCCACAACAAGCAAGGCAAACTTGTACAAGTTTACAAATTTGCAAGCAGTGCACCGGTATGTACCTGCACAGCTTATGCTTGTTGGGAAATCTTTTTTTGAACACATTAAAACAAAAAAATGTGATAAACACGGCATTTCTGCTTTGTTTATCACACTCATCTTGAATGCGGAAGATGGGACTTGAATGATTTTTCGCACCGGGAAATCCAATAAAAAGGAGGATTACAACGTCAACGCCTCCCGGTACCTGAAACGGTACCCAAATACATACGCATATTCATAATTCAGGTACAAAAAGCACTGTTTTATGCCTCTCAGATTCAAATCAGAGAGGAAAAAATTTATGAATAATAATATTACACTTCGAACTGGCAATCCTATAGTAGATGAAGTTGCCACTTTAAATATCACAGGTAATGTCATTCCCCATGCCTGGTATTATACTATCGTTAATGAAAAAGGCAAAGTGAATTATCTCGCCATCAATATTCTTGCAGATATCGTATATTGGTATCGCCCAACAGAACATCGAGACGAAACTACACTCTCCGTCTCTTACACCAAAAAATTCCAGGACGACGATTTTCTGCAAAGAAGTTATGATCAATTAATGCAGCTGTTTAATATCACCAAAAAGCAAGCATACGATGCTATTGTTGCGCTGGAAAAGCTAGGCGTCATCAAGCGCCACTTTAGAACCATCTATACTACCAGTATTCCCATTGCTAATGTTATGTTTATTGAATTGATACCGGAAGTATTAAAGGAACTCACCTATTCTGGCTTCAATAAGGGTGTCTACAAAAATGTAGGGACCCCCTTACAAAAAGATAAGGAGGTAGTTACAAAAACAGAACCACCTTATTCTGAAAATGTAGAGACGTATACAGAGAATACTTCAGAGAGTACTCCAGAATATACTACAAAGACTTCAACAACACCTTCCGTTGTTGTCGAAGCCAAAAGATTATTTAATAATCTCGGTCTCTCTGAAAGTGACATTTTATCTATTGTGAAGGCTTCCGATAATAATATTACCAAATGCCAAACAGCCAAAAAACTACTTGCCCAGCAAACTACAAAAATAAATAATATTGTCGGATGGCTCATCCAAGCTGTCAAAAATAACTATCAGGCGGTTAGCCAAAGTCCACCTGCAACCAAGAATTCATTTCATAATTTCCAACAGCTGGAATATGATTTCGATGCACTGGAGCACTTGCTCTTAAACGAATAGCCACGCAACCATATTTTTTTCGTGCAATGTATTGTATTTTTCGTGCATTTTTCGTATAATAATAGTACAGAAAGAAAGGAATTGATATTATGGCTAAATCATCTACCAGCAACATTAGCATCAGAATGGACAGTGATCTGAAAGCTGCCGCAGAGGAATTATACGAAGAACTTGGCATGAACTTAAGTACTGCCTTTAACATTTTTGTACGCCAATCATTACGAGAAAGAGGAATCCCTTTCCGAATTAGTGAAGGTACTCCAAATCGTGAAACCGTCTCAGCACTGCTTGAGGCAGAAAGGATTGCGAAAGACTCTTCCGTAAAAGGCTATCGCGATGTTGAAGAATTATTCGCAGATCTTGATGCATGACCAAATACACGATCAAAAATACGACGCAATTTAAAAAAGACTATAAGCTTGCTAAGCGTCGCAACTTGAATCTTGATCTACTAAAAGATGTTGTTACAAAGCTTGCAAATGGAGAAACACTCGATGAAAAGTATCGCGACCATGCACTGTCCGGCGATTGGATCGGACATCGCGAATGCCACATTCTCCCGGATTGGCTCCTGGTATATCGCATCGAGGATGATGTACTTATATTGACACTCACCAGAACAGGAACGCACAGTGACTTGTTTGGGAAATAAGCAAGAGGGCGGATTTAAAAATCACGCCCTCTCTTACTATTATTTTGCTTACATAGTTGCCTAAAATGGTATTCGCCCACAATCTGTAAGATCATTGGCAACAACAAAAACATCGCATACACTCCATAGAACACATAAGAAACTGCTGTAATCCGGTTCATAATAATCTGCGGATCAAAATATATTCTGGTCTGGTTAAACAGCACTGCCATCATAATCCCGGTTAAACACCAGAAGAAAACAATCACCAGCCCCCTATCCCGGTTATCAAACCGATAGATAGAAAAGGCTGTCCTGCCCCGCAAAGAATATCCCCTGCTCTTCATGGAATTACTGCTCTCCACAAAATCCTCCAGTGTCCAGGTGATCAGAATGGAAATCAGGGCCAATAGATGCAAAAACCTCTGCCAAAGATTTCCCTGGCGGATGCCCCGTCCAATCCCCTCTCTGGAAATCTCGATCCTTTTTGCCCGCACACCGATTCTGGGAATGGTACGAAGCAGAATCGATAAAAACAGTGATAATCTAGGGGAAATCCGGCCGAACAGATACACCACCTTATCTGCTGTGACCAGCTTGAAAATACAGCAAAACCAGATGATGACCGTTGTCACCGTCATTCCCTGCACCAATCCATACGCCACGGACTCCAAGGTAATATAATTTCCGATGTAATTGGATTTGATATTTGTCACACCAAAATGGTTGTAGGAAGCATAACAATTGGCATAGGCAACCGCCAGTATTACAAGACACAGATTCAGCACCAGATTCTTCCATCCATTCAACTTGACGGAATATAAAAATGCACACACAAATGAAATCGCCAGAAATACCGGATGCTTAAAACATACGGTACAGGCAATCGCCGCTGCAAAATAGATAAAATTGATCATCGGATGATAACTGTCAAATCTCATCTAAACCTCTTCCCATTCACTGCTTTCCTTGTTCATCATGCCATACTTTATTTTCATACGATTCAGCTTCTCCATCATAGGCTTCACCAACAGGAAAAGTGTCAGCGCTGTTGCCAAGCCATGAATCGCATTGGGAATCAGTCCTGATCCAAAAATAGTAATTACATATTGTGCAGTTATTGTATTGCTCATGGTAAAAATCGAGCAGACATCCAGAAGCGGTCCTACAACAGCCTGTATCAGGGCATATCCCACTAATGCAGTCTGGAGCTTCAATTCCTCATGCATGATATCTTTTTTACGCAGCCATCCGGCAATCGCACCGCCCACTCCATAGGCAAACATTTGCCACGGCGTCCAGGGACCCTGCCCGAAGATAAAATTGCTGACAAAAGCACTGACAACACCGGTTAAAAATCCGGCTCCCGGACCAAATGCCATACCGGTGATCATAATGATACCATTTATAGGTTTAAAAAAAGGAATCATGGCAAAGGCTGCTCTTGATGCAATGGCAATGGCGCTCATAACCGATAAGGTTACCATTTCCCTTGCCTGGGGCTTTCTTCTCTCATAAGAAAAGAAGAACACCACAAATGCCAGCAGAATCAGTCCCACACTGACCAGATAATAATTTCCGTTTATAAGTTCTTTTGACATAATGCAATAACCTCCTCGTTAGTAATGGTATTTTCAAACAGATGGCGGCTCATGCGGTTTGCCGCTGTGGTATAAAAGCTGTTGCCGGAGAAAAATCGGTTCGGTGTATTGGTGGTAACAATACCACCGTCAAAGAACATACTTACCGTATCCGCATACCGGGCGCAGAACTCCACATCGTGGGATACCATGATAATGGTCACACCCTGTCCTTTTAGTTTCGCCATTATCTCTGCAAACTTCAGTTTAAAGAAGCTGTCGATACCCTTCGTAGGTTCATCCAAAAGCAAAATCTTTGGCTCGGTCAAAAGCACTTTCGCCAATGCAGCCCTCTGCTGCTCTCCGCCGGACAGATCATAAGGGTGGCTGTCCAAAAGCTCCGTGATCTCACAGGTTTCTGCCACCTGCGCAATCCTGGCTTTTCTCTCTGCCTCCGACAGCTTCCTGGGCAACATCTCTGCCAAATCTTCCTTCACCGTTTTATGTACAAACAGACTCTGGGGATCCTGGGGCAACATGGCAAGCATTCCTCGGAACAGTTCCCCTGACTTATACTTGTCAATCTTCTTTCCATCAATCAACACCTTGCCACGGTAAGGCCTGCAGATACCGCTGATTGCTTTTAACGTAGTAGACTTACCGGTTCCGTTGCCGCCTACAATGGCAAAAAGACTGTTTTTCGGAACTTTCAGGGAAACTCCTTTTAAGATATCAGGAGAATCCTTCTCATATCGGAACCAAAGCTCCTGTAACTCCACTGCCGGATTTTTAATGTCTTCCTCGATGTACTTCTGTCCTTTGTCTACCTTAGTCTCTGTAATTGTGACACCTGCAAACAACTTATCTAACCACTCTGCCCCTTCCCTGACGGTAAGTGGACAGGCGAGCTCGGACAGGCGTTGTTTCGCTGCGACAGTCGCTGTTTCAGCTGATTTCCCAGCCCCTTCTACAGACACCTCTAAACTGCCAGCACATCTCTCCTGCACTCCGTAATAGATCTGTACCGGAGTAGGCATAGCCGCAAACATCCGATTATTCTCCCCTTTTAAGAACTCTCCGATCCGCTCCGGTCTGTCATTGGCAATCACCTTACCATCCTCCATCACAATGACACAATCAGAAGCATAAAATATATCTTCTAATCGATGCTCCGTGATAATAATGGTGGTTCGAAGCTCCCGATTGATCTTTCGTACCGTATTTAAGAAATCCGATGCCGCAATGGGGTCCAGCTGGCTGGTGGGCTCATCCAGGATCAATACACTGGGCTGCATAGCCATGATGGAGGCCAAATTTAATAACTGCTTCTGACCGCCGGATAACTCGGATACGTTCTTGTGAAACCAGTCTTGAATACCGAAATAACTGGCCATCTCCGCTACTCTAAGTCGTATAGTTTTCTGGTCACAGCCCAAGCTTTCCAGCCCAAATGCCAGCTCATGCCACACCTTATCCGTCACGATCTGATTATCCGGATTCTGCATTACATACCCAATCCGGGAAGCCTGTTCCCGCAGATCCACTTCCTTTAACGGTCTGCCATCAAACAGGATCTGCCCCTTGATCTTTCCATGGGGAGCCAGCACACTCTTTAAATGCCTTAATAACGTGGTCTTTCCGCTGCCGCTTCGCCCGCAGACAGTCACATACTCCCCCTGTTCAATAGTTAGGGAAACATTGTTCAGTGCCAGCCGCGACCGAGCTGCCGGATAACAAAAGCTTAAATCTTTGATCTCAAAATGCGCCATGTCAAATCCTCCCAAATATGCATTGCTGTTGGTATGGACAGGAAGGAAACATAACATGCCGTTCCCCAAATCATCCAACCATTCTCTATCCCTGAAATGTGTATCTGCGGAAGATAGGTCACATCTGTTCCCCCACGAAATGCACATATAATTATCACACTTAATAATACAATCATCAGTCCCAACAGGACTTTATCTCTCTTTCCAAAACGATACATGGAAAAGCTTGTCCGCTTTCCCGTACCAAATCCACGGCTTCGCATACTGTCCGCCATGACAATTCCTCCCTCCAACGCCCAGGAGGTGAGCGAGGAGACAATGGTCATACCATGCTCCACTTTTTCTTTGTTGCTTCCGTTTTCCACGGATTTACCGATACATTTTCTTGCTCCGGCAATTGCTTCTGCCTTCTTCTGAAAAGAAGGCACTAACCGCAGCACCATGGTCAGTATCAACGATACAGAAGGCGCAAGTCTCCCAAAACAATACAAAAACTTATCACTGGTCATCACCTCATTGTAAGTGGCATACCAGGTCAATATGGTTACAAACATAGCTGCCATGGCCATGCCGTAACACAGGGCCTCAAAGGTATAAGGCTTTCCTCCCGGCCATGTAAACAATACATGCTCCCCATAGGTACTAAACAAGGGATTGATCAGAGAAATCGCCACAAAAATGCCACTCATTCCAACCATGTACTTCAGACAGTTCCCCTTTAACACGCCATAATAGACAAGCGATAATACAAGGGAGCTGATCAAAAAAGCCGGATGGCGAAAGCACATCCCCATGACCAGGGCACCTATATAAAATATGAAGTTGACGATCGGATGACAGTCCGAAAAGGCATCTCTCATATGTTTTTTCTCATTTCTTACGTGTTTTAGATGCATTCTGCATCCTTTTTTTAGTTCCGTATTAATCCGGCTTCAGGCAGGGAGAAAAAATCCCCCTGCCTGGTGCCGGTCATTACATAATCATTGCCATGTAATCACTGTTTCGTTTTCCTGCTGTAAATTAATCTCCAGCCTATACTTTTTTGTTTTTCATGATGAGGAACAGGAGTACTGCTAACAGTGCCAGTCCGCATCCTCCACCGATTATCCAAGGTAATACCGGCACGCTACTGTCTGTCTTCACATCATCACTGATTGCATCATCAGTCAGATTATCAAGAGGTGAAGCACCCATGTAACCTGCTACTGCGTAATAAGAGAACTCTGTCGCATTAAATGCAATGCAGTCTCCGATCAACGTACTGTTCAGATACTCTACGGTTCCGTCCTCAGCGTAATGAACTACTGTCAGTCCGTCATAAGCAGCATAATCTCC